>NZ_OZ061315.1:1218398-2436796 GCF_964063325.1 Hafnia alvei
CGCTTATCCCCACTATCGCGGTGCCTGTTGTTCTGCTAGGAACTTTTGCAATCCTTTCCGCGTTTGGCTATTCGATAAACACCCTAACTATGTTTGGGATGGTGTTGGCGATAGGTTTGCTGGTTGACGATGCCATCGTCGTGGTGGAAAACGTTGAGCGCGTTATGGCGGAGGAGCATCTACCGCCAAAAGAAGCCACGATAAAGTCGATGGACCAGATTCAGGGGGCGTTGGTCGGGATTGCCATGGTGCTGTCGGCGGTGTTTATTCCGATGGCATTTTTTGGCGGCTCAACCGGTGCGATCTATCGCCAGTTCTCCATCACCATTGTTTCCGCCATGGCGCTGTCTGTGCTGGTGGCGCTTATCTTAACGCCGGCACTGTGCGCCACGTTGCTCAAACCCGTTTCTGCTGAAGGCCACGGTGAAAAACAAGGCTTCTTTGGTTGGTTCAACCGCAAATTTGAGCAGAGCACGCACCATTATACGGATAGCGTGGGGGGGATCCTGCGAAACACGGGGCGTTACCTTGTCATCTACGTATTGATTGTCGTCGGCATGTGCGTGTTGTTCTTGCGCCTACCGACGTCATTCTTGCCCGAAGAAGATCAGGGCGTCTTTATGACCATGGTGCAGTTGCCTGCTGGGGCGACTCAAGCAAGAACCCAGAAGGTGTTAGATCAGGTGACGAATTATTACCTGACTAAAGAGCACGCTAACGTTCAGTCGGTCTTTACGGTTAACGGTTTTAGCTTTAGCGGCTCGGGACAAAACTCCGGCTTGGCATTTGTCAGCTTAAAGCCGTGGGACGAACGTTCGGGGAAAGAAAACGACGTGATGTCGATCATTGGCCGCGCGATGAAATCTTTCACGCAGATCAAAGATGGCCTCGTGTTTCCGTTCAACTTACCGGCCATTATTGAACTCGGTACCGCGACTGGTTTTGACTTCGAGCTTATCGATCAGGCAAACCTCGGTCATCAACAGCTCACTCAGGCGCGTAATCAACTGTTAGGAATGGTCGCTCAGCATCCAAAAGTGATGGTGCGAGTGCGTCCTAACGGACTGGAAGACACGTCGCAGTACAAGCTGGACGTGGATCAGGAAAAGGCGCAGGCGTTGGGTGTATCGCTATCGGATATCAACCAAACTATTTCGACTGCTCTAGGCGGAACCTACGTTAACGACTTTATCGATCGCGGACGTGTGAAGAAGGTTTATGCCCAAGCCGATGCACGTTTCCGTATGTTGCCTGATGATATCAATAATTGGTATGTACGTGGCGACAGTGGAAAAATGGTGCCTTTCTCTTCCTTTGCGACCGCAAGTTGGATTACAGGCTCGCCGCGTTTAGAACGTTATAACGGTTTACCGTCGATGGAAATTCTGGGCGAAGCGGCACCGGGCAAAAGTACCGGTGATGCCATGCAAATGATGGAACAACTTGTGACTAAGTTACCGTCGGGTATTGGCTACGACTGGACGGGAATGTCCTATCAGGAACGTTTGTCTGGAAATCAGGCTCCTGCCCTGTATGCCATCTCGCTGGTAGTCGTATTCCTGTGCTTGGCGGCGCTGTATGAAAGCTGGTCTATACCGTTCTCGGTAATGCTAGTTGTTCCGCTTGGCGTGGTCGGTGCCTTATTGGCAGCGGCGTTACGCGGTATGAACAATGACGTTTACTTCCAAGTTGGGTTGTTAACCACGATCGGCCTCTCAGCTAAAAATGCCATCTTAATCGTCGAGTTTGCTAAAGACCTGATGGATAAAGAAGGCAAAGGGCTGATCGATGCCACTTTAGAAGCGGTACGAATGCGTTTGCGGCCAATCTTAATGACGTCGCTGGCATTTATTCTGGGTGTTCTGCCGTTGGTTATCAGTTCTGGTGCGGGTTCAGGCGCGCAAAACGCTGTAGGTACAGGCGTGATGGGGGGAATGCTGACGGCAACGCTATTGGCTATTTTCTTTGTCCCAGTATTCTTTGTGGTTGTGCGCCGTCGCTTTAGCAAAGCGAAAGAATAAAAAATAAAGACTGTTAAATCAAAAAGTAAAGGCCTGTGATGTTGTGTCACAGGCCTTTACATCAAAGTTTTCCACTCCGCTTTGCATATATCCTCGATGTATCGAGATCTATCTCGCAAAAATTACAAAAGCTAGATTACCCAGCATCTCTGATTCTGTGACGTAAAAAGTACATATACGGCATGAATAAGTGTAATCGTTTTCATTGCTGTGAATGCAACTCCCCGTTCTCATTGGATTTCTCTCTCTCAGCCGTAGCGTGATGAAGTGAAACCGTCCATAACCTCAAGAAAAAGTTAGATAAAGCCGAGATGTTTTCACTTTGTTAATTTTTCAATACTGTGATGTAACCCAAATCTCACTTCAATGCATTGACTATAGTGATCCCTGTTCGGTTGCTTTTTATCCAATCATTGCTCAATGAGGATCTCAGTATGTGGAAGCGTTTACTTTTGGTTACAGCCGTCTCTGCTGCACTCTCTTCAGCTGCGTTGGCTCAGTCGATGACCGTTGGTTTTTCTCAGGTCGGATCGGAATCAGGCTGGCGCGCCGCTGAAACCAGCGTGGCAAAAAGCGAAGCACAAAAGCGCGGTATTACGTTGAAAATTGCGGATGGCCAACAAAAGCAGGAAAACCAAATCAAAGCCGTTCGCTCCTTTATTGCTCAAGGCGTTGATGCCATTTTTATTGCCCCAGTTGTTCAGACTGGATGGGAACCCGTCTTACAGGAAGCCAAAGAGGCGAATATCCCGGTTTTCTTACTTGATCGCGCCATCACCGTGAAAGACAAATCACTGTATATGACCGTTGTCACCGCAGACAACGTGTTGGAAGGCAAACTGATCGGCGACTGGCTGGTGAAACAGGTTGCAGGAAAGCCATGTAACGTGGTGGAGCTACAGGGAACCGTCGGTGCGAGCGTAGCAATCGATCGCAAAAAAGGCTTTGCTGAAGCGATTGCCGATGCGCCAAACATCAAAATTGTACGTTCTCAATCAGGAGACTTTACCCGCAGCAAGGGCAAAGAGGTCATGGAGAGTTTTATTAAAGCTGAAAACAACGGCAAAGATATCTGCATGGTTTACGCACATAACGATGATATGGCGATAGGCGCTATTCAGGCGATCAAAGAAGCGGGGCTTAAACCGGGCAAAGATATCCTGACTGGATCTATCGATGGCGTACCTGATATTTATAAAGCGATGCTGGCAGGAGAAGCCAATGCCAACGTAGAACTCACGCCAAACATGGCCGGGCCTGCGTTTGATGCGTTAGAGAAGTACAAAAAAGACGGCACGTTACCACCGAAAATTACCAAAGCTGAATCCAAATTGTTCCTACCTGACAGCGCGCAAGCTGAGTTAGATAAGAAAAAAGATATGGGATATTAATTCCATATCCCGTTTTCAATCCTATTGGTCATTTCAACGGCAGAGGCTATCGCTTCTGCCCATTATTTTCAGCGAAGCTAGGAGCGATGGCATGCACGGCGACGGCGATGATGATGTGTTACTGCGTACCGACGGCTTGAGTAAATATTTTCCCGGCGTGAAGGCGCTCAATAACGTCTCTTTCAGCCTACGTCGCGGCGAAATTATGGCGCTGCTCGGAGAAAACGGCGCAGGGAAATCAACCCTGATTAAGGCGCTAACCGGTGTTTACCAACGAGATAGCGGTACCGTATGGCTAGACGGCGCCGAGGTCTTTCCAAAGAATACGGCTCATGCGCAGATCTTGGGTATTGGCACCGTATATCAAGAAGTTAACCTGCTGCCCAATATGTCGGTGGCAGACAATCTGTTTATTGGCCGAGAGCCACGCCGTTTTGGTTTTATTCAACGTGGTGAAATGATCCGCCGCGCCACAGAACTTATGCAACGTTACGGATTTTCGCTGGATGTCACGGAGCCGCTCGGGCGCTTTTCTGTCGCCATGCAGCAAATTGTGGCGATCTGCCGCGCTATCGATCTTTCTGCCAAGGTGCTCATCCTTGATGAACCCACCGCCAGTCTCGACACCAGCGAAGTCGAAATGCTCTTTACTCTGATGCGCCATTTACGCGATCAAGGAATAAGCCTGATTTTTGTGACCCATTTTCTCGAACAGGTCTATGCCGTTACCGATCGCATCACGGTGCTGCGCAACGGCGAGTTTGTGGGCACTCGAAACACCAAAGAATTACCTTATATCGAATTAGTTAAAATGATGCTGGGTCGTGAGCTGGACAACAATGCTTTACAGCGCGCGGGCCGCACCTTACTCAGTGAAAATCCAACGGTTGAGTTTGAAAACTATGGCAAAAAAGGGGTTATCGCGCCCTTTAACCTCAAAGTTCGCCCCGGTGAAATTGTGGGGTTAGCCGGGTTACTCGGCTCTGGTCGTACGGAAATGGCTGAGGTTATTTTTGGTATCAAACCGGCAGACAGCGGCACAGCACAGGTTAAAGGCAAGCAAAGAACGCTACGTTCGCCACACCAGTCATCGCGTTACGGATTGGGGTTCTGCCCTGAAGATCGCAAAACCGATGGTATTATCGCGGCGGCATCCGTGCGTGAAAATATTATCCTAGCGCTTCAGGCGCAGCGTGGATGGCTGCGTCCCATCGCCCGCAAAGAGCAGCAGCACATTGCGGAACGCTTCATTCGTCAATTGGGGATCCGTACCCCGAGCACCGAACAGCCCATCGAGTTTCTTTCCGGCGGTAACCAGCAAAAAGTTTTACTTTCGCGCTGGCTGCTCACCAAACCCCAGTTTCTTATTTTAGACGAGCCGACTCGCGGGATTGACGTAGGCGCTCACGCCGAGATTATTCGCCTGATAGAAACCCTGTGCGCCGATGGTTTAGCGCTGCTGGTGATTTCATCGGAGCTTGAAGAACTCGTGGGCTATGCCGATCGGGTGGTGATCCTGCGCGATCGCCAGCAAATCGCCGAAATTCCGCTGGAGCAGCTTTCCGTTGCCGCCATTATGAATGCCATTGCGGCATAAGGAGATGAACTCCATGTCCGGTTCTTTACCCGATGCCAATCTACCCAAAACCTCACGGCTACGTTGGCCAACGGGCATGCCGCAAATTGTGGCGTTGGTTGTGGTGCTGTTGGTTGATAGCGTGGTCGCCAATAATTTCTTTTCTATTCACATTCAAGATGGACGCTTGTTTGGCAGCCTAATCGATATTCTCAACCGCTGTGCACCCGTGGCGCTGTTGGCGATAGGTATGACGTTGGTGATTGCAACCGGCGGTATCGATCTCTCTGTGGGCGCGGTGATGGCAATCTCAGGGGCGACCGCCGCTTCGTTAACGGTTCAGGGTTATGGTTTGCCAATCGTGATTTTATCTGCGCTTGGCGTCGGCGTTTTATCTGGGCTATGGAATGGCATTTTGGTGGCACTCCTCAAAATTCAGCCGTTTGTCGCCACGCTGATTCTGATGGTTGCAGGGCGAGGCGTAGCCCAATTGATTACGGCAGGGCAGATTGTCACATTCAATTCCCCCTCGCTATCGTGGCTGGGCAGCGGCTCGCTATTTTTGCTCCCCACGCCGGTGATTATCACGTTACTGACTTTGCTCGCCTTCTGGTTACTGACGCGTAAAACCGCGCTTGGGCTTTTTATTGAAGCGGTAGGGATTAACATTCGGGCGGCGAAAAATGCGGGGGTGAATACGCGGCTGATCGTCATGGGAACCTACATGCTGAGTGGCCTATGCGCGGCGATTGCGGGGATTATTGTGACGGCGGATATACGCGGCGCTGATGCCAACAACGCCGGGTTATGGCTGGAGCTGGATGCCATTTTAGCCGTGGTTATCGGTGGTGCATCGCTGATGGGAGGCCGATTTAATCTCCTGTTATCGCTACTTGGGGCGTTAATTATCCAAGGAATGAACACCGGCATTTTGCTTTCAGGATTCCAACCGGAATTGAATCAGGTGGTTAAAGCCGTGGTGGTATTGGTTGTTTTAGTGTTCCAGTCACCGCGTTTTCTCGCCGCAATCAGAAGGAAGCCGCGCCATGCTTAAACGTAATTTACCGCTAATGATTACGCTGGCGGTTTTTGTGTTGGGATATCTGTTTTGTTTGAGCCAGTTTCCCGGTTTTGCCACCACGCGCGTGATTTGCAACATCCTCACGGATAATGCTTTTCTCGGTATTGTTGCCGTTGGGATGACGTTTGTGATCTTGTCAGGCGGTATCGATCTTTCTGTTGGTTCGGTGATCGCTTTTACCGGCGTATTTTTAGCGCGCATGATTGGCGATTATCACATGTCGCCGCTGGTGGCTTTTCCGTTGGTGCTGGTGATGGGATGCGGCTTCGGTGCTTTCATGGGATGGCTAATTGATGCGCTGAAAATTCCGGCGTTTATCATCACGCTAGCCGGTATGTTTTTTCTGCGCGGTGCTAGCTATTTGGTTTCGGAAGAGTCGTTGCCTATCGATCATCCGATTTACACCACGCTCTCCTCATTGGCGTGGAAAATTCCGGGAGGAGGGCGTTTGAGCGCCATGGCGCTATTGATGTTGGCGGTGGTTGTGCTGGGGATCTTTTTGGCCAACCGTACCCGCTTTGGTAATCAAGTGTATGCCATTGGTGGTAATGCCACATCGGCTAATCTGATGGGGATTTCCACCCGCAGCACCACCATCCGTATTTATATGCTTTCAACCGGATTGGCAACGTTAGCGGGCATCGTATTTTCTATTTATACCTCTGCGGGCTATGCGCTAGCTGGAATGGGCGTAGAGCTGGATGCCATCGCCTCGGTGGTGATTGGCGGCACGCTGCTTAGCGGCGGAGTGGGAACCGTTTTGGGCACGCTGTTTGGCGTTGCGATTCAGGGATTGATTCAAACCTATATCAACTTCGACGGCACGCTCAGCTCATGGTGGACCAAAATCGCGATAGGGATTTTATTGTTCGCCTTTATCGGGCTGCAGCGCTTACTCACGGTGATGTGGGAGAACCGGCAAACGGCAGAGGTGAAGAGGATTGATGTTGTTAAAGCCGATCGTGTTGTATGACCGCACCTAACCCTCCCCTTGGCTGGGGAGGGAACCGATTCGGCGTTGGATGCGAGAACTCGATCTGCCCCTCCCTCAGTCAAAGGGGGAGGTTGGGAGGGGGTATTACTCCAACTCTCACAAACTATTATAAACCTGCTCCACCTTCGCCATATAACGCGGAGCCTGCGCGGCAGGATGGTATTGGCGAACGTGCCAGTGGAAGGCTTCTGGTGAAAGCTGATTGATCATCTGAATCGCGGTTTTGCGATTGCTTGAAAAAGTTCGCAGCAGTGCGCCTGCGCCGTTGGCGTAGGCTACCTCAGTTGCATAGCGACGAGTCACAGGATCGTCAATCCAGTTCAGCTGTTGATGCTGGATCGCGCTGATGTAAGCAGCACCTAAATCGATATTGGTTTCGGGGTCGAGTAAATCATCGTCGTCAGGGCAGCCGCGCTTACCTTTATAACGATAGGCATCACACCCGCCGGTTGAGGCTTTGAGCTGCATGAGACCGATGGCGTTCGAAGGGCTGACGGCTTCTGGATTGAAGCTGGACTCCACCTGAATAATCGCGGCGATAAGTTTTGGATCGACCTTATAGTCATCGGCAGCATCTTCGATCACATCGTCGTAGGCATGGGTGTCATACTTTTTATAATGATGTTTGCTTGAACAGCCCGCTAAGAAGAGCAATAGCAGCATAATGCCAAATCGCGAAGGGTGTTTGAGTATTGAAATCATTGGTGAGCACGCCAGCCTATATCCATTAAAATAGAATAGGACTCATTAGTTAGACGACCATGTCGAAGGGAATGCCTGATTTAAATAGACGGATCCCTGCGCCCGAAACAGACGCAGGGATCATATAGTCATCCAGCAAGTAGGTCACCTGCTGTTTTGCTCATTTTTAGTAAAAAAATAAGATCCTCTCAGCGAAGATAAAACACCTCTTTAAGCTCATCGCTCATTGGGCTGTTGTCGGCGTTGCTTGGCATGACATCGGCCATATGTTTCCACCAGCGCTGACAGACTTCGGTCTGCGCAACTGCATTCCAACGCGCTTCGGATTCAATTTCGACGAAGCCAAACAGCAGATGGCGTTTCTCATCCAAAAAGATTGAATAGTTGTGTGCGCCATGCGCTTTTAATTCGGCTTCCAGTTCTGGCCAAATCGGTGAGTGGCGGCGCTGATACTCTGCGTGGGCATCGGGATTAACCTGCATGACAAAGGCTTTACGGATCATATTTTCTCCTTACATCGCCTGTAGGTAGAGCGCCCGAATCTGTTCACGATCTGCGCTACGCGGGTTACACGGCGCACAGGGATCGGCCAGCGCTTTGTCCAACCATCCGTCGATATCACTTTCTTTGATACCCAACGAATGGAATCCAGAAGGAATACCAACGCGTGCCGAGAGCTCACGAATGGCTGCGATAGCGCTATGGCTGGCCTGCTCCTCATCCATTCCCTGCGTATTTACTCCCATTGCCTGCGCGATTCGGGCAAAGCGAGAAACCGCATTAGGGCGATTAAAGGCTTCAACCACCGGTAATAAAATGGCGTTACATACGCCGTGTGGCAGATTATGAGTCGCCCCCGGTTGATGCGCTAATGCATGAACTAATCCCAGTCCGGCGCTGTTAAAGGCCATCCCTGCCAGGTATTGCCCATAGGCCATCATTTCACGCGCCTGAAGGTTTTGCCCATTCTCCACCGCCAGCGGTAACCATTCGGCGATCATGCGAATGGACTCCAGCGCGGAGTGATCGGTCAATGGGTGAGCGCCCACGGAAACATAGGCTTCAATCGCATGGGTTAACGCATCCATACCAGTTGCGGCGGTTACCGACGCGGGAATATTCAGCATCACCGCCGGATCGTCGACGGCAATATCAGGAATAATATTGCTGTCGATAATCACCTCTTTCACCTGACGCTGACTATCAATGATCACCGCATTGCTGGTGAGTTCAGCGGCGGTTCCCGCCGTGGTATTAATGGCGACCAGCGGCACACCGGCATTTTTCACTTTGCCCACGCCTGAATAGGCGGTGGAAGGGCCGGGATTGGCGGTCAGAATTTTAATGGCCTTGGTGGTATCAATTGGGCTACCACCACCGAAGGCGATCAGGTAATTGCACTGGTTTTGCTGATAGGCTTGGAAACCTGCCTGCACTAATTCTTCGGTTGGATTTGGAAATACATCTTTAAACAGCGCGTACGGCAGATTTTGCTGCTGCATCGCGCTAAACAGGCTGTCTAACAACCCCATTTCCACTAACTGACCATCGGTAACAATCAGCGCTTTGCCCCACTTTTTGTCGCCAAGCAGTTTCACCATATCGACGATAGCGCCGTTGCCGTGCAGGCTGATTTTCGGTAATGCCAGCATGAAACTCATGATATTGCTCCTGAAAATGAAAAACCGTTGTGATGCGCTTCCTGAAAAGAAGCGCATGCGACCGGTCTTTCTTAGCGGTTAATCTTCAAGCGCCGCTGCCATCGGCGTTACACCAAAGCGTGCGGCGAGCGCGATCAGCTCCTGCGTGGAGATCGTCTGTTTTTTGCCACCCATAGACAGAACTTTCACCATAATTTCCGCTGATTTTTCCGCGGTATCGATCAGGCCGAAAGCGTCGTCTAACGTTGGGCCACTGCCGAAAATTCCGTGGAAAGGCCACAGCACTAAGCCGTGCTGGCGCATTTGCTCAGCGGTTTGCGTACCGATACCGTCGGTGCCCGGCACCATCCAAGGTACGATGCCAATGCCGTCAGGGAACACCACTAAACACTCGGTGCTGCCTTCCCATAACAGGCGGGTAAACTTGGCGTTGTCTAAATCATGCACGTAGCTAAGCGCAATCAAATTGGTGGCGTGGCAATGCATGATGACGCGGTTATCGCCGCCGGTAACCTGCATACGCACGATATGCGATTGGAAATGTGCGGCCAGTTCAGACGTTGGCAGACCGCCTTTAGTTAATCCCCAATGGATGTGGTAGGCCATGCCATCGGCGCTAACCTGTAACAGCACCAGATTTTCCTGCGGCGCAATTTGTACGTTGCGGAAAAACTTGCCTGAGCCGGTGACTAAGAACCAGCTATTGGCGAGTTCGGTGGCGGGCTGCGTCAGCTCAACGCAGCGCGGCTGTGAGGCAAAATCGGCGCGAAACGGCGCTACTTCTTCCTCTAATAAACGCAGGCTGACGTTGCCTCCGTTGCGTTCATCCCAGCCTTTGAGCCACATGTCGCTGGTGGCTTTAATCATGCCCTGAACGAACCAGGAATCGATGATAGATTGCATAGTTTTTATTCCTTTTATTTATCACTTAACGCTGAGACAAAATTTGTTCTTCATATTCGCGTACTGCTTTGAGCCAACTGGCATCAACGGGAACGTCGTTGCGCTGGCAGTACATTTCCCAAACCGCCTGCCAAGGCAGCGATTTTTGTTCTTCCAGCAGAGCCAGACGCGCCGTGTAGTCACCGCTTTCTTCCAAATTGCGCAAATGGTTTGTAGGTTCTAGCAATGCGCGCAGCAGGGCTTTTTTCATATTGCGGGTGCCAATCACCCACGCCGCAATGCGATTGATGGAAGCATCGAAGAAGTCCAACCCGATGTGCACGCGGTTAAACAGGTTGTGGCGTACGATTTCGCTGGCGATGGCCTGCGTTTCATCGTCAAGCAAGACCACGTGGTCGCTGTCCCAGCGTACTGGGCGACTCACGTGCAGCAGCAAACGGGGCACATAAAGCATGGCGCTGGAGATTTTGTCGGAGATCACTTCTGTTGGATGGAAGTGACCGGCATCCAGACACAGAGCGGTCTGGCGGCTGGCGGCGTAGCCGAGATAAAACTCGTTCGAGCCCACGGTATAGCTCTCAGCGCCGATGCCAAAAAGCTTGCTTTCGACGGCGTCGATATGGTGTGCGGGGTTAAGCTTTTCAGCGATGACCTCATCCAGCGCCGAAGCTAAGCGTTGACGCGGTGCCAAGCGGTCAATCGGCGTATCTTTCATGCCGTCTGGGATCCAGATATTCATGACGGACGGCGTACCCAGCTGCTCGCCAAAATAGGCTGAAATGCGGCGGCTAGCTTGGCAGTGCTCAATCCAGAACTGGCGTGTTTCAGGGTTAGCGGAGGAGAGGGTAAAACCATCTGCGCTCAACGGATGAGAGAAACAGGAAGGGTTAAAGTCTAAGCCCAAATGGTGTTTTTTAGCCCATTCAACCCAGTTAGAGAAATGGCGTGGTTCGATTTTATTACGCGCGACCGGCGTATCCGACTCTAAATAAATTGCGTGCAGATTCAGGCGTTTAGGTCCGGGGATCAGCGTTAACGCCATCTCTAAATCGGCACGCAGCTCTGCGGCGTTGCGCGCTTTGCCCGGATAGTTGCCGGTGGCCTGAATACCGCCGGTTAGTGAACCTTCAGGATTTTCAAAACCGGCGACGTCGTCACCCTGCCAGCAGTGCATCGAAACCGGCAGTCTCTCCATGGTTTTCAGCGCATTTTCGACGTCTACGCCAACAGCGTTAAAACGTTGTTTAGCCAGTTCCCAAGCCTGATCGATTGAAGTGGTCATACACATGTTCCTTTGAATTGGGCAGATGTTTGCGCAGCGCCGTTGCTAAGCGATGCGGATAAAGAGTGGTGAGATGGGTTAGGTAAAAAATGTTCCAGCGGGAAGTTATGTGCCACCACGCTGCGGAAATCATGCACATTGGCAATATCACCCAGCGCGATTAACTGGCTGCCGATATTGCCTAACGTTGAGGCTTCCACCGGACCTGCGCTGACTTCGATGTTGCAGAGATCGGCGCACAGCTGATTGAGGAAACGGTTTTGGCTGCCACCGCCGACGATATGCAAATGGCTGATCGGCTTACCGCGCAGCGCGGAGAGCTCTTCGGCTACCTGCTGATAGAGTTTCGCCAAGCTGTCAAAGATACAGCGCGCCAGTTCTGCCGGTGTTTCGGGCACCGGAGCACCACGCTCGCGGCAGTCGTTTTGAATTTCCAAACACATATTGGGCGGATTGATGAAGCGCTCGTCGTTTGGGTTAATCAAAAAATGGTGTGCAGGCCGCAGAGCCGCCTCTGCAATCAGATCGGGAAGATACTGAACACCCAGCTCTTGGGTTGCGCGCTGCAGCAGCCATAAGCCCATAATATTTTTCAGCACTCGATAGCGGCCTTCCGTACCCCCTTCATTGGTGATATTGGCCTGCAAGGCACGGCTGTCGGTGAGCGGTGTGCGGCTTTCGATGCCCATTAATGACCACGTTCCTGAGCTGAGATAGGCTGAATCGCTGTCTTGCATCGGAGTGGCAATCACCGCGCTGGCGGTGTCGTGGGTGGCAACGGCAACCACAGGAACCTGTTGCCCCTTAGGACTTTGCCAGCAACCGATGCGGTTACCGGGCTGGGTGGGTTTGCCAAACCAGCGGGCGGGAACGCCGGCATAATCCAGCAAATCAGTATCCCAATCGCCGCTATTGATGTTCAACAGCTGCGTGGTGCTGGCATTGGTGTATTCCCAGTTCATTTGCCCGGTTAAGCGGTAATGCAGATAGTCGGGGATCAGTAATAGATGTTCTACCCGATCCAGCAGCTCTGGTTGCTGTTCACTGAGCGCACGCAGCTGATAAAGGGTATTGAAGGGCAAAAACTGAATGCCGGTACGCTGATAGATAAACGGTTTACCTAAGCGCTCTTGGGCCTGCGCCATGAGGCCGTGGGTACGATCGTCTCGGTAAGCGACTGGGTGGCCGACCCGCTCGCCGTTGGCATCCAGCAACACAAAATCCACGCCCCAGGTATCGATGCCAATGCTGTCCAGCGGGATATTTTCAGCATCAATTTGCTCAAGCCCGGTGCGAATTTCGTGCTCAAGAGCGTCGAGATCCCAGGTATCAAAACCGTCGCGGGGTACCAGCCGATTGGTAAAGCGGCGGATCTCTTTTAGCGTAAGGTGTTGAGTACCGACATGGTAACTCGCCAGCATCACGCGTCCGCTGGAGGCACCAAGATCGATTGCGGCAATATGGCGTGTCGTCATGTTGAACCGTCCGTCGTTGAACATTCTTATTTATCAATGACGGCCAGTGTAGAAACTTGCTAACAAGGGCACCTTCTCATGAATGCCAGCGAAATTATGGCGATGGCAATACAGCAAAGGTGAAAGTGAAGTAGGTCACAGTTCTTAGATGCGCTGGCCTGTGATGTTCGCCGCATTTCTTAATATTGGCCGCGCATTCTTAAATAAACGAACGCTAAAAGCCGTTTTGACGTCAAAAGTTTAAGGTTCATTTTTCGGCCTTCTTCTACTATCGAGCCATAGCAAACCGCTGGAAAAATCACCCGCGTTGATACCCCGATAAGATAAGGAGTCTGACGATGACGGTTTTGCACAGTATCGATTTTTTCTCTTCTGGCTATGCTCCTGTGGCCATAGAACCTCGCGCTCCGCAGCCGGAGTTTCCTGAGCATCATCATGATTTCTATGAAATTGTGATTGTAGAGCAGGGGGCCGGCGTGCACGTTTTTAACGGTAATCCCTATACGCTCAACAGCGGCTGTGTATGTTTCGTTCGCGATCACGATCGCCATTTATTTGAGCATACCGACGGCCTTTTTCTTACTAACGTGCTCTTTCGAGCGCCGGATGCGTTTAAGTTTTTATCGGGCGTAGAGCAATTTTTACCGCAAGAATCCGAAGGGGTTTATCCCTCCCATTGGCGTATCAGCCAGCAGGTGTTAGCGCAGGTAAAAATGCTGATGGCGAAACTCGAACAAACACCAGCCAGCGAGCGAGCCGAGGATATTGCATTGCATGAAAGCGTCTTTATGCAGCTTATTGTACAGCTTTGGCAGGGGTGTTCTGCTCAGGTGGGGGACGATCAGGAAGGGCGTTTGCGCCAGCTATTGGACTGGTTGCAGCATCACTACGCCGAATCTGTGGAGTGGACCGAATTAGCTGACCGTTTCTCTTTGCCGCTTCGCACCTTACACCGCCAGCTCAAGAATCACACCGGCATGACGCCGCAGCGTTATCTGACGCGCCTGCGGCTTTTGCAAGCTCGTCACCAGCTTTGCCACAGCGATAGCAGCGTGACGGATATTGCTTATCAGTGTGGCTTTGGTGACAGCAATCATTTCTCTACGCTTTTCAAACGCGAGTTCGACCAATCTCCCCGAGCCTTGCGTTATCAGGGATAGCTATCTGATAACGTTAATCCAAGTGATATTTTGTTACTTAACGGCTGAATGCAATGTGCGGAATCGAGAAAGCCGTCAACGTAAAACCACGATGATTCTGTAATACTTTCTGGCTTAATAAGCGTGGGAGGCTGGGAATGCGAAAGCTGTTAGTGCTGGAGAGTCGGGATTATTTTCCTTCAGAACAGATGCCGGTCGCCGTGGCGGATCGGTATCCGCAGCAGGTTTTTGCCGAGCATTCCCACCAGTTTTGCGAGATTGTGATTGTTTGGCGCGGCAACGGCTTGCACGTGCTCAACGATCGCCCGTATCGGATAACCTGCGGCGATATTTTCTACATCAACGCCGAGGACTGCCATAGCTACGAATCGGTGAACGATCTGGTTCTCGACAATATCATCTATTGCCCTGAGCGCTTACGTTTAAACGCGCAATGGAATCTGTTATTGCCGCCGTTCGACGAGTCTACTCGACAAAATCACTGGCGTTTAAGCACCGGAGGTTTAGCGCAGGCGAGGCCGATTATTGCTCAGCTGGCGCAAGAGAGCCGCAAAACCGACGCACTTTCTATTCAGCTGACCGAAGCTCTGCTGCTACAGTTAGCCATTGTGCTAAAACGTTATCGTTACACGGCGGAGAGTGTTTATTTACTGCCGGCTGGCGAACAACTTGATTTGCTGATGGCATCGCTGCAAGGTGGACTCGAAAGCCATTTTGACTTAGCGGCTTTCTGCGCAGAACATCAGCTGGTGGAGCGCTCGCTGAAACAGCTATTTCGCCAGCAAACTGGGATGTCGATCAGCCATTATCTGCGTCAGCTGCGTTTATGTCAGGCTAAGCGATTGCTGAGGCGCAGCGACTATCGTATCAGCGAAATTGCGACGCGCTGTGGATTTGAAGACAGCAACTATTTTTCCGTGGTGTTTACCCGCGATGCTGGGCTAACACCACGAGAGTATCGCCAGCGCTTTGTGACTGAACCAGAGCGAGCGATGCATACCCTTCATACTTGATACTCAAATTATTTTGGGTATAAACCAAGGTATTACATTAAGTTTTTTGCGACGATTTTCGTCATCATCAATAGCGGTGTCCGTGATAACGCACCGTTAACCAGATAGGGCAGTTTGATGAAACAAATTAAATTAGGTGGTTCTACCCTGCATGTTCCTGCCATTGTGGTGGGCTGCATGCGTATGGATGAGTTGAAAGCCGCAGAGGCAGAAACTTTTGTGCAAACCGCGCTGGATTTGGGCGCAAACTTCTTCGACCACGCAGATATCTATGGCGGCGGCGAATGCGAGCGTATTTTTGCTCGCGCAGCCAAGCTCAATGATGACCGTCGTGAGAAGGTCTTCCTGCAGTCTAAATGTGGGATCCGTAAAGGCTTGTTCGATTTTTCTAAAGAGCACATTTTAAAATCGGTAGACGGCATCTTAGAACGTTTAGATACCGATTATCTCGACATGCTGCTGGTGCATCGTCCCGATGCGCTGATGGAACCGGAAGAAGTGGCAGAGGCGTTCGATCACTTACTGAATACCGGGAAAGTGCGTCGTTTTGGTGTCTCCAACCAAAGCCCAATGCAGATGGCCTTACTGCAAAAGTTTATGAGCCAAAAGATCTTGGCTAATCAGCTTCAATTGAGCATCACCAACAGCGGTATGATCCGCAGCGGCATTAACGTTAATATGGAAAACGCGTCGAGTCTCGATCACGACGGCGAAGTATTGAATTATTGCCGTTTAAATGACGTGACTATTCAGGCATGGTCTCCGTTCCAATACGGTATGTTTGAAGGCGTATTCCTCGGTAATCCTAAGTTCCCTGAACTGAACCAGAAAATTGATGAGATTGCGGCGCGTTATGGCGTATCCAATACCACCATTACGACGGCGTGGATTTTACGCCATCCAGCCAATATGCAGATGATTTCAGGTACGATGAGCACTTCGCGCCTTAAACAAATTTGTCAGGCCTGCGATATCACGTTAACGCGTGAAGAATGGTATGAAATTTATCGCGCAGCCGGTAACGAGCTGCCATAAGCCCTGTCGCTATTAGATGTTCTAGAGCAGCCAGTTTTCTGGCTGTTCTCTAGAGACAACAAACAGCCTCCAAGTTTATTGCTACTTCTTAATATCACTTCTTAATATATCTTCTTAATGCATCTTCATAATACGACTTCGTTTAACGGTTCTCATTCTCTATTAATTATTAATACACGTATGTGGTGTGCTGACGTGTATTAACTTTATAGGAAAAACTATATCTAAGTATTTTCCGAGATTAAAAAATGGCGCGACTAGGATGATTCCAAATACTTCGCGAGATTAAAATAGCGCATATAGCATTGTTGCGAGTTTTAAATACGTACTTAATCCTCTTTGGGTGTAAGGCTTTTAACGATGAATGGGATTTGATAGCATTTTGTTCGTCCGATGGAGCAGGATAATAATTATGATAAACACATAGCGTCTTTAATTATTTAAAAGGATTTATACCAATAACACAGAGAGCTTCTATTGTCGCTTGGATTGCGTCCTGTGGCTTAAATGCTCTTTATCTTTTTTTAGGATATTTATATTACGCAGGAAATTTTTATGAAATTGAATAAAGTTGCTTTAGCCGTAGCATTTACCGCTGCTGTAAGTTCTATGTCTGTTCTGGCTGATACCACCAATGGCCAAATCCAATTCCAAGGTGAATTGGTGAATACTGCCTGCGGTTTATCACCTAATTCTAGCCCAGTATCTGTTGATTTTGGTCAGATCCCAGTTTCAGCTCTGGCTAACGGCGCTCATGCCGGTAACGTGCAGAAAAACATCGAACTGCAGGACTGCGATACTACGGTTGCGACTAGCGCCGTTGTTTCTTACACCCCAACTAGCGTAAACCCAGCTGATGCAACTTTGGCTGCGTTCACTTCAGGCACCGCGGCTAATGCCGGTATCGGTCTGAAAGACAGCGCAAGTCAGGATGTGGTTTGGGGCCAGGGCACCACGGCTGTACAGCTGGTTAACGGTGCTAACACCATTCCATTCGTTGCCTATGTTAAAGCAGACAGCGCGGATCAGACTGCAAACCCTGTAACCGCAGGTTCTTTCCAGTCAACGATCAACTTCCAGATCGATTACCAGTAATCGCCTAGAAGTGGTGCATACGGGGGGAGTTTATCCCCCGTATTCTATCTGCGAAATATTCAGTAGGGATAGCGAGCATGATGTCAGGAATAAAGAAAAAAATATCAGTGATGCTTTTTTTATATGCGCTGCTTTTTTCCGCTGACACGCTGGCGTCCAGTATTACACCAGGGAAAGTAGAAATGTCTGGTGAGCTGATTGAAACTGCCTGTGGCATTGATCCTGATTCGCGTGAGATCTGGGTTGATTTTGGTGAAGTATCTGCACGTGACATTAATATGGATAGTGAAAGTCACCTCACCAAAGATTTTAATATTCACCTTACCGGGTGCAGAGTTATTAAAAATAAAGTGGCTGATGATGACAGTTTTCCTTATGCCACTATCACATTTATTGGCAATTCAGCTCCTCATGATGCCTCGGCTCTATTAGTTACCGGAGAAGGGGAAGGCTTTGGGATTCATTTACGTAATCAGCATGGAAGTATGCTGACAATAGGACAACCTTCTCCCGGATATGATTTAAGTAACGGGAATAATATTCTGAGATTTACCGCCTCGCTGGTTCCGGTTAATAAACATATTAAAGCCGGTGAGTTTTATGCTATTGCACGTTTTTTTATTGATTATAACTAAAAAATTAACCAATACCATTTGGGGTATTCGGCGTATTCCGTCGATTAATTCGGGATAAATTGTCATGTCGGTAACACTAAAAACAAAATTAAAAATAGTGGCCTTAAAGGTGATTATTTTCTGTTATGCCAATACGGTATATGCAGACGATCTCGTTGAATTTAATACCGACGTATTGGATGCGTCCGATCGCACCCATGTTGATTTATCCCGTTTTGCTTCAGACAACTATGTTGCTGCCGGTGATTACCTGTTGGATATCAAAATTAACAGCCAGCCAATAGGCCAAGACAAGGTGCATTACGCGCTGTTACCCGATGGTAAAAGTACGCAAGCCTGCATCAGTCAGGCCGTGCTGGATAAGCTGGCATTGAAGGAAGAGGCCAGACTTAAAGTTGAGCAGGTTACGGAAAACTGCTTTGTCTTGCAGAGTTTATCGGGGGCTAAGCTTAGCAACTATGCGGGGACGCTGGATATTACGGTGCCGCAGGCGTGGATGAAATATAACGATCCCAATTGGACGCCACCGGAGCGTTGGGATAACGGTATTGCTGGCGTCATTTTTGATTACAGCCTGACAGGGCAGATTACCCATCAGCTCGATCACAGTGAAGATTACAATTCTTTGTCCGGCTATGGTCAGGCGGGGTTTAATTTGGCTGGCTGGCGTTTTCGCAGTGAATATCAGACCAGCTACTACAACTCAACTCATCAATTTGATTTTGATTGGAACCAGATTTATGCCTACCGTCCGCTGCCTATGATGGCGGCCAAACTGACGCTGGGCGAAATCTACCTTAACTCGCAGGTCTTCGATACGCTGCGTTTCACCGGCGTCAATCTGTCCAGCGACGAGCGTATGTTACCGCCAAGCCTACAAGGCTATGCGCCAGAAGTGCACGGCGTGGCGCGCACCAGCGCGAAAGTAACGGTGAGCCAGAGCGGTCGAATTATCTATCAAACTACCGTGCCAGCCGGTCCCTTCAACATTCAGGATCTGAGCAGCTCGGTGCGTGGAACGTTGGACGTCAAAGTTGAAGAGCAGGATGGTTCGGTATCTACCTTTCAGGTGAATACCGCCAATATCCCTTACCTTACGCGCCCAGGCTACGTGCGTTACAACATCGCCGCGGGGCAGCCTTCTCGTTATACCCACCAAACCCAAGGGCCGGGCTTTGTCTCGGGGGATTTCTCGTGGGGGATTTCTAACGCATGGTCTCTGTATGGTGGTTTGCAAACGGCGGGTGAAGAGTACAACGCCATGTCGATGGGGATTGGGCGAGATCTCAGCATGTTTGGGGCTATTTCCGTGGATGCCACCGAATCATGGAGCCAAAACCGTGACGGGGAGCGCCTGAAAGGAACGTCGTACAAACTCAGCTACGCCAAAACCTTCGACGAATACAACAGCTCCATCACGTTTGCGGGCTATCGATTCTCGCAGCAAGATTTCCGCTCGATGGCGCAATACATGGATGAACGCTATCAGGATTACGACCACGTCGGGCGTGAGAAAGAGCTATACACCATCACCGGTAACAAAACGTTCTGGGCTGATGAGCCGAGCAAAACGTTGACCACTTTTCTGACCTATACCCACCAAAACTATTGGGATCGAAATAGCCAAGATCGCTATGGCGTGTCACTGGGACGAACTTTCCGCGTCGGCGAAATTAACGGTATTACGGCCAATCTCTCGGCGTATCGCACCGACTACAAAGATCGGCGTGATGATTCGATTGCGATTTCAATCTCTGTGCCGGTTGGCGATAGCCGCTGGGCCGGTTTGGATATGCAAACCAATAATGGCAAAACCAGCCCGATGATGTCGTACACCGACAATAGCGACAACAACAACCTATGGCGAGTGCGCGCAGGGGCCAGCCAAAGCGGCAACGCTAATATGGATGGCTATTACCAGCACCGTTCGCAGATGGCAGAAATCAACAGCAACCTCAGCTATCAGCAAAGCCATTATGTGGCGCTAAGCAGCACGCTGCGCGGTGGTTTCACGGCGACACGCCACGGTGCCGCGCTGCATAACAGCGGAGCCACGCTCAATACGGCTCGCATGATGGTAGATACCAACGGCATTGCAGGCGTTCCGCTAAACGGAAGCAAATCGCGAACCAACCGATTTGGCATCGCGGTAGTACCCGACGTAGTCAGCTACAACAGCTTTGATACCCGCGTTGACGTTGATGCGATGGACAGTGATATCGAGCCGTCGAAAGCCATTAGCACGACCACGCTGACCGAAGGCGCTATCGGCTATCAGTCTTTCGGAATGGCAAAAGGGATGAAGATGATGGCAAACATTCGTCGCTCTGATAGCAGCACACCGCCTTTCGGCGCTGAAGTCTTTAATGGCGACGGTGTCAGCGTAGCGATGGTGCTTGATGACGGTCAGGCGTGGCTTGCCGGCGTTAATCCTGATGAGACGCTCAAGGTAGTCTGGAACGGCAAAACACAGTGCAAAGTCACTATTCCGGCACAGGCGTCGAATTATTCGAATTCTGTTTTGCTGCCTTGCCATTAAGCGATGCGGCTAAAGCGAAGCAACGAATCTATGGCGAAGCCACCAATCTATGGCGAAGCAACAAATCCATAACTGTCATAAAAGGCTAAAAATGAGCATGAAGAAAAAAAGCGGATGCGGCTGGATAGCGGCGATGGCTCTGACGGTTCTAACCGGCTACGCGCAGGCGGGCGTTTCATTGGATCGCACGCGGATCATTATTACCGAAAAAGAGAGCTCATCGAGCGCCAACCTGTCCAACACGAGCCCAGATATTCCTTTTTTGGCTCAGTCATGGGTAGAGGACGCGGAAGGTCACAAGATCACCTCGCCGTTAATGGTGTTACCGCCGCTACAGCGAATCAACGGTGGGCAGAAAGGGATTGCACGCGTAACCAAAACCAGTGCGGTGAACACGCTGCCGCAGGATCGCGAAAGCCTGTTTTATCTCAACGTGCGTGAAATCCCGCCTAAGCCGAACAAGCCCAACATGCTGCAGCTCGCTATGCAGTCACGTATCAAGCTTTTCTATCGCCCGGCGGCCATTATCCCCACCAGTAAAAATGAGATCTGGCAAAACCAAGTGGTGTTCCAGAAAAGCGGCAGCACGATGACGGCGCAAAACCCAACGCCGTACTACGTCACGATTATTGGTTTAACGAACAGCGCGGGCAGCAAAATAACTCGCTTCCCAGGAATTATGGTTGCCCCGAAATCGAGCCTTGATTTTGCGGTTACCGATGCGTCGGTGAGCGCGTTCTCCATGATGTATGTCAATGATTATGGCGGCCATCCAGAACTGAAGTTCAGCTGTTCAGGCAGCACCTGTAAAGCGTTACCTAGCGCGCAGCAGGAATAACCATAAGGACCCGACAATGCAAAATCGATTCGCGTTATGCGCATTTCTGGCACTGGGCGTCGTATTTCAGGCTCAGTCTACGGTGCCGCTGTTGCCACAACATCAAGATCGGGATCATGCTGGTGAAGATGGCGGCATTGTTCGGTTCCATGGTTCTGTATATGCCTCTCCGTGCGTGATGGCGGGGGAGAGCCGGACGCAAGATATCGATATGGGCGAAATGACGGCGCGTAGCTTTCATCGTGCTGGCGATCGCAGCCAGCCGGTGCTGATCAAAATCTATCTACGCGATTGCCTCAAAGGGGCATCAATGGCGCGGAGTAGCTTGGCGTCTAAGACGACCGGAAGCGATTGGCGAGCCTATACCACCGGCGAGCAAGCCGTGCAGATGACCTTTATCGGTGAGTCCGACGTAGCCGACCCCGCGCTATTACACACCACCGGTATGGTGCAAGGCGCAGGCATTCGTTTGATGGATATGTCTGGCAATAAGCTGGCGATTAATCAGACCCAGACGCCTTCTCTGGTGAAATACGGCGATAGCGTATTGACCTTTATGGCCGCATTGGAATCGACGGGAAACTCGGTCACCGCCGGTGAGTTTCAAGGATTGCTGCGCGTGAAAATGGAGTATTTGTAATGAAACTGTCTGGCCTATTCTCACGCCAAACGTGCGCGCTCGTTCTATCGCTACTTCCCGTTGGCGCGCAGGCTTATATCGATGGCGAAATTATCCCGGTCGGTGGCCCACATCAATACAACATCGATGTGGGGAATCAGGATATTACCTCTAACGTGGCGGGTTCTCTGATTAGCTCGGAGTTTGCATTAGGTGGGCTTTATGCCGGGACAGCCTACTGCAATACGCCGATGACGAATCAGCCGGTATTTTTCACCTCGCGTGCGACGTTGGCTGAATCGGGCAATAACCCCGGCTATCTGCGATTGAACGACTATATGGATGTCAAAATTGAAATCTACATCCGTGGTAACCGTCTCGAATACCTACCGGTTCCGTTCAACAATGAAAGCAATCGTGCGTACCAGAACACCTGTGCGCCGCCATCGGTGCAGTACACCGACTTTGAGTCTGGGTCGAAGGGGCGTGTCACTTTTATGATCACGAAACCCATTATCAACGGCGTCAATCTGGTCGGGACGCAAATTGCCGAGTTATATGGCCGGATAGGTTCAACGGCCTCCGGTATTGGCTCAGTGCCAATGTCGGTGATTTATATCAACTCGGGTGTGCTTACCGTACCTGATAAATGCGTGGTGAATCAGGGAACGCCGATCGTGGTGGATTTCGGCACCATTCCAGGTACGGGCAGCAAGCTCAATGGCAATAACTACAGCCATAACGTGCCGATTCACGTGAAGTGCGAAGGCGGGAGTTTTACCACCGGCAGCCTGAATATCAAATTGGCGATTCAGCAGGCCAGCCCAGCCAGCTTTAACAGTGATTATCTGGGAACCACCGGCTCGGGCGATCGTTCAAATTTGGGTATCAAACTGACCGATCAGAGCGGTTCGACCATTACGCCGAACAGATTTTATAACGTCCCCGGTTTTAACAATAACGAGGGAGATTGGAACCTCATCGCCGCGCCGATTGCAAACGCCGGAACCAACATTGAGGAAGGTGATTTTCAGGCTTCCGCAACCGTTGTTGCAGAGTTCCAGTAAGGAGAGAGTATGCGTCTGATGGAACTGGCTGTACTAGCAACGCTGATGTTCAGTAGCGCGGTTGAAGCGGCGGGAGAGCTGGTGGGCGGCGCGATGACGTTTAAAGGCGTGGTTGTCGCTTTGCCTTGCAGCATTGCTCCGGGCTCGGAAAAAGTGCCGGTGGACTTTGGTGAGATTTCTACCAAGTCGCTTTATGCCACGGGGAAAACCACCCCCATTGCGTTTTCGATTGTGTTAGAAGACTGCAACCCCAGCGTATTTGACTCGGTAACTGTCACCTTTGACGGCGACCGAAATTCGAACATGACCGACCGTTTGGCCATTAAGTCCGTGGCGCCAAGCGGCGCGAGCGGCGTAGGTATTGGCTTAGAAGAAAGCGATGGTTCACCGATTCAACTTAATACGCCAACCAACGCAACGGCGATCACCGATAGCGTGATGCAGTTGAACTTCCAAGCCTTCGTGGAGGGCGAACCACAGGCATTAGCGAATGGAACGCTAACGACCGGTGCTTTCACTGCAACAGCTAACTACACGCTAAATTATCAGTGACTTGCTGAGAAGGTATTTATAAATGAATTATCAGTGCTTTTTCTTTGATAAAAATATCTTTTTCTCTCAAGGCTTGAAGTTCGTTATTCAGGATGCTTGTGATGACTCAATGCGAGTCCAATTTACCAGCTCCAATAATATACATCAGCTCGTTGAGGTGCTTAAACAGCAAAGGAATGAACGAGAACAGCGCTGGGTGATTTGTGATTTTGAAAGCTTCCCTCAGGGGCGGTTTAATGTGCTCAATATGATCAAGATGTACTACCGCCATCATAGGCAGAAACTCGTTATCTTATTGAGCGAAAATAATATCCCACTTTTTTTTGCGCTGCACTCGCTATTGCCCGGCGCACATTGGCTATTAAAAAGTGAGTCTAAACAGAATGTGAGTCTGTTTTTTAATGAGCTGAAATGCAGCGAAATAGGGCAAACGGTTTTTAGTCCCTCATTGGTGAGCTACACCCGAATGAAATGGTTAACTGCCGATGCCGGGTGCTATATCTCAAGCGATGAGTGGTGGCTAATGGAAGAGCTATTTAAAGGTAAATCACTTTCGCAGATTGCGAACGAAGTCAATATTAACGTTAGAAGGTTGAGTTATTACAAACGACGTTTAATGAAGCGGTTTAATGTCACCAGCAATGTTGCTTTATTTAATGTTTTTAAATGTATTGTGCCAACACCTCGGAACGACTGAGTTATTAACGATTTTTAAATATTACTGGTGCAATGTTCATCGGTAGGTACATGCAATTCATTGCATATTTTTAATAAACTAAGGTAAGGATTATATATGAAACACATTAATGCAGCGGAAGCCGCACAGATCGTGGGTGGCAACTGCAAAACGTGTAGCAGCTCTTATGAAACCGTGGTAGTTGGCGGCGTAGCATCTTGTAAGTTAGTGACAGTTTGCACTGACAAACATGGTTCCACGACCACCATGAAAGATGCCGATATGAACCTGTGCCGCGTGCCAAATCGTTAATCTCTCTCGTTTTCTAAATAAATAGTTACCAATACATGGAGAGTTTCTCTCCATGTATTTATTCGACGATCAATGTTGGGACATTAAAATTATGCAGTTTAAACGCACAACGGTTATTAGCTATTCATTGCTGCTTGTCATTGTCTCATCTTTGATGACCGTGTTGTTTTACCATGTATTTGTGTTCAAGTCGTTTTCCAGTGATAACGATAATCAAACGTCGCCACAGAAAGAGTTAACTATTGCGCAGGCAGAGAAAAGCCCAATAAAAGAAAATAATAGCATTATTGAAGTGATGTCTTATGGCTGTCATTACTGCGCCGCGAATGAGGATAATGTGAGGGAGTTCGTTAAAAAACTGCCTGCCGGTGTGGTATTTGAATCAATACATATCAATACGGAAAAAAGTGGGTTATCTGCCTTTGCCCCTATTTTTGCCACGCTACAAGAAATGGGCGTAGAACCTGCCGTACGTGATAGTGCATATAACGCTATTATTGCCCGAGGTATTAATCTAACGGATACCGCGGAATTAGATAAATGGCTGGTTAAAAATAGCATTGATATTGCTGAATATAAAAACGTGCGAGCCAGTGAAGCCGTTAAGCATCGATTAGATGAAATGTCAGCTATTACAGATTTTTATGACGTTACGGCCACGCCGATCTTTATTATTAATAAGCGTTTTGTTGTCGCTCAAGATAGTTCTTTCCCTGAATTCTCAACACGTATGTTGAATTTGCTTGGAAAGGATAAGTAATGGCGATGACCCGGTTTCTGCTGGTTTGGATCGTTTTCAGCACCAAAAATATCGGCGAATATTTGCGTCAAATCGTTGATCGCTTATTTTCCGCGCTGAAAGCATTCTTTTGCTGGGTGCTGCGTTTTTGTAACGTGCGCCTTGTGCTGGCTATCGCTCGCGGGCTCTGTTTTTTGGGCGTGCTTGGGCGGGAGTTTCGTCATCAGAATCCGGTTGCGACCCAGAACTTTCACTGCTTAACGGGGCAAAAAGGGCGCATCGATGCGTCATGGATTGCGGTTCGGCGCAAAATTCTAGAGGCCAGCGCAACGTGGGCACAAAACCCAAAAGTGCTACGGCAGCTTGCCGCCTGTACTCAGCAGCTTGATGAGGCCGTGGCGCCGCTTCGCCTGCGAAAAAATGCGGTCATATTGGCGCCGCTGCACAGTATTTCTGATGTGCTCGCTGCGATGGTAGGCGCTGGCGTAACGCCGGGGCGCGCTAGCGTTATCGTTTCTTCCAGCGCTGAACAGTACAACGCCCGCGCGCGTGCCTTAGGGGGCGTCAATCTTTCCTACTGCTCTATTCATCAAGATAGTAAACAGCTGGCTTCCAGCCTCACTGCATTACTTAGCGACGTCGCGATGGGGCAGCAGAACCTCATTATTTTTCCTGATATTACGCCGGACTATACCGTGCAAACCGAAGAGGCTGCATCGGGGAAACTACGCTGCCGGCTGTTTGGACGCGTCGCGGGGCTGCATAGCGGTATTGTGCGTTTGGCGCGGGCCGTTTCCGCACAGGTGGTTTTCTATCATCTCTATGAGCAAGACGGGCTGCGTATCCATATTCATGAGCCGGTAAAAGCGCGCGATGTGGCGGAGAAACTGCCAGCAATCATCGAGCAGGCGCTGCAGCAACATCCACATGATTGGCTGCTTTGGCATAGCCACTCTCTGTATTTTATCAATCAATAACTGATGATGATGAAACCAATAATACCCGATCTGATTTTTCAGGAAGAGACCAACGAATGCGGGCTGGCGTGCATTGCCATGCTGGCGCAAACGCAGGGGCGAAAAACCGATCTGGACACGCTGAGAGCGCGTTTCCCTGCTTCGGATCATGGGACTTCACTGAACGATTTATCCTCCATTTTGGCGAGTCTTGGCATTGCTTCGGCTCCCGTGCTTTTTGAGCACCATGAGCTCAGTGAATTGCCCCTGCCGGCCATTTTGCACTATGGCGCGAGCCACTATGTGGTGTTGGCCTATCGCAAAGGCCAGCAGGTGTGTGTGATGAATCCCGCGATTGGCCAGCAATGGTTGCCCTTTGCCTCGCTGAAAACTGAAATCAGCGGTTATGCGCTCATTCTCGACCCACAAACGTTGGTTACCGCCGAAAAGAGCGCCGAAGCAGGCACGACGAAAAACGCATTGCCGCATGCGATGAGTTTGAAAGAAACGGCAGCGGTGCCCGGCATGTATGGGCTGATGTTGATAACGTTTTTGGTTTCTCTCACGTTGTTCCTCATGCCTTCGATGGTGAGTAACGCCATTAATCAGGCGTTTGCTGAGGTGGGTAACAGCCGCTTCCCCTACGGTTGGTTTATTGCCGCGTTTATAGCCTCAACGCTGCTGGCGCTGGGTGTGCGCGTGATCAGCGAGCGCTTTATCAAACGTTTTGTCCTGCTCAATAGCAGCGTGGGCTTTTCGCGACTGCTCGCCAATCCGCTGCGGTTTTTTGAAAAACGCGCACCGGGCGACATCTTTAGCCGATTTATTGCCTGGCAGGGCGGCCTGTTGCAGAAAATCGAGCTGGATAACGGTTTACGAAGCGATTGGGTTATCTGCCTTATCGCGCTGGGCATTATGTTTTGGATTGCTCCCGTGCTGGCGCTGATTTCAGGCGTGGGGGTGATAGCCATGGGGATGATCAGCATTTGGGCGGTGCTGCGCGATCGTTGGTATACCCAGCAGCTACAGCTTAAAAGCGCAGTGCTCAATGACTTTTTTATGGAAACCTTGCAAGGCGTTTTAACCATCAAAACGGCCGGGCTTGAGAGCCAACGTAAGGCTCAGTTTGCATGGTTCAGCCGCGATCTGTTTGGCTGCCTGCAGCGACAGAAGGTCTATCAGCAGGTCAAAGAGGGGCTGTATCAACTGGTGGGCAGCCTTGAGATGGTGGTCTTCATGCTGGTGGTTCTGCCCATGGTGAACAGCAAGCAGATCTCATTGGGCGATTTTTTTGCCTATAGCTTCCTACGTCAGATTTTTAGCTCTTATGTGACGCGTATTTTCTTTTCGATTATTCAAAAATCACAGCTGCATGTGATTGATACCCGTGCTCACAGCCTGTTCTTGGCCAATGAAGATCAACATGCGGTACCGCAAAGCACCGAGCTAAGTACGGTCGCGCCGCATGTGCGCTTTGAGCGGGTTCGATTCTATTACGATCCGGCGAAAACGATTTTCACGGGTATTTCTCTCGATCTGCCTGCGGGATCGCAAATCGCGATTGTCGGCGAATCGGGGGCGGGGAAAAGTACTTTACTGCGGCTGATCGCGGGCTTGTTCACCCCTCAAGAGGGCGACGTGCTGGTGGATGGAAAACCCGTTCGGGCTCAGCAGTTGGCTTCGTTGGTATCCCTGCATAGCCAAGAAGACATTCTGTTTAATGCGTCCGT
This sequence comes from Hafnia alvei, assembly GCF_964063325.1. Lineage (NCBI taxonomy): Bacteria > Pseudomonadati > Pseudomonadota > Gammaproteobacteria > Enterobacterales > Hafniaceae > Hafnia > Hafnia alvei. Next base: position 1,246,451 of record NZ_OZ061315.1, read on the forward strand.
TTTAGAAAATATCACCCTGTTCGACCCTCATTATCGAGACAGCGATCGCGGCCGCATTGAGGAATTACTCACCTCGCTGGCGCTGTATCCGGTGATCCATCAGCTGCCCGGCGGTATCAATGCGCTAATACGTGAAAGCCATGCCGCGCTTTCGCTTGGCCAGCGTCAGCGCCTGCTGCTGGCACGTTCGCTGTATAGCTCGCGTCCCATTTTGCTGCTGGATGAACCCACGGCCAATTTGGATAACGAAACCGCGCGCACCGTGATGGCCGCGGTGCAACAACATTGCCGTAAAACCGGCAAAACCTTGATTGTGGTGACTCACAGCCAGCACATTCTGCCGCAGTTTTCGCAGGTTTATCACCTGTCAGACGGCGAGCTTGCGCCTGTAGCGCCAGCTGAGGCCAAACCGATGGCTAACGTGGAGCTTTTGGCATGAAGCAATGGCGCGCTTTTGTCACCTCGCGCTGGCTACTCGCGCTGCTTGCCGGGGCGATCATATTGCTGACGGCGATCGGCCTGTCGCGCGGTTTTTCTGCGCCAGAACCGGTAATGACCGAACAGGTTGATCGGGGTGACATTGAAAAAGTGGTTTTGGCGACCGGTACGCTTAAGCCATCGATGCAGGTCAACGTCGGGGCGCAGGTTAATGGGCAGCTACGAAAACTGTATGTTCGTCAGGGCGACAAAGTCGAGAAAGGGCAGTTGCTGGCGGAGATCGACCCCACGCTGCAAGAGTCCGATCTGAGCAATGCAACCGCGCAGTTAGCCAGCGCTAAAGCGCAAAAATTGGCCTCGCAGGCCATGTTGGTGCGCTATCGCCAGGAACTGAACCGCCAACAAGCCATGATGCGCGATGGTTCCGGCGTGCGAAGCGATGTGGAGCAGGCGCAGGCGCAATATGACGCTCAGCGCCAGCAGGTCGAGATGAATGATGCGCAGATTGTGCAGGCTGAAATGGTGGTCAAAACCGCCAACGCTAACCTGAGCTATACCCGCATTATTGCGCCGATCAGCGGTGAAGTGCTGGGCATTGTGACCAATGAAGGGCAAACCATTGTGTCATCACAAACGGCGCCCACCATTCTGGTATTAGCCGTTCTCGATAAAATGCTGGTTCAAACGCGGATTTCAGAGGCGGATATTCAGAAAATACAGCCCGGTCAGCCGCTGTGGTTCTATGTGATTGCCAACCCTGAGAAACGATACACCAGCCGGATGGGCTTTGTTCAGCCTGCTCCTCAAGAAGCCTTGGAAGAGCAGGCAAGCGGCAGCAGCACCGCAAGCCAGCAGGCCAACGCGGTGTATTACAACGGTACGTTTGCCGTTGATAACGCACAGCGCGAGCTGAAAACCTCCATGACGGCTCAGGTCTTTGTGCGCGTTGCTGAGGCGAAGAATGTGCTGCGTGTGCCGGTTTCGACGCTGGGACGGGCATTGAGCACCGACAGCTACCTGATTACCGTACTTGAAAATGGCCAGCCACAGCAGCGCAAGATCCGTATTGGTATCAACGATCGTCAATTTGCTCAGGTGCTTGATGGATTGCAGCTGGGCGATCGTGTGGTGATGCCAGCGGATGGGGCACAGGGATGAGTGCGATGGCGAAGATGAATCCCATTATTGAGCTGCGCCACGTGTACCGCGAATTTGTTGCCGGTAACCAAACTCACGTGGTGCTCAATGATATTACGCTGACGATTGCGCAAGGCGAGATGGTTGCCATTATTGGTGCCTCTGGCTCCGGAAAATCGACGCTGATGAACATTATTGGCTGCTTGGATAAATCCACGCGGGGCGAGGTTCTGATCAACGGGATCAGCGTTAACGAAACGGATAGCGATCGGCTTGCTGAGCTACGCAGCTGCTATCTCGGGTTTATATTCCAGCGCTATCACCTAATGCCCTATCTGACCGCAGAAGAAAACATCGCTATCCCCGCGTTGTATACCGCCATGCCCGAAAGTGAACGCAAAGCGCGTATTCAGATGCTGGGGCAAAAATTGGGTTTGAAAAGTCGCTTGGGCTATCGCCCCGCGCAGCTTTCTGGCGGGCAGCAGCAGCGCGTAAGCATTTGCCGCGCGTTAATCAATGGCGCGCAGGTGATCCTCGCGGATGAGCCTACCGGCGCTTTGGATAGCGTTAGCGGTAAGGCTTTGATGGGCGTTCTTCATCAGCTGCATGCGGATGGTCATACGGTCATTATTGTCACGCACGATCACGGCGTTGCTAAACAGGCGCAGCGCATCGTTGAAATCAGCGACGGCCGCATTATCGCGGATGAAATCAATCAGTCCTGCCCCGAAGAGCGTTTGGCGCAGCATATTCCCGTGGTTCGAGATAATGGTCGAGCTTCGCTGTGGCGCAGCATTCATGAATCGATGCGGATGGCTTGGCGTTCTCTGCTGGGGCATCGCATGCGCACTTTTTTATCCATGCTTGGCATCATCATTGGCATTTCATCGGTGGTGTCTTCAATGGCCGTGGGGGAAGGGGCGCGCCAAACCATCATGAATGAAATTGGCAAGTTAGGTAACACCACGCTAGAAATTCGGCCGGGTACTGGCTGGGGCAGCAAGCGACCCGATATGGAACGTGCGCTGTCGCTCAATGACGTAGCGAGTCTGCGAAAGCAGCCGTGGGCAGAGGGCGTATCTCCGCAGGTGAGCAGCATGGCGACCGCAGTACGCAAAGGCTACGACTCGTCGATGATGTTATCCGGCGTATCACAGGATTTCTTTGCGCTACAGGGCATTCGTTTTATTCAAGGCAATGGGTTTACCGCTCGTGATGTTGCCGAGGGAGAACCGGTTCTGGTGCTGGATGAAACCAGCCGCGACACCCTGTTTCAAGATGGCGAAGATCCTCTCGGCCAAATTGTGCAGATTGCTGGTGCATCATGGCGCGTGGTGGGGGTGGCCGTGAAGCCAGGGCCAAAAGTGGTGGGCGGATTTATGGCGGGATGGCTGCCCTATACTTCGCTGCAACAGCGTATTTCCGGCGACAAACCTTTAGAAGCCATCGTTCTGCGCTTTCAAGAATCCCTAACGCCTCAGGATGCGATGCAGACCGTTGAGCATCTGCTGACGCGTGAGCACGGCAAGAAAGACTTCTTCTCTCAAACCGACGATCAGCTCACCAAGGCGATGCAGAAAACCTCTGATTCGATGTCGCTGCTGATCACCGCGATTGCCGCTATTTCACTGCTGGTGGGCGGCGTCGGAGTGATGAATATCATGTTGGTTTCGGTAACGGAAAGAACCCATGAAATTGGGATCCGGCTTTCGGTGGGCGCGCGTCCCTCCGACATCATGCACCAGTTTTTAATCGAAGCCGTGATGATTTGCACCTTGGGCGGCCTTGTCGGCGTAGGTGGCTCGTGGATTGCGGCTCAGATTTTTGCTCTGATCACCGATGAATTTTCGATGGCGTTTACGTGGCTTCCCGTGGCGATCGCGTGCGCGTTCTCTGCGCTCATCGGTTTGACCTTCGGCTATTTTCCAGCACGCAGTGCGGCGAAGCTCAACCCCACAGAGGCACTGGCTCGCGAATGAAACTTCATTACGTTATCTCCATCATTTTGCTGCTATCTGGATGCGGAAACCTGACGCGCAGTGACTATCAGCGTCCACAGATCTCTTATCCGACGCAGTGGCAGAAAAAAATGGCGCAAGATCCCAACGTGTTGGCATCGGGCTCGGCAAACTGGTGGCAAGGGTTTAACGATCCGCGTCTGACGCGGGTGGTTAACCAAGTTCTTGCGAGCAATAACGATTTAGCCGCCGCGGCGATTACGCTTCAGCAGGCACGGGTAGCAGCTGGACTCACCAACACCAATTTAACCCCAGACGTTTCGCTCGGAGGATCGGCCAGCAATAGTCAATCGGTGCGCCATCATTCGGCGGCGCAGGAGAGCTACGCGGCGTCTTTGTCGATCAATTATGAGCTGGATTTGTGGGGGAAATTGGCTCGGGTACGTGAGCAAGGCGAGTGGCAGGCCACCGCGAGCGAGCAAGATTATCGGGCGACGGTGCTATCAACCATTGGGACAACCGCGCAAATCTACTGGACTATCGCGTTGCTTAATCAGCAGATCGGTAATTTGCGCGATAGTTTGGAAATTGCCGAGCAAACGCTGGCGCAGATTGAGTCTTGGCATGCGGTGGGCAAAGTCGGTTTGCTCGACGTATTGCAGGCGCGCCAAACGTGTTTAAGTCGCCAGAATTCATTGCGGGCGCTGTTGCAGCAGCGCGAAGCCTCTCGCAATGCGTTGGCACTGCTTCTTAACCGTCCCGCAGAACAGCATGCCGATGAACTCGCCACGCTTAATACCGAACAACAGGTCGCTATCGCTGCGGTCACGCCGCTGGCGGTCATTAGCCAGCGCCCTGATATTCAGGCAGCCGAGTCTCGTTTACGAGCGGCGCTGGCGGGCTACGACGCCGCGCGTCTGAGTTTTTATCCTTCGCTCTCGCTGGACGCGACCATGAACGCCGGAAGTCAGGTTTTCAGTCAGTGGTTTAACAATCCGACCCGCACCGTGGGCAGCGCTGTCGCGTTGCCGTTTATTCAGTGGAACACCGTGCAGCTCACCATCGAGCAGTCGAATTTGCAGATCAAGCAGGCGGCGGTGGCGTTTCGCCAGACGGCTTATACCGCGCTTTCTGAAGTGGATAACGCCATGGAGCAGCGGCTGAGTGCAGATGAACAGCGTGGCCGTTTACACCAATCGATAGCGTTAGGAAAACAGCGTTTAGCGTTAACTGAAAGCCGTTATCGAGCAGGTGCAGTGGACTACCAAACGTTGCTCGATGCGCAGGATGTGCAGCTCACATTGGAAAACAGCCTGACGCAGGCTCAGTACGACTATCTCTATGCCACGCTACAGCTGTGGCTGGCACAGGGCGGCGGGAATTCGCAACCAAGGACAATCAAAAATGCAGCGTAATAATGAGATGAAGCGCGTTGTGGTGACCGGCTATGGCGCAATCACGCCGCTGGGCTCAAATGCGCAGGCCAGCTGGCAGGCCATCATGGATTATCAGTTGGGCTATGGCTACGTGGATAAAACCGAACTGGGTATCAAGGCGCACTTTCTGGGGCTTATCGCGGAAGAACCCAGTCTAAAAGGCGTTCCGGCCGCGATCCGTCGGCGTTTGCCGCGTTTTGCTCGGCTGACGCTAGGCGCCGCGCGTGAGGCCATGAGCATGGCGTTTGGTGAAAATTCGCCGCTCGATTTCTACTCTCCCCTGATGTGTGGCGCCATTATGGGAACCGGCTGGGGTGGACTCGACGAAAGCTATTATGCTGCCAGAGAGTTTGCCTTGCAGGGCGTTTCCTCTCCGTTCAACTGCTTTTACACCATGCCGAACGTGACGTCGGCTGCATGCAGCCAATATTGGAATCTGCGTGGCTATCAAAATACCGTTGTGGCCGCGTGCGCAACGGGAACGGTCGCTATTGGCGATGCTTTCGAGGTTATCCGCAGCGGCCGCGCCAATATGATGCTCGCCGGTGCCGGTGAATCTTTAACGGGCGATGGTGCTGTGTGGAACATCGACGTGCTCGGCGCTTTGTGTCACGAGCCGAGCGATCCTCTGCGTGCAAGCTGCCCATTTAGCGCCCAGCGCAACGGTTTTGTGCTTTCAGAAGGCGCCAGCGTGCTGTGTTTGGAAGAGCGAGAAAGCGCGTTGGCACGAGGGGCCGCCATTTTAGGCGAAGTCACCGGATACGGTAATTTCTCCGATGCCTTTGATTTCACCTCTCCGGCGGAAGACTGCGTTGCCCGTGTGGCCACGATCAAGCATGCGTTAGAGCAAGCGGGGCTGGCACCGGAAGATCTGGACTATATCAATGCCCATGGCACTTCTACGCCGCTTAACGATCTCAATGAAACCCAAGCGCTGAAGCTGGCTTTAGGCCAAACGGCGTATGCGATCCCAACGTCGAGCACCAAATCATATTCAGGCCACCTGATTGCTGCCGCAGGCGCTTTTGAAGCCATTATCTGTTTACAGACGATGCAGCACCAGATTATGCCCGCAACCGCGCATCTGACGGAGCCTGATCCTTTGTGCGATCTTGATTATATCGCTGAAGGACACCGGGCTGGGCGAGTGGCGCGTGCGCTGAACCTGAGTTTTGGCTTTGGCGGCGCGAATGCGGCATTGATTCTGGAGCAACATCCGTGACTTCCGTTCAATACACTTTGGCAGATGCCAACCGCTGGGCCGAATTCTCCGGTGACTATAACCCGATTCATTTTGATCTTGAGCTAGCGCGGCAGCGCGGTGAAGGCCTTAGGGTTCATGGTATGCGCGCACTGCTGGACATCAAGCAGGAGATTGCGCGTGCGGCTTTGGGCTTGGATGAGTCGGCGGCTTATCTACGCTGCGTCGCGCGATTACGCCAGCCGGTGTGGTGCGATACGCCCTATCAACTGATCGGTACGGGACGAAAGGCTTCCATCGTTCATCCTGATTCAGGAACGGCGAGCATGTCATGTCAGGTGAGCGCGGTGCAGTCTCTGGTCGATGGTGATAAGGGAGAAAGTGGAACGCTTGAGGCTGAAGATATCATCCGCCACGGGCAGACGTTTGCTTCCTTACAGCCATATGCCCAGCAGTGGCAATTTTTGGACGCGCTGCTGTTTCGTTATCTGATTCATGATAGTGGGCTGCTGCGCCAGCAGGTGCTTTGCCACTATTTCCCCCAGAATGCGCTGGCGTCATTTGAGGCTATTTTTACCCAGTTTCCGGTGGTTCAGACTCATCAGGAACTGGTGTTCGATCGTCGCTTGCTCGCTTCATGGGCCAATCCGATTTCACCTGAAACGCTGGTTATCCACATTGAGCCGGCGTTACTCATCAACGATGCACCGGGCAGCGCGCTGGTGCGTATTGCCGCCCATACGCATTATCAGAATGCGTTTATCAGCAATGCGATTACGTTAAAAATTGGCTAATTAGCCGCTGAATAATAAGGGAAAAATATGAGTCAGTATGATGTTATTTATGAAAAAGTGAGTGAGATGATTGCCGATGCCAAAGATTTAGAGTGCGAAGAGATACAGCCCGATGCGCCTCTTGCGCTTCTTTCTTTGGATAGTTTGGACTACGTGGAACTGATCATCTTAGCCAAGCGAGAATTCGGTGTGACGCTAACCGCCGAACTCTTTATTCAGCATCCAAATATTACGCTGCGCGAAGTGTGTGAATTTATCGATAAGGAGTCAGTGGCCTAACATGACGCAGAAATGGGTATTGATCACCGGCGGCAGTCGGGGAATCGGGCAGACGCTGGTCACTGAATTACTGCCCCGTTGGAATGTGGTATTTACGGGTCGCAGCGCGGAAAGCTTGGTGGGAACGCAGAGAAGAGCCGAAAATCTTCAAACTGACACCTGGGTACAAGGCTATGCCTGCGATGGGAAAAATGAACAACAGGTTGCCCTGCTGGCCCAACGATTAGTCGATAAATTTGGCGCACCGAGCGCCATTATTCACAATGCTGGAGTGACGCGAGACGCACTGCATATACATCAAGACGCTGAGATTTGGCGTGATGTATTGGAGACCAATCTGGTGGCGATTATCAATTGGAACCGCATATTGCTTCCGGCGATGATGCTGCAAGGGCAGGGGGCGGTGGTGTTGATGTCTTCGGTGAGCGCTATCAAGGGAAACCGTGGTCAGACCGCCTATGCGGCGAGCAAAGCGGCAATGATGGGGCTTGCGCGTTCGTTGGCGTGCGAAGTGGGGCGTTTTGGCATTCGGGTCAACTGCTTGGCGCCGGGGCTTATCGATAGCGGTATGACTCAAGCTATGCCTGAATCTAAGCTGAAAGCCATGCGACAGGAGATCCCGCTGCGCCGTTTAGGGCATCCGCATGAAGTTGCTAAAGCGGCAGAGTTTTTAATTGGTGAAAATAGCCATTACTTAACGGGACAAACGCTTATTCTCGATGGCGGGCTGTCCGCTTAATGGCCTGAGCATATCGATTCACTAAGTATGTTTTTATTCGTGCTTTTCGCGATTTAACGCGTGGTTGAGTTTATCGATATGTTGCACCAATGCGCGTCTTTCACGCGTCGTTACCTGATAAATTTGCACCAACATGGCGGCGCGATCGCAGGCTAGACGAAAAAGAGCTGGTGGTATTTCACTTTGCCGTACGGCCAGTTTTAAATCAGCGATAAGTTCATGGGTAGAAAGCTTTTTTTCTAGCGCCAAAGCGGTTCGATGGCTGACGGATAAAATATCTTGTTCGGCAGAGCCGCTTGTTCTTTCTTCTTTAGAGGATGACAGCAACATGCACCATTCAGCGATATCACTCATTCCTTCAATCGGTTGAAGTATCTCCCAAATATGCTGAGGGGAGTTTGGTGAACTTCGATCGAGGCTGTCTATGTTGTGCAAAAAGCCAGCGATTTCTGTTTTTAGACACTGTGTGGGGGAAATACCTGATTCTTTTGCCAGATAACCCGCCAGACGTCCCACTACCAGTGAATGGCAATCATCATCTTCGCTGAATTGATCGATGATAAAAGCCAGCAAATTCATAATATCGCGGAAGTTATGCAACGAGATTGTATTGTTATGAATCCGGGGGATTTCTCTAATGTAATCTAGGTAGTTAGAGGATTGAATCACAGACCAAAAATCATCACGTGCAGCGATTTTCGTAAAGGCTTGAATAAATTCAGGTTTATACAATACATTGATGCCTTCCTGAATTTTCTTTGTTAGCACATCGCGTAGAGCAAACAGATCTTGGTGTCGATATTGTGCCAGCAGCACATCAATACGATCGGCCAAGTAGATAATGTGGCTTTCTTCGGGCACTTGCTCACCGTCAATAATGCTGCCGGTGCCGTAATCCCAGCTGGTGTGATGATAGCGAACAAAATCGCTAAGCGGTTTGAATAGTGGAATATGAGCTAATAACAAACCACCTATAAGCGCATGATTGTTATGATCATTATCATAATAGCTGAGCGGCGCTAGTCTGGACTGCTCATTCAGGCCGCCGATATCATGTAACAGCGCAGCCAGAAGCGTTTGACGACAGCTTGCGGGTGAGAACGACGCTTCTTTGGCTAAATGCCAAGCAATGAATGCCGTTCGAACATGATGCATGTTCAGCTTTGGGTTTATCATATCAATGGTTTTCGATATGCAGGCTAATGTGTGTATTAGGTTTATATCCATGATTATTTTTATTTGAGGTGAGTGGTTTTTATGTTTTTTCTTTTAATTAATAACTAGTTATCTTACGTGACAACCATACTGTGGAAAAATTGAGTTACCGAATAGCATGACGCCATCATAAGATTTGTTAATGTAAATGATGCGGTTTTTATCGCTGTTACTAAAAAAAAGTTCAGAGGCGGTATTATCATCAATGTTGTCGGAGTCGTATCGAGAGGTCTTTATCGCCGTCACTTTATAGAGGTGAAAGGTTTTGTTGTAGGCTTTGTAGGTAACCTGAATGCTTCGGGAAATAATGTATCGTTCATTGTTGCGGGTTAATAAACCATCAACATTAATAAAGAGATAGTTTTGTGATGTTTCTATCGAGAGCATACCTGTTGAAATGGTATGCATATCGTTAATGTTTTGCTCAATAGAGAAGTCTGCGTCGCAGATAAAACTATCTGGTGCATGATATTTTAATACGGCCCATAAAATCACCACCGTAGAGCAGAGAAATATGATAGATAGATAAATTTTCTTATGCATTTTTCTTTTCTCTATAATAGTGACTTGTACACCTGTTTTTTTCTTCATCACATTCTGTAATGAAAATCTGGATGTTGGTTCCTAGAACACTATTTCTCTGTTTTTTATAAATGTAGAGCTTTTTCTTACTCGAACAGTCAAGCTTATCTAAGGACAAATGTCCCAACTGCTCATTATTTATCACATCATTAAACGGAAGGTTTGAAGGTATAAATATAATACAGCTTTCTTTTGTGATCTTTTTAATTCCTACCTCTTTATTGTTATTTGTGAACTTAATAATAACCGTGAGTAACAAAAAAAGAAGGGTGATTATTGTTGCTGATATTGCTATAGGGCGCAACCAAGAATCCATTTTTTCAGTTTTTTCTTGCTTTATTGGTGTAGGTGTAAAAAAAGAATTGTATTCTTGATCGCACGTAATGATGGCATCTTCAGCAATTTTAAAACCAATTCTTGGCACGGTAATGATGATGTTTTTTTGAATGCCGAGATGGTTCATATTTTTTCTTAACGTAGAGATATACTGGTTTAGATTGCTGTTAGATGCTCTAGCACCATATTTGTCAAATACGGACTGAAATATTTCCCCGCGAGAGAGAATATCACTACGGTGCTGCAGTAACTCAGTAAGTAGACGATTAGAGGTTTGCGATAGTTCGATACAATCTCCGGTAATAATATTGACCAGTGACGCATCTTCAGTATCAAAGGTGACAAATCCCTCTATATCGAACCTCATGTTAATCTCCATACTAAATCAAGTTTTTTTAGCTTGGTTAGGTTTTTAATATAAAAAACACATAAATATCAGGTAAAAATATCGTTATTATTGATTTCCTGGGCTAATCTTGCTGCCTATGCAGGCGGGAAGCATACTGGGGCTCATTTGATAACAAGGAGCTCGGCAAATGAAACTTGAATCTTATTCTTCTCATCCTTCTTTATTGTTCCAAGGACAACGTGTTCCACAGGATAATCTTAGAGTGTTGGCGGCAGCAATGAATTTAAGTAACCACATGATGGTTAGCGTGCCGGAACAGGGATTGATTCTCCGTTTATTAGAAAGAGATAGAACAGAGGGGCTGTCTACAAGGCAATTAGCCGAACTATGTGAAGTCTCGATTTATAGAGTCAGGCATTTGCTTCTTCCTTTGGAAAAAGAGGGGAGGATTGCTAGGGATAAAATGCAAAAACACCATCGGTGGTTTTTATCTGAAGAGCCTGTAGAAATTGCAAATGATTCTAACAAGGCGGTTTTTTGTTTGCAACAATGAAGGGTAACTCGGAATCATTACCTTAATATAAAAAGATCAAATAATGAAGATCTCGCAGATTTACAAGAATGTTCCTATTTTATGATTTTTGCCAAGTGACGCAATGTCGTTAGCATGTTTCAGGTACATTTAATATTGTTATTATGTGTTTTTTCTGAAATGTAAATATTAAAAGATGCCATATTTATTTTTTCATCAGCCAAGATGAGAATGCTAACTAGAATTTACAATCTTTATTCATGATTTACAGATTTCATTTGATGACTTTGATAAAAACCTAATCGAGCATTAATGTTAAAGTTGCTAAGTAAGAGCTTGTTTAACTTTTATAACATTGAGCTAATGAGAGGGATGCTTTTCTGACAAAGCATGAAAGGTGTCCCTTTTTTTATGGCAACGTGCGCAGTGAATATGACTACCGCGCACGTTGTTATGCATTTGTTCGTACTGTGGGTTACGAGCGGCCATAAGTTTAGGTGGCAGGCGTTGTGTGTGCATCAGTCAGAGATTAGCCCTCTAGGCTGTTTTTTATTTCGCATTTCAATCAATGCGGCGTAGTATCTTCACCTTGATTGTTTTCTAACCATAATTTCATATGATCCAAATATTACCGCTGTCTGAAGTTCCAGAGCACCGTGAGTTGATAACTGATTGGTTATTCAAATCTTTTGGCAGTGAAAATAGCCGAGATTTTTTTGCCAGCATTGTGCGTAGTAGCCTGCGCCCTGAAGGTTTGCCGATAACTTTTGTGGCTTTGCAAGACGATAAGCCAGTGGGGACGGTGGGATTATGGCGCTGTGATTTGATTAGCCGCCAAGACCTATTTCCATGGCTGGCCGCACTCTATATTGATGAAGGCCAGCGAGGCCGAGGATTAGGCATTCAGCTACAGCGTTACGTGGAGGACTTTAGCCGCCGAGCCGGATTTAAAGAACTTTATCTCTACGCGACCTTTGCCGATTATTACGAACGTTTTGGCTGGCAGTATATTGGCGACGGGCTGGACTATCCTGACCAGCCCGTGCGTTTGTATCGGAAAAATATCGCCCTCAGTCCCTCATCTGACTAGGCGATTTGCTGGGTGCGAATATCTAAGACAGAAGCCAATTTTTCTAACTGTGATCCCCAGTGACCCAAACCAATCGCGCAGTGATGAGCGGGGCCTCCCATCGACCAGTCACGAGTGAAGTTTCTTGCCCCTATACTGAAACGGTAACGGCTATTGGTATTGCCGATATCTAGCGTTTCTCCCGCGACAGATTCACCTTCGGCATATTGTAAAACGACGTCACCGTTGCGCTCTTCAATAACAGATAAAAATGTGACCGGCCCATTTTTTACCGACATCTGAATGGATACGCCACAGCCCGGTTTGCCATGATAAACGGGCAAAGGAACAAGCCTCACCTCGCCTTCAGCCATCAGCGGATGTGCTGGGCCGTCATGGCCCCAGAGCACAACATCATCGCTAAATTCGATGCCATACGGTTCAGAGAACGAACCGCCTGCACCGAGCAGGGAGAATATTTTCATCGCTATCACATTTTTAACTTCATATTCGCCAGCAACTGGAATTGATTTTTGGGTCAGCAGCGTATTACCCGCAATCACAGAGGTGACGATATTTTCATAGTCGTTACCGTTTTTGCCCTCATAGTAATAAGCCAGTGCGCCGAGTTGATGCCGTTCTACCAGAGAATCCAATGCGCAAGCGGTGTGGGCCGCACGCGTTACCTCAGAATCAGAACACTGATCATCAATAACGAATGCTAGCTCCATTTCAGCACGCTTATTATTCAAGGCCGCTTGAGTGGTTTCTTGTCGTAGCTGATTTAGCTCGCACATTTCTAGTGGTTTAAAGCGCACGCCTAAACGAGCAGACAGGTTGGTTAGGTTGCTGTAAACGTCATACATGCCGTCATAATAGTGCCCAAGCAGACCGACTTGAGTGTGACCTAAAGCGGTTCGTATCTGGTATGCCCTTAGCCACTCTTCTAGCTCAGACCAGACCTCTTTATCGTCATGCAGCGCGCCAACTAAAAGCTGAAAACTGATATTGGCACGGTTAAAAACGTTGGCCAGTTCCGGGGCACTACAGGCCTGACAATGCGCCAGCCATTCACCTGTTCGATGCCCTCGATCGCTCATTTCCCGAATGCGCTGATAGGGCAGACCGAGGTCAGGCTGTAATGCGAGCACGAGTACTGGTTTGCCCAGCGCCTGTACCAGAGGCAATACGGTAGCGCTGAGGGCGTAGGTGCTAATATAAAGCACAACGACATCAACGGGCTGGTGGCGAGCTGTTTTTAGCAAGGCATCAGCCGAGGAGATGGAGTCAATAAGTCCGCCGTTGCGAACGTGATGCTGGTTCATCAGCCATTGTTCAATCTCACCCACATAGCCTTCGAGACGTGATTTTAAACCATGAAACTGTGGCCAATAAGTATCAAGCCCAATCCCAAAAAGTAAAATATTCAGAGGGTTTTTCATTGTGCGATTTCCTACGAGGCCATGCCTAGGCCAACGATATTGGCCGCTAAAATAATGATCAGGCAGCCAATGCACAGTACGCTGACCGGTTTTTTGCTGTTGCATTTCCACTCTTTGAGCAACAGGCCAACAATTCCGCCGCACAATACGTAGAAGCTCATGTGCAGCATCCAGCTCATATAGTCGTATTGGGCTGGAATTTTGGCGTGTCCCCATGCATAGAAGAAGAACTGTAGATACCACATGAGACCGGCCAACATGGAGAACAGCACATTGGTGATGATAAGTTTACGTGGCAATGAGAAATCGTTTTTGACCGAGATATTTTTGAGCGTAGCAAGGCGAATGAAGCAGTAACCGAGGTTGATAACGGCTCCGCCACCCATAATGATCACGTAGCTCGGCAATGCGACATAAAGAGAGTCGATTCCCAACGCAGCTGCGGCTTCATGCATTGGCTTAGCGGCATCCATGGCAAACGACATACCCGCAGAAAAAATTCCGCACATGACGGCGAGAATCAGGCCTTTTTTCAGATTGAACTCTTCAGCGCGGATCCCTAAGGCTCTTTCTTTGAGTAACCCCGCATAGCTGACCGTTGCTACCCCAATAAGAGCAACTAACACGCCCAACAGCGTCATTCTTCCACCGGGAGTTCCAAATAGAACGTCAACGCGGCCTTGAATAATCGGCGTCATTAAGGTGCCAATAATGAGCGTAATACCGATGGCAATGCCGATCCCCATCGACATGCCGAGGTAGCGCATTGTTAGGCCGTAGTTGATATTGCCGATGCCCCACATGGCGCCAAATAGAAATACCGGAAGCAGCACCGAGAAGCTAAACGATCCGTAATAAGCCCAAAAGTTAGGCAGAAGGATGTAGCTCACTAACCAAGGCAAAACCAGCCACGATACAAATCCGCCGATGGACCACATGGTTTCCCACGACCAACTTTTTACCTGTTTAAACGGCGCATAAAAGCATGCTGCACTGGCCGCGCCAACCAGATGCCAGATGATTCCCAAAACAATAGAGTCGTTCATTGGTCCTATCCTTTTTGTTATTGGTGAGAAGCGGCAATGGGGTGCATCAGTGTGTAGGGCGCCACTTCTTTGACGATAGGAGTCTAAATAGTGTGCAGATTTCACACCTTCGGATAGCTGCCGCACAAGGTGTAGGGATGGCAGAATTTAGCAGGTTGGGCCGATGGCGATCACAAAAGCATTTAAAAGCAGGAGGTTATTGCGATGTGTATGACAGCCAATGGAAATTGCAGCATATTGAAGGAATACTATGAAATATAAGAACTTTCTTATGAGAATAAAATTCCTTAATCAAAATTAGCTTTTAGCTAATAAGCTATTTATGATTGCCAACGTATACCTATCATGCTCCAAACTGCATTTTTATTGGCTGTGTTCACACACTCTAATCGCTGATGAAGCTCTTTAATGCAATTCGAATTATGCTGGGTACAATCTATTTTTTGGTGCGTCGGAGGCCATTAGGTATACTCTATGGCTAACCTGTCGAGGGATGAGAAACGCGATGTCTGATTTGGAAGTGCAACTGCGTAATTCGCTAGCGGCTTTAGATGATCTTAAAGAAAGCTTTGAGCAACAGCGTCTCGTATGGCAACAAGAATGCGAAGGAATACGCATGCAGCTCGAACAGGCGCGTCAGCGCGAAGCTGCTCTCCTGCTTAAGAATGAACAGCTGACACGCAAGCTGGTTGAAATGGGCTCTTTGCCAGAAAATAATCCGCTGTTAAAGCAGTTCAAGATGGTTGGAGCGCATATTGAGGCTTTAGCTCAGGAGGCGACTGCATTTAATAATTATATTTCTTCGGTGTCGGCGCCAGAGACCCACTAAGGGAAAACCTGACTGACGTGATACCCAAGCCGCTCATGATGAGCGGCTTTTTACTCTATATCCCGCCCAAAATGCTGCAACGCGTATGCCCTTCGTCTATGGTTAATTGTGGTTGAGAGCAATTTCTATTGGTCAGAATACGTTTAACTCTGTTACATATTCACATTGCTAATAGGGACAAATTGGATATTAATAGACACATTATTACGACCGTTTTTTAGTCAGTCGGTACTGCCGTCTGATGTATTCATTAAGAAGGTGTTTATGGAAGGTATCAGTATTACCAAATTGTTGGTGATTGCGGTTCTGGTTATTCTGCTGTTCGGTACAAACAAACTGCGCACTCTGGGCGGTGACCTAGGTGCCGCGCTGAAAGGCTTTAAGAAAGCGATGAATGACGACACAGCTAAACCAAGTGCGGATGCCGATAGCGCCGCACCTCGCGTTGACCATAAAGACTAATTCGGTTTTTCAGCGTCTGCTGAGTGACCAATAAAAAAACCGTAGAGAGTGAGCCCTCTACGGTTTTTTCTATTCTGTTTACCAAGTATTGAGATTGCAGTGAGTCTCGCCGATACCTCAGAATCTTGGCTGTCAGCCCGTTCTCTTGTAAAAAAATATTTCTACGGAAACAGACTTAACTTTACTTAACTTCAATGCCCTTGGCTTGCAAATCAGCATGGTAAGAAGAGCGCACGAACGGACCACAGGCCGCATGGGTAAAGCCCATCGCCATCGCTTCGGCCTTCATCTCTTCAAACTCGTCAGGACTAACATAGCGCTGCACCGGCAGATGATGGCGGCTTGGCTGTAAATACTGGCCTAGCGTTAACATCGTTACGCCATGCGCACGCAGGTCGCGCATTACTTCAATGATTTCCGCATTGGTTTCACCCAAGCCCACCATCAGACCCGATTTGGTTGGGATCTCTGGGTGTGCAGCCTTAAAGTTTTCCAGCAGTTTCAGCGACCAGTTATAGTCTGCGCCTGGGCGCACTTGGCGATAGATACGTGGTACGTTTTCAAGGTTATGGTTGAATACGTCCGGCGGCGTTTCCGTCAGGATATCTAGCGCACGTTCCATACGACCACGGAAATCAGGCACCAGCGTTTCAATGCGGATGGTAGGATTTTTGGCGCGGATGGCACGAATACAATCGGCAAAATGTTGAGCACCGCCGTCGCGCAGATCGTCGCGGTCAACGGAGGTAATCACCACGTAACGCAGGCCCATATCGGCAATGGTTTGTGCCAGTTTTTCGGGTTCATTCGCGTCTGGCGTTACCGGGCGCCCGTGTGCCACGTCGCAGAATGGGCAGCGACGGGTACAAATAGCGCCGAGGATCATAAAGGTTGCCGTACCGTGGTTAAAACATTCTGCCAAGTTAGGGCAGGAAGCTTCTTCACAGACCGAGTGCAGGCCATTTTTACGCATGGCGGCTTTAATGCCTTGAATGCGACTGGAATCCGCAGGGAGCTTGATTTTCATCCACTCAGGTTTGCGCAGCAGCTGCTCTCTTTCGACGGCCACGGTTTTTACCGGGATCAGGGCCATTTTGTCTGCGTCACGGTATTTGACGCCGCGTTCCATCAGAATTGGTTTACTCATAATCTTGCGGGTTCCAGTTGCTTGACTCGACTGATTGATAGCCAAGTATTTGAATAAATTGCTCGACCAGTACCGGCTGTACATCTTCAAGCGTAACGCCGGGGTTGAGTGCGCTGATCTGTGTCATTTGCATACCGGCATAACCACAGGGGTTAATTCGGCTAAACGGGTCGAGATCCATGGTGGTGTTCAGTGCAAGCCCGTGGAACGAACAGCCTCTACGGATGCGTAGTCCCAGCGAGCAAATTTTTTGTTCTCCAACGTAAACGCCGGGGGCGTCAGCTCTGGCATGAGCATCAATATCGAATTTCCCCAAGGTGTTAACCACGGTTTGTTCAATGGCCGTCACCAGTTGGCGTACGCCGAATTTATTACGTTTTAAGTCGACAAGAACATACATGACCTGCTGGCCGGGACCGTGATAGGTGACTTGCCCTCCGCGATCGCTTTGGATCACGGGAATATCCCCCGCGGCTAATACGTGCTCGGCTTTGCCTGCTTGGCCTTGGGTAAATACCGGATGATGCTGAACCAACCAAAGCTCGTCGGGCGTGCTCTCCGTACGCTGGTCGGTAAAGGTGTGCATAGCTTGTGATACGGGAACATAGGGTTGCAACCCCAGTTGACGCAGTATGATCTTGTCTTGTTGCAAACGAGTCATCATCCGGTTACAGAATTGGTAAAGCCATTATACCGAGATGAACCCTCAGCGACCAGTGCTGATCATCCAAAAAAGAGCGGCCCGATAGGGCATTTGTGCCATATCGGGCCGTTTTTCCTTCATACTTGAAGTTACATCTGTGTTGACTGCGTTCGTTCACCCGAATCACTTACCTGTGTAAGCTCATCGGGATTCGCTCTCTTGTCGCCTTGATGTAACTCCAATTATTTAGGATAAATAAAGGGGATAATTCGTTAAAGAACTGTAATTACAATACCATACGGACGATTTCGATTTTGCCCAGTTCTTCGTACAGCGTTTCTACCTGCTCAATATGGGTCGCATTAATGGTGATGGCGACAGAGTGATAGTTACCTTTGCTGCTTGGTTTAACCTGCGGCTGATAGTCGCCGGGTGCATGGCGCTGCACCACTTCGACCACCTGATCGACCAGCTCAGGCTGCGCTAAACCCATGACTCTATAGGTAAAAGAGCATGGAAAATCGAGCAGTTCATTCAGTTTAGTTTTCATGTTGCGCTCCAGCGTGTTACTTCAATCTATAAATTATAACTCCCGCCGAAGCGGGAGTTATTGTTATTCATTATATGGGGATGGTTTTTCCCCATTTCAAGAGGCCGGATTAGCCGAACCAGTGATGGAACATCAGTTTGATGTGATCGACCATACGGCTGAAGAAACCACCTTCTTGAACTTCATTCAGAACCACTAATGGGCGCTGCTCGATGGTTTTACCATCCAGTTGGAAGTTAATGGTACCTACCACCTGATTTTTAGCTAAAGGCGCATCAAGTTCGGTTGAGTTCAGCGTGTAGCTTGCTTTCAGATCTTTCATGCGACCACGAGGGATGGTCAGGTAAACATCTTTATCAACGCCCAACTGTGCACGATCGGTATCGCCGAACCATACTGGCTCAGAGGCGAACTCGCGGCCTGCTTTCAGCGGAGAAACGGTTTCAAAGAAACGGAAGCCCCAGGTCAGCAGTTTTTTGCTTTCGCTTTCACGGCCTTTGCTGGTGTGTCCACCTAATACCGCAGAGATCAGACGCATCTGACCTTCGGTGGCGGAAGCCACTAAGTTGAAGCCAGCAGATTCAGTATGACCGGTTTTGATGCCGTCAACGTTCATGCTGGTATCCCACAGCAGGCCGTTGCGGTTCATCTGGCGAATGTTGTTAAAGGTGAATTCTTTCTCTTTGTAGATAGAGTATTCATTTGGTACATCGCGGATCAGCGCCTGACCAATCAGTGCCATATCGCGCGCGGAGCTGTACTGACCATCGGCATCCAAACCGTGAACGGTCTGGAAGTGGGTGTTCTGAAGACCTAACGCTTTCACGTAGTTGTTCATCAGGCCCACAAAGGCGTCTTGGCTACCGGCAACGTAATCAGCCATCGCGACGCAGGCATCGTTACCAGATTGCAGGTTGATACCACGGATCAGCAAGGAAACCGGTACGCGGTCGCCTGGTTTCAAGAACATCAGCGATGAGCCTTTGAAAACAGGGTTGCCGGTTGCCCAAGCATCTTGACCCACGGTCACAACGTCCTGCTCGGTAAATTTACCGGCTTTCATTGCCTGACCGATAACGTAGCTGGTCATCATTTTTGTCAGGCTAGCAGGGTTACGGCGTGCATCGGCGTTAGATTCAGCCAGAACTTTGCCTGAGTTGTAGTCAATCAGAATATAGGCTTCCGCATCGATCTGCGGCACGCCTGGGATCATAGTCTTAAGGTTGACGTCATCAGCATGGGCAACATTGATCATGCCAATGGCGAGAAGGCTGCTGAGCGCAATGCGTTTCATCGAACGGGAAGTGAGATTGTATTTCATGATAAGGACTACAACATCCGTGAATTAAGTGAAAAAAACGAGCCACACTATAACAGAAGCCGATTTATGGTTCATGCCCGAACGGGCACCAATCAGGACTCTTTACATAAGCAATGTGTGACTAATTATTGCATAGCCCGCCGTTTTGGCGGGCATTTGAGCTTACTGTGCGCTAGCAATGAACGACTGTTGCTGTGCTTCGCTGGCTAAACGTTGCTGAAGTGCCGCGGCTTCTTGGCGACTTGCGAACGGCCCTAATTGCACGCGGAACATGGCGCCGTTGGGTGATACCTTACCCGGCACACCAAACTGCTGGCTTAATTTTTGCTGCCATTGCTGGGCGCGACCACCGTCGCTTACCGCACCTACCTGCACCACAAATTTACCATTAGCAGATGCCGCCGGCGCTGAAGATGCTACCGGTGCCGCAACGGCCGCAGGGGCTGAAACAGGTGCTGGCGCGGCAACGGGTTCACTGCCTTCTAACACGCCGGTGCGCAATGGCTGTGGAGCGCCAAGGAAGCCACTGGCGTTGCTGGCTGGCGCAGAAACCGGCATATCACCGTCTGATCCTAGCGCTGCTGGCGTTGGGTTTGCTACAGGGCGCACCGCAACCGGCGTATCCGAAGGCGATGGGCTTATTGATACCTGCGTTGTTTCTTGGCCGATAGTTGGACGTGAAGGCAGCGCATAGCTCTGTTTGGCGATCGTGGTACCAATCGTACCAGGGCCAGACATCGTGCCGTCTGGCGCAACGTTGATGAAGTCGATGCGCACTTTAGTGTTATTCGAAATGTTTAAGCGATCGGCGGCGGCGCGTGAAAGATCAATCACCTTACCGGAAGTGTAGGGGCCGCGATCGTTCAAACGCACCACGAGGCGACGTCCGTTAGCCAGGTTGGTAACGCGCACATAGCTTGGCAGAGGCAGCGTGGCGTGCGCAGCGGTCATTGCATTAGGATCAAACTGTTCGCCAATAGCGGTCATATTGCCGCCGTTTTCTTCACCATAGGACGTTGCATAGCCTACCTGTGAGAAGTTTGACGGATCCTGCACGACTTTGTATTTCGTACCGTTAACGCTGTAATCCTGGCTGGTTGCAGGATTAAAGGGTTCGTAGCGTGGTTCTGCACCGCTAATTTCTTCTACCGGGCCGTTATACGCAGGCTGCTGAGGAGCCGGGGTCTCGGTGGTTGTGGTGTTGGTACAGCCCGCCAAAAACAGACTGAGTAAACCAGCACTAAGCCATGATTTATGCGCCATTCGCATCGCGACCTCTATAGGTTCTTAGATAACATTTTTCTGTGAGTATGGATCGACATAACGATACCAAACCCGGCCATGAGAACGATCAGGGCGGAACCGCCATAGCTGACCAGTGGCAAAGGTACGCCAACCACGGGCAAAATTCCACTGACCATACCGATATTCACAAAAACATAAACGAATAAAATCAACATTAAACCGCCAACCATCACGCGGCCAAAGGTGGTCTGCGCTTTGGCGGCAATCATCAGCCCACGCATGATGGTGAGCAGATACAGCCCAAGCAGCACCAAAACACCCACTAAGCCCAGTTCTTCCGCCAGTACGGCAAAGATAAAGTCGGTGTGGCGCTCAGGTAGGAACTCAAGCTGCGACTGGGTGCCGTGCAGCCAGCCTTTGCCACCAAAACCGCCGGAGCCAATCGCAATTTTAGACTGAATAATATGGTATCCCGCACCCAGCGGGTCACTCTCAGGATCCAGCAGCATCATAACGCGAGCCTGCTGATAATCGTGCATCAGGAAGAACCACAAGATGGGAATAAATGCGGCAACCAGCACCACGGCGACCAAAATCAACCGCCAGCTTAGCCCCGCAAGGAATAAGATAAATAATCCTGAAGCGGCAACCAGAATCGAGGTGCCGAGGTCTGGCTGTGCGGCGACCAGCAGCGTTGGCATGAAGATTAAGATTAAGGCAATGCCGGTATTCTTTAGCGATGGCGGGCAGACGTCACGGTTGATAAAACGCGCCACCATCAACGGCACCGCAATTTTGGCAATCTCAGAAGGCTGGAAACGGACAAAGCCCAAATCTAACCAGCGCTGCGCGCCTTTACTGATCTGACCGAAAGCATCAACCAGAATCAGCAAAATAACGCAGAACACGTAAAGATAGGGCGCCCAACTTTCATACACGCGCGGGGGGATCTGGGCCATGACCAACATGACGCACAGCCCCATGAAAATCTGACCGATTTTACGTTCCATCATGCCAACGTCTTGGCCGCTGGCGCTCCACATCACGAAGGCGCTATAGGCCAAGATCGAGAGAATGCAGAGCAAAAAGGGCAGATCGATATGCATCTTTGCCCAGATAGAACGTTTCTGTTGGTTTTCTGTCATGATTAACCTGTATGCCTCATCAGTCGCCTTCAACGCCCGGAGGCGGCGCGTTTTCACTTGGGAGCGTCGTATTGTTATCGCCTAACATGATGTGGTCGAGGATCTGACGCACGATAGTCCCGACGGCCGGCCCTGCGCCACCATTCTCAAGAATGATGGCTACTGATACCTGCGGGTTGTCGTACGGCGCAAACGCCGTCATCAGTTTATGATCGCGCAAGTGCTCGGCTAAGGTGTGGGCGTTGTAGGTCTCATATCCAAAGACCTGCGCGGTACCTGATTTAGCGGCAATCTTGTACGGTGCATTGGCGAAATACTTATGTGCCGTTCCGTTGGCGCGATTGGCGACGCCATACATTCCATCTTTGGCTATTTCCCAATAACCGGAATGTATATCACCAATCTGTACTGCATCCTGCTGTTTGTACGGTACCAATTGTCCGTTGATACGCGTGCTGTTCAGCAGGTGAGGAACTTTCATATTCCCGTCGTTGATCAGCGTGTTTAACGCTTTGGACATTTGGATTGGCGTTGCCGTCCAATAGCCCTGACCGATGCCGACAGGAATGGTATCACCCTGATACCACGGTTTTTTATAACGTTTTTGCTTCCATTCGCGCGTTGGCATCAGGCCTGAACGCTCTTCTGACAGATCGATACCGGTGTATTGTCCGTAGCCGAATTTGCTCAGCCACTCAGACAGACGGTCGATGCCCATATCGTAGGCAACCTGATAGAAGAAGGTATCCGCAGATTCTTCTAGCGCTTTGGTGACATTCAGACGGCCATGGCCCCATTTTTTCCAGTCACGGAAGCGTTTCTCTGAGCCAGGTAGCTGCCACCAGCCGGGATCGAACAGGCTGTAGTTTTTGGTAATGACGCCTGCGCTAAGCGCTGAAACGGCGATATACGGCTTAACGGTTGAGGCCGGCGGATAGAGGCCTTGCGTGGCACGGTTTATCAGCGGGCGGTTTGGATCATTCAGTAAACGCTGATATTCCTTGCTGGATATTCCGTCCACGAACAGGTTTGGGTCGTAGCTTGGGTTTGACACCATCGCCAGAATCCCACCTGTGCGAGGATCGCTGACGACCACGGCGGCGCGGCTACCGGCAAGCAGCTGTTCAAGGTAACGTTGCAGATTCAGATCCAGCGTCAGATAAATATCTTTACCCGCCTGCGGTGGCTGTTCGTGCAATTGGCGGATCACGCGCCCACGGTTGTTAACTTCAACTTCTTCATAGCCCGTTTTGCCATGTAAAACGTCTTCGTAATAGCGTTCAATGCCTAGTTTTCCGATGTCATGGGTTGCAGCGTAGTTGGCCAGCTTGCCATCTTTATCTAAACGTTCGACATCTTTGTCATTGATTTTAGATACGTAGCCGATTACGTGGGTGAGGGCTGAGCCATAAGGGTAGAAGCGGCGCTGGTAGCCTTTGACTTCAAATCCAGGGAAGCGGAATTGGTTGACGGCAAAGCGCGCAACCTGAACTTCATTAAGCGCTGTTTTCACCGGTATTGAGGTAAAACGACGCGAGCGTTTGCGCTCTTTCTGGAAGTTATCGAGATCCTCGTCGGTAAGATCGACGATAGAACGTAAAGCATCAAGTTCTGCCTTCAAGTCATCGACTTTCTCTGGCATCACTTCAAGCTGATAAATTGTGCGGTTAAACGCAAGAGGAGTGCCGTTTCGGTCATAGATCATGCCGCGGCTAGGTGCAATCGGCACCAGTTTGATTCGGTTCTCGTTGGAACGGGTTTTATAATCTTCAAAGCGCAGGATCTGAAGATGGTACAGATTAAAGACCAAGACGCCAGACAGAATCAATATGCCGAGAAATGCAACGAGAGCACGGCGTATAAACAGGGCGGACTCTGCTGAATAATCACGAAAAGGGTTGCGGTCTATTTTCATTCCATTCCGTCGTGTTCTGGGTGATTGCTTGGATAAATAAGAGAGCTCAACGGCGAAGCCAGTGGCTAGCGCCGTTGATACTGGCTATTCACGATGATACGGATGGTTCGTCGTGATGCTCCATGCGCGATACAGGCTTTCTGCAACCAGAACGCGCACCAGTGGATGCGGCATCGTCAGCGTGGATAGCGACCAACTTTGCTCGGCAGCAGCCTTACATGCCGGTGCTAATCCCTCAGGACCGCCGATGAGAAGGCTAACATCACGTCCATCTTGCTTCCAGCGTTCTAGCTGCGAAGCAAGCTCTGGCGTATCCCACGGTTTTCCAGGAATATCGAGCGTGACGATACGATTACCTTTACCCACGGCGGCTAACATCATCTCGCCTTCTTTTTCCAGAATGCGTTTGATGTCGGCATTTTTACCGCGTTTCCCTGCCGGAACTTCAATCAGTTCGAACGGCATATCCTTAGGAAAACGTTTGAGGTAGTCGGTAAATCCCGTTTGTACCCAGTCTGGCATTTTGGTACCCACGGCGACCAGTTGCAGCTTCACCGATTAACTCCAGAGCTTTTCCAGTTCGTACAGGCGACGACTTTCTTCCTGTAAAACGTGAACAATCACGTCGCCCAGATCGACCACGATCCACTCGGCGCCGTTTTCGCCTTCGATACGCGGAGGCAATAGGCCAGCCATACGCGCTTCTTGTACTACGTGAGTAGCAATAGAGTGCACATGGCGGCTAGAAGTACCGGTGCATACGATCATGCAGTCAGTGATGCTTGATTTGCCAGCGACATCAATAGCGACGATATCCTGAGCCTTCAAATCATCAATTTTATCAATAATAAATTCTTGGAGCGCTTTACCTTGCAAAGGTTCCCCCTCGGGTTGGAGCTAGTATTGCTCGGAATAACGTTTTCAAATCAAATCGTTTATTCGGGCAATCAAATCTTTAAAGTTAGAACCATGGCATATCACATAACGAAATGGATTCGGCTGTGATATCGGTTCTGCGAAAATAGGCCGCGGAGTATAACACGCGACCAGAGCTAACGGTACAGCCCCTGTAATTCGATATAGCGTTGAACCGCACGCGGGAGAAGGTCATCACAGCTGATGCCTTGATGACGACGCTGGCGAATATCAGTAGCTGATATAGCAAGTAGAGGCGTATCAGCGAGATAGATACAGCCATGGGGTTGCTGACTGAGTTGTGCAGCACCATAAACGCGATGTTGCTCGAGCCAGTTTTGCAGCTCAGGCGTATCTAGACGATCGGAATATCCCGGACGCGCACATACCAGCAAGTGGCAGTAATGCAGGATCTCTTCCCAACGATGCCATTTATGCAGCGTCAACAACGAGTCTTGGCCGATGATAAAGGCCAACGGTGCCGCCGCACCTCGCTCTTGGCGAACTTCAATCAACGTATCAATGGTGTAGGAGGGCGTAGTGCGGTGCAGCTCCCGTTCATCAACCGAAAATAGCGGATTGCCAGCGATAGCCAGCTCAACCATCGCTAGACGTTGCTGCGCATTGGCCTCTGGCTGAGGACGATGCGGAGGAACATGGTTGGGCAATAGAGTGACATTCTGCAGGCCAACTTCCTGCGCCATCGCGGTGACCGGCTTAAGATGCCCATAATGAATGGGATCAAAAGTACCGCCAAAGAGCGCGGTTAAGCGATGTTTAGCGGCAGCCTGAAGGTGTTCATTCGGCATTAAGCATGCTCTCCGGCAACGATTTTCCGCAAAGCAGCAGCGTCAGTGACTCCAGTTCACTCCACACGGATTGACCGTAGTCTTGTTTGAGAACGACTTCAATGTGTGACAGCAATGCGACGGCCTGATGAAGCTGATGAAGACTAAGAAGCTGTAACGCCTGAGTCATCGCTGGTCTACGGTTCTGCCAAACTTTGTGCTGATCAAACAGATTGCGCAGTGGGGTATGGCTCATCTGGCTTTTTAGCGTCATTAGCAACAAAACTTCGCGTTGAACGGTACGCAGCAAGATCACAGGCTCCATGTCTTCTTGGCGTAGCTGCTGCAAAATATGCCATGCACGTTTGCTTTTACCAGCAAGAATGGCATCTACCCAGTGGAACGGTGAAAAATGGGCCGCATCACTAACGGCTTCCTCAACGCGAGGTAGCGTTAATTTTCCGTCTGGATAGAGTAATGAAAGACGTTCTAAAGCCTGAGATAACGCCAACAAATTGCCTTCATAGCAGTAGCAAATCAGCTGGTTGGCTGCTTCGTCTAACTGCAAATTCATCTGTTTGGCTCGGGTGGCAACCCAGCGCGGAAGCTGGGCTTGCTCTGGCGTTTGGCAACTAACCATAACCGCATTTTGACTCAGAGTTTTAAACCATCCGGCATTTTCTTGTGCTTTGGTTGGTTTATTACCCCGGATAATCAACAGCAGATCGGGATGCAGCAAGGTAGACAGCTTTGTCAGCTGTTCTCCGATTGCGGCATTAGCGCCGTTTTCGGGCAACGTCAGAGAGATAATTTGGCGGCTGGCAAACAGGCTCATCGCCTGAGAAAGGCTAAAGATACTTTCCCAATCGGTATGAGCATCGAGTGCAAAGGTGAAGTATTCAGTAAAACCATGCTCTTGAGCCTGTTGGCGAATAAGATCAAGGCTTTCCTGTAAAAGCAACGGCTCGTTGCCCATAACTAAATAACAAGCGCGCAGCCCCTCACGGAGCTGCGCGGCAAGTTGCTCAGGATAAACGCGAGTCATTGTGCGCTAATACTGCCTGTAGATTTAATCGCGGTGGTTGGCACAGTGGTATCAGTGCTGACTGAATTAAAGTCATTGGCACTTTGCACCTTTGGCGCAGCCACTTCAGCATTCATGCGATTGTCGTTGTTTTGCAACTCGGCTGCATGAACAGAAAGCAGTTTACGAACCAGCTGCTGTGCCGCCTGATCGCGCATTTCCTGACGGATCATATCCTGCTCGGCATCTTTTGCCAGTGCAGTTAATGGGTTGTCGAAGAACGAACGATAAACACGTACGGTCAATGGATAGAGATCGTGTCCACGTACCAATACCTGCGCGTTGACACTCAGCACCATCTGATATTCAGCCGTTTTACCATCTTTAAAGATTGACACGGTTTCTTTGGACTCACCGCCGCCAACAATACGCAGTGATGGCAGCTTATCCGAACCATCGGCCGCTTTTGCCGCCGTCGCAGAGTTATCCACGATGCTGGTGCTGCTAGCAGAGCCCGTCGTTTTCGAGTCGTCAGCTTTAGGATCGACGATAGTAATACCGCTTAGACGGAGCTGTTCACGAATAGAACGTGACAGTGGGCCATACGGGTCGCTAGTGTCAAACGTGATTTTCTGGAATTCGGTTGGCACCGACGTGTTGCCACGCAGATGGAAACCACAACCGGCGGTAAGAACCGCCAGCCCCAGAACAGCAACTTTTAACAACGACGTCATAGTACGATGTCGCACAATTCCTCCTCGGCTCAACCTACAACTAGGTTCAGCAGTTTACCCGGAACGTAAATCACTTTACGAATGGTCACGCCGTCGAGATATTTAGCGACCTGAGCTTCTTGACCTGCAAGTTCGCGAACCTGCTGTTCAGTGGCATCAGCCGCAACGGTTACCTTGCCACGGACTTTACCATTAACCTGAACCACGATCAGCTTAGAATCTTCTACCATCGCTTTTTCGTCGGCTTGTGGCCACGGAGCAACGTCGATATCGCCTTCGCCGCCCAACGCCGTCCACATTTCGAAGCTGGCGTGCGGGGTGAACGGATACAGCATACGAACCACGGCCAGCAGAGCTTCCTGCATCAGCGCACGGTCTTGCTCGCTCTCTTGTGGAGCACGAGCCAGCTTGTTCATCAGTTCCATAATTGCCGCGATAGCGGTGTTAAAGGTCTGACGACGGCCAATATCATCGCTGACTTTAGCAATGGTTTTGTGCAGATCGCGACGCAGCGCTTTTTGATCTTCGTTCAGGTTGGCAACGTTCAGTTCAGCGCATGCGCCTTTTTGGGCATGTTCGTAAACCAGTTTCCAAACACGTTTCAGGAAGCGGTTCGCACCTTCAACGCCTGATTCCTGCCATTCCAGCGTCATTTCAGCCGGAGAAGCAAACATCATGAACAGACGAACGGTATCTGCGCCGTAACGCTCAACCATGACCTGAGGGTCGATGCCGTTATTTTTAGACTTGGACATTTTGCTCATGCCAGTATAAATAACTTCACGGCCTTCGTTATCAACGGCTTTGGTGATGCGACCTTTTTCATCGCGCTCAACGGTGACGTCAACAGGAGAAACCCAGTTGCGCTCGCCATTTACGCCGGTGTAGTAGAAGGCATCAGCCAGAACCATACCCTGACACAGCAGACGTTTAGCTGGCTCATCAGAGCTGACCAAACCGGCATCGCGCATCAGTTTATGGAAGAAGCGGAAGTACATCAGATGCATGATGGCATGTTCGATACCACCCACATACTGATCAACCGGCAGCCAGTAGTTAGCGGCGTCTGGGTTCAGCATGCCTTCATTGTACTGAGGGCAGGTGTAGCGTGCGTAATACCATGAAGATTCCATAAAGGTATCAAAGGTATCGGTTTCACGCAGCGCTGGCTGGCCGTTAACGGTGGTTTTTGCCCAGTTAGGATCGGCTTTGATTGGGCTTGTGATCCCATCCATCACCACATCTTCAGGCAAAATAACCGGCAATTGATCTTCCGGCGTTGGAATGACGCTGCCGTCTTCCAGAGTGACCATTGGGATTGGTGCGCCCCAGTAACGCTGACGAGAAACACCCCAGTCGCGCAGACGATAGTTTACTTTACGCTCACCAACGCCTTTCTCGACCAGCTTGTCAGCGATGGCGTTAAAGCCAGCTTCGTGGCTCAAACCATCAAATTCACCGGAATTGAACAGCGCGCCTTTATCGGTCATGGCTTCTGCATGAACGTCAGGCTCGCTACCGTCTAGATTCAGGATAACGGGCTTAATCTGCAAACCGTATTTGGTGGCGAATTCCCAGTCACGCTGATCGTGAGCAGGAACGGCCATCACGGCGCCGGTGCCGTATTCCATCAGAACGAAGTTTGCTACCCAAACCGGCAGTTTTTCGCCAGTCAGTGGGTGAATGGCAAACAGGCCAGTGGCCATGCCTTTTTTCTCCATGGTTGCCATTTCTGCTTCGGCAACTTTGGTATTACGGCACTCGTCGATGAATTGAACCAATTCAGGGTTGTTAATCGCGCCAAGCTGAGCCAGAGGATGACCCGCAGCGACGGCAACGTAGGTCGCACCCATGAAGGTGTCTGGACGCGTAGTATAAACGGTCACTTTCTCATCGCTGTCTGCAACGTCGAAAGTAATTTCGACGCCTTCAGAACGGCCGATCCAGTTACGCTGCATGGTTTTGACCTGCTCAGGCCAGTTTTCCAGCGTATCCAGATCGTTTAGCAGTTGGTCTGCATAAGCGGTGATTTTGATGAACCACTGAGGGATTTCTTTACGTTCAACTTTGGTGTCGCAACGCCAGCAGCATCCGTCAATAACCTGTTCGTTAGCCAGTACGGTCTGGTCATTCGGGCACCAGTTAACAGCGGAGGTTTTCTTATAAACCATGCCTTTTTCGTACAGCTTAGTGAAGAACCACTGTTCCCAACGATAGTAATCAGGATCGCAGGTCGCGATTTCGCGGCTCCAATCGTAGCCGAAGCCCAGCAGTTTAAGCTGGTTCTTCATGTATTCGATGTTGTCGTAAGTCCATGGAGCGGGTGCTGTTTTATTCTTAACCGCAGCGCCTTCTGCTGGCAAACCGAATGCATCCCAACCGATTGGTTGGAGAACGTTTTTACCCAGCATGCGTTGGTAACGGGAAATCACATCACCGATGGTGTAGTTACGCACGTGACCCATGTGGAGTCGGCCGGATGGGTACGGGAGCATAGAGAGGCAGTAATATTTCTCTTTACTTGCATCTTCGGTAACCTGGAAGGTTTTCTTTTCATCCCAATGGCGCTGGACGTGTGATTCTATGTCCTCTGGACGATATTGCTCTTGCATGGCAGCTGGGGGTCCTGTTGGTTAAAAACAGCAATACCTCTTATCTATCGGGGGCAGCGCTGTTGGCTGTTACCGAAAGACGTTGGGTATACGACTGTGATCTTTTAAAAAACGTTTTTTTATGAAGTTTGGCTTTAGTACCGATCGCCATAGAATAGCCGATAAGCGCGGCGTGCAACAACCAAGAAGCGTCAACAAGAGGGCAATTCTTTGTGATTAAGGACAAAAGCGTTGCGTTGCGATGTCGATCACAGCCTAAAGATCGTAGAGACTCAGGTATTTACGTCTAAAATGATTGTAGGTTAGGTTAAGGGTACGAATCAGATCACATTCACGTCACGCGGAGGTTTGGTATGAACAAGGTTGCTCAGTATTACCGTCAATGGGTCGCGGCATTAACCGAACGATTGAAAAACGGCGAGCGTGACATTGATGCGCTGATTGAGAGCGCTGAAAAGCACTTAAACAAAGCTGAAGATCTCACGCATGATGAAGTAGAACAGATTAAGCTTGCTGTGCGGCGCGATCTGGAAGAGTTCGCCCGCAGCTACCAAGAAAGCAAAGATGAGCTAACCGATAGCGTATTTATGCGCGTCATCAAAGAGAGCCTATGGCAGGAACTCGTCGATATTACCGACAAAACTCAGCTCGAATGGCGTGAGGTTTTCAAAGACGTCAGCCATCATGGCGTTTATCACAGCGGGGAAGTGGTCGGGCTGGGACATCTCGTCTGCGAAAAATGCCACTACACGCTTGATTTCTATACCCCTGAAGTTTTGCCGCTGTGCCCAAAATGCGGCCATGACCAGTTCCACCGTAAGCCGTTCCAGCCTTAGGTTTTAAGTTATGGCGCCCTAGTTCATGGCGCCATAGCTAGCAGCTGCAGTCGTACTTCTTTCGCGAGTGAGAGTATCCTGCTGTTTGGCTTTGTATACGCATCGCGCAGCAATAAGCAATAGATGAAATGCTCGGGGGAAAATATGTGTGATTGGTTTATAATAAACAGTAATAAGGATATCAGTCGCATTGACCTATCAATTATCTCTGTATTATGCATACCATAAAAAACATTGTGCTAATTTATATGGCATCGCTGGTGCTTTTTCTTTCACCCATTGTTTCATGCTGTCTTCGTCTTGAACTCTTACAGGACCACTAAATAGTGAAATATAATTTGTTGTAAGTAGATCCCCATTATAAATAAGCAATGGCTCATAAGATTCCCATGTCTCCGCATAAATAATAGACCAGTTATCCTCTTTAAAAGAGCTTTTCGCATTGCCTATTCTTATTTCTAAGTTCAGTATATCCAAATAGTGGCTTAAAATTTTTGTCATTTGAGGGTTATAGTATGGATATCATATTAGTTAATTGAATTTATTTAGTATCTTATCCATTAAATTAAACCATTGGATTTTACCCCCCCAAAACAACCAGCTCCATGTTACTATTGTTGAAATGTATTTATTGTCAAGGGTATGGGTTGTGCAATTTAATATAAAAATAAAAACAATTAAGGCGATGTAAAACATGACACCCATTGGAAATGATATTAGGACCATTCCAAATGTCATGATACTTATCAGTTCACTTATGTCATGATTTGAATGTAATACAGGCAATCGATTTAAAGAGAAAATTAAAATTGCAAAAGATAAGACGACCCACAATAATCTAATTAAAGTAATCCACCATTTCTTCATTATAAGATACCTTTGTACAAGTAATTTATTAGCTTTTTGAAATTATTTCCATTACATTTGTTTTTACATGTTTCAAATGCATCATCTGACCAGTCTTGACAATTTTTTGTTAGCCCAAGTTTCACCGGAAATAGCCAGTCAGGCAACACTGTATAAAACGGTCTTGGCCCTTTAAATTTCTCTTTCAAACAATTTTCGATGCAGTTATTATCGGGCTCGAGTGTATCGCACCGACCAGCACCATTTTTACTATCCTGACTCGCTTTTCCTGGTCCAAATATTCCATCCGAAGACCGTTTTCCCCGTTGATCCTGTCCCCCACAAATATATCCATTTTTTCCATCTGGAACGCAAAGATATTGATGGTATAAGGGGGTACCCCAAATATCTGGGCCACTTTTTTCACCCTCTCCTCCGATAGAATGTAATGGTTTTATACACTTGAGTGTTTCTAAACCCAATGGGTCTATATTTATTATCGGATTAAGTGGATATATATACCCATTCCACCCACCACCTAACCCAATCGGATCCTGAGTAATATACTGTCCTATTTTTGGAACGTAATTGGCGTATTCTTAATCTAAGTATTCACTCTACACAAACCTCAGGTGATTTAGCTCCAATATTTGTTATAAAATAATGTGTCAAATCAATTTCACCAACAAAAAAAGGTTCATACCATCTCCCTGTCCTGGTATTTCTCCATATTTACACCACACATTTTGTATATTTTTGTTATTCTCTGATACGATTTTCGCCACCTGTTTTATGGCCTTTAGTGTCAATGTTTTTTTAAACCTTTTTCCACCGTCGTGTGTTAAAGTAAAATAAGAAAAAAAATAGTTATCTTCTACGTTTGTATATATTGATATATCCATCGCTGTGTTTGGGAAAAAATCCGGGAGCCATGTAAAAACTCCATCACCTTTTGGTATTGCCATGTAGTTAATGTAATGTTTACTTACGAGATCTTCATCTTTGTGTAAATAAAGATACGTAATTACACATAGAAAAACAACGATCATAATAGAAGAAAAAAATGCCATCATTTTTGATATATTATTTGAGATAGTCAGCATCTTGTAAATCCTTTATCGTTTTCTTATGCCCTGGATTAATATAATTAATACATCTATCTGAACAATCCTGTGTTGATGGGCATGTCAACCCATGTTCATTTACAGCTAGGTCTTTTTTGTTATCTTCAATCATATCAGAGTGGGATAATTTTTCTCTTCTACCGTACATACCAAACAGATTTAATCCGTAATCTCTAATCTCTTTTTCATAACCCAGTTCTTTCGCTGCTCGACTAACACCAACATTATTTAACTTAGACACTCGACAAAATGCCATACAATGGAAAAATTGATCAGTATCGCCTAAATTTAATCTCTTAATATCATCATAAATATTAGATAATATATCCCATGCTTTTTGATGGTTTAGTTGTTCTTTTCTTCGTATTAACGCTACATCTGCGGGACTTAACCCAAATGGATCAATACCATGCACTGGGTTCAGCGGATACGCATAAAAATTCCATCCCCCCCTCAACCCAATCGGATCCTGAGTAATATACCGGCCTATCATCGGGTCGTAATAGCGATGGCGGTTGTAGTGCAGGCCGGATTCTTCATCGTATTGCTGACCTTGCATTCAGATTGGTTGGTGCCGATTTCCCCATTCATCAAACTCTGCATACCATGCTATTCCTCCGTCAACGTCGAGTTCTGGCAGTGACTGTTCCCGATAGCCGCAGTGGTACCGGTAGGTTTTCTCATTGTAACAAGCATCGGCTCACCATCCATTCCACTGTAAATAAGGATCTTGCTCATCATCAGTTGTTCATTATTAATCCTTTTGGGCTTCAGAAAGTTCGGGAACAGTTGAGAAAGTGATATTCTGCAATTTTAAATCCCCATTGTTTATAGATTGGAAATTAAAAATAATATTTTCATTCTTTTCTAAAGAAAATAAAATAATACAAAAAACATTACACTCTGTTGTCTTTGTTTGTATACCTTTTAGGATAAAACAGATTGTCTGAATTTCTAGTTTTTTTATCTCACCATAGTGAGATTTTATCTTTTTAATTTCCTCAGGAATATTACGTGCAATCTTATTGCTCATGCTATGCATGAAGCTCAGTTCATCAGTGGACTTTTCCTGATTGAATTCAAGTTCAAATTTATAAACTATTTTTTTTATTTTTATTTTCTCAGTGTAAATGGTTAAGATGCTCCATATGATGGAAAAAAAAGTACTTATTGAAGTTATTTTTACTAACCTTAAAACACCACTTTGATTGTAATACCATCCATTATCGTTGAAGTAATCAATCCCGATGAGCATTGCAAATATAGAAAAAAATATTGGTAATGAAAGCATTATAATATATGAGATCATCGATATTTCTTTATTGATCCCATTATTGTTTTTTAAAAATAATATTTTACTCATTATTATCATCCTTATTTATATATGTTCCTATGTTATCACTAACTCCTTCAGACGTTAATCCTGTAGCATAGTCACCTACAATATTAGAAAGCAAAGGTATTTTCCCTAAAATACCACTTACGATCGTTCCTACTCCAGCCCCTGCGGCCCCGCTATTACTACTACTATTCAGATAAGCAATCCCTGAAGCTATTAATGTATTAGCCATAAGTGAGCGTCCAGGGTATAAAACACCAGTTAACGCAGCTGCGGTAGCATCTGAAGTTTTTACTTCTCCGTGTTCAACCCATTGATATGTCATATTTGATGCACAAAAAATTGTGCCACTTTTTAAAACATTAGGAATAGAGGCTGCCGGCCCAAAGATTGCAGTAAGCACAATATTCGGAGTGTCGATTGCCCAAGATTTTGTATAGTCAGCCTCAGGATTCCAAGCTCCTTTAGTTGATGCCATATTATTTAATGCTGTAGTAGATTCACCAGATGGCAAAATGCTCCCAGCTGATTGGGCTGCTTCACCATAGTCAATTCCGCCTATTGTTCCCATCGAGGAAAGTGCATCCCAGTTATCACTTAGGCCTAATGGGTCGCTTTGCTGAATCGGATCGGATGTATAATCATAAAAATTCCATCCACCCCTCAACCCAATCGGATCCTGAGTAATATACCGCCCTATCGTCGGATCGTAATAGCGATGGCGGTTGTAGTGCAGGCCGGATTCTTCATCGTATTGCTGCCCCTGCATTCTGATTGGTTGGTGCAGCTGATGCGGGTTTTCTTCGCTTAGCGCATTGCCCCAGGCGTCCAGCGTGATGGACCAGTCGATATCGCCGTTGAGGTTGATGAGCTGTTGTGGCGTGCCGAGGTGGTTGCAGTCGTACAGCTGCGCGGCGTAGGGCGTATCCGGCAGTGGGTCGAGCAGGGTGGCCAGATATTCCGGGCTGAGCTGTACCTGATTGAGCCACGCGTGTTGTTCCTCGCTGAGGCGGTTGTCGCGTAGCGCCTGCTCGATGTGGTGCAGGGTTTGCTTGAAATCGGGCGGCAGGGTGATACCCACTTCCAGCTCAAGTTTGTCGCCCAGCGGAGTGACTGTTGGCGGCTTATCGCCTTCAAAACGCAGTAGGGGCACAAAGCTGTGGGGCAAATAGACCGTGTGAATGCGGGTGCCATCGCGCTCGGTGAGCACCAGTTTGTCGCCGTCCCAGCCAAACCAGCTGATGTGCTTGGGCTGGTTGCGCTGCATGACCTGTTTACCGATGCGCCGCCCTAATGGGTCGTAGCAGTAGCGGCCGCCGCGCAGGGCTTCGCCGTCTTGCGCGCAGAGGTAGCTGACGAGGCGATGGCTGCGGTCGTAGCGGTAGTGATGCACTTCGCCCGCGTCGCGTTTGCGGGTTTTTTGAGTAAGATTGCCGTGGGCATCGTACTGATAATAAAAGTGCGCATCTTCGCTCAGGCGATTACCCGGATGGCGCATGTCGGCCATAAAGGCCTCGGGCATGTAGCGGTTGATGAGCCGGTTGCCCGCGAGGTCAAGGTGGTAGTCGGTGTGGCGGTGGGCGCTGCGCTCGTGGATGAGGCGGCCGGCGGCGTCATACCCATAGTGCTGCGATGAAAATGGGCTGACAATATCGCTCAGCTGGCCACGCGACGTATAGCGGTATTCCTGTGCGCGCGGGTCGGCGTTGGGGGTACTGAGCGTGAGGCTGTGCAGCCGTCCGACCTCGGTATAGCTTGTCTCTAAGATACTTTCGCCAAAGCGGCGCTGCGTTTCTCGGTGTAAGGTATCGCGGTCAAATTCCAACAGACTTTGCTCGCCGAGCGCTACGCCGAGCAGGTGGCCGGGGCCGTAGGTGTGCCAGTGCAGGGTGGGTAGGCCGTCGGGCGTGGTGAACAGCAGGGCGCTGTTGGCATCATAACGATGCTGGATGCGGTGCTGCCACAAAATACTGCCGTCAGGGGCGCTGACAATCTGCTGCTCTTGGTTAATTTGCCCGGACAGGTTGCGTTCAAACAACACGCTGACGGGGTAGCCTTCGCTGACGTGATGCGCGGCTATTAGCTGGCCGTCGAGGTTATATTCCCAGCGCGCTATGTCACTTTCGGCATCTTCGGTATTGTGGGTGCGGCTGACTAATCGCCCCAAAATATCATGCTGCCACTGGGTTATCAGGCCGGCATCGTCGCTTTCTATTAATTCCCCAGCCGCGTTGTAGCGATAGCGCTGAACCCGTCCGTCAAAGCCCACTTCTTCCACCAATCTGTCCATCGCGTCATAGGTAAAACGCATCTGGGCATCATTTTCATTAGTGAGCGCAATCAGTCGGTCGGCGGCGTCATAGGTAAACTGCTGGGTGGCACCGCCGTGGGTGCGCGTGAGCAAACGGCCGTTGTCATCGTAGGTCATCACGGTTTGGCTGCCGTCGGGCTCGGTCAGCGTGATTAAATCACCCGCGGGATTGTAGTGATACTGGGTGCGTTCACCGGTGCTATTTTCCGTGCTTATCAGGCGGCCACGAGCGTCGTATGCATAACGTAAGGTGAGGGCTGCGGGGCGGCAAATCTCACGGCGCTGCCCCCAGCGGTCATAGCGGTATTCGGTGGTGTTGCCCGAGCAGTCGGTGTAGCGGGCCAGCTGGCCGCTGCGCGTCCACGTCAGGCGTTTCTCTCCGCCGCCCGCATCGGTGATGGCACAGGGCTGTGAGCTGCTGTCATCGGCATAGGCATAGCGCACGGTGCGGTTAAGGGCATCACTTTCTGCGGTCAGGCGGCCAAGCGCGTCATAGCTGCGCGTGAGGCGACGGTCATCGGGCAGTATCGTTTGAGTCAGTAAACCGTGGAGATTATAGCCAAAGCGGGTGCGGTCGGGGGCGACGATGCTGGTGAGCTGACTGGTGGTAATATCGTGGGTGAACGCCGTTTTTCGCCCCAGCGCATCGGTTTGCGCCATCAACAGATAACCCGCCACCTCGTTGTGGCTTTCGCTGCCGTCGGCGTAGGTGCGCTTCACCACCCGTTTAAGGCCTTTTTCACCGGTGTAATAGTAGGTTTCACGACGACCTAGGCTGTCGGTCACCGTGGTGCTATCTGCCGCGTAATCGAACTGATAATCCAGCCCGTTGGGGTTGCTTTGGGTCACGGCGCGGCCCTGTGCATCGTAGGTATAGCGGCTGACGGGGCGACCCAGATAGCGATGGGCGGTCATGCGTCCGAGTAAATCGGGATGATAGGCGAACTGGCGAATGGCCTGCCCGCTGCGGTCATACACGGTTTGTAGTTCACCGCGCGGGGTGTATTCATAACGCACCAGCGGCTCAGCGGGCACATCGGGAAAGTCAGGGTCATGCACCAAATACACCGCCGACAGGCGAACGCCGTTGTCACGTCCCCAGCCGCCGCGCTGCGTACAGACCGCCTCGGCGATATGCTGGTGCTCAAGCCGATAACGCCGCCCCACGCTGTCCTCAACCTCGGTGATGACGCCGGTGCCATCATAAAAGTACTGTAATTCCTGCCCAAAACGGTCACGCATGCCGCGCAAAAAACGCCGCGCGGATAAGGGGGCAGGGAGTGTGGTGTGGCCTTCGTCTTCCGAAATACCGAGCACCCACCACGGGCCGAGAGCATCGGCGGTACTCAAGTACAGGTGTGAATTTAACCGCCACGATTCGGGTAGGGTGTGCCAAAGCATCGCCAGCGGGTGGTTTTTGTCGCGTTCCAGCAGGCCGCCGCGCACCAGCCACAGGGATTCGCTGCGGCTGAAATGCGCCTCACCAACGGCGAGCGTGTTGAAATGCAGGCTGCGCCCGCCGTTGTCGTTGAGGATAAGGCCGGCTTTGGTCACCAGCAGGCTGACGCCGCTGGGCAATTGCCAGCCGGGGCCGAGCAGTCCGACAGGCGCAGGGGTATCGGTTTGGTAGCTGCTGTAGCTGCGAGACAGAATGAAGGGCACGGCGGCCGGTAAGGCAACGTCGGTTTCGGCGGAGAGGACTTTGGCGCCCAATAACGGGTTGACGGGCTTACCGACTTTTTGTCCATTGGGACAGGTCGAACAGGCCACGCCGCTAGGGGCGCCAATCAGCACGCCTAACGAGCCTTGCGTGATAGGGCCGCCGATTGTAGTTTCGTCTGTTTGACGCGCTGCGGGTAATCCTGCCATCGCACTTATCCCTGTACGTAATATGCACACCGAGTGTGCTTATCTATGCCACGGGCTGTGGGATTGTTAAATGGCGTTTGATTTATGAATTAATTAAGGGAAATTTAAGTGTTTGCAGAAAATCGCCCTATGAATAGGGCGATATTGAGGTTGTTGGCCTAATAAACATCAATACAGTGAAACTCGCTCCATCAAAAGTTTCACAAACCCTTCTCGATCGACGTTGAGCAATACTTCGGTATTGGGCGTATTCCCCGTTAGGTTGTAGACGTCTGCCACGGTCATGCCCGTGGTGTATTTCCCCTGTGTTTCTACCCCAACCCAGTAGTGTGCCGAGGTAAATAAGTCAGGTTTAAGCAACCATGCCACGACGCAAGGATCGTGCATCGCTGCGCCCGGCAGTTTACGGGGCCCGCTAAGATAGAGCGGTAGATAGAAATCAAGCATCTCGGCCACGGCCTTCGCCACCGGATTATTTATAGCGCGAATTTGTTCGACTTCATCCGCCATCACTAACGCCTGATGGGTCATATTTAGCCCAGCCATCACTAGCGGCACGCCTGATTGCAACACAATTTCAGCGGCTTCGGGGTCAACGATGATATTGAATTCTGCCGCTGGAGTGGCGTTACCGCCGTCGATGCCGCCACCCATAAAGACGATGCGTGAAATCTTGGACTTCAGCTCCGAGTATTGTGATAGCAATAGCGCGGCGTTGGTCATTGGTCCTGTGACTACCAGCGTTATCGGCGTATCTGATTCGCGGAGGATTTTTGCCATCAGCTCAACGGCATTAAGTGGGTGAGGCTGAATGGTGGCTGTTGGGAGCTTGGTGGTTCCCATTCCGGTTTCACCATGCACGTGGTCGGCAATCATTAATTTGCGCATAAGCGGCTGGTGCGCGCCGCCTGCTACAGGAATATCGGTACGCTGCATGAGCGTGAGCAAACCTAGCGCGTTATGCAGCGTTTTCTCAGGCGTTTGATTACCCGCTGAGGTGGTGACGGCTTTGATATCCAGCTCTGGCGAATGTAAAGCCATCGCCAGTGCGATTGCATCGTCAAGTCCTGGATCGCAGTCAAAAATAATAGGGGTTGGCATCGTTTTTTCCTCCGTTAGCGCAGATTGGCGTAGGCGGTGCCGACGCGTTCAACCAGTAAATCGACGAATGCCTGACGATCAATATCCATCATTACGGTGGTACTCGGGGCGTTGTTGGTCAGATTGTAGTAATCCACCACGGTCATCCCTTGTGTGTATTTTCCTTGCGTTTCAACGCCGACCCAGCGTTCAACACAGGTAAACATCGATGGCTTAATCAACCATGCGATGGTGCAAGGATCGTGTAGCGGAGCACCTTGGAATCCCCATTTTTCCTGTTTGTGATATTCCATGAAGAAATCTAGCAGGTCAGCGACCACGGCGGCGACGGGATTACCCAACTGACGGAAGCGTTCAATATCTTCACTCATGATTTGGGCACGATGAGTGACATCAAGTCCAGCCATAACAATCGGTAGCCCTGATTGAAATACGATTTCAGCGGCTTCAGGATCGACATAAATATTAAACTCGGCGGCTGGCGTCCAGTTGCCGAGCCCTGCTGCACCGCCCATGATCACGATGCGCGCAATTTTGGGCTGTAACTCGGCATGTGAGCTGAGGAGCAATGCAATATTGGTGAGTGGTCCGGTGGCGACAATCGTCACCGGCTCTGCGCTCTCACGTAGGGTTTTGGCGATAAGCTCAACGGCATTGCAGAGTTGTGGCGCGAAGCTGGGTTCTGGAAGCTCAGGGCCGTCTAAACCGCTTTCACCATGCACGTTGTCGGCGATGATCAGCTCACGCATCAGCGGTTTTACTGCGCCGCCGGCCACCGGAATATCGCTTCTTTGCAACAGCGTTAAAATGCGCAGAGCATTGCGCAGCGTTTTCTCTGGCGTTTGGTTGCCTGCGGAGGTGGTAACGGCTTTGAGTTCGAGCTCTGGTGAGGCAAGGGCAAGGATGAGCGCAATAGCGTCATCGTGGCCGGGATCGCAATCAAGGATAATAGGTAAAGACATTCAAGAAGACTCCTGTCATCAGCGGGTTTTATTGTTTGAGCTTTTTTGTTTGAAAATGATTGTGTGACCAGCTTAACGCGCAGAAGAAATTTGGAATAGAAAAGGGAGTGGAAAGCGTGAGGTAATGCGCAATCCCACGCGATTGTGGGAATTGCGCACGAAAATATTAATGAATGATTTTTGCGAGGAAATCTTTGGCGCGATCGGATTCTGGATTATTGAAGAAGTCGTCTTTATTGCGATCTTCCACAATTTTACCTTCATCCATAAAGATCACGCGGTTGGCCACTTTACGCGCAAAGCCCATTTCATGTGTCACCACCATCATGGTCATGCCTTCTTTTGCCAGCTCAACCATAACATCCAGCACTTCGTTGATCATTTCAGGATCGAGCGCCGAGGTCGGTTCGTCAAACAACATAGCGACAGGATCCATACACAGCGCACGTGCAATAGCCACGCGCTGTTGCTGTCCACCAGAGAGCTGGCTAGGGAATTTGTCAGCATGGGAGCTAAGTCCTACGCGTTCCAGCAGCTTTAACCCTTTGCTTTTTGCCGCTGCTTTTTCGCGGCCTAGCACTTTTACCTGTGCCAGCGTGAGGTTTTCGATAATCGACAAATGTGGAAACAGTTCAAAGTGCTGAAAAACCATGCCCACTTTCGAGCGTAGCTTGGCTAAATCTGTGCGCTTGTCGTTAACCTGAATTCCGTTCACCGTGATCTCGCCTTTTTGAATTGGCTCCAGACCATTAACGGTTTTTATCAACGTTGATTTACCTGAACCTGAAGGGCCACATACCACCACCACTTCGCCTTTTTTCACTTCCGTGGAGCAGTCTGCCAGCACCTGAAAGTGACCATACCACTTAGAAACATTTTTCAGGGAAATCATCAAACAGTCCTTTTTTTCAAGTAATTAACCAGCGCCGAAGCGGCTAGGCTGATAATAAAATAGACAAAACCGGCAAACAGAATCATTTCTACCTGCGTTCCATCACGTTCCCCAATGGTTGACGCGGTGCGGAAGAAATCGGCCAAACTGAGTACGTACACCAGTGAAGTATCTTGAAAAAGCACAATTCCCTGAGTGAGCAGCAGCGGCACCATGGCGCGGAACGCTTGGGGCAGGATCACCAAACGCATCGATTGCCAGTGGGTCATGCCTAACGCCAGCGAAGCGCCTGACTGCCCCTTGGATACGCTTTGGATGCCCGCACGAATGATTTCTGAGTAATAGGCGGCTTCGAATAGAGAAAACGCTACCATGGCTGAGATAAGCCGAATATCGTTTTTTGGTGATAAACCTAGAACTTGTTGTAATAAGCTTGGAACAACAAGATAGAACCAAAGTAAAACCATCACCAACGGTACGGAGCGGAACAGGTTGACGTAGAGCGCGGCAAACCAGCTAATCGGTTTGAACGACGATAGACGCATAACGGCTAAAACAGTGCCCCAGATAATGCCAAAGACCACTGCGATGAGCGTAATTTTTAGCGTAATGACCATCCCATTCATCAGATAGGGCAGGCTGGGAACAATAGAACTCCAATCAAATTCGTACATTATTTGCTCCCCATATTCCCTGGTAGCTGAATCTTGCGCTCGACGAAGTGCATGATCAGCATGATCACCGCG
The DNA here is from genome assembly GCF_964063325.1 of Hafnia alvei. NCBI lineage: Bacteria > Pseudomonadati > Pseudomonadota > Gammaproteobacteria > Enterobacterales > Hafniaceae > Hafnia > Hafnia alvei. The sequence continues at coordinate 1,288,360 of NZ_OZ061315.1, forward strand.
TTGATGGCAATGTAGGCCAGCGTGATAGCGGTAAAGGATTCGTAGGCATGAGCGGAATAATCGAGTAGCTTGCCTGCCTGAGCCGCCATGTCGACCAGACCAATGGTTGATGCAATCGCCGAGTTCTTAACCAAGTTAAGCATTTCGGACGTCATTGGCGGAACGATCACGCGATAGGCGTTAGGCAGCAAGACATAACGGTAGGTTTGCGGCAGCGTTAGCCCCATGGCTAAACCGGCACTTTTTTGCCCGCGTGGCAGCGATTGAATGCCTGAGCGAACCTGTTCACACACGCGTGCAGCGGTGAATAACCCCAAACATAGCATCGATGAAACGAAGAACTGGATGTTGGGATCGAGCTCGCTTTTAAACCACATGCCGATATCGGCGGGCAATAACTCGGGGATCACCAGATACCACGTAAAGAATTGCACAATCAATGGGACGTTGCGAAAAAGCTCGACGTAACACATGCCGAGGCTTGAGAGAAAACGGTTAGGAACGGTACGTAGGATGCCGAAAATAGATCCGACGAAAAACGCGATGATCCAGGCGCAGATAGACAGGGCTACCGTGACCTGAAAACCAGACCAGATCCACCCCAGATACGTCGTGTTGCCGAAAGGTGCCTGTTGCAAAAAGATGCCCCAGTTCCAGTCAATAGACATAGATAGCTCCCTAAAGTGAGATACGGCAATAACCTATTCAGATGTCAGGCTGGGTAGATAACCGCACACACGAAAATTGATGACAGTCACTTTTGAATTGGAGACAAGACAACTGCGACGAGAAAAAGGGGGAGGGAACGATCTCCCCCAATCCCGTCTGCCTAAAGTTTTGTCAGCAATCTAGCGCCTTTGTGTAACTCAAATGACAATGGCGATTGTCTCCGTCTCCTTAATTTTTAAATCGTGCGGAGACTAGGGTCTATTTAGCGATTTGGTCGTTAGGGGCTTTGAACAGCGCTTTCATGTCATCAGAAAGAGCAAAGTTCATATTCATGTTTTTTGGCGGAATTGGCTGGTTGAACCAACGTTCAAACCATTTAGCGGCTTCGCCGGAGGTTTGCGCTTTGGCAATGGTTTCATCCATCAGCTTTTTAAAGGCTGGATCATTCTTACGCAGCATACAGCCGTAGGCTTCATGTGACTGAGGTGTGCCAACGATCTCCCACTGATCGGGTTTTTTCGCTTTAGCACGCTCACCGGCTAATAAAGCGTCATCCATCATAAAGGCCACTGCGCGACCACTTTCCAGAGTACGGAAAGAGTCACCGTGATCTTTGGCGCTGATGATGCGCATTTTCATATTGTCTTTTTCGTTCAGTTTATTAAGCAGGATCTCAGAGGTGGTACCCGATGTTACAACGACTGGTTTACCCGCCAGATCTTTGAAATCTTTAATATCGCCGCCTTTTTTAGCCAGCAGACGAGTCCCGACAACGAAGATCGAGTTAGAGAAAGCCGCTTGCTGCTGGCGCTCTGCGTTGTTGGTGGTGGAACCACATTCAAAATCAAAGGTTCCGTTTTGCAGCAGTGGAATTCGGTTCTGCGAGGTGATAGGCAACATTTTTACCTGCAGATCAGGCATGTTCAGCTGCTTTTTAACCGCATCAACGATTTGATTCGAATAGTCTTGGGAATAGCCCACCACTTTCTGCGCGTTGTCATAATAAGAGAAAGGTACAGAAGATTCGCGATGACCAACGACGATAACGCCGCTGCTTTTAATCTTTTGTAATGTGTCTGCAGAAGCTTCAGTTTTCTGGGCATCTGCTGCTTTTGCTTCATCTGCGGCGTGAGCCACGGTGCCCGACATACCGATTAGCAGCATTGATAACGCCAGTTTGCGCATTTGCATTCGCGTACTCCTTTGATTGTTGTGCTACAAGTTTCACATTTAATTGTTATATAAAGCTTTTGTTACTGCTTTTTATCTTTTCGCACGTAGGTGCCGGAACGATGGCACCGCTGCACGTTTACCCATTGTCGAAATTGGTTGTCTCTTATTTGGCGTGCATAAAACGTCTGCACTTGATAGCAAAATAGCCTAATGTAACCAAATTGATATCTTTATGTTTATATTTTGAGACATAAACCGCACCATTTAGTGGCATAATTTTCTCGATGCACAAAAATAATGCAGCTAATGCATCAAGTATGTGCAGAGTTTTTATCGATTAACGCCAATGCATGAGTTTCGGTGGTTATGAAGGGGATATTGCAAGAGGTGTGCCAGAAATTGAGCTCCGTTAGGGAGCTCATGGCGATATTAGGCTTGAGAGGCTGCTTGAGATAGCGCGATGTGGGCGTGAGCAATTTCCATAATAGAAGGCAGTGACGTAGGGTCAATATGGCGTTCGGTGTCCCATAAGCCCCCAAAGGTCACGGCTCTACCGCAGTGGATAAAGGCTTCTTCAACGTTAATTACGAGTACGCTACGGGCTGCATTTTCCTGAACATTGAAACGCTGGCACAACTCAGGATCGATGCTGAGTTGCGCTGTGCCATTCACACGAAAGGCTTCACTCCAGCCGGGGATTAAAAACAGCAGTCCGATGGTGGGATTACTCAGCAGGTTACGAATACCGTCTAAGCGGTTGTTACCCGGTAAGTCTGGCAGTAACAGCGTCTTTTCATCTTCAACCACGACAAAGCCCGCATCTCCGCCTTTGGGAGAGCAATCCATCCCTTTTTCGCCAATAGTTGAAATCACGACAAATGAAGACGACGCGATCAGCTGGCGGGCGTAGCTATCAATGTGATCAATTTGCTTCTGCAGCACCATCTTATTGGGCTGAGCATAGTGTTCACGTAATTTTTGCTCATCGGCAATGATAAATTCAGGATTTAGCTGCATCACTTTCTCATTAATGACTAAGGAAATTGCTGGCACATTAACAGCAGTGAGTATGATTCGCAATCGCGAAAATAACCCTGCTTCATATGTAGGGAGGGGCTTTGGGGAATTGATAAGCACCTCCCCCGAGAAGGGGGAGGTGTGCCGGATTAACGGCGTTTACGCCCAGCAATCAATGCAAGACCGGCCATCACAAAGGTAATAACCCATAGTGGGATAGAACCAAAGCGGGCATAAGGCGTGATGCCTGTCGTTGGTGCAACGTTAACTTCAAGCACTTTACGCTCGAACTGTGGGATTTCAGCAATCACATTGCCTGAAGCATCAACCGCGGCCGTGACGCCGTTGTTGGTGCTACGTAGCAGTGGGCGGCCAAGCTCTAACGCACGCATCCGTGCCATTTGGAAATGCTGCCACGGGCCAATAGAGTGACCAAACCACGCGTCGTTAGACACGGTGAGCAAGAAGTTGGTGTCTGGACGGAAGTTAGCCCGCACTTGTTCGCCAAGCACAATTTCATAGCAAATAGCCGCCGTTAGGTTATATCCCTGCACGCTGAGCTGCGGCTGGATATAGTCTCCACGGCTAAAGGCTGACATCGGCAGGTTAAAGAACGGTGCCAGAGGGCGCAGCAAATCTTCCATTGGCACAAATTCGCCAAAGGGAACCAGATGATGCTTGTTGTAGCGGTTTTTGCTTGGATAAGCGTACGGTTCTTTCTCACCCAAGACGATCACGGTGTTGTAGTAGCGTGGGCCATATTCGCCCATGCGGTCATCAACAATACCGGTAATCAGGCTGCTGTGGTGTGAGCGGAACAGGCTGTCGAGCATGGTTAAGAACTGGTTCTGATTCTTTTCCGTATCTGGGATCGCAGATTCTGGCCAAATGATAATCGGCGCTTTCCCCAGATAAGGACGTGATTCGTCCAGATAGGTTTGCAGCGTGGTGATCAGCGCGTTTGGATCCCACTTCATGGATTGCTCAATGTTGCCCTGAACCATTGCCACGTTTACCGCTTTGTCTGTTTGGTTCTGATACCACTGAATGCCGCGCAGCGGCCAAGGTAATAACAACAGCGCGAGAGCAACAATCGCGGGGACAATTTTGCGCAGGCAGACCGAAAGCACAACCAATCCACTGATAATCATCAGCAAATAGGTGATGGTGTCCATACCCGCAATGGGCGCGATGCCTTTCAGCGGGCCGTTGATCTGGCTATAGCCAAACTGAAGCCATGGGAAGCCGGTTAATACCCAGCCGCGCAGGAATTCAGTCAATTGCCAAAGCACCGGAGCCGCAATAACCAAACGCCACACGTTCGCCTTAGGCCAAAAACGATTGAGCACGCCGGCAAAAAGCATTGGATACAGCGCAAGATAGGCCGCCAGCAGCACGACCAGTGCCATACTCACCGGCGTTGGCATGCCGCCAAACTGTTCAATACTGACGTAAACCCAGTTGATTCCCGTTCCGAATAACCCCATTCCCCACAGAAAACCCAAACCGATGGCTTGTTTCGTGGTGCGGTTAAGCGTAACGGCAAGCAGCCCAATCAGTGAAACGAGAGCCGCAGGCCAGAAATCATAGGGAGAGAAAGAGAGGGTGCCGGCGGCACCCAAAATAAGCGCCAGTAGGGCGCGAACCCACTGGCGTTGGAGTAATGAACACATGTTGTTATTAATCTTCCAGATCCAATTTCGGTTGAGGGGACTCATCCGGGATTTTGACATGAACCTGTATAATGCGTCGACTATCGGCCATGGCTACTTTGAATTGGTAACCATCAATGTCAATGGTTTCGCCGCGTGCCGGGAGATGGCCAAAGGCTTGCATTACCAAGCCACCCACGGTATCAACTTCTTCGTCGCTGAAGTGAGTGCCGAAGGCTTCGTTAAAGTCTTCAATTTGAGTCAGCGCACGCACGGTGTACATGTGGCGGCTGATTTGGCGCACATCGCGATCTTCAACTTCGTCATATTCATCGTCGATTTCACCCACGATAAGTTCGAGGATATCTTCGATGGTGACCAGGCCAGAAACGCCACCGAATTCATCGATAACGATCGCCATGTGATAACGCTGTGAACGGAACTCTTTGAGCATACGGTCAACACGTTTGCTCTCTGGAACAACCACGGCCGCGCGCAGCACTCTGTCGATGCTGAACGGCTCAGAGTCGCTGCGCATAAACGGCAGCAAATCTTTCGCCATCAGGATCCCTTCGATGTGATCTTTATCTTCGCTAATCACCGGGAAACGAGAGTGGGCAGAATCAACAATCACGTCTAGACACTCTTCCAGCGTCTGATTACGTTTCAAGGTGACCATTTGGCTACGTGGGATCATGATGTCGCGAACGCGCTGCTCCGCGATATCCATCACGCCTTCCAGCATGTCACGGGTATCGGGATCGATCAGATCGTTTTGTTCGGAATCACGGATCAGTTCAACTAAATCTCCACGATTTTTAGGTTCTCCGTGGAACAGCTGATTGAGAATCAGAGAGAAAAAACCCTTTTTGGGACTGGGGCTATCGTTGTTTTGTGAATGGTCGTCGCTCATGGCGTTAGTGTGTGGTTACTCATATAAGTGGTCAATAATTCACGTCATACGGCGCGATTAGGGGCCGTATGACGCAATATTTAATTGGATTCTTTTTCCGCCGCGTAGGGATCGGGATACCCGAGTTCCTGCATGATTTCGGCTTCTAAAGCTTCCATTTCTTCTGCTTCTTCATCAATGATGTGGTCATACCCTAGCAGATGTAGACTGCCGTGAACAACCATATGCGCCCAATGCGATAGCAGGGAAATCTCTTGTTCTTTTGCTTCTGCTTCAACTACCTGCCGGCAGATAATCATATCACCCAGCAGAGGAAGCTCAATGCCCGGAGGCGCTTCGAACGGGAAGGATAACACGTTGGTCGGTTTATCCTTACCGCGATAGGTCATATTGAGCTCGTGACTCTCTGCTTCATCAACCAAACGAATGGTGACTTCCGCTTCTTCTTGAAACTTAGGTAGCACCGCTTCAAGCCATTGACGGAAATCGGCCTCGGCGGGCAACCCCTCCGTGTTTTCGCAGGCGATTTGCAGATCTAATATTACATTGCTCATAGTGTGTTGCTCATAATACTTCCAGCTTAGTGTGATTCTTGCCCTGAGGCTGACGTTTGGGCTTCGCGTTTACGCTGTTCAGCCAGCTCATCTTTGCGCTTTTGCTCTGCCAGTTCCCATGCTTCATAGGCTATGACGACCTGTGCGACCACCGGATGGCGTACCACGTCTTCGCTGGTCAGGAAGTTGAAGCTTATCTCTTCGACGGAAGAAAGCACTTCAATCGCATGGCGTAATCCCGACTTCTGAGCGCGCGGTAAGTCGATCTGGGTGACGTCACCGGTAATCACGGCTTTCGAGTTAAAGCCGATGCGCGTCAGGAACATCTTCATCTGTTCGATAGTGGTGTTTTGGCTTTCATCCAGAATGATAAACGCGTCATTCAACGTTCGTCCGCGCATGTAAGCGAGCGGGGCAACCTCAATGACGTTGCGTTCCATCAGCTTTTCTACGCGCTCAAAGCCGAGCATTTCGAACAGTGCATCATACAAGGGACGCAGATAAGGATCGACCTTTTGGCTCAGGTCACCGGGTAAGAAGCCCAGCTTTTCACCGGCTTCAACCGCAGGACGGGTGAGCAAAATACGGCGGATCTCTTGGCGCTCTAAGGCATCAACCGCGGCGGCAACCGCAAGATAGGTTTTACCGGTACCAGCAGGGCCAACGCCAAAGGTAATGTCATGATCCAACACGTTGGCGATGTACTGCGCCTGATTGGGCGTGCGCGGCTTGATGACGCCACGCTTGGTTTTGATATTAATGGCCTTACCGTATTCAGGAATATGGTCAGAAACCTGCTCCAAAATGCCACTTTCTTTAATGGCCAGATGGATTTGTTCAGGAATAATATCCGGGATATGACCGCGCATTGGCGCCGTATCAACATACAGATGGCGCAGGATATCTTTGGCGGCGTTGACGCAGGCCGCTTTACCCACCAGTTTGAACTGGTTATCGCGATGGCTGATTTCGATACCTAAGCGGCGCTGTAGTTGCTTAATATTGTCATCAAACGGGCCACACAGGCTGTTTAGTCGCTGATTATCCGCCGGTTCTAATGCAAGTTCTTCAGTGATAATGTTCAAACTATTCCTCTGAGCTTATACCCATAACTAATAGCGTAAATGATACATGGCATTACGCCATTATTCTTCATCTGCGGGCTATTGTGATCAGAATTGCCAATACGCTTCGCAATTTCTCATTATTCAATGGGGGAGGAAGTGCATAATTTCAACCCATTTTGTTTTTCATGTTAACTGAAATGCATTATAGAGCCGCCAGCAGGGATGCTGGTGGCAGGTTGAAGGCACACAGGATGTGTGCTCTGAAACCGGTCGGCCAAGCGACTCGGTAAAAGCGCGCGGGTATTGGGCGCGCGCTGGCGCACCCAATTCGTTCGCGGATGGCCGTGTCTGCATAGAAATGCGTTGGCTTAATAGGCGAACGAAATTTTACACAACTCGCCCATTAACCTACGAAATGTAAGAGCATCAAGCACTAAGGCTGATAACTCCCCACCCCCAACGCATCCTCTTTACGCGTGCGTGCAATAACCGACTCCGGTGACTCATGAACGCGCAAATCCATCTGATCTTCGGTACGTACTAGCACGCCGCGCAGCGAGTTGGTTCTGACTTCAGTTATTTCCACATCAACGAAAGTGCCGACCAGCTCCGGTGAGCCTTCGAAATTCACCATGCGGTTATTTTCAGTGCGGCCTGAGATTTCCATAACATTTTTGCGTGATATCCCTTCCACCAAAATGCGTTGCACTGTGCCAACCATCTTGCGGCTGTAGCTCTGCGCCTGCTGATTGATGCGGTCTTGCAAAATATACAGGCGCTGCTTTTTCTCTTCTTCAGAAATGTCGTCGACCATGTCGGCGGCTGGCGTACCGGGGCGCGGGGAGAAAACAAAGCTGTAGCTTACGTCGAAGTTGATGTCAGCTATCAGCTTCATGGTTTGCTCAAAATCTTCCTGCGTTTCACCTGGGAAGCCGACGATAAAGTCTGAGCTGATGAGAATATCCGGTCGTGCTTTACGCAGTTTGCGAATGATGGATTTGTATTCAAGTACCGTATGGGTACGTTTCATCATGTTCAGAACTCGGTCTGAGCCGCTTTGTACCGGCAGATGCAGGAAGCTAACGAGCTCAGGTGTGTCTTCATACACGGCGATGATATCGTCGGTAAATTCAATAGGATGGCTGGTGGTAAAGCGAATGCGGTCAATCCCATCAATGGCGGCAACCAAGCGCAGCAGCTCGGCGAAAGTACAAATATCGCCGTCGAATGACGGGCCGCGATAGGCATTCACATTTTGCCCAAGCAGATTGACTTCGCGCACGCCTTGGGCGGCAAGCTGAGCGATTTCAAATAGCACGTCGTCGCATGGGCGACTGACTTCCTCGCCGCGGGTATAAGGCACCACGCAGTATGTACAGTATTTATTACAGCCTTCCATGATGGAAACAAAGGCGCTTGGGCCATCGGCACGCGGCTCGGGAAGCCGGTCGAATTTTTCGATTTCAGGGAAGCTCACGTCCACGATAGGGCTTTTGCTACCGCGAACCTTATTAATCATTTCTGGCAAACGATGCAGCGTTTGTGGGCCAAAAACGATGTCGACATAGTGGGCGCGTTGGCGCAGCAGTTTGCCTTCCTGCGAGGCCACGCAGCCTCCAACGCCGATAATGACGTTCGGATTCGCTTCTTTGAGTAACTTCCAGCGACCGAGCTGGTGGAAGACTTTTTCTTGCGCTTTTTCTCGAATAGAGCAGGTATTTAGCAGCAAGACATCTGCCTCTTCGGCATTCTCGGTCAGTTCGAAACCGTGCGTGCTGCCCAGTAAATCTGCCATTTTGGATGAGTCATACTCATTCATCTGGCAGCCCCAGGTTTTAATATGCAGTTTTTGTGTCATCGATTTGCCATTGCTTTATGCAGGTGGATTTCGGACAGACCGGCACTGTTATCTAAAGCGGATAAAGCATCGGGTGAAAATCGCTATAGATATTAAAAGGTAGAGGTGTCGGAACAAGCCCATACGCAGGTTGGCTATTGTAATCTTTGCCTTAGTTCATGACTACCCTATAACCTCACGCTTTGTGGACGGAATCAAAGGTAAAATCCGGTACAATGACGAAATATATAAGCAGGAGGATCTATGGCCGAGCATAAAAGTGATGTTGTCGTTATCGGTGGTGGCATGGTGGGCGCTGCCGCCGCGTTGGGGTTGGCACAGGCCGGTTTTACTGTCACGGTTGTTGAAAACCGTACGCCTCGCCCATTCGATGCGTCGCAGTCACCTGATTTGCGAATATCGGCTATCAGTGCCTCATCGGTGGCGCTGCTAGAGAGTTTAGGCATATGGAAAACGGTACGTCATATGCGCAGTGCGGCCTATCGTGGTTTAGAAACCTGGGAGTGGGAAGCATCCCGCGTCAGTTTCAGTGCCCAAGAGCTGGGTATTCCAGAACTCGGCTACATGCTAGAAAACGAAGTGTTGCAGCTTGCGCTTTGGCAGCACTTAGAGCAGATGCCTAATATTTCGCTGATGGTTCCTGCTGAATTAAAAATCATCACACAAGGCCAAGACGTGTGGAACGTGGAATTGAGCGACGGTCGTGAAATTGAAACCAAGCTAGTTTTAGGTGCCGATGGCGCAAACTCTTTGGTGCGCGCTCAGGCGGGCATAGGCGTGCGCGGCTGGCAATATCGCCAATCTTGCATGCTGATAACCGTTCAAACGCAGGAAGACCCCTTAGACGTCACGTGGCAGCAGTTTACGCCGCAAGGCCCGCGCGCTTTTCTGCCGTTATGGGATAACTGGGCTTCACTGGTCTGGTATGACAGTCCGGCTCGGATCCGTCAGCTTATGGCATTACCTATGTCGCAGCTTACGCAAGAAATCAAACAGACGTTCCCCGCGCGTTTGGGCGATGTTACGGCAACAGCCGCAGGATCGTTCCCTCTGGTGCGTCGCCATGCGAACCGTTACGTGCAAAATGGTTTGGCATTGCTTGGCGATGCGGCGCACACCATTAATCCACTGGCAGGGCAGGGGGTTAATCTGGGATATCGCGACGTAGATGCGCTGTTGGATGTGGTGATCAATGCGCGTCAGCAAGGTGAAATCTGGCACAGCGAGGAAATCCTGAAACGCTATCAACGCCGTCGCCGTCCAGATAATTTGTTAATGCAGGCTGGTATGGATCTGTTTTATAGCGCTTTCAGCAATGAGCTTAAGCCGCTGCAGCTGGTGCGAAATTTAGGATTGATGGCAGCGGAGCGCTCAGGAGAGTTAAAAAAACGTGCGTTGAAGTATGCGTTGGGGTTGTAGACCTCTAGCAATGTGTTGACTGCCTATGAGATCGAGATACACGGGGGCTACCGTAGGGGGGGGCCGTTACAGAACACATTCATGTGTTCTGCCCTACGGGCCAGCGCTAAAGCGCTGTTCAACTTTGCTCCATGCAAAGTTGTCGGCAGCTAAAGCTGCTACGACCCCATCCCTACGATTCCCCCTAAAATCAGGCTTAATTATTGATAAATGCTAGTCAAAGCTGAAGAAACTCAAGACGAAAAAAAGCTCGCTAAAAGCGAGCTCTTTTTATTGGCTGGGGTACGAGGATTCGAACCTCGGAATGCTGGTATCAGAAACCAGAGCCTTACCGCTTGGCGATACCCCAATTGTTTGGGTGTTACTATATTGCGTCTTTTAACGCGTAAACCTGTCTAAAACAGATTTAAGAAATATGGCTGGGGTACGAGGATTCGAACCTCGGAATGCTGGTATCAGAAACCAGAGCCTTACCGCTTGGCGATACCCCAAATGGTGGCTACGACGGGATTCGAACCTGTGACCCCATCATTATGAGTGATGTGCTCTAACCAACTGAGCTACGTAGCCAACTCAAGGAAACTCTTTAATTCGTAATTTTAGTAGCCAATTCTATGGCTGGGGTACCAGGATTCGAACCTGGGAATGCTGGGATCAAAACCCAGTGCCTTACCGCTTGGCGATACCCCAATTGGGAATAGAATTCACTAGACCTTTTCGAGGAAAAGGATGGCTGGGGTACCAGGATTCGAACCTGGGAATGCTGGGATCAAAACCCAGTGCCTTACCGCTTGGCGATACCCCATCCGCTGCAAAACCGAGTCGTTTAAATGGTGCGGGAGACGAGACTTGAACTCGTACACCTTGCGGCGCTAGAACCTAAATCTAGTGCGTCTACCAATTTCGCCACTCCCGCTCATTTAATCGAAGGTGTTGAAAATATATGGTGGCTACGACGGGATTCGAACCTGTGACCCCATCATTATGAGTGATGTGCTCTAACCAACTGAGCTACGTAGCCATCTATTTTTCGCCAACCTTCATCGGCGTTGCGGGGCGCATTATGCGTATATGAGAAAGTTGCGTCAACCCCTTTTTTATCGGAAAAGGACATCTGAGGCACGTTTGCGCGGGGATTATACAGCTCGGTGAGAAAATCAACAAAATTCAGGCTTATTAATAGGGTAAAACGGCGTTATCGATAAAAAAAACGGCGAACCTAAAAAGTTCGCCGTTTGGAGAATACATAACTTTTTAAACCGCTACTTTTGATAAGCCGACTGATGTACGCCTACAGCACGACCTGATGGGTCATCCATTTTTTTGAAAGACTCATCCCATTCAATCGCTTTTGCCGAGGAACAGGCAACGGAAGGACCGCCAGGAACACACTCAGCGGCGCTAGGCACGGGGAATAACTCTTCAAAAATTCCACGATACAAATAGCCTTCTTTCGAGTTTGGCGTGTTGTATGGGAAACGGAAGTGCGCATTTGCCAACATTTGATCGCTAATCTGCTGATTCGCGGTTTCTTTTAAAGTATCGATCCAGCTATAACCCACGCCGTCGGAGAACTGCTCTTTCTGACGCCATGCTACGCTGGCTGGCAGATAGGATTCAAAACATTCACGTAAAATGTATTTCTCCATTTTGCCGTTGCCGCACATTTTATCTTGTGGGTTTAGGCGCATAGCGACGTCGAGGAATTTTTTATCCAAGAAAGGAACACGTGCCTCAACGCCCCACGCTGACATCGCCTTGTTAGCACGGGCGCAGTCATACATATGCAGAGCCAGCAGCTTACGCACGGTTTCTTCGTGGAATTCTTTAGCGTTCGGTGCCTTATGGAAATAGAGGTATCCGCCAAAGACCTCATCGGCGCCTTCGCCGGACAGCACCATCTTGATGCCCATGGCTTTTATTTTACGCGCCATCAAATACATTGGCGTTGAGGCGCGGATGGTGGTCACATCGTAGGTTTCGATGTGATAAATCACGTCGCGAATGGCGTCTAAGCCTTCTTGCACCGTGAAATGAATTTCGTGATGCACCGTGCCAAGATGGTTTGCCACTTCCTGCGCGGCTTTTAAATCCGGTGAGCCTTCCAGCCCCACGGCGAATGAGTGCAGCTGTGGCCACCACGCTTCGCTGCGTTCACCGTCTTCAACGCGGCGAGCGGCAAATTTTTTGGTAATGGCGGAGATTACCGAGGAGTCGAGCCCACCGGACAGCAGCACGCCGTAAGGGACGTCAGACATTAGATGGCTTTTGACCGAATCTTCCAAGGCCTCTTTCAATTGAGCCGCGTCAGTGTGGTTTTCTTTAACGTTATCGAACTCAAACCAGTCGCGCTGGTAGTAGCTATGAATTTCGCCATCGTCGCTCGACATATAGCTGCCCGCAGGGAATTCTTTGATGGTGCGGCAAACCGGTACCAGAGCTTTCATCTCTGATGCTACGTAGAAGTTACCGTGTTCGTCATGGCCCATGTACAGAGGAATAATCCCGAGATGATCGCGGCCAATCAGATAGCTGTTTTTTTCTGTGTCATATAAAACAAAGGCAAACATGCCCTGCAGTTCGTCTAAGAATGCAGAACCTTGCTCTTCGTATAGCGCCAAAATGACTTCACAGTCAGAAGCTGTTTGGAATTCATAACGACCTTCGAAACGCTGGCGCAAAGCCTGATGGTTATAAATTTCACCATTCACGGCAAGAATGTGGGTGTGCGCGGCATTGTACAAAGGCTGGGCGCCGTTGTTGACGTCAACGATAGACAGACGCTCATGCGCCAAAATCGCGTTGTCAGAAGCGTAAATGCCGGACCAATCTGGGCCACGATGGCGCATCAGGCGTGACAGCTCGAGCGCTTTTTTACGCAGCTCAACAGGATCGGTTTTTAAATCAAGCACACCAAAGATAGAACACATAGATTTCTCCCATACTGCATTGTCTAGTTGTGACGTTGTGAGTCAGTTTAAGGCGGTAAAAAATTATTGATTTACGGCTCAGTGAGGCGTTTACCGCTGCTATAAATAACAAATTGCGTCAAAACCTGAATAGAATGCAAGCGCTTTAGCTTAATGGTGAGAAATAGTCTGTTGGTATACTCTAAACCTTAGTGATTATTCATTTTTTAAAGTGAATTATTGAGGAATCGATGATTTTTTAGCGTTCGGTGTAGAAACGATAAAAAAGCAGCGCAGAAAAAATGAAGTAAAAGCGGAGAGGAAAAAGAGAAAGTTGCGTCTGACCGAGCTGACCAGACGCAAAGGGATAACGTTAGATGATGTCGATATCGGCAACGGAAGGGTAAATGTAGTTAGGTCGGAACGGCATATTGTCCACGTCGTTTAACGTTGAGACGCCGGACAGCACTAATATCGTTTCTAGCCCCGCTTGGAAACCTGCCAGAATATCGGTATTCAGATTATCACCGATGATCACGGTGCTTTCTGAATGAGCCTGCATCTTGTTAAGCGCGGCGCGAATAATCCACGGACTTGGTTTACCAACGTAGAAAGGCTTGCGGCCTGAAATCAGTTCAATCGGCGCACATAACGCGCCACAGGCAGGATAAAAACCACGGCCATGTGTATCTGGATTCGTCGCGATAAACCGTGCGCCGTTGACCACGAAGTAAGAGGCCTTGTGGATCATTTCCCAGTTATACGAACGGGTTTCACCAACGATAACAAAATCAGGGTTGATATCGGTGATGGTAAAGCCTGCTTTGTATAACTCGTGAATCAATGCACCTTCACCAATCACATAGGCTTTTTTCCCCTCCTGACGCTTGAGAAAATCGGCGGTGGCCATAGCCGAGGTGTAAAACACGCTTTCAGGGACATCAAGCCCAGCGGCTGCGAAGCGGTTTGCCAGATCCTGCGCGGTTTGAGAAGGGTAGTTGGTCAGGATAACCAGAGGAATGTCATTTTCTTGAATACGTGCCAGAAATTTATCTGCACCCGGAACCGGAGTGTTGTCGTGCATCAAAACGCCGTCGATGTCACAAATAATACTTTTGATTGTCATGGGTTTATTACTCGTTAAGTTGACAAGCACAAATCATATCATGCTTGTCAGTTAACGTAGCAGCTTGAAGTAAGAAGAGAATTAGTGCGGATGTTGCCCTTCCAGCAGGCGCTGTAGTAATACGCCGTTGAGCATGGCTCGTTTCACTAGCGCAAATGCCCCAATGGCTGACCGATGATCTAATTCAGACGTGACCACCGGTAGATTAATGCGGAAATTCTTCAACGCCTGAGTATTGATGCAGCTCTGAATCGCAGGCAGCAGCGTTTTTTCTGCTTCAATAATTTCACCGGCGATGACCACTTTCTGTGGGTTAAACATGTTAATCGCAATAGCAATGGCGCGACCCAGATAGCGGCCTACCAATTCAATCACTTCTGTTGCTAGCGCGTCGCCTTTATTTGCCGCTTTGCAGATTGCGCTGATGCTGCAATCGTCCAGCGTGAGCTTGCTGGGATAGCCTTGCTCGAGCAGATGACGAACGCGTTGTTCAATGGCGGCGTTGGCGGCCACGGTTTCCAAGCAACCGAAGTTCCCGCAGTGGCAACGCTCGCCTAATGGATCGATTTGGATGTGCCCAATCTCACCAACGTTTCCCTTGCTGCCGAGAAATATTTTCTCGTTCACGATGATACCCGCACCGGTTCCTCGGTGTAGACGTACCAACATTGAATCTTCGCAGTCGCGGGTGGCGCCGAAATAATGCTCAGCTAAGGCGAGGCTACGAATATCGTGACCAACGAAGCTGGTGACGTTAAATCTGTCTTCTAGCGCTTTGACTAACGGCCAATCATTAACGGCAATATGCGGCATGTAGCGCACGATCCCATGCTGCGGATCGACCAATCCGGGCAAGATCACCGCAATGGCAATCAGCTCGCGGATTTTACGCTGATAGGTCAACATGAACTGCTCAATGGTATTCAGCAGTGCGTTTTCCACTGTTTCCTGAGTACGCTCAGGCAACGGGTAGTGCTCTTCGGCCAGCGATTTTCCGCTCATATCGTACAGCGTGATGGTGGCGTCGTGACGCCCTAAGCGGATGGCTACGGTATTGAAGAGGCGTGTTTCTGTCACAATGGAAATAGCACGGCGGCCACCGGTAGACGCTTGCTGATCGACTTCTTTGATCAGCCCGCGTTCCAGTAGCTGACGGGTAATTTTGGTGACGCTGGCGGGAGCAAGCTGGCTTAGTTCGGCAATTTGAATGCGCGAAATAGGGCCTTGTAGATCGATTAAACGATAAACAGCGGCGCTGTTAAGTTGTTTAACCAGATCTACGTTACCAATTTGTCCTTGTCCGCCTGTTGTCATCAATTTATTACCCGCTTAGAAAAATAGAGCTCAAGTTAATAAAGAAAGCACGCAGACTGATGTACGTTCTTTCTTATTTATTTTCGTAAACCGTTTCGCCGTTCACGATGGTTTTGATCACGCGATAGTCTGAAGTGAAAGCGGTCAGGTTCGCCACTTTTCCCGCTTCGATGCTTCCCAGACGGCTATCAACACCTATCGCGCGAGACGGATAGAGCGTTGCCATGCGCAATGCTTCATCTAGAGCAATACCGACGTGCTCAACGCTGTTTTTGACGGCGTCGATCATAGTCAGCGCAGAACCGCTCAGCGTACCGTTTTCATCAACGACTAAACCGTTGCGGTAATATACTGTTTTTCCGGCGAAAATGAAGTGATCTATGTTGGCGCCTGCAGGGGCAGTCGCATCGGTGACCAGCACCAGATGTTCGCCTTTCAGACGTTTAGCCAGACGAATACTTGGCCAAGCGACGTGGTGACCATCGGCGATAATGCCGGTGTACACTTCAGGGGTATCAAAGATAGCGCCCATCAGGCCTGGTGCACGACCAGAAATGGCTGGCATCGCATTATAAAGGTGAGTCGCAAAGCTCATACCTGCGGCGAAGCCTTTGCGCGCTTCTTCATAGGTGGCGTTGGAGTGGCCAGCGGAAACCACAATACCTGCGGCTTTCAGCTGCTGGATAGATGCCTGAGTTGCAACTTCCGGAGCCATCGTCACTTTGGTGATGGCGTCTGCGTGCTCGCACATGAAATCGATCATTTCATGATCCGGTTTACGGATGTATTTCGGATTGTGCGTGCCTTTCTTTTCCAAGCTGATGTATGGGCCTTCAATATGCAGACCTAGCGCCTGATTCTGGTGCTTGGTCAGATAGCTGCGCATAACATCGATACCGTGCTTCATTAAATCGTCAGCACTGGTGATAAGCGTAGGTAAATAGCTGGTACAGCCTGATTTCTCGTTGGCGTGCTGCATGATTTCAAGCGTTTCTTCCGAAACAGCTTCGACAGAATCATTAAACTGAACGCCGCCACAGCCATTAAGTTGCAGATCGATGAAACCAGGAGCAAGGATTGCTCCGCCTAGATCGTGAGTTTCAATGCCTGACGGAAGTTCAGCGACAGGACAGATCTTTTCAATTAAGCCATTGGCGATCATTACTGCATGGTCGTCGAGAATATCGTGGCCGGTATAAATCCGACAATGGGTCAAAGCGTACATCACATACCCCTGGTTACAGGTTGAAAATTATAGATTCTTCATGTTTTCCGCTTCTAACTCGCGGAAGTACTTAACTGTTTTGACTTTCAGCTCCATCGTGGAAGGCTCATCACATACGATGACGGACTTCGGATGAAGTTGCAGAGCGCTGATCGTCCACATATGGTTGACGCTGCCTTCAACGGCGGCCTGCAGAGACAGCGCTTTCGCGTGGCCAGTGACCAAAATCATCACTTCTTCAGCATCTAACAACGTGCCAACGCCGACGGTAAGCGCATATTTTGGCACTTTTGTCATGTCGCCATCAAAGAAACGAGAGTTTGCTATGCGGGTTTCTTCGGTCAACGTTTTGATGCGAGTGCGAGAAGCTAAAGATGATGCTGGCTCGTTAAAAGCAATATGCCCATCGTTACCTACACCACCCATAAACAGATTGATTCTGCCGTAGGATTTGATTTTTTCTTCGTAGCGGCGGCACTCGGTATCAACATCAGCCGCATTGCCGTTCAGCAAGTTGATGTTTTCACGTGGGATATCCACGTGGTTGAAGAAATTATTATACATGAAGCTATGGTAGCTTTCTGGATGCTCTTCCGGCAGACCGATGTATTCGTCCATGTTGAACGTAACTACGTTCTTAAAGCTGATTTCGCCAGCCTTGTGCAGTTCGATTAAACGTTTGTAGGTTTGCAGCGGGGTGCCGCCGGTTGGTAGGCCAAGAACAAATGGGCGTTCAGCCGTTGGTTTGAAGGCATTGATACGGTTAACAATATGACGGGCAGACCATAAGCCAACGTCTGCAGCATTACTTAGAGGGATAAGTCTCATAGGGCACCTTTAGTGAATATAAATCTATATTATAAACGGGGGTCCACATTGCTCTTTGCTCAGAGTATAAGGCGTAATGCTTGCTAACGACTAATGTGTGACCTAACGCCGTTTGGATTTTTCGAATGATAAAATAAGTTTTGTATGATGGCTAGCAATTAGGCATGTTTAGAGCCTCCTTTGGTGATATTTATCACAAAACTGGAGGTTTTAATTTGCGGAGAAAAATAATTTTTTTACACTCCTGATTGTAGTCCATACTGTCAACTTAATAATTAAGTCAGTTATGACGTGACCATGAGCAGTGCCAATTCGAGCAATGACGGGTCCACAAGGGGGAAATGGTGAGTATTTTAGGTTATCTGCAAAAAGTCGGCCGTGCGCTGATGGTACCGGTGGCGACGCTACCGGCTGCCGCGATATTAATGGGTGTCGGTTATTGGATCGACCCGGTAGGTTGGGGTGGCGCTAATGCGTTAGCGGCCTTCTTCATCAAGTCGGGCTCTGCCATTATCGACAACATGTCCGTACTGTTTGCGATCGGTGTCGCTTACGGTATGTCTAAAGATAAAGACGGCGCTGCCGCATTAACTGGCTTTGTTGGCTTCTTGGTATTGACTACGCTGTGCTCTCCAGCCGCGGTAGCCATGATCCAGAAAATCCCTGCGGATCAGGTTCCAGCTGCATTCGGTAAGATTAACAACCAGTTCGTCGGTATCTTGGTTGGTATTATCTCTGCTGAACTGTACAACCGCTTCAGCGGCGTTGAGTTGCCGAAGGCGCTGTCCTTCTTCAGCGGCCGTCGTCTGGTGCCAATTTTGACCTCTTTCGTCATGATTCTGGTGGCGTTTATCCTGATGTACATCTGGCCGTTAATCTTCGACGGACTGGTGAACTTCGGTGAACACATTCAGAAAATGGGCTCTGTCGGCGCAGGTATCTACGCGTTCTTCAACCGTTTGCTGATCCCTGTTGGTCTGCATCATGCTCTGAACTCCGTATTCTGGTTTGACGTTGCGGGTATTAACGACATTCCTAACTTCTTGGGTGGCGCACAGTCTATCGAAGCGGGCAAAGCCGTTGTTGGTATCACTGGCCGCTATCAGGCTGGTTTCTTCCCAATCATGATGTTTGGTTTACCAGGTGCTGCGCTGGCGATTTACCATTGCGCACGTCCAGAAAACAAAGCCAAAGTGGCCGGTATCATGATGGCCGCTGCGTTTGCAGCCTTCTTCACCGGTATCACTGAACCGTTGGAATTCTCCTTCATGTTCGTGGCACCAGTTCTGTATGTTCTGCATGCATTCCTGACCGGTATTTCCGTATTCATCGCAGCTTCTATGCACTGGATTGCGGGCTTCGGCTTCAGCGCCGGTCTGGTGGATATGGTGCTGTCTTCACGTAACCCGTTGGCAACTCACTGGTACATGCTGATCCCTCAGGGTCTGGTGTTCTTCGTGATTTACTACGTGGTGTTCCGTTTCACTATCACCAAATTCAACCTGCTGACCCCTGGCCGTGAACTGGCTACTGACGCTGACGAAAGCGCTGATGGCTACGATCTGGATCTGGATAATGCGAAAGGCGGTAACGAAACGGCAAATCTGGCACGCAACTACATTGCCGCGGTTGGTGGCTCTGCCAATATCACCGGTATCGATGCATGTATCACGCGTCTGCGTCTGAGTGTTAAAGACTCTGCTATCGTCAACGACAGTTTGGCTAAACGTCTGGGTGCTTCGGGTGTTATTCGCCTGAACAAACAGAGCGTACAGGTCATCGTGGGTACACGTGCTGAAGCAATCGCGACCGCAATGCGTGGCGTGATGGCATCGGGTCCAATTGAAGCCGCTGTTGCTCATGCTGCGCCTGCAGCAGCTGAAGTGAAAGCACAGGCAACGCCAAACGCTGCTGCGGTGGTTAAAGCGACGCTGGTTTCTCCAATCACCGGTGAAGTGGTTGCGTTGGATCAGGTTCCTGACGAAGCGTTCGCCAGCAAAGCCGTGGGCGACGGTGTGGCGGTTCGCCCAACGGATAAAACCGTGGTTTCCCCAGCACGTGGCACTATTGTTAAGATCTTCAACACCAACCATGCGTTCTGTTTAGAAACGGATGAAGGCGCAGAAATCGTTGTTCATATGGGCATCGACACCGTGGCGTTGAATGGTCAAGGCTTCAAACGTCTGGTTGAAGAGGGTGCAGAAGTGAAAGCAGGTCAGCCAATTCTAGAAATGGATTTGGAATATCTGAACGCCAATGCACGCTCAATGATTAGCCCTGTTGTTGTCAGCAACATCGATGATTTCGGTGGTCTGAAAGCGCTGGCTGCCGGTCATGTCGTGGCGGGTGAAACCAAGCTGTATGACATCACTGCAAAATAAGAGCTTTGCAAAATAACTTGCTGGTGAACGGTTAGCTGATTTATCAGAAACTGTTTTAAGCAAGCAGAACGGAGAAGGGGTGACCTTTCTCCGTTTTTTTGTTTTTAGCGTCCGCTGATATACAGTGTCACTTAGCAGATCTGTCATCTTTTGACATAACCATGGAAAAAACGCCGTGATAATGGCAACAAACGGTTGTTTCCCGCCACAGGTTGTAAGATCATTACTGGTTATGAGTCGCGTTTTTAGGCATAGAGGAATAGAAAATGAGTGAGGCTGAAGCCCGCCCAAGTAACTTTATCCGTCAGATCATCGATGAAGATCTGGCCTCAGGTAAACATAATTCAGTTCATACCCGTTTTCCGCCGGAGCCAAACGGCTACCTGCATATTGGCCACGCCAAATCCATTTGCCTGAACTTTGGCATTGCCAAAGACTATCAAGGCCAGTGCAATCTGCGCTTTGATGACACCAACCCGGTGAAAGAAGACATTGAATACGTTGAGTCAATTAAACGCGACGTACAGTGGCTAGGTTTTGAGTGGAGCGGCGCGGTGCGTTACTCCTCTGATTACTTCGATCAGCTGCACCAGTACGCCGTTGAGCTGATTAGCAAGGGGCTGGCTTACGTTGATGAGCTTACTCCTGAGCAGATCCGTGAATATCGCGGGACCCTGACATCTCCGGGCAAAAATAGCCCGTATCGCGACCGTAGCGTCGAAGAGAATCTGGCACTGTTCGAAAAAATGCGTAACGGCGAATTTGCCGAAGGCTCTGCGTGCCTACGCGCCAAAATTGATATGGCGTCTCCGTTTATCGTGATGCGCGATCCGGTTCTGTACCGTATTAAATTTGCTGAACATCACCAGACCGGCAACAAATGGTGCATCTACCCGATGTACGATTTCACCCACTGCATTTCTGATGCGCTGGAAGGGATCACGCATTCACTGTGTACGCTGGAGTTCCAAGACAACCGCCGTCTATACGACTGGGTTTTGGATAACATCACCATTCCAACCCATCCGCGTCAGTACGAGTTCTCTCGTCTGAATCTCGAATATGCCATTATGTCTAAGCGTAAGCTGAACCAGCTGGTGACCGAGAAAATTGTGGAAGGCTGGGACGACCCACGTATGCCAACGATTTCTGGCCTGCGCCGTCGCGGATATACTGCAGCTTCTATCCGTGAATTCTGCCTGCGTATTGGTGTGACCAAGCAAGACAACAACGTTGAAATGGCTGCGTTGGAATCCTGCGTGCGTGATGACCTAAATGAAATCGCACCGCGTGCGATGGCGGTTCTGGATCCGGTCAAAGTGGTTATTGAAAACATGTCTGCGGATAGCGTAGAAATGCTGGCGATGCCAAACCATCCGAACAAGCCAGAAATGGGCAAACGCGAAGTGCCGTTTAGCAACGAGATCTATATCGATCGTGCCGATTTCCGCGAAGAAGCCAACAAACAATACAAGCGCTTAGTCTTGGGCAAAGAAGTTCGCCTGCGTAATGCCTATGTGATTAAAGCCGAGCGCGTTGAGAAAGACGCGGATGGTGAAATCACTACCATTTACTGCACCTATGATGCGGATACTTTGAGCAAAGATCCTGCTGATGGTCGCAAAGTGAAAGGCGTTATTCACTGGGTATCTGCAAACCACGCAGTGCCTGCTGAATTCCATCTGTACGATCGCTTGTTCAGCGTTGCAAACCCAGGAGCGGCGGAAGACTTCCTGTCTACCATCAACCCTGAGTCGTTGGTTATCCGCAAAGGTTTTGTTGAACCAAGCCTTGGTGTAGCGACTCCTGAAGTCACCTATCAGTTTGAACGTGAAGGTTATTTCTGCGCTGACTGCCGCTATTCCGCGCCAGACCATTTAGTGTTTAACCGCACTGTGGGTCTGCGCGATACGTGGGCAAAAGTGGGTGCATAACCCAAGATAGTCATCATTAAAAAGCCGCTTACGTTGTAAGTAGTACTGGTCATTTAAGCCTGATTTTAGGGGAAGTACACCGATGGGGTCGTAGCGGCGTAAGCCGCCGGAGCGCCCCGCGGTGTGCTAGCCCCGTGTATCTCGATTTCTTAAACGATCCGCATTACTTATGCCGTAAGTGGCTTTTTTTATCTGTCTTCAATCGTCCCCCTTTCTAATTTAAATCCTAATTGTAAATAGTTTAGTAACTCGATGTTATTTCTCGAGGTGTATAAACGCCCTCTGAATATTTGTTTAACGAATTAATTAATTGCCACAGATTTACCTCGGCATAAAAATGGTTATCCCTCCAGCGTCTGTTTTCTAAGCATTCTCACCTGAGCTTACAATGAAATTACAAATATAATGCTGTTTTTAAAGGGTATTTTAATATTCCCCCAGCAAAAGTGTGTCACATGTAACAAAACATTAAAATATGTGCACTCGGTCAAGAATTGACACAATTGTTTTACTTTTCATTTGATAATTCGCGTCGCGAAAAATAGTCTAAGACGGTAGATGAGCAATTGAGTTATTCACTCTACTACGAATTAATTTTTCCCCATTTTAGGGGTTTTGCGTCCTAGACCGGTGAACGTCAAGGGTCGCGTTTTTCAAAGTCAAAGAGGATCGATTTTATGGTTACGCATCGTTTGAAGCGCAACGCGCTAACGCTCGCCATAACTGGGGTGTTGTTGGGTAGTGGTTTTTATGCAATGCCAGAAGCTAAGGCTGAAGGCTTTGTTGATGATTCAACGCTGACAGGTGGTATTTACTACTGGCAACGTGAGCGTGACCGTAAAGATGTCACCACTGGAAACTACGAGACCAACCTTAATCATTCCACGTGGAACGCCAATCTAGATTTCTCATCCGGCTATGCAGCCGACATGTTTGGTATTGATGTTGCCGCATTTACCGCAATCGAAATGGCAGAGAACCATGATAGCGGACATCCAAACGAAATTGCCTTCTCCTCGAAAAACAAAGGCTACGACGAAGACTACTCGGGTGATAAGAGTGGCATAAGCCTGTACAAAGCTGCTGCGAAATTTAAGTACGGCCCAGTCTGGGCGCGTGCCGGCTACATTCAGCCAACAGGCCAAACTTTACTGGCGCCACACTGGAGCTTTATGCCTGGTACCTATCAAGGTGCTGAGGCCGGTGCAAACTTTGACTACGGTGATGCAGGAGCGCTGAGCTTCTCCTACATGTGGACCGACAAATATAAAGCGCCATGGCATACCGAAGTTGATGGTTTCTATCAAAACGACAAAAAAACCGGCGTTTCTTATCTGCACTCATTAGGCGCCAAGTATGATTTCAAAAATGATTTCATACTGGAAGCGGCCTTTGGTCAGGCTGAAGGTTATGTCGATCAATACTTTGCTAAAGGTTCCTACAAGTTTGATGTCGCGGGTAACCCGATGACAACCAGCTACCAATTCTATGGCACGCGCGACCGCGTACATGACGGCGGCGTGAACGATCTTTACGACGGTACCGCATGGTTACAAGCGCTGACTCTGGGCTACAAAGTGGGGCAGTTCGACTTCCGCTTGGAAGGTACTTACGTCAAAGCTGAAGGTAATCAAGGCTACTTCTTACAGCGTATGACTCCAACCTACGCATCTTCAAACGGACGTTTGGATATTTGGTGGGATAACCGTTCTGACTTTAACGCCAACGGCGAAAAAGCCATTTTCGGCGGCGTGATGTACGACCTGAGCAAGTGGGATATGCCGGGCTTCGCCATCGGTGGTTCTTATGTTTACGCATGGGATGCTAAACCAAGCACCGCTCCTCAGTACGATCAAAGCCAGCGCGTGAAAGAAAGCGCCTACAGTCTGGATGCGATGTACACCATTCAGGACGGCCGCGCGAAAGGTACGCTGTTCAAACTGCACTTCACTCAGTACGACAACCATTCAGACAACCCAAGCTGGGAGGGCGGTTACGGCAACATGTTCCAAGACGAACGTGATGTTAAGTTCATCGTTATCGCACCGTTCACCATTTTCTAAGCCAAAGACTCGGCGTGTTTTGCTAAACATGCCGAGTCACTTTGACGAGATCAAAAAATGAAAAAAATTCTATTGGTTGTCGCTGCCGTTGTTGGGTTAAGTGCCTGTGTACAGCAATCTACTGCACCTCAAGAAGATGCAAAATTAAAGCAAGCCTATAGCAACTGCATTAATACCGCTGAAGGCAATCCAGATAAAATCTCAGCCTGTCAGTCAGTGCTAGAAGTGTTGAAACAAAGTAAGCCGCATCAGGCCTTTGCCGAAAAGGAAAGCGTGCGCGTATTTGATTACCAAAATTGTATTCAGGCAGCTAAAACCGGAGCTGGAGATAACTACCAGCAGGCCTGTGGCAAAGTTTGGCAGGAAATTCGCAGCAACAATAACTGATTAAGGACGGGGCTTTAGGATGAGCAAATTTAAATTGAACACGTTGGCCGTTGCCGTTTCTGCACTGGGCATGCTCGGTTTTTCCGCAGCAGGTCAGGCAGATCAGCAAATCGTTGACCAACTGAGTCAGTTAAAAGTTAACGTGAAAGTCACCGACAACCGTGCGGCTGAGAACGGCGTAGATTGTGCCGCGCTGGGCGCTGACTGGGCATCGTGCAACCAATCCGTTATTACGCTAACCAGCGATAGCGATATTAAAGGCAACGATTGGGCGATCTATTTCCACAATCCACGTCAGGTTCTGGACGTGAAAAGCGATCAGTTCAAAATTACCTTTGTGACCGGTGATCTGCATAAGATTGAACCAACCGATAAGTTTAAAGGATTTACCGCCGGCCAATCGGTGGAAATTCCTCTGATTGGTGAATACTGGCAGTTGTTTGAAAGTGACATTATGCCGCGTTGGTACGTCACTTCTCAGGATGCTAAACCTAAGGTGATTGCCAGCACCGATACGGAAGATCTGCGCCAGTTTGTGACGCCGTTTGCGGGCGATCTGTGGAAGCGTACCAAAGACGATAAAAACGTTCTGATGGTGCCTGAAACTCGCTTCGACAAAAACGCTGATGTGAAAGAGCTGCCAGCGCAGAGTCTGCGTGGTCAAATTATGCCAACGCCGATGGAAGTGAGAATCCATCAGCAGGACGTTGACCTCAGCAAAGGCGTAGCGCTCGATCTTACCGTTCTGAACAGCGCCACGGCAGAAGCCGCGCAGCAGCGTTTCGCGCTGTTAGGTGTGAAAAGCGATGCCAAAGGCTATCCAATCAAAACGGCGATTGCGGTTAATCACTTCAAAGGCGATTTAGCGGTGCCGGGGGCTTACGAGCTGAAGATCGGGCCGAAGGGCGCAGAAGTTATTGGTTACGATCAGGCTGGCGTATTCTACGGCTTACAGTCCATTCTTTCGCTGGTGCCAAGCGATGGCAGCATGAAGATTGCAACCTTAGATGCGAAAGACGCGCCGCGTTTCCAATACCGTGGCATCTTCTTGGACATCGGGCGTAACTTCCATTCCAAAGAAGCGGTACACCGTCTGCTAGACCAGATGGCGGCGTACAAGATGAATAAATTCCACTTCCATCTGACCGATGATGAAGGCTGGCGCATTGAGATCCCCGGTCTGCCAGAGCTTATCGACGTGGGCTCAAAACGCTGCCACGATCTGAGCGAAAAAGAGTGCCTGCTGCCGCAGCTAGGTTCGGGGCCTGATGCTAACAACAATGGCACTGGCCATCTAACTCGCGCCGAATATATCGATATCGTTAAATATGCTCAGGCGCGTCAGATTGAAGTGATTCCTGAAATCGATATGCCTGCACATGCCCGTGCAGCCGTGGTTTCGATGGAAGCGCGTTATGACAAATTGAAAGCCGCCGGTGACGAAAAGGGGGCGAATGAATTCCGTTTAGTTGATCCAACGGATACGTCAAACACCACGTCTGTGCAGTTCTACGATCGTAAGAGCTATTTGAACCCATGCTTAGATTCCTCTAAGCGCTTTGTCGATAAAGTGATTGGCGAAGTGGCGCAGATGCACAAAGAAGCGGGGCAGCCGTTAACCACGTGGCACTTTGGCGGTGATGAAGCTAAAAACATCCGCTTAGGGCCGGGTTATCAGGATAAAAATGGCAAGATTGAGCCGGGTAAAGGCATTATCGATCAGAGCAAAGAAGATAAACCATGGGCGCAGTCTCAGGTTTGTCAGACCCTAATTAAGAGCGGCAAAGTGGAAGATATGGAACATCTGCCAAGCCACTTTGCGATTGAAGTCAGCCAGATCGTCAATAAGCACGGCATTGAAAAAATGCAGGCGTGGCAGGATGGCCTGAAGGATGCCAAAGATGCGAAGGCATTTGCCACCAAACGTGTAGGTGTTAACTTCTGGGATACGCTCTATTGGGGCGGTTTTGATACTGTCAACGACTGGGCGAACAAAGGCTACGAAGTGACGGTTTCTAACCCAGACTACGTCTACATGGACTTCCCGTATGAGGTGAATCCACAGGAAAATGGCTACTACTGGGGCACTCGCTTTAACGATGAGCGTAAAATCTTCAGCTTCGCGCCAGACAACATGCCACAGAATGCGGAAACTTCCGTAGACCGTGACGGCAACTTCTTTACCGCGAAAAGCGATAAGCCATGGCCGGGTGTTTATGGACTCTCAGCGCAGCTGTGGAGTGAAACCACGCGCACCGACGAAATGATGGAGTATAAAATCTATCCTCGCGTGATGACGGTAGCGGAACGCGGATGGCATCGCGCGGGCTGGGAGCAAGACTACAAAGCGGGCCGCGAATATAAAGGCGGAGAAACCAATCTGGTAGACAAAAAATCTCTGCTGAGTGATTGGCAGCGTTTTGCAAACCTGATGGGGCAGCGTGAGCTGGCGAAAATGGATAAAGCCGGTGTGGAATATCGCCTGCCGGTTCCTGGAGCAAAAGTTGTGGGCGGGAAACTGGAAGCCAACATTGCGCTACCAGGTCTGGGGATTGAATACTCGGTAGACGGTGGCAAGCAGTGGCAGCGTTATGATGCTAAAGCCCAGCCGACCGTTTCTGGCGACGTTCAAATTCGGTCAGTGAGTCCTGACGGCAAACGCTATAGCCGCGTAGAGCCGGTAAAGGTTTGATATCGAGGTCGGTAAGCGAGGTATTGTCTGTTCCTGTGGGGCGGGCAATACCGCAATAAAGTATTAGCGCAGTGATTTTTAATACCGTTTCATCATCATCATTATTGTTGTCATGGTTTTTGCCGAAGCCATATGAGTGACTGAGTTATTTAGCCCCCAGCCTGAGGGGCTTTTTTTGTCTATTATTTGGTGAGAAAACGAATATTGCGGATTTCAGGAAATAAAAAAAGCGACCCTCAGGTCGCCTCATTACACTCGCGTATTCTTACTCTCTGCCATCGTGCAGACTTTCGTCTTCGCGGCAATCACCCGCAGCGCAGTGACCATAAAGATACAGGCTGTGGTTGGTCAGCTGGATACCGTATTTTTTAGCAATTTCGTGCTGACGTTTTTCAATGGAGTCATCACTAAACTCAATCACTTTACCGCAGTCTAAGCAGATCAGATGATCGTGGTGATGCTGCTGAGTCAGCTCAAATACGGATTTTCCGCCTTCAAAATTGTGACGAGTTACAATTCCAGCGTCGTCGAACTGGTTCAGTACACGGTAAACGGTGGCTAAGCCGATTTCTTCACCCATATCGATCAGCTTCTTATACAGATCTTCTGCGCTGACGTGGTGGCAAGTTGGATCTTGCAGAACTTCCAGAATCTTAAGACGCGGAAGCGTGACTTTAAGTCCAGCCTTCTTTAAAGCAGTGTTGTTATCTGTCATTCGGATTCTGTCCCGTTACTTAGTTCGAAGACGTTTAGGATAGTCTGCATTTGCTGCCAGCGTTGCCTGAATTGTCACCGAACTGAAAATATAATTGAGATTCATTATAAAGCTGATGGCGGTAAATGGAAACCGCAGTGTGTTAACAACTTGGACGGAAGTACAGGGTGGAAATAAAACGTAACACACTGACAAATATGTAACTCTGCTGGTGGCGGGTGCTAGAGCGGGAAAAATGAGTTACATAGATGTTGCAAATTGCTTTTGCCAATCGTTGAAATACCCGCTGGCTTATGCAGTCAGCGGGCACAATTTCATATTAGCCAGCCAGTTCAGCCAAGCTCATCTCTTCGGAGATTTGTTTCACCCACGCATCAACACGCGTTGCGGTGAGTTCAGGCTGGCGATCTTCGTCAATAGCCAAACCGACGAAGGTTTTGTCATCAACCAGCGCTTTAGACGCTTCAAAATGGTAACCCGCCGTTG
This sequence comes from Hafnia alvei, assembly GCF_964063325.1. Lineage (NCBI taxonomy): Bacteria > Pseudomonadati > Pseudomonadota > Gammaproteobacteria > Enterobacterales > Hafniaceae > Hafnia > Hafnia alvei. Next base: position 1,316,742 of record NZ_OZ061315.1, read on the forward strand.
GCCAGTGGCCGACGATGGTCGCGCCGCGTGGCTCGATCAAGTCACGGATGGTGCCCATTGCGTCGCAGAAGTACTCTGCATAGTCTTCTTGGTCGCCGCAGCCGAACAGAGCAACCAGTTTACCGTTGAAGTCGATCTCTTCCAGAGAAGGGAAGAAATCATCCCAGTCACACTGAGCTTCGCCGTAATACCACGTTGGGATGCCAAGCAGAAGAATATCGAATGCCTCGATGTCTTCTTTGCTGCTTTTGGCAATGTCATGAACTTCAGCAACGTCTTTTCCGAGTTGCTTTTGGATCATCTTAGCGATGTTTTCCGTGTTGCCCGTGTCGCTGCCAAAGAAAATGCCTACGATTGCCATGTCGCGTTTATACCTTTTATATCAAATAATTAAACTAGAATCTTTAGAAAGACCAGTACGTACTTTACGCACTATAGCACTTTAAACCGTATCGATTTGTCGTCATTGTGTGCTGGTGGCGTTAAGATTTTAAAATCTGATTGAGCAAAATTTGTTCAATCAATTCACTGCGGCTAATGTTTTGTTCTTGAGCCAAACGATTCAGCATTTCAACCGCTTCTTCGTTAATTTTTAGCTCGACGCGACGCAGCCCTTTCACTTTATCGCGGCGCAGTTGGTTGCGTTTGTTAATTCTTAGCTGTTCATCCCGAGATAACGGGTTGGTTTTCGGGCGACCCGGACGACGTTCATCTGCGAACAGATCCAGAGTCGTGCGGTCCGTTTGTTCTTTGGCCATATCAGGTAGCGGTACTACAAGGAGAATTTTGAATCTGCGTAACGAATCAGATCATGATTAACATACTAGGGCCATTCACCCTTTACCGGCACTATCCTTGAACAGCAAAACTGCCTGCCAGAATAATAGCGCGCCATAATACCCCAGCGCCCCCAGCCGCGACAATCCTTAATCTTACTTACCTCACTGATGAACGGTGATTTTTTCTACAGTGTGGTTATGCTGAGGGGGAGAAGACAACAAAAGTAAGCCGTTTAGCTTATTCATCGCTATCCAGAAAACGGTGCAGCGTGCGTAGTACCAATTCGGGCTTTTCCGCATGCAGCCAGTGGCCAGTACCGGCAATCACGTGGGCTTTGGCATGAGGAAACTGACGTGCGATGGCGGCGCGATGAATATCTTGTATATAAGGCGATGAGCCGCCTTTGATAAACATTGCGGGGCCTTGGTAAGGCGTCACGTCTTGCCAGCCCACGATATTTTCGTATTGATCCCACAGCACGGGCACATTAAATAGCCACTCGCCGTCCTGAAAAGACTTCAGCAAAAACTGTATCACGCCTTCTTCTTGGATATAGCCGCGCATGATTTCAGCGGCCTCTTGGCGGCGCGTCACCTGCGCAGCCGTTACCGCATTAATAGCAGTAAAAATCGTATCGTGACGACGAACTTGATAATCAACGGGTGCAATATCCAGCAAGGCAAGGCGACGAATACGGTCGGGGGCAAGTGCGGCCAGCGTCATGGCGGCTTTTCCGCCCATTGAATGCCCAATGACATCCAACTGAGGCAAAGAAAGATCGTCAATCAGCGCCAGTAAATCTTCGGCCATCGCGGCATAATCCATGCGCTCTGAGCGAGGTGAGTGTCCATGATTGCGCATATCCACCTGAATGACACGTCGATCGCTGCGCAAGTCTCGTCCTAATATACCTAGATTATCCAAGCTGCCGAATAACCCGTGGATCAGTAATGCCGGTGGAAACTGGGCTTGCTGGGTTGGAATATGTTCGCGGTAGTTGAGTTTCATATCGTTAAGTCTATTCGTGGTGTCTATTCGCGGAATCCATGTGCTAAACATGCGGCAACGGAGTGCGAAGAATCTTATGTTGTAACAAATAGGTTACCACGACTAAGCATGATTGTTAGTCACCGAGTGTTATCCAGCAAAATTTAAGGGTATTCTTTCCATAAGTTTGGGAAAAAACTCACTGAATTGATCAGAGCATCGGGTTTACGCTATCCGCATGAGGCGTTTGACTTTATAATCCTGCTGATTAAGTCGTAAACCTGTATTGGATAATGATGAAAACTATTGAAGTCGACGAGGAGCTGTACCGCTACATTGCAAGCCACACGCAAAGTATCGGTGAGAGTGCTTCTGACATATTGCGCCGCCTGCTGAAAGTCTCCGAACATAAAGCGACTGCTGCTCCGGCAGTAACACCGACCGTTATCGCAGCGCCAGTGGCTGCTCCGGTAACTGCCCGTCCGGTAGACCGCGTTCGTACCATGCGTGAATTGCTGCTGTCTGATGAATATGCAGAGCAGAACAAAGCGGTAAATCGCTTTATGCTGGTACTTTCAACGCTTTACTCTATTGATAATCAGGGATTTGCCGCTGCGACGGAATCCTTGCATGGTCGCACGCGTGTCTATTTCGCCGGCGACCAGCAAACGCTGTTGCAAAACGGCACGCATACCAAGCCTAAACACGTCGCGGGCACGCCTTACTGGGTGATCACCAATACCAACACCGATCGCAAGCGCAGCATGATTGAACACATCATGCAGGCGATGCAGTTCCCCGCTGAACTGATTGAAAAGGTCTGTGGGACCATCTAATTCAAGAACTGCCTAATCGCAAGCCTTAGCAACGCGATTAGGCACTCAACCATACAAGCGTAATAGCGTAGGGAGTAGTGACCATGGCAAATCACCCCCGTGCCGGGCAGCCTGCCCAGCAGAGCGATTTGATCAACGTGGCTCAACTGGTTTCTCAATACTATGTATTGACGCCGGAAGTGGGTAACACGTCGCATGCGGTAAAATTCGGGACCTCAGGTCACCGTGGCAGCGCCCAGCGCCATAGCTTTAACGAAGCGCACATTTTAGCTATTGCCCAAGCAATTGTTGAAGTGCGTAAAGCCAATGGCATCGAAGGCCCCTGTATCGTGGGTAAAGATACGCATGGGTTGTCTGAACCTGCGTTTATCAGCGTGCTAGAAGTTCTGACGGCAAACGGCGTGGACGTCGTGGTACAGCAGGATAATGGTTTCACCCCAACGCCTGCGGTTTCTCACGCTATTCTGACTCACAACAACAATAAGAATGCGGCATTGGCCGACGGTATCGTCATCACGCCTTCGCACAATCCGCCTGAAGATGGCGGTATCAAATACAATCCGCCAAATGGTGGACCGGCAGATACCGATCTTACCAAGGTGATTGAACAGCGCGCCAACGAACTGTTAAGCCTTAACTTGCAGGGTGTGAAGCGTCAAACGCTCGATGCAGCTTGGAAAAGCGGCTTGGTGCACGCTAAAGATCTGGTACAGCCTTATATTGAAGGTTTGGTTGATATCGTTGATATGCCAGCCATTCAGCGCTCAGGCCTGCATTTAGGCGTCGATCCATTGGGCGGTTCCGGCATTGAGTATTGGCAGCGCATTGGTGAACATTACAAACTTGATCTGACCTTGGTGAACGATCACGTTGATCCATCATTCCGCTTCATGCACTTAGACCACGATGGCGTGATCCGTATGGATTGCTCATCGGAAAGCGCAATGGCGGGATTGCTGGCGCTGCGAGATCAGTTTGATTTAGCGTTCGCTAACGACCCAGACTACGATCGCCACGGTATCGTCACGCCTTCAGGCCTGATGAATCCGAATCACTACTTAGCCGTAGCTATTAATTATCTGTTCCAGCATCGCCCACAGTGGGGCGCTGATGTTGCCGTAGGTAAAACGCTGGTATCCAGCGCCATGATTGACCGCGTCGTCAATGACTTAGGTCGCAAACTGGTGGAAGTTCCTGTCGGCTTTAAGTGGTTTGTTGATGGCCTGTTTGACGGCAGCTTTGGTTTTGGTGGCGAAGAGAGCGCAGGCGCTTCCTTCCTGCGCTTTAACGGTACGCCGTGGTCAACAGACAAAGACGGCATCATTATGTGCCTGCTTGCCGCTGAGATCACTGCCGTTACCGGTGAAAACCCACAGCAGCATTACAATAAGCTGGCGGAACGTTTTGGTGCGCCAAGTTATAACCGTATTCAGGCACCGGCTACGCATGCGCAGAAAGATGCGCTGTCTAAGCTCTCTCCTGAGATGGTTAAAGCTGACAAACTGGCGGGCGATCCAATTACCGCTCGTTTGACCAAGGCTCCGGGCAACAACGCCTCTATCGGCGGGCTGAAAGTGATGACCGACAACGGCTGGTTTGCCGCTCGTCCATCTGGCACAGAAGAAGCCTACAAAATTTACTGCGAAAGTTTCTTAGGCGCTGAACATCGCCTGCGAATCGAGAAAGAAGCGGTGGATATTGTGAGCGCCGTGCTCGCCAGCGCCAAATAAGCGAGTTCTTCAGAAATTCTAAAAGCGCCTTTAACGGCGCTTTTTTTATGCCGCAAAAAGTGAAGCTCAACCTGCTCGAATATGATAAAAGTTATCATTATCAAAAAATATTCGAAGAGGGAATACCATGTCTGGATATCGCTACCGCATCACCGTAGAGCCGATTGCCGATCGTAAAGGCGATCCGATTGATAAAGCGCCAATCAGCTTTGAAGTTGAAAATCATGATGAGATTTTATCTATCGTCGAAAGGCTGGGGGCAAGGGACGATTTGCCATTCACCGGTGATAAATCGAAGGCCTTTGCCGTTGGTTTAAAACTGTTTTCAGAATCACTGCTGGAGAACCGTAAACATCCGCTGTTTGACGATCTGCGTGATTCATTCCGCGCTTTTATGATGACTTTAAAAGGTATCAAGCGCGGTGAGAGTGCCGAAGAAGCAAAAGAAGAACAAAAAGAAGGTTAAAAATTACAGCATAAACCGGTAACCAACGCCGGTTTCAGTCAGTAAGTGCTTGGGGCGTGCTGGTTCAGCCTCGAGTTTTTGCCGTAAATGCCCCATATAGATCCGCAGATAATGGCTGTGCTCAACGTAGTTTGGCCCCCAAACCGTACTAAGCAGCTGGCGCTGTGTGAGCACTTTTCCTGCATTGGCGATAAGTTCGGTTAGCAAACGAAACTCCAACGGTGTGAGATGCAAATCCTCACCGGCTCGAGTGACTCGGCGGTTAATCAAATCCACCTCAACGTCTGAGAATTGAATTAGCGGGCTTTCCTGATTTTGCTGAGCATGGCGGCGCAAAGAGACGCGCACGCGGGCCAATAATTCCGCTACGCCAAAGGGTTTACTTAGATAATCATCGGCTCCGGCATCTAGCGCCAGCACCTTGTCTGACTCCTCGCTGCGCGCAGAAAGCACAATCACCGGAATTGAACTCCACTGGCGCAAATCGCGGATAAAATCTAGGCCATCGCCATCCGGTAAGCCTAAGTCGAGAATAATCAGATCTGGTTTTCGCGTTCCCGCCTCGATCAGACCACGCTGCAATGTATCGGCGTCGAAAACCCGCCAGCCCTCATTCTCAAGCGCAGAACGGACAAAGCGGCGGATCTCTTTTTCATCTTCAACGATGAGCACATTTATCGGGGTTTGATTCACGTTATCTCTCTGTTTCGCCGCTCTCTGTTTTTCAAGAACTTGGATGATCAAGTTCATCCTCAATATCAGGCGGTGCTTCTAGCGGTAGGGTAAAGTGGAAACAGGCCCCGCCTTGAGCAATATTTTCTGCCCATATTTTACCACCGTGTACTTCTATAATGGCACGACAAATGGCTAAGCCCAAACCGACCCCAGGAATCGCTGACTCTTTATCGCCGCGGGTAAACTTATTGAATATCAGCAGTAGCTGTTCGGCGGGAATACCGTTGCCGCGATCTTCAATTTCTACTTCTAACCAATCTTCTGAGGCTTTTGCCCGAATCGCCAACGGTGATTCCAGTCCGGCATATTTGCCCGCGTTTTCTAACAGATTTTGTATCACGCGCTCAATCAAGCTGCCGTCGCAGTTCACTAAGGGGAGATCTGCCGGTAAATCAATCGTCAGCGGATGCGAATTCAGCATCGGTTCTAACGTATTAATTGCACTGCCGACGATTTCCTCCAGCGATTGCCACTCTTTACGCAGGTTAAATCCGCCGGACTGAATACGTGCCATATCCAGTAAATTATTGACCAGCCGCGTGGTGTTGAGGATCTGCTGGCGGATTTGATTGGCCTGTTGGGCATGCGGCGATTTTTCAGCGGCCAGATCGAGCGTTAAAATTTCAGCCTGACCAAACAACACGGTGAGCGGGGTACGCAGATCGTGCGAAAGTGCGGCTAACAACGAGTTTCTGAGCTGTTCGCGCTCGGTGTCCATACGTGCGCTCGCCGCCGTTTGGGCCAGATGTAAACGCTCAAGCGCGCTAGCAATCATCACCGCATAAGTTTGTAACAGACGCTGCTGTTCAGGCACCATCAATTGGCGCATGTTCATGGGTTCGATAGCTAAAACGCCAAAGGTCTGCTGTGAGGTGCTCAGGGGCAGTAGTTGATAAGGAACACCGGGTAGCGTATCGGTACCTGCCCCTGCGGGTTGCTGCTTATCGAAGCACCAATGTGCAATAGCAAAATCAACGCCCGACACACCTTCCTGTGGCGGTGTCACCTGAACCAACGGCGTATCATCGCTGGGAATTAATACTGATGTCCGTGCGTTGAAACTGCTGTTAAGAAAATAGCTGCCGCTGCGAGCGATATCTTCATTGGTAATTGCATTACTCAGGGCTTTGGACAGTTCATACATATGGCGCGCGCGCTGCTCGCGATAACGCGCCACTCGCGCCTGATAGCGCACACCTGCGGTCAGATTACCAATCACGATCCCGACGGTTAGCATCACACCAAAGGTCACGAGATATTGAACGTCGGTAACGGCGAACGACCACTGAGGTTGGATGAAAAAAAGATCGAAACTGGCAACGCTAACCACGGCGGAAAGTACGGAAGGCCAGCGGCCATAAAACAGCGCCACGATCACGACCCCCAGCAGATAGACCATCACGATATTAGCCTGATCGAAGTTGGGGAAAATCATTCTTGCCAGTAGCGTAATCAGCGCACATAGGGCAATGGCAACCAGACACCCGCGAATTTGCATCCGCCACTTTTCGCTGAAAGAGCGACTATCGGACTCTTTGCTGGCGGTGCGAGGTTTGTCTTCAACGGCGACGATAATTAAATCGAGATCCGGCCCGAGTTTAGCCAGCCTGTCAGCAAAACTTTCATGCCACCACCAACGCCGCTCTTTCTTATTGCGCCTGCCAATAATAATTTTGCCGAGATTATGCTCACGGGCGTAGCGCAGAATGGCTTTTTCTTCATTGGGATCGGATAGCGTGGTGGTTTCTGCGCCTAATTCTTGTGCCAGCTTAACGCTGCGTAAAATCGCCCGCCGCTGATTTTCCGGTAATCGATGCAGGCGCGGTGTTTCCACATAAACTGCGTGCCAGATGCAGCCAAGACGAGCCGCCAGCCTAGACGCTGTGCGGATAAGTTTGTCGTTATCGACGTTGTGGCCAATACACAGCAAAATGGCATCACGGGTATGCCAAACGCGTTCTTTATCTTGGCTATTACGAAACTCGCGCATTTGCTCATCAACGCGGTCTGCGGTACGACGCAGCGCCAATTCGCGTAAGGCAATCAAATTTCCTTTACGGAAAAAGTGCTCGATGGCGCGTTCTGCCTGCCCAGGAATATAGACTTTCCCTTCGTTTAGGCGCTGGCGTAAATCGTCCGGTGGTAAGTCCACCAGCACGATTTCGCTGGCATCATCGAAGATGCGGTCAGGCACGGTTTCGCGCACGCGAATTCCGGTTACGGAACCAACCACGTCGTTAAGACTTTCAAGGTGCTGAACGTTAACGGTAGTAAGCACGTCAATGCCCGCATCCAGCAGTTCCTCGACGTCTTGCCAGCGTTTAGGATGACGCGAACCGGCGGCGTTGCTGTGCGCCAGCTCATCCATCAGGATTAGCGCAGGGTGGCGAGCCAGCGCCTGATCGAGAGCAAACTCTCGCACTTGACGACCGCGATGATGAATTCGCTTGAGGGGTAAGATATCCAGCCCCTCAAGCTGTGCAGCGGTCTCCGCACGGCCATGGGTTTCCACTACGCCGACCAGCACGTCTAAACCTTGGGCACGAAGGCGCTGCGCTTCTTGCAGCATCGCGTAGGTTTTTCCAACGCCAGCGCAGGCGCCGAAAAAGACTTTTAGTTTTCCGCGTGGCTTTTCGCAAACCTGAGCCAGCAAGGTATCTGGATCGGGGCGGCGCAGCTCTTCATCGTCTAGCATGTCGTTCTCTTTATGATCGCGCTGGTGGCGTTATAAATGCGTGTTAGATGCATTGTGGGGCAATAATGCATCCAGTGCCATGTTCAGTTCTAATACGTTAACCACCGGCTGACCAATAAACTGTGGCAGGCTATATTGGGTGTTAGAGGCAATCAGTTTTTCAACGCTGGCCTGTGGCACATTGCGCACTTTAGCGATGCGTGCAGCCTGATAATAGGCCGCTTGCGGCGAGATATGAGGATCTAAACCACTGGCTGAGCTGGTCATTAGATCGACCGGAATAGCCATCGGCGCCGAAGGATCTGCTTGGCGTAATAGCGCAGCGCGCTCTTGCAAATTTTTATCCAACTGTGGGTTAGACGCTGCCAAATTGCTGCCGCCGGAAGCCTGTGGATTATAGGCCGCGTCAGCGGTCGCGGATGGACGATCCCAAAAGTATTTTGGTTGAGTAAAGTTTTGGCCAATCAAACGTGAACCCACGATGACGCCGTCATGTTCAATCAACGATCCTTCGGCCTGAGAGTGAAACATCACCTGCGCTAACCCCGTGGTTAGCAACGGGTAGGCAATACCGGTGATGGCGGTCAAAATCAGCATCATCATCATAGAGGGGCGTAGTAGCGACATTATCTAATCCTTTTCCCCTTCATACTTGAAGCGGTATCTGCGTTGGCTGCGCTCATTCACCCGAATCACTTACTAGAGTAAGCTCATCGGGATGAACTCGCTTGCCGCCTTGATACCACTCCAATTATTTTGGGGATGTTAAAGTATTACTGCTCTTTTGAGCGGTTCTATATGGGCTAAGCCAAGCCACAAACGGTCAGTAACATATCGATCAATTTGATGCCGACAAACGGCACCAACAGCCCGCCTGCACCATAGAGCCATAAATTTCGGCGCAACAGTGCGCTGGCGCTTAGCGGTTTATAGCTCACGCCTTTCAGCGCCAGCGGGATCAAGAACACAATGATCAACGCGTTGAAAATGACCGCTGACATAATGGCCGACGCCGGCGACGTTAGGTGCATGACGTTGAGCGCATTCAGCTGAGGATAAGTGGCTGCAAAGGCTGCTGGAATAATGGCGAAATATTTCGCCACGTCATTGGCGATACTGAAGGTAGTCAGTGAACCACGCGTCATCAGCATCTGTTTGCCGATGTGCACCACTTCAATCAGCTTAGTTGGGTTAGAGTCTAAATCAACCATGTTGCCCGCTTCTTTAGCGGCCTGTGTGCCTGAGTTCATGGCGACCGCAACGTCGGCTTGGGCCAGCGCTGGCGCATCGTTGGTACCGTCGCCGGTCATGGCCACTAAGCGACCTTCAGCTTGATACTGACGGATCAGCGCCAATTTGGCTTCGGGCGTAGCTTCCGCCAGAAAATCATCCACGCCAGCTTCGGCAGCGATAGCCGCAGCGGTTAAGCGGTTATCACCGGTAATCATGACCGTTTTGATACCCATGCGGCGTAGCTCAGAGAATCGCTCTTTGATGCCGCCTTTGACGATATCTTTCAGCGCCACCACGCCAAGAATCCGGCCATCTTCTGCCACCACCAGCGGTGTGCCGCCGGTACGCGCAACGCTTTCCACGCGTTCATCAACCGCACGTGGGAAGTGGCCTTGGTTAGATTCAACGTGGCGGCGTATTGCGTCCACTGAACCTTTGCGGATCATTCTTCCCTGTACGTTAACGCCGCTCATGCGGGTTTGGGCCGAGAAGGGCACAAAGGTTGCGCCTAGGCTCGCTAAATCACGTTCGCGCAGGTTAAAACGCTGCTTTGCCAGCACCACAATGCTGCGGCCTTCTGGCGTTTCATCGGCTAGCGAAGCGAGCTGTGCCGCGCTGGCGAGCTCTTCCTCACTCACGCCGGGGACAGGCAAGAATTCGGTCGCCTGACGATTGCCCAGCGTGATAGTGCCCGTTTTGTCCAATAGCAACACATCGACGTCACCGGCGGCTTCCACGGCGCGCCCGCTGGTGGCAATGACGTTTGCGCCTAGCATGCGGCTCATCCCAGCCACGCCAATGGCTGACAGTAAGCCACCAATGGTGGTTGGGATTAAACAGACCAGCAGGGCGACTAGCACGGTAATCGTCACCGGAACCCCAACGTGGCCGGCCTGCGCGCTAAACAGCGAGAAGGGGTAAAGCGTTGCCGTAGCCAGTAAAAACACCAGCGTTAAGGCAATAAGCAAAATGGTTAGCGCGATTTCGTTAGGGGTTTTACGCCGCTTCGCGCCCTCAACCATCGCAATCATGCGGTCGAGAAAGGTTTCTCCAGGATTAACGGTGCATTGGATCACCAGCCAATCTGACAGAATACGCGTGCCACCGGTAACGGAAGAAAAGTCACCGCCCGATTCGCGAATGACCGGTGCTGATTCGCCGGTAATCGCGCTTTCGTCAACCGAGGCGCCACCTTCTAACACTTCACCGTCACAGGGAATGGTGTCACCGGCTTCAACCAGCACAACATCGCCTTTGCGCAGAGAATCAGCAGATACTTTTTCTTGCTGCGAATCATGTTGCGGTGAGGCCAGTTTTTTAGCCCAGCTAGTTTTTTTCACCCCTTTCAGGCTTTCGGCCTGCGCTTTGCTGCGCCCTTCGGCCAGAGCTTCGGCAAAGTTAGCAAACAGAACCGTGAACCAAAGCCAAACAGCCACGCTTCCAGTAAATGCGGCGCTGCCGTCACTTTGCCCGCTGAGTATGGAGATCCAGATTATGGTGGTGAGAATGCTGCCCAAATACACCACGAACATCACCGGATTGCGCCACTGCACGCGAGGATCGAGTTTTTTAACAGCATCTTTGATAGCGGTACGGACCAGTTTTGGTTCGAACAACGCGCGTTGTTTACGAGTCATTATTTTATCTCTCAACGTGTTAACCAAACTTGCAGGTGTTCAGCTACCGGCCCCAGCGCCAGCGCTGGAATAAACGTTAATGCGCCGACCAATAAAATGGTGCCAACCAGCAATCCAATGAACAGCGCTCCTTGAGTAGGTAGCGTTCCGTTCCCGGCTGGCTGACGTTTTTTCGCGACTAAAGAACCCGCAATCGCCATCACCGGAATGATGACGCCAAAGCGACCAACGAACATGGCAATCGCCAACAGAACGTTATAGAACGGCGTATTCACACTCAGACCGGCGAAAGCGCTGCCGTTGTTGTTAGCCGCTGAAGAAAGGGCATAAAGCACCTCACTAAATCCATGAGCGCCCGGATTAAGAATGCCGGCGCGGCCTGCGTCGGTCATTAGCGCCACGGCGGAGCCAATCAGCACCAGCGCGGGGGTAACCAAAATGGCCACCGCCGTCATTTTCATATCGAAAACTTCGATTTTTTTACCGAGATATTCAGGAGTACGGCCAATCATCAGGCCAGCAATAAATACTGTTAGCAGCACGAAGAGCAACATGCCGTAGAGGCCAGAGCCCACGCCGCCAAAGACAACTTCACCGATCTGCATCAGCCACATGGGCACCATGCCGCCAAGCGCGGTGAAGGAGTCATGCATCGCATTTACCGCACCGCAGGATGCAGCGGTAGTGACAACCGAATACATCGCCGTTGCCAGAATGCCAAAGCGAGTTTCCTTCCCTTCCATGTTGAAATTGCTGGCTGCACCGAAGTCGGATAAATGCGGATTTCCCTGTAGCTCGGCGTACATCACCACGATAACCGCCACGACAAAAATTAGGCTCATGGCCCACAGTAGCGTATGGCCTTGGCGGCTTTCTCCCACGGCTTGCCCAAAGGCAAAGCAGAGCGCTGCTGGGATCAAGAAGATCGCCAACATTTGCACCATATTGCTCAGTGCCGTAGGGTTTTCGAATGGATGTGCCGAGTTAGCGCCAAAGAAACCGCCGCCGTTGGTACCGAGTAATTTAATCGCTTCCTGCGAAGCCACCGGCCCCATTGGCAGCAGCTGAGTGCCGCCTTCCAGCGTATGCACCGTGATATAACCATGCAGGTTTTGTAGAACGCCTTGGCTGACGAAGAACAATGCCAGAATGAGCGACAGCGGCAGCAGAACGTAAAGCGTTACGCGGAACAGATCGACCCACGCATTTCCTAGCGTGTTTGCTGAGTGGCGAGCAAATCCACGGATCAACGCAAAGACCACGGCAATTCCCGTCGCAGCAGAAAGGAAGTTTTGTACGCTCAACCCAACCATTTGGCTGAAATAGCTTAAGGTGTTTTCGCCGCTGTATGCCTGCCAGTTAGTGTTGGTCACGAAGCTGACCGCGGTATTAAGCGCGAGGTGCCAAGACATCCCTGGCATTTGCTGTGGGTTCAGCAGCAATATGCCTTGTGCCATGAGTAGACCGAAGAGCAGTAAAATGCCCAGCAGGTTAAAGGCGATAATGGCGAGCAAATATTGTAACCAACTCATTTCCTGCGGTTGGATCCCACAGCAACGCCAAAAACCATTTTCCACGCCGCGCAGGGCAACGAAGGGTTCACCATCAATCAGGCGTGCCAATACTCTTCCCAAAGGCAATGCCAAGGCAAAAAGCACCAGCAGAAATACCGCGATCATCAGAAACGCAGAAGCAGCCATCAGAATTCCTCCGCGTTAAATAATGCATAAATTAGATAAGCCAGCAGCAAGACAACCAAGACTGCACAGGCAATCACCCCGATATTCATACAACCTCTCCAAAGGCATTTTTGATACTGCCTAGCCTAGGTAACTTAGGGAATAAATAGCGTAAAAAGGCAGGGCGTGGGTGTAAAAAAAGTATAAAAATGGCGGAAAAACAGTCGATATCTGAGTGTTTTGCAAGCGAGATGTCGTTAAATGAAAAAGTGTGGAATACGTTTCGCAAATCTAATCGCAGCAGCTGGCGTCGCTTTTCTTCTGTAATTAGGGTGATGCCAATTCGTGGAGTGATGGGGAAAGAAGGGATGCTGGCGGTTTATCAGATAAATACATTTTTATATACGGTGTTGCAGCAGGCGCAGGTTGCTCTGCAACAACAGGATATCCAGCGTTTTGTGTGTGACGCTGCGGAAGCGTCTCGGCATGACGGGGCCGCTGAACGTCCGACAGCGACGCTATTACTGTCGGCACTACCTTTCAATCGACAATTGAAAAGGTTACAGGCTAGCGCAAAGGAGCAGGCTTTTTTTGTATGGAAAATGCTGTGTCTGCCTTTGAAGCAATTTCCAAGTTCAGGACGGCTGGTTTTAAATCAGCAAACGGATGAACCTGAATTAAATCGGCGATTGAAAAATCTCGCGGCAGAGCTAGGCCCCGTAGAGTTGCGGATCCTCAGGGGCTATCCATGTCTTGTGCTGTATTTATTTAATGGTCGCGAAGTGTGTTTGCTGCGCTTGCTTGATGCATCATTGTTTAATGAAGCCTTCTTGAATGGCTATTTTTCATAGTGGAATTTTTAGTGTGAAACTTTTGTCACGCATAGTGAAATAAAAATGTTAAATAAAAGTATCAATAAAATAACTAATGTTAAGTTTTTATTTAACCATAAGGTAACAAAATTACATAAAGTCACAATGAAGGCGAAAAAAACGGCAAATATAGTGGTCGGATGAGTGGTAAACTTTCAGCAGATGGGGTAATATTTTGTTCAGATTACAGGCAAACTTAAATATGAAACATTTTAATTTATAACGTCCGCTGCTTTAGTGATCCCTTTAGGGAAACAGCTACGTTTTAAGGAGGACTCAATGTACCAACAGTATTCATTATCTCGCATTCTCCTGCGTCGTTGTGGCGTTGTTATTGCCGGTGTTTTGGCACTGCCAGTGATGTTATTCCGCAGCGATCGCGCACGTTTCTATAGCTATTTGCACCGTGTGTGGGCTAAAACTAGCGATAAGCCGGTTTGGTTGGCGCAGTCGGAGCAGGTTGCTGCTGATTTTTATTAATCGCCGCTAGCGAAACAGTAAACGTGAAGAAACCACCTCAATGCAGGTGGTTTTTTGCTATCTGGAACCATTAAACGGAATTTTCTTCATCTGGTTTATCTTCGATTGTCCATATCCCTATCTTTCGTTGGTGTAATTCCTTCTCTTCTGCACCTACACTGAAAGTGCACAACCCATAAATATCAATAAATAGAGGTGCGCGATGTCAGATAAAATACCCGTTGGTGTGAGCGCCTGTTTACTGGGCGAAAATGTTCGTTTTGATGGCGGCCACAAACGGTTACCGTTTGCGGTGGATGAGTTGTCTGCTTTTGTTCGCTTCGAAGCCGTGTGCCCTGAAATGGCGATTGGTTTACCGTCTCCGCGTCCAACCCTTCGTTTGATCAAACAGGGCGATGATGTTGCTTTGGTTAACAGCCGCGACGGGGAAGGCGATGTGACGCAAAAAATGCGTGAGTTTTCCAAACAGAAAGTGGCGAGTCTTGAACATCTATGTGGCTATCTTGTCTGCGCCAAATCTCCCAGCTGCGGCATGGAAAGAGTGAAGGTGTATACCGAGCATGACGCGCGTAAAAGCGGGGTCGGGATTTTCACCCAGCAGCTGATGGCGCATATGCCTTGGCTGCCGGTAGAAGAGGACGGCAGATTATATGACCCCGAACTACGAGAGAATTTTGTTGAGCGCATTTACGCACTACACGAGTTTAACCAGCTTTGGAAAAACGGTTTAACCCGTGGCGCTCTGGTGGCTTTTCACAGCCGCTATAAGCTCTCTCTGCTGGCTCATTCACAGCCGGAATATCGCGAACTTGGGCGTTTTGTTGCGGCGATGGAGCAGTGGGAATCCTTAGATGAATACGCGTACGAATATCGAAATCGCTTTATGGCTTTGCTCAAGCATAAGGCCTCGCGGCGTAATCATACCAACGTGTTACAGCACGTTCAGGGCTATTTCCGTCGCCAGCTCACTAGCAGCCAGAGACAAGAGTTGGCCGATCTGATCCTGCGTTATCGGCAGGGAACCCAACCATTATTGGCGCCCATCACGCTGTTACGTCATTACCTCAAGGAATACCCAGACAGCTATTTAGCCGGGCAGCGCTATTTCGACCCTTATCCTGAAGTACTGCGTTTGCGGTATGGTCACTAAGCATTGACAAGGAAGCGTAATGACTGCCACACATTTAGTTTGGTTTCGTAATGATCTACGGATAACGGATAACCGCGCGCTGCATGCCGCCTGTCAGGATATTCACGCTAAGGTGATCGCGATTTATATCGCGACGCCTGAGCAGTGGCGGCGGCATGATATGGCACCGCGTCAGGCGGCATTTATCCAGCAAAATTTACATTGTTTAGATGCTTCACTAGCAGAAAAAAACATCACGCTTTTCTCTCATCAATGCGCAGACTTTGCCCAGAGCATTGAGTGGCTCAGTGATTTTTGCCAGAAAAACGGCGTCACCGACCTATTTTATAACCGCCAATATGAACTGAACGAGCGACACCGCGACGATCGAGCCGGTGAGTTACTGCAGGGAAAGTGCACGCTGCACGCCTTTGATGACAGTTTGCTTCTGCCACCCGGCAGCGTGGTGACCGGTAGCGGCGAAATGTATAAGGTGTTTACCCCGTTCCGTAAGTCTTTCCTACAGCGGTTAACTCATTCAGATACACGCTGTTTGCCAGCACCAAAACCGAGAGCGGGCAACGCTGAACGGTTGCCGATAGTGTCTTTTGATTATCCCTTCGAGCAACCCGACCCGTCACTATTCCCAGCGGGAGAGGACGCTGCGTTACAGCGTTTGCGAAGTTTCTGCCGCGAACGCGTGCAGGATTATCAACAGCAGCGTGATATCCCCGCCATTAATGGCACGAGTTGCCTGTCGCCTTATCTGGCCATCGGCGTGCTGTCGCCGCGTCAGTGTTTTAACCGGCTTTTAGCGGAGTGTTCGCAGGCGTTGGAAGACGATCAAAGCGGCGCCTTTGTTTGGTTGAATGAACTGGTTTGGCGCGAGTTTTATCGCCACCTGCTGGTGGCTTATCCCAAGCTGTGTCGGCATAAGCCGTTTATTGCGTGGACTGACAATGTGCGCTGGAGCGGTGACACCGATCATTTAGCCGCGTGGAAAGCAGGGAAAACCGGTTTTCCGATTGTGGATGCCGCGATGCGGCAATTAAACCAAACCGGGTGGATGCATAATCGACTGCGCATGATTGTCGCCAGCTTTTTAGTTAAAGATCTGTTGATAAACTGGCGAGCGGGAGAGTGCTATTTTATGTCTCAACTGCTGGACGGAGATTTGGCGGCAAATAACGGTGGTTGGCAGTGGGCGGCATCTTCGGGAACCGATGCGGCGCCCTATTTTCGTATTTTTAACCCGACCACACAGGGCGAGCGTTTTGACAAAAAGGGCGATTTTATTCGTCGTTGGCTGCCGGAGCTTGCGGATGTACCAGACAGTGATATTCATCACCCGCATCAATGGGCGATTAAACAAGGTCGCGTGTTAGACTACCCTGAACCTCTGGTGGATCATGCCGTTGCACGTAAGCAAACCCTTCAAGCTTTTGAAGAGGCTAAGCGAGGCGCGGGCTGATATTTCCAGCCGCTTTTACTGCAAGGAGCACGTAACAAATGCGAAAGACACTCATAGCTATGGTGCTGGCGGGCTATTCCGCATTTACCTGGGCCAGTTTTGACGTTGTGGCGTTAGGCACTCAGGGAGGATTATCGGGAGATAACCTGACTTCCTACCTTATTCGCACCGAGGGGGATGCCCGCTATATTGCGCTTGATGCGGGGAGCACTTTACCCGGCATTGCGAAAGGCATTGAAAAAGGAAGTTTCCCAGACGTCACGCCAGAAAAAGCCGCACCGCTCACGCCGCAGGGATACATTTTTCGTGAGCAGATTAATGCCTATTTCATTAGTCACCCTCATCTGGATCTCGTTGCCGGTCTGATTCTGGGTTCGCCAGATGACAAAAAGAAGACTATCTATACCCTCGCCGACAGTGCGAATACGCTGCATAACCACTATTTCAACTGGAAAAGTTGGCCAAATTTCAGCGATGCAGGCAACGGTGAACGATTAGGCACTTATCGAATTAATTCGCCGCGCGTCGGACAGACTTTTACATTAGGCGTCACGCCGATGCGCGGGGTGATTTATCCGCTGAGCCACAATGGAACGGCGTCGTCGATGCTGTTGATTAGCGCGCGCGGAGAGTCTTTTGCCTATTTTGGCGATACCGGCGCTGATGCCGTAGAACGCTCTAAAAATCTGGATGCAATTTGGCGTGTTTTAGGACCGCTTATTCAGCAAAAAGCGCTCAAAGGGATGATTATTGAAACCTCCTATGATGACGCGCAGCCTGACAACAAACTGCTTGGACATCTGACGCCGAAATTACTGCTTTCAGAGCTGGCTCAGCTTGAGAAATACAGCGGCGGCGCAGGTTCGTTGAAAGATTTACCGATTGTGATTAGCCATATTAAACCCACGCTGGTGGCGGGGAAGGATCCGCAAGCGCTGATTCAGCAACAGCTGAGCGCAGGGAATTCATTGGGCGTGAAGTTTATGTTTATGCAACAGGGCGACAAAGCCGTTTTCTAATGATTAATCCAAATTTTTGTGACTAGACACTATGAATAATATTGAACTGGAAAAACTGCTCGATCAGCAACTTAGCGTTAACGATTTCCGTGACTATGCACCCAATGGTTTGCAGGTTGAAGGGCGACAGGAAATTAAGAAAGTTATTACCGGTGTGACTGCCTGTCAGGCCCTGCTCGACGCCGCCGTGGCAGAGCAGGCCGATGCTATTTTGGTGCACCACGGTTATTTCTGGAAAAACGATGCGCCTACCGTGCGCGGTATGCGTCGACGTCGTTTGAAAACGCTGCTGATTAATGACATTAACCTGTATGGCTATCATCTGCCGCTGGATGCCCATCCGGTGCTGGGCAACAATGCGCAGCTGGCACGCGTGATGAAAATCAAGCCATTAGGGATGATCGACCCTTTACTGCCTTACGGTGAGTTTGAGCAACCGATGAGCTCGGGGGAGGTGATTGGTCGCTTAGAGCGTAAGCTACAGCATGCCGTGTTACACAGCGGAGACAATGCGCCACAGGAGATCCGTCGCGTTGCGTGGTGTACCGGCGGTGGTCAGAGCTATATTGAACAGGCCGCTGAGTTTGGCGTTGACGCGTTTATTAGCGGTGAGGTTTCAGAGAAAACCATTCATATCGCCCGTGAGATGGGGCTGCATTTCTTTGCGGCGGGTCATCATGCGACAGAACGTGGTGGCATTCGTGCGTTAGGCGAGTGGTTAGCGGCGGAACATGGATTAGACGTGAAGTTTATTGATATTCCTAATCCAGCGTAAAAGCGTAATGCAGTAATGAGAAACACTCCGTTGCTATCGGTATTTGTCCGATAACTCCGATAACAACGGAGGTAAAATATTAGCTCTTTTTCACAAACTCAGATTTCAGCTTCATTTGGCCGAAACCGTCGATTTTACAATCGATGTTGTGATCGCCTTCAACCAGACGAATTCCCTTCACTTTGGTGCCGATCTTCAGCATAGACGAGCTGCCTTTCACTTTCAGATCTTTGATCACGGTGACGGAATCGCCGTCAACCAGCAGATTGCCGTTGGCGTCTTTCACCACCAGTTCATCGCTTTCTTCTGCCGGTGCGCTGTCATTCCATTCGTAGGCGCATTCAGGACAGATGTACATATCGTTGTCCTGATAGGTGTATTCAGAGTTGCACTTCGGGCAGTTTGGTAATTGCATGCTAAGGTCGCCTTTAACAGAAAATAAAAAAATGCAGCGCTGCTATTGTGATGATTGATACCCACGGTCTTGGCGTCGTCTCAAGTTGGTAGGGCATCTAGCAGAGATTCCGCAGGGCGGATCTGCAAAGCGCGCGATCATACAACTTTTGACCAATGTCGAAAATGATTTATGTTAAAAAGATCGCAATTAGAGTGTTTCTTATAACCTAAATAGAGCATGGAGTCTATTTTCTCGCCGTTAGGCTGCAATGTGCCCCAGCGCCTGCAGAAATGCGTGCGCAATCGGTGATTGGAGTTCGCGATGGTAGAGCGCATAGAGATCGGCGGGGATCGGCTGTTTTAGGGGAACAAACGTCACGCCTGGCCAGTGAATAAGCGAGCAGGTTTCTGGTAATAACGCGATGCCCAAGCCTGCGCTGACCAGCGCCAACACCGTTTGCGGCTCCATGGCCTGTTGGGCAATGAGTGGGTAAAAACCAGCCTGCACGCAGTAATCATAGAGCTGCTGGGCAAAATCGCTGTGGCTGAACGAGAGCGAGATAAATGGGCGTTCGGCAAGCTGCATAAGGTCGAGGCTTGAGAACTGGCATAAAGGATCGTGATCGAGCAACGCAACCATGACAGATTCGCGTGCAATATGCTGGTAGCAGATATTGGGCGTGGACTCTACGGCCACATTTCGGTTGATGCCAATATCGATGGTGTGCTGCATGATCTGTTCGATTTGGCGCTGCTGCGGCAGCTCATGCAACGTCCACGTAGCGTGGGGGTAATCAGCGCGAAATGATTTTAGCGCGGGTAACAGCGCCCCCCACAGCGCGGTACCGATGATGCCGATATTCAAGTGTTGGTTTTCATTGCGTCCGATCTGACGCACATAATTCAATGAGGTTTCGGTCGCATTCAAAATGCGATCGACCTCGGTTTTGAGCACGCCTCCGGCGTGGGTTAACGCCACTTTTCGGCTGTTACGTTCGAGCAGCTTAACCTCAAGTATATCTTCTAGCTCTTTGATCTGCGTGCTGAGCGGCGGCTGGGAAATATTCAGCAGTGCCGCAGCGCGGCCAAAATGCAGTTCATCAGCCAACACCTGAAAATAACGCAGCATGCGTAGACTGATACGGCCGTTGCTGTGTACGTGAGTGGTGAGTTGAGCGATAGGCGTGGTTGGCATGAGGCACCTGAATGAAAAAAGGCAGTACTGCATGATGCAGACCGCCTTGGAGGGAGTCAAATAATCAGAAAAATATCGCTAGGCCGAGGCTTGGGTTGCTTTGGCATGAGATATTTTTTCAGCACGGCTGAGTGCGATGGCGGCCAATAACGCAATCAGCAATAAGCCATACGAAATTGCCGCGGTTCCCAATGCCCAATGCAGCCCGTAGTAGGAGTTCATCAGCGATGACACGGTTGCAAACAGCAATGTACCCACGGTGCCACAGGTGAGTAGGGCAGAGATAAGGGTTGGCGGGCTGTGGCGCACCTGAAGTGAACCATAGCTCATCAATCCAGAGAATAATCCGGAGTTGAAGAAGCCAAATACGCCGCAGGCGACCATGATGAGCTGGGTATTTGTGCTGGTGGTGATCACTAGAATGGAGGCCATTCCGATCAGCGCGCAAGCTAACAGGAAGGTGCGTAGCTTCATTAATTTGACAGTGAATTGGTTAACGAACAGACCCGTGGCTTTCGCCCACCAGTAGCATGCCGTGAACAGCGCAGCGTTTTCCGGCGTGATGTGGAAGCGATCTTGCAGATAGGTTGGTGTCCACATGGTGAAAATAGGTTCAGCCAATAAGAAAGCGAACAGCGCAAAGCAGAGCAGATAAATAGCGGCTCCCCATGGTTCTGCCGTGGTTTGGACGGCGTGCGTTGAGGTTTCAGCCGGTGCTTCGGTGGTTGGAAAGCGGCTACGCAAGGTGATGGACAACATTAAAGCACCGATTGCGCCCATAATCGCGTACATGGCTAACCAGTTTGCACCGAGTTTAAACATCCAAGCGAGCACGACCGAGAGCGTTGCCCCCGCTAAACTGAAGAAAAAGTCGGTAAAAATTAGGCTGGAAGAGCGTTTTTTCTCTTCAGGATTGATGCGAACCACCAAATAACTGCCGATGGTCATAAATATGCCCCCGCAGGCGCCAATCAAGGTCACGGCGACGCTGAAGACGGTGAGCGTGGGGCTAAGAAACAGTACGATGCTGACGATCACGGTGACGGCGGAGGCGATCACCAATGGCTTTTGCAGACCCCATTTTTTCATCAAGAGTCCGCCGAGCATGATCGGTAGGAACATCCCCAGATTCATCAGCGTAAACACCTGACCAATGAAGCTGTAGTCTTTGTGAAATGCGTCGCACAGCGGGCCGAGAACGATACCCAAGGTAGAAACCAGTGCGCCCACAAAATAGTAACTGAGGTAGGAAATCGCGTTCATATTCACGCGAGAGAAAGATGACTCTGTCATAGCGAAACTCCAAGCCGGAGAATGAATAAGGCGGGCTTATGCTGCCCGCTATTGGCCTAAATTACTGCGCATAGCCCGCAACAAATGTACCGATCAGGCGGACAAAGTCGTCGGTTACCATGGCAGCGCATTTCAGCGTTTGTTCGTGAGAAAGCTCGACGTCGCTCAGGCCTTCAGCCATGTTGGTGATGGCTGAAACCGCCAGCACTTTCAGGCCGCAGTGGCGAGCCGCAATCACTTCAGGCACCACAGACATCCCCACCACGTCGCCGCCGATCATTTGCATCATGCGGATTTCAGCGGCGGTTTCGAAGTTAGGCCCCGGATAGGAAACGAATATCCCTTCGTGCAGTTTTAGCGACAAAGATTCGGCGGTTTGATGCAGGCGGCTACGCAGGTCGGCGTCATAGGCGTTGGCGAGGCTGAAGAAACGCGGGCCAAAACGTTCATCATTAGGGCCAACCAGCGGCGTTGAAGGCATGGTGTTAATGTGATCGTTAAGTGCCACCAAGCTCCCAGCGGGAATACCGGTATTCAGAGAGCCAGCCGCGTTGGTACAAAACAGGAATTCACAGCCCAAAAGTTTGAAGGTGCGTACCGCTGGGGTCATGATCCCCATGCCTTTGCCTTCATAGAAATGTCCGCGTCCTTTCATACAGACAACGTCTACGCCGTTGATCGAACCTAACACTAACTCTCCGGCATGGCCGACGACGGTACTGACGGGAAAACCGGGCAGATCCTGATAGGAAATAGCGACTTTGTTATCAAGCTGGTCGGCAAATACACCTAAACCGGAGCCGAGAATGAGCGCAATGCGTGGTTTGAATCCGGGCTTAGCCGCACGGATGATCTCTGCGGCATGAAAAGGGAAGTTATCACAATGTGAGAAAGACATAGTCGACTCCAGAAAAGGGAAGGTATGTCCGCATTGTGTGTATGGCTTCGATTGGCAATCCAATATTAAAAATGCTTTGATTGATATGAAAATCGAATTGATAGCGTGTTTGGGCAATTTATATTTCAGATTCAGCGCATTGTGAAAGCGACGAGGAAGAGGTACTCGCGGATGGGTGCCAATTCAAATTGCCATTCTGTGATCGGAATCTCACTGGTGGATTCATTGACGGCGGTGTTGTCTTTGCGCATAAGTTAACGTAGTGATTGATTATTTGTGGGTGAAATCCATAGGGAGGCGGTCTTGCAAAAAGCACGATGTTATCTGTTAGGTGAACGCGCGGCGGTGTTAGAACTTGAGCCCCCTTTGTCTTTAGAGAGTCAAAAGCGTATTTGGTCGTTAACCACGCGCCTGCGCGAGTATCCGAACGTAGCGGAAGTGATTCCCGGTATGAACAACATTACTCTGCTGCTATCGGTACCGCAGGCCGATCCGGTTGAAGCGCTGGAAAAACTACAGCAGTGGTGGGAAGAGAGCGAGTCTGCCCAGCCAGAAGTGCGGCACATTGATATCCCCGTGATCTATGGCGGAGCAGAAGGGCCCGATCTAGAAGAGGTGGCTCGATTGCATAATCTGACCGCACGTCAGACCGTCGAGCTGCACAGCAGCGCCGAATATGTGGTCTATTTCCTCGGTTTTCAGCCGGGCTTCGGTTATTTGGGCGGTTTGCCTGAGGCGTTGCATACGCCACGACGCGCGGTTCCCAGAGTGAAAGTGCCGCAGGGCTCGGTGGGTATCGGCGGCAGCCATACCGGTGTTTATCCGCTAGCATCTCCCGGTGGTTGGCAAATTATTGGCAATACGCCGCTGGCGTTATTTGATCCTCAGGCTTCGTCATCAACCTTGCTACGTCCCGGTGATAGCGTGCGCTTTGTACCGCAGAAGGAGGGAGTATGTTGAAAATTATTCGTGCGGGTTTGCAAACGACGGTACAGGATCAGGGGCGTCATGGCTTTCGTGGCCAGGGCGTGAGTTTAGGTGGTGCTTTGGACGCGCCCGCGCTGTACGCCGCGAATATCTTGGTAGGAAATAAAGGCACTGACGCAGGGCTTGAGATCACCCTCGGTGAATGTACGGTGGAGTTTGCCCGCGATGGCTGGATGGCATTAACCGGCGCGGGGTGCGATGCCTATCTGGATAAGCAGCGTATCTGGACCGGCTGGAATTATCCGGTTCGTGCGGGACAACGTTTGATGTTACACCGCCCTAAGCGCGGCATGCGTAGCTATCTTGCCGTCAGCGGAGGGATTGATGTGCCCGAAGTATTGGGATCGCGAAGCACCGATCTCACCGGCGGCTTTGGCGGATTGGACGGGCGAAAATTAAACGATGGCGATAGCTTACCTTTGGGCGATGTGCGCTTTGTGCCGAAAAAATCCCAAGGTATTAAGCAACTACTTTTCAACAACTATATCCGTGTGTTGCCGGGGCCAGAGTTTCAGGAATTTAGCCCGCAGGAACAGGACTTTTTCTGGCGTACACCGTGGCATCTCAGCCCGCAAAGTAATCGTATGGGCTATCGCTTAACCGGACATTCGTTGAAACGCGAGAGTTCACGCGAGATGTTTGCACATGGTCTATTGCCCGGCGTTATTCAGGTGCCTCACGGCGGTCAGCCGATTGTGCTGATGGCTGATGCGCAAACCACCGGCGGATATCCGCGTATTGCCTGTGTGATCGAAGCCGATCTCTATCATTTGGCACAGATCCGCCTCGGTGAGCCGATTCACTTTATTCGTTGCACGCTGGCACAAGCCCAGCAGGCGTATAAAGAACAGAGAATTTATCTGCGCCAGCTGGAGCGAGGGATTCAGGGTGATTGATCTCAATGCGGATTTAGGCGAAGGCGGGGCGAACGACTATGCGCTGCTAAAGCTGGTTAGCTCAGCCAATATCGCCTGTGGATACCACGCCGGTGATGATGCAACCATGCGACAGTCGGTTATTTGGGCCAAGGAGTTGGGCGTCGCTATCGGCGCACATCCTAGCTTTGCTGACCGAGAAAACTTTGGCCGCAGCCGTCAAAACCTGCCACCGGATGAGGTTTATCAGTTGGTTACTGAACAGCTTCATGCGCTCAATCGGCATTGTTTGGCGCTGGGTGCAACCCTGCGGCACGTGAAACCCCATGGCATGCTCTACAACCAAGCTGCGGTGGAGCCTGCGCTGGCGCATGCCATTGCGCGTGCCGTGCTGGATTTTAACCCCGCCCTGCGTTTGGTTGGTCTGGCGGGAAGCGCACTGATAAGTGAGGGGCAGGCATTAGGTTTAACCACATGGCAGGAAGTTTTTGCCGACCGCAACTATCAGTCTGATGGTTCTTTAGTTGCGCGTAGTGAACCTAATGCGTTAATCACTGATGACCAACAGGCACTGCGACACACCCTGATGATGGTACAACATCATCAGGTGGTGACCCCTCAGGGCGATATTGTGCCTGTTCAGGCTGACACCGTGTGTTTGCACGGCGACAATGCGCATGCGTTGGATTTCGCACGTTTGTTACGCGCCCATTTTTCGCAGCAAGGGATTAAGGTCAGCGCTGAGTGAGGTTTGGCACGCTATGCCGATCGCGCTATTCTGGCCTTAGGTTTTAGCCAGATTAAGAGAGTTCAGATGCCAGAAGGCCCAGAGATTCGTCGCGCTGCGGATAAGCTCACCGATGCCGTAGTGGGCAAAACGCTGACCGAAGTGTGGTTTGCGTTTCCTCAGTTAAAGCATTATCAGTCACAGCTGGTAGGCGAAAAAATTGAAGACATTGAAACGCGTGGTAAAGCGTTACTGACGCACTTTTCCAATGGCTTAACCATGTATAGCCATAATCAGCTCTACGGGGTGTGGAAAATCGTTGATGCGGGCGAAACGCCGGATACCAAACGCGATCTGCGCGTTCGTCTTGAAACCGAAGATAAAGCCATTTTGTTATATAGCGCGTCGGATATCACCATCGCACCGCGTGAGGAGATCGCACAGCATCCGTTTTTACAACGGGTTGGGCCGGATGTTTTAGATTTGCGGCTGAATGCGACGCAGGTCAAAGGGCGTTTGATGCAGCCTGCGTTTCGTCGCCGTCAGTTTGGCGGATTATTGCTGGATCAGCGCTTTTTAGCGGGGTTAGGTAACTATCTGCGGGTTGAGATTTTGTGGGATGCTGAGCTGGCGCCAACGCATAACGCCCAGTCGCTGCGTGAAGATCAGCTTGAGCACCTATCCCATGCGCTGTTGGATATTCCTCGGCTTTCGTATAACACCCGTGGAACGATGGATGACGATGTGCATCATGGCGCTCTGTTTCAATTTAAAGTCTTTCATCGTGCCGGTGAGCCTTGTTTGCGCTGCGGCGAGATGATTGAGAAAACGATGATTTCGTCTAGACCGTTTTATTGGTGCCCGAATTGCCAGCGGTGATGGTTAGGAATAATACGCCCTTCCAGCTCTCCCCTAGGTAGGGGACGGAGCAGATTGGAATAGGTTCTCGGCATGCTTCTCCCCCTGACAAGGGGGAGTCTGGGAGGGCGTTTTAGATAAATTATTTCTTCAACTGAGACTCAAACGGACGTTTGTCGTAGCCGGTGTACAGCTGACGAGGACGCGCAATTTTAATGCCGTCGTCGTGCATTTCGTTCCAATGGGCAATCCAGCCAACGGTACGTGCCATAGCGAAGATAACGGTAAACATTGAAGACGGAATACCCATAGCTTTCAAAATGATGCCAGAGTAGAAGTCGACGTTTGGATACAGTTTTTTCTCGATGAAGTACGGGTCGTTCAGCGCGATGTGTTCCAGCTCCATCGCCACTTCCAGCAGGTCATCTTGCAGGTTCAATTCTCTCAACACTTCGTGACAGGTTTCACGCATCACGGTAGCGCGTGGGTCATAGTTTTTATAAACACGGTGACCGAAGCCCATCAGGCGGAAAGAGTCGTTTTTGTCTTTGGCACGACGAACAAACTCTGGAATGTGATCAACAGAGCTGATTTCTTCCAGCATTTTCAGTGCGGCTTCGTTTGCACCGCCGTGCGCAGGTCCCCACAGCGAGGCAATACCCGCTGCGATACAGGCAAAGGGATTAGCACCGGAAGAGCCTGCGGTACGAACGGTTGAGGTCGATGCGTTTTGTTCGTGGTCAGCGTGTAGGATTAAAATACGATCCATGGCGCGCTCAAGGATTGGGTTGACCACATATTCTTCACACGGCGTAGAGAACATCATGTTCAAGAAGTTGCCAGCGTAAGACAGATCATTCTTCGGATAAACAAACGGTTGGCCGAGTGAATATTTGTAGCACATCGCCGCCAGCGTTGGCATTTTAGACAACAGACGATATGCCGCAATCTCACGATGGCGTTCGTTGTTAACGTCTAACGAGTCATGATAGAACGCCGCCAGAGAGGCGGTAACACCGCACATCACCGCCATTGGGTGAGAGTCGCGACGGAAACCGTGGAACAGACGGGTAATCTGTTCGTGGATCATGGTGTGGCGAGTGACCGTGGTTTTAAAGGTTTCGTACTCTTTTGCCGTTGGGGCTTCGCCGTAAAGCAGGATGTAGCTAACTTCCAAATAGTTGGAGTTTTTCGCCAGCTCATCGATTGGGAAACCGCGATGCAGCAGGATGCCTTCGTCACCGTCGATATAGGTGATTTTTGATTCGCAAGAGGCCGTGGAGGTGAATCCTGGGTCAAACGTGAAGTAGCCCTTTGAACCGAGGCTACGAATATCAATCTCTTCTGCGCCCAACGTGCCCGAAAGTACATCAAGTTCAATTGTTTCGGAATCGAGCGTCAGCGTCGCTTTCTTGTTAGCCATTACAGTCTCCTTAGCGCCTCTAGATTTAAGAACCATTAACGACCGACACACCGTTAGTGGGTACCAGCCTCCCTGTTAGCGATTCTTCGCGCTCTGTTGACCACCGTCGAATGTCGTGGGGGTCTTAAATTATAGGGTACAGAGTGCAATTTATCCTGCTAACGGCCAGTTTGCCGTTCGGCGACTACTCGCTCGTCGATGTTTAGAATGTTAATGATTCGTTGGTATTCTTTATAACATAATTAATTATTGCCTACGTTAAACCTATGGGTATTCACATATTCCACTGTTGCATAACTTTGCACTGGGGGAAAGGGTTTGCTCATCAATAGTACAACGTAGGTCTATTCGCCACTCTGTTGTAACGGAAATGTTGATTCCTTGTCAAATTATGTAATTAATTTTGGCGTATTTGTTACTTTCGTGACTTATGTCACTGTTCCGGTCAAATGTCTTTAATCAGGTTGTATTCGAATTGTAATCAAATTGTGATACTTCTATACTGCCGCCAGGTCTCCGGGACTTATTGTTTTTTAGGGTTGTACCCTCTAAGAAACTGCCCTGAAGTAGGAGCACCCAGCGTGAATATGAAGCGCGCCGTTTTAGCACAGTGGAAGCTGTAGGCGCGTGACGTGATGGATTACCCAACTTATTGGGTTGCGATAGGTGAACGCCGAAGCAACTTTAATCAGACAGGTAAAGCGCTGCTTGACCCCGCCCAGGCCCGGAGGAAGGAAAAATAATAAAAGAGCTGTGTGGGCGCTATGATAAAAAATGTCGAAAAGCTTTCAAAAAAACAAAGACCCGTCAATCTGGATCTGCAAACGATCCGATTTCCCGTCACTGCGATAGCCTCCATATTACACCGCGCTTCAGGTGTGATTACCTTTGTATCACTCGGTATTCTGCTTTGGTTGCTGGGACTTTCTCTTTCTTCTCCAGAAGGGTTTGTTCAGGCCGCAGCGGTTATGGATAGCTTTATCGTTAAATTCATTGTGTGGGGCATCCTCACCGCATTGGCGTACCACATCTGTGGTGGTATTCGTCACATGTTGATGGATTTTGGCTACATCGAAGAGAGTTTCGCCGCAGGTAGTCGCACAGCTTATGTTTCTTTTGCGATCACCGTCGTACTTTCTATTTTAGCTGGAGTCCTCGTATGGTAACCCCAAACTCAAAAACCAGTGCATCAGCCTTAGGCCGTAATGGGATACATGATTGGTTACTGCTGCGTGCGGCGGCCATCGTTATTACTTTATATGTCCTCTACATTCTCGGTTTTATCTTCACCGCAGATTCTCTGACCTATGAAATCTGGCGCGGATTCTTCGCCTCTAACATCACTAAAGTCTTTACCGTGCTCACGTTGGTATCCATTTTGGCTCACGCCTGGATTGGTATGTGGCAAGTGTTAACGGATTACATTAAACCGCTGGCATTACGGCTGATTCTACAGCTCGTTATCGTTGTCGCGCTGGTGGTTTACTTGGTTTACGGAACATTAGTTGTGTGGGGTGCCTAACATGAGTCAGTCAGTTAGTGGTCTTGAAGTAAGAGAATTTGATGCTGTTGTTATCGGTGCGGGTGGCGCAGGTATGCGTGCCGCGCTGCAAATCTCCCAGATGGGACTGTCTTGCGCCCTGTTATCTAAAGTATTCCCAACGCGTTCACATACCGTATCCGCTCAGGGCGGTATTACGGTTGCACTGGGTAACACCCATGAAGATAACTGGGAATGGCATATGTATGACACGGTGAAAGGTTCCGACTATATCGGTGACCAAGACGCCATTGAATATATGTGTAAAACCGGCCCAGAGGCGATTCTAGAATTAGAACACATGGGACTGCCATTCTCGCGTTTAGACGATGGCAAAATTTATCAGCGTCCGTTTGGTGGCCAGTCCAAAAACTTTGGCGGCGAGCAAGCGGCACGTACCGCAGCGGCGGCTGACCGTACCGGTCATGCGCTGTTGCATACGCTTTATCAGCAGAACCTGAAAAACCACACCACGATTTTCTCCGAGTGGTACGCGCTGGATCTGGTGAAAAACCAAGACGGTGCCGTGGTTGGAACAACGGCTATCTGTATCGAAACCGGTGAAGTGGTTTACTTCAAAGCGAAAGCCACCATTTTGGCGACCGGCGGTGCAGGACGTATTTACCAGTCAACGACTAACGCGCATATCAATACCGGCGACGGCGTGGGTATGGCGCTGCGTGCTGGGGTTCCGGTACAGGATATGGAGATGTGGCAGTTCCACCCAACCGGTATCGCCGGTGCGGGGGTTCTGGTTACCGAAGGTTGCCGTGGTGAAGGCGGTTATTTGCTGAATAAACACGGTGAGCGTTTCATGGAGCGTTATGCGCCAAACGCGAAAGACCTTGCAGGCCGTGACGTGGTTGCACGCTCCATCATGATTGAAATTCGTGAAGGCCGTGGCTGTGATGGTCCTTGGGGGCCGCATGCCAAACTGAAACTGGATCATCTGGGCAAAGACGTGCTTGAAGCACGCCTGCCGGGGATCTTGGAACTGTCGCGTACCTTTGCGCACGTGGATCCGGTGAAAGAGCCGATTCCGGTTATCCCAACCTGCCACTATATGATGGGCGGGATCCCAACCAAAGTTACGGGCCAAGCGTTAACCGTGAATGAGAAGGGTGAAGACGTGGTGATCCCTGGGCTGTTCGCGGTTGGCGAAATTGCCTGCGTATCGGTTCATGGGGCTAACCGCCTAGGCGGTAACTCATTGCTTGACCTCGTGGTATTTGGCCGTTCTGCTGGCCTGCATTTGCAAGAGTGCCTGACCGAACAAGGTCCAAGCCGTGACGCTAGCGAATCTGATATTGAAGCGTCTTTGGATCGTATGAATCGTTGGAACAACACCCGCAGCGGTGAAGATCCGGTTCAAATCCGTAAAGATCTCCAGTCTTGCATGCAGCATAACTTCTCGGTATTCCGCGAAGGTGATGCGATGGCGAAAGGCTTGGAAGAACTGAAAGTGATCCGTGAGCGTCTGAAAAGCGCACGTCTGGACGATACTTCTAGCGATTTCAACACCCAACGCGTTGAGTGCTTGGAATTGGATAACCTGATGGAAACTGCTTTTGCGACCGCAGTTTCAGCGAACTTCCGTACCGAAAGCCGTGGCGCACATAGCCGCTTCGACTTCCCAGATCGTGATGACGCTAACTGGCTGTGCCATAGCCTGTATCTGCCGCAAACCGAGAGCATGACACGCCGCAGCGTGAACATGGAACCTAAGCTACGTCCGGCGTTCCCGCCGAAGATCCGTACTTATTGATTGTTCCATCAATCACTCGGTTAGTTACCCATTTTTTGCGGAGAAACGGTCATGAAAGTAGAGTTTTCTGTATATCGCTATAACCCGGACGTCGATAACGCGCCACGGATGCAAGATTACACCCTAGAGGCCGAAGAAGGCCGCGACATGATGCTGCTCGATGCGCTGATTTTGCTTAAAGAGCAAGATCCAACGCTGGCTTTCCGCCGCTCTTGCCGTGAAGGGGTTTGCGGTTCTGACGGTGTGAACATGAACGGTAAGAACGGACTGGCCTGTATCACGCCGGTTTCAACCCTACAGCGTTCAGGCAAAAAAATTGTTATCCGTCCGCTGCCAGGCTTGCCTGTCGTGCGCGACTTGGTCGTCGACATGGGCCAGTTTTACACCCAATACGAAAAAATTAAGCCTTATCTGCTTAACGACGGTAAAAATCCTCCGGCACGCGAGCATTTGCAGATGCCGGAACAGCGTGAGAAGTTAGATGGTTTGTACGAATGTATTCTTTGTGCATGCTGTTCAACCTCATGCCCATCGTTCTGGTGGAACCCGGATAAGTTTATCGGCCCAGCGGGTCTGCTGGCATCGTATCGTTTCTTAATTGATAGCCGTGACACCGAAACGGATAGCCGTTTAGACGATTTAGACGACGCTTTCAGCGTATTCCGCTGCCATAGCATTATGAACTGCGTCAATGTGTGTCCAAAAGGCTTGAACCCGACCCGTGCAATTGGTCATATTAAGTCTATGTTGCTTCACCGCAGTGCTTAAGGCTTACCCCGTCATACTTCAAGCTGCATCGGTGTTGGCTACGTTTGCTCACCCTAGTCACATAGTTATCTATGTTCCTAGGGCTTCACAAACTTGCCGCCTACATGCAACTCGAATTATTTAGGGGATATTTATTTGAAATTCCAGCGCTTAGCGTTGGATTTATGCGAACCTCTCCCACCTCGAAAGAGGATGGCGAGAGGGGTTGCAATAGGTAGTACTAAGACGTAAGACACATTTTTGCAACAGGTGATGTATCTTCGTCACAAAAAGCACATAGAGTCATCTGACGATAGGTGCAATTACTATAAGATAGTTACGGTAAAGTAATTGCGATGTATGTAATTACGATAAATGTTTTTAATAACACTCGGTTGGATGCGAGCATTTGTTAAAAGCATGATGTTTATCACGGCGAAAACTAAAGCTGAAAACAGCTTAAGGGATCATGATGCAGAACGGCGCAATGAAGGCCTGGCTGGATTCCTCCTATCTGGCGGGCGCAAACCAGTCCTACATAGAGCAGCTCTATGAAGACTATCTCACCGATCCTGACTCGGTGGATCTGAGCTGGAAGGAAATTTTCCAACAGTTGCCGACGATCGGCCTGAAATCGGAACAATTCCACTCTCAAACACGAGACTACTTCCGCCGTCTGGCGAAAGACCCGTCCCGGTTTAATCTCTCTCTAAACGACCCTGATACGGATGCTAAGCAGGTCAAGGTGTTGCAGATGATCAACGCCTTCCGTTTCCGTGGTCATCAGCAAGCCAATCTGGATCCATTAGGTTTGTGGAAGCAGGATGCGGTGCCCGATCTGGAACCGTCCTACCACAACCTGACCGAAGAAGATTTTGATCAGACGTTCAACGTCGGTTCTTTTGCCATCGGCAAAGAGACGATGAAGCTGTCCGATCTGTATCAGGCGCTTAAGCAGACTTATTGTGGCTCCATCGGTGCAGAATATATGCACATCACCAACACGGAAGAAAAACGTTGGATTCAGCAACGTTTGGAATCTGTTGTCGGTCAGCCTTCCTTTACTCAAGAAGAAAAACAGCGTTTCCTGCGTGAGTTAACCGCAGCGGAAGGTCTGGAGCGTTATCTGGGCGCAAAATTCCCCGGCGCGAAACGCTTCTCACTGGAAGGCGGCGACGCGTTGGTGCCTATGCTCAAAGAGCTGATCCGTCATGCCGGTAAGAACGGCACGCGTGAAGCCGTTCTCGGGATGGCGCACCGTGGCCGCCTGAACGTGCTGATTAACGTGCTGGGTAAAAAACCGCAGGATCTGTTCGACGAATTTGCCGGTAAACATAAAGAACACCTCGGTGCCGGTGACGTTAAGTACCATATGGGCTTCTCGTCTGACGTTGAAACCGAAGGCGGTCTGGTGCATCTTGCGTTGGCGTTTAACCCATCGCATCTGGAAATTGTGAGCCCGGTGGTAATGGGGTCGGTGCGTGCTCGTCGCGATCGTCTGGATGAAGCGCGTAGCAATATGGTTCTGCCAATCACCATTCACGGTGATGCGGCAATCGCAGGCCAAGGCATTGTGCAGGAGACGCTGAACATGTCTCAGGCGCGTGGTTACGAAGTGGGCGGTACCGTTCGCATCGTTATCAACAACCAAATCGGGTTTACCACCTCTAATCCGAAAGATGCGCGTTCAACTCAGTACTGTACTGACATCGCAAAAATGGTTCAGGCACCCATCTTCCACGTGAACGCGGATGATCCTGAAGCCGTTGCTTTTGTAACGCGTTTGGCCCTCGATTTCCGTAACACCTTTAAACGTGATGTGATGATCGATCTGGTGTGCTACCGCCGCCATGGTCATAACGAAGCTGATGAGCCAAGTGCAACCCAGCCGGTTATGTATCAGAAAATCAAAAAACATCCGACCCCGCGTAAAATTTACGCTGATAAGCTGACCGAGCAGAGCGTTGCCTCTCTCGAAGATGCCACGGAAATGGTTAACCTGTATCGTGACGCGTTGGATCGCGGCGAATGCGTGGTGGACGAATGGCGTCCAATGAACATGCATACCTTCACATGGTCTCCATACCTGAACCATGAGTGGGATGAAGTTTATCCAAGTACCGTTGAGCTAAAACGCCTCCAGGATTTGGCTCGCCGTATCAGCCGTGCACCAGAATCGGTTGAAATGCAGTCGCGTGTGGCCAAAATTTATGGCGACCGTGCCGAGATGGCTGAAGGCAACAAACTGTTCGATTGGGGCGCGGCTGAAAACTTGGCCTACGCCACCTTAGTGGATGAAGGTGTTCCAGTGCGTATTTCTGGTGAAGACTGTGGGCGTGGTACGTTCTTCCACCGCCATTCAGTGATTCATAACCAGAAAGATGGCTCCGTTTATATTCCGCTAGAAAACGTACATAACGGCCAAGGCGATTTCAAAGTTTGGGACTCGGTGCTGTCTGAGGCCGCTGTTTTAGCCTTCGAATATGGTTATGCCACCGCAGAGCCTCGCACGCTGACCATCTGGGAAGCGCAGTTTGGTGACTTCGCCAACGGTGCACAGGTGGTTATTGACCAGTTCATCAGTTCCGGCGAGCAAAAATGGGGTCGTCTGTGTGGTTTAGTGATGCTGTTGCCGCATGGCTATGAAGGCCAAGGCCCTGAGCACTCTTCTGCACGTTTAGAACGTTATCTGCAACTGTGCGCTGACCAGAATATGCAGGTTTGTATTCCGTCTACGCCGGCTCAGGTTTATCACATGCTACGTCGTCAGGCGCTGCGTGGAATGCGTCGCCCTCTGATTGTTATGTCGCCTAAGTCCTTGCTGCGCCATCCGTTAGCGGTATCTTCTTTGGAAGAGCTGGCAAACGGCAGCTTCCAGCCGGTGATTGGCGAGATTGATGACATCGATCCAAAAGACGTTAAGCGTGTGGTGATGTGTTCCGGTAAGGTTTACTACGACCTGTTGGAACAACGTCGCAAAAACGAACAGAAAGACGTGGCGATTGTGCGTATCGAACAGCTGTATCCATTCCCTCACCAGGCGATTCAGGATGCATTTGCCCCTTATGCCCACGTACACGATTTTGTCTGGTGTCAGGAAGAACCACTGAACCAAGGTGCTTGGTACTGTAGCCAGCATAACTTCCGTGAAGTGATTCCTTTTGGAGCATCGTTGCGTTATGCGGGGCGTGCGGCATCGGCTTCGCCGGCTGTGGGTTATATGTCGGTTCACCAGAAACAGCAGCAAGATCTGGTTAACGACGCGCTGAACGTGGAATAAGAGTCTGGGCGCATAAGCGCCCAGTTCTGCAAAAAAATTGGTTATAAAAAAGGATATAGCATGAGTAGCGTAGAAATTCTGGTCCCTGACCTACCTGAATCCGTTGCCGACGCTACGGTTGCAACGTGGCACAAAAAACCGGGCGATACCGTTGCCCGCGATGAAGTGATCGTTGAAATCGAAACCGACAAAGTTGTTCTGGAAGTGCCAGCGCCGGAAGCCGGCATTATGGATGCCATTTTGGAAGAAGAGGGTGCAACCGTACTTTCTCGCCAGCTGTTGGGTCGTTTGCGTCCGGCTGATGTATCCGGCAAACCAACCACTGACAAAGCGCAATCGTCTGCATCAACACCGGCCTCACGTCATACGGCGGATCTGGAAGAGGGTAGCAGCGATGCACAAGGCCCAGCCATTCGTCGCCTGTTAGCCGAGCATTCTTTGAATGCCGCTGACATCAAAGGCACCGGCGTGGGTGGCCGTTTGACCCGTGAAGACGTTGATAAACATTTAGCTTCAGCACCAAAAGCAGCCAAAGCGGCTGAGCCAGAAGCACCGGCCGCAGCTCCGTTAGGCGCTCGTACTGAAAAACGTGTTCCGATGACTCGCCTGCGTAAGCGTGTGGCTGAGCGTTTGCTGGAAGCAAAAAACAGCACCGCGATGTTGACGACCTTTAACGAAGTCAACATGAAGCCAATCATGGACATGCGTAAGCAGTACGGCGAAGCGTTTGAGAAACGCCACGGTGTGCGTCTGGGCTTTATGTCTTTCTATATCAAAGCGGTGCTGGAAGCGCTGAAGCGCTACCCAGAAGTAAACGCCTCTATTGATGGCGAAGATGTGGTGTATCACAACTATTTCGACGTCAGCATTGCTGTATCCACGCCGCGCGGCTTGGTAACGCCAGTGTTGCGCAACGTTGATACGTTGGGTATGGCTGACATTGAGAAAAATATTAAAGAACTCGCGGTGAAAGGTCGTGATGGCAAACTGAAAGTTGAAGAACTGACCGGCGGTAACTTCACCATTACCAACGGCGGCGTATTCGGTTCATTGATGTCTACCCCGATCATCAACCCACCGCAGAGCGCGATTCTGGGCATGCACGCTATCAAAGATCGTCCGATGGCGGTGAATGGTCAGGTTGTGATCCTGCCAATGATGTATCTGGCTCTGTCTTACGATCATCGCCTGATCGATGGACGCGAATCCGTAGGCTTCTTGGTTACGGTGAAAGAGATGCTGGAAGATCCGGCTCGTCTGCTGCTGGACGTATAAGCGATAAAATATTCTGCGTTGCTATGCAATGGCCTGCTTAGGTAGGCCACTTACCTAAAATAAGAGCCAGTCTGATAGGCGTGATGAGCGCAATAGCCTAGCAGACTCGGCGACAAAATGGATAGAACATCATGAACTTACACGAATATCAGGCCAAACAACTGTTTGCTCGGTATGGTCTACCGGCACCGGTCGGTTATGCCTGCACCACACCTCGCGAAGCAGAAGAAGCAGCATCCAAAATCGGTTCCGGCCCGTGGGTGGTGAAATGTCAGGTTCACGCTGGTGGTCGCGGTAAAGCGGGCGGCGTTAAGCTGGTTAAATCTAAAGAAGAGATCCGTGCTTTTGCTGAGAACTGGTTAGGTAAGCGTTTAGTGACTTACCAAACAGATGCGCTGGGTCAGCCGGTTCACCAGATTTTGGTGGAAGGGGCAACGGACATTGATAAAGAGCTGTATCTGGGCGCAGTTGTCGATCGTGGCACACGTCGCGTGGTGTTCATGGCATCCACCGAAGGTGGCGTGGAAATTGAGAAAGTGGCTGATGAAACGCCACACTTGATCCATAAAACCGCACTGGACCCACTGACTGGCCCACAGCCTTATCAAGGCCGCGAGCTGGCATTTAAACTGGGTTTGACGGGCAAACAAGTCGGTCAATTCACCAAAATCTTTATGGGCTTGGCGACGCTGTTCCTTGAGCGCGATCTGGCTTTGGTTGAGATTAACCCGCTGGTTATCACCAAGCAGGGCGATCTGATCTGTTTAGACGGCAAACTGAGCGCAGACGGCAACGCGCTGTTCCGCCAGGCTGAACTGCGTGAAATGCGCGATCCTTCTCAGGAAGATGCGCGTGAATCTCAGGCTGCCCAGTGGGAACTGAACTACGTTGCATTAGACGGCAACATCGGTTGCATGGTGAACGGTGCAGGTTTGGCGATGGGCACCATGGACATCGTTAAATTGCACGGCGGCGAACCTGCTAACTTCTTAGACGTTGGCGGCGGTGCTACTAAAGAGCGCGTGACTGAAGCGTTCAAAATTATTCTCTCCGACGAGAAAGTGAAAGCGGTGCTGGTCAATATCTTCGGCGGCATTGTGCGCTGTGACCTGATCGCCGATGGGATTATCGGTGCTGTGGCTGAAGTTGGCGTTAACGTACCGGTTGTGGTGCGTTTAGAAGGTAACAACGCTGAGCTGGGTGCGAAAAAACTGGCTGACAGTGGTCTGAATATTATTGCAGCGAAAAGCTTAACGGATGCTGCGCAGCAGGTTGTTGCTGCCGTGGAGGGGAAATAATGTCCATTTTAATTAATAAAGATACCAAAGTGATCTGCCAAGGTTTTACCGGCAGTCAGGGCACCTTCCATTCTGAACAGGCTTTAGCCTACGGTACCAAATTAGTTGGCGGTGTTACGCCGGGTAAAGGTGGCACCGAACATCTGGGTCTGCCGGTATTTAATACCGTGCGCGAGGCGGTTGAAACGACAGGTGCAACGGCGTCAGTCATTTATGTACCAGCGCCTTTCTGCAAAGACTCCATTCTGGAAGCGATTGATGCAGGCATTAAGCTGATCATCTGTATCACTGAAGGCATTCCGACTCTGGATATGCTGGTGGTGAAAGCGAAACTGGAGCAGAGCGAAGCACGCATGATCGGTCCAAACTGCCCAGGCGTTATCACTCCGGGTGAATGTAAGATCGGTATTATGCCGGGTCACATCCATCTGCCGGGTAAAGTGGGCATCGTATCTCGCTCTGGTACCTTGACCTATGAAGCGGTTAAGCAGACGACGGATATCGGTTTTGGCCAGTCTAGCTGTGTCGGTATCGGTGGCGATCCAATCCCTGGCTCTAACTTCATTGATATCCTGAAACTGTTCCAGGAAGATCCGCAGACTGAAGTTATTGTGATGATTGGTGAAATCGGCGGTAACGCTGAAGAAGATGCTGCTGCATACATTAAAGAGCATGTGACTAAGCCTGTTGTGGGCTACATCGCGGGCGTTACTGCGCCTAAAGGCAAGCGTATGGGTCACGCGGGCGCCATTATTGCCGGTGGCAAAGGCACTGCGGACGAAAAATTTGCAGCGTTGGAAGCGGCAGGGGTGAAAACCGTTCGCAGCTTGGCCGAAATTGGCAACGCCGTGAAAACAGTATTGCGTTAAGTCTTGTTCAAACGTTGCGTTTGAAC
Organism: Hafnia alvei; assembly: GCF_964063325.1. Taxonomy (NCBI): domain Bacteria; kingdom Pseudomonadati; phylum Pseudomonadota; class Gammaproteobacteria; order Enterobacterales; family Hafniaceae; genus Hafnia; species Hafnia alvei. The sequence goes on from NZ_OZ061315.1 coordinate 1,354,718, forward strand.
GCTGTTTTATTGAAAGAAACAGAAAAGTTTCGACATGTTGGGCCACTTCGGTGGCCCTTTTTTATACTCAGATCTACGGCATTCTGTATCGTGGCTAAATGGCTGCGGTAATGCCTTTATCACAGAGAGCAAAGTGGCGATATTTTATGCTACCTAAACTCTACGTTATCTCTTCTCTCGCCATTAACTTCTCACCTGTTTGCGTAACGTTTCTGCTTTGCTTACTGACGATTTGTCACGTTGCTTTATTACTCTGTTATTGAAAATGGCGTGCAATGAAAATAAAAAATCACGCAAAAGAAACAGCGCATCGAATAAATAACAATCAATTAACAATAAGTAACCATGAATACGTTTATGATACTTTTGCTTAACATAGATCAATGAAATTCCTATAAAAAAATGCCAGAAATAGTGCCTTAAACAGTGTGTTTTGCTAATCTTGTCGCAGATCAATTTTAGGTAATTATAATCATTTGCCTAAAACGTGACCTAAATACACAAATCTAATTCCTAACATGAAAATACCTATTTATTGTGTGGGAATGGCGGGGTACTATTTACTCGTCTGTAATACTGAGTCGTTTTTATTGTTATATTTGTTATCTTCCTTCGGTTTTTCGTTTCAAACGTTTTCTGAACTATGCTGATGGAGAGGTTTTTACCTCAACATCCGTTGCTAAGATTTGGAAAGCGTAGGCTGCCGAGAATTGGGGGAGGTTCCAATTTGTTGTTGAAGGGCATTCACTGCTGGTAGTTATGTGACTTCCGTACTCGAACGGGAGCCGTGTTGCCGCAAGTCGGAGTCTTCCTGCGAGGAGCAAGGAGTCAAGATGTTGGATATTGTCGAACTGTCACGGTTACAGTTTGCCTTAACGGCGATGTACCACTTCCTGTTTGTGCCACTAACGCTGGGTATGGCGTTCTTGTTGGCCATCATGGAAACGGTATACGTTCTTACGGGTAAACAAGTTTATAAAGATATGACTAAGTTCTGGGGCAAGTTGTTTGGTATCAACTTTGCGCTTGGGGTTGCCACGGGTTTAACCATGGAATTCCAGTTCGGGACTAACTGGTCATACTATTCCCATTACGTTGGAGACATCTTTGGTGCGCCGCTGGCCATTGAAGGGTTGATGGCGTTCTTCCTTGAATCTACCTTTGTTGGTCTGTTCTTCTTTGGCTGGGATCGTCTGGGCAAAGTGCAGCACTTAGCAGCCACTTGGTTAGTTGCGTTAGGTTCCAACCTGTCTGCGCTGTGGATTCTGGTGGCTAACGGCTGGATGCAGAACCCAATCGCGTCGGATTTCAACTTTGAAACCATGCGTATGGAAATGGTGAGCTTCTCTGAGCTGGTATTAAACCCAGTTGCTCAGGTGAAATTCGTTCACACCGTTTCTGCGGGCTACGTGACCGGCGCCATGTTCGTTCTGGGCATCAGTTCCTACTACTTGCTGAAAGGCCGTGATTTCGCCTTTGCTAAGCGTTCATTTGCTATCGCCGCGGCGTTTGGTCTGGCTGCGTCTCTGTCTGTTATCGTTCTGGGTGATGAATCCGGTTACGAGATGGGTGACGTACAGAAAACCAAACTGGCAGCGATTGAAGCAGAGTGGGAAACCCAACCGGCTCCAGCATCGTTTACTCTGTTTGGTATCCCTAATCAGGAAACCATGACCAACGAATATGCGATTCATATCCCTTACGCACTGGGCCTGATCGCGACACGTTCGCTTGATCAGCAGGTGACCGGCCTGAAAGAGCTGATGGCTCAGCATCAGGTTCGTATCCGTAATGGTATGAAAGCTTATGAGTTGCTGCAGGAACTGCGTACCGGTAACACCGATCCTACCGTGCGTGATGCCTTCAACAAAACCAAGCAGGACTTGGGCTACGGTATGCTGCTGAAGCGTTATACCGAGAACCCATCTCAGGCGAGCGAAGAGCAGATTCAGGCCGCAACCAAGGACTCAATCCCTAAAGTTGCTCCGCTGTACTTTGCCTTCCGCATCATGGTGGCATGTGGCTTTGCGCTGTTGCTGATCATTGCGCTGTCCTTCTGGAGCGTTGTTCGCGGTAACGTGGGTAAAAAACGCTGGCTGCACCGTGCGGCATTGCTGGGTATTCCTTTACCTTGGATTGCCTGTGAAGCGGGCTGGTTTGTTGCTGAGTATGGTCGTCAACCATGGGCTATCGGTGAAGTATTGCCGACCGCGGTGGCGAACTCTTCTCTGACAACGGGCGATCTGCTGTTCTCCATTATTCTGATCTGCGGTCTGTACACGCTGTTCTTAGTCGCAGAAATGTATTTGATGTTCAAATTTGCTCGCCTGGGGCCAAGCAGCCTGAAGAGCGGTCGTTATCATTTTGAACAGCCGAATGCAGTAGAAGCGCGCTAACAGGAGTCCACGCTATGTTTGATTATGAAGTATTGCGGTTTGTCTGGTGGCTGCTCGTTGGTGTGCTGCTGATTGGATTCGCAGTCACCGATGGTTTTGATATGGGGGTAGGTGTGCTCTCCCGTATCATCGGTAAGACCGATACCGAACGCCGTATTATGATTAACGCGGTTGCCCCTCACTGGGAAGGTAACCAAGTTTGGCTGGTTACCGCGGGTGGTGCGCTGTTTGCTGCATGGCCAATGGTTTACGCGGCTGCATTCTCCGGCTTCTATGTTGCGATGATTTTAGTGCTGGCTTCATTGTTCTTCCGTCCGGTTGGCTTTGATTACCGCTCTAAAATCGAAAGTACACGCTGGCGTAACATGTGGGACTGGGGCATCTTTATTGGTAGCTTCGTGCCTGCATTAGTTTTCGGCGTGGCATTCGGTAACCTACTGTTGGGTGTTCCGTTCCATATCGATGAATACCTGCGTCTTTACTACACGGGTAACTTCTTCCAACTGCTGAATCCGTTTGGTCTGTTGGCGGGGGTGGTTAGCTTGACGATGTTGCTGGCTCAGGGCGCGACCTATCTGCAAATGAAAACCACGGGCGAAGTGCACTTGCGCTCTCGTACTGCGGCGCAGATTTGTTCTCTGGTCATGGCTGTAGCGTTCTTGCTGGCAGGCGTTTGGCTGGTGAAAGGCATTGATGGCTATGTAATTACTTCTGCTATCGATACTGCGGCACAGTCTAACCCGCTGCGTAAAGAAGTGGCTCATCAGGCCGGTGCATGGCTGTTGAACTTCAACAAGTATCCAATCCTGTGGGCTCTGCCTGCGCTGGGTGTGGTACTGCCGTTGCTGACAACATTGTGCTCACGCGTTGAGAAAGGTGGCTGGGCGTTCCTGTTCTCCTCTCTGACCATCGCCTGTGTGATCCTGACCGCCGGTGTGACCATGTTCCCGTTCGTGATGCCTTCTATCACCAACCCAAGCATGAGTCTGACCATGTGGGATGCGACGTCTAGCTTGCTGACTCTGCAAGTGATGACCGTGGTTGCGATTATTTTTGTTCCAATTGTGCTGCTGTACACCATCTGGTGTTACTACAAAATGTTTGGCCGCTTGGACAAAAAATATATCGAAGAAAACACGCACTCACTTTATTAAGGAGCGATAACCATGTGGTATTTTGCCTGGATTTTAGGAACGCTTCTGGCTTGTTTCTTCGCTATCATCACTGCGATGGCGATTGAAAACAGCGAAGCCAAGGCAACGGCGAAAGACGCCGAGTAATGGCTAACTTATCTGATAAGCTCTATCAGATCATGGACAAGGGCCCATTACGGGCCCTTTCACTGGTTCTGGCATTAGTGGTGGCGTTTTGTGTTTTTTGGGACCCGTCGCGCTTTGCCGCAAAAACCAGTGAGCTTGAGATTTGGCAAGGGCTATTAATTATGTGGGCGGTTTGCGCTGGTGTGATACATGGCGTAGGTTTTCGTCCTTACCGCAGCCTGTGGAAAGCCGTATTTTCTCCATTGCCTGCGGTGATTATTCTACTGGCCGGTTTGTTACACTTCTTCAGTTAACGTCAAGAACGGTTAGTAATTCTTCAAAATAATTATGGGTCCATGATTGATCCATAATTATTTTCGTTCTCATCTACCTCCCCCATTCCCAACCCGTTTTCAAGTGAGTATAGTAACCGCGTTAATTTGCATTTCTGAGATGTAGAGTGAGTATTATGATGTTCCGATGGCCGGTACGTGTATATTACGAAGACACGGACGCCGGGGGCGTGGTTTATCACGCACGATACGTCGCTTTTTATGAAAGAGCGCGCACAGAGATGCTGCGCCAACATAATTTCAGTCAGCAACAATTGCTGAGTGAGCATGTCGCTTTTGCTGTCCGTCGCATGACGGTAGAGTATCTGTCGCCTGCACGTCTGGATGACATGCTGGAGGTAGAGACTGAGATTACCGCCATACGAGGGGCTTCTCTCACGTTTGCCCAACGTATCATCAATTCGCAAGGCAAAATTTTAAGCCAAGCTGATGTGTTGGTTGCATGCATCGATCAAAACCAAATGAAGCCTATTGCGCTTCCCAAGTCTATTGTCGCGGAGTTTAAGCAGTGACTGACATGAACATGTTCGATTTATTTTTGAAGGCGAGCCTGCTGGTAAAGCTTATCATGCTGGTTTTGGTGTGCTTCTCTATCGCCTCTTGGGCCATCATCATTCAGCGTACCCGCATCCTGAATGCGGCCACGCGTGATGCTGAAGCCTTCGAAGATAAATTCTGGTCGGGAATTGAGTTATCTCGTCTGTATCAGGAAAGCCAAACTCGCCGTGATAGCCTGACTGGCTCAGAGCAAATCTTCCATTCTGGTTTTAAAGAATTTGCTCGTTTACACCGTGTAAACAGCCACGCTGCGGACGGCGTGATTGAAGGCGCAACGCGTGCGATGCGCATTTCATTAAATCGCGAAGTTGAAGGTTTGGAAACGCATATCCCATTCTTGGGTACCGTCGGTTCAATCAGCCCGTATATCGGCCTGTTCGGTACCGTTTGGGGGATTATGCATGCCTTTATCGGTTTGGGTGCTGTTAAACAGGCAACCCTGCAAATGGTTGCTCCAGGTATTGCAGAAGCATTGATCGCAACGGCGATCGGTCTGTTTGCTGCAATCCCAGCGGTTATGGCCTACAACCGTCTGAATCAGCGTGTGAATAAGCTTGAACAGAATTACACCAATTTTATGGAAGAGTTCATTGCCATTCTGCACCGTCAGGCTTTTGCTACCGAATCTAAATAAGTAGGAGGTTAGCATGGCGAGATCAAGTGGCCGTCGCGAGCTCAAATCTGAAATTAACATCGTTCCATTACTGGACGTGTTATTAGTTCTGGTACTGATTTTTATGGCGACAGCGCCGATTATCACCCAGAGCGTTGAGGTTGATTTACCCGACGCAACGGATTCAAAAACGGTAAGCACCAACGACAATCCACCGGTTATCGTTGAAGTGTCTGGCATCGGCCAATATGCGGTTGTGGTTGATCATAATCGTATGGAACAGCTGCCAGCGGAGCAGGTTGTTGCGGAAGCGCAATCTCAGCTTAAAGCTAATCCAAAAACCGTATTTTTGATCGGTGGTGCTAAAGATGTACCTTATGACGAAATCATTAAGGCGCTGAATCTTTTGCATCAGGCAGGTGTAGCCTCTGTAGGCTTAATGACGCAGCCGATCTGATTGCGGTAAAAAAGCGTGAAATCCGTGTTGGAATTCCTGTACTAAAGCGCTAGCATGCAGCCTGTTTATAGGCTGCGTGTTGCATTTTGCGCAGAGGATATTTGGCACTTAATTTGTTTAACTGAGCTTTTGGAAACCGGCTCCGGGATACTGGCTCTTGGAAACTGAATCGTGGTAAAGGCATCTGAGAAAAACGATAAGCTAAATCGCTCTGTCATCGTTTCAATCATTTTGCATATTGTCCTGATAGCGTTATTAGTCTGGGGCTCAATGATGCAGGATTCAACGATAAGTGCTGGCGGCGGCGGTGGCGGCGGTTCTGCCATTGACGCAGTCATGGTTGATTCCGGTGCAATGGTTCAACAGTATAATGATCGCCAGCAACAGCAGCAAAGTGATGCGCGTCGCGCGGAACAGCAGCGTAAAAAACAAGCCGAAAAGCAGGCTGAAGAACTACAACAAAAACAGGCTGAGGAACAGCAGCGTCTAAAAGCGCTGGAAAAAGAGAGAATTCAGGCGCAGGAAGATGCTAAACAAGCTGCAGAAGACGCCAAACAGGCGGCTGAAGAAGCTAAAAAGCAGGCTGCGGAAGAAGTGAAAAAGGCAGCTGAAGACGCTAAGAAAGAGGCTGCTCTAGCAGCAGCTAAAGCGAAGCAGGAAGTTGCCAAAGAGGCGGCTGTTGCTGCTGCCGCTGCGAAGAAACAAGCGGAAGAAGAAGTGAAGAAAGCGGCAGCAGAGGCGAAGAAACAGGCCGAAGCTGAAGCGAAAAAACAAGCTGCAGCTGATGCTAAGAAAGCCGCTGAAGAAGCCAAAAAACAGGCTGCTGATGAGGCGAAGAAGGCGGCTGAAGACGCTAAGAAAGAAGCCGCAGCTGAAGCGAAAAAACAAGCCGCCGCGGATGCTAAGGCGAAAGCAGATACTGAAGCTAAAGCTGCAGCCGCTGCGAAAAAAGCCGCAGATGCCAAGAAAAAGGCCGATGCCGCCGCTGCTGCGAAATCAGCAGAAGGCGTTGACGATCTGTTTGATGGCCTTGCTGATGGCAAAAACGCGCCGAAAGGGGGGGGAGCCGCGGGTGCTGCGGGGACTTCCGGTAAAGCTGGTGCGGCAGGAAAAGGTAATAGCAAAACGAGTGGAGCTTCTGGCGCGGATATCAGTAACTACGCTGGACAGATTCAAGCGGCAATTGAAAGTAAGTTCCATACGGATCCGAGCTTTAGCGGCAAAGTATGTAACCTGCGTATTAAGCTCGCGTCGGATGGCATGTTGTTAAGCGTGACTTCTGAAGGTGGCGATCCTGCGCTTTGTCAGGCGGCGGTTGCAGCAGCGAGAATGGCGAAATATCCTAAGCCGCCAAGTGACGCCATTTACCAGATATTTAAAAATGCGCCCGTTGATTTTAAACCGAATTGATTTGACTAATTTTGTTTGAATAACAGTGCATTAGATAAAGCCAAAGTAAAGCAACATATAGTGAACGTAAAGTTTCGGAATTATATGATGGTTACACTGGGCAATATGTAGTTTTGTGTGCGTTGGTTTGTTAAAATTCTGCTAAATTATCGTGGCCATCGGGGTCAGATAAGGGAGATATGATGAAGCAGGCGTTTCGTGTAGCGATGGGGCTATTAATCCTGTGGGCCAGTGTGCTCCACGCGGAAGTCCGAATAGTGATTACTCAAGGTGTTGATACCGCTCGTCCGATCGGTGTAGTGCCTTTCAAATGGATGGGGCCGGGTTCTGCTCCTGAAGATATCGGTGGAATTGTCGCGGCTGACTTACGCAACAGCGGTAAATTCAACCCGATTGATACCAACCGTATGCCACAGCAGCCAACTACGGTTGCTGAAGTGACTCCGGCAGCGTGGACGGCATTGGGTATTGATGCGGTCGTAGTGGGTCAAGTTCAGCCAAGCGCAGATGGCGGCTATATGGTTTCTTATCAGATGGTTGATACCTCTGGTAACCCTGGCAGCGTTCTGTCTCAGAATCAGTACAAAGTGACCAAGCAGTGGTTACGCTATGCGGCACATACCAGCAGCGATGAAGTGTTTGAAAAGCTGACCGGTATTAAAGGCGCATTCCGCACCCGTATTGCTTACGTTGTGCAGACTAACGGCGGCCAGTTCCCTTATGAACTGCGCGTTGCTGACTACGATGGCTATAATCAGTTTGTTGTTCACCGTTCACCACAGCCATTGATGTCTCCGGCTTGGTCTCCAGACGGTAGCAAGCTGGCTTACGTGACTTTCGAAAGCGGCAAATCAGCGCTGGTGATTCAGACTCTGTCTAACGGTGCAATCCGTCAGGTAGCGTCATTCCCACGTCACAACGGTGCGCCATCGTTCTCTCCAGATGGTAGCAAGTTGGCGTTCGCGCTGTCTAAAACAGGTAGCTTGAACCTGTATGTTATGGATTTGGGCTCTGGCTCAATTCGTCAGGTCACTGATGGCCGTAGCAACAATACGGAGCCTTCATGGTTCCCGGATAGTCAAACTTTGGCATTTACATCTGACCAAGGTGGACGTCCACAAATCTATAAAGTGAACATTAATGGTGGTGCGCCTGAACGTCTGACCTGGGAAGGCTCTCAGAATCAGGATGGCGACGTAAGTTCTGACGGCAAGTTCCTTGTCATGGTTGGCACAAACGGCGGTTCACAGCACATCACTAAACTGGATCTCGGATCGAATGCGAATCAAGTTTTGACCAGCACGTTCCTAGACGAAACGCCGAGTATCGCGCCAAATGGTACCATGGTTATCTATAGTTCTACTCAAGGACTGGGTTCCGTGTTGCAGCTAGTCTCGACCGACGGGCGTTTCAAAGCGCGTCTTCCGGCAACCGATGGACAGGTGAAATTCCCTGCCTGGTCGCCGTATCTGTGATGCATGTATAAAAAGATATGTATAGCAAATTATAAAAGGATCAAAGAGATGCAACTGAACAAAGTTCTGAAGGGGCTGATGTTGGCACTGCCTATCATGGCTGTAGCTGCTTGTAGTTCACATAAAAATGCGAACGACGATCAATCAGCAATGGGTGCTGGCGCTGGTAACGGTATGGAAAACGGCAGCAGCAACCTGTCTTCTGAAGAACAGGCTCGTCTGCAGATGCAAGAACTCCAGAAAAACAACATCGTTTACTTCGGTCTGGACAAGTACGATGTGAGCTCTGACTACGCTCAGATGCTGGATGCGCATGCTGCTTTCCTGCGTAACAACCCATCTTACAAAGTGACCGTAGAAGGTCATGCGGATGAGCGCGGTACTCCTGAGTACAACATCGCCCTGGGCGAACGTCGTGCTAACGCAGTTAAGATGTACCTGCAAGGTAAAGGCGTAGGCGCTGATCAGATCTCTATCGTTTCTTACGGTAAAGAAAAACCAGCAGTACTGGGCCACGACGAAGCAGCCTATGCTAAAAACCGTCGTGCCGTACTGGTTTACTAATAGTTAGTAAGACGAGTATCGCATGAGCAGTAACTTCAGACTTCACTTGTTGAGTCTGTCGTTACTGGTTGGAATAGCGGCCCCTTGGGCCGCTATTGCCCAAGCCCCAATCAGTAGCGTCGGCTCCGGCTCGGTTGAAGACCGAGTCACTTCACTTGAGCGTATTACCAATGCTCAGGGTCAACTATTTTCTCAGCTTCAGCAGCAACTCTCCGATAACCAGCGCGACATCGACTCTCTTCGTGGTCAAATTCAAGAAAGTCAGTATCAGCTGAATCAGGTTGTTGAACGTCAAAAACAGATCCTCTTGCAGTTAGATAGCCAAGGTAGTGCTAATAGTAGTGCCAATACAGGTGCCGCAGCCGCAGATTCGGCCGCTTCAGCCTCTACGGGCTCTGACGCTTCTAGCACAGCGGCAACTGCAGCCCCTGCGGCGGACGCAGCGCCAGCCAGCAGTGGTGATGCCAACACGGATTACAACCGTGCGGTAGATTTGGTATTGGTGAAAAAGCAGAACGATCAGGCAATTACGGCCTTCCAAAGCTTTGTTAAGCAATATCCAGATTCGACCTATCAGCCAAATGCAAATTATTGGCTGGGGCAGCTGTTTTACAACAAAGGTAAAAAAGATGACTCGGCGTATTATTTTGCCGTAGTTGTTAAAAATTACCCTAAATCCCCGAAAGCGCCTGACGCGATGTACAAGGTTGGGGTGATCATGCAGGAGAAAGGGCAGGCCGATAAAGCCAAAGCCGTCTATCAGCAGGTCATTAAGCAGTACCCAACGAGCGATGCTGCGAAGCAGGCTCAAAAACGTATTGCTGCATCATAAGCGTATTTTCAGGCTCAGAAGTAGACGATTTGTTTAATTTATGGGCCTGAACGTACGAAGTGCAATCAATTGAACTGATTATTAAAATTTTTGGTTGCGCTGTCCTGATAAATGGGTAATATATGCCGCCGTTGCCCAGACAAACTGAAACAGAGTGATTCAGGCAACAATTTTTGAAATGGGTCGTTAGCTCAGTTGGTAGAGCAGTTGACTTTTAATCAATTGGTCGCAGGTTCGAATCCCGCACGACCCACCATTCAAAAATGATTTTGTTTTAAAGTAGCAAGCCAGATAAATAAATGGGTCGTTAGCTCAGTTGGTAGAGCAGTTGACTTTTAATCAATTGGTCGCAGGTTCGAATCCCGCACGACCCACCATTTATTTATTATGTTTGAGCATCAAACGGTTTTCTACTGAAGTAGCACTCTCGAATGGGTCGTTAGCTCAGTTGGTAGAGCAGTTGACTTTTAATCAATTGGTCGCAGGTTCGAATCCCGCACGACCCACCATTCGAAGAGAGTTACACTCCGCTACAGCGGGTCGTTAGCTCAGTTGGTAGAGCAGTTGACTTTTAATCAATTGGTCGCAGGTTCGAATCCCGCACGACCCACCATTTCTTTTAGTATCTCCATCGTTTCAAACAATCTAAATACACATAGAATGCACTTGTCGTGTGGGTGACAAAATTGTCGGGAACAATTTTGAACAACGCTTGCGACGACCCGAAGGGCGAGGCGTAGCCGAGTAATCCCGACCGAATATCACTTTAGTGCCATTTCTCACCAATACTAAACAATCTCACACTAACTTATTATTTTTAGCTTCAATTTGGCCTATCTCGACTAACTATGTTTAGTATACAAAACAAAAAGCTTAATTAGCACTCACCTGTGTTAATCATTTGTTGTATACTCGCCAAACAATCAATCCTCCAAGATGAGCTATAGCGCGATGTTTGACCCAAATGCTGCGGTATACCCTTTTCCACCCAAGCCAACACCGCTGGTTCCAGATGAAAAACGCTTCTACCGCGAGAAAATCAAAACGCTGCTTAAGCAACGTAATGCGGTTCTAGTCGCACATTATTACACTGACCCTGAAATACAGGCGCTGGCAGAAGAGACCGGTGGCTGCGTATCCGATTCGTTAGAGATGGCGCGCTTTGGTCGTGATCATCCTGCTACAACTTTGCTTGTCGCCGGTGTTCGCTTTATGGGGGAGACTGCAAAGATCCTCAGCCCTGAAAAGCAGGTATTAATGCCTACGCTTCAGGCGGAATGCTCGCTCGATCTTGGCTGCCCAGTTGATGAGTTTAGTGCATTCTGCGATGCGCACCCTGATCGAACCGTGGTGGTTTATGCCAATACGTCAGCGGCAGTGAAAGCGAGGGCCGATTGGGTTGTCACGTCCAGTATTGCGGTAGAGCTGATCGAATATCTGGATAGCTTGGGCGAAAAAATTATCTGGGCTCCCGATCGCCATTTAGGACGCTATGTTCAACGCCAAACCGGCGCGGATGTTCTGTGTTGGCAGGGGGCTTGCATTGTTCATGATGAGTTTAAAACCCAAGCATTAGAGCAAATGAAGCTGCTTTATCCTGATGCTGCCATTCTGGTTCACCCTGAATCACCTCAGAGTATCGTCGACATGGCTGATGCAGTCGGTTCGACCAGTCAACTGATTCAAGCTGCTCAGCGGCTGCCTAACCCACAGATGATAGTGGCGACGGACCGCGGAATTTTTTACAAAATGCAGCAGGCGTGCCCAGATAAAATTTTGTTAGAAGCACCAACTGCAGGTGAAGGCGCAACCTGTCGGACGTGTGCCCACTGCCCATGGATGGCGATGAATGGCCTTCAGGCGATTGCTACGGGGTTAGAACAGGGCGGGAGCATGCATGAAATCAATGTTGATGCCGCGTTGCGTGAGCGCGCTCTGATGCCTTTGGATCGCATGTTACAGTTTGCCAGCGATCTTAAGCTCAAAGTGAAAGGTAATGCCTAGGCGACGTTGTACCTAAACCACAGCTGCAAAATGTGAGTATTAACTATGGCCTGAGCACTGTGTCTCAGGCTTTTTTATGAATTTTTATTTACATGCTTTCCAAAAAAGAGCGAAACCCAAAATGCACTGCTATAGTTCATGCTTGCACTGTGATGGTGAGCACACACTCCGATTGGCAATTTCATGCCGTTAGACTATTTAGCGTGTCGATTTTTTCTGCCAGTATTCATTTTCTTAAACAGCGTTAATCCTGTTGGTTCTATTAAATAACTATTTTCTTTCGAAATGCGTTAGCGGGCTGCGTTTGGTGCAATTTGTGCAATATTTAAACTGACGTCATGTGATGTCGACGAATTCAGGAGCACATTTTGTCTCGAACAAACGTGGTACTTAACCCGCTAGAGTGTACTCAGCAGGCATTGAACTGGATTGAAAAAAAGTCGCTAACGCATGATGAAATGGTGGCTTTAAATAAAGAAGTCCTGAGCAATTTCAGGGAGTACGTTAATCCTGGTTTCTTGGAATATCGGAAATCAGTCACGGCAGGCGGGGATTACGGAGCCGTAGAATGGCAAGCGAGCGGTCTAAACACGCTTGTCGACACTCAGGGGAACGAGTATATCGATTGCTTGGGTGGATTCGGTATTTTTAATGTAGGGCACCGTAATCCAAAAGTCATATCCGCCGTAGAAAGTCAGCTGGCGAAGCAGCCGCTGCACAGCCAAGAACTCCTTGATCCACTACGTTCTATGTTGGCGAAAACCTTGGCGGCGATTACGCCGGGCGATCTCAAATATACGTTCTTCTGCAATAGCGGAACAGAATCCGTTGAGGCCGCGCTGAAGCTTGCTAAAGCGTATCAATCGCCACATGGTAAATATACTTTTGTCGCTGCGACCGGTGCGTTCCACGGTAAGTCGTTAGGCGCGCTGTCCGCAACCGCGAAGTCTATTTTCCGCCGTCCGTTTATGCCTTTGTTACCCGGTTTCCATCATGTTCCTTTTGGGGATATTGAAGCGCTATGTACCCAACTGCGTGAGTGCAAGAAGACCGGTGATGATGTAGCGGCTGTTCTGCTAGAGCCTATTCAAGGTGAAGGCGGGGTTATCTTGCCACCGAAAGGTTATTTACCGGCGGTAAGAGCGCTTTGTGACGAATATGGCGCATTGCTGATTTTCGACGAAGTGCAAACCGGCATGGGCCGCACTGGCAAGATGTTTGCCTGTGAGCATGAAAATGTCACTCCTGATATTTTGTGTCTCGCAAAAGCCCTTGGCGGCGGCGTGATGCCAATTGGTGCAACGGTGGCGAACGAAAAAGTCTTCTCTGTCTTGTTTGATAACCCGTTCCTACACACCACCACTTTCGGTGGCAATCCATTGTCCTGTGCCGCAGCGCTGGCGACCTTCAACGTGTTGTTAACTGAAGATCTCCCCGCGAAAGCAACCGAGCGTGGTCAGCAGCTAATGGATGGGTTCCGTCGTTTAGCCACGCAGTATCCTGAGTTTATGATGGAAGTGCGTGGACAGGGACTCATGCAGGCGATTGAGTTTATCAAAAGCGAAGTAGGCTATGCGTTTTCTCGTGAGATGTTCCAGCGCAATGTGTTGGTTGCAGGGACGTTGAATAACTCCAAGTCTATTCGTATAGAACCGCCGCTGACCATTACGGCAGAACAATGTAAGCAAGTGCTGACTCGCGCTGAAGAGGCGTTAAAAGCCATGCGTGCATTGAGTCCCACCCAGCAGCCAACGATGAGCGTGGCCTGATAGGGATGATATAACGATAAAAAAGGGAACCTCGAAGCGATATGGCGAGGTTCCCTTTTTTCATTTTGCTTCTTTCAACGATGTTTGTGATCGCTTACTTAGTCTGTGTGTTCGTGCGTGTGCCCGGTGGTATGCGAATGGCTATGTGAATGGCTATGTGAATGGGTATGTCCTGAAGGCATTTTCACATGAGTCATAAGATCACAGTCATGTTCCTCACAGCCGTTATATTCCATTTGAATGGTTGCGTGCCCAATCTGGTAATGTTCTGCAAGATAATGCTGAATCTGGTCTAAGAGCCCGTCATGATCGTGTGGCGGAATCACTCGTACGTGCAGCGTCATTAAGCGCTGTTCGCCAATTTGCCAAATGTGCACATGATGTACATTACGCACCTCGGGAAATGCATTGCATAGCGCTCGCTGTAGCTGCGGTACATCGACATCTTCTGGCGTACCTTCTAAAAGCTCGTTAGTGCTTTCTTTCAGCAAATTCCATGCGCTGTGTAGAACCAAACACGAGACCACGACGGAAAGAATAGGGTCAATGGGCGTCCATCCCGTCCACATGATGACCAGCGCCGCCACAATAGCGCCAACAGAGCCTAAAAGATCGCCCATAACGTGCAGCGCGGCAGCACGAACGTTGATGTTTCTCTCTTCAGAACCGTGATGAAGTAGCCAAAATGAGAGAATATTCGCCAGCAAACCCGCGATGGCGATGGCTAGCATCGTTCCGCCCATCACGGGCTCGGGTGACATAAAGCGTTTAACCGCTTCCCATACGATGATAAAAACAATCACCACCAACGCGGCGGCGTTAACGAACGCCGCAAGCGTGGTAAAACGCAGAAATCCAAATGAGTGTTTCAGGGTGGGTGAGCGAGCTGCAAAGCGTACGGCGATAACTGCAACAAACAAGGCCGCAGTGTCTGTTAGCATGTGCCCAGCATCGGCGAGTAAGGCTAATGAGCCTGAAATAAGCCCGCCGATAACTTCAACCACCATGAAGATGGCGGTGACAGCCAGAGCCAGTATCAAGCGCCGACTGTCGCTATTTTGTGGTGAGTGAGAGTGTTGATGAGCTGGCATCTTTTGTCCTTAATGCACTTCAGATTTTAACTATAGTTTAAGCACAGGACGACGGATACGGAACATGCTCCGATGTTTTTTACCTAAAGGAGCGTCAAAAATATTTTCCATCTATCTGCTTAATATGATCAATAGGGTTGCAAATGAATTGAAAATACAATGCAGTAATATAGGGAATAGTAATCCATTTTTGTAAATTCTGGCATAACATAATATGACGGAAAAAGTGAATAGTTCGATGAAGGTTGTGGGGGAGTTGTATTGAGTATGCACAAGGCTAAATAATATAGATGTCAATACGATCCCACAGATTTTTGCTTTAGGTCCCCACGAAAGAAATGCATTTAGAAGAAAACCACGAAATATAATCTCTTCATAAATAGGTGAGAAAAAACAAACGCAAATAGAGAGCAGAAAAAAAGAGAAGTTTGAGTAAGAGGTAATTGATTCAACCCAAACCTCTGGTTTGTCATAAAATACCGATACGAATCTCAATATGAAGATAAATAAGATAAAAAGCGCGGTGCTTTTAATGTCGACGCTGCCTTTTTTGATGTCTTTGTAGTGAATAGAGTATTTTTTTACGACAATGTAAGAAAATGGCAGCCAAAGTGCAAAGCTCATAAATGGAATAAGATATCCACTTTGATAGAGAGCTTTATAGTTACTAAGAAATAGTGAAATATAAGAAATAAAATACCAAAGTATAAAAATGCTAAAGCATATAAACGATTGAGTTATTTTATCTAATGTCTTGCTGTCCATTGCACTGTATTTCTCTATGATGTTTGTATCTGATTATAAATGCGGCGTGGAAAACTAAGCAAGCATCAAACCTGAAGCCGTAGCTGAATTATATATTAAGAATTTTATTAAAAATAATAATAATGAATGAGTGTGCTATAAATCTTTTGCACGACGGATTACTTGTAACATAATGAAACTATTTTATGCGGCAAAGGTTTTTATGTTAGGCAGAAATTTTGTTGCTGGGAGTCGTTTTAGTCCGGCTGTTGAATATCCACCTACGCTGATTAATGTGTTTAAAATCATCGTCAACGATGGCCCATGATGAAGATATGAGCGTGGTTGCTAGGCTGCGGTGGAGTTAAATCAAGAAATTGTTGAACAATGCCCGTTTACAATTGCCGCGTAAAACGGCTAGATTGGAGATTCGCCTATTAATCCCCTTCGACACCAACGGAATAGTTATGAATTACCAGAACGACGATTTACGCATTAAAGAAATTAAGGAACTCCTGCCACCTGTTGCCCTGTTAGAGAAGTTTCCGGCAACGGCGTTTGCAGCAGAGACGGTGTCGCAGGCCCGTGGTGCAATTCATCAAATCCTCAAAGGCAAAGACGATCGCCTGCTGGTGATTATCGGTCCATGCTCGATTCACGACATTGAAGCCGCCAAAGAATACGCGCAGCGCCTGCTTAAGCTGCGCCAAGAACTCGACGGTGAACTTGAGATTGTGATGCGTGTGTATTTTGAAAAACCACGCACCACCGTGGGCTGGAAGGGATTAATCAACGATCCGCATATGGACAGCAGCTATCAGATCAACGACGGTTTGCGTATTGCGCGTAAATTACTGCTGGATATTAATGATATCGGTATGCCAACGGCGGGTGAGTTCCTGGATATGATCACGCCACAGTATTTGGCGGATCTGATGAGCTGGGGCGCTATCGGCGCGCGTACTACGGAATCACAGGTGCACCGCGAATTGGCTTCAGGCTTATCTTGCCCTGTTGGATTTAAAAATGGCACCGACGGCACTATCAAAGTGGCTATTGATGCAATCAATGCGGCAAGCGCCGCGCATTGCTTCTTGTCGGTCACCAAATGGGGCCATTCTGCGATTGTGAACACCAGCGGTAACGGCGATTGCCATATTATTTTACGCGGTGGCAAAGAGCCGAACTACAGCGCTGCACACGTGCAGGAAGTGAAAGCGGGGCTGAAGAAAGCCGGTTTGTCCGAGCAGGTGATGATTGATTTCAGCCATGCAAATAGCAGTAAACAATTCAAAAAACAGCTGGAAGTCTGCACTGACGTTTGTCACCAGCTCGAAGCCGGTGATAAAGCTATTATGGGCGTGATGATCGAGAGTCATCTCGAAGAAGGTAACCAAAATCTAGAAGGCGCAGAGCCTTTGGTTTACGGCAAAAGCGTAACCGATGCCTGTATTGGTTGGGATGATACTGAAACGGTACTGCGCCAATTAGCTCGAGCTGTGAAAGCGCGTCGCGGTTAATTTCGTTTTTATAAAAAAGCCCACTTCATGGAGTGGGCTTTTTACTAGAGAAAATCCGATACTAATTTTTACTGCTGCTGTTCCATTTCTTGTGCTAAATCGCTTTTAACCTGTGCTTTTTGTTCTGGTGTTAAGATTTTGCTCAAATTAAAGAAATACTGCATACGATAGTAGCGAGCCTGCTCTTGTGCTTTACCGAAAGCTGCAATTTGCTTCTTAACGGCAGTTTCATCCCATTTGCCTGAATCGATTATATTGATAAGCAGGCCATTCTGAATGTCTTTAGTATCAATAGAGGCCATTTTTTTATCTGTTTCAGCACGCAGGGCTTTGATTTTATCCACCTGAGATGAATTTAAATGCAGATGCTGGATCATTGGATCTTGCTGAGCCTCAGGTTGAGTGCTCGCGTTAGTATTGCTGGATGCTAATGCGAGACCGGAAAAAACAAGCGCTGAAGCCGCAAGAGTTAATTTAGAAAATTTGTTCATCAATGTAATTCCATAAAGTGAGAAAAGGACTTAATCCGAATAACTGTAAACCATTTATTAATTAGTGTTGTAATGAAGTGTGTGAACTCGTAAACATAGAATATTTAATTATGTATTTTTTGAGTTTATTGATTGTGTGAATTTTCGCAATTATTCACGGCTTGCTAGTTGTAAGAAAAAAGCGCCCGAAGGCGCTTATTAATAAAAAATACGAAGGCAATTATTTCGCTTTGCCTTGGTTAGCCACCGCAGCGGCTTTGGCGGCAATTTCATCTGCATCGCCAAGATAGTAACGTTTTAAAGGCTTAAGATTTTCATCAAACTCATAAACTAACGGTACGCCGGTTGGAATATTCAGCTCAAGAATTTCATCTTCGCTTAGATTATCTAAATATTTAACCAATGCACGCAGAGAATTACCGTGCGCTGCAATAATGACGCGCTCACCGCTTGCAATGCGTGGCTTAATCACATCGGTCCAATAAGGGATAACACGGTCAATAGTGGTGGCTAAGCTTTCGGTCACCGGCAGTTCCTGTTCGCTGAGTTTGGCGTAGCGAGGGTCATGACCAGGATAACGCTCATCTTCTTTGGTTAACTCAGGAGGTGTAACGGCAAAACCACGACGCCATAGTTTGACCTGATCGTCGCCATATTTTTGTGCTGTTTCAGCCTTGTTCAGCCCTTGCAACGCACCGTAATGACGTTCGTTCAGCTTCCATGATTTTTCGACCGGCAGCCATTGTTGTTCCAGCTCATCCAGCACATTCCACAATGTATGGATCGCACGTTTCAGTACCGATGTGTAGGCGAAATCAAAAGCAAAACCTTGTTCTTTTAAAAGCTTACCCGCCGATTTTGCCTCGGAACGTCCTTTGTCAGAAAGCTCAACATCCGTCCAGCCAGTGAAGCGGTTTTCTTTGTTCCACTCGCTTTCACCGTGTCGCACCAAAACTAATTTAGTCACAGCCATGGGTAAACTCCTAAGCGTAATTTATTAAATGATAACTATTATCATTATATTGCCATCGTGCAGCAAACAGCAATAGCTGAGTCTAAACATAGCTAATTTCTGCGCGTATGTGTATGTGTTCAGTGGGGGATTCGTGCGAGATGTTATACGTTATGTATATAGGTTTATGGGAAAACAGGCTCGCGTCTTCCCATAACGTGAAAGACGCGAGTCAGAGTGCAGAATTATTTTTTCTTCAAGCAGTCGCTCATGAAGGTTTTACGCTCGCCTTCTTTAAAGGTTTTGCCTTTGGCTTCCGCGTTACAGGTTTTCATTTTCTGCTGCTGTGGCGTTAGCGTGGTGGCGGTTGGGTTAGTTTCCGCTTTTAAACAGGTGCTCATAAAGGTTTTACGAGCATCACCGCTCAATGACTGGCTGCTTGCCTGCTGGCTACAGTCGGTCATTTTCTTTTGTTGAGCAAGCTGCTTCGCCGAAGGGGCCTTTACTGCTTTAGCATCTGTAGATGCCGGATCTGCCGCTAAAGCACTGCCAGCCAGCAGTAAACCCGCCATTAAAGGGAGAATCTTGCGCATGAACATAAATGTTTCCTTATTTGCCGAAATGTCGCTCTTTAGATGAATTTTTACTGATCCATTCATTTACGTAATAAGCGTAGATGGCAAATAGCAGAAATGGAATGAGACTTTTATAAAAAGCGCTTTAAAACAGAGAGAAACGGATAAATCTCAGAAGAATAAACAAAAAAAACACAGCCGGGATAGGCTGTGTTTTGACTTCAAGCGTTAATTTTAATGTGGTTGCTTGGGCTCCTCTGTAACCGGATGAAGCAACAAATACACCGCTGGTATGACTAACATCGATAACAGCGGGGCGCTGACCATCCCGCCAATCATTGGCGCCGCAATGCGCTGCATAACTTCTGACCCCGTTCCGCCTCCCCACATAATCGGTAATAAGCCCGCCATAATGGTGGCTACCGTCATCACTTTTGGTCGCACACGCAGCACCGCGCCTTCGTGCAACGCTGCCAGCATTTGCTGACGTGTGAGCGGCTGATTGCCTTGCTGATGTTTGGCTACTGCGTGGTTGAGGTACAGCAGCATAATGACGCCAAACTCTGCCGACACCCCCGCCAGTGCGATAAAGCCCACGGCTCCGGCGACCGAAAGGTTATAGCCCAATAAATAGAGCAGCCAAACGCCGCCGATTAAAGCAAAGGGCAGGGTACCCATAATCAGTAAAGCATCACGAATTTTGCCGAAGGTGATATAGAGCAGCACGAAGATGATCATCAGCGTTAACGGTAAAACCATCTGCAATTTGGCGCTAGCGCGTTCCATATACTCAAACTGTCCTGACCAACTTAGAGAAACGCCTTCGGGCAATTTTACCTGTTCAGCCACGGCTTTTTGCATATCTTCCACCGCTGATTTCAAATCGCGCCCGCGCAGATCAACGTATACCCAATCTGATAAGCGCGCATTCTCGCTTTTTAACATCGGTGGACCTTCGCTGATCCTCACTTCAGCTAAATCTCCCAGCGTAATCTGAGCGCCGCTCGCCGTGACCACCGGCAGCGCGCGTAGTTTTTCGACCGAATCGCGCACTTCTCGTGGATAGCGAATATTGATAGGAAAACGTTCGCGACCTTCAATGGTTTCACCAATATTTTCACCGCCGACAACGCTTGAAACCAGAGACTGAAGCTCTTTTACCGTGACGCCATAGCGAGCGGCTGCGGTGCGGTTAATATCAATATCGATGTAGCGCCCACCGGTCATGCGCTCGGCCAAAGCCGACGTGACGCCGGGTACTTTTTGCACCACACGTTCGATCTGCTCAGCCACTTCGCCGATCTGCTGCAAGTTGTTGCCGTTGACCTTGATGCCCACCGGGCTTTTGATCCCCGTAGACAGCATATCTAAACGATTACGGATCGGCGGTACCCAGATATTGGCGATGCCGGGAACCTGTACGCGAGCATCCAGTTCGGCAATCAGTTTGTCCATCGTCATCCCCGCGCGCCATTGGTCACGAGGTTTGAAGCGAATGGTGGTTTCCAACATGGTGAGCGGGGCGGGATCGGTTGCTGTATCCGCTCGGCCTGCTTTGCCAAATACGGTATCAACTTCAGGCACGGTTTTGATCAGGCGGTCGGTGAGCTGTAACAGTCGGCTGGCTTCGCGTGCTGAAATACCGGGCAATGCGGAAGGCATATACAATAAATCGCCTTCGTCCAGCGACGGCATAAACTCGCTGCCTAAGCGGCTTAAAGGATACGCCGTTGCCAGCAGCAGCGCAGCGGCAATCACCAACGTAGTTTTTGGGCGTGCCAACACCCAATCTAATAACGGGTGATAGGCTTTAATCAGCCAGCGGTTTATTGGGTTGGCATTTTCATCCGGTATTTTTCCACGAATAAAATAGCCCATCAGCACGGGGACGAGCGTAATCCCCAAACCGGCAGAAACCGCCATGGCATAGGTTTTCGTGAACGCCAGCGGGGAGAACATTTTCCCTTCCTGCGCCTCAAGTGCAAACACGGGAATAAAGGACAGCGTAATAATTAATAAGCTACAAAATAGCGCAGGACCCACTTCGACTGCGGCTTTCTCGGCGATCTTCCAATATTCTGCATTGTTTGGCGTACGGTTTTCATGGTCGTGTCGCCACTGTTCCAGCACCTTATGCATGTTTTCGATCATCACGATCGCCGCATCCACCATCGCCCCAATGGCGATCGCGATCCCGCCGAGTGACATAATATTGGCGTTGACCCCCTGATAATGCATGATCACAAATGCGCCGAGTATTCCCAGCGGCAGGCTGATCATTGCCACCAGCGCCGAACGAAAATGGAACAGGAAAAGAGCGCAGATAACGGCGACTACCACGAACTCTTCCAGCAGCTTATGTGAAAGGGTTTCGATGGCGCGTTCAATGAGCTGAGAGCGATCGTAAGTGGTGACGATCTGCACGCCCGGCGGTAGACTTTTTTGCAACTGGTTCAGTTTGTCTTTTACCGCGTTGATGGTCTCTAAGGCATTTTTCCCCGAACGCATCACGATGATACCGCCAGCGACTTCGCCTTCACCGTTAAGCTCGGCAACGCCGCGGCGCATCTCCGGCCCTAAACGCAGCGTTGCCACATCCGAGAGCATCACGGGAACGCCATTACGGCTGGCGATAACTACGTTGCGGAAATCATCCAAGGATTGCAGATAACCGGAGGTGCGAACCATATACCCTGCTTCGCCAAGTTCTAAAACCGAGCCACCGCCTTCCTGATTTGCCGCCTTAATGGCCGCCGTTATTTGCTCATGCGTGATGTTAAGCGCACGCATTTTTTCTGGCTGCAAAACGACCTGATATTGACGCACCATGCCGCCCACGCTGGCAACTTCTGATACGTTCGGCACCGTTTTTAATTCATACTTCAGCGTCCAATCTTGTAATGCGCGAAGATCGGCCAAACTGTACTTTCCGGTGGTATCCGTGAGCGCATATTCATATACCCAGCCAACGCCGGTGGCATCGGGGCCGAGAGAGGCTTTAGCCTCAGGCGGCAGCGTTGACTGTACTTGGCTGAGATATTCGAGAACGCGCGAGCGTGCCCAGTATGGGTCGGTGCCGTCGTCAAAAAGCACATATACATAGGAGTCACCAAACATCGAAAAACCGCGCACGGTTTTTGCACCAGGCACCGAAAGCATGGTGGTAGTGAGTGGATAGGTCACTAAATTTTCGACCACCTGCGGAGCTTTACCAGGATAGCTGACACGGATAATCACCTGTGTATCAGAGAGATCGGGCAGTGCGTCCAAAGGCGCTTTTTGTACTGCCCACAGCCCCCAGACGGCTAAACCGATAGCCGCCAGCAATACCAACAGACGGTTTTTGAGCGACCAGCGAATAACGGCGGCAATCATGGTCGACCTCCCGACATGTCCATGTTCATGTCTGCGGGCATGATGTGGCGGATGACAATCCCGCTGTCATCCATGCTGAAGCTAAAACTGACATGCGATCCCGCTTGAATACCTTCGGGGAGCTTGCCGCCTGGCAGGGTGAAATCCATAGTCATGGGCCCCCATTTCAAAGCCGGAATAGCTTCGTGGCTGATCGTTAAGCTCTCGCCAGTCATCGCTTTAATCACGCCCGTGGTGGAGTATTGGGTCTCCTCCGGTTCTTGCTTGGTTTGAGCTTCAGTAGACGTTTTCGCCTCGCTAAACTGCGGCAGCGCGTTACGCAGGCTGGCTTCAGAATCCAGCATAAATTGGCCGGATGTTACGACCGGCTGGCCTTCTTTAAGACCGTCTAAGATCTCAATCCAATCGCCTTGGGCCTCGCCGGTACGCACCGCCACCGGTGTGAAATGCCCATTGCCATCGCTGAGCAGCACATGGCTGTTTTCACCGGTGGTAATTAATGCGGATTGCGGAATTGCCAAGGCACTGCGTTGGTGATTGCTGGCGCTAGCAACGTTTAAATACATCCCCGGTTTGAGTTGCTGCTGGGGATTGCTGAGCTCAATGCGGGCTTTCAGGTTGCGGGTGGTGGCATCGAGCTCGGGTAATAGTTCGCTCACGCGCCCATCAAAACTGACGCTAGGCCATGCGCTGCTGGTGGTGGTAACGCGATCGCCCAAACGGATCCTCTCGGCCTGCGACTGCGGATAGTCAATAACCACCCAAACCGGATCGAGGCTTGCCAATTCAAATAGCGGCTGAGCGGTGGCAACCTGCTGTCCCTCACGCACTTCCAGTTTAGAAACATAGCCACTGCGCGGTGCGGTGATGGTCATCCGTGGCTGTACTTTGCCGCTACGTTCTACGGCTTGGATAACGCTCTCGGGCATAAACTGTAGTGCTAAGCGTTGACGGGCCGCCTGCGTTAGCGCCGAATCGCCCACGGCGCGGATAGCCAGATACTCCTGCTGAGCGCTGCTCCAGCTAGGGTTCCAGATAACGGCCAGCGTTTCACCGGCTTTAACGCTTTGCTGTAGCGCTCTCACCTTCAGCTGTTCGATAACGCCCGCGCTGGGCGCAGAGAGCGTGCTTAGCGTGCGTTCGTTAACGGCGACGGAGCCATAGGCTTTCAGGTTGCTGCTAAACGTATGACGCTCGGCGGGTGCCGTTTTAATGCCGAGATTTTGCTGCTGGCGAGCGCTAATGCTGACGCCGGTATCCGATTCCTGTCCTGATTCGCTGGCATAGCGTGGTACAAGCTCCATGTCCATAAACGGAGATTTACCCGGTTTATCAAATCGCTGGCCGGGCACCATCGGATCGTACCAGTACAGCACTTTGCGTCCCGCTTCGGCGGTCTGTTTGGTGGGGACTGCACCATGGGTTTGTTGGGATTGTGAACCTAATTTGTATCCGCCCCAGCCCACAGCAAGTAAGGCAATGACAATGGCGCTAAGGGTAAATTTGTTATTCATTGGGCAAACTCCTGCGGGATGAGATAGCGGATCGAGGCCCAAATTTTGGCCATTTCACGTTCAGCCGCGACGGATGCCAACTCGCTTTCTAACAGGGAGCGGCGACCACTCATTACCTCGGCTAAGGAGCTGCTGCCGGAACGATACTGTGCTTCTAGCAGACGGATTTTTTGTTGCTGTAGCGGCACGATTTCCTGCTGCTGGCGCTGCCAGCGGCTTTGGGCGGCCTGATACTGAGCGATTAACGTATCTAACTGAGCACGGTGATCGCGCTGGAGTAATGTAAGCTGGTCGTTTGCTTCCATGCTGCGGGAAACTTCGGCGGCGTAGTCTTTATCCTGACGTTTAGATTTAAACAGCGGGAGGTCGACGGTAAACATCACGCCCGCCATATCTTCGTAGTCGTCCCCGCGCTTGGCGTAATAGACCTCAACGCCGACGTCCGGGATTGCAGCCAGTGCGGTTTGCTCGGAACGAGCATGCGCAACGTCTGATTCACGCTTGGCCTGTAGGACTTCAGGATGCTCATCGATAGCCTGAATTAAAACATCGCGCTCGGCGGGTAAGCGCTGATAACGCGGCAGCGAGCCCGCGGTTCGCACATCGTTTTCGCCGGTCAACTGCATCAGACGCGCCTGAGCAACCTGAACATCGCGGTTGGCATCGGTGACGAGATCCTGCATGGCGGCGAGCGTGAGTCTTGCATCAATCGCGCTGCTCGGCGCGCTGCCGTTGGCCACGCTGGCATTTTGCAAAGGAACCTGACGCTGGCCTTCACTCACCAATTTTTTCGCCTGCTCTTCGCTGCGTTGCGCCAAGGCCAGATCGAGCCACGCTTGCGCGGTGTCACGCTGGAGCTGAGCGCGGATCGCGAGCGAATTGGCCGCCGTTTTTGCGGCTTCAGCGCGTAAGGTGTCTGCTTTACGTTCGCGTTTTTCGCTGCTGACGTAGTCCTGCATGATCCCTATACGCTGCATGGTCATCCCTTCACGCGTGAGACGACGACCGTTGTCCCCGCCGACGGGGACGTTTTCGATGCCAAATTTTAATTTTGGATCGGGAAGTTGCGTGGCAGAGTCAGCCATGTTTTCCAGTGCATTAACCTGATGTTGGTTTGCCGAGAGCGCTGCGGAATATTTCTGTGCAGCGTTCAGGGCTTCATCCAAACTCAGGCTTGCCGCCTGTGAGGCGGCAGGCAGGAAAAACATCGCCGCCAGCCACGCCGCAATGCGGCGCTGCTTTCGGTTTTGCATGATGTTTCTCCGTTACTGAGCTGGGGTGATTTCAGTTAATTGATAACCGGATTCGGTTTGGATAAAGCTGAAATTCACCTTGCTGCCCACCGCCAGTGGCTTGATGACAGAAGAAGAGGGCAGCGCAAAGGTCATGGTCATGGCAGGCCAATGCAGTTCAGGGATCGGGGAGTGCGTTAATGTGACGCCGCTTGCTTGGTTCCAGCTTTTTACCACGCCGGTAGCGCGGTAAGACGTTGCCGTTGATTCATGATGCGGCATGTCGCTCACGTTATGCATCGCGCTCATGTCGTGATCGCTGTTGGCCATAGTTGGCGTAGCGAAAGCAAAGGCAGAAAGAACAGCGGCGGTAGCGAATAGGGTACGGATGTTTTGGATGTAAGACATAAAATTAACTCCTGTAAAAATAACGAAAACCCGCTGCGCATAGGCGAAGCCACGCAGCAAAATCGAATAAAGGTTTTACGTCAGGAGTTACTCTCTAAAGCGGCAAAAGCGTATTTCGGCTGGAGGGCCGATAGAAGGGGGCTGGCGCCATTCCGTATCGCAAGGTAGTTCCACAGCGGCTATATCAATAGCAGCAAGTTCAGAACTCACTGGGATCGCGTGCAGCGTTAGCTGGGCTTCACCATTGTCTTGTTTCATGCTGTCAGGAGAGCAGTGCTTTTCACACATGGTTTCCGACACTTGCATGTGATGCGCCACAACGTCGGGCGCGCCTTGCATATGCGTGATGTGCTGCACCATTGGCGCAGGGCCATCAACGTTCATGTTGCATTGATGTCCAGCGATGGCGAGCTGTGCGTTAAGCAGCGTCCAACAAGCAACCAATACAATCGCCCACACGTTTTTCACGCGTAGATTATGCATTCGTTGCTGTAGCTTGCTGCTCATAAACATGGAAATTGACAGTCACCCTAAATGAAACGGCTTTCAGTGTAGCGTTTAGCATTGTGCGCTCACAAGGAATGATGGGTAAAGAACTGTCAGGAGAAGATATTTCGGGTAATCAGGGAGTTGATTTAACTTTTTGGTTACTGAAGTGATACAAATTCGCGTCAATTTTATTTGACTGAGGTGCAAGATTAGATACGCCTAGGACGTTGAGCTCTGCATTTTCACTGTGCAGGCGTCCGTGTTAGGGGCCAATCGCCGCCCCTAACAACCTGACTTGGACGCTTTCACTCTAGCTGCATACAACGTGGCAGTACCTGAAATCTCATAAATCAAATCTATCCCTTCACCACAAACCAATACGTCGTTGCCGCTTGATAAACTTCACCCGGTTTAATAAAGCAGTCAGGCTGTGGCCATTCAGGGTGGTTAGGAGTATCAGGCAAAAACTCACTTTCTAACGCCACACCGGCATAAGCCGCATATTGCGCTCCGCGACGGTCGGGCGTTCCGGCTAGAAAGTTACCGCTGTAAAGCTGGAGCGCAGGGGCATCGGTAAAAACCTGCATCTCCAGTTTAGCATCAGCAGCGGTGAGGATCGCCGCGGGGTGTTGTGCATGATGGCAGGTGCTGTGCAGCAGATAGGCGTGATCGTAGCCTTTCACGCACTGCTGGCAGCGATCTTTTAACAAGTCCTGCTGCAAGGTTTTTGCTTTGCGGAAATCCATGCCTGAGCCGCTGACATGAGTAAGATCGCCACATGGGATCCCGTCACTTTCTACCGGAAGATAGTGATCGGCAAAGAGCTGCAGATTCTGCGCCAACGCATCGGTCGTGCAACCATCGCCGTCTAAGTTGAAGTAGGCATGGTTGGTTAAATTCACCGGGCAGGTTTTATCAACTTTTGCCTGCCAGCTAATCTCAACGCGGTTATCTTCCGTGAGGCGGTAAGTCACTTGCGCAATGAGGTTTCCGGGGAAACCCTGATCGCCATCGGCAGAGTTCAACTGATAGGTCACATGCTGGGTATCGTGTGAAATACGTTTCCAACGGCGTTTGTCGAATCCTTCTGGCCCGCCGTGAAGCTGATTTTCGCCTTGGCTCGGATGTAAAACGACGGTTTCACCTTGGTAGACATACTGTGCTTTAGCGATACGGTTGGCGTAACGACCTACCGTGGCACCCAAAAAAGCACCCTGTTCGGTGAATTGCTCGGGCGTTTGGCAGCCGAGCAAAACCTCACGCAAACTGCCGTCGTTCAGTGCGATCTGGCATGAAAGCCATGTTGCGCCCCAATCCATGAATGTGGCAATGCTGCCAGCGGCGTTGGTTAGCGTGGTGAACTGAAACGGCTCGCCATCTGGAGCTCGGGAGGTATCAGCGAAATTTAGCATACGCTGGCTCCTTGTGATGGATAGCAGACATAGAAGGTTTCTTTCAGGCCGGTTTGCGCCGGATATTCGCGTTCAACGGTAGCGCGAACTTCCTCAACCAAGTCTAATGGCATCAGGGCGACGATACAGCCGCCAAAGCCGCCGCCCGTCATGCGAACACCGCCGCGCTCTCCGATGACCTCTTTCACAATTTCAACCAGCGTATCAATAGGTTTAACGGTAATTTCAAAATCATCGCGCATTGAGGCATGGGATTCCGCCATCAATGTGCCCATCAGTTTGAGATCGCCTGCGGCAAGCGCTTTGGCAGCCGCTTCGGTTCGGTCGTTTTCAGTGATGACGTGACGAGCACGGCGCGCAGTCAGCGATTCCAGCCCAGCTTGTTTAGATTCGAATTCTGCCAGCGTGACATCACGCAGGGCTTTTACGTTGAAATACTGCGCAGCGGCTTCGCATTGCTGACGGCGGGTGTTGTATTCGCTATCGACCAATCCACGCTTAACGTTGGAATTGATAATCACGATCGCGACGTCTTTTGGCATGGGAACTGAGCGCGTCGCCAGTGAGCGGCAGTCAATCAGCAGCGCGTGTTTTTCTTCGCCCAGCGCGGAAATCAGCTGATCCATGATGCCGCAGTTGCAGCCAACAAACTTGTTTTCCGCTTCTTGACCATTTAGCGCCAACTGAACGCCATCTAAAGGCAGATCGTACAATGCTTGGAAGGCTTGGCCGACGGCAACCTCAAGCGATGCTGACGAGCTCAGCCCTGCACCTTGTGGTACGTTGCCGCTGATAACTAAGTCTGCGCCGCCGAAATTAGGATTACGGATTTGCAGATATTTCAGCACGCCGCGGACATAGTTGCTCCACATCATGGTGGGATGGGACTCAAATGCGGCATCAAGAGAGAATTCATCTTGTTGATTATCGTAGTCGGCCGCGATTACGCGCACTATGCGATCGTCTCGCTTAGCGCAGCTAATCACGGTTTGATAATCGATAGCGCAGGGCAACACAAAGCCATCGTTGTAATCCGTATGCTCGCCAATCAAATTAACGCGGCCGGGAGCTTGTACCGTCATTGCCGGAGCATAGCCAAAATAACGATTAAAAATATCCTGTGTCACGGTAGTAAGTTGTTGCAGACTCATTTTCGTTTCCTTATTTGGCGTTGGCTTCACGGTAATGGACGTCACTTACTGCGCGTAGACGTTCAGCGGCTTGCTCAGGCGTTAAATCGCGCTGAGTTTCGGCCAGCATTTCGTAGCCGACCATAAATTTACGCACGGTTGCAGAGCGCAACAGTGGTGGATAGAAATGTGCGTGCAACTGCCAGTGTACACAGTCAACCTCATGGAACGGTGCACCGTGCCAGCCCATGGAATAAGGGAAAGAGCACTGGAACAGGTTATCGTAGCGGCTGGTGAGTTTTTTCAATGCAATGGCTAAATCAGCACGCTGCTCTGCGTTGAGATCGGTAATGCGCAAGATGTGTGTTTTCGGCAACAACAGCGTTTCAAAAGGCCATGCAGCCCAGTACGGAACGACGGCGATCCAATGTTCGGTTTCCACCACGGTACGGCTACCGTCGACTATTTCGCGTTTGGCATAGTCCAGCAGCATCGGCGTTTTATTCTGTGCGAAATAGGCTTGCTGTAGGCGATCTTCGCGCGCAGCTTCATTGGGTAGGAAGCTGTTAGCCCAAATCTGCCCGTGCGGATGCGGGTTAGAGCATCCCATTGCGGCGCCTTTATTTTCAAATACCTGCACCCACGGATAGGTCTTCCCAAGATCTGCACTTTGCGTTTGCCATGTCTTAACGATCTCTTCAAGGGCAGGTAAAGAAAGTTCAGGTAACGTCTTACTGTGATCGGGTGAGAAACAGATGACGCGGCTGGTGCCGCGCGCGCTTTCACAGCGCATCAATGGATCGTCGTTTTGCGGCGCATCCGGTGTATCCGGCATCAGCGCTGCAAAATCGTTAGTAAAAACATAGGTGCCGGTGTAATCGGGATTTGTATCACCGGTAACACGCGTATTGCCCGCACACAGAAAACAGTCGGGATCATGCTGTGGCAGCGTTTGAATCGACGGCGTTTCCTGTGCACCCTGCCACGGGCGTTTGGCACGGTGCGGAGAGACCAACACCCACTGATCTGTCAATGGGTTATAACGGCGATGAGGGTGATCGACCGGATTAAACGTGGTCATTATCGGTGCTCCTTTAAATATTATTCAGGTACTTATTCGGGATAGCCCTGCGGATTCTGTGACTGCCAGCGCCAGGTGTCTTGTGCCATATCGTCCAGAGTGCGAGTGACGCGCCAGTTGAGGTCTTTGTCGGCTCGGGTTGAATCAGCCCAGTACGCGGCAAGATCGCCTGCGCGGCGCGGTGCAAAGTGGTAATTCACCGGTTTTCCGCAGGCTTTGCTGAAGGCGTTTACTACTTGCAGCACGCTATAACCAACGCCTGCGCCGAGGTTGTAAATATGCACGCCAGGTTTGTTTGTCATGACGTTGAGTGCGGCCAAATGACCGTCGGCTAAATCGACCACATGGATGTAATCACGCACACCGGTGCCATCTTCGGTTGGATAGTCATTGCCGAAAATAGCCAGAGAATCACGACGACCAACGGCAACCTGAGCGATATACGGCATCAGGTTATTAGGAATGCCTTGTGGATCTTCACCCATTAATCCAGATGGATGAGCGCCAACCGGATTGAAATAGCGCAGCAGGCTAACGCTCCATTCAGGGTCGGCACGGTGCAGATCTTCGAGGATCTGTTCAACCATTAATTTGCTGCGGCCATACGGGCTTGATGGGGTTCCGGTAGGGAAATCTTCAACGTAAGGGATTTTGGGCTGATCGCCATACACGGTGGCGGAAGAGCTAAAAATCATATTTTTGACATTCGCTTCACGCATTGCTTCCAGCAGAGTTAGCGTACCGCTCACGTTGTTATCGTAGTATTCCAGCGGTTTTTGCACTGACTCACCCACGGCTTTTAGCCCTGCAAAGTGGATCACCGAGTCAATCTGGTTTTCAGCGAATATACGGTCAAGTAACAAACGGTCGCGAATGTCGCCTTGATAAAGGGTTGGCGTGTTGCCTGTCAGGGTGTGGATGCGTTCCAAAACGCTGGCTTTGCTGTTGCAAAGATTGTCTAAGATGATCGGCGTATGCCCAGCGGCGATTAACTGTACGCAGGTATGGCTGCCAATGTAACCGCTACCACCAGTAACTAAAACAATCATGATTCGCTCCTTTGGAACATTCAATACAGTAAAGGTAGCATGAGAAAACCGTGAAAAAGGTGATCTATGCTAAATAAATGGAATCGTTTACACAACAATGCAAACGGCTCAGATTCCGATAAGGGTCTATTGTGCGGCGTGACAAGGCTGTCTGCAAGTTCAGATAAATCGAGAATGTGTGGTAGCGGTTACACTGCGGAGAATGCAAAATTTGAGTGATTAAAATAGGGCCTTCTGGCGAAGACCCGTGAGGCAGATTAATTTAATAATTATGCGTGATACATCGGATAGGTAAAGAACAAGAGGTGAATGATGTTCAGCGCAAAGTGGAAAAGAGTCGCTACCCATAGCCGACCGCTCCACATCCACGCCAGACCATAAATCACGCCTGCTAATCCGGCAAAAATCACCATCAGCCAGCCGCCGGCAAAATGCGCTAAGCCGAAAATAACCGCCGTAATCAACAGCGCGGGAAGATGGCCTAACCAGCCGCTGAGACGTTGCTGTAGATAGCCGCGAAAGAGCGCTTCTTCTGCCAAAGAGACGAAGAACAGATTAGCCAGTGCAAATTGCCATAGCCACGCGGGCTGGTGAAGTTCAATCCGCAAGCCGCCAAGCGCCACGGCAATAAGTAATAAAACTGGAACGCTAATGCCAAGCACTACCCACTGGCAAACTGGGCGTGAGGCGGCGATCGGCGTGCGGAATAACGTCGGCAGCGCAAGTAAGAGAATAAAAGGAACCAGCGCTTTGTCGAAGTTGTAGTACATCGAAAATGGCGCGCTGTGTGGACCGGCAATCACTTTGTCGAGAATTTTAGGATTATTGAAGCCGGGCACCATGTGCAGAAACAGCACGATTGCGGCTAACACCAATAAGATTTCGCTGTTGAATCCGCCTTTTTGCTGATGTTCCCAACGATAGCGGGCTAGCCCAGCAAGAATGACAACCGCCATAAAGGCTAAAGCATTAAAATTAAGAATGCCTTGGCTGAACGCCAGCGCTGTAGCAGAAAGAAGTAAAAAAGCGGATAGCTGTCGTTGAAACGAAAGCACGGCTAAGGAAGCGGCTAGAGCACCCCACATAGATATTCCCTTATGTTTTATATTTAAGCTCGAATGATAACACAGAGAAATTAGTTAACTGCTCTGAGAAGCGGGCTTTAAGATAAGTAAAGCCCTGTAGAGAGAGGCAAAGCGGATGAGCAGGGCGTTATAAACGATCGGTTTGGTAGCGATAGGTATCGCCTTCAGCGACAAACGTCAGACGGTGGGTTATACACTCGGGGGCATCTTCTGCATGATGAGAAACAAACAGCAGCTGGCTATTGCCATCGGTCATCAGAATATCAATCCAGTGTTTAACCAGTTGGCGGTTAATGGGATCAAGCCCTTGTAGTGGTTCATCTAAAATCAGCAGTGCCGGATGTTTCACTAACGCCCGGGCGATCAGCGCCAAACGTTGTTGACCCCATGAGAGATCGTGGAAAGGATGATGACTCAGCGCCTGCATGCCTAGCATCTCTAGCCACTGATCGGTTAGTTTTTCCTGCCTGTCAGACGTGGCCTGATAAATACCAATGGAATCTAAAAAGCCAGACAAAATGACGTTACGCAAGCTGATGCTAACGCGATATTCCAGATGCAGGTTGCTGCTCACGTAGCCAATGTGTTTTTTGATATCCCAAATGGTTTCACCGCTGCCGCGACGACGGCCAAACAACGTGAGATCGTTGCTATATCCCTGTGGGTGATCGCCGGTGATCAGGCTGAGCAACGTAGATTTACCTGCGCCGTTGGGGCCGACGATCTGCCAATGCTGTTGAGGATCAACCTGCCAATCAAGATGGTTGAGAATGGGGCGATCGTTATAGTGAACGCAGCCATTTTTAAGCATGATACGCGGCTGATCGAGAGGTAATCGATCTGGTTGACGAGGATCTTCGGTTTCAGGTAATTGCATATCTGCAAGGCTTTCGCTGTGAGCTAACTGCGCGACTAACGTTTGTGATAAGACATCTAAGCGGTTACCGACGAGGGTGAGCTCGCATTCAGCCAGCACGCCAACGTGCTCAACAAAATCGGGGATATCATCAAACCGGTTGAGTATTAAAACTGTTGTTACTCCCTGTACGTTTAGCGTTTGTAATATCTGTGCTAATTGCGCACGTGAGTTAACGTCTAATCCATCAAAGGGCTCGTCCAACACCAGTAAATCAGGCTGACTCATCAGCGTTTGGCACAGCAAAGCTTTGCGGGTTTCACCTGTTGAAAGATATTTAAAGCGGCGGTCTAGCAATGGTTCAATGCCAAACTGTGCGGCTAATTGTTGGCAGCGTTTTGAATCTTTAACTTCAGACTGAATAATTTCGGCGGCAGTACGACCAGTATCATCTTCGCCTTCGCTGAGCATGTCGGTGTTATTACGCTGCCATTCGTCGCTGAGCAGTTTTTGAAGCTGCTCGAAAGAGAGCCGGATAGGGTGGGAAAATGACGACGTTGCTTCGCCATTAAGCTGTGGTAAGTCCTGCGTAAGGGCTCGCGCCAGCGCTGATTTTCCACTGCCGTTTGCGCCCACAAACGCCCAGCTTTCGCCAGAATGAAGGGTGAGTTCAGGTAAAAAAAGCGTCCGAGTATCGCCGAGGCGAAAACGGGCTTGGCTAAAGCTTAATGAGGTCATACGGCATGCGGCTCCCTAAAAAGTTTTCAGCTATTAGGGATAATGAGTGCGTCGTAGGGTGTCAAGGCTAGCAGCGGGAGATTTCAGACGAAAGAACTATAACGGTGCGATATCCCTCCGATTAAAGAGGGAGCGCTATTTTATCGGTATCGGCGTTTAAGCTAAGGTGGCCAAAATCACCTGATCGGCGTTGAACTGAGCCGTTACCGTTTTACCTAAGCTCAGTTTTAGATGGGCCATAGTTTGATTATCAACGGTAGAACAGAGCGTAACACCGCCGTCTAGCTGTACCAGCACTTCGCTGTTTTCAGAGCCCGACTGAATATGGCTCACTTTGCCGGTTAAATTGTTATCGGCAGCATGGGCGAGTGCGGCATCGGTGGTTAGTTTCACCCAAGGGGCTTTGATTAACACCAACACTTCTTTACCGGGTGATAACGCTAAACGTTCGGCGCTTTGTTCCGTGATGGCGGCGTGCAGTAAGGTTTTCCCATCGGCGAGCAGTACGCTGATGTGCTGCTGTACCTGCTGGTGGTCGCGTTCGGTGACGGTACCAAAAAACTGATTACGGGCGCTGGTTTGTAAGGAGAAACGCGCGATAGCAGCCAGTAGGCTATCCAATGGAAGATCGTCTTTGTTTAGCACGTCGAACGCTTTTTGTTGGATCTGCCCAAGCAGGTCGTAAAGAGCAATGAGACGTTCGCCATAGCGGGTGATTTTGGCACCGCCGCCGCCTTTACCGCCGGTTGCGCGATCGACCAACGATTCTTCGGAAAGCTGGTTCATCTCATTCACGGCATCCCAAGCGCTTTTATAACTGATCCCAGCGAGCTTTGCGCCTTGACTGATTGAACCGGTATGGCGGACCTGTTTGAGTAATTCAATCCGACGCGGATCGGCAAACAGGCGTTGCTGGAGTTTTAGCGTCAGTAAAATTTCGGCTTGCATAGGGTTCATCCTTCACAGGTTATGCTTTCATTTTCGCTGATAACGGCCCTAAGACGCAAACCGCATGTGTGAATAACTTCAGACCGCACATTTAGGGCGTACAATTTGCGCTAAGCTGTTTAATATATGCGGCGAGATTCTGTATTATGAGTCAGTATGAGATAGTGTGGCTGAATTGCTGCAACCAACACTGAGTGAGGCTGTTATGTTGGAATTATTAAAGAGTCTGGTTTTTGCTGCAATCATGGTTCCCGTGGTTATGGCTGCCATTCTTGGCTTGATTTATGGCTTGGGAGAAGTGTTTAACATTGTCTCCGGCGTTGGTCATTCTGATGAAAAACGTTCTAATCACTAAAACGTGATATTTTTTATTAAACGCCCAGCGATGATTGCTGGGCGTTTTTGTTTGAGACGCTGCAAACTTTTTCGATAAATCAAACCCACTTCATGTTTACCGCTATCGTGCTGATATTGTCAGTGACACTGGCGTTGCCTGCGTCATATAATCAAATACATAACGTATGGGCATCACATCATTTTAATGGGGTCACTGATGAAAGCATGGAATAAGTTGGTTGTAGGTACCGTTCTGGCCGTTGGCGTAAGTCAGGTTGCTATCGCGCAAGAAAAAGTTACCGTATTTGCGGCGGCGTCCTTAACTAACGCATTGCAGGATATTGCGGCACAGTATGAAAAAGGAAAAGACGTAAAAGTTGTTTCTTCCTTTGCTTCTTCTTCCACGCTTGCACGCCAAATTGACCAAGGCGCTCCAGCAGACCTCTTCATCTCTGCAGACCAACAGTGGATGGATTTCGCGATTGATAAAAAAGCGATGGTTGCCGATACCCGTATCACGCTGTTGGGCAACGAATTGGTGTTGGTCGCTGCGAAAGATAGCAAAATCGACAAAGTAAATATCGACAAAAAAACTGATTGGAAAGCATTGCTGAACGGTGGTCGTTTGGCGGTGGGCGATCCTGATCACGTGCCTGCAGGCATCTATGCGAAAGAAGCATTACAGAAACTGGGCGCGTGGGATGAACTGTCTCCACTCATGGCGCGTGCTAACGATGTGCGCGCGGCGCTGGCTCTGGTTGAACGCGATGAAGCACCTTTAGGTATCGTTTACGGTTCTGATGCCGTTGCGAGCAAAAAAGTGAAGGTTGTTGGTATTTTCCCAGCGGATTCGCATAAGCCTGTTGAATACCCAATGGCCATTGTGAAAGACAAACAAACGCCTGCGGTGAAGGCATTTTATGACTATCTGCGCACGCCGGAAGCCGCGGCTATCTTCACCCGTTATGGATTTACCCCGCGCTAATGTTTCTGAGTGCATATGAGTGGGAAGCGGTCGTCCTGAGCCTACAGGTTGCAGGAACGGCCGTTATCTTTAGTCTTCCCGTCGGTATTTTCACTGCTTGGGTGCTGGTGCGCTGCAATTTCCCCGGCAAATCCCTGCTTGATAGCATTATTCACCTGCCGTTGGTTTTACCTCCGGTCGTTATTGGCTATTTATTATTAATCGGCATGGGTCGTAAGGGCGTGATTGGTGCGTGGCTTTATGACTGGTTCGGTTTTAGCTTCAGTTTTAGCTGGCATGGTGCGGCATTAGCCTCGGCGGTGGTGGCTTTTCCACTGATGGTGCGTGCGATTCGTCTCGCTTTGGCTGCGGTTGATTCTAAGCTAGAACAGGCTGCACGCACGTTAGGCGCTAACCCATGGAAGGTGTTTTTCACCATTACTCTACCGCTTTCGTTCCCTGGCATTCTCGCCGGAACCGTGCTGGCATTTGCTCGTTCTCTGGGGGAATTTGGCGCAACGATCACCTTTGTGTCGAATATTCCTGGCGAAACCCGAACGATTCCTCTGGCGATGTATACCCTAATTGAAACGCCGGGCGCAGAAGCGGATGCTGCTCGCCTGTGTGCCATTGCGATTGTTTTATCTTTGGTTTCATTGCTGCTGTCTGAATGGCTGGCACGATGGAGCCAGAAGCGGTTAGGAGGCTAAGACGCATGCTAGAACTTGATATACATCAGCGCCTTGGCGATTTGAATCTTGACGTTAAAGCAACGCTACCCTCAAAGGGTATTACGGCTATTTTTGGATTATCCGGCGCGGGAAAAACATCGCTTATTAATGTGATTGGTGGGCTGACTCGTCCGCAAAAAGGGTCTGTTGTGCTCAATGGCAGGGCATTAGTCGACACTGCGCGTCGTATTTGTTTACCGCCGGAAAAGCGCCGCATTGGCTATGTTTTTCAGGATGCGCGCTTATTTCCCCATTATCGCGTGCGTGGAAATCTGGAATACGGCATGGCTGCGTCGATGCGTTCACAGTTTGATAGCATTGTTCAACTGCTGGGTATTGAAGCGTTGCTAGACCGCTTTCCGTTTAGCTTGTCGGGTGGTGAAAAGCAACGCGTAGCAATCGGGCGAGCATTGTTAACGGCTCCCGAAGTTTTGCTGATGGACGAGCCTCTGGCTTCGCTAGATGTACCGCGTAAACGTGAGCTTCTACCGTATCTAGAGCGCTTGGCGCAAGACGTGAATATCCCCATCCTTTATGTTAGCCATAGCATGGATGAAATTTTGCGCTTGGCAGAATATGTGCTGTTGCTTGACCAAGGCCAAGTCCGCGCGTTTGGCGAACTTGAAGAGGTTTGGGCGAGCAGTGCGTTACGTCCTTGGCTGCAAAAGGAAGAGCAGAGCAGCGTGCTCAATGTCAGCGTATTAAAGCATCATGAGCACTATGCCATGACGGCATTATCGCTGGGTGAGCAGCATATTTGGGTTGGGAAACTCGATGTTGCGCCGCATAGCCAACTGCGTATCCGTATTAATGCTGCGGATGTATCGTTAGTTTTAGAACCTCCTGCGTCGACGAGCATTCGTAATATTTTGACCGCAACGGTTGCCGAGTGTTTGGATGTCGACGAGCAAGTGGAAGTAAAGCTATCGGTGGGAGAGGCGATTTTATGGGCGCGAATCACTCCGTGGGCACGTGATGACCTCGATATTCATGTAGGCCAAAAGCTGTATGCGCAGATTAAAAGTGTGTCGATCAGTCGTTAATATCCGCAGGTAAATAAAACAAAAAACTCCGCCTTGTGCGGAGTTTTTTGTTTATGCGCCTAACGGTTGGTTGCCGAAGGCGAAAAATGTACGACACGATCACCCTAACGAGAAGAGTATAGCGACAGGTTCAGGCCATCTGCAATACGTGAATAACTTAAGATAGTTGTAAGTTTGTCGAAATATACAGAGGTTAATAACTGTATATATAATCAGTATTGTTAGGGGGGCCAATGCGGATGGAAAAGATTTCTTAAGTCCTAGCTGGAACAGGTGGTGCTGGCCAGTGTCTTGGCTTGGAGTATGGCACGATCGCCCTAACATGTGATCCCAGCGTGGCGACAGGCAATGTAAAGGTAAGTCATGCAGGCGTCATGCTCCTGATGCAGGGAGCAAACGGATGAGTCTATTATCAGCGTTTAGAGTTCGTTGTCGCAGCGATGCGGCTGATTAGACTGCTGTTCAATGATATTTAAAAGCAGCAAACTAAAACGTAGCTAAGGTGTGAGGGAATACACCTCCCTCACTCTTTAACATCGGTTGACTCGAATACGGTTGGCTCGAATAGATATCTTGCTGAGACGGCTGAATGAAACTACAGAACTTTTTGCGTCAGAAAATCGGCAATAGATGTTTCTTCATTTCCGCCGATAACGGCTTTAGCACGCGCTTTTACTTCGTCGGCGCTGTTGCCCATAGCAACACCGAGCCCGACGCTTTCGAGCATGCTGATGTCGTTAAAGTTATCGCCAAAGGCAATCACCTCAGACATATCAATGCCGCGTGAGGCGACGTATTCGGCTAATCGGTTACCTTTGCTGTTGCCTGTTTGCGCAACGTCGACCTGATCGTGCCAAGACCATTCGCAGGCGAGTCCCAGATCGGTTTCGATGCCGTTGGCAAAAGCGCGCAATTTGGCAATATCGGTATCGGAGGTGGCGAACTTCCAGATCGCTTTAACATCGTTAGCGGCTTGCTGGAGGCTTTCAACCTGAAGAAGGGTTGGACGCTGGTTTTCAGGTAAAGATTCCGCCCAAGCATGAGAACGAATGACATGGCCGCTGGTTTGCTGATACAGCATGGCGTCATCGACGTACATCAGGCCGTGAATATCAGCATCGTTTAGGCGCTCTAAAACCTGATGAGCTTGAGCCGCGGTCAGCGGGTTTGATGCCAGAACGCTGCGCGCCTGATAGTCATACAGATAGGTGCCATTGCAGCAAATCGCCGGGGTGTTGAGGTTAAGCGCCTGATAGAAGGGATGAATGGCAATATGATGGCGACCGGTAACGATCATCACTTCTAAACCTGCTTTGCGTGCTAAATCCAGCGCAGCCAGCGACTCAGGCAGTATCTGTTTACGACTGGTTAGCAGGGTGCCGTCCAGATCAAGCGCAATCATGCGGTAGCTCATAAGCATTCCTTTATTAGGTAATAATAAGTTTTTTGATAATAAATTGAATAATAAATCTATTTACAATCAGCGTGCTCTCATTAAGGGCAAATGTTACACCTCAGCGCTGATTTGAAAAATGAAAAACTGTTCGTGTGGTTCACCGTGCTGGTTCAAGTTATCGGCTCAAACAGCGCACTAAGATCGTCAGCCGAAAACTTCGTGGAACCGCTGGTGTCCTCAGACAAAATACTGTCAGCCAGCGCGGCTTTTTTATCCTGTAGTGCCACGATTTTTTCTTCAATGCTGCCAGCAGCA
The DNA here is from genome assembly GCF_964063325.1 of Hafnia alvei. NCBI lineage: Bacteria > Pseudomonadati > Pseudomonadota > Gammaproteobacteria > Enterobacterales > Hafniaceae > Hafnia > Hafnia alvei. The sequence goes on from NZ_OZ061315.1 coordinate 1,393,883, forward strand.
ATCAGTTTGTAAACGAACACCGGTTTGTCTTGCCCCATTCTGTGGGCGCGGTCGGTAGCCTGATTTTCAGCCGCGGGATTCCACCACGGGTCGTAATGGATCACCGTGTCAGCCGCAGTCAGATTTAGCCCAACGCCACCGGCTTTTAAGCTGATTAAAAACAGGGGAACTTCGCCCCGCTGGAAACGCTGTACTGGCGCATGACGATCTGCCGTTGAACCGGTCAGCGTCACGTAGGCTATGCCTGCCTTATCCAATGCCTGTGAGATTAAATCCAGCATACCGGTGAACTGGGAGAACAATAGGATACGGCGACCTTCGTCGATCATCTCAGGCAGGAGTTCGAGCAGCAGTTCGAGCTTGGCTGACTCCTTAACCAATGCCGCTTTTTCCAAATTGACCAAACGAGGATCGCAACAAACTTGGCGTAGTTTAAGCAATGCGTCCAAAACGATAATGTGGCTGCGCGCCATGCCTTGAGAATCAATCGCGGTGCGAACTTTTTCCTGCATCGCGGTACGTACCGTTTCATACAAATCGCGCTGTGAGCCCTTTAGTTCAACGGTGCGTAGTAGCGTAGTTTTTGGTGGCAGTTCGGTAGCAACGTCATCTTTACGGCGGCGCAGCATGAATGGGCGGATGCGTCGCACCAATAAGTCACGACGCACGGCGTCTCCGTCTCTTTCGATAGGTACGCGCCAGCGCTGGTTAAACTCTTTTTGACTGCCGAGGAAACCAGGGAGTAAAAAGTCGAAAAGTGACCAAATTTCACCCAGATGATTTTCCAGCGGTGTGCCGGTTAAACATAAACGGTGGCGCGCATTGAGGTCACGTAATGCGGTGGCTGCTCGCGTCGTCGCATTTTTAACGTACTGTGCCTCATCAAGGATCAACAGATGGTAATCATGCTGAGTGAGGACCTTCTGATCTCGCCACAGCAGAGAATAGGTGGTCAAAATCAGGTCGCACTGCTCAATGCGATCAAAGTGATCTTTTCGTTGCGGTCCGCTGAGAACGAGGACATTAAGATCGGGAGTAAATCGTGCGGCCTCTTCACGCCAGTTATGCACCAAGGTTGTTGGCACCACGATAAGCGCCGGGCGATCGAGCCTGCCTGACTCTTTTTCCAGCAGGATATGCGCCAGCGTTTGCACCGTTTTGCCTAATCCCATATCGTCGGCCAGCACGCCTGATATGTTTTGTTCGCGTAAAAACTGCATCCAGCTTAGGCCTTGATGCTGATAGCCACGCAGCGTCGCCTGAAGGCCTAGCGGGACCGGCACTAGCTGCAACCCCGGCCCATCTTGTAAACGCTGAGCCAAAGCCTGAATTGAGGTTTCTCCGTGGAACTGCCAGCGCCCTGTATCGCTTAGGGCGGCTAAACGGCCTGCATCAAGCGCGGAAATCTTCAGCGCTGCTTTGCCATGACCTAACTGCGCGAATAGGTCGACAAGCACGCGAACGACCGGTTTGAGGCGATTGGCGGCTATGCGTAAACGCTCGCCTTGCTCGGTGCTAAGAATAATGCCTTCATCATCGTCGATAGTTTCGAGTTCGCCGTCTAACCAGCGGCGATCGCGACGAAACAGGTCAGCCAGTAATGGTTCGAGCCGAACGGTACGATCGCCGACTAAAATGCCCATTTCAACGTCAAACCACCCTTCATCAGCTGACTGGATGCTGCCGCTAATGTCATTGATTTCAATAATATTAAAGTTGGAATCATGGGTCATCACGATACGCCAGCCTTTGTTTTCCAAAGTAGGAAGCGTATGGCTGACAAACGAAGGCCAACTTTCAGGGTTTGGCAGGCCATAAATAGTGTCAGGTAATGCAGGAGGCCGAGTTTTATCGCTTAGCGTGATGAGTTCTAGGCCGCAATTTTTGAGCTCTTTGGCGCGCTGTTTTTCAATCTCGCTACGTCGTTGAATTTGGATAACGTTGCCGTTGTCTGCGGGGAATAGGGTGGTGTCCTGTTTAGGATCAACGCTAATCCCATCGTAATCAAAGGTAAATGTTGCAAAGTCGAGTGGCCAATTACGATAGCCATAGTTGCCGAAACCGCCCATGTAGACGTTTTGGGTATCAAGCTGCAAAACGGGAACGGGCTCGACGTCAATAACGCGAAGTTCTGAAGAACTCATGCTAGGCGGCAGCGGGAGTTCAGGGGCGATTTCGCCCAGCACCGCAGCCACTAACGGTGCTTCACTCAGTGAAATAGGGGGCATGGACAAGAATTCATCCAACTGAGCGAAGGGCTGAGTGAGCTCGACGGTACCCGCTTCACCGCTTTGAGTATCGATGTACCACGGCGGCGTGGTCGGTAATACCCATGATGCCTGAGGCTGAACCTGCAGTATTGGACGTAAACGATGATCGGGCAGACGCTGCCACTGAACTTCACCGGGTCGTTGTTCGCCTAAATATAAAGGCTCGCTGGAATCAATCACAAAGAAACGGTTAGTGGCCATCATTTTGCGAATGAGTTCTGCGCCGTTGGTTCCCTGCAGCTCAAACGCCGCCATGCCGTTACGCGGTCGTTCAATCCACAGTTCACGCAGGATTTGAAAATCTTCAGGTGTAACGAATTTAGGTGGCTTAACCAGCGCGGGCTCAATATTGTGCCACTGCTGATCGATGCTGCGTACGGCACCGTCTTTATCTAACTTTGCCTTGAAGAGCCGAATTTCATGATGTTGTCGGTGTTCTGACCAAGCTAATACGTAGACTAAGGTCTGAGTGGGTTTTTTAGCGACAACAGAAGATGTCTGTTGAGCGCGAAAAGCCTCTAGCCAACGTAGCAGCTCAGGTCGTGCACCGGAGGCAGTGGGCTCTTGCTCTTCGAGGCCCGCTAAAAGAACGGCAGCAACGTGTTTACAGTTAAAACCCACGGGGCACGAGCACTCGCCCTCAATGCGTAACTGATTTTGTTTATCGTGGAAGTAGATAACCACCGCGTAGGGGCGTTTTTCGGTTCCCTGTACCTTGGCGGTGAGCATATTGCCCTGCCAGTGGAGTTGCGAAACGGCTCGCGAGTAATCTCGCGCCTTGGCTAAGGTCGCATGACCTAACCAATGAGCAACCTGAGTTCGGTCATAGGAAACTGACGGCATTATCTTGATCTCTTCTTCATCGTTTGAAAGGAAAATGACAGCACATAGACGTTGAGAAGTTTTCACCCAATGATGCAGCTGCGCGCATCCGCGTGAAAAAAAGAAAGGGTATTCTAACAGATAAACGGCCACAAAGGGGGATGCCCCTAATCGCTAGGGGCGGAAGTAGGCTCGATTTGCTAATCAGTATCCAACGGCAGAACCCGAAGGGCGTCGAGCATCATTAGCGCCGTAGATAAATCCTTCGCGCACTTTCCCTGATACCGCTGAGTCATTCCCCGAGCTCTCTGAGCTAACACCGGCAGCGCCGGGTAGACCGACCATAATCAATTCAGCAGCCCCCCAAGGTGTTTGCTCAACCAGTTTATAGCCACGTTCCTGTAGCAATTTTTGGGTGTCTGGCGAGAGGCCGCGTTGTTCGAAATAGACTTCATCCGGTAGCCATTGGTGATGAATTCGAGGGGCATCGACGGCTTCTTGTGGTGCCATACCGTGGTCGATAATGTTCAACACGGTTTGCAATGTGATGGTAATGATTCGCGATCCACCCGGAGAACCGACAACCATAAAGACTTTACCGTCTTTGGTTACTAGCGTTGGCGTCATGGATGACAGAGGGCGTTTGCCCGGTGCGATAGCGTTGGTTGCACCCTGCACTAAGCCATACATATTTTGTTCACCCACTTTGACGGTGAAATCATCCATCTCATCGTTGAGGAAAAATCCGGTGCCGGGAGCAATCACGACGGAGCCAAAACGCCCGTTAATGGTATAGGTCGTCGAAACCGCATTACCGCTATGATCGACGATCGAGTAGTGTGTTGTTTCCGGTTTTTCATGGGGTTCCATACCCGGTTGAACGCGGCTCGAAGGCGTAGCGATCTCAGGCTGGATCTGTTTACGAATTTCGGTGGCGTACTCTTTGCTGAGCAGCTTTTCCGTCGGGTTCTTCACAAATGCTGGATCGCCTAAAAACGTATTACGATCCATATAGGCATGGCGCATCGCTTCCGTCATGGTATGAATGGTTTGGGCCGAATTAAAGCCAGTTGCTTTGAGGTCGTACCCTTCCAAAACGTTGAGGATCTCGCAAAGTGTTACTCCGCCTGAGCTTGGCGGTGGTGCTGACACAAATTCATAGCCGCGATAAGAGCAAGTGATGGGCGCTGTTTCAGCAATACGATAATTGGCAAAGTCTTTCGCTGTCAGGATCCCGCCCCCTTTTTTCGCCGCAGCTTCAACGATCTCAGGAATTTTTCCCTGATAGAAAGCATCGGGACCGTGCTGTGCGATAGATTCTAGAGTGTTGGCCAGATCGGTTTGAATAAGCCGATCGCCGGGCTGAAGGGGTTCACCGTCTTGGCGTAAAAAGATGCGTGCGGCTTCGGGATCGTCACGAAACTTAGCAATGGTGGTATCCAAAATATCGGTATCGCCACGATTGAGAATAAAACCTTCGCGAGCCAGTTTGATTGCCGGCTCCATCACCTGTTGGCGTGTGAGTTTGCCATATTTACGCTGTGCGGTGTCGAGCCCTAAAACTGTTCCAGGAACGCCTGCGGCGAGGTAACCATAGAGGCTAGCGCCTTTCTTCACGTTTCCTTTCTCATCGAGATACATATTCGCACTGGCGGCTGCCGGTGCCGTTTCGCGGAAGTTAATGAAAGTGTCTTCGCCGTTGGCCAAATGTATGGTCATAAAACCACCACCGCCGATATTACCGCAGCAAGGGTTAACCACCGCTTGGGCGTAGCCGACGGCAACAGCCGCATCAATGGCATTACCTCCCAGCTTGAGGATATCAACCCCAACCTGAGATGCCAGATGTTGAGAGCTAACAACCATGCCGTTTTTGGCCTCAACGGCGGGCATGGATGCGGCGTTAGCGCCCTGTAATAGTGCGAGAGAAAGCGCTGAAGCCATCAGCGCGAGTGGCCATTTCTTCATCTATAACTCCTGTCTAATTCGATTATTAGTGCGTATTCACACTCATAGGTGTGAGTTATCGTTATGTCGCTTATTATTTAAACAAAAATTAGATCATCAAAAAGTGATCTCGCTAATAAGCGTAGACAGGAATTAGAGACTCTGAAATTTCAGGGTTACTGCTAGGTTTTTTTTATTACGCTATTCCAGAAAGTGTTCGGCTTGATCTAAGGCGGTGGATACAGCCTGAGTGAGCTTGGTGAGCTGTTCGGCAGAAATAATATAAGGCGGCATCAGATAAATTAATTTACCGAAAGGACGTACCCAAACCCCTTGTTCGACGAAATAGCGCTGTAAGTTAGCCATATTCACCGATTTATGGGTTTCAATGACGCCGATAGCCCCTAAGACGCGAGCCTGTTTTACCTGAGGATGTTCATTAAGCGGCAAGAGCTCTTGCTGTAGCTGTTGCTCTATCGCCGCGACCTGCGTTTTCCACTCTCCGCTAGCAAGAATATCCAAGCTGGCCACCGCCGTTGCGCAGGCGAGTGGATTACCCATAAACGTTGGACCATGCATGAAACATCCCGCTTCGCCGTTGCTAATCGTTTCTGCCACGTTTCGCGTGGTGATAGTGGCAGATAAGGTCATATAGCCACCGGTTATGGCTTTGCCTAAACATAAAATATCTGGCGTGATCCCCGCGTGCTCGCAGGCAAAAAGCTTGCCGGTACGGCCAAATCCCGTCGCAATTTCATCGGCAATGAGCAAAATCCCATGACGCTCGCAGGCGGCTCGAACGAGCTTAAGATAACGCGGATGATAGAAACGCATCCCTCCGGCGCCTTGAACAATAGGCTCCAGAATAACCGCCGCAATATCTTGGTGATGTGCCGACAGCAAGCGGGCGAAAGGCACAAAGTCCATTTCATTCCACTCATCGCCAAATGCACACTGTGGAGCCGGCGCAAACAGGTGCTCTGGAAGGTATCCCTGATACAAACTGTGCATGGAATTTTTCGGATCGCATATCGACATGGCACCGAAAGTGTCACCGTGATAACCGTTGCTCAGGGTTAAAAACCGCTGACGTTTCTCTCCTCGGGCGTGCCAGTACTGCAATGCCATTTTCATCGCCACTTCCACGGCGACGGAACCGGAATCTGCGAGGAAAACGCACTCCAGTGCTTCAGGTGTGATATTCACCAAGCGCTGACATAGCGCAACGGCGGAAGGGTGGGTGATCCCGCCAAACATCACATGTGACATGGATGAAAGTTGCTGAGTCACGGCGTGGTTTAGCGCGGGATGATTATACCCGTGAATCGCGGCCCACCACGAAGACATGCCGTCGACCAACTGACGTCCATCCTCCAAATGCAGTTCACAGCCGTGTGCCGAAGTCACGGGATAACAGGGTAACGGTTGGGTCATTGACGTGTACGGATGCCAGATATGGCGGCGGTCGAACTCGATATCAGATGGGGTCATAATAAGTATTGGTAAACTAAAATTGTGATCATTTGGTTGACAGTGTACCGCTTTTTTCTAAACTGACGACACTTTTTCCCCTCAAATTGAATAGGGAGTTGCCATCATGGCAGATCGTCATCACTGGACATTAGAGCAAGCCCAAGCTCTGTTTGCAAAGCCGTTCCTCGAGTTAATGTTTGAGGCTCAGCAGGTTCACCGCCAACATTTTGACCCGCGTCAGGTGCAGGTAAGCACGCTGCTTTCGATTAAAACCGGTGCTTGCCCTGAAGATTGCAAATACTGCCCACAAAGCTCGCGCTATAAAACGGGATTGGAAACCGAAAAACTGATGGAAGTGCAGCAGGTTCTTGATTCTGCGCGACAGGCTAAAGCAGCCGGTTCCACGCGATTCTGCATGGGCGCGGCATGGAAAAACCCGCACGATCGCGATATGCCATACCTTGAGCAAATGGTGCAGGGCGTCAAAGAAATGGGGATGGAGACCTGCATGACGCTCGGAACGCTATCCGACCAACAAGCTAACCGCTTAGCCGATGCGGGGTTGGATTATTACAATCACAACCTCGACACCTCGCCGGAATTTTACGGCAGCATTATCACGACCCGCAGCTATCAGGAGCGTTTGGATACGCTGGGAAAAGTGCGCGATGCCGGTATTAAAGTCTGTTCAGGTGGCATTGTTGGACTCGGTGAAACCGTACGTGATAGAGCCGGCCTGCTTACACAGCTAGCGAATTTGCCTAAAGCGCCGGAAAGTGTGCCGATTAATATGTTGGTTAAGGTCAAAGGAACGCCGTTAGCGGATAACGACGATGTGGATGCCTTTGATTTCATTCGTACCATTGCCGTCGCGCGCATCATGATGCCAACGTCTTACGTGCGTCTTTCAGCTGGTCGTGAGCAAATGAATGAGCAAACTCAGGCCATGTGTTTTATGGCGGGAGCCAACTCCATTTTCTACGGCTGCAAGCTGCTTACCACGCCGAATCCGGGTGAAGATAAAGATGTTCAGCTATTCCGCAAACTGGGGCTGAATCCTCAGTTGACCGAAACTGAACACGGCGACAATCAGCAACAGCAGCACCTCACCGAACAATTGCTGCATGCCGATACGGATCAGTTTTATAACGCCGCCGTGTAATCATGATGAATTTTCAACAGCATATCGAGAATGCGCTGGCTGAGCGTCACTTAGCCGGAGCCTATCGTTCGCGGATCGTGAGTGAAACGGGCAGCGGGCGTGAAATCCATGTGAATGGGCGATCGTATCTCAATTTCTCATCTAACGACTATCTTGGCCTTAGCCGCGATAAATCGGTTATCAACGCGTGGCAACAAGGCGCTGAGCGCTATGGCGTAGGCAGTGCGGGTTCTGGACATGTCACGGGTTTCACCACTGCGCATGCGGAATTAGAACAACAGCTCGCCGCATGGTTAGATTATCCGCGTGCCTTGCTGTTTATCTCGGGGTATGCGGCCAATCAGGCCGTTATCGCCGCGCTGATGCAAAAAGGCGACGGCATCTTTGCTGATAAGCTCAGCCATGCGTCGCTGATGGAAGCTTCCATCCAATCCCCAGCAACGCTGCGACGTTTTCAACATAACCAACCAGATTCCCTCAACAAACTGCTGAACAGCGATAGGGAAGGACGAGCGCTGGTGGTGACTGAAGGCGTGTTCAGCATGGGTGGCGATAGTGCGCCGTTGGCGGCTCTGCATCAACAAAGTCAACGCGCAGGGGCGTGGCTGCTGGTGGATGATGCACACGGTATTGGCGTGTGCGGTGAGCAGGGGCGCGGCACCTGCGATGCACAGAAGGTGAAACCGGAATTGCTGGTGGTGACATTTGGCAAAGCCTTCGGGCTCAGCGGCGCCGCCGTTTTGTGTTCTGATGCCGTTGCTGAGTATTTCATCCAGTTTGCGCGCCACTTGATATACAGCACCAGCATGCCTCCCGCTCAGGCCTGTGCGCTCACGGCTGCGCTGCGTCGTGTGCGTGACGGTGATGAGCTACGCAGCCAACTAAATCATAACGTAGCGCAGCTTCGTCAGGGATTAAACGATTTAGGCTTAACGTTGATGGATTCCAGCTCAGCGATTCAGCCCGTGATTGTCGGTGAGAATCAGGCTGCGCTGAATTTAGCTCAGCAACTGCGTGAGCAGGGGATTTGGGTCAGCGCTATTCGTCCGCCAACGGTTCCACCCGGAACCGCACGGCTGCGAATTACCCTCAGCGCAGCGCATAGCACGCAGGATATAAACCGTTTATTGGAGGCGCTGCATGTCACTGCACGCATATAGCGTCAATAAATCTGCGGTGGCGGCGGCATTTAGCCGCGCAGCAGACAGCTACGACGCCGTTGCCGGTTTTCAGCGGCGGTGCGGAGAATTGCTTTTAGCTCAGCTCGATAACCTCTCAGGCCTGAAAGTGCTGGATGCGGGCTGCGGTACCGGCGTTTTTAGCCGTGAGTTCCGCCGCGCAGGTTCACAGGTTATCTCTCTCGATTTAGCTGAGGGTATGCTTGAGAAATCGCGAGCTTTAGATAGCGCGGATGAATATCTCCTTGCTGATATTGAACACATTCCGTTATCGGATAACAGTGTCGATCTCTGTTTTAGCAATCTGGCTATTCAGTGGTGTGGTTCTTTAGGTTCTGCATTGACTGAGATGTGCCGCGTCGTTAAGCCTGGGGGAAAAGTGGTGTTCTCAACGTTGGCCCAAGGTTCCCTCACGGAGTTAGCTCAAGCTTGGCGGCAAGTGGATGGCCAAACCCATGTTAACCAGTTTTTAGCATTTGACGCCATTAAACTGGCCTGCGAGCCATTTCCACATGATTTACAGTTAATCCATGAGACTGAATTTTATCCTGATGTGATTACCTTAATGAAGTCACTCAAAGGCATTGGTGCTACGCATTTACACCAAGGTCGAGACTCAGGGCTAACTAGCCGTGGGCGTTTTGCGCACCTTGCCCGTGTTTATCCTCAACAGGCCGAAGGTCTGCCTTTGAGTTATCAGTTGGTCATCGGAGTTTTGCATTGTGAATGAAAAGACATATGACCTGCCTTGCTTAAACGAGGCATGGTTTGTTACCGGAACTGACACTGAAGTGGGAAAAACGGTCGTCAGTAGCGCGCTATTGGAAGCCGCGACTCTGCAAGGAAAAGGCACGGTTGGATATAAACCCGTAGCTTCTGGCAGTGAATGGCATGAGGGAAAACTGCGAAACACCGATGCGCTTGCTTTACAAGCGGCCTCTTCAATATCTGTCAGCTATGAAGAAGTGAATCCGTATACTTTTGAAGAGCCAACGTCGCCACACATTATTAGCGCTGATGAAAATCGACCGATCGAATTTGATGTGATGTCAAAGGGGCTGATGGCGTTGCGCAAAAAGTCGAATTGGACGCTGGTAGAGGGCGCAGGAGGGTGGTTCACGCCGCTCAGTGAGACCACGTCTTTTGCGCAATGGGTGATTCGAGAACAGCTTCCGGTGATCCTCGTTGTGGGCGTAAAACTTGGCTGTATTAATCACGCTTTGCTTACGGCACAGGCAGTTGCGCAATCTGGTTTAAGGTTGGGCGGGTGGGTGGCTAACTGTGTGGTAGAGCCAGGAAAACGCCACGCTGAATATATGGCAACGCTCAAGCGATTATTACCCGCGCCATGCTTGGGTGAAATCCCCCATATCCCGCACGCCGATGCGAAAGCGCTCGCGGCATATTTGGATCTCCCTTCCCTGAATTAATGTAATACAACGCTACGCAAAACTATTTTGCGTAGCGGATTCCAGTCTTCTTAACTCCCTCTGTTGGTCTGTTTTTATGTCGTGTATTTTGCTCTGACTTAAATGAAGGTTGTCACTTGACAACTTAATGGTGTTTTTTTAAGCTTGGAGCAGAAAATGAGCAGAGCGGCACATCCTAAAAAGGAAATTGAACAGGCGCTTAATTTTGTTGAGTTGAACGGCTGGCGCATTGAAGTGGGCGGCAGTCATGCGTGGGGGAAAATGTATTGCCCCTATCCGCAGGAGAAGTGCCGTTGCGGTGAGTTTTGCATTACGTGCATTTGGTCTACGCCAAAGAATGTGGAAAACCATGCGCGCCAGTTAAAAAAAATCGTTGAGCATTGCGCTCATCACGCCAAGCAATAACTGAGGATAGAACATGAAGGATTATGAATTTACACTCATTTTTTCTTTGCCAGATCAGAATGATGAACCAGCAAACTATCTTGAGGTATTAGGCGCGGCAGGTTGCACCGATGCCACCATCGGTGTAGGGGTTGCTGGTCGTATTGCCATGAACTTTTGTCGCACGGCCGAGGATGCCAATGAGGCGATATCGACGGCTATTCAAGATGTGTTGAGCGTAATGCCACATGCCGTACTGTGTGAGGCTGCGCCTGATTTTGTTGGCCTAACGGATATTGCCGAGCGTTTGGGTTTTTCTCGCCAAAATATGCGTAAATTAATGGAGCAAGGAGGGATTAGTTTCCCTGCCCCTCTGCATCAGGGGAAAACGTCCATTTGGCATCTTGCTAGCGTTCTGACATGGTTAAGAGATGTTAAAAACTACACTATAGACCCCCGGTTATTAGAGCTGGCAGCGGTCAATATGCAGTGCAATTTACATCGTGCCATCAACGAAGCTGATAGCGGTTTTCAGCGAGAGATTTCTGGCTGGCTAAGAAAATAGCGGTTGAGAACACTGCAACCAAAAAGTCATTTCCCGTACAAAACATTAACAACAAAAGCATGAATGGATTCATTGTTTGAATCGCTGTTGGTCAATCTTAATAAGAGCGAATGAAACCCTAAAAAGAGAGCAAAAAAATGCTGATAAATTCCGCACTATGGAGGTGCTCAAAAAAAACACAGCGGTGCAAGCATAGTTCATTAAGGGAATAAAAGATCAAGCGCTGAATCCTCGGATGACGAAATAAGTTACCCTAGCAAGCACTTTTGTTAGTGCGAATAAGTATATCAAAAAGAAAAAATAGCTAAAAAATTAACTAAAAAAAGGACTCCGGCATCGATTTACTGACAGATTGTCATTTTTCCGTAACTCAAGCGCCAAGCGGAGTGGTGCAAGTTATCCACTATTCCTGTGGATAACCTTGTGCATTAGGTTTAGAGAACTCCTCAAAGTCCAGAGCCAGAGCGGCTTTCGCACGCTTTGGTTGATATGATAACTATATTTTAAAACTGTTTTTATTCAATGGGTTATTTAAAATCAAGCACTAGATAAAGAATCGCGTTGCGCAACAAAACGGCCTTGACAAGTGCAGGCTAAAAAAGTTAATTCGCGAGCCGCGTTGGGGATAAATGTCACCGGTAGGTGAAAATTGTAAAACGGATGTAATTTTAGGTTTTTGGCAGTTGTTTAAGGCGGTGACATAGCGTGGGGAAATATACAAAACGGTGCAGATAAGGTTTAAAGCTGGTTTTATATCCAGTATCATAGCTTTCCTCTTCTCGCAGTACGGTGAACATGATTTTCTGATTGTGTGAAGAAATCCCTAGCAAGGGATATACAGAGTCAGTGGAAAAATTGGGTAGGCCTTCCATAATCAATGTCGGACGATTAAGCATTCGAAAATGCCATGGCCCTTCTAAAAGACAAATGCATTTAAGCAAGGTATTGATTCATGAGTAAAACGTTCAAATTGCATTCTGCATTCAAGCCAGACGGCGACCAGCCTGAGGCGATTCGTCGTTTAGAGGCAGGTTTAGAAAATGGTTTGGCACATCAAACGCTGCTGGGCGTAACGGGTTCAGGTAAGACGTTTACGATTGCCAATGTGATTGCCGATCTCAACCGTCCAACCATGGTCATGGCACCAAACAAAACGTTGGCGGCACAGCTTTATGGCGAAATGAAGCAGTTTTTCCCAGAAAATGCCGTGGAATATTTTGTCTCCTATTACGACTATTACCAGCCTGAGGCCTATGTACCGAGCTCGGATACCTTTATCGAGAAAGACTCCTCGGTAAACGAACATATTGAACAAATGCGGCTTTCAGCGACTAAAGCACTACTTGAGCGCAAAGATGTCATTGTTGTCGCTTCGGTTTCAGCTATTTACGGTTTGGGCGATCCTGATGCCTATCTGAAAATGATGCTGCATTTAACGCGCGGTATGATCATCGATCAGCGAGCCATCTTACGTCGTTTATCCGAGCTACAATACGCGCGCAACGATCAGGCCTTTCAGCGCGGTACCTTCCGAGTTCGCGGTGAAGTGATTGATATTTTCCCCGCTGAATCTGAGGATGAAGCCCTACGCGTTGAGCTGTTTGATGAGGAAGTGGAACGCTTATCGCTGTTCGACCCATTAACAGGCCAGCTAATCCAAGAAGTTCAGCGTTTTACCGTGTACCCAAAAACGCATTACGTAACGCCGCGTGAACGCATCCTGCAGGCGATGGAAGATATTAAGGTGGATTTGGCGGAGCGACGTAAGGTGCTGTTGGCCAACAACAAGCTGCTGGAAGAGCAGCGATTGACGCAGCGTACGCAGTTCGATCTCGAAATGATGAACGAATTAGGCTACTGCTCGGGCATTGAAAACTATTCTCGCTATCTCTCTGGGCGTAAGCCGGGTGAAGCTCCGCCAACGTTGTTTGATTATCTTCCTGCTGATGGACTGTTGGTGATTGATGAATCCCACGTAACCATTCCTCAAATTGGCGGTATGTACCGCGGCGACCGAGCACGTAAAGAGACGCTGGTGGAGTATGGATTCCGCCTCCCCTCGGCGCTTGATAACCGCCCAATGCGTTTTGAAGAGTTTGAGGCCTTGGCACCGCAAACCATCTATGTGTCTGCAACGCCGGGTAATTATGAGCTCGAAAAATCGGGTAGCGATATTGTCGATCAGGTTGTGCGCCCGACCGGTTTGCTTGATCCATTAATTGAGGTGCGCCCGGTTGCCACACAGGTTGACGATTTGCTCTCTGAAATTCGTATTCGTGAGGCAATTAATGAGCGTGTGCTGGTCACTACGTTGACCAAGCGAATGGCGGAGGACTTAACCGAATATCTCGACGAACACGGCGTACGGGTTCGCTATCTGCATTCGGATATCGATACCGTTGAACGTGTGGAGATCATCCGCGATCTCCGTCTCGGTGAGTTTGATGTTCTGGTCGGTATCAACCTTCTTCGTGAGGGGCTCGATATGCCAGAGGTCTCTCTGGTCGCGATTTTAGATGCAGACAAAGAAGGCTTCCTGCGCTCAGAGCGTTCGCTGATTCAGACGATTGGCCGTGCGGCACGTAACCTGAATGGTAAAGCGATTCTTTATGGCGATCGCATCACCAACTCCATGGAGAAAGCGATTGGTGAAACGGAGCGTCGTCGTGCAAAACAGGAAGCGTATAACCTTGAGCATGGCATCACACCACAGGCGCTGAATAAGAAAGTTTCCGATATTCTCCAACTGGGTGAAGCATCGTCACGCGGCAAAGGGAAGCATGGGCGAAGCAGTAAAGCCGCTGAGTCTTCTGCGGCCTATCAAGCGCTTTCGCCAAAACAGATCGAGCAGAAAATTCGCGATCTGGAAGCACAGATGTATAAACATGCTCAGAACCTTGAGTTTGAAGAGGCGGCGAGCCTGAGGGACGATATTCAGGCGTTGCGCGATCAGTTCATTGCGATGTCTTAATACCCATAAAGCCGCTGGGCACTTCAATATGTCAGCGGCTTGCACTCTCAGGCCGCAGTCAGTATGGTGTGCGAAAATTTTTTAAACTCGTAAAGAGTCCATTGCCGACAGGAATTTTCATGAACGCCCAAACTTCTAAAGACCCTTTGCATGGCATCACGCTGGAAGCTTTGCTGACATCACTGGTGGAGCGTTATGGCTGGGCTGAGTTGGCGAAGATTATCAGCATTAACTGCTTCAAAAGCGATCCCAGCATTAAATCTAGCCTGAAGTTTTTGCGTCGCACCCCATGGGCTCGGCAAAAAGTGGAAGAGCTGTATATTGATTCACTGGCGGACACTCCTGCTGCCAGCCAAGAGGCCCAAGTCTCGGAGCCAAATCCTTGGGGTAAATGGGAAGAGAAGAAACCCTCTTAAAACCGCTTATTTTGAATAAGACGAGTTTGGTCTGTCATCCTCCAGCGCAGAGGATGACAGCTTTAAAAATCAGTCGGCGTTTTGTAATTCATGGATTCTGCTCAGTAATCCATTCACACCAGTATCAATTAATTGATCGGTAATATCGTTGGCACCCTGAATCAAATACGGATCTAGCCAATGCATGCCAACCAAATGACTTATGTTGTTAAACGGTAATAAAAGGCTTTCAACAGGGTAGCGGTTGTACCCCTCGGCGGTGTACGCCTGCGCATTACCTCCTGTAGAGGTCGCGATCATCAGCGATTTGCCATGTAATGCGTTGCCTTGGCTGCCATAGGCAAAACCATAAGTTAATACGGCATCTTGCCACTCTTTTAAAATCGCCGGAGAGCTATACCAATAGAAGGGGAAGAGCATCACCACAATATCGTGCTCAACGAGCAATTTTTGTTCGCGTTCTACGTCGATGTTGTAATCAGGATAGTGACGCATAAGCTCATTCACCGTGACGTTTTTCTGAGTTTTCAATGCATCAATCGCAGCATGGCTGATGCGTGATTGATCGGGAAAACGATGCGCAGCTAATACCAGCACTTTTTTCATAGATTTTCTCTTGTGATTTCAATGATAGCGAGATGATAACGTTCGCGATGTGGGTATTTTTTCATTTCTTTGCGCGGTGGTGTAGCCTGTAAAACAGTAAATCTGTTTCAACCTAAGGTTAAAAGCATGGCATTGCCTGTAGACGTGTATCGATTAATCCCCGCTTTTTTGGCCTCGGCAGAGGCGCAAAGCTTTTCCGCCGCGGCGCGTCAATTGGGCATTAGCGCAGCGGCGGTGAGTAAGAATGTTCGGGCATTAGAAATGCGTTTAAATATTCGCTTATTTGCGCGCAACACGCATTTTGTCATGCTGACTGAAGAGGGGACGGATTTTCGCCGTCGGATAACGCCATTATGGCAGGCTTTAAATCAGGAATTAGACGATCGAAAGCTGAGTGAAGAACCCTCAGGGTTAGTTCGCGTGAGCGTAATCCCCGGTTTTGGTCGCCATCGACTGATGCCACTACTCCCTCTATTCAGTCAACGCTTTCCTAAGGTGACCATCGATCTCGAGATGGAGCCGCGTTTAGTGAATCTTATCGGTGAGAATATAGATGTGGCGATTGGCCAACGCACCGCCACCGACAGCCGATTGGTGGGGCGTGAAATGTGTATGGCCTACAGCAAAATGGCGGCATCTCCTGAGTATTTAGCGCGTTTTGGCACGCCACAAACGCTAGGCGATCTCCTCTCGCATTGCCGCCTGATACATCGAAATTCAGGTAGCGGAAAGCTGATGACGTGGTGGGATCACGAAGGCAGCGTGAACGAGCAGCAAGCGTCATTTATTGCCACATCGCCAGACTGTTTGGTGGATGCAGCGCTAAGTCATATGGGTATTGTGTGTTTGGCGGATTGGTATCTTGAGGAACACTTTCACAGTGGGCGTTTAATACCGATTCTGGAGCCTTTTTGGCCGCAAGCGCGTTCCATGCATATCTGGTATCCCTCGGCGGATTTGCCGCCAAGGGTCAGAGCGTGGGTTGACTTTGTGTTAACCCATTTCCCTGCGTGAAAGTAGGCGTTACTGACGCATGCTGATTGCCATACGGTTGAAGGCGTTCATGAGGCTAATGGCAAAAGTTAAGTCAGCAATTTCAGTATCGTTAAAGTGTTCTTTCAACGTCGCAAATAATTCATCCGATGTTCCGCAGTATGAAATATGCGTAACAGCTTCAGCCCAATCTAACGCCGCACGTTCACGCGCGTCGAACGCTTCTGCCATACGCCAACCAGATAAAACATCCATTTTATGTTGGCTGTAACCGGCTTTACGCAGCGCCGTGCTGTGCATATCCAAGCAAAATGCGCAGCCGTTGATCTGGGAAATGCGCAGGTAAACAAGTTCAACCAGATGGCCTAATGAGCTTTTGCTTAATGCCATGCTGGTTTGAATTAAGCCGTTGTAGGCCTCAGGGGAAAGTTTGCCGTAGGCGAGACGCAGATGTGACATGTTTATTCTCCGTAAAATACATTTGAACAGCACCAAAGAGCATCGCTGTCATGGTTTGATAAAGCGACTTTACGCTCAATATGGCCTAGTATATAGAGCCATATTATTACTATTTTTATAGGCCATGTTATGGCGGCACCTCATCCTTTCCTCGTCGTAGACCATTCAGCAAAAGAGCCAATTTATCGCCAAATTTATCAACGTATTAAGATGGCGATTGCCGATGGGGTACTGGCTCCAGGTGAGCGGTTGCCTTCACTGCGTGGTTTGGCCAGCGATTTAAACGTTGCCCGTGGCACCGTTGAGGCCGCTTATGGATTGCTGAGCGGTGAAGGATATATCGAAAATAGCCAACAGGGCGGAACGCGGGTTTCTCGGCGGCTAAATATAGCGAAAAACATTGAGATACCTAAACCGATATTAGAAACACCTCGCCATGCCGGTATGCCTTTGCCTTCTTCACAGCTGTTGCCGTTTCAACTTGGCGCACCTGCTTTGGATGCATTTCCTTTAGGACAATGGAACCGTCTATTAAGTCAGTGCGCGCGCCAGACCCGGCGGGAAGAGCTCTCTCATCCTGCACCTCAAGGTTTTCTTGCGCTGCGGGAGGCGTTAGCCGGATATTTGCACATCTCGCGCGGTATTCGCTGCGCAGCGCATCAGATATTTATCGCGGCAGGATATCGTTCTGTACTGTCACTGATTGCAAATGCCTTATTAAAACGCGGGGATGAAGTTTGGTTAGAAGAACCCTGTTTTCCGTTCCCGTGGCATGTGTTGCAAGATTTTGGTGTTAGTACCGTGCCTATTCCGGTTGATGAACAGGGGTTGTGCGTGGAAAAAGGCGTGCGCGATCATCCACAGGCACGCGCAGCGCTGGTGACGCCAGCACATCAAAGCCCGCTTGGTTTAGGACTTAGCCTGCCACGACGCATGCAGCTTTTAGCGTGGGCGCAACGCCAGCAAAGCTGGATCATTGAAGATGACTATGACGGCGAATTTCACTACCAAGGGCATCCGCTACCGGCGCTGAAAAGCTTAGATCAGCTGGAGCGCGTGCTGTACGTCGGCACTTTTAGCAAGGTGCTATTTCCGGGGTTGCGTATTGCTTATGTGGTGGTGCCGGAATCTCTACTACCTCAATTTCATCAGACTATGCGAACGTATCCCTGTGTGTGTCCCACGCTCATGCAGGCTACTACCGCGCAGTTTATTTATTCTGGGCAGTTTTATCGTCATCTAAAAAAAATGCGAAGTTTGTATGCTCAACGCCGAATTTGGCTGGTGCAGGCATTACAACGACAGACGCGTTATCGGCTAACCACCGAGCTTCAGGCTGGCGGTATGCATTTGCTGGTGCGGTTACCCGAATGTTTCGATGATGCTTTGGTTGAAAGAGAGGCGCGGGTACAGGGGCTTGCGTTGGAGGCACTCAGCGTTTGGTATCATGGCGCTGAAAATTCTTCTCACGGACTAATATTAGGATTTACCAACGTTGAGAGCGAAGCAATGGCACGGCAATGGGTGGAATTATTGTTGAATGTGCTGGCGCGTTGTTCTCCCGTTGCGAGTGAGCGCTGAACTCAGTACCATTTGCGCCTCAAATTTAGGCGCTAATAATAACGATGATTATGCAGGCTGATTTATGCAGACAGTAAAACGGGTGCTCTTAGCGCCGATGGAAGGGGTTCTCGACTCTTTGGTGCGTGAACTGCTGACCGAAGTGAATGATTACGATCTCTGCATCACCGAATTTGTGCGCGTGGTGGACAGCCTGCTGCCTGAAAAAGTCTATTATCGTCTTTGCCCCGAACTGGCGAATCAAAGCCTAACGCCTTCAGGAACCCCAGTGCGCGTGCAGTTATTGGGACAGCATCCTCAGTGGTTGGGGGAAAATGCGGCGCGTGCCGTTGAGCTTGGGTCGTGGGGCGTGGATTTGAACTGTGGCTGCCCCTCGAAAATGGTCAACGGCAGCGGCGGCGGCGCGACGTTACTCAAAGATCCTGAGATGATTTATCTCGGCGCCAAAGCGATGCGTGAAGCGGTACCGTCACATTTACCCGTCACGGTGAAGGTGCGTCTTGGCTGGGATTCGGGCGCGCGTCAGTTTGAAATTGCCGATGCGGTACAGCAAGCGGGTGCAACCGAAATTACCGTGCATGGACGTACCAAAGAAGATGGTTATAAGGCCGATAAAATTAATTGGGCAGCGATTGGCGAAATTCGTCAACGTCTGAGTATTCCCGTGATCGCGAACGGTGAAATTTGGGATTGGCAAAGCGCGCAAGATTGCATGGCGGCCACCGGCTGCGATTCAGTGATGATTGGCCGTGGAGCGCTAAACGTGCCGAATCTGAGCCGTGTCATTAAACAAAATGCACCTAAAATGCCGTGGTCTGAGGTGATGCAGCTACTCAAAAAATATGTGCGGCTTGAGAAGCAGGGCGACACCGGGCTATATCATGTCGCTCGCATTAAGCAGTGGCTGGGGTATTTGCGTAAAGAATATGCTGAAGCTTCAGAGGTCTTCAGTGAAATCCGTGCGCTGAAAACCTCAGCAGATATTGCCCGCACAATAGAGCGTCTATAGCGCTAACTACTCTTTCGCTAACTACTCTTTCTCAATGGCTGGGCAGCGTGTCCGCTTAGCCATCAGTTTTCCGCCAAAAACATTCACCAATAATCCCAGCATGATGAGCAGCAAGCCATAGATCTGTAGAGTCGAAATTCGCTCGCCTAAAATGAGTGCGCCGCTGGTTAATCCAACCACGGGTACCAGCAAAGCGAACGGCGTTACGCGCCACGTTTCATAACGGGTCAGCAAGCTTCCCCATAGTCCATAGCCAACATGAGTGGAAAGAAACGCGATATAGCACAGGGCCAGAACGGTCGGAATGCCAATATTCAGCACGCTGCTTTCAATAACGGTTTGTCCTTCGAACAGCCACGAACACAGTAAAAAAGGTAAAATGGGCACCAAAGCGCTCCACACCACCAAAGACATAATGCTGGTCTTGCCCGCATTTTGCATGATAGAACGGTTGGTAATGTTGCCGCATGCCCATGAGAATCCCGCCGCCAGCGTAAAGAGCAGGGCGATTAAGGGAATGTTGGTTAAGCTTCCCGTCATACCACCTTTAGCGAGTACCAGCATGCCTACCGCAGCCATAAGAATGCCGACGACCTGACTGCGTTTGATTTTCTCACCAAGAATCAATGCGCCAAGCAAAACGCTAAAGAACACCTGCGATTGCAATACGACGGAGGCAATACCAGACGGCATACCTAGATTGATGGCGCAGAACAAAAAGGCAAACTGTGCGAAGCTGATGGTAAGCCCATAAATAACAATCCCTTTCAATGGGATTTTTGGCCGTGGTACAAAGAATATCGCCGGAAACACAACCAGAATAAAACGCAGTGCGCCGAGGAGCAAAGGTGGCATGCCGTGCAAGCCCACCTTGATGACCACAAAGTTTACCCCCCAGATAACGACGACACACAGGGCTAATAACATATCTTTAATGGACATTATGACTCCTTGAAAGGGCGCGCTTTTTTGCGTTTTCTTACTGGCTTGGATGCGAAACTATAGCTAAAGTCATCAAGGCGAGATACCCGTGAACGGGATATGTTCCGAATAAAGAGAAAGGCGGCGCTGTTAGCCTGCTTAGACGCGTGGCAAACCATAAATTTGACTATCCAACAGAAGATTCTGCTTAAAGGAAAACGTCATGAGCGATTGGGATCCCGAACTGTATTTACGCTTTGAGGCGGAAAGAACGCGTCCAGCGCGTGAACTGCTTGCCAGAATTAATCATCCTCACGCTACGCGGGTTAGCGATTTAGGCTGCGGGCCAGGTAACAGCACGGCGCTCTTAGCGCAGGCGTGGTCAACGGCGCAGGTGACCGGCGTAGATACCTCGCTCAATATGCTCAAAAAAGCGCAAGAACGATTACCGCAGTGTACGTTTGTACAATCGGATATTAGCCATTGGCAGCCCGAAGAAGCGCAGGACGTGATCTATGCCAACGCGGCTTTGCAGTGGGTGTTGGATCATGAAACCCTGTTGCCTCATTTGGTCGCGCAGCTGGCGGATAATGGGGTTCTGGCCATTCAAATGCCAGACAATCTCAACCAGCCTTCTCATGCACTGATGCGAAAGGTGGCGGCGGAAGGGCCATGGGAAAGTCTGAATGGTGAGGCTGAATCGGTACGTAAGAAACTGCTGACTACCGAGGAGTATTACGATCTGCTGGCGCTACAGGGGTGTAACGTCGATATTTGGCGCACCACCTATTACCACGTTATGCCATCGGCCTCTGCAATCATTGATTGGTTAAGTTCCACCGGATTGCGTCCCTTCCTCGATAAACTCAACGAGAGTCAGCGACCAGAGTTTCTTCGTCGTTATTTATTCGAGCTCGAGCAAGTCTATACACCACGTGCCGATGGAAAGGTGTTATTGGCATTTCCTCGCCTGTTTATTGTGGCGCGCAATGTGGAGAACGGGGCGATATAGCCATGCTGGGGGGGAGATAGTATTCATTATTGTTAGTCAAAAACTGGATGACGATCTGAATATTGAACTCACAACCAGAAACATAATTATTACATCTTCTCGTAGCTGAAACATTCACGTTAAGAGTATGATTATCGCCAGCTTGTCGGCCTGTATCCCTTGTGTGGCGCGGCAAGCAGCGTTCCGAGGATTTAAGCACACTATTTTATGCTGCCCTCGGTGTTATCGAACATTTGATTGATACGTGATCATGCCTGTAAAACTCCGATATTCCTTATTAAGCCTGTTGCTTTTAGGCAGCAGCGTGGCCTGCGTTCCAAACGTGCTTGCAAGTGAGAACGCGCCAACAACGCATAATGCTTCTTCTTTGGTATTAGCGTCAGGCAGTGCAATGGTGGTGGATTTAAAAACCCATAGCGTCATTTATTCGAGTAACCCAGACGTGCAGGTGCCTATTGCTTCAATCACTAAACTGATGACAGCAATGGTAGCGTTAGATGCTAAGCCGGCGATGGATGAAGTGATTTCGGTGGATATCCACAATACCAAAGAGCTGAAAGGCGTTTTCTCTCGGGTGCGCGTGGGAAGTGAGGTCAGCCGTCGTCAAATGATGTTAATGGCGCTCATGTCGTCTGAAAACCGTGCGGCGGCGAGTCTGGCCCATCATTATCCGGGCGGCTATAACGCCTTTATTAAAGCGATGAATGCTAAAGCGCGTTCGCTGGGCATGACTCATACGCGTTACGTTGAGCCCACCGGGCTTTCTGTGAACAACGTGTCAACGGCGAGGGATTTAACCAAGCTGCTGACGGCGAGCAAAAACTACCCGTTAATTAGCGAGCTGAGCACCACAGAAACGAAGTCGGTGACTTTCTCAAACCCGGTTTATACCGAAACATTTAACAATACCAACCATTTGGTTCGTAATGATAAATGGGCAATCCAACTGACTAAGACCGGCTTTACGAATCAGGCCGGTCATTGCTTGGCGATGCGTACCACTATCGGTGGTCGTCAGGTGGCGCTGGTGGTGCTGGATGCTTTCGGAAAATATACCCATTTTGCCGATGCTAACCGCCTGCGAGATTGGATGTTAACCGGTAAAGCATCGCCGGTTCCTGCGGCTGCGCTGAGCTATAAAAAACAGAAAGGCCTGCACGGTAGCGTACAGGTGGCTGATAATAAATAGCTCTCAAAAATAAATCGTTTTGAGCATTAATCGGTGCTGATAGTTTTCCTGCACACGATAAGCACGGCAGAGGCTAAAACCTCTGCCGTTTTTTTATGCATAAAGGTGATTTTGAGATTAACGCGACATTTTTACCCCTAGCCCCTATCATTATCTCAGTGATTAAAGCTTAAGGATTTCAATGTGGCTGGTGGTAGCTTACTAACGTTATTAGATGATATTGCTTCAGTGTTAGACGACGTTGCGCTGATGAGCAAAATGGCCGCTCGTAAAACCGCCGGGGTTTTAGGCGATGATTTAGCCCTGAACGCAGAGCAGGTCACCGGCGTTTCGGCTGAACGAGAACTGCCGGTGGTGTGGGCAGTGGCAAAGGGATCTCTGCTCAACAAAGTCATTTTAGTGCCGCTGGCCTTGCTGATCAGCGCTTTTGCCGCGTGGGCGATAACCCCTTTGCTGATGCTAGGTGGGGCATTCTTGTGCTACGAAGGTTTTGAGAAACTGGCGCATAAAATGTTGCACGGCAAAGAGGAAAAACATCAGCCAAAAGCCGAAGAGAAGGTGCCTGATGATCTACGCGCCTACGAAAAGGCCAAAATAAAAGGGGCCATACGCACCGATTTTATTCTCTCTGCCGAAATTGTGGCGATTACGCTCGGCACGGTGGCCGGTGCCCCTTTCATCCAGCAGGTAATCGTGCTCAGTGGTATTGCTATTGTGATGACGCTGGGTGTTTACGGTATCGTTGCAGGCATTGTGAAGCTTGATGATTTAGGCCTGTGGATGAGCAAAAAAAGCTCGGCGCTGGCAAAAAAACTGGGCGGATGGATCGTTGATGCCGCGCCGTATCTGATGAAAATCCTCTCTGTGGTAGGTACGGCGGCAATGTTTATGGTCGGCGGTGGGATTATCGTTCACGGTTTGCCGTGGGTGCATCACTACTTTGAGCATTTAGCAGAAAGCGGAGCCGACCTACCCACCGTAGGTACCGTGATTGCAGGCCTTGGCCCTACGCTGCTGAATTTGGTGTTTGGAGTTATCGCAGGGGCCATTGTATTGCTGGTAGTAAGTGGCGTAGGGAAGCTGATCCCGAGGAAGGGGTAAGACTAATCATAGCCCGAGCATTCTGGATAGGGCTTAAGATTTCGAACGCCAGCTAGCATCTGAATTCTCGGAGAAAAGCGCGAGAATTGAAGGGGCGCGCGCTATGAACTGCGCCCCTCATCGTACGCCTTCGGCTTCGTTACATGTGAAGGCGGTTATTGATAGGCGAAAGAAAACCTACACCAAGGCATCACAAACGGAGGCATCTTAACCCTCTGGTTTTCCCCCCTAAAAAATCAACTTAAATACGCCCGTAATCGTCAACAGCCCCACAATAAAGATAATCGCAATAACCCATAAGAGAATTTTCATTTGCTGCTCCTTATCTATTTTTAGTCGCTGAAAAAAACGCCCTAAATGGGCGTTAGTCATATTGAGTATAGATTAAGAAAAGCAAATGCTTAGGATATTGGGGTCTACCATCCTTGCACGGCGCCGCCGTTGAATATTTTCTGAGCCGCGGCGGCAACCTCCGGCGATTGATAAGATTTCACGAAGTCTCGGACATTCGCGGCGTCTTTATTATCTTCGAGGGTGACGATGATATTGACGTAAGGCGACTCTTTATCTTCAATAAATACGCTGTCTTTGACCGGCGATAACCCAGTCTGTTGTAGATAGGTGGTGCTGATAATCGCCACGGTGACTTTAGGATCTTTTAACACGTGCGGAAGCTGCGCGCCTTCAAGCTCCATAATATTTAAATTGAGCGGGTTGGCGGTAATATCAATCGACGTTGGCAACAGGCCTTTATCCTGTTTAACCGTAATCAGCTTCTCTTTTTGCAGCAGCAATAATGCGCGTCCCAAGTTGGTAGGATCGTTTGGAATCGCGATGGTATCTCCCTTTTTCAGCTCGGAGACAGTCTTGATTTTGTCTGAGTAGCCCGCCATCGGAAAAACAAAGGTGTTGCCTACGGCGACTAATTTATAGCCGTGCGCCTGATTTTGTTCGGCGAGATAAGGGCGATGTTGGAAAACGTTAGCATCGAGTTCGCCTTTATCGGTGGCGTCGTTAGGCAGCAGTGAACCACTAAATCCAACCAGCTCCACGTCGAGGCCATATTTTTCTTTTGCTACTTTCTGAGCCACTTCAGCCACATCCTGTTCAGCCCCGTTAATCACGCCCACTTTTATATGATGAGCCTGATCGCTTTTTTGATCACAACCAGAGAGCAATGCAGCAGTGCTAAATAGCGCAACGAATAGCGTTGCGTTAAACGCAGATTTCATGAGTACCGTCCTTATGTTTTTCAATGGGGTGAGAAAGGTGCAACGCCAATATTAATCGCTTTTCTAAACCTTCCGCTTGATGGCTTTTGCCGACGTTAACGCTTCTGCCGAAAGGTTATTTTGACGTCTTTTCAGCATCGCTTTTTCACCTGCGTTTGTATGCTGATTATTTTTCATCATGCTGCCTATACGGCCCACTTAACAAAGTAAATGCCTGTTTTATAAGCCGCCTCAATCATTACTCTTTGGCTAACGATTACGTGAGTTGGTTAATTGATAGACGACTTTAGGAATTTTATGCTGGCCTCACTGCAAAAATTCTTACTCGCATGATGCGCTAATGAATTAAACCGGGGAGGTTTAGGTATGTCGCTTCATCAAACACCCACTCGCGTATGGGATACCCGCCGTCAGGAAAAAAGACGTCGCGTCGAAAGCGTGCAGGGGCTTATAAACGGAAAAGTGATTCCGACCGATGATTTAACCGCAATTCTCGAAAAACTGATTGTCTCTGGCGACCGCGTTGTTATGGAAGGTAACAACCAAAAGCAGGCTGATTTCTTATCGCGCAGTTTGGCCGAGGTTGATCCGGCTAAAGTCCACGATTTGCATATGATCATGCCAAGCGTAGGTCGTGCAGAACATCTGGATATCTTTGAAAAAGGGATTGCTCGCAAGCTGGACTTCGCTTTCTCCGGCACCCAGAGCCTGCGCATTTCACAGCTGCTTGAAGATGGTCAGCTAGAAATTGGCGCCATCCATACCTACATCGAACTGTATTCACGCCTTTATGTGGATCTGGTGCCTAACGTGGCGCTGGTCGCCGGTTTTAAAGCGGACCGTCACGGCAATTTGTATACCGGCCCAAGCACCGAAGATACGCCAGCGCTGGTTGAAGCTGCGGCGTTTAAAAATGGTTTAGTCATCGCACAGGTTAATGAGCTGGTCGATGATGAAACCGACCTGCCACGCGTTGATATTCCGGGTTCTTGGATTGACTTCGTGGTGGTGGCCGATAAGCCATTCTTTATTGAACCTCTATTTACCCGCGATCCTCGTTTGATTAAACCCGTACATGTTCTGATGGGTATGATGGCGATTAAAGGTATTTATGCCAAGCATCAGGTGCAGTCCCTCAACCACGGGATTGGTTTCAATACTGCTGCGATTGAATTGCTGCTGCCAACCTACGGTGAGCAATTAGGACTGAAGGGCAAAATCTGTAAGCACTGGACACTGAATCCGCATCCAACGCTGATCCCTGCCATTGAAAGCGGCTGGGTTGAAACTGTTCACTGCTTCGGCGGCGAACTGGGGATGGAAGATTACATCGCGGCACGCCCAGATATTTTCTTCACCGGCAATGACGGCTCTATGCGTTCAAACCGTGCTTTCTGCCAGATGGCAGGGCAGTACGCGGTGGATATGTTTATCGGTTCCACCCTGCAAATTGACGGCATGGCGCACTCTTCAACGGTCACCCGTGGTCGCCTGTCTGGTTTCGGCGGCGCGCCAAATATGGGACACGATCCGCACGGCCGCCGTCACGCGACGCCAGCCTGGCTCGATATGATCGAAGAGCCGGATCCGTTAGCGCGGGGTCGCAAGCTGGTAGTACAGATGGTTGAAACCTTCCAAGCCGGCGCGAAGCCAACCTTCGTTGAAAAACTGGATGCGATTGACGTGGCGAAAGAGTCCGGCATGCCGCTGGCTCCGGTCATGATTTATGGCGATGACGTGACCCACGTACTGACTGAAGAAGGGATTGCCTATCTCTACCGCGCTCGCTCGTTAGAAGAGCGTCGTGCCATGGTCGCGGCGGTTGCGGGGATCACCGATATCGGTTTGGGCGTTGACGCTAAACGCGTGGCCGATCTGCGTCGTGAAGGCAAAGTGGTCTTCCCTGAAGATATGGGGATCCGCCGTACCGATGCAACGCGCTCGTTGCTGGCGGCGGGTAGCGTATCCGATCTGGTTGAGTGGTCTGACGGTTTATACAACCCACCCGCTAAATTCCGGAGCTGGTAATGAAAATCCAACCCTATTCACTCCATTCTGACGCCGATGATGCGGCAAGTTTACTCGCGAAACAGGCTACGCAAGCGCTGCTGGACGAAGCTCGTCTGTCTCCTAAACCTGGCTTGGTTGATAGCCGTGGTTCTGGCGCGCATCAGGATTTAACGCTGGATTTGATGGAACGCTCGGCACACAGCTTAACGCCGGCATTTCAGCAGCTCGCCATCGCAAGTTGGCAGCGTCCGGTAGACAGCGCGCTGCGTCAGGAGATTGGAAGAATAGGGCGGGACGGTGAGCGCTGCATGATGCTGGCGACGCAGGGCGTGAATACCCACCGTGGTGCTATTTGGGCGCTGGGGTTATTGGTGAGCGCCGTCGCCATGCAAGGGGCGAAGGGCGACGTGCACTCAACGCTCACTCTGGCCGCGCAGGTCGCACGTTTGCCCGACCACGCAAGCCCAAAAGTATTCAGTAAAGGGCTGCGAGCGACTCAACGTTATCAGGTTCCCGGCGCACGTGAAGAGGCACAGCAAGGCTTCCCGCACGTGATAACGCTGGCTTTACCGCAGCTGTGGCACAGCCGTCAGCAAGGGGCAACGGAACAAGAAGCCCGGATTGATGCGCTGATGGCCATCATGACTTCGCTTAGCGATACCTGCGTACTTTCTCGCGGCGGCTTATCAGCATTGACCGCGATGCAACAGGGTGCCGCCGAGGTGCTGGCTAACGGTGGATATCAAACGCCAGCAGGTCGCTTAGCGCTGGCTAATTTGGAAGTCCGCATGTTGGCCGACCATGTTTCTCCCGGTGGAGCCGCAGATTTACTGGCAGCCGCGCTGTTTTTAGATAGAACCTGCCGCCATTAGGCGGGGCGTAAAGATGCGCGTCGGCTGTTAGACAACGAATAAAGAGGACGTTATGGAACGTATTGAACTGAGCTATCCGGCAAGCGAAACGCTGCCGAACAAAGCATTAAGCGGCGTCGTCGGTTCCGGCGATATGGAAGTTCTGTTTGCGCCTGAACAGAGCGCAGGCACGCTGTCCGTGGTGATTAAAACGTCGGTGGACGGCAGTGGTCTGCGTTGGCAACACCTGTTTGAGCGCTTGGCTAGCCTACGTACTTTGCCCGCGGGGCGTTTAGAGATTAATGATTTCGGTGCAACGCCGGGTGTGGCTCGCCTACGTATCGAACAAGTCTTTGAGGAGGCAACTCATGCGTAACGATCTCAGCTTTATCGAACTTAGCGCCCGTGAACGCGCGCGTCGTTTACTGGATGCCGGTACTTTTCGTGAATTATTAGGCCCCTTCGAGCACATCACATCGCCGTGGTTAGAACCTCAGGGCATTGTGACGCAGGCCGACGACGGCATGGTGGTGGCTAAAGGCACCATCGAGGGTAAACCCGCGGTCGTGGTTGCGGTTGAGGGCGCTTTCCAAGGCGGCAGCATGGGCGAAGTGTCCGGCGCCAAAATGGCCTCAGCGTTAGAGCTGGCCGCGGAGGATAACCGCAACGGTATCCCAACGCAGGCTGTTTTGCTGCTAGAGACCGGCGGCGTGCGCTTGCAAGAGGCCAATCTTGGTTTAGCGGCCATTGCGGATATTCATGCTGCGATTGTCGATTTGCGTCGCTATACGCCGGTAGTAGGCATTGTTGCCGGTACCGTTGGCTGCTTCGGTGGTATGTCGATTGCGGCCGCGCTGTGCAGCTATTTGATCGTAACCCGTGAAGCGCGCTTAGGCCTCAACGGCCCGCAGGTGATTGAGCAGGAAGCGGGGATTGAAGAGTATGACTCACGCGACCGCCCATTCATCTGGAGCATGACCGGTGGCGACGTTCGTTATCGCAATGGTTTTGTTGATGCCGAAGTCCCTGATGGCTTGAACGCGGTAAAACAGGCGATGAATCAGTGTATTGCTCGTGGCGTTCCTGCGCAGCATCGTTCAGATAAATTCGCCCAGTATCTCACCGCGCTCAATGGGTTTGATACCCGCCAACAGGTAACGGCGGACCTGGCTGCCGAACTTTTCTCTCAGAATCATCTCTCTGCTAAAAACCGTTCACAGGAGGATCGCGCATGAGCACCTCAACAGCACAAACCGCCAGCCGTGGCCGTTATTGGTTTTCCTTACTGACTCAGGGCGCGACTCAGCGTCAAGGGCAATGCGAATCGGTTAAAGCCGCCGATGGTGAAATCGATGGACAGGCCGCACGTTTTATCGCGGTGGTTCCAGATGCAAATAATCACTATCCGCGCGCGGTCAACGGCGAAGTCGGTCTGCTTGAAGGCTGGACGCTGGCACAGTTGGTGAGCGAAGTCGTCGAAGCAGACAAAAACAAATCCCAGAAACGCGCCATCGTGGCCGTGATCGATGTGCCAAGTCAGGCCTATGGCCGTCGTGAAGAGGCGTTTGGTATTCATCAGGCGTTAGCCGGTGCTGCGGGTGCTTACGCTAACGCGCGTTTGGCGGGTCACCCGGTGATTGGCTTAATCGTGGGTAAAGCGATGTCGGGTGCTTTCTTAGCGCACGGCTATCAGGCTAACCGTCTGATTGCGTTTAATGACGCGGGCGTAATGATTCATGCGATGGGGAAAGAGTCTGCGGCGCGCATCACGCTGCGCTCCGTCGAGTCGCTGGAGAAATTAGCCGCGACCATACCGCCGATGGCCTATGACATTAAAAATTACAGCACGCTGGGCTTATTAGACCAACTGCTGGACATCAACGATCCGCTTAATGCCAGCGCAGACGATCTGGCCCGCGTGACCACCGTATTGCGTGAAGCCGTTGTGGATGCTCGCCAGCAGGGTGTTGATCTCAGCAACCGCTTAGGCGCGCACAATCGCCAAAGTTCTTCTCTGGTTCGCACCCGTATGCGCGCCGAGTGGTAATGCTTTAAACACACTAAGACCGACCGTTAGTTTTAATTATAACGCTGGGAACGATGTAAATGTATCGCACCCAGCGAGTCCTCACCTGCCCGCTAACGACTGTTTTATAAAAAGAAAATAACGTTTTAACTGAATTTTTCTGTAACGCTTTTTGTTTTTATACAAGGTGATTTATGACATATGTAATTATTCACGCCCTCGCACCGATCTTCGTCATCATGCTGCTCGGCTTTTATGCCGGTAAAGCCAAGATGGTCGATAACAAGAATGTTTCTCTGCTCAATATCTTCGTGATGGACTTTGCCCTGCCAGCCGCGTTGTTTAGCGCCACGGTGCAAACCCCATGGAGCGGCATTGTTCAGCAGTCTCCGCTGATTGTGGTGCTGGTATTAGGCATGTGGGTAACCTATGCCGCGATTTACTTTATCTGCACCAAAGTCTTCAAGAAAACGCCACAGGATGCAGCGGTTCTGACGCTAACCGTAGCGTTACCTAACTACGCCGCGCTGGGTTTACCGATCTTAGGCAGCGTGCTGGGCGAAAGCTCTTCTACGTCGCTGTCGGTTGCGGTGGCTATCGCCTGTGGTTCTGTGCTGATGACGCCGTTCTGCCTGCTGATCCTCGAACGTGAAAAAGCGCGTGAGTCGGGTGCGATTCAGGGCTCAACTCTCACGATGCTGCCGGTTCTAATGTGGCGCTCGGTGAAAAAACCTATCGTGTGGGGGCCGTTGCTGGGGGTTGTATTGTCAGCCATCGGTATTCACATGCCTGAAATGGTACTGGCTTCGATCAAACCGTTGGGCCTGTCTGCTACGGCTTCGGCGCTGTTCCTGACCGGTGTGATCCTGTCTGCGCGTAAACTGAAAATCAATACCTGCGTGGTGCTGTCGAGCGTCACCAAGCTGCTGATTCAGCCCTTCATTGCGTGGGGTATCGTGTTGGCGATGGGCTTGCATGGTGATGTTGCCGTCACGGCAATTCTGATGATCGCGCTTTCTGCGGGCTTCTTCGGTATCGTATTCGGCAACCGTTTCGGCGTGCAGTCTCCTGATGCTGAAGCTACGCTGCTGATAAGCTCCGTGCTGTGTATCATCACGCTGCCGCTGTTTATTACGCTGACCGCAGGAATTTAAGTAAGGAATCAGTATGTTACGCCCGCATGACTTGATCTGGATTAACAACGTAACCTCACTCACCACGCAAGACACCATGCCGGAGTGGGTGGCACAGCAGTGGCGCACGTCATTGCCATTAGTGGTGCGACGCGATGTTCAAGACGGCGGGCGTATTCCAGTCGGGATCCGTGGCATGAAGCGCAGCCAGCGCGCGGCGGCTTGGGTCGATGAACAAAGCGTGGTGCGATGCGTCACGCCGGAATCGTTAATCGCCGATCCTATCGCGTTGCTGCAATCTTCTTTTGTTTCCCTACCGCCGGTTCAGGTGCTGATTATGCTGATGCAAACGCCGTGGCCGTGGGTATGGGGAGTAACAGGAAGCTGCGGTTACGCTTTAGCGACGGATATTCCGGTGATGCACACCGATAGCGATCTCGATTTAGTGGTGCGCTGTCCGCAAAAAATTAGCGCGGAAGAGCTGGCAGACTTTGCCGAGCGCATTGCTCAGGTTCAGCTCCCGTGCCGAACCGACGTTCAGGTTGAAACCCCACTCGGGGCTTTTGCTCTGACAGAATGGCTACGCGATAAGCGCGTCATGCTGAAAACGGCAACCGGACCGGTGCTAACCCGCGATCCGTGGTCGCCGTCAGAGGAGGCATAATGAAAGTCTTATTTACTTTTCCCGGTCAAGGGCCGCAGCGTCCCGCAATGCTGCACGATTTGCCTGATAATGCTATTTCACGTTCGCTGATTGAACAGGCCAATACCGCGTTAAACGAAGACGTGTTGGCGCTAGATAGCGCCTCAGCGTTGCAAAGAACGCGTGCAGTTCAGCTATGTTTACTGATCGCGGGCGTTGCCTATGCCAGAGAGCTTCAGACGGCAGGCGTTCAGGCTGATTTTGTGAGCGGTCTGTCTATTGGTGCTTTCCCCGCTGCGGTGGTCGCAGGGGCGTTAGACTTTTCGGACGCCGTGCGTTTAGTCGCCCTGCGCGGCGAACTGATGGAAAATGCCTATCCCGATGGTTTCGGTCTTTCTGCTATTGTCGGCCTGAATTTAAATCAGCTAGAGCCGTTGATTGCCGAGGTCAATTCACCGGATTTGCCGGTTTATTTAGCCAACATCAACGCGGAAGAACAGTTTGTGATTGCCGGTAGCGAAGCCGCCATGCAGAAGGTTATGACGCTGGCGCGGGCCAAAGGCGCACATAAAACCCAGCGTCTGGCGGTCAGCGTTCCTTCACACTGCGCGCTGTTGCTGGAGCCTGCACATCAGCTGGCGCAGGCGATGCAAAACGTGGCAGTGCAACGACCAAATATTGCCTATCTCAGCGGCAGCACGGGGCGGGTGTTATGGCAGCCTGAACGTATTGCCGACGATTTGGCATTCAATATGTCGCGCACCGTGTGCTGGCATGAAGCCATGGTTGCGGCCTATGAGCGAGAAGTTCGTTTGGCGATTGAAATGCCGCCCGGTGCCGTACTCACGGGGTTAACCCGAAAAGTGATGGAGCAAGGGGAAGCGCTTTCACGCTGTCAGCTTGGTTTGAAATCGGTCACTGATATAGTGGCTCACTATCAGAAACAGGCTTAATTGAGTGCGCGATGGGCGCGTGCGTACATGCGTCCTTCTGCGGTGAGTGCGAGCAGGTTAGGGTCTTGTTCTCGGCTGCGTGCAAATACCAAGGCAATGGTCTGTCGCATCTGATATTCACTGCACAGCGGTAGCAGTTTCACGCTGCTTTCATACACGTTTTTCATTCTACCTGGTATCAGCGTATAGCCCACGCCAGCCTGAACCAGACTGAGCATCGAGAAAATATCGTTGACTCGGGTAACGATGTCAGGCTCGAAACCGGCAATTTGAAATGCCTCGCTAAAGCCATGATAAGTGGCAAATCCTTCCGCAAGCGCAACAAATTTCTCGTCACGATAATCACGTAAATCCGCCAAGCCCGGTTTTATCAGCGCCGATGAAGCGGGTGCCGCGAGAAAAATATCATCTTGAAACAGCGGCACGGTTTCGAATAACTGTTCGTTCACTTGGCTATCGGAAATAGAAATCAGAATGGCGTCGAGCTGCTGATTTTCTAGCTGCTGTAATAAATCCTGATTCGAGCCCATGGTGAGGCTGATTTCCACTTCAGGGCGGCGCAGTTTAACGCCCATGATGAGCTTAGGAATGGTTTCCAGCGTCAGCGAATACATGGTGCCAATTTTCATCCGCTGCTGACCAAACCCAGCGGCGATGCGGGTTTCTTCAATGCCTTTCTGGGCAAGTTCCACCAGATCGCGGGCATATTCAGCCAGCGTGTGCGCGGCGGGAAGCGGCAGTAAATTACGGCCTTTATGCACAAATAACGGGCAGCGAAATCCTTCTTCCAGCGTGTGTAACGCCCTA
Source organism: Hafnia alvei (assembly GCF_964063325.1). Classification (NCBI taxonomy): domain Bacteria; kingdom Pseudomonadati; phylum Pseudomonadota; class Gammaproteobacteria; order Enterobacterales; family Hafniaceae; genus Hafnia; species Hafnia alvei. The sequence goes on from NZ_OZ061315.1 coordinate 1,427,027, forward strand.
TGCACGCTCACACTGCTTAACCCTAGGGATTCTGCCGCGCGGGTGATATTTTCTTTTTCCATGAAGGCTAAAAAGATTTCTAATTTTCGCAGAGTTATTTCGCTGTCAATCATGATTCCGCCGCATAACAATCATACTAATATTAGGGAATACTTTAGCAAAATAAGGAATTTATGTTTGGCAAAAAGACAGGTTAGAAAAATTAAAGTAAATTTAGGCTGAGCCCAATGAGGGCGGGGCTTATAGAGATAAAAAAATTCCTATTTTTTTCTGTATTTTTGTGAGGGGGTTCTATACTGAAAGTGAGGGGAAAATGTGAGTGATAGTTATTCCCTCGATAGGCGTCAGGGGGTGTGTCATGAGTAACCATGTTTGGGGACTGTTATCGCATCCGGCACAGGAGTTCCGGCAAATACGGCAGGAAAATGAGTCGGTATCGCATATCTATACTCACCATGTGCTGCTGATGGCTGCTATTCCTGTCATCTGCTCTTTTATCGGCACCACCCAGTTTGGCTGGGATTTCGGCGGAGACCGCGTTTTTAAAGTAATGCCGATGACGGCGTTAGCCATTGCAGTTGTGTTTTACGGCTTAATGCTCGCCGCGGTTGGTTTTGTTGGTATGGTCATTCGCTGGATGGCTCGGGAATATGAAAACTGCCCGAGTTTAAATCAATGTATTGTGTTTGCGGGCTATGTCGGTACGCCCATGTTTATTAGCAGTATCGTATCAATATATCCGATGGTATGGCTGTGCATGCTCGCTGTTATTGTTGGTGTATGTTATAGCGGGTATTTGTTGTATCGCGGTATTCCGAATTTCCTCGGTATCACTGAAGGTCAGGGGTTTATATTTTCTGGCTCCACCTTTGCAATAGGCGTTTTGGTACTCGAGCTGTTATTAGGGATTACCGTTATCATGTGGGGCTATGGTTCGCATATTTTCTAGCCCTGCGGTGTTCAACGCAGTAGAAGTGAAAATTGTTTTGTTAATATCCACCTAGCAGGCGCTGAAGTTTATCTTCAGCGCCTTTTCTTTTTCCTGATCATATTTCAAGCCGCAGAACGGCGATTTAAACGATTAAGGAAAATAGAGCGCAGCCGCTTATTTCTTATTCAGCATCGCTTTAAGATCGGCAAACGGATTATAGGTGGCTTCACCCACGTCTTTTTGCGCATCTTCGCCCGCAATCACGGTTGAACCGTATTGATCGGCTTCGGTGTATTTTGAGTGTTCGTGATCGTGGCAATATAAACACAGAAGTTCCCAGTTGCTGCCGTCTTCTGGGTTATTGGTGTGATCGTGATCGATATGATGCACCGTTAATTCACGCAGATTGGAGTACACAAATTCGCGCGAGCAGCGACCGCACACCCACGGATAGATTTTAAGCGCTTTTTCACGGTAGCCAGTTTCTAAACGGGCGTAGTTCTTAGGGATAATGGCCATCGGGGACAAACCTTAACAAGACTGAGGGATATTTCCCTATAGTAGGCGAAGTCGCGGCTCAGGCCAATCTTTGGCAGAAATTATGAGCGAACGTAGATAATAATTCCGGCCAGAATCACTCCGCCAACGCCGCCCAGTGTTAACAGTGCCATTCCTGCGATGATTGCTTTTTTCAGCATGATTATTCTCCTAAATACAATTGCGCCGATTATACCCCGCAGCAGCCTTTGCCTCTAACCATTTTGTAACATTCAAGTCACTTTTCTGATGACTCATATATTCATTATTGTAATAAAAACTAATTTTTTAGTATTTAGTGGAATTTAAGGTTTCAGGAATACTGAGCCACATTGGATTTATGGAGTGGTTTATAGATGACATCAGCGACCAGCAAAACGCGAACATCGCACTATCTGCATGCCGAGCAGAAAAACCGTATTCGTTTATGGCAGCGTCAATGGCTGTGGCGCAGTGAACTTCCAACGTGGTGCGTGCTGATCGCCGTGTATGGCGGATGGGCGCTGGTGGTTTACCACTGGCAGACGCTTGGCAAAGCGGTGGCAACGCCTCTGCTGATACTTATCGTGTGCTGGTATATGTCATTACAGCATGAGCTTATCCATGGGCATCCAACGCGCTGGCCGCGTGTGAATCAGCTGCTTGGCCTGCTGCCGCTGGCGGTCTGGTATCCCTATGGAATTTATCGAGACTCTCATTTAGCCCATCACAACGATGACTCTTTAACGCATCCGCTGGAAGATCCCGAGTCTTACTACTTTGCCGAGTCACGTTGGCTGCACTCATCGGCGCTGTGGCGTGGCGTCATTGCGTGTCGAAATACCTTTTGGGGGAGAGTTTTGCTGGGCCCTGCGCTGGGCATTGGCGCGCTGCTCAAAAATGAGTTAACGGAAATAATTCGCGGCAATGGTAAAAAAGTTGCTATGTGGTTGATTCATCTTTCGTTGCTGGCGTTAGTGCTCTGGATCGCCCAACTCGCGGGGATTTCAGCGTGGTGGTATCTGCTGGCGGTGAGCTATCCGGCCTTAGGACTGGCCATGGTTCGCTCGTTTTACGAGCACCGAGCGGTGGACGAACCCTCAGCCCGTTCTATTATTAATGAAGCCGCATGGCCTTGGCGGCTGCTTTTTCTGAATTTGAACTATCACCTTGTTCATCATGATTTGCCTGGGCTACCTTGGTATGGATTACGTAAAGCCTATCTGGCAGACCGCATCGAGTATCAGCTGCGCAATCACGGATTTGTGGTGCAAGGCTATTCGCAGTGGTGGAGAAATTATGCGTGGCGCTCTGTTGAAGTGACTCAGCATCCCCTAATGGGGCGAGAGGCGCAGGAGTTAACCGAGTTTTCAGGTACTAATAAACACAATAACAATGATGAGGAACCGTTATGGCAGGACATGTATTTGTGGGACGTAAGATTCTGGCATCTTTGGCGTTAATGGGGGCTGCCATGTGCACCGCGCAGGCAGCCGATGCAGTTACGGTGGGTTCCAAAATTGATACCGAAGGTTCACTGTTGGGCAATCTCATTGTGCAAACTTTGGATGCAAACGGCATCAAAACGGTGAACAAAACCCAGCTTGGCACCACCAAAGTTTTACGTGGTGCGATCGCTGCGGGAGAAATTGATATTTACCCAGAATATACCGGCAACGGGGCTTTCTTCTTCGCTGATGAAAAAGATCCCGCATGGAAAAATGCCCAGCAAGGCTATGAAAAAGTGAAGCAGCTAGATTTAGCCAAAAATCAGATTGTTTGGCTGACGCCAGCGCCGGCTAACAATACTTGGAGTATCGCGGTGCGCAACGACGTCGCGCAGCAAAACCATCTGGAATCGTTAGAAGATTTAGGTAAGTGGCTGAAGCAGGGCGGTAAATTTAAGCTGGCAGCGTCGGCTGAGTTTATTGAGCGTCCTGATGCGTTACCGGCCTTTGAAACGGCCTATGGCTTCAAATTGGACCAAGATCAGCTGCTGTCATTAGCCGGTGGAGATACCGCGGTAACGATTAAAGCCGCTGCGGAACAAACTTCAGGCGTTAACGGCGCGATGGCCTACGGCACTGATGGCCCCGTTGCCGCATTAGGTTTGAAAACGCTCAGCGATCCTAAAGGCGTGCAGCCAATCTATGCACCAACGCCAATCGTGCGCGAGGCTACGCTGAAAGCGCATCCCGAAATTGCGACCGTGCTGAAACCGGTATTTGAATCTCTTGATGGCCCAACGCTGCAAAAACTGAACGCCAAAATTGCCGTTGATGGGCAAGACGCGAAGAAAGTCGCAGCAAAATACCTGAAAGATAAGGGATTTGTGAAAGGCTAAAGTGTTTGCCTAGAGTTGCAGACACATATTGATGGCACGTTGTTTTCCAGCCGAAGGAAAAACGGCGAGAACCGTAGGGTGCTTGGAGCACCTCTACGGTGGTGCGTTAAAACACAGAGTTTTGATTGAGGGGACCCGCTTTGCGGGCTGGATAACGGTGCCGAGCCGGGTTGTCAGGGGGCGGCGGTGAGCCCCCTGACATGAACGCCAGCAGGGAATTGAATGTATAGAGGATGCGATAGGCGTTCGTAACACATCAAAACTATTATAAGGGACAGAAATTTTGGTAAAAAACAGAGTCGTGCTCACACTCTGGCTGCTGATGATGTTAGCGCTCTGGCAAATGCCGCTGCTGACGCAGGCGGCAAACCGCTTGGTGTCTGGTACTGGTATGCCGCTAAGGGACATTATTCATGGCTTTGCATGGATTTTGATCCTGCCGTTTCCTGTCTTGCTTATCCTCTGCTTCTGCCCACAAAACCGCTTTTCGCTATGGCTGATTTATCTCGTCAGCGGCGCATTGTTTGCGGGTTTGCTGCTCTTGATTGCATGGCAAGCACATCGGCTAGCCGGCGATGAAGATAGCCTAGTGCGGGTTTCTTTAGGTGGCGGATTTTGGTTTATCGGCGCGTTAAGTTTGCTGAGCGGTGCCGACGCCGTGAGCCGCTTAACCCAACGCAGTGGAATACGCATTTTGGCAGCGCTGCTGATTTTGGCTCCGATACCGATCTTATTACTCAGCGGTGCGCTGGATACCCTTTCGCTGATGAAAGAATACGCCAACCGCGACGATGTTTTTAATCAGGCGCTGGGGCAACATCTCACGTTGCTGTTTAGCACGCTCGCGATGGCGTTACTTATCGGTGTGCCGCTCGGCATTGTTGCTGCGCGCTGTGAAGGACTGCGCAAACCGATGTTTTCAGCGCTGAATATTATTCAGACTATTCCCTCAATTGCGTTATTTGGCTTGTTGATCGCGCCCCTTGCGGGTTTGGCTCAGGCATGGCCATGGTTGGGAAAGCTGGGGATTAGCGGAATTGGTGCTGCGCCGGCGCTGATTGCCTTGGTGCTGTATGCGCTGCTACCGCTGGTGCGTAGCGTGGTGGCCGGCATTGAACAGGTTCCGCAGCCCGTGATTGAGGCCGCGCGCGGCGTGGGTATGACGCCGGGTCAGATCCTACGTAAGGTTGAATTGCCTCTGGCGCTGCCCGTTGTGCTCAGCGGTGTGCGAATTGTGGCGGTTCAAACCGTGGGAATGGCGGTCATCGCCGCGCTGATTGGCGCGGGAGGATTTGGTGCCATCGTTTTCCAAGGCTTACTCAGCAGCGCGTTGGACTTGGTATTGTTGGGGGTTATTCCGGTGGTTGTGATGGCGGTTACCGTGGATACCTTGTTTAAATTTTTAGTTTCTCGAATTGAAGCGACGCGACAATGATTCATTTCAAGCATGTTAATAAATTTTTTGCCGGACGTCCGGCGGTAGAAGACCTCTCTTTGCATATTGCCGAGGGGGAATTTACCGTGCTGATTGGCACCTCTGGCTCGGGGAAATCGACCACGCTGAAAATGATCAATCGCTTAATCGATCATGACAGCGGTGAACTGACCTTCGCTGGACAGGATATCAGTCATTTTAAGCCTGAGGCTTTACGCCGGCGTATGGGATATGCCATTCAATCGATTGGATTATTTCCACACTGGACGGTGGAGCAAAACATTGCCACCGTGCCACAGCTGTTAAAGTGGCCCGCAGCGCGTATTCGCCAGCGTGTGACGGAGCTGATGGAAATGCTGAGTTTGGATGTGGCCGAGTTTCGCCATCGTTATCCGCATCAGCTTTCTGGCGGGCAACAGCAGCGCGTTGGTGTGGCGCGAGCCTTGGCTGCCGATCCGGAAGTTTTGTTGATGGATGAGCCATTTGGCGCGCTCGATCCCGTTACTCGCACCACCTTGCAGCAGGAAATCGCCCGCATTCATACCTTGCTCGGCCGCACCATTGTTTTGGTGACACACGATATTGATGAGGCGCTGAGCCTTGCCGACCGTATTGTGCTGATGGACGCAGGAAAAGTGGTTCAGCAGGGAACACCGCAGGCGTTGCTGAATCAGCCGGTGAATGATTTTGTGCGTCAATTCTTTGGCCATAGCGACGTTGGGATCAAGCTGTTGGGATTAGACGTGGTGGCCTCCCGCGTGCGTCGCGGCGAGCTTCTTTACGGTGAGCCAATTCGTTGCGATCTTAATTTACGTGATGCGATGTCGGTCTTTATTTACCGTCAGGTTGACCGTTTACCCGTTATTGATGAAGCAGGGCAGCCGGTTGGTGTGCTCTATTTTGCCGATTTGGTAAAGAAAACGGAGGCATGATGCAGGGGCAATATCATTCGATAGCCCGGCGCTGGTACTTCGATCCTTTGCTGTGGGGGATCGTGCTGCTCATTGGGCTCAATAGCGGAATGGCGCATATGGGGCAGTTATTTAGTGCCTTATTTCCGGAGCTTTCACGGCCGGTTTATCAGCAAGACAGCTTTTGGTCGCTCACGCTGGCACATGTTTCGTTAGTGGCGATTTCCAGTTTGATTGCCGTAGCGATTGGCGTGAGTGCGGGCTTACTGGTTACTCACCGTGGCGGACGCGAGTTTCGCTCAATGGTGGAAACTATTACGGCGGTGGGGCAAACATTTCCGCCTGTGGCGGTGCTGGCGGTGGCGGTGCCGCTGATGGGCTTCAGCCCAGAGCCTGCGGTGATTGCCTTGGTGCTGTATGGTTTGTTGCCTATTTTGCAGGGAACCATTAGCGGGATTGAATCGGTGCCCGCCGCGGTACGAGAGACGGCCCGAGGGGCGGGAATGAATCCTTGGCAGATCCTGTGGCGAGCGGAAATTCCCTTAGCCGCGCCGGTGATTTTGGCCGGTGTGCGCACCTCCGTCATTATCAATATCGGTACGGCAGCCATTGCTTCAACGGTTGGGGTAAAAACGCTAGGTTCGCCTATTATTATTGGGCTAAGTGGTTTTAACACCGCTTACGTTATTCAGGGCGCATTGCTGGTGGCGCTATTGGCGATGATTACCGACGCGGCGTTCGAGCGCTGGGTAAATTATTTAACACGTTGGCGACAGGTGCCACCGTCGACAGAGGGATGATAAACATGCGGGTTTCGTTGCCGATGTATGGAATCAATCGCGATGATGTAGAGCTGCTCTGGCAGGGGCTTTCTCGCTGGTTGGCGCAGGAGGGCGAAGATGATTTGCCGCCCCATTTGTGCTGGCCGGACGATCTCTATGCGCATTGGCAGCAGCCTGATTTATTGCTCAGCCAAACCTGCGGCTATCCGCTACAGGAAACATTGAGTGCAAAAGTCGATGTGGTGGGCGTTTTCCGCTATCGCGCCCCAGGGTGTGAAGGTAACGATTATCGTAGTTTTTTAGTGGCGAGAAAACAGGACGCCGGTGCCGATATTGGTTCGTTTTTAGGCCGTAAAGCGGCGTATAACAGCGAGGATTCCCAGTCCGGCTACAATGCGTTGCGCTCGGTGATTGCACCCTTGGCGCATCATGGACGCTTTTTTGCCAGCACGTTACAGACCGGATCGCACCGTGCCTCTCTGTTGGCGATTAAACAGGGCGACGCCGATATTGCCGCCATTGACTGCGTGACGCTGGCGCTGCTGCAAAAAGCAGAGCCGCAATGTATGAGTGGTTTGAAGATTATTGGCGAAACGCCACCGGCACCCGGTTTGCCGTTAATTACCGCGGCGGGAAATGAAACGCGTTTGCTGCGTTTGCGCCGTGCGCTGAAAAAAATGGTGGAAGATCCGTCGATGGCGGCGGTGCGATCGCGTTTATTGATTAGCGGCTTTAGCCCAATATCCCTGCATGAATATCAGCGTTGTACCGATATGAAACTGCGGGCAGCCGCGCTAGGCGTGACGCGGCTGTAATATCTTTTGCGAACTTAGCGTTTTTGCAGCCAGCGATCGAGCTGGTTAGCGAATTCTTGTCTATCGCGCTGATGCAGCGTGGCAGGGCCGCCGGTTTGTACACCGCTGGCGCGCATGGTATCCATAAAATCACGCATGTTTAGGCGTTCTTTGATGTTGGCTTCGGTATAAAGCTCGCCGCGAGGATTTAACGCCACGCCGCCTTTTTCCAACACTTCGGCTGCCAAAGGAATATCTGCGGTGATGACTAGGTCACCGGGATTGACGCGGCGCACAATTTCGTTATCCGCAACGTCAAAACCGGCTTCAACGCGCAGGCTGCGAATAAAGCGCGATGGCGGGGTGCGGATGGTTTGGTTTGCGACCAGCGTGACAAAAATCCCGACGCGATCGGCGGCGCGAAACAATACCTCTTTGATCACGTTTGGGCAGGCATCGGCATCGACCCAAATTTGTTTTGCTTCTGACATTACTCTTCCTTTAGCCAGTCTTGAACCGGCAAAAAATCACGCTCAAGCGCGGCCTCTGGTGAATTTGGCTCAGGGTGGAAATCATATTCCCAGCGAACCAGCGGCGGCATCGACATTAAAATAGACTCGGTTCTTCCCCCAGTTTGCAGGCCAAACAGCGTACCGCGATCCCATACCAAATTGAATTCAACATAGCGGCCACGACGATACAGCTGGAATTGACGTTCGCGTTCATCGAAGGGGGTGTCTTTGCGTTTGGCCACAATAGGCAGATAGGCGGCGTTAAAACCGTTTCCCACGGCCTGCATGAAATCAAAGCAGCGATCGAAATCAGGGGTATTTAAATCGTCAAAGAACAGGCCACCCACGCCGCGTGATTCTTGACGATGTTTGATAAAGAAATATTCATCGCACCACTTTTTATAGCGCGGATAAACCTCTTCGCCAAACGGCTGACACAGATTGCGTGCGGTGCGGTGCCAATGCAGTACGTCTTCTTTGAAAGGATAAAACGGGGTGAGATCGAAACCGCCGCCAAACCACCATACGGGCTCTTCGCCCTCTTTTTCAGCGATAAAAAAACGCACGTTAGCATGGCTGGTGGGCACATAAGGATTGAGCGGATGGATCACTAACGATACGCCCATCGCTTCGAAACTGCGTCCGGCTAATTCAGGACGGTGTGCGGTGGCTGAGGCCGGGAGTTGCCCGCCGGTAACGTGGGAGAAATTGACGCCGGCCTGCTCAAATACGGCACCCTGAGTCAGTACCCGGCTGCGTCCGCCACCACCGGCCTCGCGCTGCCAGTTATCCTCACGAAACGCAGATTGCCCATCGGCGGCAGCAATTTGCTGACAAAGAGAATCCTGCAGGTTCAGCAAAAAAGCTTTTACCTGCGCAGAAGAAGGCTTGCTCATGACGTTTTCCGCTACATTGCTCAATGAAATAAAATGCATCTAATGATGCAAATAAGGGCGCCAGTATAGCGGAAAACGGGGCTTCTCTGTGGGATTAACTTCCCACGTTATCTTGCCAAATTAACTCGGGCGCCGACGCTCGTGGGCATCGAAATAGTCGAGGTATTTCATGATGCCGTTAGCGATAGCCTGCGAAATCTGCTGGCGGAAGGCCGTTGAGGTTAATAGCTGTTCTTCCTGATGATTGGTGATAAACGAAGTTTCAACCAACACAGAGGGGATCGACGGTGATTTTAAAACTGCAAATGCGGCCTGTTCGGTATGCTGGCTGTGCAGATGGTGCACCGGTTTAATATGGTCTAACAGGTGACGGCCTAACGTGAGGCTATTCTTGATGGTGTCGGTTTGCACTAAATCGAATAACACCTGCTGAAGATAATTATTATCTTCATCGGCGTATTTAGCCCCTGCCACTTTGTCGGCATCGTTTTCACGCTGCGACATATATTTTGCCATCGTGCTGCTTGCGCCGCGGTTGGAGAGGGCAAACACCGATGCGCCCGATGCGGTTGGGCTGGTGAATCCATCGGCGTGGATAGAGACGAACAGATCGGCCTGATGCTGATGGGCAATTTCTACCCGCTTATATAGCGGAATAAAGAAATCATCTTCACGCGTCATTTTAACGTCAATATTGCCATGTTCGCGCAGATGGTCGCGCACGTAGTGGGCAATCTCTAACACCACATGTTTCTCTTTGGCTCCTTGATGCCCCACCGCTCCAGGGTCGATACCGCCGTGACCCGGATCAAGCATGATGACCTTGCGTGCGCCCGGTGCTTTTTTTGCCGGTTTTGCCGTCAAGGCTGTGCTGCTGGCGGAGGCCGTGTCGACTTTACTTCCCGCCAGCGCCATTGCCGCCAATCCAGACAGGAGGAACTGACGACGGGAAGTATATTTAGGCAATAAACGGAAGTGGGAGAAATTCTTCATGTGATGAATGATTCATTAGCCATTGATAACAAACAGAGGCTGAATAGTAACGCGTCGCAGCCGCAATGATCGAGTTGAGAACTATTTCGAACTGTTACCTTGTTTGAGGCTGTTCATAGAACGGTACTTTACTGCTTTACAGCGCTGTGTTTGTTATTCATTTTGATGTTCTATTCGATATTGAAGATGCATAGGCCATCGCGATGAAATCTAATTCTGCTGATAACGCTGTTAACTCGCTGTCTGTTGTTCTTTCTCGTCGTGACTGGGAAAACCCTGTTTGCACGCAATATCGACGTTTACCGGCCCATCCGCCTTTTAATAGCTGGCGCAACACGCAGGATGCGCAAAACGATCGGCCTTCGTTGCAGCGGATTTCACTGAATGGCGTCTGGGCATTTAGCTATTTTAACCAACCTGAACAGGTGCCAGAGTCTTGGCTGCATGCGGATTTAGACGAGGCTGATGCGTTACAGGTGCCGTCTAACTGGCAAATGGCGGGCTATGATGCACCTATCTATACCAACATCACCTATCCGATCCCGGTCAATCCTCCGTTTGTGCCACAGCAAAACCCAACGGGGTGTTATTCGCTTGCGTTTAGCGTGGATGACGCGTGGCTGAAGCAGGGGCAAACACGGGTTATTTTTGACGGCGTAAATTCTGCTTTTTATCTTTGGTGTAATGGTCAATGGATTGGCTATTCGCAGGATAGCCGCCTGCCCGCCGAGTTTGATCTCACCCATGCATTGCATACCGGGGAAAACCGGCTGGCGGTGTTGGTGCTACGTTGGAGCGACGGTACCTATCTTGAAGATCAGGATATGTGGCGCATGAGCGGTATTTTTCGTGATGTGACGCTGCTGCATAAACCTGCCACACACCTGTGCGATGTTCAGATTAGTACGCATTTGGGAGCCGGCTTTTATCACGCCGATCTTGAGGTTTTGGTGCGGCTGAATCGTCCTGAACCGAGCTATTATGCCCGCGTACAGCTATGGCGAAACGATCGCTGCGTTGCCGAACATCAGCAGGCTATCGGCAGTGATGTTGTGGATGAGCGTGGAGCCTATAACGATCGCACCACGCTGCGTTTGCGAGTGAAAAAACCTCTGTTGTGGAGTGCGGAAGAACCTCATCTCTATCGTGCGGTGGTTTCACTCTGTGACGAGCAGGGCGGCGTTGTTGACGTTGAAGCCTATGACGTTGGGTTTCGGCAGATAGAAATCAGCCATGGGCAGCTCAAACTGAACGGTAAGCCCTTGCTGATACGCGGCGCCAATCGTCATGAGCACCATCCTGAGCAGGGACAGGTGATGGATGAAGAAACCATGCGCCGCGATATTATTTTGCTCAAGCAGCACAATTTTAATGCAGTGCGCTGTTCCCATTATCCCAATCATCCGCGGTGGTATCGGCTGTGTGACCAATATGGATTGTACGTGGTGGATGAGGCCAATATCGAAACGCACGGCATGATCCCGATGAATCGGTTAAGTGACGATCCGGTTTGGTTTAATGCGATGAGCGAACGCGTGACGCGTATGGTGCAGCGCGATCGTAACCATCCATCGATAATTATCTGGTCGCTAGGGAACGAATCTGGCCACGGCTGTCATCATGATGCGCTTTATCGCTGGGTAAAAAGTAACGACCCGACTCGGCCCGTTCAATATGAAGGTGGGGGTGCCAATACTGCCGCCACCGATATTCTTTGCCCGATGTATGCGCGTGTGGAGCAGGATCAGCCGCACCCAACCGTACCCAAATGGTCAATTAAAAAGTGGGTGGGGCTGCCGGACGAAGCGCGTCCGCTGATCCTGTGTGAATATGCCCACGCGATGGGTAACAGCTTGGGTGGATTTGATCGCTATTGGCAGGCATTTCGTAAGTATCCGCGTTTGCAGGGTGGCTTCGTGTGGGATTGGGTCGATCAGGCGTTGACTAAAGTGGATGAAAAAGGCGAAGCGTATTGGGCCTACGGGGGAGACTTTGGTGATACGCCAAACGATCGCCAGTTTTGTCTGAATGGTTTAGTGTTCCCCGACAGAACGCCGCATCCAGCGTTGTTTGAAGCCCAGCGTGCGCAGCAATTTTTCCAGTTCCGGTTGGTCGAACAAAACCCGCTCAGCGTAGAAATCACCAGCGAATATCTGTTTCGAACCAGCGATAACGAACAGCTATTTTGGAACGTCGCGCAGGATGGAAATATTCTGGCGACGGGCTGTATCGCGCTCAATCTGTTGGCGGAGGCTTCGCAGCACATCGTGTTAGGCGAGATGCCTGAGGTAACGTCTTCAGGTGAACTGTGGCTTAACGTAGAAGTACGTCAGCGTGAAGCAACGCCGTGGTCTGAGGAAAATCACCGCTGCGCGTGGGATCAGTGGCGGTTGACGCAGCCACTCGCTCTTCCTACGGCTGATGAAGCGTGCGGCATAGCGCCTCGCTTGGAGATGTCTGGCGATGAGTATTGCGTTATTTGGCAGGATCAGCGCTGGCAGTTTAACCGCCAAACCGGTTTTCTTGAACAGTGGTGGCAGGCTGGCAAAGCCACGCTGTTAACACCGCTGCAAGACAACTTTACGCGTGCGCCGTTGGATAACGATATTGGCGTGAGTGAAGTGGCGCGCATCGATCCCAACGCGTGGGTTGAACGCTGGAAGAAAGCGGGCATGTACGCATTGGACGTTCAGTTGTTGCAATTGACTGCGGATGTAGTTTCTCAAGGCATTCAAATCACGACAGAGCATGCTTACCATAGCCAGCAAGCGGTGTTGTTTATCAGTCGAAAAACTTATCTTGTCGATCGTCAGGGCAAGCTGCATATCACCGTGAAGGTGGATGTGGCCCACGGCATACCCGCACCTGCACGCATTGGCTTAAGCTGTCAGGTCGCTGAAGTGGTGGCAGATGCCACATGGCTGGGGCTTGGCCCACACGAAAACTACCCTGATCGGCAGCTTGCCGCGCAGCACGGGCGCTGGACGTTACCGCTTGCTGAACTGCATACCCCTTATATTTTCCCTAGCGAAAATGGACTGCGCTGTCATACGCGCCAGCTGGAATTTGGCAACTGGCAATGGCTGGGAAATTTCCATTTTAGCCTGAGTCGATTCAGCCAGAGACAGCTGATGGAAACCTCTCATCAGCACCGATTACATGAAGAACAGGGCGTATGGGTTAACATTGATGGCTTTCATATGGGCGTTGGCGGGGATGATTCATGGAGCCCCAGCGTGAGCCCAGATTTCCTGCTCAGCGATCCGCATTATTGCTATTCGCTGGTTTGGTTCGCCGATATGCCAGCATCCGTTGGATAAGCCCATGGAAACAGTAAGATAACTTTTTCGTTGCGTATCGAAGGATTCCGGCGATAATTAGGTATTAATACAAATAATTACGGTCAGAATCATGGAAATCCGCGTTTTTAAACAAGCTGATTTTGAAGAAGTTACTACTCTATGGGAGCGCTGCGATCTGCTGCGCCCGTGGAACGATCCGGAAACGGATATTGAGCGTAAGCTCAATCACGACGCGGATTTGTTTCTCGTCGCAGAGGTCGGCGGTGAGGTGGTGGGGACCGTCATGGGCGGTTATGACGGCCACCGTGGCACGGCGTATTATTTGGGCGTTCACCCTGATTTTCGCGGCCGTGGCATTGCCAATGCGCTGATTAGTCGCCTAGAGAAAAAGTTGATCGCCCGCGGCTGTCCAAAGATTCAAATCTTGGTCAGTGAAGAAAATGATGCGGTTATCGGCATGTATGAGAAGCTGGACTACGAAACGCAGGACACGCTGTGTCTGAGCAAAAGACTGATTGAAGATCACGAATACTGATCGCGCTTGCTGGGCTCGTTATTTTGCTAAAACACGATAACGAGCTGAAACGTCTAGTTTATTTCTTATGAGTGGCTATGCTCCATCGCACCTATTCCCCTGATGATTTTAATACCCACGGCATGTTGCGCTTACCGTGGGCGTTTTGGCTGGTTTTGATATTACAGGCTAAAACCTGGTTTTTGTTTGTGGTAGCGGGGTCATCGCGCCAGCAAGGCGCCGATTTGTTGGCGCTGTTTTACCCCGATCGCGGTTTATTTTGGAGTGGAATGCTGGTTGGTCTTCCGGCCGCTTTGGGCTTTTTATTGAGCGGGCGACGTCATTTATGGAAAGGCCTTTGGAAAAGCTGGCGTTGGATTTTAATCCTCACTACGCTGGCGCAAATGGGGCTACAGGCCGTGCCTTTCTGGACCAACAGCAATGATGTCACGTTGCTCTCTTTAGCTATTTTATTGTTGGATCTGCTGGCGGTGGCCTATTTGCTGTTTAATTCCCGTCTGAGTGATAGTTTCAAGATCAGCGAATCATTTAAACCCGAGACCTAGGCGCGGATGACGCGTTTAGGTGAAATTAGGGAAAAGTTTTCGGCACTTTTTCCTCGATGTGCACTCCAACCAGCCAGATAAACTTTTTCGGGCGTGCTGACCACGACTCGATACCAAGGAGCATTCGCATGAATTTTCGTCCTCTGTTGTTGGCAGTTCCGTTGTTATTAACGGGCTGCTCTACGATGAGTCATATGTCATGGTCCAGCTTGTCACCGCTAAACTGGTTTGGTAGCTCGGTAGAGGTGAGCGACATGGGCGTTGCAGGTATCAATGCCAGCACGCCGCTAAACGAAGCCGATATCAATAAGGCGTTAGATAATGATTATCGCCTGCGTTCTGGTATGGGCACGCGTAACGGAACCGTCACCTCGTTTTATCAGGCGCTGGACGGCGACACGCTGGTGATGACCATCAGCGGCGACGACAAAGGCACCGTGAAACGCGTTAACGTTGAAAACGACGCGATTAAAACGGCATGGGGCGTAAAAATAGGCACGCCGTTTAGCGATCTTTATGAGAAAGCCTATGGCGTGTGCCAGAAAGGTCAGGGCGATAACGCCAATGACGTGGAATGCGTGGCCAAAGAGAGCCGCCACGTGAGCTATCTGTTCAGCGGTGAATGGCATGGGCCAGAAGGCTTAATGCCGTCTGACGATACGCTGAAAAATTGGAAGATTACGCAGATTGTTTGGCACGCCAACGCGATCTAAATTCTTTCGTTCTACGTGACAGCCTGCCTTTTGAAAGCGCCGATTTGAATGTTTAAAACCGGCGCTTTTCCTGACTAAATACCTCTTTTTTGTTCTGAATTCTTGCTTTTTAGCAAGGCAACGCCCTCGGCATAGCGTAAACTACGCGCAATTAAATCGCGCTGAAGTGAACGACGTTAGCTTTGAGTGCGGCAAATCAGTCAAAAAGGGAGATGACGTTTAATGTCTCAGCCACAAAGCGGTATTTTATTAGAGCATTGTCGTTTTGGTATTTTTATTGAAGCCATGGTGCAAGGCGATCTTGATGCAGTACGTCAGGGATGCAAAGCCTTTGTCAAAAGCTTGGAAGAGCTGCAAGCGCAATATCCTCAGGAACGTTTAGGCGCGGTTATCGCTTTCGGTAACGATGTTTGGCGCGATCTTTCCGCAGGCGTTGGCGCTCCAGATCTGAAACCTTTTACCCCACTCGGCAAAGGTTTAGCTCCGGCAACCCAGCGTGACCTGCTGATCCACATTCAGTCTTTACGCCATGATATTAACTTCTCTTTAGCTCAGGCCGCGCTGGCTGCCTTTGGTAACAGCATTCACGTTGAAGAAGAAGTGCACGGTTTCCGCTGGGTTGAAGAGCGCGATTTGAGCGGCTTTATTGACGGCACCGAAAACCCGAAAGACGAGCAGCGTCCTATCGTGGGCGTTATCGGCAATGACGACGCCGATGCGGGCGGTAGCTACGTATTTGTGCAGCGCTGGGAGCACAACCTTAAGCAATGGGGTCGTTTCAGCACTGAGCAACAAGAGCAGATTATCGGTCGTACTAAGCACGACAGCGAAGAGCTCGATCCAGAATCACGCCCAGATACCTCACACGTTAGCCGTGTTGACCTGAGCGAAGATGGCAAAGGCCTGAAAATTTTGCGTCAAAGCCTGCCATACGGCACCGCAAGCGGCGCACATGGTTTGATGTTTATCGCGTATTGTGGCCGTTTGCATAATATCGAAAAACAGCTGCTGAGCATGTTTGGTGACTTAGACGGCAAGCGCGATCAGCTGTTGCGCTTCAGTAAAGCGGTAACCGGTAGCTACTACTTTGCGCCGTCGTTAGATCGCTTGATGTCGCTGTAATCCATATCAAACCGCCTGCTTCCGCGGGCGGTTATTTTTCTCACATTCATCCTTAATTTCTCCCTCACACCGCCATTCTAAAATGCCTTATAGCGTTTGATGCTTTCTGAGTCCCAAACGATATATAAAACCGTTACAGGTTAGCCTCTAGTTATAAATACACTAACAGTCATAAAGACGACATGCGTGGTCGTTTTCACAGACTGACTGAAGGTGAACGATGAAACTGAATAAGCTCAAAGGATGGACGCTGGCGACGTTGCTGATTTCTGGCGGAGCGCCGGCGGCTGAACTGCTGAATAGCTCTTATGATGTTTCTCGCGAGCTGTTTACCGCACTTAATCCGGCTTTTGAAACGCAATGGCAGAAAGAGGGAAATCCTGCGCTGACCATCAAGCAGTCTCATGCGGGTTCGTCTAAACAGGCTTTGGCTATCTTGCAGGGGCTACGTGCGGATGTTGTGACCTACAATCAGGTGACCGATGTGCAGATCCTGCACGATCGCGGCAATCTGATCCCCGCAGACTGGCAGGCACGCCTGCCGAATAACAGCTCACCGTTCTATTCCACCATGGCGTTCTTAGTGCGTAAGGGAAACCCGAAGCAGATCCATGATTGGAACGATCTGGTGCGCAGCGATGTGAAACTGATCTTCCCTAATCCAAAAACCTCGGGTAACGGGCGTTATACCTATCTTGCCGCATGGGGCGCAGCGAATTTGAGCGATGGTGGCGATCAGGCCAAAAGCCGCGAGTGGATGAAACGTTTTCTTGGCAACGTAGAAGTTTTTGACACCGGCGGCCGGGGTGCCACGACGACGTTTGTAGAACGTAATTTGGGCGACGTGCTGATTAGCTTTGAATCGGAAGTGAAAAACATTCAAAAACAGTACGGTGACGCGGGCTATGAGGTGATAGTTCCTCCGGTCGATATTCTGGCGGAATTCCCCGTTGCGTGGGTGGATAAAAATGTTGAGCGTAACGGTACCGAAAAAGCCGCTAAGGCCTATTTGAACTATCTCTATTCGCCTGAGGCACAAAAAATTATCACCAGCTTCAACTACCGCGTGTATGACAAACAGGCGATGGCTGCGGCCAAAGGGCAGTTCCCTGAAACCAAGCTGTTCCGCGTTGAGGATCAGTTTGGTAGTTGGCCGAAAGTGATGCAAACGCACTTCGCCACCGGCGGTGAGCTTGACCAACTGTTAGCAGAAGGGCACCGGTAATGTTGTTGTCTCGCGCTGCACCGAAAAGGGTTTTGCCCGGCTTTACCCTGAGTCTGGGCAGTAGCCTGCTGTATACCTGTTTAATTTTGTTGTTGCCGTTAAGCGCGCTGGTTATGCAGCTCGCGCAGATGACGTGGCAGCAGTATTGGGATGTGATCACCAACCCACAGGTGGTGGCCGCCTATAAAGTGACTTTGCTGGCGGCGGGCGTTGCCAGCGTATTCAACGCGATATTTGGCATGCTGATGGCATGGATCCTGACGCGCTACGAGTTCCCTGGGAAAACCCTGTTGGACGGGCTGATGGATCTGCCGTTTGCTTTGCCAACGGCGGTGGCCGGGTTAACGCTGGCAGGTTTATTTTCGACTACGGGTTGGTATGGGCAATGGCTGGCGATGATTGATATTAAAGTCGCTTTCACATGGCTCGGCATTGCCGTCGCGATGGCCTTTACCAGCATTCCGTTTGTGGTGCGTACCGTGCAGCCTGTGCTGGAAGAACTCGGGCCTGAGTATGAAGAGGCCGCGCAGACGCTAGGCGCTTCACGCTGGCAGAGCTTCCGCAAAGTGGTGTTTCCCGAAGTAGCGCCTGCGCTGTTAGCGGGAACCGCGCTGTCGTTCACCCGTAGCCTCGGTGAGTTTGGCGCGGTGATTTTCATTGCGGGCAATATTGCATGGAAGACGGAAGTGACGTCGCTGATGATTTTTATCCGCCTGCAAGAATTTGATTATCCGGCGGCGAGCGCGATTGCCTCGGTTATCTTAGCGGCATCGCTGCTGCTGCTGTTTAGCATTAACACGTTGCAAAGCCGCTTCGGCAAACGTATTGGGGGGCATTAATGGCTGACTTATCTGCATGGCAAGGCAACAGCCAACAACTGCGCCCCAAGATCGACTGGTTGAAATGGTTTTTGATCGGCAGCGGCGTGCTGCTTTCGGTGCTGTTGTTGCTGGTGCCGATGATTTCAATCTTTGCTTTGGCGTTTTCTGAAGGCGCTGGCGTGGTGTGGAAGAATCTCAGCGATCCCGACATGCTGCATGCGATTTGGCTTACGGTGCTGGTGGCGTTGATTACGGTTCCGGTCAATCTGGTGTTTGGTACGCTGCTGGCATGGCTGTGCACGCGCTTTGTGTTTCCTGGTCGCCAGCTGTTGCTGACGTTGATTGATATTCCTTTTGCGGTTTCGCCGGTGGTGGCGGGGCTGCTCTATTTACTGTTTTACGGATCGAACGGTCCATTGGGTGGCTGGTTGGATGCGCATGACATTCAACTGATGTTCTCGTGGCCGGGCATGGTGTTAGTCACGGTATTTGTAACCTGTCCGTTTGTGGTTCGCGAGCTGGTGCCGGTGATGATGAGCCAAGGGAGTCACGAAGATGAAGCGGCGGTGCTGCTGGGGGCTTCTGGCTGGCAGATGTTTCGCCGTGTGACGCTGCCGAATATCCGTTGGGCGCTGTTGTATGGCGTGGTGCTGACTAACGCGCGTGCGATTGGTGAATTTGGTGCGGTGTCGGTGGTTTCAGGTTCGATACGTGGTGAAACTTATACGCTGCCGCTACAGGTTGAATTGCTGCATCAGGATTACAACACCGCCGGGGCGTTTACCGCCGCTGCGCTGTTGAC
Source organism: Hafnia alvei (assembly GCF_964063325.1). Taxonomy (NCBI): domain Bacteria; kingdom Pseudomonadati; phylum Pseudomonadota; class Gammaproteobacteria; order Enterobacterales; family Hafniaceae; genus Hafnia; species Hafnia alvei. Next base: position 1,446,206 of record NZ_OZ061315.1, read on the forward strand.
GCTGATGGCGATTGTAACGTTGTTCTTGAAAAATATGCTGCAATGGCGCTTGAACCGACAGGTGGTTCACGCTGCGCGGGAGGACGTGAAATGAGCATTGAGATTAAACAGGTCAACAAATACTTTGGCCGTACCAAAGTCCTGAACGACATTTCTCTGACCATTCCGTCTGGCCAGATGGTGGCGCTGCTTGGCCCATCGGGGTCGGGTAAAACCACGCTGCTGCGAATTATTGCCGGCTTAGAAGGGCAGAGCGGCGGACAGCTCAGCTTTAACGGTAATGACGTAAGCCGTCTGCATGCGCGCGATCGCCGTGTGGGTTTTGTCTTCCAGCATTACGCCCTGTTTCGTCATATGAGCGTGTTTGATAACGTAGCCTTTGGCTTAACGGTGCTGCCGCGCCGCGAGCGTCCGTCAACGGCGGCGATTAAACAGAAAGTGGAACAGTTGCTGGAAATGGTTCAGCTTGCCCATCTGGCCGATCGTTTTCCTTCCCAGCTCTCCGGTGGACAAAAGCAGCGCGTTGCTCTGGCGCGCGCGTTAGCCGTTGAGCCTGAAATTTTGCTGTTGGATGAACCGTTTGGCGCACTGGATGCACAGGTGCGTAAAGAGCTGCGCCGCTGGTTACGTCAGTTACATGAAGAGCTGAAATTCACCAGCGTGTTTGTGACTCACGATCAGGAAGAAGCCATGGAAGTGGCGGATCAGATCGTGGTGATGAGCCAAGGGAATATTGAGCAAATTGGCTCGCCTGACGACGTGTGGCGTGAACCTGCCAGCCGATTTGTGCTGGAGTTTTTAGGCGAAGTGAATAAAGTCGATGGCGAAATTCGTGGTTCGCAGATTTACATCGGTGAACATCATTGGCCTTTGGCCTTTTCGCCGTTGCATCAAGGCAAAGTCGATATGTTCCTGCGCCCGTGGGAAATGGAAGTCAGCTTGCAGGCTAATGCACGTTGTCCGTTACCCGTTCAGGTCTTGGAAGTGAGTCCACGCGGACACTATTGGCAGCTTACCGTGCAGCCGCAGGGCTGGCATCCTGAACCTATCAGCGTGGTGATGCTGGAAGGCAATGGTACACAGGCGCCCAAACGCGGTGGTCGATATTTTGTGGGTGGGCTGAATGCGCGCTTGTATGCGGGCGATACGCCCTTGCAACCGGTAGCGCTGGCTAAAAGTGCTTAGACCCTTTGGCCTCTCCCCGTCCTTTTCTTCGAAGGGCGGGGATTTAGATTATGCCCCTTCAACATCTCTGCTTTTGCATTACACTAAACTTCTCATCTTTTTGGCTAAATAGGTAACCGCCCGTGAGTTCTCTGGAATCTTGTATTGGAAACACGCCTTTAGTGCAGCTGCAGCGGATGGCTGCGGGCACGGGGAGTGAGGTCTGGGTCAAACTGGAAGGTAATAATCCGGCTGGCTCGGTGAAGGATCGCGCGGCGCTGTCAATGATTCAACAGGCTGAACTGCGCGGCGAGATTAAACCGGGCGATACCCTGATTGAGGCAACCAGCGGTAATACCGGTATTGCGTTAGCGATGATTGCAGCGCTGAAAGGCTATCGGATGAAACTGCTGATGCCGGAGAATATGAGCCAAGAGCGACAGGCGTCGATGCGTGCATACGGTGCCGAGCTGATTTTAGTTAGCCGTGAACAGGGCATTGAGGGCGCTCGCGATCTGGCCCAGCAAATGGCCGATCGCGGTGAAGGTATGATCCTCGATCAGTTTAATAATGCGGATAACCCGCTGGCGCATTTTACCACCACCGGGCCTGAGATTTGGCAGCAGATGCAGGGTAAGGTGACGCATTTCGTGTCGAGTATGGGCACTACGGGCACAATTACCGGCGTTGGCCATTTCTTAAAGCAGCAGAGCGATACGGTGAAAATCGTCGGTCTACAGCCTTCTGAAGGCTCAAGCATTCCGGGGATCCGCCGTTGGCCGCAGGAATATCTGCCGGGAATTTATCGCCCAGAACTGGTGGATGAGGTGATGGATATGTCACAGCAGCTGGCGGAAGAAACCATGAAACGCTTGGCGCGCGAAGAAGGGCTGTTTTGCGGCGTGAGTTCGGGTGGTGCTGTCGCTGGAGCGCTGCGTGTAGCGCAGGAAAATCCGGGGAGCAAAGTGGTAGCGATTATTTGTGACCGAGGCGACCGCTATTTATCGACAGGCGTGTTTGGCTAATGGATGTGACCGTCTGGATGGAGTTACAAACAAATCAAATTCAGGGCAGTTGAGATGCCCTGATGAGGATTCCAGCGGCTTCTATATCAGATTTTATAGAGGGTTATTGGTTGCAAACCGACGGAACCGCTTTGTATGTGTATACCAATTTTTCGCTTACGTAATAGTTGTAAATGACGCCTTCAGGAAATAAATCTCTAAACATCGTCACTTGAGCATTGTTAGAGCAGTAACGATTTACAATGCTTTTCTGCATATTGTTTTTCCATTGATCGCCTTCAATCACGTTGGCTGGAATCCCTTTTATGACGTATTTATAGCTGAATGTATTTCCATCTAATGAAACATCAGACATTAAAGTCGCTTCGTCAATCAAGAGCGGCAGTTTTTTCTTCATTTCCGTAACAACAATCTCTCTCAGATTGCTGGAGTCGTTGTCTGGTAATTTATTGAATTGTTCAATTTTTTCTGGCGTAGACCGTTCTTCTATTTCTTTTAGGGCATTATCAACATCATCAGTTGCTTGCCCTTTCTCAGCGTTTGGTTGAGTTGCCGCACTATGCTCATTGGATTGTTTGACAGCGAGATCGGCCTTTTCTTTTGACGAGTCATCACACCCTCCAATGAAAAGAACGGCTGGAACGAGCATAGCGAGCATTGCCTTTTTCATCATCTTTAGTATTCCATCACTACGTTTTTGCTACTGTATACAAACCGTTAGACATAAAAAATCCATGCCATAGGGAAGGTACGCCTGAAAAGAGGAGCAGCGCGGTTTAAGCAATTGGACTACATATTTGCTGCTTGTTCGGTTGATCCCTGTTCTGTAAGAGCGATTTCAAGCAAGAAAGTTCCAAAAAAAAACGGAGCCTAAGGCTCCGTTTTTTCATGCTAAATCACATTATTTTTTAATGCGAATAACAGGGGTTTCGCCAACAACAACGGTACCAGAAAGCTTAGTCAGCTCTTTGATTTCGTCCATGTTAGAGATAACAACCGGAGTCAGGGTAGACTTGGCTTTTTCTTCCAGCAGCGCCAGATCGAACTCGATCACAACGTCGCCTTTCTTAACACGCTGGCCTTCTTCAGCGATGCGTTTGAAGCCTTCGCCTTTCAGTTCAACGGTGTCGATACCAAAGTGAACAAACAGCTCAATGCCGCTATCTGACTCGATTGAGAATGCATGGTTTGTTTCAAAGATTTTGCCAATGGTTCCATCAACGGGAGCAACCATTTTGTTGCCTGTTGGTTTGATAGCGATGCCATCACCAACGATCTTCTCTGCAAATACAACGTCCGGCACATCTTCAATGTTGACAATTTCACCAGACAACGGAGCAAAAATCTCAATGCTGCTCGTGTCTTTCTTGTCGTCTGAAACCAGAGATTTCAGTTTATCAAACAAACCCATGATCTTCTCCTAAGCAAGTAATGTTGGGCGGCGCCCAGCGCATGAATTAGCAGATGGTTTTTTCTTCAATGAACTTGTTAACCACGTTCATTAAATCTTCTGCTGTTGGCTGGTTCAGAGCTTCATCTGCCAGTGCCTTCACATCTTCAAAATTCGAATTACGAATGATTTTTTTGATGCGAGGGATAGAGATAGAACTCATGCTGAACTCATCCAGCCCCATGCCCAAAAGAAGCAGTGTAGCACGTTCATCACCAGCAAGCTCGCCGCACATACCGGTCCACTTACCTTCCGCGTGAGACGCGTCGATGACCTGTTTGATTAGGGTCAACACTGATGGAGCCATAGGGTTGTAGAGATGAGAAATCAGCTCGTTTCCGCGATCTACTGCTAGAGTATACTGGGTTAAGTCATTTGTCCCAATACTAAAGAAGTCAACTTCCTTCGCTAAGTGACGTGCGATGGTGGCAGCTGCTGGAGTTTCAACCATAACGCCGACTTCAATGGTTTCGTCGAAGGCTTTGCCTTCTTCGCGCAGCTGGGTTTTCAGCATTTCTAACTCTGCTTTCAGCTCACGTACTTCTTCAACGGAAATAACCATTGGGAACATGATGCGCAGTTTGCCGAATGCAGAAGCACGCAGGATAGCGCGCAGCTGAGCATGCAGGATCTCTTTACGATCTAAACAGATACGAATTGCACGCCAGCCCAAGAATGGGTTTTCTTCTTTTGGCAGGTCCATATACGGCAGATCTTTGTCGCCGCCGATGTCCATCGTACGCACGATGACCGCCTGAGAACCCATACCTTCAGCTACGGCTTTATAAGCCTGGAACTGTTCTTCTTCTGTTGGGAACGCATCGCGGTCCATGAACAGGAATTCAGTACGGTATAAACCAACGCCTTCAGCGCCGTTACGCTCAGCACCGGCGATATCGCGCACGGTACCGATGTTGGCACAGACTTCAACCTGATGTCCGTCCAGCGTGATGGCTGGCAGATCTTTCAGTTTCACCAGTTCGTTCTTTTCAGACACATACTGGTTCTGTACCGCTTTCAATTCTTCAACGATTTCTGCCGTCGGGTTGACGTAGATTTTGTTGTTAACGGCGTCAAGGATCAGGAAATCGCCGTTTTTGACTTGTTTGGTCACGTCAGAAGTGCCCACAATCGCTGGCAGTTCCAGAGAACGCGCCATGATAGAGGTGTGGGAAGTACGGCCGCCCAGATCGGTGATGAAGCCGAGAACCTTGTTCAGGTTCAGCTGTGCGGTTTCTGACGGAGTCAGGTCGGTGGCAACCAGAATAACTTCGTCCTGGATTGCGCTTAAATCAACGATAGTCATGCCAAGGATGTTCATCAGCAGACGTTTACCGATATCACGTACGTCAGCCGCACGCTCTTTCAGATATTCGTCGTCTAGCTCTTCCAGAGCCTTCGCTTGACCTTCGACAACTTCGTGAGCCGCAGCGTCTGCGGTCATTTTGCTGTCTTTAATGAGGGCTATGATTTCCTGCTCAAGCTCTTCGTCTTCCAATAACATGATGTGGCCTTCGAAGATGGCGGCTTTCTCTTCGCCAAAGGTCTCGCTTGCTTTTACTCTGATGGCTTCAAGCTGTACAGATGCTTTATCACGACCAGATTTAAAACGAGCGATCTCCTGCTCTACTTCTTCAGCAGCGATTTTTTTCCGGTTGATGATAATCTCATCTTCTTTCAGTAAGAGTGCCTTACCAAAAGCAATGCCCGGCGATACTAAGATACCTGAAATCATAACCCTACCTTACTGTTGACTGGTTAAACTAAACGGATTGGACCTGAGGATTACTCAAGTTCTGCCATCAGTTTTACCAAATGTTCAACGGCTTTCTGCTCATCTTCACCTTCAGCGGCGATAGTCACTACGGTGCCTTGGGTCAGACCCAGAGTCTGCAGTTTAAACAGGCTCTTAGCGCTTGCGCTTTTACCGTTAGAGGTCACAGTGATGTCAGAAGTGAAGCCTTTTGCTTCTTTAACGAACTGAGCAGCAGGGCGGGTGTGCAGACCATTCGGAGCGGTAATCGTAACTTCTTGCTGGAACATAGGTTTCCCCAACTATTTTTGAATTAATGTTGTGGGGCTAAAGTTTAGCTTAAATGCTGAACTTCAGCCTGTTTTCAGTTAGCGCCTAACTCGTGGAGCAGTAGCAGTTTGAGCGTTATGGGAAATGTGTTCAAGATAGAAACTATCGTGAATACGTTCGCCAATAACTTCCGTATTATGCCGCTATCGTGATGCTCAGGACAAATCAGTAAATCGATTCAGCTGACTTGACGCAACACTCCGCTTTATTTCGCGCTTCAAAATAATTGCTTGGTTAAATACTAGACCCGGGCAGGAAAAGCAAGTTTGGGCAGGTAAAAACTTTGAACTGCGCCACAAAAAAGCACCCAATCGGGTGCTTTTTTAGCATGATTAGAACATTAGCATCACTGCTGCAATTCTTGTTCAGTGAACAGATCTGCGAACAATGCCGTGCTTAAATAGCGTTCACCCGAGGAAGGCAGAATAACCACAATTGTTTTGTCAGTAAAGTCTGGATCGTTAGCAAGTTTTTCTGCTGCAACAACTGCCGCACCGGAAGAAATCCCAGCCAAGATGCCTTCTTCTTCCATCAGACGACGAGCCATCGCAATGGCTTCGTCGTTGCCAACCAGCGCCACGCGGTCAACCAGATTTAAATCGAGGTTTTCAGGAATGAAGCCAGCGCCGATGCCTTGAATTTTATGTGGGCCCGGCTTGATTTCTTCGCCCGCCAGCGCCTGAGTGATAACCGGCGAGCTTTCCGGTTCAACGGCAACGGTGATGATTTTTTTGCCTTGGGTATTTTTCAGATAACGGCTGGTGCCGGTTAAGGTACCGCCGGTGCCGACGCCGGAAATCAGCACATCGACTTGACCATCGGTATCTTCCCAAATCTCTGGGCCGGTGGTTTTTTCATGGATTTCTGGGTTAGCAGGGTTGCTAAACTGCTGGAGCAGAACGAAGCGTTTTGGATCGCTTGCCACAATTTCTTCGGCTTTGGCAATCGCGCCCTTCATGCCTTTGGCGCCTTCGGTCAGAACCAGATTAGCGCCTAAGGCTTTGAGCAGTTTGCGACGTTCAAGGCTCATGGTTTCTGGCATAGTGAGCGTTAACTTATAACCGCGTGCGGCGGCCACAAAGGCCAATGCAATGCCGGTGTTACCACTGGTAGGTTCAACCAACTCAATGCCCGGTTTTAAAATGCCACGTTTTTCAGCATCCCAGATCATATTGGCGCCGATGCGGTCTTTGACGCTAAAACTTGGGTTACGAGATTCCACTTTCGCCAAAATACGACCATTGCCGATACGATTCAGACGAACAAGCGGTGAATGACCGATTGTCAGGGAGTTGTCTTCAAAAATCTTGCTCATAGCACGTCCTTTAACTCTATGAAATACAGGGAACATTAATTGAGCATACGCGAATACAACCCGTTGGGAAGTAAAGAAATCATATATGCTTATTTCAATATGCGATTAGGTTTCACGAAGTTGAACTTCAGCTGAGGCAAGAAACAAGCAGAGCAGCCGGAGCTGCTCTTGGGGGGAGTGTGGCGGTGGTTACGGCTGGATGCGTGAATACTCCGCGCGGTAACGATCAACCCACATGGCGGTCGCGCCACAGACGGCAACCGGCATGATCACTAGGTTTAAAACAGGGATCATGGTAAACAGGCTGGTCAATGCGCCAAACTGTAGGTTATCGACTTTATTGCGGCGCAGAGCGTCGCGCATGTCTGGGAAGCTCACCTTGTGGTTATCAAACGGGTAATCGCAGTACTGAATAGACATCATCCATGCGCTGAACAGAAACCACAGCACAGGCGCAACGGTTTGACCTACGCCCGGAATAAAATACAAAATCAGCAAGACGATAGCGCGTGGCAGATAGTAAGCCAGCTTTTTCCATTCACGCGCCATAATTCTCGGTACGTCTTTTACCACGCTCCAAATGCTGGTATCCGGCAGCGGTTTACCGGTTAATACGCCTTCTAACTGTTCAGCCAGTAGGCCGTTAAACGGCGCGGCTATCCAGTTAGCAATGGTGCTGAATAAATAACTGAACACCAAAACGATCGAGATAACGGCCAGCGGCCAGAGTAAATAACTGAGCCACTGTAGCCAGTCAGGGACGTAACTCATCAAACTTGGGATCCAAGCGCCTAGCTGATGGAACAGCCACCAGAACGCTAAGCCCATCAAAACGATGTTCACCAACAATGGCATAACGACATAACGCTTAATTCCCGGCAGACGAACTAAACGCCAGCCTTCAGAAAAGTAGTGAACGCCATTGGTTTTTGCAGGGATATTTCTTTCATTTGACCCGATAGGGGTGTTTTTCATAACTGCTCTTTTAGCTGTGTTAGTTATAATAAAAAAAATCTCAGCTATCATAACTATGAGTTAATTCGCTTTCCAGTTCAGAATCGACCGAAAAATCAGCAAAAAAGTGCGAAAAATCATCTTTCTTAAGGTAAATTTCAGTCCAGACTTGCACTTGTACCAACAGCCAAATAGAGTTATGCGTTAAGGGTTTGCCATTACGGCAATAGTATTAAAACAACAGAGATTGCGATGATGCAGGATTTGCGTCTGATATTAATTGTTGTTGGTGCGGTCGCCATTATAGCGTTGTTACTGCACGGCTTGTGGACCAGTCGTAAAGAACGTTCTTCGCTATTTCGCGATCGTCCAGCAAAAAAAACAAAGAAACAGCGTGACGAACAGCCTCTGGCTGATCTAGATGAAGGCGTGGGCGAAGTTCGGGTACAGCGTTCTAGCAGCCCCGTGCAGAAACCGGTTGAGCCGGCATTTGGTCAGTTCAGCGCGTCACAGGATGAACGTCCGGATCCGTTGGATACGGCTCGTGCACCTTCACGCCCTGCAGCGCAACCAAGCTCTGTCGTTCCAGAACAGCGTGAACATAGCGATCCGTTACTGGGTGATGCCTTGTTCGGTGACGATGACGAAGATGATTATCGTCGTCCGACTAAACCGGTTCGTCACTCTCAGCCTACAGAGCCTGCTATTCAGCCGAAGCCGCAGCCTGCTCATTACGCTGAAGAACAGAATGAGCCTGAAGCTCCTCACGTAGCATCGTCTTATGATGATGACTATGAGGATGAAGCTCCGCAGGTAGTTTCTGAGGTGGTGCCTGAGCCTGAGAAAATTACCGAAACCGTGTTGGTTCTGCATGTTGCTGCACACCACGGCAGCGTGATTGGCGGTGAAGTGCTGCTGCAAAGCGTGTTGCAATCGGGCTTCCAATTCGGTGCGATGAATATTTTCCATCGTCACCTGAACCCAGCCGGCAGTGGCCCCGTGTTATTTAGCATGGCAAATATGGTTAAGCCGGGTAACTTCGATCCTGACAACATGTCTGATTTCACTACGCCGGGGATCTCCTTCTTTATGATGGTGCCTTCTTATGGCGATGCGAATCAGAACTTTAAGCTGATGCTGCAATCTGCTCAGCGAATCGCTGATGATGTCGGTGGTGTGGTGCTGGATGATGAACGCCGTATGATGACGCCGCAGAAGCTAGAGATTTACAAAGCGCGTATCCGTGAAGTTTTGGATAACACCGCGAAATAGCGCAACGGCGATAGAATCGAATAAAATGAAACCCCCGTATATCGGGGGTTTTTTATCATTAATCAATCATGGTGGATTATGACCTCAACGACTGGACCCCAACTCCAACAACAACTCGAACAGCTTAGAGCCGCGTTGCGCCATCATGAGTATCAGTATCACGTACTTGATGCCCCTGAAGTTCCAGACGCCGAATACGATCGCCTGATGCGCGAGCTTCGTGCGCTGGAAGAGCAACACCCTGAACTTATCACGCCCGATTCGCCGACCCAGCGCGTGGGGGCGGCTCCGCTCTCTGCGTTTAGTCAGGTTCGTCATGAAGTTCCGATGCTCTCTCTGGATAACGTCTTTGACGATGAGAGCTACTTGGCTTTCGACAAGCGCGTTCATGACCGTTTAAAAACCGCAGAGCCACTCACTTTTTGCTGTGAGCTTAAACTTGATGGTTTAGCCGTTAGCCTTCTGTATGAAGATGGCGTATTGGTTCGCGGGGCTACTCGCGGTGATGGTACGACCGGCGAAGATATTACGGCTAACGTAAAAACGATCCGCGCGATCCCTCTGCGTTTGCAGGGCGATAATATCCCGCGCCGTGTTGAAGTACGCGGTGAGGTGTTTATGCCGTTGGCTGGTTTTGAAGCCATGAACGAAGAAGCGCGCCGTAAAGATGGCAAAGTTTTTGCCAATCCGCGCAATGCCGCAGCGGGATCGCTGCGTCAGCTCGATCCACGCATCACCGCTAAACGCCCGCTGACGTTCTTCTGCTATGGCGTGGGCCTGATGGATGGCGGTGAGCTGTCAGCCAGCCACTATGGTCGCTTACAGCAGTTTAAAGCGTGGGGATTGCCGGTCAGCGATCGTGTGAAACTGTGCACCGGCAGTGAAGAGGTCTTGAAATTTTACCGCAAGGTTGAGCAGGATCGACCAACGCTTGGTTTTGATATCGATGGCGTGGTGATTAAAGTTGATAGTATCGCGATCCAAGAACAGCTTGGTTTTGTGGCGCGTGCACCTCGTTGGGCCACGGCGTTTAAATTCCCTGCGCAAGAGCAGATGACCACGGTTAACGGCGTTGAGTTTCAGGTTGGGCGTACAGGCGCTATTACGCCTGTGGCGCGTTTAGAACCGGTGCTGGTTGCCGGTGTTATCGTGAGTAATGCGACGCTGCATAACGCCGATGAAATCGACCGTCTGGGTCTGCGTATCGGTGATACCGTGATTGTGCGCCGCGCCGGTGACGTTATTCCCCAGGTGGTGGGCGTGGTCGAAGCAGAGCGGCCTGAGAATGCCCAGGAGATCGTCTTCCCGTTGCAGTGTCCGGTCTGTGGTTCCGACGTTGAGCGCGTGGAAGGCGAAGCCGTGGCGCGCTGTACCGGTGGATTAATCTGCGGTGCGCAGCGCAAAGAGTCGCTCAAGCATTTTGTTTCCCGCCGTGCGATGGACGTTGACGGTATGGGCGATAAGATCATCGAACAGCTGGTCGAAAAAGAGTATGTGAAAACGCCAGCCGGTCTTTATCGCTTAAATGAAACTATTTTAGCTGGGCTTGATCGCATGGGGCCGAAGTCAGCAACGAATTTGGTCAATGCGTTAGAAAAATCTAAAGAGACTACGCTGGCTCGATTCCTGTATGCGCTGGGCATTCGTGAAGTCGGTGAGGCGACCGCGGCGAATCTGGCTGCGCATTTTGGCTCATTGGACGCTTTGCGCGAGGCCGACGTCGAGGCGTTGAAGGCCGTGCAGGACGTGGGTGAAGTGGTGGCGAAGCATGTGCGCCATTTCCTGAGCGAAGAGCACAATCAGAAAGTGATCGAGGAACTGATCAGCCCAGAGATTGGTATTCACTGGCCTGCGCCGCAGGTGGTGGTGGCTGAAGAGATCGACAGTCCGTTTGCCGGTAAAACCGTGGTTCTGACCGGATCGCTGAGCTTGATGCCGCGTGATGAAGCGAAAGATCGTCTTGCGGCGTTGGGCGCCAAAGTCAGCGGCAGTGTTTCTAAGAAAACCGATATGGTTATCGCGGGAGAAGCCGCAGGCTCTAAGCTGGCTAAGGCGCAGGAGTTGGGGATCCCAGTGATTGATGAAGCCGAGATGATCCGGCTGCTCGGGCTGTAATGCGTATTCGCTGCGATAACCTTCAATGACAAAAACGCGATCGGCTCCTCTTAATCGAGGGGAGCTAGATGACGGACAGAAATGTAATGGAAAAAGAAAACCTGATTGAAATTGCCAATATGGTGATGCCGTTTGGCAAGTACAAAGGTCGCGTATTGATTGATTTACCGGAAGAGTATCTTTTGTGGTTCGCCCGCAAGGATGAGTTCCCGCAGGGAAAACTGGGTGAACTAATGCAGATCACCCTCGCTATCAAAATTGAAGGTCTTGAAGGCTTAGTTAAGCCGCTCAAGCGTCAACGTAGTTAAGCGCAGCACAGCGGCGATAAGGGCAGTAAAATACTGCCCTTATGCTTATTTACTGAGGCTGAATATGCGTGATGTTGCCCGCTTCATCATGGAGCACTTTGACAATTCGGTGCGCCTGTTCGGGATGTGTTTCTGCCATGCGTTGGTGCAGTTCATGTTTACGCATCAGCATCAATGCCCGCCATAAATAACGCAGTGCAAACCATAGCGCCAGAATGATCCCCATCGATATGATGATCAGGCTGTAATCGCCCAGCCGATTAAGATTGCTTAACAAGTCATGGCTGTTAAGCATGTAGCGATAGAGGAAAAAGACAATCGCGAGCCACACCCCGATAATCAATAACGGTTGCCCGAAACCAAACCAAATGTAGAGCAGCATGCGCTGGCGCTTATTCACCGCGGAGGCGTTAAGGAAGCTTTTTGCTGATATTTCGATGATCGGATTTTCCATGTTGAATACCCCTGTCAGGACTAACCCATACCGCTCGTGCGCCTTGTCGGCGAAGCAATACGGACGGAACGGCAACCAGACTGGTTACCACGTTAATTAACCAAAACATCAATGGATACCAAATCGTCCAGAGATAGCACTTCATAATCCCTCGGTCATAGCGTCGGTCGATAAGACAGCTGACTAATAGCTGCAATAGACAGGTCACACCGAGCACCATGCCATTCCAGACCGGAACAACCGAAATTTGCCACTTGATGGGCAGCGTGAAAAAGAGATCGGCAAACATCAAGACAAAGGCAAAGGCCATGCAATAGGCCCAGAAAATACTCACCACGTATTCGCAAAACAGAGGCAGCATCATGCGGTTGCGCGGTGTGAACATGGCGGGAAAATATTTGAATACGGTTTGTACTCCGCCTTTGGACCAGCGAAGCCGCTGACGATAAAGCCCAATCAACGTTTCCGGCGTTAATATCCACGTGAGTGCGCGCGGCTCGTAGCGTATTTCCCAGCCGTGTGTCTGCAATTTCCAGCTGATATCAATATCTTCGGTTAGCATATCGACGCTCCAATAACCCACTTCCTCGAGCGCACTTTTACGGAATAAGGCGATAACGCCAGATACGGTAAATAGCCGACCAAAGACCTGCTGGCAGCGTTTGATCAAGCCCACCGTTGAAGAGAATTCTCCCACCTGCATGCGCCCAAGCAATGAAGTGCGATTGCGGATACGTGGGTTTCCGGTTACCGCGGCCATTTGCGGGTTATCAATAAAATGGCTAACCAAAAAATGCAGCGCGTTAGGATCGAGAAGTGCGTCACCGTCCATGCAAAGAATAAAATCGCCGGTAGCCAACTGCGCCGCGGTATTTAACCCTACGGCTTTGCCTTGGTTTTTATCCTGATGAATAGCCATCAGGCTAGGATATTTCTCGACCAGTTCATTAAGGATTTCGCCGGTGCGATCGTGGCTGCCATCGTTTACGGCCAGCACTTCATAGTTGGGATAATTTAAGTTTTGCAGATGCGCAATCACTTCGCGCACGTTGGGTTCTTCGTTATAGCAGGGCACGATAATGGAAATGCGCGGCGTTTCTGCCTGCGTGAAATCAGGATGGGTGAAATCATCGTGACGTTCGTAGACGACAAAATAGATCAGCCCCCCGAGCATCCACAGCCAAGCCATAAAGAAGGGGTAATAGAAAACAAAACCAAACAGCAGCGTTGGAATATCAATGCTAAAAAAGTGGCTCATTGTTGAGTGCTCCACTGCTTTGGTTTTTCGCGCACCATGCGGTTATCGCATTTAGGCAAGGGTTTCCGTTCGATTACGTTGCTTTGTGCCGACATGAGTGGGCGGATCACTTCGCTATCCGGCTGGTTGTTGATGAAGTCGTCTGGGTAATAGCCCAAATGACGGGCACCGAGCGCGCGCAGCAACGTTAGTTGGTGTAGCAGCACGTCGTTGTCGACGGGGCGTTTTTTCTCCCAATCGTAGCTTTGGAGTTCAAAAATAGTTTTTTGGATACCTAATGGCTGAGCTGCCACTTTTTCATATAGGTCGGTGAGCCAACGATCGGGCATAGTGGACGATTCCATAAAGGGCATCGCCATCAACGCGGTGTAATCATAGTTTGCTAAGAATTTGGGTAGACTTTGCGCATACCACTGCTCAGCCTGAGGATCCATAACGGGCTGGGCGTAGAGATTACGGGCGGTCATTTGCGTTGCGGAGGCAAACTGATTTTTCTGCACTTCGGTGGCCAGTTGGTGGGTGAAGTTAATAAGAAAATCGATTTTTTTGTCTGTCCACTTGCGCAATAACTCAGGATTTGCGCGAATTTTATCCACATCGCCCGGCAATCCCCACGCTTGGTATTGCGCTAAGGCGGCGGGGCGAGTGTCTTCGTCGTCGCTCAGCACGGCATCGTCATGAAATAAAATGCCCTGAAACGGGGTGTAGCGAGAAAGATCGTGGTAGAGCTGAGTGACGGCCGCCCGCACATCGGGTTCAAAAGGGCTGAGGCGTGGGTAGGGAAATGTGCTGGGCTGCGCGCCGCTGTGGGTTGAGGTGATCCACATATCCGCCGCTGGATTATCTTTGGGCAGAGCGATGCTAAGCACGGGCATCCAAGCGAACACTTTTACGCCGGTGCGCGTTTGTAGTTGCCATGAGACACGGCTGAAAAGATCGGCGCGCATTGGTAATACGCTGTTAGGAAAATAAACTTCTTTTACTAGGCCGCTGCCGTCGGGATCGGCAAAGGCCTGTAAGTAAATGGTGGTCGGGGCGAGATCTTTAATGCGATCTAACAGGCAGGATAGATTCTTATCTTGCTGCTGAGGATCGGCGTCATAAACGTAATCTAAATCGACCTGAACCACGCGTTCAACCGGATAGATATCGCCACTGTAGCTGGCTGGTGCTCTGAGTTCCTGCTTGAGCACGCTGGTCGTAGTATCGTAGCCGATCAGAATTCGGGTGATTTTTGACAGCGGCTGCGAGGGCGGATTCGAACCGGAATCCAGCGTCAGCATGATAGGCATGCCGAGCTGGCGGGCTATATCCTGAACGGGCTGATGGTATGCGCCATAAGGCCAAACCATGATGCGCGGGGCGTGGCCGGTATACTGCTGAATGAGCCGTGAGCTATGGGCCAAATCCTCTTTGACTCTGATTTGATATTCAGCCTCGGTTTCATAACGTTTCTGATCCGCCAAATACTGTAATGCGGCAGCCGCGGGAAATTCGCTTCCCTGTGGATTTGCTAACATTCCGTGGTGCAGGTTGTGGGTATGAGAAGCGAATTCAACTAAGCCAGAACGCTGCATTTCGGCAACTTCACGCCAATTAAGGAAATAATCACCGGGTAATTCTACCGTGGCGCTAATTTTTATTTTTTCATTCGCTGGGTGATTGACCCAATCAGTGATCAGCGCCTGCACTGCTGGATATCTATAGGCTTTGAGTAGGGGGAACACGCGGGTATAGAAACTGCGATATCCATCGTCGAAGCTCAGCAGCACCGAACGCGGCGGCAGCTTTTTGCCACCTTGGCGGGCAGCAATGATTTGATCGACCGATACCATGTGGTAGCCATTTTCCTTCAGCCAAGCAAACAGCGAGGCTAGCGTTTTAGTATCAATGGCGGTGGCATCTGGATAAGTGGCAAAGCTGGCACGCAGATCGTCGCGTACATCGTGGAATGCCAATACGCGAAAAGTCAGGCCATCGTCGGGATCGGCCGGAGGTTGAATATCAATAGCCGGTAACGGCTGCCCGGCAGCGAATGCCCCTTGAAGCAACAGTAGGCTGAAAGCAAAAATTAAGATTGAACGAAAAATAGACGTCATAGCGTGCTTCCTAGAGGCAAAGTCAGTGACAGATAAAAGAGAGTCCGGTTTTCGCGTGATTCATCGTAGCGATGGCTATTCAGTCCAATACCGTAAATTAATTCTGAGTGGGCACTCAGCGCCCACTGGTGCTCGAATCTCAGTTCAGCAAAGAGGCTTGAGCCAAAATGGCGCTGTTGGTATTCGCCAGCGGTGAGATAGGTTCGCTGGGTGAAGTGACGCCGCGCTGATTGCCATGGTGTCCACTGATGCAGCAGGGTGACACCTGCCGAATAGTCGCGTTCAGGGCTGAAATATTCCGCATCGGGTAAGCTATTGCTGCTGGTGGAAAGCGACAGCGTGGCATCAAGCTGCTGGCGTGGGCGTGTCCATAACAGTTTTGTGGCTGAGGCCTGCCACGTTTGGCTAAGGTTTCCATCGCTCAGCCGTTGATTTTGATAGGCCAGCTCAGTGGAGGCGGTGCTGTCGGTTTGATAGCGCAGCGCGGCACTGGCTTGCTTAGCGCTTATGCCGCTGTCGTAGGCCTTCCAAGCAAGCTCGTTGCTGCTGTTATCGTAGCCTAGGTCGAACTGCCAATGGTCTGAAGGAAGATAGCTAACCTGCGCCGCTAAGCCTGTTTTCGCCGCATTGCCATTGCTGCGGTTGATTTCCATCGAACCGAGCCACTCAACGGCACGAAAATCGACGCCGGCGCCGTTACGTATACGTCTTGGCGCGCCTTCGTCTGTTTTCCCCTGGCCGGTAAATTGGTGCGCAAACAGCCGCCAATTCTGATGAATAGGTGAAGAGTAAAGTTGGCTATCTATTTGCCAATCATAATCGCTGAGCGTGCCGTTACCGCGACCGCCGCTGGCATCGGTGGTGAAATAAGGCAGTTGCTCATAGCGATAATTACTCACGAATTGAGTTACAGAATTGTCGTCTTCAAATCCCTGAGAGACTTGCTGGTAGATCTCATGGCTAAGTGCAAAATCTCGTCGGGCAAGCGACGCTTCGGCAAGACCCGCGCGAGCCTCAAGGCTGTCTGGTGCTTGGTTTAGGGCAATTCGATAGGCTTGGGCAGAGTGTGTGGGTAAATCACGCAGCAAATAAGCCTGAGCCTGAGTGGTTCGCAGGTCATCATTCATCGGTGCCGTATGGACCAATGCGTCTATTTGCCGCTGTCCCTGCGTGACATTTCCACTGTACAGGGTGTACTGAGCGCGCATTTTTTTAACCGTGGCGTAATCTTGATTCACCAATCCCGGCGTGGCACTGAGCCTGACCCACTGCGGCGTATTGGGTTCTAATTTTGCCAGCAAGGCTTCTGCTTGCTCATAGCGCCCGCAGTCTAAAAGGGCATAGAACAGCATTTCCTGCGTGGGGATCGGCTCAATTTCTCCCGGCGTTGCATGAGCCAATGCATATTCATAGCTGGCTACCGCTTTTTCTGGCTGTTCTAGCTGCATGAATGCGTCGCCACGTGCTGCGCTCACATAGGCTGGAAGGGGAGTGAGTTGTTCTAGCTGATGGGCGCGGATGATCGCGTTTTTCGCGTCACCTTTTGCGCTTAGCGCAACAATCTGATCGCCGAGGACCTGCTGTTGCACGCGATTAGCGCTGTTTGACTGCCCATGAGTGACCAAAAAGCGCTGTTCTTCAACTAATGCCTTGTTTAATGGCACAAGACGCAAGGAGCCGTTATCGTTTCGGCTTTCATCAATGCCCCAACGTAGTAAAAGGCTGAGCCGATGTTGAGCAATCGTGGCTGTTTGTAATCCATTCTCTTGAGGCTGGGTCATGAGGATCTTTTCCCAAGCGAGAGTAGGCGCGCCTAATGACATCAATGTGTCTGCCGATATTTCTTCCGTGTCGGCCATACACAGGGAGGGCGATAATATGAGATAGGCTGCAAACATCGTGTATTCCCAACGAGGTCTTAAATAAATCACAAACGACACCTTTTCGGTTGTTACTTGATTACGGTGCGATGGAGGCAGAAATAAAGTAAGCACTTCATCATTAAGCTATTTATAGATAAATAAAATCTTAGGAAAATGAATTGGGTAAGTAACAAAAATGCTCATTTAGGAATATTCTCTAAACTTTAACTGTAGCTAATTGTTCTATAACGAGGGAATGGGCGTAATGATTCCATGCAATGAATTAATAGTAGAGTGAAAAAAAGTATAATCATGTGATGTTAATGTTTAGCGACCATTTGCTCTCTTGTTATAAAACGTTATCTGCGTAAAATAATAATGGAAATCTGAATGGTTTAATGAGCATGGTCAGTGATGTGGTTTTATTTTTATATGATGAATTCAATAAAATAATCACAAAATTTCCTTCAGCAGAAATAGGAATTATCTTGCATGTATAGATATTGAAAATGCGAGGAGTTTTCGGGAGTTTTATATGGCACAAGGGAAAATAACCATCAATACGATAACACATAAAATTGTTACCGCTGATGGCGAAGAACACACATTACGTAGCAAAGAATATCAGATGCTATGCCTGCTTTTAGAACGCGCGCCGTTATGTGTGACACGACGTGAAATCATTTCACACGTATGGAGTGGGACGTACAGCGCAGATGCGACGATCAACCAAACAATGAAATCGATACGGCGCAAATTAGGAGATAAAGATTTCACACTGATACAGACTATACCTAGGATGGGGTATCAAATAGAGCATCCCGAGCTCTTTTCCTTAGAACCGGCAGTTAATCATGAACAAGTAATTCATGATGATAGCCGTGAAGACCAGCAATTAAACACACAATCTCACTATGAAAGTAAAAGGGACAACGTTCAAACTACTCTGCCGGTTATTAATGAAAATCACAGCGTAAAACGTTGGGGGATGATGGTAGCAATTGGCATACTCTGTTTTATCTGTGGCGTGCTTTGGCATGGAATGGCACCCTCATTTCCTTTACTGACGAAAACCAAAGGACGTGAAGAAATCTCCAATTCATTAATTTCAACCGTGACATCGGGTAAAGACAGTACGCTGCTCTATGATAATTATAGATTTGTTTGTAAGTACTCATGGCATGATGAATCACAATTCGCTTTAGTTTGTACTAAGGTTGAATTACCCGAAAGTAATACGCCATCAAGGTAGCTATTATTATGTAATCGATGCTATTTGTTTATTTCTTTGCAATAAGATTCATCCCAATATATGTGAAATTACACTTTCAGTGAGGATGAAAAATTCTATTTTAATTTTCCTAAGTGAAATTGAATTTAATGATAGAGAATATGATTAAAGTTATGCCCACATTTTGCCGTATATGTATATAAAGCAGCACGATGGTTGTTGTAAAATCGTTTAGGGAGACTTCTTCGAGGTCTAAACAAACCCTAGTAAAGCTCAACGTAGAAAAGCTCAAGCAGGCATAATGAATATACCTCCGGTGAATGCACGGTCTGACGCCTTACCGACTCCGCGGGGAGAAAAACTCACCGCGGAGATGCTGACGGTTAAAATTGATCAGCTTCTTAACTTACTTGAGCGTAAAGATATTTCGCCTCAACAGCGTGAGACATTGATTCGAACATTAACATCGCTACAGCAGGAACGAACTCTGCTCAGCCAGCTTGCTTCTGGTGCAAAAAATACGCCGCCAGTGGATCAGGTACCAAACACGCGCCCTGATGTGGCCACGGCTGCGCGGACGGCGACGGTAATCCAGAGCAATCAACCGGTTGTCATTGGCGATACGGCCAAGGCGCTGATGAGTAAAAGTGAAATCCAGCATGCGATACAGGTCAATCAAGTATTGGATAAAGCATTAGGGAATTTGGCTCCAGCTTCTCAAACTTCAGACGTGGTTCGCTCCCCTTTAGAGAACTATTTAGCGGTGGCAGCGCAAAACCCGGTTGTGAATGTGAAGCCTGACGAGTCTGATAACAAAATAACCTCGGTAATCGATCCTAAGCCACTGTTTGGCATTATCCCGCAAGAATGGTTGCCTACGGGAATGCGTACGCCTGCGCGCTCGTCAGGCTGGGTTATGTTTGTAGGAATTCTCGTTTTATTGGGGGTGATGATATGGATATGGTGATATGAAGCTATGAAACGGAGAGTTTAGGAAAGATGGAGAGGGGATAAGTATCTTCGTTCGACTCGAACCTGCGGCAGGTTCTCATCCCACACGAATTTATGCGGAGTACAAAAACAAAAAAAACGCCTCTCGGCGCTTAATGTTTTATCTGAAATGGTGGGTCGTGCGGGATTACTCGGCTTTGCCTCGCCCTTCGGGCCGTTGCTTACGCAACGTTGTCTCACTTCGTTCGACTCGAACCTGCGGCAGGTTCTCATCCCACACGAATTTTATGCGGAGTACAAAAACAAAAAAACGCCTCTCGGCGCTTAATGTTTTATCTGAAATGGTGGGTCGTGCGGGATTACTCGGCTTTGCCTCGCCCTTCGGGCCGTTGCTTACGCAACGTTGTCTCACTTCGTTCGACTCGAACCTGCGGCAGGTTCTCATCCCACACGAATTTTATGCGGAGTACAAAAACAAAAAAACGCCTCTCGGCGCTTAATGTTTTATCTGAAATGGTGGGTCGTGCGGGATTACTCGGCTTTGCCTCGCCCTTCGGGCCGTTGCTTACGCAACGTTGTCTCACTTCGTTCGACTCGAACCTGCGGCAGGTTCTCATCCCACACGAATTTTATGCGGAGTACAAAAACAAAAAAACGCCTCTCGGCGCTTAATGTTTTATCTGAAATGGTGGGTCGTGCGGGATTCGAACCTGCGACCAATTGATTAAAAGTCAACTGCTCTACCAACTGAGCTAACGACCCGCAGAAGTGGTGGGTGATGACGGGATCGAACCGCCGACCCCCTCCTTGTAAGGGAGGTGCTCTCCCAGCTGAGCTAATCACCCACTTCTGAACTACTATTTTCTGCGCTACTTCAGATACTCATTGTTAATTCGGTACCAGCTGGTTAGAAGTGGTGGGTGATGACGGGATCGAACCGCCGACCCCCTCCTTGTAAGGGAGGTGCTCTCCCAGCTGAGCTAATCACCCACTTCTAAATACCGAATTTCACGACAGCCCAATTGACTCTTAAAGAGTGGTGGGTGATGACGGGATCGAACCGCCGACCCCCTCCTTGTAAGGGAGGTGCTCTCCCAGCTGAGCTAATCACCCAATCGGAAGTCTGTCGCTTTACTGCTATACATCAATCACTTCAGGCTCACTGGTCACTCTAAATGAGTGGTGGGTGATGACGGGATCGAACCGCCGACCCCCTCCTTGTAAGGGAGGTGCTCTCCCAGCTGAGCTAATCACCCAGTCTGAAACCTGTCGTTACTCATGTACTTCACACTGCGGGAACACTCAAAAGAGTGGTGGGTGATGACGGGATCGAACCGCCGACCCCCTCCTTGTAAGGGAGGTGCTCTCCCAGCTGAGCTAATCACCCCCGCTGTGTGGAGTCGCATTATAGGGAGCGCCCGAAAATGGTCAACGCTTTTTTCAAGAAAAAATGCTGTTCGTTGGAAAAATAGTCAAGATGTCTTATACATAGGCAGCAATGATAATTTTTTAAGCACTTTTTGCAATAAGCACTCGAACTATAGTCGTAACGGCGTTGAGGAATTGAGGCGTAATGGTAGAATGCTGCCTACTTATTAGTAATAGAAAGCAGGCCACATTCCTATAATGTGGGTCATTGCGTAATAAAGGCCACGTTTCACATGAAAATCAAAACCCGTTTTGCACCTAGCCCAACTGGCTACCTGCACGTAGGTGGTGCGCGTACCGCACTTTATTCTTGGTTGTTCGCCCGCCACGCCGGCGGTGAATTTGTTCTTCGTATTGAAGATACCGATCTTGAGCGTTCAACGCAGGAAGCGATCGACGCCATCATGGATGGTATGAACTGGCTGAATCTCGATTGGGATGAGGGCCCGTACTACCAGACCAAACGTTTTGATCGTTATAACCATGTGATCGATCAGATGTTAGAGCAGGGCACCGCGTATAAATGCTACTGCTCCAAAGAACGTCTGGAAGAGCTGCGTGAAACGCAAATGGCTAACGGTGATAAGCCTCGCTACGATGGCCGTTGCCGCCATAGCCATGAACATCACGCCGACGACGAGCCGCACGTTGTGCGTTTCCTGAACCCTCAAGAAGGTTCAGTGATCTTTGACGATAAGATTCGTGGCCCAATTGAGTTCAGCAACCAAGAACTGGACGATTTGATTATTCGTCGTACCGACGGTTCTCCGACCTATAACTTCTGCGTTGTTATCGATGACTGGGATATGGAAATCACCCACGTTATCCGTGGTGAAGATCACATCAATAACACGCCGCGTCAGATCAACATTCTGAAAGCGTTGGGTGCTCCAGTTCCTGAATACGCACATGTGTCGATGATTCTGGGCGATGACGGTAAAAAACTGTCTAAGCGCCACGGTGCGGTCGGTGTGATGCAGTACCGCGACGATGGTTATTTGCCAGAAGCGTTGCTGAACTATTTGGTACGCTTGGGCTGGTCCCACGGTGACCAAGAAATCTTCAGCATTGATGAGATGAAAGAGTTCTTCACGCTTGATGACATCAGCAAGTCAGCAAGCGCGTTCAACACTGAGAAACTACAGTGGCTGAATCATCACTATATCAACACCATGGCTCCAGAATATGTGGCTATTCATCTGGCATGGCACATCCATGAAGCGGGTTATGAAACGCGTAATGGTCCACAGCTGGTTGAAATCGTTAAGTTGTTGGCTGAACGCTGCAAGACGCTGAAAGAAATGGCTGCTCAGGCGCGTTACTTCTATGAGGATTTTGCTGAGTTTGATGCTGATGCGGCGAAAAAACATCTGCGCCCTGTCGCGCGTCAGCCGTTAGAGCTGGTACGTTCTAAGCTGGCAGCGATTACTGACTGGACCGCTGAAAATATCCACCATGCTATTCAAGGCACCGCGGATGAGTTGGAAGTCGGTATGGGTAAAGTCGGTATGCCATTGCGTGTGGCTGTCACTGGTGCAGGCCAGTCACCTGGCGTTGATGTAACCGTACATGCGGTTGGTCAGCAGCGTTCACTTAAGCGTATTGATATGGCTTTGGCCTTTATTGCCGAGCGTGAAGCGCAGCAATAAGCTTATTAGCTTATGCTTATAAAAGAAGAACCGGCTGATGCCGGTTTTTCTTTATCTAGAGTAAGCACTTTGTCATTCACATCTTTTTCTATACCACGAACTGTAAGAGCCATTTCGATTTCTAAATCTTCAGCTGTCGTTGGCATGCAAGCATTGCAGCAGAGTATTGATCCCCTCGCGCATAGTAAAATCGGTGAGGAATATTTGCTCATCTTGGTTCATCTGATTAAAGATACTTAGCCATGCTTTATCCGGAGAAGAGGTAATAGCGGAGCTTTTAATCACTTCTTTGGCGGTAAACCAGTCCTTTTTTTTCATTATAATATCCTATCGGTCTAGTGGTTTATGATGCTGAGCTGGTGGTGTCATTTTGAGCGTGAAGACAAGGCTGTGAATGCTGAGACTCTAAGCATCCCAATAATGCGTTAATGCCTCGACGCATGATAAAACGCGTTAGCTGCTCACGTTCATCTTCAGTCAACTGATAATAAATAGCACTCCACGCTTTTTCTGCTTTAGGAAGATCAGCCATATAAAATGATGATTCTTCATTAGCGAGTAACGCGGAAACAACTTCATCGGGGAAACTGCTGATGTGGTATTCGAGTGCTTTACCTTGAACGCCACTACGCTTTTGTTTACGCCATCCTTCAGATTTTGCTCTTTGGTTGATGGCTTGTGGCGTAGTAGGAAAGCCTGCGACCCCAACCAGCTCTTTTGCTGCATACCATTCCTTGTTCATATATCTTCCTTTTCTTGCTTAAAAATACTGCCGTATTTATTACTCAAAATAGTTACATATCTCGCTAATAGAATACAGAGAGTGAAGCCATAAAATAGCTTTAGCATTTCTAAAGATTGAATTGTTCTGAGCTACAATTTGTCGATAAATTTCGTTGAGTTGGCGGCTTTTTCAGCGTTTAGAACAAGAAAAACATTTAGCCGTTGACAGTATTTGTGAGGTTTCATATTATGCGCCCCGTTAACGCGATTTAGCGTCAGCGTTGGGGCTATAGCTCAGCTGGGAGAGCGCTTGCATGGCATGCAAGAGGTCAGCGGTTCGATCCCGCTTAGCTCCACCAACCTTTTCTCAGATTGGTTGGAAGTATAAAAGCTTTAAAATAAGCTTAAAAGAAGTACACCACTTCTCGTAGTTTACGCTGTGGGGCTATAGCTCAGCTGGGAGAGCGCTTGCATGGCATGCAAGAGGTCAGCGGTTCGATCCCGCTTAGCTCCACCAAAATTTGAAAAGCCGACAGAAATGTCGGCTTTTTGCTTTTCTGTATCTCGTACTGAAACTCTTTTCTTTTATTTCAACTCTTTCGCTATCAATTCAGTAAACACCCTGCTTAATAGCTCTGTAAGCACCGTTACGGGCTTTTCTGTAAAAAAAGACCCCGTTGGCTAGCAGACATTAAAAAAGGCGCCTAAGCGCCTTTTAGCCAATCAGATTTTATCCAGCGTATTACAGGAACAGACCCGCAATTGACGCAGACAAAATACTCACCAACGTAGAACCATAAACCAGTTTCAGACCGAAGCGAGCAACCACGTTTCCTTGGTGTTCGTTCAAGCCTTTGATAGCGCCTGCAACGATACCGATAGAAGAGAAGTTCGCGAAGGAAACCAAGAACACAGACAGAATGCCCAGTGAACGAGGAGACAGTTCGGTCGCAATTTTCTGCAGGTCAATCATGGCAACGAATTCGTTAGAAACCAGTTTGGTTGCCATGATGCTGCCAACGTTCAGCGCTTCGTGGGCTGGTACGCCCATTACCCATGCAAATGGATAGAAGACATAGCCCAGCAGTCTCTGGAACGTCATGCCGTCAACGTGGAACAGCGCGAAGACCCATTCGGTCAGGCCGTTCAACGCAGCAATCAGCGCGATGAAACCAATCAACATAGCGGAAACGATGATCGCAACTTTGAAACCGGCCAAGATATATTCGCCCAGCATTTCAAAGAAGCTCTGACCTTCGTGGGTGTTTTTCAGCTGGATGTCAGCCTCACCTTCCACAGAATAAGGGTTAATCAGTGACAGCACGATAAAGGTGCTGAACATGTTTAACACTAATGCGGCTACCACAAATTTGGCATCCAGCATGGTCATGTATGCACCCACGATGGACATAGAAACGGTAGACATTGCCGTTGCTGCCATGGTGTACATACGTTTTTCAGACATTTTGCCCAGAACATCTTTGTACGCAATGAAGTTCTCAGACTGACCCAGAATCAGCGAGCTTACGGCGTTAAAAGATTCCAGTTTACCCATGCCGTTGATTTTAGACAGCACGGTACCAATTGCGCGGATGATAACCGGCAATACGCGGATGTGCTGAAGAATACCAATTAGAGCAGAGATAAAGACGATTGGGCACAGTACGTTCAGGAAGAAGAAGGCCAGACCTTTGTCACTCATGTTACCGAAGACGAAGTTGGTACCTTCTGCCGCATATTTGAGCAGCGTTTCGAAGAACCCAGAGAAACCCTTCACGAAGCCCAAACCAATGTTGGAGTTCAGGAAGAAGTATGCCAGCAGGAGTTCAACGACTAACAGCTGAACAATGAAGCGCACGCGAATGCTTTTGCGATCGCGGCTAACGAGCAGGGCAAGTACCGCTACCACCGCAAGGGCTAAAACAAAATGCAAAATAGGGGACATACAGTGCTCCAAATTATGAGGCAGGCTAAATTTCGCAGCACATTCTATGTAACGGCACAGGTAAAAACGAGACTTGGATTGCAAATATTGAAATTGTTATAACGTAAATCAAGAAAAAAGTTAGAAAAGTAACAAAAAGCCCCCATGGACCATGTTGATGAAAGTTTGAAAAGTTGTGATATTATTATTAAACACCATAGTTCGCTTTTTTGGAAGAAATCTCAGAAGCGGTGGTGGTAACGTGTTTAAGAGCTGAAAGCGCCTTGTCAGACTCCACAAGCAAACGGCCTATCGAACAGATAGGAAGTATCGTTTAAGTTGATATTGATAATCATTATCACTTATACAATAATGGAGTTAATCACGAAGTTTAGGTCACAAATCGTTAGTGTGACTATAGGTGTTAAGGTGGCTGGTATGCTTGATTCACGTGTTGCAGAAACAACTCCTCCTGCGTCGCGGAAGATAAAACTTTCGCTGATGGGACCCGCCTTTATCGCCGCCATCGGTTATATCGATCCCGGTAACTTTGCGACTAATATCCAGGCCGGTGCGTCTTACGGCTACAAGCTGCTGTGGGTCGTGGTATGGGCCAACTTCATGGCCATGCTTATCCAACTCCTTTCCGCAAAACTTGGCATCGCTACCGGTAAAAACTTAGCGGAACATATTCGCGATCGCTTTCCACGTCCGGCGGTTTGGGCCTATTGGGTGCAGGCTGAAATCATTGCCATGGCCACCGACTTAGCTGAGTTTATTGGGGCAGCCATCGGCTTTAAATTATTACTGGGCTGTACGTTGCTAGAAGGGGCGGTTTTAACCGGCATTGCGACTTTCCTGATCTTGACGTTACAACGCCGTGGGCAGAAACCGCTTGAGTTAGTTATCGGCGGCTTGCTGCTCTTCGTTGCTGCGGCCTACATCGTGGAGCTGGTGTTTTCTCAACCGAGCATTGCTCAGCTGGCGCACGGGATGCTGGTGCCTGATTTACCCACTCACGAAGCGGTCTTTTTGGCTGCCGGCGTGTTGGGTGCAACGATCATGCCGCATGTTATTTACCTGCATTCGTCTCTGACGCAAACTTCTGCATCCTTGGGAACCAAGGCCGAGCGCTACTCTTCGACTAAACTCGACGTTGCCATTGCAATGACCATCGCCGGCTTTGTTAACCTTGCGATGATGGCAACCGCAGCGGCGGCGTTTCATTTTAGCGGTCACAGTGGGATTGCAGAGTTGGATCAGGCTTATTTAACGCTAAAACCGCTGCTAGGTAATGCCGCTGCCACTATTTTTGGTTTGAGCTTAGTGGCCGCCGGATTGTCTTCCACCGTGGTCGGAACGCTGGCAGGACAAGTCGTCATGCAGGGTTTTGTACGCTTTTACATCCCACTCTGGGTGCGTAGAGTTGTGACCATGTTGCCTTCTTTCATCGTGATCATGGCTGGGCTGGATGCAACCCGCATCCTATTGTTAAGCCAGGTACTCTTGAGCTTTGGTATTGCTTTGGCGCTGGTGCCGCTGCTGCGCTTCACCGGCGATAAAGAACTGATGGGCGACATGGTGAACGGACGTACCGTTCAGGCTCTGGGTAAAATCATTGTGGTGGTGGTGGTCGGACTAAACGTCTACCTGTTGGTGAGCATGTTGTTTTAGGGCTTAGAAGATTTGTTTTTAGAAAATTTATAGAAAAGCAGGCTCATTTTTGTGAACCTGCTTTTTTTATTTAGTCATTAGTGATGGCCATGCCCGTTGCCACGGTTGTCATGGTCATGACGATCGTGGTTTTTATAGTGGCCATAATGGTTGCCACGGTCATGGTGCTTATGTTTGTTTTTATGGTCATAGCGGTAATATTTCCCGCCGCGTGAATAGTAGTTTTTCTGCCACCAGTTGTGGTCACGCCAGCGACCACCATCCCAGTAATAGCCGCGTGGGCTGCGGTCACCGACCCAACGGCCTTGATGATTGCGCCACCAGTTTTGATCGCGCCAGTCATAGCCATCCCAGTAATTCCCACGCTGATCGCGGTCACCAAGGTGCAAGCTCACGCCGGGAAGTAAATCGATATCTGCTGATGTGGCCTGTGCAACGCCCAGAGGCATCAGGCTACAAAAAGCGAAAATAACGGCAGCTATACGCAGGTTCATGTTTTTCTCCTTTACGGGGAAGGACGTTGGTTGGCATCATCTTCAATGAACAACACATAACGCCACCATTCCTTTATGTGAACTGATATTAGCATTGTGAATGTGATTACAATGTGGAGAAATGGGGGAATCCTCGGTTAATCGCGACGTTTGAGATTATTCTGGCGGCCTCGCCAAGTTAAGGAGCAGTAGACGTGAGCAAAAGTGAAAAACAGAAGATGATTGAGGGTGAAAACTACTACTCATCGGATCCTGAGCTAGTGGCCGATCGACTACGCGCGATTGATTTATGCTTCCGCTTTAACCACACGTTGCCGTCGCAGCAGCAGGCACGCAAAGAGCTGCTGCAAGCGCTGTTGCCGAATGTGGATAAGCAGGCTGAGATCACCGGGCCGTTCTTTTGCGACTACGGCTACAACATTAAAATTGGGCAGCGATTTTACGCTAATACGGATCTGACCATTTTGGACATCGCGCCCGTGACTATCGGCGATGATGTGATGTTTGCCCCCCATGTACAGCTGTATACCGCGGCACATCCCACCCATCCTGAACAGCGAATTTCAGGCATTGAGTTTGGTAAGCCGATCACGATTGGCAACAAAGTGTGGATTGGCGGTGGGGTGATTGTGTGTCCGGGCGTCACCATCGGTGACGGTTCCGTGATTGGTGCTGGCAGCGTGGTAACGAAAGATATCCCGCCGCGCGTTGTTGCAGCGGGAAACCCATGTCGTGTACTGCGTTCGGTCGATGAAGACTAGCTGGCCAGAATTTCTTCGATAGCGCTGAGTTCTTCGGCGCTAAAATGTCGGTTTTCTAGCATGCCAACGGCATCTTCAATTTGGCTGATACGGCTTGCGCCGATCAGTACCGATGTCACGCGATCGCCTCGTAACACCCATGCCAGCGCCATTTGCGACAGTTTTTGCCCTCGCGCCAGCGCCATCTCATTAAGCTGCTTAATTTTACCCAGTTTCTGCTCAGTAATGGCTTCTGGTTTTAAGAACTGGCTATGTGCTGCGCGTGAATCTTCAGGTATTCCATGCAGATAACGGTCTGTCAGCAGCCCTCCCGCCAGCGGGGAAAACGCAATCGAACCAACGCCTTCTTCTTGCAAGACATCCAACAAGCCGCCTTCAACCCAACGTTCAAACATTGAATATTTAGGCTGATGGATCAAGCAGGGCGTTCCGAGATCGCGCAGGATCGCAATCGCTTGGCGAGCCGTTTCCGCGGGATAGTTAGATAGCCCAACGTACAAGGCTTTACCCTGACGCACGATGAGATCGAGAGCGCCCATGGTTTCTTCGAGCGGCGTATTAGGATCGGGGCGGTGGTGATAGAAAACATCTACATAGTCGAGGCCCATGCGTTTCAGGCTTTGATTAAGGCTAGCCACTAAGTATTTTTTGCTGCCCCAGTCGCCGTAAGGCCCTTCCCACATGGTGTATCCCGCCTTGCTTGAAATCACCATTTCATCGCGATAGGGCAGAAGATCGTGTTGTAGAACACGGCCAAAATTGGTCTCTGCCGAGCCGGGAGGGGGACCATAGTTGTTCGCGAGATCAAAATGGGTGATGCCTAAATCGAAAGCGCGCAACAACATATCGCGGCTGTTATCGAAAAGGGTGGTATCACCAAAGTTATGCCACAACCCCAGCGAGATAGCCGGTAGCTGTAAACCGCTGTTACCGCAACGTCGGTATTCCATCGATTGATAGCGTTTGGGATTTGCCAGATAACTCATTGATCTTCCTTACACGATGACATGAAAAAAGACGACAAACACACAGTGCGCCGCCTGTTGTTACTAGGTAGCGTGCGTGTTCATTGCGTAAATCTAGCTTTCCATCATGCTCCTGAGCCGGTTTCAACGCCATCAAAAAGAGCCCCCTATACTTTTAAACGTGAACTAACTACTCGTTTTTTCAGTGCTTACTGCCCTGAAATGTCCATTGGGAGCATCGCAATGAGCAAGACTGCAAATAGCACGGTGTATAGCGTATCCGAATACCTCCTCGACCGACTTTCACAGGCGGGTATCCAGCACGTGTTCGGCGTTCCCGGAGATTACAATCTGCGTTTTCTCGATTTTGTTACGGCTCACGCCGATCTTGAATGGGTGGGATGCGCCAACGAACTCAACGCCGCCTATGCCGCCGATGGATATGCGCGCTGCGCGCCTGCTGCTGCGCTGGTTACCACGTTTGGGGTGGGGGAGCTAAGTGCGATTAACGGTACCGCAGGCAGCTATGCTGAGTATTTACCGGTTATTCATATTGTGGGGGCACCGAATAGGCGCTCTCAGCAAAAAGGGGAGTTGCTACACCATACGTTAGGCGATGGTGATTATGGTCATTTCTACCGTATGGCGGCGGAAGTGACCTGCTCGCAGGCCGTATTGACGCCAGAAAATGCGGCGGTAGAAATCGATCGCGTTCTCAACGACGTGCTCTATCACCGTCGGCCAGGCTACCTTTTATTGTCAAGCGATGTGTGTGATGAGCCGATTCGTACCGAGCTCTATCCCTTAGCCACGCGACAGGATGAGATCATAGGGCTAAATGAATTTGTTCAGGCGGCACGTGAGCTACTTAAACCGGTGCGTAAGGTGGCATTATTGGCTGATTTTCTGGCCGATCGTTTTGGTCAAAAACAGGCCGTTCAGCAGTTGGCTGATTTACCCGGCGTTGCCAGTGCAACGCTGCTGATGGGGAAAGGCGTTCTCGACGAAAGCCAGCCAAACTTTGTTGGCACCTATGCTGGAGGCGCCAGCCAACCCTGCGTAAAGGCCGCGATTGAAAATGCGGATGCGTTGATAAGCGTGGGAGTGAGGTTAACCGACAGCGTGACGGCAGGCTTCACCCATCAGCTTGCAGTGAATAAAACTATCGATATTCAGCCGTTTTCAGCCAGCGTGGCAGGGCGCGTATTTAGTCAATTACCGATGAACGATGCATTAGCTGCGTTGATGGCGCTGGCGCGCGAGCTATGCGTGGAGTGGCAATCTCCCGATGCTCAGCGTGACAATTTACCTGAAGGTCACGGCAATCAGCTTGATCAACATACGTTTTGGCAGCAGGTACAGCGATTTTTACGCACTGGCGATATTGTGATTGCCGATCAGGGAACCTCGAGTTTTGGCTCTGCCACGTTGCGCTTGCCTCAAGACGTTAGCTTTATCGTTCAGCCACTGTGGGGGTCGATTGGCTACACGTTGCCTGCGGTGTTGGGTGCCCAACTGGCGCAGCCACAGCGCCGCGTAGTGCTGCTGATTGGCGATGGTTCGGCTCAGCTTACGATTCAAGAATTGGGTACGCTGCTGCGGCACGGGCTAAAACCGGTGATTATTTTAGTCAACAACGATGGCTATACCGTCGAGCGAGCGATCCACGGCCCTGAAGAGGTCTACAACGATATTGCCGCATGGAATTGGACTCAAATTCCGGCCGCACTTTCGGTGAACGGCAACGCGGTTACCTACCATGCCGACAGCGGGCAATCTCTGCAAAAGGCCTTTGACGCAAGCAAAACGCCAAAAGCGCTGACGCTGATTGAAGTTATGCTGCCAAAAATGGATGTGCCTGAATATCTGGCGACGCTGAGCAAAGCGATTGCCGAACGTAACGCATCGCATCAATAGTCGGCTGAATAAGTCTCAAGCGGGCATATCCAGTAGATAGTCTTTAATCCAGCTCCCTGCCGGTCCCGGCGGGGAGTTTTTTGACCACACCACGTCGACAGAAATGGATTTTGGCCAGCCGGGCACTGACAGGGGCACCAATTCTTGTTGATGGCAAAACTCCTCCACCAACGCGCACGGTAGTACGCTCCAGCCAAATCCTTGAACCGCCATGCTCAGCAACAACAAATAGTTAGGTGCAGACCAAATCAGCCCATGCATTTGGCTTTGATCGCGCTCGAGATAGGTGCTTAAACGCAGTTCGCGCACGGCATTGAGTTCTTCTGGACGAATACGTTCGCGCAGCGCGAGCGGATGTGAAGGGGCGGTATAAATTGCCATCTGGGTTTGTTTGCTTAACCGCGCAACGCCAATATCCGGCGGATAATACTTGCGCGCTTCTATCAGCCCAATGTGGGCGCGGTTTTTTTGCAGCAGATCGATAACGTCTTCATCTTCGCCAATCAGACATTCAAATTCAGTATCGGGATAACGCTGGTCGAATTGTTGTAGCAAGGCTTCTAACGCGCTGGGGTGGAAGGTATCGGAAAGCACAAACGTCAGGCGAGGCTCAATGTTATCCATCAAACGTACGGCTAGCTGGTCTAGGCGCTCGCTGGCGGCCAAAATTTCCTTCACGTGAATCAAAACCCGCTGTCCCTGTTCGGTTAGAACCGGATGACGAGCCGAACGGTCAAACAGCGTTACGCCCAAATCATCTTCTAAATTGGCAATCGCGGTGCTGATGGTGGACTGACTTTTATGCAAACGGCGTGCGGCGGCGGAGAATGAACCGGCAGAAACGGTTTCGACAAAGGCATTGAGTGCTTCGGGAGAGTAACGCATAAAGTATCTATTTTATCGATGGAACCTAATTTTAATATAGCGATAAACCTGAGGATAATCACCTTCTCTGACATGACTCAGAGGATTAATTTGAGGTTTTATTCCGTATGCAACGTAAATCTTTGATGGAACGCGTGTTCCACGCCGTCACTTTTGAGGCCATTGCGACTCTTATCTGTGCGCCCGTTGGCGCGTATTTGATGCAGCGCTCAGTATGGGAGATGGGCGGCCTGACGATTATTCTGGCTACCGCTGCGATGATCTGGAATATCATCTATAACGCGATATTCGATCGCTTATGGCCGGTAAGTCGGGTGGTGCGTAATGTAAAAGTCCGTATTTTCCACGCGCTTGGCTTTGAGTGCGGGTTTATCGTTATCGGCGTTAATATTGCCGCGTATGTGTTAGGCATCTCGATGCTACAGGCGTTTATATTGGAATTGGGTATCATCCTGTTCTTCCTGCCATACACCATGGTTTATAACTGGGTGTATGACACGCTGCGTGAGCGCATTGTTGCACGTCGTGCGGCTCGTAATATGGCGTCAACCCTACGCTAATGCTGTACTCATTCTGCCCGCCTGCGTTATGTTAACTCCTATAGAGAATAGCGGGTTAACAGGAGCAACAGCATGAAAACACTAGGCTTACTTGGCGGAATGAGTTGGGAATCCACGGTTCCTTACTATCGAATTATCAACGAGACCGTAAAAAACCAGCTGGGTGGGCTCCATTCCGCTCGGCTGGTTTTATACAGCGTCGATTTTGCCGAAGTTGAACATTTACAGATGCAGGGCGAATGGCAGAAGGCCGGTGAGCTTTTGGCAGACGCTGCGCAACGTCTACACGCTGCGGGTGCAGAGGGCATCGTGGTGTGCACCAACACCATGCACAAAGTGGCCGAGCAGATCCAATCACGCAGCGGTTTGCCGTTGTTACATATTGCCGATGCTACCGCGGCACGTATTCAGGCTAAAGGCTTAACGCGTATTGGCCTATTAGGCACGCGTTTCACGATGGAACAAGATTTCTACCGTGGCCGACTCACCGACACCTTTGGCATTGAAGTCATCGTTCCCAACGAATCCGACCGCGAAATTATCCACCGCATTATTTATCAGGAACTGTGCTTAGGCCAAATCCGTCCTGAATCACGCCAACAATACCGCGAGATTATGCAGCGTTTAGCTGAACAAGGTGCGCAGGGCATTATTTTGGGATGCACCGAAATTGCATTGCTGGTCGACCAAACCGATGCTGACGTTCCCCTGTTTGATACCGCGCAAATTCATGCTGAGTATGCTGCGCACTGGGCGTTAGGTAACGAAGACGTTTAAGCGTAGAACGGGTGTAAACAGCGCCTTGCTGAAACGATTTTTGTGATCGGTTTCACTATTGCGTGCCGTAGTGCGGAGTGCCCGTTGTGGGGGCTGATGCGGCTGTGTTTAGATACGGCCAGTATTTTTTCGGTGGTTCAGGCAGCATTTTTTGGGAGAAGGCAGTATGACAACGCACGCACTGGTCGGGGATGTGGGTGGTACTAACGCGCGATTGGCTCTTTGCTCGCTGGAGAACGGTGAAATCTCGCAGGCAAAGACCTATTCAGGGCTGGAGTTTGACAGTTTAGAAGCCACTATTCGTACTTACCTGCAAGAGCATAATGTTTCCGTTAAAGAAGCCTGTATTGCCATCGCCTGCCCCGTGACAGAAGACTGGGTGGCGATGACCAACCACACGTGGGCGTTCTCTATTGCTGAGATGAAAAAAAATCTGGCGCTGGAAAAGCTGGAAGTGATTAATGATTTCACGGCGGTTTCCATGGCGGTTCCTATGCTCAAGCCTGAGCATCTGATGCAGTTTGGCGGTAAAGCGCCGCTGAAGGATAAGCCGATTGCTATCTACGGTGCCGGCACGGGGTTAGGCGTAGCGCATCTTATTCATGCCGCCGATCGCTGGATCAGCCTACCGGGCGAAGGCGGGCACGTCGATTTTGCCGCTAACAGTGAAGAAGAAGATCTGATCCTTGAAGTGTTGCGTCCAGAGCTGGGGCACGTTTCCGCCGAGCGTATTTTATCGGGTCCGGGATTGGTTAACCTTTATCACGCCATTGTGAAATCGGATAATCGTCTGCCGGAAAACCTTGCGCCTAAAGACGTTACCGAGCGGGCACTGGCGGATTCTTGCACCGATTGCCGCCGTGCGCTCTCGCTGTTTTGCGTGATTATGGGGCGCTTTGGCGGCAACTTGGCGTTAAATATGGCAACCTTCGGCGGCGTGTATATTGCGGGTGGGATTGTGCCTCGTTTTCTTGAGTTTTTTAAGGCGTCAGGGTTTCGTGCGGCGTTTGAAGATAAAGGGCGATTTAAGGACTATGTACATGATATTCCAGTTTATCTTATCGTGCATGACTTCCCAGGATTGCTGGGCGCGGGCGCGCATCTGCGTCAAGAATTAGGGATGAAAATCTAGCTCGATTCCCAAAGCTCACTGAAAATAAAAAACTAAAAGCCTGCGCAGGAGACTGAGCAGGCTTTTTTGTGAGCATCAGCAAAATGCATTAAAAATGTTTTTTGACGTATTGCTCCATTTTACTCTTCAAATCAATAAGCTTGGTTGCTGGTGCCTTATTGCACTCTTCAATTACCATCGGAGTGACAAACTCGTCGACCTGCTGCTCATCAACGTAATCGCCGCCTTTATAGTGGGTATCTAAATTGCTTACCCAAAATACAACCGGTGTTTGTGCCTGTGTATCAAGCGCCAAAAAATCTTCACAGGACATGTGAATGGGTGTGGTTTTAGATTCTTTGGATTTTGAACCGGTGGCGTTGGTTGTTGCGGCCGGAGCGTCTAACGTTAAGACTGCGTTGTTCTGCGCATTATTGATTTGTGAATCACTGTTTTGAACCGATGCTGCGTAGGTGCAGGTGGTTGCCAGAAGCGTGGTTAAAAGCGCTATTGAAAAGGTTTTGTAATTCATCATCGCTATTCTCTCTTCGATCCAACAGAGCAAACCGCTCATAAATACATCATAAAAGTGCCATTTCCGTTGATATCTGTCATAACGAGCGGAAGTGTTTTGTAACACAAATAGTATATAGCACTTTGTGAAATGTTAGATTTAGATATTAGCTCTATAAATATAGTTTTTTGGTCTGTTTGCTATGTGCTGATTAGTGCTTTTAACATGAGTTTGGTCGACAATGGATCTCGTGATGAGATCCATTGGTAGGGCGATTGACGAAAAATAGACTTGATTCTATTCGATGCTATAACCGCATGAGTTGGCGGAATGCTTTTATTTTTCCACGACTTACTGGAACTTCAAACTCAAGATCGGTGAGGCGCAGTACGTAGGTGTTGTTAAACCACGGTACGATCTCTCGGATTTTAGACAGATTGACGCAGTACGAACGATGACAGCGGAAAAACTTCTCTTCAGGCAATCGGTTACAGAATTCAGTAATGTTCATAGGCATCACAAACTCTTCGCGGCGGGTATAGACTCGGGTGACCTTTTCATCCGCCGCTGCATAATAAATATCGTTGCACTCGGTGACGATGATGCGTTCGTCTTTTATCAGGTTAATGGTTTTAGGGGCCGGTCGCGCTACGGTGTTGTTGTTGGTTAACTCCTGCTCGCGCTGGTGGCTGGCCTCTAGTTTTTGCAACATGGTGATGATGCGTGACTCGTGATAGGGCTTAAGAATGTAATCAAAAGCCTCTAGCTCGAAGGCTTCTACCGCATGTTCTTTATAAGCGGTGATAAAAATAATCTGCGGCTTACGAGCGAATTTGCTGAGATTTTGTGCCAGCAGAACGCCGTCCAACGAAGGGATATTGATGTCGAGAAAAATAGCGTCCACTTCGTTATGCTGTAGGTATTTCAGCACATCCAGACCATCATCGAAGGTGCCCACAATCTGAATTTTGCTGTGAGTTCGGATCAGGTAGCTTAACTCTTCCTGCGCTAAAAACTCGTCTTCTACAATAATCGCTTTCATAGCGTATTAACCTCCTTGGGTTCTCGCACCGTGAGTTCGTTGTGCGTAGGAACGCTTGGGGTAATGTAAAAATAGATCTCGGTGCCGGGTTCAAGGCGGCGGATATGCAGACCATCGCCATACAGCAGCTTGACGCGCTGATGTACGTTGAGCAGGCCAATTTTATTATTTGGCATATCGCCTTGCGTCACCCGATCAATGGTTTCCTGACTGATCCCGTTACCGGTGTCTTTGATAGAGATCCTTATCCGGTTATCTTTCTTTTTAACCGCAATCGCTACCACGCCCTTGCCGCGACACGGCTGGATCCCGTGCACGATTGCGTTTTCAACTAACGGCTGAATAAGCAGGCTAGGAATGGTTAAATCGACGTCGTCGATGTCAAAAATAACCGTCAACTTACTGCCGAAACGCGCTTTTTCAATCGCCACATAATCCTGGATTTGGTGTAGCTCGCGCTTAATATCGATGTGCTCATCGTTGAGTTCTAGATTAAAGCGCAGATAGCTGGCCAAATTAATGATCAGCTGGCGCGCGGTATCTGGATTGGTGCGAATAGAGGAGGAAATCGCGTTGAGCGCATTAAAGAGGAAATGAGGGTTAATCTTGCTTTGCAGCGCGCGTAGTTCGGCTTTGTCTGCCATTTCGCGCAGCTGTTCAATGCGCGAAACTTCAATTTGCGTCGAGATAATCTGCGATAGGCCGACGGCCATCACCTTCAATGAATAGGTGATTTTGTGCGCGTGGCAATAATAGATTTTTAGCGTACCGGTGACTTCGCCTTTTTCGCGCAGCGGGATGATAATTTGCGAATGGATCTGCGGCGTGCGATGAGCTTCATCGTTGTTATTTACCGTGATGTCACCGCGCTGAATCGTTTGGCGAGTGACATCGCTAATCAGCTCTTCGCCGATATTGTATTGATCTTCGCCCACGCCGACGTAGGCGAGAATATTTTCGGTGTTGGTGATGGCCACGGCATCGGCGTTGATATCTTCGCGGATGATCCGGCAAATAGTCATCAGCGACTCACTATTGATATTGCGGAAGTACGGCAGCGTTTTGTTGGCGATATCGAGAGCCAGTTTCGCCTGACGAGCCGCAATAACCTCTTTTTCATCTTCAACGCTTTGTACCAACAGCACGATCAAACCGATGCAGCCCGCGCCGAGGATCATCGGTAAACCGATGTGTTCAACGATATCGATCCCTAGTGGTTTAGAGTCGATAAAGACGATAATCAACACCATCGTCAGGCTTTCGCACAACATGCCCGCTAAGATACCCGCGCTCCAGCGTTTTTCTTTCGCCACGCGCTGATGGATCCACGCTGAAATAATCCCAGCAATAATGCTGCTGATTAAACATGGGATCGCGGTGACGCCATCCATATCGATCAAATAGCGATGTACGCCCGCGATGAGGCCGGTGGTGATCCCCACCCAAGGGCCAAAAAGTATCCCACCGGAAATAACCGCGATAATGCGTACGTTGATTAACGCCCCTTCAACGCTGATACCGTTATAGGTACTAAATAGGGCGAAGATGGTAAAAATCGCGGTGACGGCGGCGAGTTCAACCCGCGTATGCTGCTCTTTTTGCAGCAGTTGGCGGAACAGGCGAATGCGTGTCAGAAAAAAGATGCAGATCAGCATCAGAGCGGCGCGTTCAAACACCGCTAGCAGCATATTGAAGTTTTCTTGCAAAATATTATAAACCGAATAATTCAGGGTATTGATGTATGGCGATTATAGCCATAAAGCCCACGTGATGATAATCAACCTGGGCGGTGATACCGATTACCGTAATGAGAAGCGGGGAGGGCGCTCGCCTATAGGCGAAAATCAATCTATCGCAGATGCGCTCTGCGATAGCGGGGGAACTGTTTTGTCGATAGCAAAGCGGGGTTAATTTTGCTCTTCCCACTCGTCTGAGGCGGTTTCACCTTCTTCGGTGTCTAACGGCGGTTCGTACTGGAAGTCGTCTTCATCCCATTCGTAGAGCGTATTCTCAGTAATCCACTCTTCACGAATCTCTACTTCATCATAGTCATTATCAAAAATGGCCTGAGCCGCTTCGCCGTTAAAGAGCGGCACTCCATCTCCGCCTTCATCTTCGGTGGCGTGGAATTCAGCTAGCCACATGATTTCACCGTCTTGCATGACATATTTTTGCAAATTGAGCTGTGCGACCTGGGAGGCGTCATCGCTGTTTTCGTGATCGGCTAAATAGGCTTCGCGGGCGGCGTCGATAGCTTCATCTAAGGTTAGATACATGTCCATGATGTTTCTCGCTATTGGTGGTGGTTATGAAGTTTGAGTTCAAATATCAATTGTTGATAATTTCTGCAAAGGTGCAAGAAAACGGCAAGATTTTTTTGTGCACCCTGTTGGCAAGATATGTGCTCAATCATGACTTTGACTTCTCTGGCTGCTATGGTTCAAGCCTCTTTTACAGAAAAAATGATGACTAAAATGAAAGTTGTATTCCATGTTTCAGAATCAACGCACTGCATTCCAGCGTTTAACAGCGCAACGAATCTGTTGAAAGCGCGCAACGGCAAATATACCGATATTCATATTGTGTTTACCGGTTCAGCCATCAGCACGTTGATTGCTGACAGTGATGAGTCGCCAAATTGGGAGACGTTGCAGCAGGCCAACGTTATTTTACTGGCCTGCGAGAATGCGATGCGGGCGAATAGCATCACACTGGACCGGTTACTGATGGGGGTGAACTCAGTTTCTGCAGGAATATTGGCGCTGGTGGAACATCAGCAAGAAGGTTATTTTTACATCAAACCTTAGCGGATACTTCTATTCGGCGACGCGGATAAACGTTACGTCACTTAAGCAATCGTGTTTATATCGCTTTTACTTTCTTAATTAATGAATTGGTCAATCAGAATTGTGGATAAAAAAGCAGCTTTTTTCTATTAATGGCGGCGCTATGGCTGGCTGGTCTAAATTTATTCAGTGAAATTTTTATCTTGCACAATCAAGCCTTTATTAGGGATCTTCCTAAAAAACACTTAATGTAACATTTTGATTTTAAATGCTAATTTAATTCTGATTGACGTTGGGTATAATTAAATTCAATCCTATTGGGTTGCAACCCTTATTAGGTTGTTGTCGACGGGGTGAGTAATCAATTACTATGCTTCCAACAAACCAATTTATTACTGAGTTCTTCGTTTCGTAGAGCACCATCAGGGGGGTATGTGCTAACACATTTATTAACCACCCGGCCCAAGTTTCGCGCTTTAACAGGGCTG
Organism: Hafnia alvei; assembly: GCF_964063325.1. NCBI lineage: Bacteria > Pseudomonadati > Pseudomonadota > Gammaproteobacteria > Enterobacterales > Hafniaceae > Hafnia > Hafnia alvei. The sequence goes on from NZ_OZ061315.1 coordinate 1,485,445, forward strand.
GCTGCATCAGTATTTCTGATGCTCGCAACAACACAGGCATGGGCGTTTTCGCTAGATGATGTTGCAAAAAAAGCACAATCTCTGGCAGGGGAGTCTTTCAAGGCACCTAAAAGCAATCTGCCTTCAGAGTTTCGTGAGATGAAGTTTGCTGACTATCAGCAAATCCAATTCAATCATGACAAACCCTATTGGAATAACCTTAAAACTCCATTCAAATTAGAGTTCTACCATCAGGGTATGTATTTCGATACGCCGGTTAAGATCAATGAAGTGACGGCAACATCGGTTCGTCAGATCAAATATAACCCAGACTACTTTAATTTTGGCTCAGTGAAACACGACCCAGAGGCCGTGAAAGATCTGGGCTTTGCGGGTTTCAAAGTGGTTTATCCGATCAATCAGGCGGGTAAAAACGATGAAATCATGAGCATGTTGGGCGCAAGCTATTTCCGCGTTGTGGGTAAAGGCCAAGTCTATGGTCTTTCTGCGCGTGGTTTGGCTATCGATACCGCACTGCCGTCTGGTGAGGAGTTCCCGCGCTTCCGCGAATTCTGGATTGAGCGCCCGAAAGCAAAAGATAAACACTTGGTGATTTACGCGCTGTTGGATTCTCCACGTGCGACTGGCGCATACCGCATGATTGTGACTCCGGGTACTGACACCGTGGTTGATGTGCAGTCTCGTGTTTACCTGCGCGATAAAGTGGGCGTGCTGGGCATGGCGCCGTTAACCAGCATGTATCTGTTTGGTTCAAACCAGCCATCTACTAACACTAATTATCGACCACAGCTGCACGACTCTGAAGGCCTGTCGATTCATGCAGGTAACGGCGAATGGATTTGGCGTCCACTGAACAATCCTAAACATCTGTCCGTGAGCACTTTCAGCGTTGAAAACCCGAAAGGTTTTGGCCTGCTGCAGCGTACTCGTGATTTCTCTCAGTACGAAGACCTAGACGATCGTTACGATCTGCGTCCGGGCGCTTGGGTTGAACCACGCGGTGTTTGGGGTAAAGGTAAAGTTCAGCTGGTGGAAATTCCAACCGCCGATGAAACCAACGATAACATCGTTGCATTCTGGATCCCAGCAAGCCTGCCAGACGTCGGAAAACCTATTAATCTGGATTACCGTCTACACTTCACTCGTGATGAAGCAAAATTGCATGACCCTGCGTTAGCGTGGGTTAAGCAGACTATGCGTTCAACCGGTGATGTGAAGCAGTCTAACCTGATTCGTGAGCCTGACGGCACAACTGCGCTGATTGTTGACTTTGTTGGTCCAGCACTGAAAGCGTTGACGCCTGATGCGCCTGTAACCACTCAGGTGACAACGGATGACAACACTAAACTGGTGCAGAACGATTTACGTTACAACCCGGTAACCGGCGGCTGGCGTCTGACGCTACGCTTCAACGTTATCGACAACAAAAAACCGGTTGAGATGCGCGCTTATCTCATTAAAGAAGATAAACCGCTGAGTGAAATCTGGAGCTATCAGTTACCTGCCAATGAATAAGTCTACTGAGAATGCCGATGCCTATCTAAAGGCATTGGCGATGAGTGCGGAGCAAGAAGCCGCGCTCAGGCAGCAAATGACCGCATCACAGGAAGTTTCTGTGGATGCGGTGCATAGGTCGCTGGCCTCAGACGATGTTCAACTGTCGGATTTAGAGGCGCTCGATGCGCCTCTTTGTTCAGTTGAATCACGTCTTGAAATGGGCTGGTCGGATACGCTGGAAGAAAAAGCATTGCTGACAAAAGATGCGGCAGGACGAACTGCGATCAAAGCAATGCCAACCATCAAACGTACGTCGATGTTTCCTGAAAAGTGGCGTACCAATCCGGTTGGCCGCATGTGGGATGGCCTACTAGGTAGAACGCAGCCGCCGAAACACCAGTTTAAAACCGCGGCAGAGGCCGAGGCTGATAAACGCTGGCGTAAAGTGGGCTCAATGCGCCGCTGGATTTTGCTGATCCTGATGCTAACCCAGACAGTGATTGCCACGTGGTACATGAAAACCATTCTGCCGTATCAAGGGTGGGAGTGGATCGATCCAGCCTCAATGCTGGAGAAACCGATCATGCAGTCGGTGATGGAGCTGCTGCCCTATGTTCTTCAGTTTGGAATATTGGTGCTGTTTGCCATTCTCTTCTGTTGGGTGTCGGCCGGTTTCTGGACGGCGCTGATGGGCTTCCTTCAGCTCTTGATTGGCCGCGATAAATACAGTATTTCGGCCACGACGGTCGGGGACGAAGCGCTCAATCCGAAGCATCGCACCGCACTTATCATGCCTATTTGTAACGAAGACGTATCCCGCGTATTTGCAGGGCTGCGTGCGACCTACGAATCGGTGGTGGCGACAGGACAAATCGAGCATTTTGACATCTTTGTGCTGAGCGACAGCTACGACCCTGATATTTGCGTAGCTGAGCAAAAAGCATGGATGGAGATTTGCAAAGAAGTCGGCGGTGAAGGGCGTATTTTCTATCGCCGTCGTCGTCGTCGTGTGAAACGTAAATCCGGTAACATCGATGACTTCTGCCGTCGTTGGGGCGGAGAATACAGCTACATGGTTATTCTTGATGCCGATAGCGTGATGAGCGGCGATTGCTTAACCAATTTGGTTCGTCTGATGGAAGCCAACCCAAGCGCGGGGATTATTCAATCTGCGCCGAAGGCAACCGGTATGGACACTATGTATGCGCGTATTCAGCAGTTTGCAACGCGTGTATACGGGCCATTATTTACCGCAGGTCTGCATTTCTGGCAGTTAGGTGAATCCCATTATTGGGGCCACAACGCCATTATTCGAGTGAAGCCGTTTATCGAACACTGTGCGTTGGCACCGTTGCCGGGCAGCGGTACCTTTGCTGGTTCCATTTTGTCACATGACTTTGTGGAAGCCGCATTGATGCGTCGTGCTGGTTGGGGGGTGTGGATTGCCTATGACCTGCCGGGTTCCTACGAGGAATTACCACCGAACCTGCTAGATGAGCTTAAGCGTGACCGTCGTTGGTGCCAGGGTAACCTGATGAACTTCCGCCTCTTCTTGGTGAAAGGGATGCACCCGGTTCACCGTGCGGTGTTCCTGACGGGCGTGATGTCATATCTGTCGGCACCGCTATGGTTTATGTTCTTGGTGCTTTCAACGGCGCTGCAGGTGGTGCATACGCTGATGGAGCCGCAGTACTTCCTGCAGCCGCGGCAGCTATTCCCTGTTTGGCCGCAGTGGCGTCCTGAACTGGCGATTGCGCTGTTCTCAACCACCTTGGTGCTGTTATTCCTGCCAAAACTGCTGTCAGTGGTGCTGATTTGGGCTAAGGGTGCGAAAGAGTACGGTGGTTCGTTCCGCCTGCTAATTTCTATGTTGCTGGAGATGTTGTTCTCTGTGCTGCTGGCACCGGTACGTATGATTTTCCATACCGTATTTGTGGTGAGCGCGTTCCTTGGCTGGTCAATCACCTGGCAGTCACCGCAGCGTGATGATGATGCGACGCCATGGAGTGAAGCTTTCCGTCGCCACGGTTCGCAGTGTTTACTCGGCCTTATCTGGGCGGGTGGCGTTGCGGTGTTGGATCTGCGTTTCCTCTGGTGGCTGTCACCGATCGTGGTGTCGTTGATCCTTTCGCCAGTGGTGTCGGTTATTACTAGCCGTCGCACGCTGGGCGTGAAGTGCAAACGAGCCAAGATCTTCTTGATCCCTGAAGAGTATTCTCCTCCGGTTGAGATGGTGGCGACCGAGCGTTACGTTGAGCTTAACAACAAGCGTGAACTCGATCATGGCTTCCTGCGTGCGGTGTTTGATCCTGCGTACAATGCACTGGCTACCGCGATGGCAACTTCTCGTCATCATGCGCATGCTGCAATTGCAAAAGCGCGTGAAGAGCGCGTAGAAAAAGCGTTGAGCACGGGGCCTCAGGAGCTTAGCCGAGACGAGCGTTTGGCGCTGCTGAGCGATCCTGTTACGTTGGCTCGTCTGCATCAGTTAGTGTGGAGCACGCCAGAACGCTATCCACAGTGGACTCAGGCTTATCAGGCGCTGAAGCCAGTGGCTTAACCGCTTAGCTAAGCTAAAATGAGAAAAGGGTGTTTGCCAAAAAGCAAACACCCTTTTTTTGTCTCGCGACTAAGGATGAGCGGCGCGATGGGGCGGGTAGTACAAGATGTCTTGCTGGAGCATAAAACGTGATGTGATGCTTTTAAGCTCGCCTTGGTAATCAAAGCTGATGATTTCCTGTTTCTCTGACAGTATACAGTTCCCGCTGTTATCCCATTTTTGGCACTCGGTGATATAGGTAACATGAGGCGTTTTGGTGATAGAGCTGAGATCCTTGCCGTTATCGGTAAAGGTTGAAAGGGTGTCATTGTCGTTTTTCACGACTTTCTCTAATCGTCCATCGGGACGATACAGATACATACCAAATCCAGGATTACGGCCAACGGCAACGTAGAAACGCACCTGATCGTCAGGCGTGTAAAAATAGTACTGATTAGTAATGCCGATAGTGTTGTCGCCAGCTTCAACTTCGGTCACCTTCACAATCCGGCCACGATCGTCCATTTTATAGGCGCTGATGAGCTGCGAAACATCTTGCTCATTGCTGGTTTGGACCATCACTACGCTGCGACTCATCCAACCAATATCATCCAGCATTAAGCGACTTTCCCAAACGGGGTTGGGACCGTAGCTTTGGCTGGCGGCCTCGATTTGTCCGTTACGAGCAAACTCGATGCTGATATCGCGCAGCGTATCTTGGCTCTCTGGACCGATAACGTATTGATGATAGCTTTTGGCTGGGCCAACGATATCGCCTTCCATCAAGATAATATTGTTGGAACGCACAATGTGAGAATTGCCAATAATCGGTGGAGCCGCTATCGCGCCAGACGGTAATAACACAACGGCGAGTAGCGTTGCAGCAGCGAGTAAAGTCTCTGGGGGCCGCATTCATGCTCCTTGTTGCGGTATGATTTAGCTAAATCGCGCCTAGAGAAAATCGTCGTCAGGCACAATTTATCGTGACTATCAGTGATGCAAACGTGTCTTAATTAATCATACACTAGGCTAGAAATAGAAGAGGGACTGAATGGGCTATGCGGTAGGAATTCACGGCCCTGAGCGATAATTATTGAGGTGTTGATAGTCGATTCGCGATTTCAATCAGATTGCCGTCTGGGTCGCGCAAATAAATAGAACTAATTTTCCCGGTGGCGCCGGTGCGGGTTACTGGCCCTTCAATAATCTCGACGCCGCAGCCAATCACCCATAAAACCACTTCCTGCAATGGCTGCGCCGTAATAAAGCAGAGATCGGCGCTGCCCGGCGTTGGATGTTTAGCATGTGGACGAAAAGGGGATTTAGCCGCGTGAAGATTGATTTTTTGCTCACCAAACGTGAGCGCCGTACGGCCTTCGCTGCCAAAGGTTTCAACGCCCATCCCCAGAACCTGCTGATAAAACTGTACGGATTTATCGATATTAGCAACGGTGAGGACTAAATGATCCAGCGCGGAGAGTTTAAGCATGGGCAGGCGGCTCCAAAAAATGATGCGAATATGAGTGAAAACGATATCGAAGAATAAAACGTTATTCAGCCACCATAACGTTTTACTCTGATGTTATTCAACATTTACGCAACAGATAGGAGCACAGACCAGATCGGTTATGCGTGACCGCACACTTCGCAGGCAGGGTTTTTAGGTAGCGTCATCGAACGCCACTGAGAGCTCATGGCGTCGTACATCATCAGCCGCCCACAGGGAACCGTGCCGAAATGAGCCAATAGCTTAATGGCTTCCATCGCCTGCGTAGCCCCAATAATCCCGACCAATGGCGACATTACACCCGCTTCCACACAGGTGAGGGCGTTAGCACCAAATAAGCGGCTTAAACAACGATAGCAAGGCTCATCGTCTTGATAGGTAAATACGCTGACTTGCCCTTCCATGCGGATAGCGGCACCGGATACCAACGGCTTATGCAAATTGAAGCACAAGCGATTAAGACGATCGCGAATCTCCACGTTATCCGTACAGTCGAGAACAACGTCAGCCTGTGCGATAAGCGCGGTGAGACCGCTATCCTCTAGCACGGCATCAACGATGTGTATCTGCGTATGAGGGTTAATCTCTTGGAGCGACAAACGTGCCGACTCGACTTTTGGCATCCCGATTCGTGAATCGCGGTGCAAGATTTGGCGTTGCAAGTTAGAAAGAGATACCGTATCGAAGTCGACAAGCGTCAGGGTACCCACGCCAGCCGCCGCCAGATATTGGCTTGCAGGGCAGCCTAAACCACCCAAGCCAATAATTAGCGCATGCGATGTTTTTAGCTTTTCCTGCCCGTCGAAATCAAAACCGCGCAGCACGATCTGGCGGTTATATCGCATCATCTCAGCATCGCTAAGCTCTTCGGGGATCTCTTTGCTCATGCTTAAAATCTCAGCAGCGGATTAAATAGTTCGACATCGACTAACTCACCAGCTTTGACCGAGCCGCGCTCGCGCTCTAAAACAATGAAAGCATTGCCAAGGGTAAATGAGCTGAAGACGTGTGAACCCTGATGTCCGGTGGTACGCACCTCTAGCTCGCCCTGAGCATTTGCGCTGACGATGCCGCGCTGGAAATCTAAACGCCCCGGTGATTTTTTCAGCGGAGTTATCGCCTTGGCTTTTAAGCGCGCCGGTGGCTGCCAGTGGGTATCGCCAGAAAGATGCGCAATCAGCGGTTGCACCAGCTGATAGAACGTCACTACGGCTGAAACGGGGTTGCCCGGCAGGCCGCAGAACAGTGCGCGATTAAGTTGGCCAAAAGCGAACGGTTTACCCGGCTTCATGGCCAGTTTCCAGAAACTGATTTTCCCGACTTCATCTAAAATTTGCTTAGTGAAATCGGCTTCGCCAACGGAAACACCGCCGCTGCTAATCAATAAATCAGCATGCAGATCGCCCGCTTTGAAGGCCTCGCGCAGCGCCTGTGGATCGTCGCGGATAATGCCGAGATCGATAATCTCGCAGTGCATTTGCTCAAGCATTAAACGCACGGCAAAGCGGTTAGTGTCGTAAATCTGGCCTTCTTGCAGTGGGGTTCCCACCGGCTGTAATTCGTCGCCGGTTGAAAACAGAGCGACTTTCAGCTTACGTACGACCTTAATTTGAGCAATACCCAAAGATGCCAATAGAGGAAGTTCGGCGGTGCCTAAACGTACGCCGGCAGCTAATACTTCAGCGCCTTGGCGAATATCTTCCCCGGCCAAACGGATATTTTGCCCCTGCACTGGCATCGCTGTAAAACGCACGCCTTGTTCGCTGAGTTCAGCCTGCTCTTGCATGATAACCGCATCGGCTCCAGCCGGTACGGGCGCGCCTGTCATAATACGAATGACGCTGCCTGCTGGCCATTCACCGCTGAACGGGCTGCCTGCAAAAGCTTTGCCTGCAACAGGAAGCACGGCGTCTGGCGTGATGTCTTGCAAACGAACCGCGTATCCGTCCATCGCCGAGTTAGCAAACGGAGGAACATTTAACGGAGAAATAATGGGAAGCGCAGTGATACGGCCAGCGGCATCGGTCAGCGCCACGTCTTCAACATCGGAAATGGCTGATGTTTGTGAAAGCAGTTTTTCCAGCGCTTGCTCAATAGAAATCAAATCAGAGGTGTTGTAACAATCCATCGGTTGGCTCCGTGCAGGGTTCCCGACAGCCGATCTCAGCTCAGGAGGGAATAAATAATGCGGCTATTATGGCAGAAATCGAAGAAGGGGAGAACGCCCGCGTAGCCCGCTTATAGTCCGCGTAGGTAGGTTCAGAAGGATATATCGATAGTCATCATTAAAAATGGCCGCAGGTGCGGCCATGAAATTCAGCGTGAATGAAATCTCACCCACATTACGCTAAGCCAAGGTGTTCGGCATGGAAGCGTAGATGATCTTCAATAAACGTCGCGATAGTAAAGTAGCTATGGTCATAGCCCGGTTGGATCCGTAATCGGAGCGACCATTCGTGCTGACGAGCTAATTCGGCAAGTTTGGCGGGTTGTAATTGATCCGCTAAAAACTGATCGTCATCACCCTGATCGATGAGGATCGGGAACGTTGGCTTTTGCTGCGCAATCAGGCAACAGCTGTCATAGCGCTGCCAAAGCGACCGATCGTCGCCCAAGTAGGCCGCGAAGGCTTTGCGTCCCCAAGGTACCTGCGTTGGGTTAACGATAGGCGCAAAGGCAGACACCGACGAATACTGATGTGGATTACGTAATGCCAACGTCAGAGCGCCATGTCCGCCCATCGAGTGACCGCTGATGGACTGTTTATCACTGACGTTGAAATGTTCACGAATAAGCGTTGGTAGCTCCTGCGTGATGTAGTCATCCATTCGATAGTGGCTATTCCACGGCGCCTGCGTGGCGTTGAGATAAAAACCAGCCCCTTGTCCCAGATCGTAACCCGCATCGTTAGGCACTTCATCGCCGCGCGGGCTGGTATCTGGGATCACTAATGCTAAACCTAGCTCAGACGCAATGCGCTGTGCGCCCGCCTTAGTGGAGAAATTTTCGTCATTGCAGGTTAAGCCTGACAGCCAATACAGTACCGGCGGCGGTGCGTCGTCGGCTGTGGGAGGCAAATAGATGCTAAATGTCATTAGACAGTTGAGTGCATCAGATGCGTGGCGATAGCGTTGCTGCCAGCCATTAAACAGACGATGCTCTTCTAACAGTTCCAGTGAATTCACGACGTTCTCCTATCCGAGATAATGGGCGTAAGCATCGCGCCCATTATTTTGGGTATATCCGTTATTCGCTTTGACTAGCGGTCAAAGTGAATGACGGTACGAATCGACTTACCTTCATGCATAAGATCAAAGGCTTGGTTAATGTCATCCAAGCTCATGGTGTGGGTAATGAAATCGTTGAGGGCAAACTCGCCGTCCATATAGCGCTGTACGATACCCGGCAACTGAGTGCGGCCTTTAACGCCGCCGAATGCGGAACCGCGCCATACGCGACCGGTCACCAGTTGGAATGGACGGGTCGAGATCTCTTCGCCCGCGCCCGCAACGCCGATAATAACCGACTCGCCCCAACCTTTATGGCAGCATTCAAGCGCAGAGCGCATTACGTCTACGTTGCCGATACACTCAAAGGAGAAATCGACGCCGCCATCGGTCAGTTCGACGATAACTTGCTGAATTGGTTTATCGTAATCTTTTGGATTAATGACGTCGGTTGTGCCTAACTTGCGAGCCAGTTCAAATTTGTCCGTGTTGATATCGACACCGATGATACGTCCCGCGCCTGCCATTTTGGCACCAATGATGGCAGACAGACCGATACCGCCCAGACCAAAGATCGCCACGCTGTCGCCAGGCTTAACTTTAGCGGTGTTGACGACGGCGCCCATACCGGTGGTTACGCCGCAGCCCAGTAAACAAACTTCTTCCAGCGGAGCTTCCTTGCTGATTTTAGCCAAGGAAATTTCTGGCACAACGGTGTATTCAGAGAACGTCGATGTGCCCATATAGTGGAAAATTGGCTTGCCGTCCTTGGAGAAACGCGTTGTGCCGTCTGGCATCAAGCCTTTGCCCTGAGTTTCACGAATGGCTTGGCACAGATTAGTTTTGCCTGACAGGCAGAACTTACATTTGCCACATTCCGGCGTATAGAGCGGGATCACATGATCGCCCACGGCGACGGTGGTCACGCCTTCGCCCACGGCCTCAACGATGCCCGCACCTTCATGGCCCAAGATCGCAGGGAACACGCCTTCCGGGTCTTTCCCTGATAGGGTATACGCGTCGGTATGGCACACTCCGCTGGCGACAATGCGAACCAAAACCTCGCCTTTTTGAGGCGGCATCAAATCAACTTCTTCGATGGTTAATGGCTGATTTGGCCCCCAAGCGACGGCGGCGCGAGTTTTAATCATTTGCATGGTGTGCTCCTGGTTCTTTTTGATGTAAGACGATGGCGTGCTCTGACGCGGGAATATCAATAGTCACTGACTGTTCTGCTACGCGCTCTTGCTCAATGATTTGCATTTTAAGCGCACGGATATTGGGATTAAACGCATCGCGTCGCCAGATAAGCCATGTGGCGGTTTGAGCGATATCATCAGGCAATGCGTGTACGGCCACGCGTTCATGACCGGGTAAAAGGGATAGAACCGAGCGTGGGATCATCGCAATACCGGCACCGCTGGCGGCGCAGGCCAACATGGCGTGGTAAGACTGAATTTCCATAATTGCACCGGGTACGGCGCCATCTTGCTGAAACCACGACTCAAAGCGCAGGCGATACGAGCAGCTAGGCCGAAAGGCAAACAGCGTTTCATTGGCGGCGTCTTTAGCGCGCGTAATCGGTGGGTGTTCAAGGCTGGAAATAACGACCATCTCTTCACGAAAAGCGATGCAGCCGTTCAACTCATCATGATTGAGCGGACCGTCGACTAATCCTGCGGTAAGTGTTCCCGCACGCACTTTCTCCGTAATCTCCCCCGAAGTCCCCGTCACCAACGAGAGTGCCACCTGAGGATAACGTTGGTGATAGGCCGCCAATAACGTCGGTAAACGCGTTGCAGCGGTGCTTTCCATTGAGCCTAACGCAAAGCTCCCCGCCGGTTCTCCGGCATGGGTGATGCTCATTGCTTCATCGCTGAGCGCCAGAATTCGCTTGGCATAGTTGAGAAAGTTATGCCCCATCGGTGAAAGGCGTAAGCGCTGTTTTTCTCGAATGAACAGATCGGTGCCCAGCTCTTGCTCTAGCTGACGTAAACGGGTGGTCAGGTTAGAAGGAACGCGATGAAGTAGCTCCGCTGCGCGAGCAACCGAGCCAGTTTCAGCTACGCTACAGAACATGCGGAGTTGGGTAAGATCCATACTCGTTCTCTTAACGTGAATAATTTTATATAAAATATTCACTTTTCATGATGCTTTTGCAAGCAGAGTTTGTATGAAATCAAATTTATTGACGTTGCAGGGGGGTGACAAACCCAGCTGATAGCGGATATGACAATATAAGATTAAAAGTGTAATGGTGCGGAAGATGGTGATCATGTACACGGTATCGTTGGGGCTTATAAAACACATTTCGTAAATCTAGTTATGATAAAGATAGTTATTAGGTGTTGGCTGTTTTTTTCTTATTGTATTTTAAATAATAAAATAGTTATCAAAGTAAAGAAAAATAATGGCTTATGACGGTAATGAATAAAACGATATTAAAATAGCATATAAACCTTATATCGTACTGTTGTTGCATGATATTTATTATTAATTCGCTTCTATTATAACCATGCTTTTCCTCTGAAGAGGGGAGCAACAGCTGTATATCTTCCTGTTTTCCCATGGCTATGTCTTTACAGGAGGTAAGCGAAAAACGATATCCCTTATTTCTTACTGTTAATATGGTGTTTTTTAACCCACAAATAGCAAGTACTCGTCTAACTCTATGAATTAATTGTGATAAATTATCTATGTATTCGTGGTTTTCAGCATCGTCAGGCCATAGCTCAGCAATAACCTCTTCCTTCGTTAATATTTTATCAGCATGTTTAATCAAGAGTTTTAGCAGCATGATTTCCATATAAGATAAATGAATATAGCTATCGTCATAGCATATACATTGATTGCTAAGATCAATGTGGCATCTTTCGTTTAGCATTAACATAATCTACCTCTCAGGTATAGAACACGTAAAATAGATGCTTGTTATGGCATTGGGTATTATTTTTTTGAACTTTCATGATTTGTCTCTTTCTGTGAATGTACTAAAAATCTTACTTTATTTATTGTGAATATCTCAAGTGAATTGTCACATAATAATTTATATTTTGTTTATACATACATGCAAAAGATCATTAGCAGTAAAATATTCACTCGTGTTATTGATAATGTTAAAATAACGATATCACTATGATAATAGACAAAAAATATTCTTTACAGGAGACGTGATTAATTAACTTTTTGGCTATTTCTGCGTGGATACAGCGGCAACAACATCCCCCTCTAATATCCATATGTTTAGTGTGTGAATGTGGGCGTCAGGTAATGATGCATGATTAACGAAAAATTCATGTATTTAATTTTAAAATTATGTTTATTTAAATATCTTTGGTAGTGAATTATTTAATTAAAATAAAATTATTAATATTTTAAAAATATTAATATTGAAGCGTTAAATTGTTTTTAAATTTTAATATATTAAATTTTATTTTTCTTGGTGTGTTTTTATTGTTAACTGGGGTTGTGCGAAATAATTCTATTTTTCACATCAAATAAGTTACTCAGTTAATAAGGAAAAAAATATGAACAAGAAATTACACGCGTTAATTTCAACTTCAGTGCTGGCTGCCGGTATTATGCTGTATTGCCAAGGTTCTTATGCTCATGGGTATGTGACTTCTCCACCAAGTCGAGCCTATCAGTGCCAACAAGGTGTTAATCATGATTGTGGCTCAGTCCAATATGAACCACAAAGTATTGAAGGACAGGGGCAATTTCCTTCTGGCGGACCTGCTGATGGTCACCTGGCTAGTGGCGGTAAAGACAACTTTGGCGACTTAGATAGTCAAAGCCCAACCCGTTGGGTAAAAACCTCAATTAAAAGCGGGGATAATACGTTTGTATGGAATCTAACCGCACAGCATAAAACCTCAAGCTGGAAATATTATCTAACCAAGCCAGGCTGGAATAATGCGAAGCCACTGACACGTGCGGATTTCAATCTCAAGCCGTTTTGTCAGTTTAATGATAATGGTGCCATGCCTGATCAGACTGTGACCCATAAGTGTACTATTCCAACAGGTAATACGGGCTATCAAGTTATTCTGGCTGTTTGGAATATTGAAGATACTACCAATGCATTTTATCAAGCAATTGATGTAAACATTACTGATTAATTAAAACTCTACTTAAAGTGATTCGATATGTGTTTTTTTAGAGACTGCTAATCTGCCTCTAAGAATTGAGTAATATAATTGTCATATTTCAAGTTGTATTTTTGTTGCCTGTATTTTTACAGTCGAATCACTTATTTGAATTAATATTATAGGGATGTGGTCGCTTTTCGCTTCAATGTGAATTGAATTATTTGGCGCATAAACGCTAACGGTACCGTCATGAGATATGGCGGAAATAATATTTTTAATTTAAACAGGATACTATTATGTCGAAGATTATTACTCCCTATGTTGATGTTATCGTGAATGCTGTGTGGGGTGACTGCCTCTGAGCTTTACGCTAGAACGGCCATTGCCCCCCATGATTGGCCTAAATGGTGATACCAATGCGATGTTCTCATTAGCCGATGCTAAAACCCTATCCAACTTTGTAAAGTAAATGGTATGAGCTTTATTGGCATGTGGTCATTCAATCGTGATGACCCTTCCTCTTAGGGTTATGTTGATCTATTCACTAGCGGTAACCCTAATCAAAAGCCTCTGGTGACTACACCAGCGTTTTTTCTTCAGCGTTAAAATAACGGATAATGAAAATAAGGTTATCCAACCAGCGCTATTAAAAACAGTCATCAAAATATGAATAAATAGCGATGGGAATTACTTTTTAGCCTTATTACATGCTGCGTATTTACAATCGTGCGTACCGTTGTAAGGCTATTTTTATTCGGACAATGATGAAGCCATCTAACATTTTACCTAGAGCGCCTCAACTTAAAATATCTCATCTTCCAAAAAATTCTTATCTATCTTGATTGAACCAACTGAGCCAGTTTCAACTACGCTACAGAGCATGCGGAGTTGGTTAAGATTCATAATTATTCTCTTATCGTGAATAACTTAATTATAATTATTCACTTTTTGAGACTTGCTTGGCAAGGCAATATAGCAACAAATTATTTAACAATTACCTATCATCAAGCGTGATAGGGATGGAGATCCTGCAATGGCAGTGCGTATCGCATTAAGCGGTTTTTTAGCCTTGGTCGTGGCAATGGGAATCGGGCGGTTTGCTTTCACGCCCCAAGTTCCATTGATGATTGCGGAGCATCAGTTTTCACTGACAGGGGCGGGCCTAGTGGCTGCGCTTAACTATCTGGGCTATTTGGCCGGTGCTTTTGATGCCATGCGTGCGAGCAGACAGGTTGAACGGCGGCTACAGCTTGGGCTCTGGGGAGCGGTGTTTTTAACTCTGCTTTCAGCCTGCGTAAGCGGTTTTTGGTGGCATAGCTTAATTCGTTTTATGGTTGGCTGGGCGAGCGGATGGGCAATGGTGTTGGTGGCCGCATGGACGAATGAACGTTTGGCTCATTTCGGAAAACCAAATCTTGCTGCCGCGGTGTTTGCCGGCCCCGGCGCCGGTATTTTTATCAGTGGAATGCTATCGGTCGGAATTAGCGCGCTCAATCTCGATGCGGCTCAGGCGTGGCTGGTTTATGGTGTGTTAGCGCTGGTGCTCATCGGTTTTATCGCCCGTTTCTTACCAAGAGCAGGGGAGCTGCATCGCCCTGACGTGCCTGCTCAGCCTTTAGTATTAACGCCAGCACTTAAACGACTTGTGTGGAGCTACAGTCTGGCTGGATTCGGCTATATTTTACCGGCGACGTTTTTATCACAAATGGCTCATGCCCGTTTTCCCGATAGCCTATTTGCCCAGTTTGTTTGGCCAGTATTTGGCTTTGCCGCCGTGGTGGGGATTGGTTTGGGGATTTTGACGCGTCGCTGGCTGCTGACTCAGCAACGCTTAGCGATCGTACTGTGGATCCAAGCATTAGGCATTTTGTTCACGGAAACGATCCCTGGAGTCAGTGGGTTGGTATTAGGAGCATTACTGACCGGCGGCGGATTCTTATGCGTAGTTCAACTTTCGCTGCAATATGGCCGTGAGTTGGCTCCTTCGCACATTCGTTATATGGCAGGGTTGCTGACCACCGGTTACGCCGTTGGCCAATTAGTGGGCCCTATGCTTTCGGCTATTTCAACGGCGCTAACGCATCGTTTAGAGCCTGCGCTGTATATTGCTGCAATAGGTTTACTCGTTGCGGGGGGCTTGGTTTTTCGCACCCAGCCCGTGCGCAGACCACAAACAGAGCGCACTGATGGATAACCGCACACTTTATATGCATTAAACAAATGACGGTTTTTCATGTATAGCTGAAAGAGTATCACTGGATAAAGCGTTCGCACTCCACTAAAGTGATGACAAAATTCTGATGTGATCACCATCAAATTGTGCTCAGAATTAAGATTACCTGCAGGAGAGAATTGATGTCATCGCTAAGTAAAGAAGCAGTTTTGGTTCATACGGCGCTAGAAGCTCGCGGCCTAGAAACTCCCCTGCGAGGGGAAGTGTTAGATCGTGAAACACGTAAACAGCGCATCAAAGAGCACATGACGGAAATCATGCAGTTGCTCAATCTTGATTTGTCTGACGATAGCTTGGCGGAAACGCCACACCGTATTGCCAAAATGTACGTTGATGAGATTTTCTCTGGCTTAGACTACGCGAATTTTCCCAAGATAACCGTCATTGAAAATAAGATGAAGGTTGATGAGATGGTCACGGTGCGGGATATCACGTTAACCAGCACCTGTGAGCACCATTTTGTGACCATCGATGGCAAAGCGACGGTGGCCTATATTCCTAAAGAGTGCGTTATTGGCCTGTCGAAGATTAATCGCATCGTGCAATTCTTTGCGCAGCGCCCGCAGGTACAAGAGCGTTTGACGCAGCAAATTTTGGTGGCGTTACAAACTCTGTTGGGAACCAATAACGTTGCGGTATCTATTGATGCCACCCATTATTGTGTGAAAGCACGCGGTGTGCGTGACGCCACCAGTGCCACAACCACAACCTCGCTCGGTGGGCTGTTTAAATCGAGCCAGAATACCCGTCAGGAGTTTTTGCGCGCGGTACGCCATCACGGCTAATTGAGTGGGAATAATCGGGTGATTGACTCGAAGTGATACAGCGCCGGCCATGTGCCGGCGTTTTTGTCTATACCCGTCATACTTCAAGCTGCTTACGCGTTGGCTGCACCCGCTCACCACAGCCACTTACTGGAGTAAGCTTCTGGGAATTTGCAGGTTTGCCGCCTTCAAGCAACTTGAATTATTTTGGGTATCGTTAAAGTACTGTCTATAGGGATCGCCGTTATGCTGCAGCGTTTGCAAAACTCTCAACCCGAAGCGGTAACAAAACCCACCATGCTGAAAACACGCATTGGTACGCTGGATTTTGTACGCGGGCTGGCGATTCTTTGTATTCTTTTAATGAATATCACCGGCTTTGGTTTACCTAAAGCGGCCTATCTTAACCCTGCTTATAACGGCCTCCCCGATGGTGCAGATACGCTGACGTGGGGTCTGTTACATATCTTCGTGCAAGGCAAATTTTTAGCCATGTTTGCGCTGCTGTTTGGGGCAGGGCTTCAGCTATTGTTGCCCAAAGGCAAACACTGGCTGCGTGCGCGTTTATCTTGGCTGGTTTTATTCGGACTAATTCATGCCATTTTCTTTTGGGATGGCGACATTTTATTGGCCTATGGCCTGATTGGGTTAATCAGTTGGCGAATGATCCGCGATGCGACTTCAACCCTTCAGCTACTGCGCACCGGCCTTGTGCTGTATGTCATTGGATTAGGGCTGTTACTGTTGCTGGGGCTGATTGCAGGGCCTGAGCCGAGCGCATTTTGGCTGCCGGGATATGCCGCCATTCAGTACGAAGGCATTTGGAAAATACACGGTGGTTGGGAAGCATGGCGTAATCGCAGCGATTTGCTCAGCGCAAATCTGATGGCACTGGCGGTGCAATATGGTTGGCAGCTCGCGGGGCTGATGCTGGCCGGTGCGGCATTAATGCGCAGCGGCTGGCTAAGCGGCAGTTTCAGCCAGCGACATTATCGGCGAACCGCACTTTGGTCGCTGGTAGTGGGGTTAGGCATTCAGGTACCGACAACCTTAGCGCAGTGGCAAAATGGTTGGGAATATCACGTTAGCGGCTATCTGCTTCAGGTGCCTGCTGAACTGTCTGTCCCGCTAATGATGATCGGTTATGTTTCGCTGATTTATGCCTTCTTGCCACAAATCTCACGGCTAAAACTTGCCTTCGCGCTGCGGCAGGTTGGACGCATGGCGTTGACGAATTATTTGTTGCAAACGCTGCTGTGCACCACGCTGTTCTATCAATTTGCTATGTTTAATCACTGGTCAAGAGCGGCATTGCTTTGGGTTGTTCCGGCGGTATGGCTGGTCAATATTGTTTTCTCGGTGCTTTGGCTGCGTCACTTTAAGCAGGGGCCTGTTGAGTGGCTTTGGCGTAAACTAACGGCGCTTGGCGCTCAAACCAGAGATTAAGCCAAAACGGTTCAAGTGAATTTTGACGCTAAAAATAGGGATAGAAAGCGTGAGTTAAGCTAAAGGTTAATGAAATGTATGAAAACGTTTTCTTTCCTGTGACATATTTCACGCAGCAATGATGAAAAACTGGGTAGCATAGCGCGGTCATATCACGTACGTGCTTTCGACTCAGGGATCACTATGAATACCATTCGCTGTCCTGCACTATTCCGTGTTTATTTTTATGCTTTTCTTTGCCACCGTGAGCGTCGCGCATGATCACTATTCGTGATGTTGCACGGCTGGCCGGCGTTTCCGTAGCTACCGTATCCCGTGTTTTGAACAATACGGCGATCACCACGCCTGAAACGAAAGCGGTGGTACAGAGCGCCGTGGCCGAGCTCGGCTACCGCCCGAACGCCAACGCGCAGGCGCTAGCCACGCAAAGCAGCGATATGTTGGGTGTGGTGGTGATGGATGTTTCCGACCCTTTCTTTGGCGCTTTAGTTAAAGGCGTTGATGAAGTTGCCCAGCGAGAACGCAAAAACTTGCTGATTGCTAACAGCTATCACGATGCAGACAAAGAGCGAAAAGCGATAGAAATGTTGATTCGCCAGCGCTGCAATGCATTGATTGTGCATGCAAAAATGCTATCAGACGATGAGCTAGTGGCGTTTATGCATCAGGTGCCGGGTATGGTGTTGATCAACCGTATCGTGCCTGGCTATGAACACCGCTGTGTGGGCCTGAATAACTTGGCGGGCGGACAAATGGCGACGCAATTGTTGCTGGATAAAGGTCACCGGCGGATTGGATTTTTAGGCTCGAACCATCCGATTGAAGATCAAATGATGCGGCAGAAAGGATACGAAACCGCCATGCAACTCGCGGATATCGAAATTGGTAAAGCGTGGTACGCCTATGCTTCGCCCGATCTGCAAGGCGGGGAGGCCGCGATGGTGGAACTCCTTGGTCGCAATCAGCAGCTGAGTGCTGTTTTTGCCTATAACGATGCTATGGCCGCCGGCGCCTTAGCCGTGTTAAAAGAAAATGGTATTTCTATCCCTGAACAATTCTCTATCGTGGGTTTCGACGATATCCCTATTGCACGCTATACCAGCCCTAAACTGACCACGGTCCGTTATCCTATTGTTTCTATGGCTATTTTAGCCTCTGAGCTGGCGCTTAAGTCCGTTCATCAGACGCCTCTCTCTGCCAACGGTCATTGTTTTATGCCTACCTTGGTGCAGCGCTGGAGCGTGGGTTCTCGATAATTGTGGCGTAGCTCACTTTGTCAGCAGATTGGCCCATGTAACCGTTTTCAATCTGTGAGTTCATTCACAGATTATTAACATAATCGTGTCTATTCTTGTGGCGTTTTCGCTATCACAAATATCAGCCATACGTGTAAATCGCCCTGATACTCTAGGTTTTTCGGGCGTCAAACCTAGAGTGGCTGGGATATTCTAAATGTAAACGATATGTGTATTTTAAACGGTTCACGTTGGTATTTGCTTTCTTGCCGCAGCGATAGTGGAAACGATAAACAAGGGCGTCTGAAAAATCGGACATCCATGCTGAAATACCCTACATCCAATCGGAGCTTCACATGAATAAGAAGACGTTTACCTTAGCAACTTTGGCGGCCAGCATGATGTTTGGCGTCGCGGCACAGGCGGCAACCACCAATATTGGGGTCACCATCTATAAGTACGACGACAACTTTATGTCCGTGGTACGTAAGGCATTAGAAAACGATGCTAAGGCAGATCCAAGCGTCAAATTGCTGATGAATGACTCACAAAACGATCAGTCCAAACAAAACGATCAGGTTGATGTATTGATGGCGCGTGGCGTGAAAGGGCTGGCGATTAACCTCGTCGATCCTGCGGCTGCGCCAACGATTATTGATAAAGCGAAGGCAAACGATGTTCCGGTCGTGTTCTTCAACAAAGAACCCTCTCGTAAGGCGCTGGATAGCTATGACAAAGCGTATTACGTAGGTACCGACTCCAAAGAGTCCGGCATTATTCAGGGCCAACTGATTGGTAAGCATTGGAAAGCCAATCCTAATTGGGACCTGAACAAAGACGGCGTGATTCAGTTCGTATTGCTGAAAGGCGAACCGGGCCACCCAGATGCCGAAGCTCGTACCACTTATGTAGTGAAAAGTCTCAACGATCAAGGTATTAAAACTCAGCAATTGCAGTTAGATACGGCAATGTGGGATACCGCACAGGCCAAAGATAAGATGGATGCATGGTTGTCTGGCCCAAATGCGAACAAGATTGAAGTGGTTATCGCTAATAACGATGCCATGGCGATGGGCGCCGTTGAAGCACTGAAAGCACACAACAAAACCTCGATTCCCGTATTTGGTGTCGATGCGTTGCCAGAAGCGCTGGCATTAGTTAAATCAGGCGCAATGGCCGGTACGGTATTGAACGATGCCAATAACCAAGCTAAAGCAACCTTCGATTTGACCAAAAATCTAGCCGAAGGCAAGCCAGCGGGTGAAGGCACCAACTGGAAAATTGAAAATAAAATTGTTCGCGTTCCGTATGTCGGCGTCGATCAGGACAATCTGTCTCAGTTTATTAAAAAATAAGCTTCACCTAAGCCTATATAACAATAACTTTTAAGTTTTAAGCCCGATATTGATTGATGGTTCAACCAGAGGTTATCGGGCTTATTCTTTATGTCATTTTCAGGTGGATGTTATGCCAGATAACTCTTTGATGGGTAACTCGTTGACAGATAGCTCTTTGGCAAAAGATCAGATTTCTAATCAAGAGAACGCATCGATAAAACATGATGATGACGCGTTTTTATTGGAAATGGATAATATCAATAAGTCATTTCCTGGCGTCAAAGCGCTGGATAATGTCAATCTGCGTGTGCGGCCACACTCTATCCATGCATTGATGGGGGAGAATGGTGCTGGGAAATCCACGCTATTAAAATGTTTGTTTGGTATTTATCAAAAAGATTCAGGACGTATTCTTTTTCAGGGAAAAGAGATTAATTTCAAGAGCGCGAAAGAAGCATTGGAGCACGGCGTTTCGATGGTTCATCAAGAACTAAACTTAGTTCTGCAGCGTAGCGTAATGGATAATATGTGGCTTGGTCGTTATCCGATGAAAGGGATTTTTGTCGATCAAGATAAAATGTATCAAGATACTAAAGCGATATTCGATGAGCTCGATATTGATATCGATCCGCGTGAAAAAGTCGCTGGATTGTCGGTATCCCAAATGCAGATGATCGAAATTGCTAAGGCATTTTCATATAACGCCAAAATTGTCATCATGGATGAACCCACCTCATCTTTAACAGAAAAAGAAGTTAATCATCTTTTTACTATTATCCGTAAATTAAAAGATCGTGGATGCGGCATTGTTTATATCTCCCATAAAATGGAAGAGATATTTAAGCTCTGCGATGAAATCACGATCCTGCGTGATGGGCAGTGGATTGCGACCCAAACGTTAGATGGCATGAGTATGGACCAGATCATTTCAATGATGGTGGGACGTTCGCTAACCCAGCGTTTTCCCGATCGGGTTAATACGCCGGGTAAGGTCATCTTGGAAGTCCGTGAGCTGACGTCGCTGCGCCAGCCTTCAATCCGTGATGTTTCATTCGATTTGCATGAAGGCGAGATCTTAGGTATCGCGGGGCTGGTGGGTGCGAAGCGAACGGATATTGTGGAGACCTTATTCGGCATTCGTGAAAAGGTAAAAGGTACGATTCGCTTGCATGGTAAAGCGATTAACAACCATAGCGCGAATGAAGCGATAAACCATGGCTTTGCCTTAGTCACTGAAGAGCGCCGCTCTACCGGTATTTATGCTTATCTCGATATTGGTTTTAACTCGCTGATTTCGAATATTCGTAAGTATAAAAATAAAGTGGGCTTGCTGGATAATCGGCGGATGAAAAGCGATACCCAGTGGGTTATTGATGCTATGCGGGTAAAAACACCAGGGCATCATACATCGATTGGCTCGCTGTCTGGCGGTAATCAGCAGAAGGTAATTATTGGTCGTTGGTTACTGACTCAGCCAGAGATACTGATGCTGGATGAACCCACTCGCGGTATTGATGTGGGGGCTAAATTCGAAATCTATCAATTGATGACCGAGCTGGCGAAAAAAGGCAAAGGCATCATTATTATTTCATCAGAAATGCCTGAACTACTGGGTATTACCGATCGCATATTAGTCATGAGTAATGGCCAAGTTGCCGGTATTGTTGAAACCAAAAGAACATCACAGAATGAAATTCTGAGATTGGCTTCTTTGCATCTATAAATTCTGCATCGGTAATGTTGCACCTGATATTTTAAGGGTCCGAATATGAGCGTATTAAATAAAAAAAGCCTGTTTACCTATTTTAAAGAGGGCGGGATTTATGTTGTTTTATTAGTGCTGTTAGCGATTATTATTTTTCAGGATCCGACATTTCTAAGCCTAATGAACCTGAGTAATATTCTGACTCAGTCATCGGTGCGTATTATTATTGCGCTCGGTGTGGCGGGGCTGATTGTGACACAGGGTACGGATTTATCTGCCGGCCGTCAGGTGGGGTTGGCTGCCGTGGTTGCTGCAACGCTTTTACAGTCTATGGATAACGTCAATAAGGTGTTTCCAAACTTAGACACCGTGCCTATTCCATTAGTCATTCTCGTGGTGTGCGCGGTGGGGGCTGTGATTGGTTTAGTGAACGGTTTAATTATCGCCTATCTCAACGTAACGCCGTTTATTACCACCCTTGGTACCATGATTATTGTCTACGGTATTAACTCGCTGTATTACGACTACGTAGGGGCTTCACCTGTAGCGGGCTTTGCACCGAATTTCTCGAATTTTGCACAGGGTTTTTTGCGTTTCGGTGATTTTAAACTCTCTTATATTACGTTTTATGCACTGATCGCGGTCGCTTTCGTCTGGGTGCTGTGGAACAAAACGCGGTTCGGTAAAAATATCTTTGCTATTGGTGGTAACCCTGAAGCGGCGAAAGTTTCTGGGGTAAACGTACCGTTAAATTTGATCATGGTGTATGCACTGTCTGGCGTGTTCTACGCATTTGGTGGGATGCTTGAAGCGGGGCGTATCGGTAGCGCAACGAATAACCTTGGCTTTATGTATGAATTGGATGCTATCGCAGCCTGCGTCGTCGGCGGCGTGTCATTTAGCGGTGGCGTAGGAACCGTTATCGGTGTGGTGACTGGGGTCATTATTTTTACGGTGATCAACTATGGCCTGACCTACATTGGCGTTAATCCCTATTGGCAGTATATTATCAAGGGTGCAATTATCATCTTTGCCGTAGCTCTTGACTCGCTGAAGTATGCGAAGAAAAAATAATTATTAAAAATAAAAAAGCCGGACTTAGGTTCGGCTTTTTTTATGGCATAAGATATTTCTCGGTGTAATCCTCTGTATAATAAATTTATGATGATAAAAATTCATGTATTTCAAATTAAACTTTTAATAAAAACAAATCAGAGTTATTAACATGCGTACACTTCAAAAGTGAATTTTCTATTTGTTAAATATAATCACATTATTAACCTAATAATAAAAAAAGAATGTGCTTGGTTAATTTTTATCTAGGAACATTCTTGATTGCAATAATAATTCTACATTTCTTAGTCCTCAATATGTAATAATCTCCCATCAGGTTTAATACTTGAGGTATTGAGCTAGTAACATAAAGAAATTATGTCTCTTGCTAACTACATATCAAGGAAGTGAGCAGTACTAAACGGATTTTTCTACGAGAATAGACATTTCTTAAATTATAAATCCATAACTTACGAAATGGGCAAACATGAGGTTTCATTGTTTGTTTTCTATCTCTGATATTTTTTCTTTCCAAAGAAGCATATCGATACAATGAGAAACACCATTATCAGGCTGCAAGAAATGATTGTTCCGATGCTTATTTGCATCGTATTGCTGCCTTTATCGCGTGAATTATCGCCTATGGCGAACATTCAAGGGAACGCAATTTTTTTACTTTATCTTCCGTTGGCTTTAGCGATTTCAGTTGTCATGTTATTTGGCATGAAAGGATTCATTCCGCTGTTTATCGTTTATACGTTTTATTATTCAACTTTAAATATCATGAGCTTGACCGAAGCCGTAGTGCTTTCACTGTGTTACGGACTGCCGCTATGGGGAAGTTTCTGCATCATGAATCGTATGGTAGGCGCTCGTTGGCGTTACGATATTGATAGCATGAGCAGTCGTGCATTAGGCATTCGTATGTGCGTATTTGGGTTGCTTTATCCGCTAGCCTGTAAAGGCATGATGCTCGCGTTTGGTTCCGTGTTAGATATGTCTCCAGTAATGGAACGCTATTTTTCGTACAAGCTAGATATGTTCGCGGTGGTTAACGTTGAGGCGCTGGTTTTGTCTTCAATCGCAATTTCGCCCGCCTATTATTATACTTTGCGAATGTTGCTTAACGGAAACTATGCAAAGAAATTTTTTAACCAATGTTTGCGTAATGCTTTTTCAAGAGAAAAACATTGTGTGACATTCATTTGGCTAGGGATTTTATTGGGGGCGCTATTTGCTATTTGTTTCCCCGCGCAGGAAAATTTCAACGTCAGCTACTTTATCCCATTGTTATTTATTTTGTTTACCTACGGAATATTTAGGTTCGGGCATAGAGTTATTTTACTTATGTGGTCATTTACGGCCCTATGCTTATTTGTTTTTAACTCAAATTTCTCTGTTGAGCTCAATAGTAGTTATCAGATTGCATTTTTATCGGCTTCATTGATTGCTTTTACGGTCTCAATTTTTTATATGGCCGTGATGTTTAAACGCAGCGAAGTGATGAAACGGGTTTATATGCATCTTGCCCGTGTCGATCCGATGGTGGGTTTGGCAAATATTCGTTCATTGAATTTGTATATCGATAAGCATCCGCAGGGTACGCTTTGTTTTCTTCGTTTAACAAATTTAGAAGCCTTGAGCCGCTATCATGGCATGATGATGCGGGTTGATACCAAAAGGCGTATTGCCGCGGTGATTAAGCCGCTGCTTAAACCGGGTGAAGATATCTACCAACTGCCAGGCTGCGAACTGCTGCTTTATCTTGATACGACGGATAACGTTAACCGCATTCATCTGATTCGTCAGCGCCTGTGTGCTGCTCAACTCAGTTGGAAAGACAATCCGGTGATTTTGCGCTACGGCATTGCTTATACTCAGTTTGATGCTGAGGAAGAGTCACTTTATACCAGCGTAGGTAAACTCCATCATCTTTCAGAGCGCGCTAGCCTCGAAAATGAGGTTACCTGTTTAGAGGAAAATGCGCAGTCGATTAGGGAAGAAGTGAGCGAGCGAGTGGTGTGGTTGCGGAAAATTACGACGGCGTTGCTTGAAAACCGTCTCGAGCTATATGCTCAGCCTATCGTGCATTCGGGAGGAAAGAGTTATTACGAGATATTAGCTCGTCTCCTGGATAACGGTGATGTGATCCCGCCGAGTAAATTTATTCCACTTATTTCTGAGTTTAATTTGTGCGCGCAGTTTGATTTGCTGATGGTTGAAAATGTGATGAAGCACATTAGTGAAGCGAAATTAGACACCAGTAATACCTGTTTCTCGGTTAATCTGATGCCACTTACCTTGATGCAGCGTGATACTGCGCCACGCATTATTGAAATCTTTGAGCATTACCAAGTCCGTCCTGAAGCGATCATTTTTGAAATCACCGAAGAACAGCATCTTGTTAATGAGAATATCGAGCACTCGACGATTAAAGCGCTACGCGACTACCATTTCAAAATTGCAATTGATGACTTTGGCACCGGATTTTCTAACTATCAGCGTTTGAAATCCTTAAATGCGGATGTCGTGAAAATCGATGGGATATTCGTAAAAGATATTGTCAATAACTCGCTCGACCAGCTGATTATTAAGTCGATTTGCGATATTGCTCGAGAAAAGAAACTGCAGGTCGTTGCTGAATATGTTGAGTCTCAAGAGCAGCTGGAAATGCTACAGCAATTAGGTGTGCAATATTTGCAGGGTTTTTTACTTGGAGAACCTAAGCCGCTAAGCTCTTTCTAAAATTTTATGTTCAATGAACACCACGTCCTATTGATGTGGTGTTCATTATTTTTTATCTCTGTCTTCTTGTTTTTAAATTTTAATTTAAATTAAAAGAATTGTTTTTTATATTAATAATTTTTTGTTACTTATATTTTTCATGTGTTATGTAGTGGCGATTGTATTTTTAACTGTGAAATTGATGAGAAACTAACATGAAAAATGAGCTTAATATATATTGTAGTGTTAACTTTGATGGTTTTATCTATATTGATTTTAATACATCAGAACCGATCGATAATGTTCGCTATAAGCTATGCAGTAATGACGTTGTTGTTGCAGAGAAAGAGAGTGTAGATGTCAGTGAAACAATTTTTTTTGCAGGGGTAGACGAAGGAGACTACACGGTAATTGCTACTGTTACGGCGCAGGATCAGAATATTATTGATGTTTCCTCGCCAACTATTCACGCAAAGAACAGACGGCTTTTTTCACAAACCAAATCAGTGCAGACGATAGAAAGAAAACTAAAAGGGAAAAATCATATCATTGATGGTGTTGTTGATTATTTTCTTGAGATTAAATTTAAAGCTGGAGGTGATAAGAAATTCAAACACGAAAACGTTGATGGAGTTTCACATTTTTCAAGCTTTACCAGAATGCTGATTAAGAATACGGATCTAAATATTAATGATATTTCATTGCTAAATGTTTTCGCATCCGCAATAAGTAATAAACGTGGCTATGATTCACTAGATAATTTATATAAAATTAACGCTACGGCAAGCTTTGGTCTATTAGATAAAATATCAGAACAAATTGAAAAACTTGATTATGTTGAATATTGCGCAGTGGTTCCCGTTACCGATAATCTGACTCCGGTTACACAGCCACCCTTTAACGATTCATCAAGATCACATCGGGTTAGATCACTCACACCCCCTACCGCAACCCCTGATTTTTCAGCCAAACAAACCTACCTTGATGCTGGCTATGGAATGAATGTTAGAGCGGCATGGGCTCTGGAGAATACGGGGTCTAATGTAAATATTCGCCATCTTGATTTTGGCGTTTATCATAATCATGAAGATCTCAAAGGCAATATTACCGTCGTTGCTAGCCGATCAGAGTCTGACGATTGTAACCACGGTACAGCCTCAACAGGTATTATTGCCGCTGTAAAAAATACTTTAGGTGTGACAGGCATTGCTCATGGCGCTAAGTTTTATTTTTACGACACAGATTATTTAGATTTGATTGTTAAGGATGCATTACCCGGCGATATTGTGAGTCTCAACGTCCAATTTTCTATTAATGGCACTTATGTGCCTGTCACTACTAACAAATCATGGTGGGATAAAATTAATGCTCTTGTTAATCGTGGTGTGGTTGTCATTCTAGCTGCGGGAAATGGCGGTGGTGACTTACGAAATCTTGCTGAGTTTGATGACTACGGTGATAACGGCAGCATGCTAGTGGGTGCTTGTGAGCATGACACTGGGCGTTCTTGTTATTTTTCAAATTATTCCCATTCTACATCTTTGGTGAATTCTTGGGGGGACTGGTCAGTGACTTCAACAGGGTATGGCTCATTGCAAATGGCTGAAAATGAACGTTCATACTGTGATGATTTCTCTGGCACATCAAGTGCAACGCCGTTGGTGAGTGGGGCCTTAGCATTAATTCAATCTTATGCCAAAAATAACTATGGCGTTTATTTCAATGCTCATCAAATGCGTGATTTTATTGTGAAGACGGGAGGCAATGAAGGGGTTGTTGATGGAATTGGCTATCGCCCGAATATCGTCGCAGCGATGAAGTATATTGATACTTTGCTGCAAACTTCAGAATGATTTTAATAAAAATAGATTAACTGGCGTCACAGGCGATTTAAGGTAAAGCACTGAGTTCTGAATAGGTGAAGCTTAGGCTAGCCGCGAGATAATATCTATTTAGCCGCTGGTTTTTCAGCGGCTTTTTCTTGTTTTAAAACCTGCTCAAGTTCTTGCAATTGCTCTGGAGATACCGCTGGATAGCTTTGTGCATCGGCTGGAACTTTATGCACTGCCGGAATGGGGATCATCGGGCCCAGAAAACGAGGTTCACGCTTAAGTATATAGAGATCGGTTAACGCCCCTAGGCGTGCGCCAATTTCCCTTACTCTTATCATCATCATATTTTTTGGCGACGGTACCGCCAAGCATTGCGCCTGTATACCCATGTGAAGCGCAATAAACAGAGCACGCTCACAGTGGAAACGTTGAGTAATGATGGTGAAGTCGTTGGTATCGAATACTCTGCGGGTGCGAACAATGGAATCCAGCGTTCTGAATCCTGCATAGTCGAGCACAATATCGCCGTTAGGCACACCGGCATTGATGAGGTCACGGCGCATCGTTACCGGCTCATTGTAGCTCTGGAGCGCGTTGTCGCCGCTCAACAATAAGTAATTCACTTTGTTGCTGTTGTAAGCGTTAAGCGCGCCTTGGATGCGATAACGGTAATACTGATTGATGGTCCCAGTACTGACATATTTGGCCGTACCTAAAACCACACCCACCTGACGATGCGGTAAATCCTGCACATCTTCGTAAATATACGGCGCAGTTTTCCAGCTAATCCAGCGATCCAGACCAATAGCAGTCACCGCCAGTAAAATAGCGACGGTTAAAATACCGTATATCAGTCGTCTCCACATGATGGTGCCTGCTGTGTCGGTTAGATTTATGTCTGGATGTACTTATGCCTACGAGGCTACTTTACCCGCTCAGGCGACGCAAGCAATCTGAGTATGATTTTCCTAACTTGATGATTTTTTAGACGATGAGGGCGCATTATTAAAAATAAAGCGTGGTTGTTACGCCACGCTTGGGGGAGAGTTCTGGTTGTATTTTACTCAGCGACTTTCACGACAGCTTAGAATGAAGTTCGCTTGTAGATACGGTACTGAGGCTGCCAGAAGTTGTTATCGATCGCTTGTAATAACGCTTCATCAGAGGTTAATACGGCCACGCCTTGTAGCTGTGCTTCTTTGGCCACTTGGAACGCAATGGAGCGCGATACCTGCTGGATATCTTTAATATCGGGTAGCAGTGCTCCAGTACCTTGCTGTGCCAGCGGTGAGCAATCTGCTAAGGCGCGGCTGGCGGCCATGAGCATGCCGTCTGTGACGCGCTTTGCCCCTGAGGCCAGAACACCGAGCCCAATACCAGGGAAGATGTAGGAGTTATTACATTGCGCGATTGGGAAGACCTGATCTTTATAGCTTACCGGCCCGAACGGGCTGCCGGTAGCGACCAGCGCCGCGCCATCGGTCCAGTTAATAATATCTTCTGGACGTGCTTCAACGCGTGACGTTGGGTTCGACAGCGGCATAACGATAGGGCGCGCGCAGTGGCTGTGCATTTCGCGAATGATTTCTTCGGTAAATAAGCCAGGCTGACCCGAAACGCCGATGAGAACGGTAGGCTTAGCGTTACGCACCACTTCCAACAGTGAAATGGCATCGCTTTCTACTTTCCAGTTCGACAACGATGCACTTTTTTGCACCAGCTTACTTTGGAACTCTAACAGGTTTGGCAGTTTGTCTGTGAGCAAGCCAAAGCGATCGACCATAAAGACGCGTTGGCGTGCCTCTTCATCGCTCAAGCCTTCGGATTTCATCTGGGCAATAATTTGCTCGGCGATACCACAACCAGCAGAGCCTGCCCCTAAGAACGTAATGGTTTGATCGCGCAGCTGGCTACCGGCAGCACGGCTGGCAGCAATCAGACTACCCAGCGTGACGGCCGCAGTGCCTTGAATATCATCGTTGAAACAGCACAGTTCGTCACGATAACGGTTGAGCAGTGGGGTGGCGTTTTTCTGCGCGAAGTCTTCGAATTGCAATAGCACATTTGGCCAGCGGCGCTTCACCGCCTGAATGAATTCGTCAACAAAGGCATAATACTCGTCACCGGAAATACGTGGGTGACGCCATCCCATATACAGCGGATCGTTTAAGCGCTGTGGATTGTTGGTGCCGACATCTAACACAACCGGCAGCGTATAAGCAGGGCTGATGCCGCCGCACGCGGTGTACAGTGACAGTTTACCGATAGGGATCCCCATGCCGCCGATGCCTTGATCGCCTAGCCCAAGGATACGTTCACCGTCGGTTACGACGATAACTTTCACGTTTTGTTTGGTGGCGTTTTGCAACATGTCGTCGATGCGGTCGCGGTTCGGATAGGAGATGAACAGGCCACGCGCGCGACGGTAAATATCAGAGAAATGTTCACAGGCTTCGCCCACCGTCGGGGTGTAAATGATCGGCATCATTTCACTCAGATGGGCATCAAGCATGCGATAGAATAGGGTTTCGTTGGTGTCTTGGATATTACGTAGGTAGATATGTTTATCGTTATCAGTTTTGAAATCGAGATACTGGCGATAGGCGCGCTCGGTCTGTTCTTCAATCGTTTCGACGGCTTCAGGTAACAGGCCATGCAGGTTGAAGTTGCTGCGTTCTTCTTCGCTAAAGGCGCTGCCTTTGTTCAGCAGGGGGAATTCCAGCAGGATCGGGCCTGCGTAGGGGATGTACAACGGGCGTTTACTTTCGTATTCCAGTTCCATGAATAGCACTCTTTATGTCGGGCGGTATACCCATCATATTTCAAGCTGCATTTTTGTTGGCTGTGCTCACTGAACGCATCAATGCAACTCGAATTATTTGGGTATAGTGATCAGATTATCAGAGATTTTAATACGTCATCCCAGCGATCCTAAGAGATACTAATAAGTTGTTCAATGCTTGTTATAGAAAGATGACATTTAGCAGGGAAAG
Organism: Hafnia alvei; assembly: GCF_964063325.1. Classification (NCBI taxonomy): domain Bacteria; kingdom Pseudomonadati; phylum Pseudomonadota; class Gammaproteobacteria; order Enterobacterales; family Hafniaceae; genus Hafnia; species Hafnia alvei. The sequence continues at coordinate 1,515,628 of NZ_OZ061315.1, forward strand.
TGCGAGCTAAGTAACACTTTTTTACAGGATTTGGCGAGGAACGAACGGAAACGCAGGGCCGAATGACCCTGCGTTAAAGTAGCTTAAATCTGAACCTGTTCTACTTGAGTGCAGCCTAATGCATGAAGCGTTGCTTGGGTTGCATCCCACTGGGAGAACACGGCGTCTTCTGTTTCAACCAATACCGCGCGGCGTGTACGCAGCACATCTTTTCCTGAAACGTTCATCAGAATCAGTGCAGCCTGCAACGGCGGTAAGCTTGGGTTGAATGCCGCATTTTCAGCATAACGTCCGCTATAAACGGTGCCATCATCGGCTTCCAAGGCAACGCCGCTATAGGCATGGCTATAAGGCGCATGGCTGCGGTTGGCTGCATCTAATGCTGCTAAAGTCAGTTCATCTGCATTCGCTAAGCTGAGGTTATGGTTCTCTTCATCCATCAACAGCGTTTTGATTTCAAGATCGCGTGGGCCAAAAGCATCCGGCAGGTAATCACCCAGCGTGGCGGCCTGACGACCTGGCAGGTTGATGGCCAGCTTGGTTCCGCTATTGAGTTCATTCATAAACTGGCGGCAGTGACCACAAGGCGTGTAGTTAACCGTGATGGAGGCGAGGGCTTTTTCGCCGCGCAACCATGCGTGCGTTACCGCACACTGTTCTGCGTGAATAGTTTGCTGCATTGGCGCACCCAGAAACTCCATATTGGCACCGAAATACAGGTTGCCGCTAACGCCGCGTGCAACGGCACCGACGTAAAAATTGGAGATTGCTGCCAGTGAGCAGGCGGCGGCCATAGGGAGCAGGGCAAATGCTAATTCGCTGTCGCTCATGCCGGTAGCTTGTTTCAGAACCTCGACTTGAGAAGCGGTGATAACCGCTTGGAAATCAGCATGATTGATAATCGGTGAGAGCGCCGCCTGCAAAGCGGCTGGCAGTTGGCTGAATGCCGCGTCGTATCGTGCGTGCATGGGGGAGCCTCTTAGTTAGTTACGGGAGAGTATTCTAGGCAACCGATTGGCTTTATTATGTGATTATTATCACTATTTTGATGTAATTAATGTAACAAATGAAAGAAGTGTGAGATGTATCGCGGGTTTTTGTGATTTCTGTTTCTTGCTGCCGCTTCATGAACCTCCCCATTTAGGGGAGGGATAGGAAGTGATCTTAGCTAAATAAATGCAACATCACAGGGAAAAGGAATGGCGCTAACAATGAAGTAATAATCCCGCAGATAACCAGTGCCAGCGAGCTGAATGCGCCTTCCTGAAAATCCATCTCGGCGCAGCGTGCGGTCCCAAGGGCATGCGAAGCGGTACCCATCGCCAAACCACGCGAGGCCTTGGTGCTAATTTTCATCAAGTTCAATAGGGTATGGCCAAATACAGCCCCCAGGATCCCAACGAAAATAACGCATACCGCACTGATTGCTGGGATGCCACCAATCGACTGTGACACGGCCATCGCAATTGGCGTGGTCACTGATTTCGGCATCACTGAAGCAGCGATTTCTGGCGAAGCGCCCATCCACAGAGCAATTGCGGTACCTGAAATCATGGCTGTGGCGCTACCGATAAAGCAGATAGTGATAATGGATTTCCAGCGTGCGCGGATCTGGTGGATCTGCTCATACAGTGGAAATGCTAATGCGACCACGGCGGGTTGCAGCAAACTGTTGAGCGTTGAACTGCCAGCAAAGTAATGCTCGTAAGGAATTTTGAGCAGTAATAGCAATGGAATAATAATTACCATTGATACGAGCAACGGATTCAATAACGGCATATTTAGCTTTTGGGCAATACGTCGCGCCCCAAAAAAGACTAATAGTGTGAGTGGTAAGGACCACCAAATATAAGCCATTATTTTTTCTCCTCGCTGCCGTCGGTAGCCTCACCGATGATGCGTTCGCGATGCACCATATGAGAGCTATAAGCAACGACAACCATAATAATCAAAGTACTCACTAGGCACGATACGACGATAGGCCCAAACTGCTTGGTCAGAACGTCGTAGTACTGCATCACGCCAACGCCGATAGGGACAAACAACAGCGCCATGTAGCGGATTAAGATATTACACCCGGGCTTCACCCATTTTGCCGGCATGATTTGTGACGCCAGCAGGGCAAATAGGATCAGCATGCCAATAATGCTGCCTGGAATTGTGATTGGTAGCAGCGTTGAGATGGCATTCCCTGCAAATAAGCACAGGTAAATTAATATGAAAGCTCTCAAATACTGCCAGCAAACTGAAAATGCTTTTGACATCAGTGAATACCTAAGAAAGAAAACGCATTCATCATACAATTAAAATCAGGAATGTGCTACCGATCACATCATGAAAACAAGTTATCGCAAATATGCCGTTTGTGAAGGTTTTCAGTCAGGAGCCCGTATCAGATGAGATCTTCGGAAGCATGGTTGGATGCGCCCGACAGTCTATAGCCGTACCAGAAAAATGCTAGACCAAAAAGTGATATCACTGCCAGTACGTAGAAAAGCGTAGTCGGTGGCGCGAAAGACAGCAAAAAGCCACACAGTATAGGGTTTACCGCGCCGCCTAAATTGCCTAAGTTTTGTACCCCATAATAGCTGCCTTTCAAGTGAGGTGGCGCAATAAAATCGATAAACAAGTATTCAACCGGGATCACAATCACTTCACCGAGGGTGAAGATCGCCATGGCGACCATCCAAATAGGAATGGAACGCTCAGCCAACGCAAACCCAATGAGCCCAAGACAGAAAAAGAGCGTGCCAAGCATTAGCCAGCGCAACAGATTTTCTTTATTCATTTTGCGGCTGAGCAAATACTGCAAGCCGATGACGACGGTTGCGTTCACCGTCATTACCGAACCAATCACTTGATAAGCAAACTGCGCATTGCTGACGGTAATGAGATACTGGGACAAGTAGCCAGTAAACTGCCCTGCAACCACTGCACCCATGGTGCTGCCAAGGGTGAAAAAGATCAGCCGCCGGTCGTGGCTTAAGACTTTAAAGGTGGCTCGAAAACTGAGCCGCTGCTCGGTAAACACCGCATCGCCGTTCGTCGGCGGAAGCCCGTAACCGTCTAAGCGTAGCCAAAGGGTGAGTCCAACGAGAAAGGCCAGTAGGCCAGAGAGCAAAAACGGCAGCATAGGATAGAATGACGCTGCGAAAACGCCGAGCGCTGGACCAACGGCCCAGCCAACCTTGACCAAGGTGTAATTCATAGAAAAGCCGCGAATGCGTTCACTCACCGGCAACCATTCGGCAAAGCAGGCTTTAATGGCAATGCTGAAAATAGAATAAGCGGCGTGCAGTAGCGCCAATACGGGCACCATCCAGAGCACGTCGTTAAGCCATGGCATAATACAAAACGTCAAAGCAAATAGGGCAATGCTGATAATCATCAAACGGTGTTTATCGAATTTATCAACCAGATAACCACCGTAAAAGCTGGCGACAATACCAAGAGCAAGACTGACACCTAAGACTAACCCCACGCTCTCAGGTTCAAGATGAAAATGCTCAGTCATATAGATGGTAATAAAAGGCAGCGTAATGGCGCGCCCTATAGTTAATATGAGCGATGAAATTAATAGCAGGGTAATTAGTGGTGGGAATCCTTTCAGCCTCATATATTGACATCTTATTAGGTGCAGTTTACGCATGGTAAAGGGGCGAACGATAGCTACTGAGTGTATTAGAAAAAACGGAGTCGGCTAGTCTAAACAATAAATTCAGTAAGTTATTTATAATTTATGACTCGTTTAGCGATCAATGACTGCCACAAACCAGAAATCGTAAAGAAAATACTGAAGTGAAAAATAAATGTTTGTAAAAGATTCAATGGCAATCCATTACCATTGTTCACTATGTGGCTTATGGGTGCTCGGCAACGAGTCTGGCTTGTTCAGACCATGCGTGGAGCTGTTTTGTATAGATAAATTTGATGGAAGGAAAGGGCTCTAATGGACTGTTCACCGCGATATAAACCAGACATGGGTAGCTTTCTGGCTGTGATTTTTTAGCAAAATCAAGTAGCTCACTTTCATCGACTAAAGGATCTGAATTGGCGTCGAGGTCATATAGGAAAGAGCTAATGACCCATTTGTAATATTCATCATAATTATATATTAGCTGCATAATATTCCTCTCTTTTAAATATATAAATGCAGCTTTATATTTTGTTTTTTTAAGCGCCTAAATACCAGCGCTATTTTCATTAATTTCGTATCGCTGATACTAGCCGGTAATAATAGTGTTTAAAAATCAAATGAAATGAATACAAATGGAAAACTCTGAAAAGTTATTCCTTACTTTTGGTAGCATAATTAATGGCGATAAAAGTAAGTTTAATGGAAAAATACAAGAGTCTTATAGACTCTTGTATTTCGGTGGGTAATGGCGTAATTACACGCCTAACCGATCGCGGATTGTATAATAGGCGGCACCGATAGCGGTGAATGGAATTTGTAAATTTCGTCCACCAAAGAAAGGAAGATGAGGAAGTTTAGCAAAGGCATCAAAACGTTCGGCGTCGCCACGCAGCACTTCTGAAATCAGTTTCCCGGCTAGATGAGTACAGGTAACGCCATGCCCGCTATAGCCTTGCATGTAGTAAATATTATTCTCCAACCGACCAAACTGTGGCATGCGTGATAGGGTCAGCAAGAAATTACCAGTCCAGCGATAATCAATTTTCACGCCTTTCAATTGTGGGAAAGTTTTCAGCAATTTTGGCACGATGAGATTATCAATATCGTCTGGGTCACGAGCACCGTAAACTACGCCGCCGCCATACAGCAAACGGTTATCGCCGGTTACACGGTAGTAGTCTAAAAGATAATTACAATCTTCAACGCAGTAGTCTTTCGGAATTAATGAGGCAGCCACGTCGGCTTGTAGAGGCTCCGTTGTTACAATTTGAGTACCACACGGCATGCTGCGGCGCGCTAATTCCGGTTCGACTTTATTTCCCAGATAGGCATTCCCCGCGACGATAACGTATTTCGCCTGCACTTGACCTTTTTCAGTAACAACCGTGGCAGGTGTGCCATGCTTAATTTTAACAACCGGAGATTGCTCGAAGATCCGCCCACCTTGCATGCGGATCGCCTCTGCCTCACCTAGCGCTAAATTAAGAGGATGAATGTGACCACCGCTGTGATCTAATAATCCTCCAACGTAGCGATCGGAGGCGATCTCTTCACGCACGCGGTCTGAATCTAAAAGTTCAAGCTGAGTATTGCCATAGCGTTCCCAATGGGCTTTTTGTTCGATGAGCGTGTGGTATTGCTTGTTATTGAGCGCAACGAAAATGCCGCCGGGTTTGTAATCACAGTCGATGGCGTAACGTTTGATGCGCTGGCGAATAATTTCAGCGCCTTCAAACATCATACTGCCCAGCATTTTTGCGGTGTCCATCCCGTAGCGTTGTTCAATCACGTCAATATCGCGGCTGTAGGAGTTGACCAACTGACCACCGTTACGTCCGCTGGCGCCAAAGCCAATGCGCGCTGATTCTAGCAAAACGACGTCATATCCCGCTTCAACTAGGTGCAGTGCGGAAGAAAGGCCGGTATAACCACCGCCGACGATACACACGTCGCATTGAACGGATTCGGTCAGCTGTGGGTAAGGCGCGTGTGGATTCGCGCTGGCGGCATAGTAGCTATTTACATGTTCAGTCATGATGTTTACTCCAGCGAGATCCAGATAGTTTTCAATTCGGTGAATTTTTCTAGGGCGTGCAGTGACTTATCGCGGCCGTTACCGCTCTGCTTATAGCCACCAAACGGCACGGTCATATCGCCATCGTTGTAGTTGTTGACGAATACTGAGCCCGCTTTCAGGCGGCGCGACATGCGATGGGCTTTGGAGAGATCGCGGGTCCAGATGGCTGCGCCTAAGCCATAGTCACTGTCGTTTGCCAGCGTGAGCGCTTCTTGTTCGGTGGTGAAGGTCGTAACGGCGAGTACCGGGCCAAAAATTTCTTCACGTGCAATGCGCATTGAATTGTGAACGTCGGTAAAAATAGTGGGACCGAGATAGCTGCCATGTTCACCTTGTGGGTGATCGCGGCCATCCAGATACAGGTTCGCACCTTCAGCAAGCCCTGCTGCGATATATTCATTCACTTTTTCGCAATGATCGGCATCGATAAGCGTGCCCATCACGGTTTCAGGATCGAGTGGGTTACCCGGTCTGAAGGCCTGAGCCTGTTCGCGCAGAATACTGAGGAACTCGTCTTTGATACTTTCTTCCACCAATAAACGCGTGCCTGCGATACACACTTGGCCTTGATTGTAGAAAATACCCGCCGCCGCATTAGCCGCTGCTTTTTGCAGATCGGGGCAGTCGGCGAAAATTATATTGGCGCTTTTGCCGCCGGCTTCGAGCCAAACGCGCTTCATATTGGAATCGCCCGAGTCTTTCAACAGCTGTTTGGCGGTGCGCGTGGATCCGGTAAATGTCAGTACGTCGACGTCCGGGTGGCGAGAGAGAGCTTGTCCTGCGCCTTGGCCAAAACCTGAAATCACGCTCAATACGCCGTCGGGTAACCCAGCTTCTTTGGCTAAACCAGCGACACGTAGAGCGGTTAACGGTGATTTTTCCGACGGTTTTAAAATAACGCTGTTACCCGCGGCTAAGGCTGGCCCGAGTTTCCAGCAGGCTAGCAGGAGAGGGAAGTTCCAAGGCACGATGGCGGCCACAACGCCAACGGGCTCACGTTCAATTAACGCAAGGGCATCTTGAGCCGTTGGCGCAATTTCGCCATACACTTTGTCAATGGCTTCGGCATACCAACGCAGAGAGCGGATAGCTCCGGGAATATCATCACGTAGGCTATGGCGAATAGGCTTGCCGGTATCCAGTGTTTCCAGCAGCGCCAGCTCCTCGTGATGCTGTTCCATTAAATCAGCCAGCTTCATTAGCGTAGCTTTGCGTTTTGCCGGTGGGGAGCGCGACCAATCCCCCCGCTCAAAGACTTCACGCGCTGCGCTAACGGCCTGATTCACATCGTGCTCATCTCCCTGAGCGACGCGAACCAGCTCACGCTGACCCGCCGGATCTTCCACGGCAAACTGTGCGCCATCGGCGGCCTGCTGATAACGGCCATTAATAAACAGTCGGTTCTCAATCTCTAGGGCGCGAGCCCGTTGCTGCCAGTACTGCAAATCGTGAAAGTCCATGCGTTCCCCTTAATTCCCTTCGACATGGCATTGCAGGGCAATGCCAACGGCGTTGGGTTTTATCTATATCTCGACATAGGCGTCAGAATGTTGTGGGTGTATGGGCGCTGATAATTCGACATATACGCGCCGACGTATTGCTGAAGCTATGCGGAATGCCGGTGTTAATGGCATAACTTTGTCCGGCTTCTAGGTGATAAATCTGGCCATTGACCGTCAGCATCACTTCCCCTTCCAGCAGGGTGCCTATCTCTTCACCCTGATGTTTTATGCGCTCACCGGTTGTGGTGCCTGGCTCATAAGTTTCGATCATCATGGCTAGCGTGCGGTTAGGGTTGCCGTTGTGAATGAGCTTCATGGAAACCCCTTGGCTGCCAATTTCAATCAAGTCCTCGGCGTTAATCACAACCTGTGGTTCATCTGGCTTTTCCTGTTCGGCAAAAAACTCCGACAGTGACAACCCATAGACCTTGAGCAGTTTTTGCAAGGTGCTAATGGCTGGGCTGACTTTATCTTGTTCGATGGTGCTAATAGCACTGTGCGTTAATCCAGACAGTTCAGCTGCCCTGCGCTGTGACAATCCCAATTGTTGACGGATATGTGACAGGCGTTTTCCTGGCGCCAAGCTGACATCGCTCATATGCATATTTCCTTATTGATAGTTCTTATCAGGCTGGCTGTTTTTTTCAGCACTGGCGTTCTGACAAGCGGTGATAAAACCTTCAAACAACAAGCGGGATAGGGCGTATTCATCGCTATTCCATTCAGGATGCCACTGCACGCCCAAGGCGAATGGGTGATCGTGGACGCTAACCGCTTCCACTAAGCCATCGGATGCCTTAGCTTCGATGCGTAGACGTGGCCCCAGCGTTTTGGCGCCTTGACCATGCAATGAGTTAACCCAGAACTTGTTGCAACCCGGTACTAATTGAGAAAGTAAACCCCCTGCCTGTACCAGTACTTCATGAGAGGGGGCATATTGTTGCTCCAGCGGAAGTTCTGGATCTTCGCGATGCTCCAGTAACTCCGGCTGTTCATACAGGCGGCGATACAGCGTGCCACCGGTTGCCACCACCATTTCCTGTAACCCTCGGCAGATGGCGAAAAGGGGAATGCGCCTTTCGAGTGCGAGGCTAATCAGCGCCATACTCAAACTATCACGCCCTGGATCGGCGTCAGGCTCATCGCCGTTTTCACCATATAGGTGCGGCTGCACATTGCTTGGGCTGCCCGGCAGCATAATGCCGTCCAGATGGGGGAGAAGCGATTCTAATAGCTCAGGTTCAGACAGCGCATGTGGCAGGGCCACCGGAAGTCCACCTGCATTCAATACGGCATTTAGGTACTTTTCTTGCAAGGTTTGCGTTAGGTGCCCGTGCACCCTGTTCCTACACATGACAACGCCAATCACCGGCCTGTTAAATATATTGCCCATACCACCCTCTCCGCTTGGTCTAAATTATGAACACATTGCTTCCATACAGCGCCTTTCCGTTCAATATTTTCTCAATCTAGCAGTGGTAAGCGTAATATTCAAACTAATTGCAACACTTGCGAAACATTTTGTTTGCATCTACATTTCAATTGTGGACATTATATCGAGCAGTCCAAACGGTCAGATCCACGGTCTTCAAACAATGGCGGGTGAATCATGCAAACCAATATCGTAGAAGTTGAAAACTTTGTTCAGCACAGTGAAGAGAGACGAAGTAGCGCGTTCCAACGCGAAGTAAAAAATTACTTGGAACGCTATCCCTCCACGCAGCACGTCGATGTACTCCTTACCGACCTTAATGGTTGCTTCCGTGGAAAGCGTATTCCTGTTGCTGGGCTGAAAAAGCTTGAGAAGGGCTGCTATTTCCCTGCGTCGGTGTTTGCGATGGATATTTTGGGCAACGTGGTTGAAGAGGCTGGGTTAGGGCAAGAGCTCGGTGAGCCCGATCGTACCTGTATCCCGGTACTGGGATCGTTAACGCCATCGGCGGCTGACCCTGAATTTATCGGTCAGGTTCTACTGACCATGCTGGATGAAGATGGTACTCCCTTTGACGTTGAGCCACGTAACGTGCTGAATAATGTCTGGCAGCAGCTACGCCAGCGCGGATTATTCCCCGTGGTAGCGGTAGAGCTGGAGTTCTATCTCATCGATCGCCAACGCGACGCCGAAGGCTATCTTCAGCCGCCATGCGCGCCCGGTACTCAGGAGCGAAATACCCAAAGTCAGGTGTATTCAGTTGATAACCTGAATCACTTTGCTGATGTGTTAAGCGATATTGATGAACTGGCGAAGTTACAACAAATCCCAGCCGATGGCGCGGTAGCCGAAGCGTCTCCGGGGCAGTTCGAAGTTAACCTAAACCATACCGATAACGTTTTACTGGCCTGTGACCACGCGCTCTCGTTAAAGAGACTGGTGCGCATGGTGGCTGAAAATCACGATATGCACGCCACCTTCATGGCGAAGCCTTATGAAGAGTATGCGGGCAGCGGTATGCATATTCATATCAGTATGCTCGATAGTAAAGGCCAAAACGTTTTTGCCGACGACGATGGTGAAGACTCTGCATTATTGAAGAAAGCGCTGGCGGGCATGATGGAACTGATGCCTGCGTCGATGGCGCTGTTGGCGCCAAACGTCAATGCTTTCCGCCGCTTCCAGCCGGGCATGTATGTACCGACTCAGGCTTCTTGGGGCCACAACAACCGTACCGTTGCATTGCGCATTCCCTGTGGCGATCGCGACAGCCACCGTGTTGAATATCGTGTTGCAGGCGCGGATGCTAACCCGTATCTGGTAATGGCAACGGTGCTTGCGGGCATTCTGCACGGTTTAGACAACACGCTTACGCTGGCAGAACCGATCACCGGCAACGGCATTGAGCAGGACGGCCTGCCATTCCCAATCCGCCAAAGTGATGCTCTGTATGAATTTGAAGAACAGCAAGCGTTGCGCTCGCTGCTCGGAGAGCGTTTCAGCCATGTTTACCATGCCTGTAAAACCGATGAGCTTATTCAGTTTGAACGCATGGTGACTGACACTGAGATTGACTGGATGTTGAAGAACGCCTAATACCCTTTATCTTTCAAATTGTAGATGCGTTGGCTGCCTTCAATCCCCCCAGTCACTTACTAGAGTAAGCTCCTGGGGATTCATTCAGTTGCCGCCTTTCTACAATCTGAAATCTTTTGGGTATTGGCCGGAAAAATGTTGTAACTCCATCCTCATTCTTCTTTTGTCAGGGAAGGAAACGCACAGGGTGGGGGTTCGAAATTTGAAATTCAAATTCAATTACGGAGTACATCATGTCTGAGAATCAAAATCTGTCCGGGAATGCCTCCAACCAGTCATGGCAGAAACGCCGTGAAGAGGCGGTGGCGGGCGGAGTTTCAACATTACTGCCAGCGTTCATTCATAAAGCACGCAACGCTGAGCTGTGGGATATTGAAGGCAATCGTTATATTGATTTTGCAGCAGGGATTGCCGTGCTGAATACCGGTCATAACCACCCTAAAGTGATCGCGGCCGTTCAGGAACAGCTGACGCGCTTTACGCACCCGTGTTTCCAAGTTACGCCTTATCCAGAATACGTTGAGCTGGCGGAGCGTCTGAATGCGTTGGTGCCGATTAAAGAAGCCACGCAAACGCTGTTGCTCACCACCGGCGCTGAAGCGGTTGAAAACGCGGTGAAAGTGGCGCGTATCGCCACCGGTCGCAGCGGTGTGATTGCGTTCCGCGGCGGTTTCCACGGACGTACCTTAATGGGGATGGCGCTGACCGGCAAAGTTGCTCCGTATAAACAAGGATACGGCCCGTTCCCATCGGGCATTTATCATGCACCATATCCTTCTTCTTACCTTGGCATCACGGAACAGCACGCGTTAGATGCGCTTGATTCCATTTTTGCAGCGGACATCGCACCGAGCGAAGTCGCCGCAATCATTATTGAACCAGTACAGGGTGAAGGTGGTTTCTATGCCGCTCCGGCGGGTTTCCTGAAATCGTTACGTGAAATTTGCGATCAGCACGGCATTGTTTTGATTGCGGATGAAATCCAGAGCGGCTTCTGCCGTACGGGTAAAACCTTTGCTATCGAACATACCGGCGTTGAACCCGATCTGATCACTATGGCGAAAAGCCTGGCGGGCGGCTTCCCGCTGTCTGCGCTGGTGGGCAAAAAGCGCCTGATGGAAAAAGCGTTGCCCGGCGGTTTAGGCGGCACCTACGCAGGTTCTCCGGTGGCTATCGCCGCGGCGCTGGCGGTGACGGATTTGATTAAAGAAGAACAGCTGAACCAAAAAGCTAATCAGGTTGGTGAGCAGATTACGACCGAGCTACATGCGTTGGCTGAGCGTTTCGATTGCATCGGTGATATTCGTGCCGTTGGCGCGATGGTAGCGATGGAGTTGGTGGAAAATCGCGATGCCACTAAACCCAATAAGGCGATAACTTCTGCGTTAGTGAAAGAGGCCGGTAAGCAAGGGCTGATTCTGCTCTCCTGCGGCGTGCGCGGTAATGTCATTCGATTCTTAGCACCGTTAACGGCCGAAAAAGAAGTTATAAAAGAAGGTATGGAAAAGTTGGCTTCAGCACTTTCTGTTGTGACAAAAACAGTGCAAAATGCATGACATAAAGATAACCGGTAGTTTACTGTCGGTTATCTTTTTTTTATCACTATGGCGTAACGACTTCGAGTCTACGCACGTGAACAAACGATGAGCCTGCCCATGTATTCACGGCGCAGGCTCCAAATACAGAGCGCGGTCGGAAGATTCGCGCAATAGCCAGAGCAAAAGTAGTTCTCGCGGCTGTTTTCCACTACCGGACCACGGAGCGTTCAGGCGGTAGCGGTTTACTATGATGACGTATCGGGATACGTCTAGAGGATATAATGATGGTGCATGTTTATGTTTATCCGCCGCGCTTGGGCGAACGCCTGAGCCGCAGCGAATACGGGCCAGCTCACTGTTTTATTGGCGCTTTGCTAAATGAACAAACCTATATCTGTAGTCGATTATCCCGCCGCCTAATACGACGTTTCCCCGCGGCCTCTCTGAATGACGTTAATTTGTTACCAGTAGAGGACAAAGGGGGAAACAGTCATGGCGATTAGCCCTCCTCCTGTTGCTCAGGCTAGCGCGCATGAAGCGGGTAAGCCTCAACTACGTAAATCATTAAAGCTTTGGCAGATTGTCATGATGGGCTTGGCCTATCTGACCCCAATGACCGTGTTTGATACCTTTGGCATTGTGTCGGGTATCAGCAATGGTCATGTGCCGATGTCGTATCTTTTTGCTTTGGCCGGCGTGCTATTTACGGCGATTAGCTATGGCAAGTTGGTACGCCAGTTCCCGACGGCGGGTTCGGCCTATACCTATGCACAAAAAGCCATTAACCCGCACGTGGGCTTTTTGGTGGGCTGGTCATCGTTGCTGGACTATCTTTTCCTGCCGATGATTAACGTGCTGTTGGCGAAAATCTATCTCACGGCGATGTTCCCAGAGGTTCCCCAGTGGATTTGGGTGGTCGGTTTTGTGGCGATCATGACCGCGGCGAACTTGAAAAGCGTGAGTCTGGTAGCCAATTTCAATACCGTTTTTGTTTTGGTGCAGATCTCAATCATTGTGGTGTTTATCTTTTTGGTTGTGCAAGGCCTGCATAAAGGCGAGGGGGTAGGCAAAGTATGGAGCCTCCAGCCATTTGTTAGCGAGAATGCGCATTTGCTGCCGATTATCACCGGCGCTACCATCGTGTGCTTCTCCTTCCTCGGTTTTGATGCGGTAACGACGCTGTCTGAAGAAACCAAGGATGCAGCCAAAACGATCCCGCGGGCGATATTTCTCACCGCGCTGTACGGGGGCATTATCTTTATCTCGGTATCGTTCTTTATTCAGCTGTTTTTCCCTGATATCTCAAGGTTTAAACAGCCGGATGAAGCGTTGCCAGAAATTGCACTCTACGTGGGGGGGAAACTGTTCCAGTCGATCTTCCTGTGCACCACGTTTGTGAATACGCTGGCCTCGGGTTTGGCATCACACGCGAGCGTTTCGCGCTTGCTGTATGTCATGGGACGCGACAACGTGTTCCCTGAAAAAATCTTTGGCTATGTGCATCCTAAATGGCGCACGCCAGCGCTGAATGTGGTGATGGTGGGGATGGTTGCTCTGTCGGCTATCTCGTTTGATCTGGTGACGGCGACCGCGTTAATAAACTTTGGTGCGCTGGTGGCGTTCACGTTTGTGAATATCTCAGTGATTAGCCATTTTTATGTTCGTGAAGGGCGCAACAAAACGTGGAAGGAGCGTTTCCACTTCTTGATTTTGCCGATGATTGGCGCACTTACGGTTGCCGTACTTTGGTTGAATCTGGAGAAAAGCTCGCTAACCATGGGGCTGATTTGGGCTGCGCTTGGGTTTGGCTATCTGGTGTTCCTCACCCGACGTTTCCGCAAACCACCGCCGCAGTTCGAAAGCCAACCGCAGGCGGAATAAAGATCTAAACAGTTATGTCGGGGAGCGAAAGCTCCCCGAATTTTTTGCGAAGCCCTTTCCAATCCTTTGGTTATGCTCTGACATCTCCCCATCGCCATGCTAGTTTTCCCCTCAATAAAAAGGTCATTTAAACAGCAAAAATAATATGGAGTTTTATACCCAAATGGATATAATTGAACGAATGGCAAGGCTTTACCGCAGACCTATCTTTTGGATCGCTGGGTGTAAAAAAGATCTACAGCAGTTGCCGGATGAGGTGAAAGATACGATGGGCTATGCATTGTATCTTGCTCAAATTGGGCGCAAGCACCCGCAGGCAAAGCCATTAAAGGGTTTTCATGGCGCGGGGGTATTAGAGATCGTTGATGATGATGGGTGTGGAACGTATCGCGCTGTTTACTGTGTTCAATTCAAACACGCGGTTTATGTGTTGCATGCGTTTCAAAAGAAATCATCTTCTGGGATTTCGACGCCGCAAACCGATATGGAAAAGGTCAAAGAGCGTTTAAAAGCGGCTCAACAACATGCAAAGGAAAATCACTATGAAAAATAATCTAGAGATCGAAGCCGGTGGCGATAGCGTCTATGAAGATCTTCAGTACACCAACGCTCAAGAGATGCAGGTAAAGGCGCAGCTGGCAGCCATTATTGCTGAGTTGCTACAGGAGCGAGATCTTTCTCAAACGGAAGCGGCTGCGATACTGGGAATGACTCAGCCCAAATTATCTAATTTGCTACGTGGGCAGTTTCGCGGCATTAGTGAGTTTAAAATGCTGTCATGCCTGATGTGTTTGGGCGGCCAAATTAACATTCAGGTTAAAAAGCCACGGCTCAAAACAACTCGCGGGCACTTAACCGTATCAGTGAGCTAAGTGCATTAATGGCCCGGATGGTTTCTTTTTCCGCGCACCATATCGGTAGCTAAATGACGATAGCGCCAGTGCTGTTGGAACAATTCGTAGACGCAAAATGCCAACCCTAGCCAGATGAGGGAGAAGCTAATCATCTTCGGCATATTGATAGGCTCTCCGAAGGCGAGCACCGCCAGTAAGAATTGGAGAGATGGCTCAACATATTGTGCAAGACCAATCACCGTCAGCGAGGTACGTTTAATGGCTGCGGCGAACAGCAGCAGAGGGGCGAAGGTGACCGGTGCCGTCAGAGCATACAGGATATAGGTTTTTGTGCCGGAGCCTGCCAGAATGCTGCCACCGGTGGCATGCAGCCAAAGGGTGATGGCAATCGCCAGCGGTAGCATCCACAGGGTTTCTAACGTTAGTGCGGTCATGATGTCGTAGCGAATAAATTTACGCACCAACCCATAAAATGCAAACGTGCTGCCCATTGCTAGGGCGAGAAGTGGAACGTGGCCAAGCAAAATGACCTGATAGACCAAACCCGTGATGGCGAGCACTACGGCGATACGCTGAAAGCGGCTGAGTTTGTCGTGCAGAAACACAACGCCTAACGCAATAGAAAATAGCGGGTTGGTGAAGTAACCAAGGCTGGCATCAAGCACCAGATTATGGGTGAGCGCATAGATAAACGTTGTCCACGAGACGCTCATGATCAGGCCACCTAACAGGCAACAGAACAGAGAGCGTTTATCTTGCCAAACCTGCTGCCATGACGTTCGGTTTTTAAATAACAGACGTAGCAGAAGCAGCAGAGGAATAGACCAAAACAGGCGTTGCGCCAGTAACTCAAGCACGTTGGCATCTGGCAGCATTTTATAGAATAGCGGTGTAATGCCCCACAAGATAAACGCGAGAACGGCCAAGACTGGCCCGTTTTTCAGCCACATATTTACGACCTGTTTTGAATAAAATCTATACCCGCCATACTTCAAGCTGCATTTTGTTGGCCGCGCCTAATCATCCTAAGCACTCACTGTCCGCCTCAATGTAACTCGAATTATTTTGGGTATGTATATTGTAAAATAAAGAAAATACGTCTTCGCGACCTACTTTAACCGTTGGTAAGAAAACCGAGGGTGATGTAGCTCACCCTCAATGATAAATCTTATGAATGTTAACCGACTAACTGCTTTGCATATTCATACAGTTCTTTAAGCTGGGCCAGTTTTTCTGGATTGTCTTCGTGGCGGTTATACAGCTCTTCCAACTGATGAATGTAGGTTTGAACGCGTTCAGGCGTCAGTGCTGCCTGACGATGTAATTGCCAGCGACGCTGTTCATCATCGGTAAGCGTCGCTGGGAAGTTACGTGCGCGATAGCGGAACAGCAAAGGTTGAACGCGTTTATCGTTGAACGTCAGATCGAGAGCCGGAAGATTTTGTGGCAGGGTTTCTCTAATAATTTGCATTGCCGTTCTGTCTGCATCGCTAAAGAAACCATCATACAGCTGGGCGTCAACGTCTTCTGAGGCTTTGAAAGGCTCGGCCTCTGCAAATACCGCGACAACTTTGTCTCGCAGCTCAGGATGGTTGCGCAGAAGTAGTAAATTATCCATGCAATGTTGGCGATCAAGACCCAAGCGTTCGGCATTCTCAGGGCGCAACGTTTGGTCTGGTGCAAGTACCGGACATTTGTTGATATGCACGAGTTTTAAAGGAACAGGCGACGCGGTGCCAAGTTCGCTGCGACGAGTATAGAGCCGTTCACGCAGGGCATCGGTATCCAGTTCCAGCAGCGGAGACATATCTCCAGCCAGATCGCACATGATCACCGCATTTTTATTGTCAGGATGCCATGCCAGCGGTGCGACTAAGCTCGTGTTGCCGCGCAGAGCGCCAAACATGCCGGAAATATGCACTAACGGCTTCATGTTGGCGATATCAATCAGCGCTGAAACTTTGTGCTTATTTCTCAGTTGGAACAAATAATCAAACAGCTTAGGCTGTGCTTGTTTCACTAACTTGGCCAGTGCGATGGTGGCATAAACGTCGGCCATAGCGTCATGGGCATTTTCATGTTCTATACCGTTGGCTTTCGATAAATGCTCCAATTTAAAACTTGGCAAACCTTCATCGTTTTCCGGCCAGTTAATCCCCTCAGGGCGCAGTGCGAAGCATGTGCGCAAAACATCGAGCAAATCCCAGCGTGAATTGCCGTTTTGCCAGCTGTACCCATAAGGATCATAAAAGTTACGATAAAAGATATTCCGGCTGACTTCATCATCAAAACGAATGTTGTTGTAGCCCATAATGCAGGTGCCGGGCACGCTGAACATCTGGTTTATTTGCCGGGCAAACTCGGCCTCGCTAACGCCACGCTCTAACGCAACCTGAGGTGTGATGCCGGTGATCATGACGGCTTCTGGCTGAGGAAGATAATCGTCGGCAGGGCGACAATAGATCACCAAAGGTTCTTCAATGATGTTGAAATCAGCGTCTGTCCGCACGCCAGCAAACTGGGCAGGGCGATCTAATGCCGGATGTTGACCAAAGGTTTCGTAGTCGTGGATGAGGAACGTGGGCGCGGCCTTGCTCAAAATAACATCTCTTATCAGAAAACAAAGTGGCGACTAGTGTAACCGCGAAATTGATGAAACCCAAAGGCTGGGACAAAACACGCGGGAAACATCGCATTAATTATTTATCTGGTTGTGCTAAACGGCGTTTGTTGTTTAATTATTTTTTCGATATTGGGTACACTTAGCAAAGATAGGTATTTTCATGCGCTGTTATCCTTAAGGTATCGCTTGTGCGTCTCAATAGAGCAATTTCTCCCCTCGAACATGTGATTTATGGTCACTACAAAGCCATCCACGGAATACGTATGGCGATTGCGTTTGTCATCACCTTCTTGGCGATTCGTCTATTGCACGTACCTGAAGCCACGTGGCCGCTGATCACGATGGTGGTGGTGATGGGGCCAATTTCGTTTTGGGGAAACGTAATTACCCGCGCGCTGCAGCGTATCATGGGCACGGTTTTTGGTGCCGCATCAGGTTTAGTGGCGCTTTATATTGAAGTTTTTTCCATGCCGCTGATGCTGGTGTGGTGTGCGGTCGTCATGTTTGTGTGCGGCGTGCTGGCATTAGGCAAACGGCCCTATATGGGGCTTTTAATCGGGATTACTCTAGCCGTGGTTTGCGGTGCAGGGCCTGGTGACATGAATACCGCATTGTGGCGAAGCGGGGATGTGATTATTGGTTCGTTATTAGCACTGCTTTTTACGTCGATATTCACCCAAAAAGCATTTGTTCACTGGCGTTTAATGATGAGCAAAGAGCTCAAAAATATGAGCAGTTTTTACAGCGCTCATATGTCTCCGAACGTGTTAGAACGGCCTCATTTAACCAATAAGCACCAGCAGATCCTGAATGAACTCGTTAAAATACGCACGCTAATTTCACCGTGCGTGCGTGAAACTCGCATTGATAAAGATGTATTTAATGCTATTCAGGTGATGAGCCGCAATTTAGTTTCCACGCTTGAGCTGTTGACCGATGCCTATTGGGCAACGCGTGAAAGCCATTTTATTATGCTGAATGCGACAAAACTGCGTGAATTCCAAAAGCTGTCGATCAATACGCTGAATGCACTTTCCAATGCGCTGCTCAGCGGAAGCATTGAAGGCAATTTAAGCGATCTGCCTGAAATGGTTGCAGTTTCTGGTGAGCTTAAAGCCTTAATGGAAAATGCTAAAGCGTGTGAAAATATTGAGGCCCCTATCTATGGTTATGTTTGGCTTAATATTGAACTGGCGAAACAGCTCGATGAGCTTAAAGACTTGATCGGTATGGTGTTAAGGAAATAATTGTGACGATCCCTCAGAACGGGGGATCGTCTGTAGTTTGGGTAGTAACATTTGATAGTAAGATTTGATAGCAAGATTCGATCGTGAAGTGGGTGTCAGATTTTACGGTTCCCGCCATCCCGCTAACGCCTTTCCTCTACAATATTTTTTCATTTTGTGACTCTATTCGCTTTTTAGCTTATTGGTGCTTGCCAGTAATTTTCAATTTAATGAATATATAAACATTCAAGAAAATGAAGATTAATTATGAGCCGTAGTTTTATCAAGAAAGAGGGCGTCGCGCAGAGCAGTTTAGCGCGTTACTTATTGGGTGAAAAATCCGGTAACCGTTTGAAAACCATCGATGAGCTCGCTAGCGAGTGTGGCTTTTCCGTGGGGTTGATACAGGCGGCGTTAAAGACTCTTGAGAAAGCCGGTGCGGTAGCGGTGGAGCGTCGTGGGCGCAATGGCAGCTATCTCGTCAGCATGGATAACAAAGCCTTATTGGCTTTTGCTGATATTGGTAACGTCGTCTGTGCGATGCCACTACCTTACACGCGGCTCTATGAAGGCTTAGCCAGTGGGCTAAAAGCGCAGTTCGATGGAATTCCGTTTTATTACGCCCACATGCGCGGTTCTGACGTCCGCGTCGAGTGTTTACTGAACGGAGTTTATGATTTAGCGGTTGTCTCCCGATTAGCCGCGCAAAGCTATCTTGAAAAAGACGATGTGCGGATGGTGTTGGAGCTTGGCCCACATACGTATGTGGGTGAGCACAAATTGATTTGCCGAGCGGGTAACCCACCGATTCAGCGTGTGGGTCTGGACCCTCGCTCAGCCGATCAGCGCATCATGACGGATGCTTACTTTGTGGGTCAGCCGGTTGAAATACTTGATGTGCCTTACCACGAATGTCTGACGCGTATCGCTAAAGGTGATATTGACGCGGTGATCTGGAACGTCACCAACGATGCGGATTTAGCGGCATATGGCCTAGTAGCCAAACCGTTGGCAGGCGATCCTCGTTTCACCGAGGCTTCAGAGGCCGTGGTGTTAACGCGGGCAGATGATATTCCTATTCAACAACTGCTGCGTACCGTGGTGGATAAAAAAGAGCTGCTTGCCCATCAACAGCGTGTGCTGGCAGGTGTTCAGGAACCGAGTTATTGATGCTATCTCAAGAGGGCAGTATGGAAGAGCGGCTAAATCTGCTGTGTCAGGCAGGAATCATTGATAAGGATATTTGTGACGGTCTGCTGAGCGTCGTCGTGCAGCTTGAAACCGAGTGGTCAATACCCGTTCGCAATGAACAGGGCGCAATGGCGATCACGCATATGGCGAACGCGCTGATGCGTAGTCGTCGTGGTGAAGAGATCGGTCCTTTGGACCCCGACCTAATGGACGAAATGGTGAGCTCGGAAACCTGGCCGCAGCTACAGCCAATTCATAAAGCGATGCTGGCTCCATTCGATGTCCAGCTCCATCCGAATGAAGAGGGATATCTGTTGGCCAATTTGTTCAGTCTATGGATGGTGAGCAGGGGCTAGCAGGCGTAGCTAACGTGAAGTGTCTATAACTTAAATATTCAAAAAAATGATGATTTAAGTTTTTTTATCATCAGCATGGAATTGAGAGGCAAGGGCATGTTTATTGGAGCACTCAAGGCACAAAACCCGGCACTGATTCAGGCCGCTCGTGAGCTATGGCAGCAAGGCGTTATTTTGCCAGATACCTGGGTTGTCGATGTCGATCAGGTCATGGAGAACGGCCGTCTATTGCTTGAAGCGGCATCTAGGCACGGCATGACTCTCTATCTGATGACCAAACAGCTTGGACGCAATCCGTGGCTGGCGAAAAAACTGATCGAGCTCGGCTTTCATGGCACCGTGGCCGTGGATTTTAAAGAAGCTCGTATGTTGCGCCATGCCGAGGCGCAGGTTTCCCATGTCGGTCATTTGGTTCAGTTGCCTAAGTGCCAAGTGTTTGAAAGCGTGAATTTAAATACAGAGATGATCACTGTATTTTCGCTTGAGAAGGCTCGTGAAATATCTGCTGCCGCGCTTCAAATTGGGCGTGTCCAGCCCATTATGCTCAAAGTTTTTGCCGACGACGATAAGTTATACCCCGGGCAAGAGGCTGGCTTTCCTCTTTCTGCACTTGATGACGTTGTTGAGGCGATTGGGTCGCTTTCAGGGGTAAAACTCACCGGTCTAACACATTTTCCTTGCCTGCTGTGGGATGAAGAACAGCAGCAGACATTGCCAACGCCCAATTTGCATACGTTGTTGCATGCTCGCGATCGACTGCGCAAGCACGGCATTGATATTACTCAAATCAATGCGCCATCGGCTTCAAGCTGCAGCACTTTACCCTTGCTCGCCGGTTTCGGTGTCACCCATGCAGAGCCGGGACACGCGCTAACCGGCACTATTCCTGCAAACCAACATGGCACTGAGCCTGAGCGCATCGCGATGCTCTATCTCACTGAGGTTTCTCATCAATTTCAGGGCAACAGTTACTGCTTTGGCGGTGGTTACTACCGCCGTGGTCATGCTCAACATGCGCTGGTTTACCCGCCACTAAGCGATCACGCGCTGCCAGCAAAACTTTTGCCTATCGATGACAGCAGCATTGATTACCACATTCCGCTGGCAGGTGAGTTTCCGGTTGGTAGTCCGGTAGTGATGTGTTTTCGCACGCAGATATTTGTTACGCGCAGCGACGTTGCGTTGGTATCGGGCATTTCTCGCGGTATGCCAGTGCTCGAAGCGCTGTATGACAGCCTCGGCAACCCGGTCCCTGGAGGCCCACATGAATAAGTTTGTGGTTGTGGTAATAGACAGTTTTGGCGTGGGCGCGATGGACGACGTGTCGCAGGTCAGGCCACAGGATATCGGAGCTAACACCTGCGGGCATATTTTGCAGCATTTTCCGCAGCTTCAGTTACCTACGCTGGAAAAACTGGGTTTGATTAACGCACTTGGCTATCAAGTGGGCGCGATGAAGCCGTCAACGGAAGCCGTTTACGGCACGGCGGCTTTGCAGCATGAGGGGGGCGACACTTTCATGGGGCATCAGGAAATTCTCGGTACGCACCCTAAGGCCCCGTTACGCATGCCTTTCTCGGCGGTTATCGATGATGTCGAGCAGGCGCTAATCGCCGATGGTTGGCAGGTCGAACGTATCGGCGATGGTTTGCAATATCTGTGGGTGAATCAAGCGGCGGCCATTGGCGACAATCTCGAAGCCGATCTCGGGCAGGTATTCAACATAAGTGCCAATCTTTCAGCTATCTCGTTCGACGCGGTGTGTTCTATTGGCAAAATCGTACGCCGCTGCGTGCAAGTGGGGCGCGTGATTGCCTTTGGCGGTTTGCTGGAAAGTAGTCAGCAAATTTTGGATGCCGCCGAAGAAAAACAGGGCCAGTTTATCGGCATTAATGCTCCACGCTCAGGTGCTTATCACCGTGGTTTTCAAGTCGCGCATATGGGATTTGGCGTGGACGCTAGCGTTCAGGTGCCGAAAAAACTGCATGATGCAGGCATTAAGACCGTGCTGGTGGGCAAAGTGGCCGATATTGTCCTCAACCCGCACGGTGTGAGCTATCAGAACTTGGTGGATAGCCAGCAAATAATGGATATCACTTTGGCGGAAGTGAGCAAGCCGGGGAGTGCGTTTATCTGTACTAACATTCAGGAAACGGACCTTGCTGGACATGCTCAGGACGTTGAGCGCTATGCCGAGCAGTTACAACTGGTAGATAAAAATCTTGAACGCCTGATGCAAGTCATGGATCAAGGAGACTGTCTGGTCGTGATGGCGGATCACGGCAACGACCCGACGATTGGCCACAGCAAACATACGCGTGAAAACGTTCCGTTGCTGGTCTGGCAGCCGGGCATTGTCCCGGCGCAGCTGGGGGCCAGAGAAACCCTCTCTGATGTTGGGGCGACCGCGTGCGACTACTTCAATGCAGCTGCGCCACAGAACGGCACTTCATTCCTTTCGTTGCTACATACCAATGATAATCGAGGCAACCATGACTGAGCAAAAACGCATCGATGCATCGGGCTACACCTATGCCCACGAGCATCTGCATATCGACCTATCGGCGTTTAAAAACAACATTGATTGCCGCTTGGATCAGTACGATCTGATTTGTGCGGAGATGAAATCGCTCTATGGGCAGGGTGTACGCAATATCATCGAAATGACTAATCGATACATGGGGCGTAATCCGCAATTTATGCTGGATATCATGCGAGATACGGGGATGAACGTCATGGCCTGTACCGGTTATTACCAGCATGATTTTTTCCCCGCTCATGTTGCTATCACCAGCGCAGAAAAGCTGGCGAAAGAGATGATCGACGAAATCGAAATCGGTATTGACGGCACTGAATTGAAAGCGGGAATTATCGCGGAAATCGGTTCCAGCGTTGACGTGATAACCGACGTTGAAGCTAAAGTTTTTGCCGCTGCCGCGATAGCCCATCGTGAAACGGGGCGCCCGATCTCTACCCATACCTCGTTTAGCACTATGGGCCTTGAGCAACTAACGCTGCTAAAAAACCATGGCGTAGACCTTTCGCGCGTTGTCGTCGGCCATTGTGATCTGAAAGACAATCTCGACAACATTCTACGCATGATCGAACAGGGTGCTTATGTCCAGTTCGATACCATCGGAAAAAACAGCTATTACCCAGACGAGAAGCGCGTGGCAATGCTGCAAGAAATTGCCAAACGCGGACTGCTCGACCACGTGATGCTTTCCATGGACATCACTCGCCGTTCCCACCTGAAAGCGAACGGTGGTCTTGGTTTTGACTATTTGCTGACAACGTTTGTGCCTTTGTTGCAGGAGGCTGGCTTCACTCAGGCCGACGTTGATTTGATGTTACGTGACAACCCCTCTGTCTTCTTTAAATAAGGATTTCCCATGAAAAAGATCGGTGTTGCTGGCTTACAGCGTGAACTCATGAAAAAAACTATCGAAACCGCCGCACCAGGCTGCTTTGAAGTATTTATCTATAACGACATGGAAGCTGCGATGAAGGTGAAATCCGGCCAGCTTGATTACTACATTGGCGCTTGTAATACCGGTGCCGGAGCGGCGTTGTCCATTGCCATTGCGGTGATTGGTTATAACAAAAGCTGCACAATTGCTAAACCGGGCATTAAGGCGAAGGAAGAGCAGGTCGCCAAAATGGTTGCGGACGGCAAAATCGCCTTTGGCCTGTCGGTTGAACATATCGAACATGCCATCCCGATGTTGATTGCTCATTTAAAATAAAGGCAGCGCTATGGATTTTTATATTCAAATAGTCGTGGTCGCCTGTCTGACAGGGATGACGGCGCTGCTGGCGCACAAGTCAGCAGCCGTCTTCCACGACGGGATTCGACCGATTTTGCCTCAGCTGATTGAGGGGAATATGAACCGTCGTGAGGCGGGGAGCATTGCCTTTGGTCTCAGCATTGGCTTTGTCGCATCGGTGGGTATTTCGTTCACCTTGAAAACCGGTTTGCTCAACAGCTGGCTGCTGTTTTTACCGACGGATATTCTCGGCGTGTTGGCTTTTAATGGTGTTATGGCATTTGGGCTAGGGGCGATATGGGGCATTTTGATTCTCACCTGCCTGCTGCCGGTAAACCATCTGCTGACGGCGCTGCCAGTGGATGTACTGGGCTCGCTGGGCGAACTAAGCTCTCCGGTGGTTTCTGCTTTTGCCCTGTTCCCTCTGGTGGCTATTTTTTATCAGTTTGGCTGGAAGAGTAGCCTGCTCGCTGCGGTTGTGGTGCTGATGACGCGGGTTATCATCGTGCGTTACTTCCCGCATCTGAACCCAGAATCTATCGAAATTTTTGTCGGTATGATAATGCTGCTGGGCATCGCGATTACTCTGGATCACCGTACTCGCGGGGAGCGTTCGGATGACGATGGGCAGTCGGTTTTTGAGGAGCGCACTTCGCGTATTATCAAAAACCTACCCTATATTGCGATTGTCGGTGGGCTGATTGCCGCCGTTGCCAGCATGAAGATTTTTGCCGGTTCAGAGGTGTCGATCTTTACGCTTGAGAAGGCGTATCACGCGGGTCTAGATCCTGCGCAGTCACAGACGCTGATTAATCAGGCGGCGTTGGCGGAGTTTATGCGCGGGCTGGGCTTTGTGCCGATGATTGCCACCACGGCATTGGCGACCGGCGTGTATGCGGTAGCCGGTTTCACCTTCGTGTTTGCCGTTGGGTACCTGATCTCTAACCCATTAATTGCCTTTGTAGCGGGGGCGCTGGTGATTTCCGCTGAAGTGCTGTTGCTGCGGTCTATTGGTAAGTGGTTGGGGCGTTACCCTTCGGTGCGTAATGCTTCGGATAACATCCGTAATGCAATGAATATGTTGATGGAAATGGCGTTGCTGGTTGGCTCGATCTTCGCCGCGATCAAAATGGCGGGCTACACCGGTTTTACCATCGCGGCTGCGCTTTATTTCCTCAACGAGTCGTTGGGTCGTCCGGTGCAAAAAATGGCTTCCCCCGTCGTGGCGGTGCTGATAACCGGTATTGTGTTAAACATTCTCTTCTATTGCGGCCTGTTCGTTCCGGTCTGATCCCTTGCTCTTGCCTGCCGCGACGTTTGCGGCAGGCTTTGATGGAGAACACAGTGTGAAAACCTGGCCTTTGCAGAGCCTGACGATGGAGCAGGCGCAGAATAAGCAGTTCCGGCTGGTGGATATTATCTGTCGCCACTTTCCCGGCAGTGACTTTCTCAACGCGGGTGATTTAGGTCTGGTTCCAGGTCTGAATCAGCCACAAATGACGCAACGGGTGGAAGCCGTTCTCGCTGATTTTTTTGCCGCACCGAAGGCTGTTTTAGTGCAGGGGGCGGGGACCGGGGCAATTCGCAGCGGTCTGGCCGCTGTATTGCGGGCAGGCGACACGCTTCTTATTCATGATGCGCCGCTTTATCCCACCACGGCGGTTATTGCCGAGCAAATGGGCTTGCTGCTTGTTCGTGCCGATTTCAATCAGCTTGATGAAGTTGCCCGTGCGATTGAGCAGCATCGCCCGCAGGCGGCACTTATCCAACACACCCGTCAGAAAATAGATGATTCTTACTCCCTGCGCGAAGTCATCGCCTGTTTTAATCACTACGGATTGTCTTCGCTTACTGACGATAATTACGCGGTAATGAAGGTCGAGAATATTGGCTGTGAATGCGGTGCGACCTTGTCAACTTTTTCGTGTTTTAAACTCTTTGGCCCTGCCGGCGTTGGGGTTGTGGTCGGTGATGAGAACGCGGTGAATGCAGTGCGTAAAAGCATGTACTCCGGCGGTAGCCAGATACAAGGGATACAGGCGATGGAGGCGTTGCGAGGTTTAGTTTTTGCGCCAGTGATGCACGCGGTGCAGGCGCAGGTGAATGATCGTCTGGTGGCTGAGCTGCAAAGCGGGGCAATCCCACAGGTGAAACAGGCGTTTATTGCTAATGCGCAGTCCAAAGTTTTGCTGGTGGAGTTTCATGAACCAATTGCGGAAAAAGTGCTGGCGGGTGCGAAAAAACTAGGCGCGTTGCCGTATCCGGTTGGCGCAGAGTCTAAGTACGAAATTCCGCCGCTGTTTTATCGAGTGTCTGGCACTTTTCTTCTGTCTGATCCGACGCTTCAACAACGCATGATCCGTATTAATCCAAACCGCAGCGGGGCACAGACGGTTTTGCGTATTTTGCAGGAAAGCTGTCGCTTGTTATAGAGCGTAGTAAAACGCCCGATGCGTTTATCCATCGGGCGCCAGATACGCGCTTTTTAGTGCAAACCTAGTGTTTTGCAGCCTGCTGTGCGGCATCGATCCAGCCATCAAACGTGGCCTGATGGGCTTTAATCCAGCCGTTTATATGGCGCTCAATATCCGCTTCTGAGTTTTCACCTTGATGCATACGCAGGTTTTGCGCATTGACGTCAGCAATTGGCAATTTCATTTCAGCAAATAATTTTGCCGCCGCTGGGTTTTTCTCGGCGAAGGTTTTATTGGCCACGATCTGCATATTATTAACTGGGAAACCGTAGTTAGCACCGTTTGGCAGCTTGGTATCAACATCTTTCAGGCTGCCCGGTAAGGCTGAGAACGGCACCTGTAGCCAAACAACATCACGCCCAGGTTTGAGCACGTCGCTCACCCAATACGGCGTCCATGTGTAGTAAAATACCGGTTTGCCTTCTTTAAAGCGAGTCATGGTGTCGGCAATCAATGCTGAATAGTTGCCTTGATTATGTTCAACCGTATCATTCAAACCGTAGGCTTTGAGCTGATAGTTGATTGAGGCTTCACATCCCCAACCCGGCGTACAACCGGCTAAATCTGCTTTGCCGTCGTTGTTGGTATCAAACAGCTTGGCAATTTTGGGATCTTTGAGCTGCTCAATATTGGTGATGTGATACTGATCGGCGGTTTTTTTGTCGATCAAATATCCCTGTGCCGCCCCTGTTACGTACTGGCCTTCACGGTAGAATTTTTTATCGCCACCGGCGCCGTTGTACATATCAGAGTGAAGCTGATCCCAATTCACCGCGAGGAAGGTGGCATCACCCGCCGCAACGGAGGTGTACGCCACGTTGTAATCCACTTCTTTGGTTGGCTGTACGTCATAGCCTAATTTTGCTAGCGCCTTGCTCACCAGTTGGGTCTGGAAAGTCTCTTCGGCAATACTGCTCTGAATTGGCTGTACAGACACGCCTTTGCCCGGCAATTCTGCTGCCTGAGTGGAGAAGGAGATGGAAAGCGTACCGAAGGCCAGAGCGGTAACGGCAAGCATAGATGCGATACGTTGTTGAGTTTGGTTATATTGTTTTGTTTGTGATGTCATGAATATTCCTGTTTGTTTTATCCCTGTGATTATTGGCGTAGTGCCAATGATTCAGGGTATAGATGGGAAATAGGGCTATCCGCATTCTCTTTGGGAGGATTTAAGACCCGAAGGGAAGTGCGATGTACCTCCCCCAGCAAGGAGGAGGCAAAGAGGTGTTAGCCGCGCTTAACAAAAAGACGCGCCACTAAGCCTATTGGGCCGGTCATATACCAACCCTGCACACCGCGGCTACGACGATCGCGCCCTACGGACTGAGTTAAGCGGTCGAGGATAATCGCTAAAATCACGATACCAACCCCGCCGATAGAGGCCAGACCCATATCGAGTCGACCGATACCGCGCAATACCATCTGGCCTAAGCCACCCACCGCAATCATTGAGGCGATAACCACCATCGAGAGCGCTAGCATCAGAGTCTGGTTAACACCGGCCATAATGGTTGGCATTGCTAGCGGTAGCTGCACTTTAAATAGCATCTGGCGCGGACTTGAGCCAAAGGATTCAGCGGCCTCAATCAGATCAGCGGGAACCTGCTGAATCCCCAAGCTGGTTAAACGCACGATCGGCGGCAGCGCAAAGATAATGGTGACGACCACGCCAGGAACGTTACCGATACCAAACAGCATCACGATAGGCACCAAATAGACAAATGCCGGCGTGGTTTGCATGGCATCCAGTAACGGTCTAATCACGCGTGCAGCGCTTTTACTGCGTGCCAGCCAGATCCCTAAGGGCAAGCCGATGAGCATGCAGAAGAACAGCGATGTCAGTACCAGCGCCAGCGTGACCATCGCCTGCGACCAAGCGCCAATGGCACCGATGGCGATTAAGCCAATCAACGTTGCAGCTCCCATGCCAAGACCGGCACACTGCCATGCAATTAAGGCAAATACTAAAATCGCGATAGGCGCGGGCATGCCCAGCAAGATGTTTTGAAATCCGCTGAGGACGAAGTCCACTGGCATACGGATGCCTTGAAAAACAGGGCGACCGTGGCTGACCAACCAGTCGATGCCATGTGTGACCCATGTATCAAAGGGCACCCAAGTATGATGGAACGGATCCATCAGATTAAAATGCTCTGGCTCCGGTGCGGGTGCGCTGCTAAGCCAATCGCTGCCTTGAGCAGCATGGTTGCTTGCTGCATCAGTCGTGGCCGGTGATGAAGACCATGCGTCTGCGCCTTGCGACGCGGATGATGCGCTGGCGGCTGATTCTGCGGGTGCGGTTGCCCATGGATTACTCGTTGCGTCACTCATTGGCTAGGGCCCTCTTTGTCCAGTGCTTGTAGTAGCGTGCCTTTATTGATAATGCCGATAAAAATACCGTCAGCGGATGTCACCGGAACACCACAAGGTGATTGGGCAACCTGCGAAATTAATTCGTTGAGCGAGGTATCTGCATCAACGGCTTCGGGTGCTGACAGCAGGGCAGAATCTAAAGACTGGCCTTGAGAGAGCGCTTGTTTTAATGATTCAACAGAAACGATACCAATATATTTTTGGCCTCGTTCTACCACATAGCCATAATCATGATCTTCATCCTGCAATAATTTCAATGCAGCACGAGGCCCAAATCCTGGCGTTTTTCGGATCAATGAAAGATGTTTACGGCGAGCAATATCTTTCGCACTAAAGACCTGACTAATATCAACGCCTTTGAAGAAGGTCTTAACATAATCATTGGCCGGATTATTCAATATTTCTTCAGGCGTTCCCACCTGTATAACTTCACCGCCTTGCATAATGGCAATACGGTCGCCAATACGCATAGCTTCATCCAAATCATGTGAAATAAATACAATGGTTCTTTGTTGCTGAGACTGAAGTCTAATTAGCTCATCCTGCATTTCCGTACGAATTAAAGGGTCTAGTGCGGAGAACGCTTCATCCATTAATAAAATATCGGGATTAATTGCCATGGCGCGTGCTAAACCAACGCGCTGACGCATACCCCCAGATAATTCATCAGGATAAGAGTTGGCGTGATTTTCTAATCCAACCTGACGCAAGGCATCTAATGCTTTTTGATGGCGCTCAGCCTGAGGCACACCCGATAGTTCTAGCCCAAAGGCGGTATTATCGAGCACGTTCAAATGAGGCATAAGCGCAAATGATTGAAAAACCATACTGATTTTACTGCGGCGAATATTACGCAGCTTCTCTTCAGAGACCTGTGCAATATCTTCACCGTCAATCATGACTTGGCCACGGGTCGGTTTAATCAGACGATTGAGAAGGCGTACCATGGTGGACTTGCCGGAACCTGAGAGTCCCATGATGACAAATATCTCGCCTTCTTCAATGGCCAGACTGGCATTTTTAACGCCAACGGTCAGACCTGTTTTTGCAAATATTTGGTCTTTATGCAGACCTGATTCAATAAGTTTAAATGCGCGGTCGGGATGTTCCCCGAATATTTTGTAAAGGTTCTTAATTTCTATTTTAATAGTCATGCAATAATAGAGTGTCCTATATATAATGAGAAATAGTTCACAGATTATTTAAATCAAATAATCCAAATATTATGAGCGAAATCGTTTAATACCCTAACATAATGAGATGATGAGACAACCCCTAAATTCAGATTAATGCCGTAATTGGGGTTTACATAACCATAAATATTCGTTATGGTAAAATGCTGCTGCGCTTTCGACCTGATTTTAATTTCATCTAATTTTTAAGTTATTTGTGCTGTTAGCCCCCTTCAATGAAGCATAATTATTCCGCGAATATTCATAATCAAAATCATATTATTTGTTAAGAATGCTCCTAATATTCATTGGCTTTAATCTTTTTATGTAAACATTATTATTAGCTACGATTACCCGTGCATAGCAGAATATCAGGCTGATTTTTGATGATGAATATGAGAAAATAGACCTCTGTTTCTTTCTGTATCGAGTATCAATGGCGCTTTCTTCCGCAACTAAAAATCAAATTACTCAATGGTATAAAGCCCTTTCTGAGCATATCCCTGATTTTATCCCACGTCCTCAGCAGCGCACGATGATTGCGGAAGTCGCGAAAACGCTAGCCGGCGATGACGCTCGTCATTTGGCCATCGAAGCACCAACGGGTGTTGGTAAAACGCTGTCGTATCTGATCCCTGGGATTGCGGTTAGCCGCGATCAAGAGAAACCTCTGGTGGTGAGTACGGCCAACGTTGCCTTGCAGGATCAGATTTACAGCAAAGATCTTCCACTGCTGCGCAAGATTATCCCCGATTTAAAGTTTACCGCGGCTTTTGGCCGTGGCCGCTACATCTGTCCGCGTAATTTGGCCGCGATGGCGAGCGCTGAAGGCATGCAGGGCGATCTTAAACTGTTTATTGAAGATGATTTACAGCCCAGCAGCGCCGAAGAAAAAGCGCTATGTCAAAAAATCAGCAAGCAGCTTAGCGGCTATCGTTGGGATGGCCTGCGCGATCATCTTGATGAAAATATTGATGATGCACTGTGGGCGAAATTAAGCACTGACCGTGCTAACTGCTTGGCCCGCAACTGCATGTATTTTCGCGAATGCCCTTTCTTTATTGCTCGACGCGAAATTGAGAGCGCTGACGTGGTGGTTGCAAACCATGCGTTAGTCATGGCCGCGTTGGAGAATGAGTCGGTTCTCCCGAATGCCAAAGATTTGCTGCTGGTGCTAGATGAAGGTCATCATTTACCCGATGTGGCGCGGGATGCGTTAGAAATTGATGGCGAGATTACCGCTATTTTTGTTAACAGCCAGGTGGAAGGGATCGCGCGGCACATTGAGCAGTGCGGTGCGCAGTACAGCCCCAAAAACCGCCCGAAGCTGATGGATAGCGAGCGTTTAAAAGCCCATTGTGAAGAGATGCGGCAGTTAACCACGGATTTTGACCGCATGGCGACGTCACTACTTCCTGCGGGAAGCAGTGAGCCAAACTATCGTTTCGAAATGGGCGTATTGCCTGAACCGATGGTGGATATTGCCGTTCGTTTATATAAATTGACGGACGGGCTGCGCGGCTTGGCTGAATTCATGATGAATGATTTGCAGGAGAAAACTGGCAGCCACGATATTATGCGGTTGCACAAGGCTATTTTGCAGATGAGCCGTAGTTTCAGTTATTTAGAAGCGATGACGAAGCTGTGGCGTTTGGCGGCAATGGAGAAAGCGTCCAATGCGCCAATTTCGAAATGGCTAACGCGTGACGTTTTTGACAATGTGCAGCACATCTATATGCACTGCGTTGGGATCCGCGTCTGCGATCAGCTCGAGAAAATGCTCTGGCGAAAGATTCCTCATGCGATAGTCACTTCAGCTACGCTGCGATCCCTGAATAGTTTTAACCGGATCAGTGAGCTATCTGGATTAAATGAAAAAGCGGGAGATCGTTTTGTTGCTTTAGATTCCCCGTTTAACCACCCAGAGCAGGGACGTTTGGTGATCCCGCAAATGACACTTGAACCTGCGATGGCACAGGAGGCGGAGCATTTACGCCAAATGGCGCATTTTTTCCGTCATGAATGGGAAAGTGGAAAGCACACTGGCATGCTAGTGCTGTTTGCCAGTCAGAGAGCGATGCAAACGTTTCTCAGCTTCGTTCCTGCATTGCGCTTGGGATTGCTGGTTCAAGGCGATCAACCACGTTACCGCTTGGTTGAAGAGCATTGCCGCCGCGTACGTAAAGGTCAGCAAAGTGCTTTAGTTGGCTTACAGTCATTTGCTGAAGGGTTAGATCTCAAAGGGGAATTGCTCACCCAGGTGCACATCCACAAAGTTGCTTTCCCACCTATTGATAGCCCGGTGATCCTTACCGAAGGTGAATGGCTGAAAACGCTCAAGCGTTATCCGTTCGAAGTACAGAGCTTGCCCGGCGCGTCGTTCACCCTGATCCAACAGGTCGGACGCTTAATCCGAAGCCATGAATGTAAAGGTGAGATCATTATTTATGATCGACGCTTGCTGAGCAAAAGCTACGGTGCGCGTTTGCTGGGCGCATTGCCGGTATTTCCCATCGAACAACGCCCAATGCCGGAGGGCGACCTTCCCGCACTTCCTACGCCGAAGAGCGATAAAAAATCAGCCAGCGGCTCGCGCGGCAAGCGTGGCTCTCGCCGTCGCAGCTAAGGTTAGTGAGCAGCACAATTGTCAGGGCAAATAATGCCACGTACTATCCCTAGTATGATGTAAATGTAAATTGGATGAGTACGAGGTGTTGCCGTGGATTATGCACAAATTATTAAAGAAGTTGGGCGAGGGAAGAATCACGCGCGTGATATCAGTGCCGAACTGGCCGAAACGTTGTTTAGCGATATGCTGGCTGGGCGTATTCCAGAGCTGGAACTTGGCGGCATTCTGATTGCTTTGCGCATTAAAGGTGAGTCCGAGCAGGAGATGCTCGGCTTTTATCGTTCAATGCAGCAGCGTTCCGCCAGCCTCGAACTGCCTACCGGTATGCCAATGCCCATTGTGATCCCAAGCTATAACGGGGCACGTAAGCAAGCTAACTTGACGCCGTTATTAGCCATGCTGCTAGCAAGGGAAGGCGTTCCCGTTTTAGTGCATGGGGTTAGCCAAGATCCTAATCGGGTCACCAGCGCTGAAATATTCCAGGCGCTGGGTGTTGCACCAACATGTGATTTGCAAAACATCGATTGGAAAACCGGTAAGCCCGTTTTTATCGGCGTGGAACATTTAGCACCAGAAATGCATCAAGTTCTGTCATTACGATGGCGAATGGGCGTGCGTAACAGCGCGCATACATTGATTAAAATGATTAACCCTTTTGTCGGTGACGCTTTGCGCATTGCCAGCGTTTCCCACCCTGAATATATCCAGAGAATGGCGCGGCTATTCAACCAAACACTCTCGACTGCGCTGCTATTGCATGGAACGGAAGGGGAGGCGTATGCCAATCCTCTACGCTGCCCGCAGATGCATTTATGTCGTGAGGGGGAAATGAGTACGCTAGTGACGCGCGAAATGGGAGAGGGGGATAAGCCCGAATTAGCCGAGGCAAAAACAATAGAAGAAACCGTGCGCTGGACGAAACGTTATCTCTGTGGCGAGCTCCCAATTCCTCTGAGTATCAAGCTTCAGGTTGATGCTTGCTTGAATGTCGTCAGTGAGGGGAAAAAGGGCACAAGGAATTAACTTAAAGTCATTTTATTTATTTAGCCACACTAAACGTCTATTTATAGGCGTTTTTTTATGCGAATTTAATCGGGTGAAAATCTTGCGTACATAAATAAAACACTAAGAAAATTCTTTAAATCAGGATTTAATCCTTAAAGTATTATGGATTTAGGGTCTTTATTTGTTTTTTTGGTTCTCGCTAAGCTTATATTTTTATTTTTAAGATCTCTATTTAAGTTGTATCTATCAAAAAAGTTATCCAGTATCCTTTTCTGGACAATTCCATCGTACCCATATTCAACTGTGCATAACAAAGTGTGACTTGCTTGTAACATTATGACTATTATACATCATGAAAATAATGATGCTGTTTTAGACAGCTCAAACCGCAAATTCCAGCCTCCATTCCCACGTGATGATGAAATTGACCTGATTGAATGGTTACTTATTGCAATTAAATCATATAAAACAATTTTAATTATAACGTTCTGTTTTGGTTTATTCGGTTACGGGATTGCTAAAATTCTGCCTCAAAAGTGGACGAGTGATACTGTTATCGTTGCTCCGCAGAGTGAGGAACTGACATCTCTGGATGAATTGAAGCCGCAGCTGGCTATTCTGGGCATCGATTTTAGCGTGGGTGAAAAAGACCTGCTAAGCCTCTTTGTACGTGACTATGACTCTCAGATTTTGCGTCGAGAATATCTTGTTACAACAGATTATTATAAGCGACTCGTCGAGAAAGTGGCTCCTAACGACGAATTGACTAAACGTCAGATACTTGACAGCTTGGCGACCAAGTCTTTTGCCTCTTTCAGTAGCGATCTGAGTAAAACACCTGCGGATACGGCTTATTCTTACTACAAGTTGTCATTCACCGCTGATACCAGCGAAGATGCGCAGAAAACGTTGGCAGGCTATATCGCAGCCGTTAACGCCTCGGTAGAAAAGTTTATTGCCGGTAAGATCCAGCGTTTGATCGATATTAACCTGAGCAGTGAAGAAGCAAAATATGATATGGCGCTTGCTCGTTTAAAGAATGCGCAAGAAGTAAATATCAATCGTCTGGGGTATTCATTGTCGATTGCGGATGCGGCCGGTGTAAAACGCCCACTGTATAGCAATGGTACCGCGATTAAAGATGACCCTGATTTTTCTATTGCACTGGGTTCTGACGGTTTAAAACGTAAGCTAGAAATTGAGAAATCAATAACCGATCTGGCTCAGTTGAACTCCGGTTTGCAGGACAGCAAGATGATTATCAGCAAGCTGCGTGAACTGAAGTTAGCGGATATCAATTTCACCGCGTACAAATACATGATGAAACCTAATGAGCCGGTGAAAAAAGACAGCCCTAAAACGGCAATGATTGTGTTGCTGGCTCTTATTCTAGGTGTGATTACTTCAGTAGGTTTAGTCACGTTGCGTCATGTGATTAAAAACCGTAAGTAGTGAATGTGTTAATTTAGCATCTTAGTAGTTTGGTAGAAATATCAGCTATCAGAGATATAAAAAACGGGCCTTATGGCCCGTTTTTTGTTGGTCACTGTTGCTGAGTGCGGCCGATATCTATTGGGTACTACGACGTTTGCGTATGAACATCCACCCCAGCCCCAGAATCACGAACCAGAGCGGCGTCACCATCAGTGCTTGGCGTGTATCAGCTTGCAGCGTGAGCAGCACAATAACAAACGCAAAGAAGGCGAGACACACCCAACACATCAGCTTGCCAAAAGGCATCTTGTAGATTGATTTTGCATGCAGGTGAGGGCGCTGTTTACGGTAAACCATGTATGAGCACAGAATGATCGACCAAACAAACATGAACAAGATGGCTGACACCGTAGTGACCATCGTGAAAACGGTGACAACGTTAGGGATTAAATAGATAAGCACCACGCCGCCCAGCAGACAAACGCAGGAGAACGTTAGGCCAGATGATGGCACTGCGCGCTTAGATAGCAGCGCAAAGCGCTTAGGCGCTACGCCATCCTGCGCTAAGCCATAAAGCATGCGGCTAGTTGAAAAGACGCCGCTGTTGGCAGAAGAGGCCGCAGAGGTCAGCACCACAAAGTTAATGATGCTGGCAGCAGCAGGTAAACCGGCTAACACAAACAGCTCAACGAACGGGCTTTTATCCGGAACTACAGAGCCCCACGGCGTCACGGACATAATCATGATCAGCGCAAATACATAGAACATGATGATGCGGATAGGGATCGAGTTAATGGCGCGCGGCAATGATTTCTCAGGATCTTTCGTTTCTGCTGCAGTGGTTCCTACCAGCTCAATGCCAACAAAGGCAAATACCGCAATTTGGAAGCCCGCAAAGAAACCACTTAGGCCTTTCGGGAACCAGCCGCCATCGTTCCAGAGATTACTAAACGAAGCCACGCTGCCGGTTGGTGATTCGAAGTGCATTAACACCATGCCTAGCCCAATCAAAATCAATGCAACGATGGCGACGATTTTAATCATCGCAAACCAGAACTCCATTTCGCCGAACATTTTGACCGTCGCCAGATTCAGCCCTAGCAGTAAAAGCACCACGGCAAGCGAGGCGACCCAATCAGATAGCCCAGGGAACCAGAACTGTGCATAGGCCGTTATCGCGACGACGTCGGCTATGCCAGTGACAACCCAGCAGAACCAGTATGTCCAACCGGTAAAATATCCAGCCCACGGGCCAAGCAAATCAGCAGCAAAGTCGCTGAAGGATTTATATTCAAGATTGGATAAAAGTAGCTCGCCCATCGCGCGCATCACGAAGAACAGCATAAAGCCGATGATCATATAGACGAAAATGATCGAAGGGCCTGCAAGGCTGATTGTTTTGCCGGATCCCATAAAGAGGCCGGTACCGATGGCACCACCAATAGCAATGAGCTGAATATGCCGATTGGTGAGATTGCGCCGTAGATGCTCTTCCCCTTTTGCAGGGCTCGCGGCCTCAACTTTTACCTGCTCTACCATTATGTCTTCTTCCTTTTACCTGTCTGTAAGTTGCATGCCATTAGCTGATGTTTCGCAGTCTAAAAATTTAGGCATGTCGTTTTAGGCATAGGCTCTGATGGCCTTTATCTATGAGTGCATTGCGAAAGAGAACGACCGATTCGCAGAACATCCAAGATATTAGGGAAGAAAATCAGAATTGAATACAAATAGATTAACTTAATGTTAATTTTTTGTTTTTTTATAGATCTCGATCCACAGTGATTTGTGATGTATTTCAAGCTGAGCTGGATAAAACATCCGTCCGATCACAAAATTACCGAGAGAATCAGTTAACTTCAAAGAAGGATTACAGAATATTGTGAAGTCACCGATGAGGTGGATCTGATGGCTTGCAGGCATAAAAAAACGCAACCGAAGTCGCGTTTTATTTGGCATTTAGGACAATCAGGTGTTTGTGCGTCTGGATTAGCTATGCGCCGGGTTGGTCAATACTCGACGAGCTTCGCGATAACGGCCTTTCCAGTAACTGTCATTCAGGCTTGAAATGGTCACACCGCTGCTGGTGGAAGCATGAACGAATTGATCATTACCTAAATAGATACCGACGTGGCGCCCTGTTGAGCCTGCACGGAACAGCACTAAGTCACCGATACGCAGCTTAGTACGCTGAATTTGGCGGCCAGTATCTTGTTGTTCTGATGTAGAGCGAGGAAGGTCCAAACCAAATTGTTCACGGAAAGTACGTTGAACAAATGCTGAACAATCAATGCCACGCTTACTGTCGCCACCGAGGCGATAACGTACGCCTTTCCAGGTTGCGTACTGATCCATAATTTTGGATTTAATATCCACATTACGAACCATTGCTTCAAATTCATCCTGAGAAGCTTGAAGTAAAAGACCGTCTTTGTCTTTAACTGCATGCGTATCAGTTTGTGCGTATCTATCAGATGAAGAATGGTTTGCACTACATGCCGACAGAAGTACTGCGGCGGCGATAGCAGGTGCTAATCGCAAGATATATCTCAGAATCGGTTGAGACTTGACCATTGTAGAAGATTTTCCTTTTTGTCCTTAACGACGGAGTCGCTATCTATAAATGCCATTCAAGAGACTAATAATAGGATCCTCATGTGACAATGTTTACACATGAATTCTGTGCGGTGGAGCACATTTTTATCGCTATTATTCTCAAAAACTCAGAATCTATGCACAAACGTTGAAAGACTACCGGATCGAAATAGGTTTGGCGAGACTTTTTGCTCATTTTGAAGAATAAGAAGCTGTTGTAATAATATGTAATATTTAAAGATTATTAAAAAAGATGTGCGTGGGATGAAAAGGAAAAAAGAAAAGCTAGATGGTATAGGAATTATCTGAATGAGAACTTATGCAATCTCTTATTTATCCCCCTTAATCCCTTAGGCGAATTCAGGGGGATGCGATGGATTATTGCGGACGATGTTTGCCGGGCATATGCCGGTCCAACAAGTTCAATAAGGCATCTGATGCAGGCGTTAGTAGCCACCAGCTTAGGCCAACCAGTACGACGCTGAGAGAGCCGACGGCGATGTCACTGAACCAATGCGCGCCAATCATGATACGCGGCAGAATAAATATCACGAAGATCGCCAGCGCAATAATAAAAGAGCGAAGCGTAAAGTAACGCAGCATGAATACAGCAAAAATAATCAGCATCATGCCATGGTCGCCAGGGAAGCTATCGCTTGAACTGTCTTTGGTATTAATCCCAGTCAACTCGCCCACGCGATGAATGTGGGAAAAGTAGTTAGTTGGGCTCGCGCGTTTAACGGGAAGAATATGGCCTAACTGATTTAAGACCACCGCAGTCAGTAATATCACAATGCCCAAAATTAGCATCCGGCGCTTGCCGTAACCATCTTGTTTGATAAAAAACGAAAGATAGAGCAGCCCCATACTCAGTAACGCTATGGCGTCGAATGCTCGATTATTGGTATAGGCCACTAAATAGAGAAAGGCGCGGTTGGTGACTAGGTGATCGTTAAAAAAGAAAAAGATCGACGAGTCAATCGGGAACCAAAATCCATGATTTGGAGCCAAATACCAAGAAAAGAATAAAGCGATGCCTGCGAGATTACACAAAATAATCCACGGCAGATTACGACGAGTCATGTGCTAAGCCTAACCTGTAAAATAAAAATTTCTGTTTAAGACGTTGTTTTAATACGTGCTTTTAAGAGCGCACTTTGTAATGTGTTCCAGTCGGTTTCAGCGTCATGAATTAACTCAATGCGGCTGTCCAACGGCGTTGTCTGCTGTGTTTCAATATGGAAATCAGCGCCTTGTCGATTAACGATCAAGGTTCCCTCTGGGATCTGCAAGCTTCCTTTCACGCGAACAACCGGTGCGAGGCGCACCCATTCCAGCAAAGCGACGGTGTCGAAACAGGTCTCTGCGCTGAATACCCATCCGCAGCTAAAATAGCCTTGGCCCTGATTCAGCGAGCGACGCCAGTTTTGACCTTCAGGTAGGCGCAGTGCGGCAATGCCTGATGCGATTGTTTTACCGTGGTGATGGTGTTTAGCATTAGGTAGTTCGGCAATATTTTCACGTGCGCTGTCGAGTAATGCGACATCAAGTTGCCCATGCTGCGTCGATACCAAGCGGCGTTCTGAGCCTGCTTGCTGATACCAGTCGTCAAGTTTCTCACGATCGTTATCGCTATAGGTATCGTCCTTATTTGCCACAATGATATCCGCCGCGGCAAGCTGATCGCGGAAGTTCTCATTGCTGGTGTATTTGTCATCGCTAAGCTGGCGGGCATCAAGTACACAAAGCGTGGCTTTTAGCTCTAGCCAAGCTTGATAGTTGTCTGATGTCAGCAGGTTCAGTATTTGTTTCGGATGCCCGAGCCCGGTCGGCTCAATCAGCAAGCGATCGGGTTTGGCTTGCTGCAACAACATATTCAATCCAACCTGCATAGGAAGACCGTTAACGCAGCACATACATCCACCGGGGATCTCTTTTAACACGGCTCCTGTATCTGCCAGCAACGCACCATCAATGCCAATTTCACCAAATTCGTTTACCAAAACAGCCCATTTTTCATTTTCGGGTTTGTTTGCTAATAGGTGGCGCAACGTGGTGGTTTTGCCGCTACCCAAAAATCCGGTGATGAGATTTACTTTAGTCATTTAACGCCCCGATTTACCTGCTTTTCGACCAGAATATTACCATAATTACACATTATCTCAGGGAAGAGAAAGTGCTGCGACCTTAAACCAAAGTTAAACGAAAAGGAAAATGGCGCAAAAATATTCGCGTCCATTACCAACTTTTAACCTGCCAGTTTAGCGTTATTAAACGCTAATAATTTTCTCTATCGTATTGTTACCTGCTGTATATCGCTTGAACGACATTTTTTCTTAAGGTTTGCTGTTTTGGTGCCGTTGTGTTTTTCACAGGCTGCTACCTTTAAAACACGGTCTAGGCAAAGGATTTGCATGGATTGATGTATTTACCGGCTAGCGTGTATTTGTGTGAAAATTCAAGAGGTGACCATGAATAAGGTTTGGTTATCAATGCTTTTCGCTGTCGGCTTGGGATTGCCTTTTTTAGCAGGATTGATGCCTGAAGCTCAGGCTGGAAATGTAGGCGTTATTCGTTTTATTGGCTCGATTGTCGAAGATGCTTGTATCGTCGGCGTTGATAATCGTCGTATAAAAACCCGCTGTGACAACGGTGGCCGAACTGCAACGGTCAGTCGCCCAATTAGCCAAATAGGTACGTCTCCCGTCGATCTCCCTATTTCAGTGGGAACCAGTCAATTAAATTGGATTAATTCCAAACATACTGTAGGTGTGTTAACAATTAATTATCATTAGCTTCCTTTCTTAATTTTTTTCTCAATACTGTCGACGTTGGTGGGTTCACATGGGGTTTGGATTATGGTTATCCAGGCCCTGTTATTGATGTATTCTGCCAAGGTCATTTTTCTGCTGTGATATAATCAGACCAAATTAGGCAAGTGCTCCTATCATTTGGGGATTTGGTCTGGCCAATCGTTAGGTTAGGCGATATTCACCCACGTTATCGGTATAAAAGGTAGCAATATGAGATTGTATCAAGAAGTGGGCAATACTCTGCGTGAGCTCATCGCGCAAGGTGAGTATCCAATTGGCGAGCGTTTACCCCCTGAGCGTGATATTGCGGAACAATTTAGCGTGAGCCGCAGCGTTGTTCGTGAAGCGCTCATCATGCTCGAACTGGAAAAGCTGATTGATGTTCGTAAAGGTTCTGGTGTGTATGTTGTTGCTTTGCCGCAAAGTCAGCTACGTGCAGCGGTGACCGATCTTGACGAAAATACCTATGGTCCTTTTGAATTACTTCAGGCAAGGCAACTGTTGGAAAGTGAGATTGCGGCGTTTGCAGCCGTTCAGGCAACCAAAGCTGACATCATGAAGATGCGGAAAGCCATTGAGCAAGAGCGTCAGTCATTGTCATTAGGCACCATCGATGAAAGCGCTGATGAACTCTTCCACTGCCTGCTTGCGCAATCTACGCAAAACAGCGTGTTGGCCAGCATGGTTCACGACGCTTGGCAGGCGAGAAAACATAATCCCATGTGGAGTGGGCTGCACGTGCATACCAGTGACTTCAGCTATCGTTGGAACTGGTTAGACGATCACCAAAAAATTCTGCATGCCGTTTTACGCCGTGATGCCAAATCTGCGAAACAGACGATGTGGCAGCATTTGGAAAACGTAAAAACTAAGCTGTTGGAAATCTCCGACCCTGAAGATCCAAGTTTCGATGGTTTTTTATTTGAATCAACGCCGGTGTTACAGAGCGAGTAGGGATTATACTTTTATGAGTGAATGACTACGTTAATTGAACGCTAGCAGTAGCAGTTCGCCGTGGGGTTCTTTGCCTAAGCTTGTGCGGTAAGTTCCTAATATTGCGCAATAGATTAGCTATTTATGGCCGTTATTCGACATAATAAAAATAATACCCGTCGTGAATTGCCGGTAACTGATATATGACACAACTTTTCCGCACCGCGAGTTTCCGTCCTGTAGCAAGACTTATCGTCTCTCTACTGGTCGTTATTTTAATTCTTATTATCGCCGTATTGACTATTTCATGGCAGATCTCGCGTGGAATGGAGCGTGATATTGAGCAGCGCTTGCAGCGAGCTATATCGCAATTTGATGCGACACTACAAAATGCGGAAACCGCTGCTAATGCAATACATGATTATTTAGGTAAGAGCTGTAGTCCTGAAACGCAGGATGCTTTGCGTTATCAGGTTACCGTTGTTCCAGATATCCGTACTGTTAATCTGGCTACGGGTGATAATGTTTACTGCTCATCCTTGGCGGGGAAATATTCTACCGGAGTTAGCACCAGTAAATACGTCAATGGGATGCTGTTGATGCTGAACGGTAATCCGGTAACGCCCAACCGTTCGCTTATTGCATTT
Source organism: Hafnia alvei (assembly GCF_964063325.1). Lineage (NCBI taxonomy): Bacteria > Pseudomonadati > Pseudomonadota > Gammaproteobacteria > Enterobacterales > Hafniaceae > Hafnia > Hafnia alvei. The sequence continues at coordinate 1,557,380 of NZ_OZ061315.1, forward strand.
CGTAAATCCTACGGTGAGCACAGCGTTTTGGTGGGTATTGATGGATATTATCTAAAGAATGTTTTGGAATTATTGCAGATACCAACGGAAATTCACTTATTGGTTGGCACCAGCCGGATGGACAGCTCAGGCCATGTATCTGATGATAAAATCAAACCTCACGGCACCCGCTATACTCAGAAATCCACCCGCTTTCCTTACTCTGTTGAGACCGAAATTCCCACTAGCACCCATTGGGAGTACGTTTGGGAGTACTCTTCAGGCAGCATTATTTTATTTCCACTCTTAGCCATCTTGTTGGGTTTCGTCACCTATCGCACACTGGGGCGGGTGAATTCTCCTTTATCCGAGCTGAAAAGTGGCTTGAGAAACCATGAGTTTATTCCGTTTATACAGCCCGTTGTAAGCGGTCATACCAATGATCTTACCGGATGTGAAGTGCTGATGCGCTGGCGTCATCCGCAGATGGGGATGATTGCACCTAACCAGTTTATTCCTTTAGCTGAAGAGTCTGGGCTGATCGTACCAATGACTCAGGATTTAATGGCGCAGGTGAGAGACTATTTTGCACCGCTGGCTGAGCGTCTTCCCTATAATTTCCATTTCGGAATCAATATTAGCGCGAGCCATTTTAAGGATCTCAGTCTGGTTGAAGACTGTCGCCAATTTCTTGCCGCCTTTGAAGGCTACAAAATTCAGATGGTATTAGAGCTGACCGAGCGCCAGTTGATTGTACCAAGTGAGATGACACACCGCATATTCCATGAGTTACATGAGCTTGGCGTGTTCATTGCGCTAGACGACTTTGGCACTGGCCACTCTAGCTTGGCTTATCTGCGTGAATTTCATATTGATATTCTTAAAATTGACCAGAGTTTTATCCGCATGATTGGGTCTGATGCGCTATCAGGGCATATTGTAGATAACGTGATTGATTTAGCTAAACGTCTGCAAATGGTGACGGTAGCGGAAGGGGTGGAAACGCCGGAGCAGGCGGAGCATCTTAAGCAATATAATATTGATTTTTTGCAGGGGTATTTGTTCGGACGCCCGGAAGATCTCAAAGTCTTTAGCGATAAATGGTTGTTATAGAAGGCCTTAATATATCGGTAGTGTTATAAGACGAAATTTATGAAATTGGCTATCCCGCGCGGGATAGCCAATTGACGTGAATTATTTAACCAGTGCTGCGCAAGTTTGAGCCGCGCCATTTTTCACTAAAGATAAATAAGCATTCGTTACCGCCTCTACAAACGCAGTTTGTTTTGGTAGCTCATCACCAAATACCGCTTTGATACCCAGCAATGCTTGAACGCGAGCTTCGCCTTCTTGGCTTTCAGCAACCACCGTCTTTAATGTTTCCACCATCGGATCACGAATATCAATGTTTTGCTGATGATCGTCTACGCCGCCAACATAACGCATCCAACCCGCTACACCCAGCGCCAAACATGGGAAAGCGCTATCGTGGGCAAGGTGCCAGCGAATGGAGTCCAGCATACGCTGAGGCAGTTTCTGGGTGCCATCCATCGCAATTTGCCAAGTGCGATGTTTGAGCGATGGATTACTGTAGCGCTCGATCAGACGGTCGGCATACTGAGCTAAATCAACGCCGGTTACGCGCAGCGTCGGAGCCTGTTCTTGCAGCATTAAACGGTGTGCCGCGATGCGATAGGCCTGATCTTCCATGCAATCATTTATGTGCTGATAGCCAGCCAGATATCCCAGATACGCGAGGAATGAATGGCTGCCGTTCAGCATACGCAGCTTCATTTCTTCGTAGGGCAGAACGTCACTCACCAGCTCTGCGCCGGCAATTTCCCACTGCGGGCGACCCGCGACAAAATTATCTTCTACAACCCACTGAATGAAAGGTTCGCAGGCAATCCCGCAAGGATCTTCAACGCCAACGGCCTGAGCGACCTCAGCCAGTGTTTCTTCCGTGGCCGCCGGCACAATGCGGTCAACCATGGTGCTTGGGAAGGTGACGTTGGATTCAATCCATGCGGCCAGATTTTCATCACGTGCTTTGGCTAACCCGAGAACTGCATTTTTAACCACGTGACCGTTTTCTGGGATGTTGTCGCAAGATAAAACGGTAAACGGCGCAAGATTGCGTTCGTGGCGTAAACGCAAGGCCTCAACAATCACGCCAGGTGCCGACGTTGGCGCCTGCGGAGCCGCTAAATCACGTTGGATCAGGGCGTTATTGAGATCCAGTTTTCCGCTGCCAGGTTCAATGCAGTAACCTTTTTCGGTGACGGTCAATGACACAATCGCGACCTGTGGCTCCGCCATTTTCTCGATAACGGCCTGAATGCCGTCGATTTCCGAGTGCAGCGACTCGTGCACAGAACCAACAACTACGGCCTGATTATGTTCAGCGCCTTTTTCCAGCACGGTGTACAGATGATTTTGCTCACGCAGCTGTTCAATCAGTTTTTCGCCGCCGAACAGGTTAACTTCGCAATAACCCCAATCTCCACCTTGCTGATTCAGCACTCGGTCAGTAAGCAATGCCTGATGGGCGCGATGAAAAGCACCAAAACCGAGGTGAACGATACGGCTTTTTAAGAGGCTACGGTCATAAGTGGGCTGTTTTACACCGTCTGGCAAAGAATGGTTGGCTAGGTTTTTCATGCTGAACTCCATTGAGAAGATGAACGTGGCAGACGGGCAAAGGTCTGTCAGCATCAGAACGGTAAAGCAAAAGATGTTAGACCACTTTGTCTCGCCTAGGCGCAGTGAGATGTTTCGACATAAAAGTGAGTTTATGCCCTGAGTATTGAGGCGGTCTGACATCTTCTAAGATCGCTAAAGTGGCTTGCAGTCTAAAGTCATATGACAGAAAATGAAATTGGTTAGTCCAAAATTCTGAAATATTCGTGAAGTGGATCAACCAATAGTGGATTGGGTTTTGACAGAAAACCAGCAAAGAGTAAGGTAAAAGCTAAATGATATCTGTGGTATTTGGTATAACAGCTTGAGCTTTTGACTCACTATTTTGTTGAGATTATCGAGAAATAGCTGCCAAACCGGTCACAGGATAATTCCCTTAATCATGATAATTCGTATTTTCACCCGCAGAAGGTAGAGACAGATGGAACAAACTTGGCGTTGGTATGGCCCGAACGATCCGGTTTCTTTGGATGATATTCGTCAGGCAGGAGCAACCGGTGTTGTCACCGCGTTGCACCATATTCCTAACGGAGAAGTTTGGACAGTTGAAGAAATTGAGAAGCGTAAGGCTATTTTGGCGGCAAAAGGGCTGACATGGTCCGTGGTTGAAAGCGTTCCGGTTCACGAAGAGATCAAAACGCACACCGGCAACTATCAACAGCACATCGACAACTACAAACTGTCTCTGCAAAATCTCGCGGCCTGTGGCATTGATACCGTTTGCTACAACTTTATGCCCGTTCTGGATTGGACGCGTACCGATCTTGAATACGAATTGCCAGATGGTTCTAAAGCGCTGCGCTTCGACCAAATTGCGTTTGCGGCGTTTGAACTGCATATTTTAAAACGCCCAAATGCAGAAGCGGATTACACGGCAGAAGAACAGACTCAGGCTAAAGCCTATTTTGATGCCATGAGCGCAGCCGATATTGCTAAGTTAACTGGCAATATCATTGCGGGGTTACCCGGTGCGGAAGAGGGCTACACGCTGGATCAATTCCGCGCTCGTTTAGCCGAGTACGACGGTATTGATAAGGCTAAGCTGCGCGAGCACATGGGTTACTTCTTGAAAGAGATCGTGCCCGTTGCCGAAGCGTGCGGCTTGAAGCTGGCGGTTCATCCAGATGATCCACCGCGTCCAATTCTGGGCCTGCCACGCATTGTTTCCACTATTGAAGATATGCAATGGCTGAAAGAAACCGTTGATAGCATCTACAACGGCTTCACCATGTGCACCGGTTCATACGGCGTTCGTGGCGATAACGATCTGGTTAAGATGATTGAAACCTTCGGCGATCGTATTCATTTCACGCACTTACGTTCGACCTGCCGTGAACAGAATCCGAAAACCTTCCATGAAGGTGCGCATTTGCAGGGCGATGTCGATATGTATTCCGTGGTGAAAGCGATTCTGACCGAAGAGCAACGTCGCCAGAAAGCAGGGGATATGCGTCCAATTCCTATGCGTCCCGATCATGGTCACCAGATGCTGGACGATCTGAAGAAGAAAACGAATCCAGGCTATTCTGCGATTGGCCGTTTGAAAGGTTTGGCGGAAGTACGCGGGGTTGAACTTGCGCTTAAGCGTGCGCTGTTCCCTGAAATGAAATAATTATCTTGTAATGTATTGCTGAAGATAAATTGCTGATGATAAAAAAAGGGACGCCATCGCGTCCCTTTTTGCTGCTTGCTGTGCAGAACCGTAATCAGTCAGCACGGCCCATAAAGCGACGTTCTTCAATATGGATGCGAATTTTTTCACCGCTGCTCAGATATTCAGGAACCTGAATCGTTAGACCGGTGCTCATTACCGCTGGCTTAGTACGTGCGCTGGCAGAACCGCCTTTGATGCTTGGGCTGGTTTCAACGATTTCCATATCAACGGTCTGTGGCAGCTCGAGTGCCAACACCTGGCCATCCATGGTTAATACCTGAATGCCTGGCATTCCACCTTCAGGAATAAACAGCAGTTCTTCTTCGATCTGATCTTTTTTGAAGGTATATGGCGTGTAGTCTTCGTTGTCCATAAAGACGTATTCATCACCGTCAATATACGAGAAGTTGACCTGACGACGGCTCAGAGAGATCTCTTCCAGAATGTCATCGCCCTTAAAACGTTCTTCAACTTTCAGACCGGTACGGATATCTGAGAAACGCATTTTGTACAGCGTGCTCGCGCCACGAGCGCTTGGGCTTTGTACATCGATATCGCGAACCAGCAGCAGTTTGCCGTTTAAAGTGACCGCCATACCGCGTTTAATTTCGTTAGCTCTTGGCATAAAAAAACCTTGTTAATGAGTTTGCAAATTCAGTCTTTAGCGTGTGGCGACACGTTACCCGCGCGGCGTTTTCTAGGCAAGAGGGGAAGATAAAAAAGCAGATAAATTTGACGCAAAAAGCCGGAGCTAGCGCTCCGGCATCACAGTTTTTGACGAGTTATTGATAAATAGGTAACAAGTTCATCAGCGAGAGAATATGCGCCACGGCGTTAATCAAACCAAAGGCGATAATAAACAGAATCATTGCTGAACCACCCGGTGCGCGATAGGTCGCCTGTGGGAAACGCTTACGGCTTGCACGTGCCATCATGGCCGGCACGATAACTGCCCAAATGGTGGCGGCTAAACCTGCAAAACCGATGGCATAAAGGAAGCCGTCTGGGAATGCCAGTGCGCCAATCGTTGGCGGCACAAAGGTGACCAATGCGGCTTTGGTTCGGCCTGCACGGCTATCATCAAACTTAAAGAAGTCAGAGATAAAGTCGAACAGCCCCAGAGAAACGCCCAGAAACGAACTTGCCAACGCCATATAAGAGAACGCATTGAGCAGTTGGTTAACAATGCTGCTGCTGGCAACGTTGCCCATCTGTTTTAACAAACTACCAATGTTACCGCCTTCTGCGATGATCTGCTGGAACGCCGCACGGGTGATATTCCCTTGGATCACATACTGCCAGAAGATATAGATCGTCAGCGCGATAATTGTACCGATAAACAGACTGCGAACCACTGACTTAGCGTCTTTATGGTAATACTTCACCAGCCCCGGAACGTTACCGTGATAGCCAAAGGACGTTAACAGATAAGGAAGCGAAGCCAGTGCATAAGGCAAATAACTCGGCTTGTCTTCACCGGTATTAAACAGCACTGCGGGATCGACATGGGTAAACATATCACCGGTCGAAAGCAAGAAGGTAATCACCATGCCACCAATTAAGATGGTGCTTAAGCGATCAACCGCGCGCGTCGATAACCAGACAATAAAAGCAACGACAATGGCGAATACCAAGCCTGCGGCGGTTTGCCCAACGCCAAAATAGGGCTCCAGCGTGTGAGTGATAATCGAACCACCGGCAGAAATATAGGCATAGGTCAGAATGTAGAGAACAAAGGTAATGGAAAGCCCATTTAATGAGTTCCAGCCCTTGCCCAGTAGGTCGCCTACCATGGTGTGGAAGCTAGCGCCTGCCGGATAATTTAGATTGGCTTCTAAAATCATTAGGCCAGAGATATACATGCAGGCCCAGGTATAAATCAGCAGCAAGACGGAACCGGTAAACCAGACCCCAGCGGTGACAACCGGAATAGAAAACATCCCCGCACCAACGGCGGTTCCGGCAATAATCATCGCGCCCCCAAGGACTGACGGGCGGCGTATCGTTTGAGTCAAGGTATTCTCCATCGTCATGCTGTGCTCCTGATTAGCGGCATGCTAATTCTTATGTACTAGCGCAATGGTACGTGTTGTTTAATGAGAAGTAAACAGAGTAATGACGAGCGAGGTAAAAGAATTTGCCAGATTTTGTGCGAGAAAGTCGCGATGGGGCAGAAAGTTACGCGTTTAACGGCCGGTTGATGCCGATTTATCGGTGTTTCTACTACGCGCTTTTACAGCAGAAAAGATGAAAACCCTGTATAAGTGAAGAGCGGATTTTCCCGCGCGCTGACTCTGTCGCAGCTCATTTCAGATAGCCCACCGGAGTACTTCCATGGACTGCCGTTCCGATTGCGGAGCTTGCTGTATTGCTCCCTCGATTTCTAGCCCGATCCCCGGTATGCCAAACGGCAAACCGGCTAATACGCGCTGTGTTCAGCTTGATGATGACATGCGCTGTAAAATCTTTTTATCCCCTCTAAGACCCGCCGTGTGTGGGGGGCTTCAGGCCGCTGCGGATATGTGTTTCAGTCACCGAGATCAAGCCTTGAGCTATTTAATTCAGCTTGAGATAGCCACTGCGCCTTGATGCTGGTTCCCGCACATTAAGTTTTCGCGGTTTATGCTATGTTCAAAAATCGCGACTTAAGAGACGGGTTAGATCTCAGCATGAAACGTATAGACAGAATTTGCCAGGAATTAGAACGCTTAACATTGGGTCTGAACCAGACCGATTTGCAAAACGACGTTGCTTTCACCGCTGAAAGTATTGGTTTTAATCTTGGCCTCGCGCGTAATTCAGTCAGCAAAGATCTTAACCAACTGTGGGGTGAGCAACGGGTCATTAAGGTAAAAACCCGTCCGGTTTATTTTTTACACCGCGAGGTAGTAGAAACGCTGATTGGTCATGTTTTACCAGACCACCTCACAGAGGTTCGTTTTGTCAGCGAATTATTGCCAAGTGAAGACCCACTTATCGCCAGCGACCCTTTTGCCGCGCTGATTGGTTTCGACCGCAGTCTTAAACTGGCGGTGGAAAAAGGGAAGGCGGCGGTACTCTATCCCAGTGGCCTGCATGTTTTATTGACCGGCCCCTCAGGCGTGGGTAAAACCTATTTTGCCGAGCTGATGCATCAGTTTGCCAGTCAGCAAAGCGCTAATAACGCGCTGCCGATGGTCTATTTCAACTGTGCTGAATATGCGCACAACCCCGAGCTACTCTCTTCTCATCTTTTTGGTCATCGGCAGGGCGCTTTTACCGGCGCAACCAGTGATAAAGCTGGGCTCATCGAACAGGCTGACGGCGGGTATCTGCTGTTGGATGAAATTCATCGCCTTCCTTATGAAGGGCAAGAAAAGCTATTTGCCTTATTAGATAAAGGTGAATTTCGGGCGTTAGGCTCAAGCCATAAGGCGCGAGCGGTGAGTGTGCGCTTAATCTGCGCCACCACGGAACCGGTGAATTCCACGTTGCTACGCACTTTCCAGCGCCGTATACAGGTCAGTATCGATCTTCCCGCCTTACGTGAACGTTCAATGGAAGAGCAAATTGAGCTGATTACTGGATTCCTGCATCAAGAAAGTCGAAAAATCAGCCGCACCATTCGGGTAGAGAAAGCGCTGCTGCTGTGGCTGCTAGAAAAACCGTTGGAAGGCAATATCGGCCAATTGAAAAGTGACATCCAGTTCTTGTGTGCTCAGGGCTGGGCGGCGGGTATGGGACAGCAACACGACGTGTTGACCTTGGATAAAAAGCTGGTGGAGCAATCGGTGATGCCGAGTGCGGATCAACGCTTACTGGTCGATAGCATATTTGGTCAACAACAATGGCTGGATATCAGTGCAGATACCCTGTCTGCGCTGAAACCCTCGTTGGGCGCCGCCGTTGGGCAAGAAGACAGTGACCTGTTTTACCGTTTTCTGACGCGTGAATATGTCAACCTTCGCAACAGCAACGTGCCGCCGCAGGAAACGCTGGCTATCCTCAAAAACAAACTGCGCTCGATATTTGAATATGGTTTGTACAGCCGTGACACCGCGACGGTAGGCTACAGCGGCCAGCTTGAACAGCGTTTAGCGCTGCTGATTGGCTACGTTGAGCAGGTGGTTGGGTTTACTCTGCCAGAAAACATGGTTAACCATCTGCGTAAGCACTTCCTTACCTTGCTGAGCTATGTCCAGCGCGGATTGATTCCTCAGCTTTACTCTTCAAGCCTGATATTGGATCACTGCAAAGACGAGTACGATAACGCGATGCAGCTATGTCGCCGCGTCGACGAAATATTTAATATTCAATGTCCTGCGACCGAAGTGGTGTATCTGTGCATGTTCCTGAAAGAGTGTCGCCAACACCGCTGTGAGATTGACGATAGCCCTGAGCTTGGGGTTATTTTTATTGCCCACGGTGCCACGACGGCCACCAGTATGGCGCAGTATGTGAATCAGGTTTTAGAGCGTGAACTGCTGACCGCTATTGATATGCCGTTCGAGCAGTCAGTGCATGACACCTTGGAAGTACTTACCAACCTGATCCGTAGCCGTGGCTACCGGCGTGTGATCCTGATGGTCGATATCGGTTCGCTGGTCCATTTTGGCAGCGCCATCAGCAAACTGTTTCAGTTTGAAGTATTGCTGTTGCCAAACATGACGCTAACCAGCCTGCTGGAGATTGGTCTGGATCTGACCTATGAATCTAGCGATTTCGCCGCGCTGAGTGCGCTAATGCAGGAGAAACAAATTCCGTGTCATTGGTGTTCACCTGAACAGGACGGAGCGGGGAAAGTGTTGGTAGTGTCTTGCATTACGGGTATGGGAACCGCAGAGAAAATCCATAAGGTATTGTCAGAAAGCTTTGGTGAACTGATGGCGCAGGATACGCGCTTATTAATTCTGGATTACAACGAGGTACGAAGCCTAGACCGTATTCAGCAGGTTCTGGCTCCCCATGAGCGGCTGGTGGGCATTGTTGGCACGTTCCAACCGGGATTGCCGGATATTCCCTTTATCTCGCTGGAAGAGATGTTTTCTGAGCAAGGCCCAGAGCTGCTGCTTAGCTTATTGAACCCCGATCTCAGCACTCAGGAACGTCGGTTGGAAGTTGAGCGTAGTTCAATGCGGTTTATCAGTGCGCTAACGCTCGAAAGTATCATTAATCAGATTTCGATTCTGAACCCTCGGCGCATCTTGCAGGAAATGGAAAGCGTTTTACTGCGGATCTGTCAGGCCTCAGACCTCAAACCGAGCCGACAGGTGACACTACGCTTCCTTATCCACTGCTGTTGCATGGTGGAGCGTATCGTTATTAGCCGCAAACCGTTACAGATGGCGCTGGAAACTCAGCAAGATATTGATGCAACCGCCATGAGTGTCATCAAACAGGCATTTGCCCCCATTGAGGAGGCGTATGCCATTCGGTTATCTGACGCAGAATTTATTTATATTTACGAGCTTCTCTACCGCTAGCCCGTATTCAGCGGGCTTTCTCCGCACGACTCCTCGATAAAAAACGCGCCGTGACACAATGCTGGCACGGGCGTTGCTATATCAGCCATAGAAACCTTTTATTTCTTTGACTGAATGCCAGGAGGCTCATTTTGTCTACCACCGCTTCACATTCTCTACCACAGATTTTACTGCTGACTCACGGCGGCTGGGGCAGCCAGCTCTGCGCCAGTCTGCGAATGGTTGCCGGAGATATTCAAGGCGTGACCGAAATTGCGCTAATGCCGGTAGATACCTTTAGCGAGTTTTTCCAACGCGTTGAACAAGCCGTGATCGCCATGCCGAAAGGGTCGCTAATCCTGACTGATTTTATCGGTGGAACCACGTCAAACGTAGCGGCTCGGCTGAGCGTGGATTATCCCATCGGCGTGATTTGCGGCCTGAATGCGTCGCTGCTGCTACAGGCTCTAGAGCTGCGTGAAACCGGATTGTTGACCGAGTGCGTCGAAGAACTGGTTGAAGCAGGGCGTGATAGCTGCCTCGACGTGGTGGCGCATATCAATAACCTTCAGAACAACGCGTAACCCATTAAATCCGAAATATAAAACCGAATAACGAAAAAGGAAAATCACATGGCTAGTATCGTTTTATGTCGTATCGACAGTCGTTTAATTCATGGTCAGGTTGTCACTAAGTGGGTTGGGCAATCTCAAGCAAACCGCATTGCGGTGGTCAGCGACGAGTTAGACGCCGATCCGTTTATGAAAAATATCTATCTGATGGCGGCACCGCCAAGCATCAAAGTAGATTGCTATAGCAACAGCAGTTTTGCTGCGGCGTGGAAAGAGAATCAGCTGGGTGAAGGAAAAGTGCTGGTGCTGTTCCCATCGCTGACGGCGGTACAAGATGCCGTGCATCAAGGCTTTGATGTGCAGAATATTCAGGTCGGTGGGTTAGGCGGCGGCCCAAGCCGCAAAGCTGTTTTCCAAAACATTACGCTAGACGATAAAGACGTGGGCATTTTGGGCGATCTGAAAGATCACGGTATTAAGGTGTTCTTCCAAACCATCCCAGAAGATAAGCCGCAGTCGTTAGAAGACATTCTAAAAAAATACTAATTGTCTTTGCGTGCCAATTTTGACTGTTGACCATGGATTTTGACCAGAGGAAATCACTATGGATACCTTGTTTATTGCTATCAGCATGGGGCTGTATTACTGGTTTGCCCGTTTACGCCTTGGGTACACCTTTTCAGGCATGCTGGTTCAGCCGATTGTTATTGCCGTGTTCGTTGGGGTGATTTTGGGCGATATGCAAACCTCAATGATTATTGGGGCTGGCATGCAGTTGGTGTATCTCGGCGTTACATCAACGCCGGGCGGTAATGTGCCTTCCGATCCGGCTCTTGCGGCCTGTATCGCGATCCCGATTGCCGTTCAGGCTCATATGGAGCCTAACTTAGCCATTGCGCTGGCGATTCCGTTTGGTGTGATCGGCGTGTTCCTCGACCAGCTACGTCGTACGCTGAATGCGGCGTGGGTACACATGGCGGATAAATACGCCGAAGAAGCCAATACCGGCGGTATTATGCGTTGCGCATTTTTATATCCTGCGCTGCTGGGGTTGGTACTACGTTTCCCAGTGGTATTTGGTGCCAACTATTTCGGCCAGAGCGTGGTCGAGAAGTTCCTCGCCCTGATGCCGCATTGGTTAACGCATTCGTTTGAAATTATGGGCGGCATTCTTCCTGCGCTCGGGTTTGCCATCACGATTATGGTGATCGGCAAGAAAAGCCTGCTGCCTTGGTTTATCGGTGGTTTCTTCGCGGTGCTTTATCTCAAAGTCGACATCATGGCGATGGCTATTTTCGGCACCTGCGTAGCATTTTTGGTGAAAGGTTTGGCAAAGAATGAAGGAGCATCATCATGAGTGAATCAACCCCAGACATCATGCAGCACGAATTAGTGGAGCGTGCTCGCCAGAGTTCGGCGCTCACCAAAGGCGATATTACCAAAGCATGGTTTATTTATTGGCTAGGTGCCGAGGTTTCCAGCTCCTATGAACGTCTACAAAGCTTGATTTTCTGCGCCTCGATGACGCCGATTATCAAAAAGCTCTATCCCGAAAAAGAAGAGAGAGCCGAAGCGTTAAAGCGCCATTTGAACTTCTTCAACACTGAACAAACGTTTGGTGCGGTGATCCAAGGCGTGGCTATTGCCATGGAAGAGCAGAAGACGCGCGGTGAACCCATTTCTGATGCATCGATCACCGGGATCAAAACGGGGTTGATGGGGCCGCTGGCAGGTATCGGTGACTCGGTGATTTGGGCGGCGGTAATGCCTTTGCTGATCGCGATCTTCATTCCATTTGCTGCCAAAGGAAGCGCATTCGGCGGGATTTTACCGCTGGTGCTCTACACCGGTATTACGCTGGCGGTCAGCTACGGACTGGTACATAAAGGCTATACCCTTGGGCGCGATTCCATCATTACCTTGCTGCAAGGTGGGCGAATCAAAGAGCTGATTTACGGTGCCAACGTGCTGGGGTTAATCATGATGGGCGCGCTATCGGCAAGCTACGTCAAGATAACGTCACCGCTCAAAATCAGCGCGCTTGAAGGTTCTGAAATTGTTGTGCAGCAGATATTAGATTCCATCGCGCCTGGGCTTTTGCCACTGGCCGCGGTGTTCTCTATCTACTTCTATCTCACCAAAAAAGGCCCGCGTTACACCACAATTTTGCTTTCGGTGGTGGTGATTAGCGTGGTGTGTTCGCTGCTTGGTGTGCTGTAAGGAGAGTTGCAATGAGTCAAAATATTTACCAACGCCTAGGGCTAAAACGAGTGATTAACGCCTGCGGAAAAATGACCATTCTGGGTGTTTCTGCGGTATCACCCGAAGTGATGGCTGCCACGGCAGAGGCTGCCGGAGCGTTTGTGGAAATTGATGCTCTGGTCGATCGCACCGGCGAGCTGGTATCAGAACACACCGGTGCGCAGGATAGCTACATTACTTCGTGCGCGTCGGCGGGGATTGCTATCGCAGTGGCGGCGGTAATCACTCGCGGTGAGCCAGACCGTGTGGCATTGATGCCGGACAGCACTGGCATGGCCAACGAAATTCTCATCTTGCGCGGTCACAATATTGATTATGGCGCGCCAATCACCAGCGCCATTCGTTTGGGCGGTGGACGCGTTGTTGAAGTGGGACAGAGTAACTTGGCTGCGCGCTGGCAGCTTGAGAAAGCGGTCAGCGAACGCACGGCGGCGCTGCTGTTTGTGAAATCTCACCACAGCGTGCAAAAAGGGATGCTCACGATTGAAGATTTTGTGGCTGTCGCCAAACAGTTCCAGCTGCCGCTCATTGTTGATGCCGCCGCCGAAGAAGATTTGCGCCAATATATTTCGCACGGTGCTGATATGGTTATTTACAGCGGAGCCAAAGCCTTCAATGCGCCAACGTCAGGATTTATTACGGGCGGGCGTGAGTGGATCCGCTGCTGCAAAGCTCAGCATCACGGAATTGCGCGAGCCATGAAAATCGGCAAAGAAAACATGGTTGGCTTGGTGAAAGCGCTGGAGCTTTATGGCGAAGGCATCGCCAATATGACGCCAGATAAACTGACCTCCACGGTCGAGGCGATATCAGCACTGCGCGGGTTTAGCGCCGAGATTGAGCAAGACGAAGCGGGACGTGAGATTTGGCGTGTTCAGGTACGCGTTCACTCTGATGTTTTGGGGTTAGATGCGCGACAGATTGAGGCGATGCTGCGAACCGGTGAAATTGCTATCTACACGCGTCGATACTTCCTGCATCAAGGCGTTTTCAGTATCGATCCCCGCACATTAGATCAACATGATTTAACCACGATCGTTGAAAGACTGGCACAGATCGCAGGCGAACAGGAAAAGCATTATGCAAAGCATTAATTTTTACCAAGGACGCGTTGCCATCAACGTGCTAGCCAAAAATATTGAAAATGCGCGAGCGGTGTATGACGCCGCTGAAGGACATGCCGTCATTGGTGTGTTGTCAGCACAGTTCGACAGCGTGGAGCAGGGGATTGAAGAGGTTAAACGCTGGCAGCTTCAGGTGCCTTCGATTTCAGTGGGATTGGGGGCAGGCGATCCTGCTCAATTTTATAAAGCCGCGATGATTGCCGCCGCCACCGGCGCGGCGCATGTTAACCAAACCTTCACCGGATGCGGCTTTGCCGCAGGCGCGTTGGCTCAGGCTGGGCAGTCGCATACGCATATCAATGCGTTAGTGAGCCCAACGGGAAAGATGGGGCAAGTACAAATTTCAACCGGCGAGCGCAGTGCCAAAGGAGATAAAGCCATTGTTTCCTGCGATAGCGCGGTGAATATGATGTTGGATATGGGCGCACACGCGGCGAAATTTTTCCCAATGGGCGGGGAGCGTAGCTTAGCTGAGCTAAAAGCCTTGGCGGAAAGCGCGGCGCGTAACGGCATGACCCTGATAGAACCGACGGGCGGTATTGATTTAGACAACTTTGGCGTAATTTTACAAACCTGTTTGCAGGCCGGTGTGGCGCGGGTAATGCCACATGTCTATACCTCGATCGTCGATCCGCAAAGTGGTGAGACACGTCCAGAAGATATCAAACAGCTGATGGATATGATCAAAGCCATTGTGTAGATAATGCTCTGTAGCAGAAGGGACGCTGGGATCTTATTTCTAGCGTTCCCATTCATAGTCAACCGTAGAGGTTACGCTTCTTTTATTTTCCACATACAGGCCACGCCGGCAATCAACAAAACCAGCGAAACAAAAAAGACAGCGTAGTAGTTCCAAAATTCCGCAATAAAACCAGCCACAGAGCCTGCAAATATCCAACCAGTACGCCCCGCAGTGCTAAATAAGGTGGTGGCTGCACCCGCTTGCCCCGGCATTAAATCCTGAAAATACAGCATACCAATTCCCGCCAGAATGCCGATAAAAACGGCGTTGAGCAGCTGTAATGCTAGCAGTGCCCAAGGTGCGGTAAAGAAGAGTAGGCCAGCATAAAAAGCCAAGCCTGCGGCAAGCGCAACCATCATTAAAAAGCGTTTACCGAAACGCTTAGCGTAATAGCCTGCAATTAGCATGGTAGGAATTTCTAGGCCTGCGGCGGTGCCCATCATTACGCCGGCCAGTTTGTCCGGCAAATGCAGTTCATGAATGATATACAACGGCATATTGATGAGATACATGCTGTTGCAGGTCCACATCAACGTGCAGGCGGCAAAGAGCAGAAGAGTATCGCGGCGATTACGGCGTGGCGCATCCAGCACGTCTGTTGTGCGTACGACCGCTTTTGGCATCGAGGGCAGCGTGTACCAAACAATTAAACCGCATATTAAAAACGTCGTCATCGCCGCCAGATACATAAACGGAAAACCAAAGCCGAGCGCTAGTGCGAACGAAATCGGTGGCCCAATCACCCACGCCAGAGAAACTTGTGCACGCAAAATTGAGCTGAACATCACCGCTTCTTTACCGGTTTTATCTGCATATTCACGAGCTAGAGCAAACATCTGTGGGTTGGCGGTGGAACCAAAACTGGTGAGCATGACGCCGACGACGAGCAATAAATAGTAGTTACGGTTATAGGCGAACAGCAAACAGCCCGCAGCGCCAAGGATGCAGCACAATAAAATCAGCTTTTTTCGATCGCCAGAGCGGTCTGAACGTGCGGCGAGAAACTGACTAACAATAATTCCAATCACTGCGCTGCCGGTATAGAACAGTCCAACCATGAACGGGCTTTTAACCACTTCGGTGGAGAGGAACAGGCTGAGCGTTGGTGTTTGTAATGCGCCTGCGATACCGGTCAAAAAAGCCACAATCAAGAATGAGGTGGAGGTTAAATCGGGCAGACGGCGGAGTGCGGTCGAATACATGCGCATAGGTTTATCAGGGATCAGTCAGAGGTGAACGGGGAACTTCAGGGCGGGCATGTTACGCTCGAATGTTAAAAATGAAAAGCTGTTTCAGCCACTGGACTGTAAGAAAGTCATACAAAAGATGTGGGATAGATAATGCGTGATAATGAATGGATAACTAGCTGAAAAATAGTTTGCGAAGAGCATTCCACTATTTTTCCTCAGTTCTGACTTTTGTCTGTAAAACGTAATAATTGCGGTAGTCATAATTACGGAGGAAGAACGATGAATTCACTTGCCTTGTGGCTACGATGTGGCTACATTTATGGTCATAAAACACTCAGTCTATGGAGCGATATTATGACGAAAAGTGATGTGGTGAGGGCAAGAGTTTCCCCAGCGGTTAAAGCAGCCGCAATGGAAAATGCCAGTGCGTTAGGAACCGATCTTTCAACGATCATTCGGTTATTAGTTAATCAGATTGCTGTGACGGGTGAGGTACCCGCAGAATTACTTAAACCGAATGCAAAAACGTTGAAGGCGATTCGCGATCTGGAAGCCGGTATTGATGTGCATCGCGCCAGCGATATTGATGAATTGAAGGCAGATCTCGGCTGGTAGTTCGTTGGGAAACCATGATGCAAGGATTGCTCATCATGTTAATGATTGTTTATCAGCATCGTTTTAAAAAAGATGCTAAACGCTTTATGGGTAACCTAGCTGTTCAGAGCATCATTCTGCGAACCGTGGCTTTGCTACAGTCAGGGGAGCCGTTGCCGGAACGGTACCGAGAACATAAGTTGGTCGGGAACTATATTGGCTATCTTGAATGCCATGGAATGCCCGATCTTCTCTTGATCTATCAGCGTACCGAAACTGAGTTAAGGCTATATCGCGTGGGGAGCCATGCAGAGCTATTTGATTAGCTTTGTTTAATTAGCTTTGTTTAATTAACTTTGTTTAATTAGCTTTGCTTGATTCAGCATGGTTGATCACAACAATGTGATAAAAAACGGGGCCGAAGCCCCGTTGATGATACGGCTAAAGTGCAGAGTGAGACACTATGCGCCAGTCGGTACCGCATGTGCGGTGTTAGTGAGTGCAGGACCCTGATATTTTTCGATCTCAACCTGCGCCATTTGGCCGCAGTTACCTTGCGCCAAGCTGGATGAGCCAATATCAAACGTCAGGCAGTTCACGTTGCCGTTTTTACACAGCGATCCTGGCGTTGCTGGATCTGCCGGATCGAACCATGCGCCTTCGCTGATGCGGATCACACCCTGACGCACATCTTCAGTGACCACTGCGCCAACTAAGATCTGACCGCGATCGTTAAAGGCACGAACTAAGTCACCGTTGCTGATACCGCGAGTTTTAGCATCAGCCGGATGGATTAGAATGGCCTCGCGATCGGCTACCGCATATTTTTTACGCAGCGGCGTATTGTCTAGCTGGGAATGCAGGCGGTTGATCGGATGTGCAGTATTCAGAGACAAAGGATATTTTGCGGCTTCTGGCCCTTTATACCATTCATGCGGCGGCATCCATGTTGGAATACCTTTGCAGTCTTCGTAGCCCATTTTCTCAATGGCGTCAGAGTAGATTTCGATTTTACCGGACGGTGTACCTAATGGATTTAACAGTGGGTTTTCGCGATAGTCAGCGAAACGTACCCACTGTTTATTCTCTTCAGGTACCGGGAAGCGAACATAGTTGTTTGATTCCCAGAACATGTCGAACGGCGGCAATGCCACACGAGCTGCGCGAGCCTGTGTTTTCATGTCGTCATACATGCTTTTCAGCCACTGGGTTTCGTCTTTGCCTTCGGTAAAGGCATCCTGAACCCCTAGTTTTTCTGACAGACCAGCAAAGATATCGAAATCGCTACGCGATTCGAACTGCGGTGGTACGCACTGATGCATAGGGAATACATACAGCTGAGAATAGTCACCGCCCATTTCCAGATCGTTTCGCTCGTAGCTGGTGGTGGTGGGGAATACGATATCCGCATGCTTGGCCGTTGCCGTCCAATAAGGTTCGTTGACTACAATGGTTTCAGGTTTTTGGAAAGCTTTCACCAGCGAGTTTGTATCTTGATGTTGGTGGAAGGTGTTACCGCCAGCGACGTAAACCATTTTCACTTCAGGATAGGTAACCTGAGCGCCATTAAAATTAATGGTTTTGCCTGGATTCATTAAGCATTCGGCAATACGCGCAACGGGAATTGGCGTAGGCGTATTTTTCGGTGAGTTTCCAGCCGAAATACCCGCCAAGATCCCGCCTTTAGCCGTAGGACTGCCGCCTGAAGAGTAGTGATAGCTAAAGCCAAAACCACCGCCCGGCAGACCAATTTGTCCCAACATGGCGGCAACGGTCACCAGCATCCAGTGTTGCTGTTCGCCGTGGTGCTGACGCTGAATGCCCCAACCACCCATAATCATGGTGCGATTCTTCGCCATATCACGCGCTAGCTGGCGAAGCACGTCGGCATCAACGCCGCTAACTTCGGCTGCCCAGTTAGCATCTTTGACGATGCCATCGTCCTGACCCATAAGATAAGCTTCGAATTTATCAAAGCCAACGGTATAGGTTTTCAGGAAATCAGGGTTATGCAGTTTTTCTGCCAGCAGCGTGTGGGCAATACCAATCAGCATGGCGGTATCGGTGTACGGACGCGGTGCAATCCACTGAGCATTCACGAATTTTGCGCTGTCGTTGTGTACCGGATCGATGCTGATGATCCGTGTCCCTTTTTTCTTCAGCGCCTCAAAGCCA
The DNA here is from genome assembly GCF_964063325.1 of Hafnia alvei. Taxonomy (NCBI): domain Bacteria; kingdom Pseudomonadati; phylum Pseudomonadota; class Gammaproteobacteria; order Enterobacterales; family Hafniaceae; genus Hafnia; species Hafnia alvei. The sequence continues at coordinate 1,575,813 of NZ_OZ061315.1, forward strand.
GTTTGGCCGACGTGATCAGGCACGTTCCAGCTGTTTTTTAATGTGATCATAGGGTTACATCCCCACAGAATCACTAACTGGCTATTCTCGATAACGTTTGGCCATGCGGTTTGTTGTTCATAAACTTCCATTGAACCAACCACATGAGACATGATGACCTGTGCGGCTCCGGTCGAGTAGTCACCCGCATAGCCTAAGAAACCGCCGCTTAGGTTCATCATACGTTGCAGCAGTGTACGGCTATTGTGGAGCATACCCACGCTCTTCCAGCCGTAAGAGCCTGCATATATAGACTGTGGGCCATGCTCTTTTTGCAGGCGTGCGATTTGATCGCTCACTAACGTCAGGGCTTTATCCCAGCTTACTCGCACCCATTCGTCGCGGCCGCGCAGTTCTGGTTGGCTATTGGCAGGGCCGCCTTCTAGCCAGCCTTTACGTACCATCGGGTACTTAATGCGGTTTTCTGCATGTACCTGATACGGTGCCATGGTGATGAGTTCATTCGGATACGGATCGTCACTAATGGCCTTAACATCCACCATTTTGCCGTCTTTCACGATGGCCTCGAAAGCGCCCCAGTGTGCAGCGGTGAGTATGCCGGTTTGTGCCTGACGTAGGGCGGTAAACTGTGGCAACGCTTGGCTGATGGCCTGTGCTAATGCCGATTTAGGCCACAAACCAGCCATCAATGGCACGCTCAATACGGCACCTGCGCCGGTCAGAAAGCGACGGCGGCTGACCTGCAGCGGCTTCTGTTCGAAATCACTGACGTTTTCAACGTGGGAGTTCAGATTTTTTTTCATTGTTATGGCTCCTTAAATCTTATTCGACTGATTGGCAGGCATATCGCTGGCGTGTTTCTGAACGTATTGTGTCAGAACGCGCAGCTGTTCCTGCGTCAGAGAAGTACGTGGAGCCATGCCTTTGACTACGCCGATCCATTGGTTGGCGTTGAAGCGGTCAAGTGCCGTTAAACCATGGCAGCCGGTGCAGTTGGCAGACATCATGTCAGAAGCGTAATGCCAAATTTTTTGTTGGTCATCAACCAGCTGTTTTTTCGGCAACCACACCTGCAATGCAACCTGATGCCAAACCAGCCCGGTTTCAGCGTCTTTAACCGTGCTTAGGGTTTTCAGTTGTTTACGTGCATCTTCGCCCACTAAAACGCTAAGGATACGTTTACCTTGTGCGGCGTAAAACACTTCAGTTACCCCATCCTGTTGCCAGCCGGCAACGTCGGCTAATACGCGATCGCCTTGACGTTTCACCACTTTCACTTCGGTGGATGGCATCAGGTTACCGGCGTTGTGCTGGGTTTCCTCAGCGCTCAAATAGAATGGTTCGGTAGCGATGGTGTACAGCGTGGTGGCGCTGTCTGGCGTTTTCGCTGCGGCGCTGGCCAACTCGCTGGCACCGGCGGCGGCTAATCCGCTCATGTCTGGCAGGATATGAGCAACGCCTTTGTGGCAATCGATACACGTTTCACCATTTTTAATGGCAACCGGATGCTGCTGACGAGCTTCTGGTTTCTGTGCGATAACGTCCATCGCGTCGTAGCTATGACATGAGCGGCAGGTTGCGGAGTCGTTTTTCTTCAACGTATCCCACACGCTTTGCGCCATGGCGAGCTTATGCGCCTCATATTTTTCAGGCGTATCGATTTTACCTGTCACTTCGCCATAGACGTCTTTCAATGCGGCAACTTTGGTGAGTAGATAATCGATAGGTTGGTGTGGAACGTGGCAGTCGGCGCATTCGGCCCGGATGCCTTTGGTGTTTTGGAAGTGAATACTGCCCTGATATTCGGCGAGAGGCTGTTCCATGGTGTGACATGAAATACAGAATTCTGTGTCACTGGTTTTATGCATAACGGTGGCGGTTCCTGCCAGCAGGGCCGCGCCGATGATGATCCCCAACAACAAAAGCCACAGCCAGGCTCTGCTCCGGCGCTTGCCGGGAGTCTGATATCGATTGCTCATAGTTTATTCCATATAATTATTAATATAGTTTTCTTGCCATATTATTTCTGAATCGAATGAATTGATTTATTTTCAATGTCATAGGAATCAAGAATTTGCTAAGTATAGAAAACTTTTGAGCAAATTACCTAAAAAGAAGTAGCAAAATTGAGAGCTTTTTTTGTCGAGTTTTGGGCGCTGGAGATGGTGACCTGAAGCGTTTGCAGTCAGTAACACATTTCGTTAACAACATATGACGTTCTACGGGTACATTTAGGGTTATAAATACCGCGATGGTTATATCGAATCTCTTGAATTGTTTGCGAATGTCATTTGACCGTTAGGTTCCGGCATTGGCTGTTTGAAATCCTCAAAGGTTTAATTAATGAAGAATTTTGACTCCGCAACACTTGTCTCCCAGCTACAACGCTCTCAGGCTCAGTTGGAAAGTATCCGCCATGAATTTCATGCCAACCCTGAGTTGGGTTTTCACGAAACGAATACGTCTAGCAAAGTATCTAAACTGCTCAATGAATGGGGCTACGACGTTGTCACAGGTATCGGTGGAACCGGCATTGTTGCAAGTTTAACCAAAGGGACGGGGACAAAATCAATCGGTTTGCGCGCTGATATGGATGCATTGCCTATTCATGAAGCCAGCGGTGTGAAATATCAAAGCGCCTGTTCAGGAAAGATGCATGCCTGTGGCCATGACGGCCATACGTCAATGCTGCTGGGCGCGGCGCAATGGTTGGCGAGCGATAGCGCAGACTTCAACGGTACCGTTCGTTTGATTTTTCAGCCTTCAGAAGAAGATATGCGTGGCGCGCAGGCCATGATTGACGATGGTTTGTTCACACGATTCCCCGTAGATGCCGTTTACGGTATGCATAATATGCCCGGATACCCACAAGGACATATGGCATTTAAAGAAGGCGCGACGATGGCGGCGGTGGATAGCTTGACCATCACCCTGACCGGTAAAGGCAGTCATGGCTCAACGCCTGAAAAAAGTATCGATCCGATCGTTGCCGGTGCCTCATTGGTGATGGCATTACAAACGATTGTTTCGCGTAATATTGCTGCACAGGATCAGGCCGTGGTCAGCGTCGGTGCTTTTCAGGCCGGTGACGCAGGAAACGTGATCCCGCAGGAGGCGGTGTTGAGATTAAGCATTCGCTCCACCGATGAAGGCGTGCGTAAAAACGTGCTGCAACGGATTCGGACGATTACCGAAGCGCAGGCCGTATGCTATGGCGTTACGGCCTCCATCGAAAGCGCAGTGGCGGGTGTAGTATTGATGAATACGCCGCATGAAACAGCGTTTGCTAAGCAGGTCGCGGTTGAGTTACTTGGCAGCGAGAAGGTTGTTGATATGCCTAATACGTTTATGGGCAGCGAGGATTTCGCGTTTATGCTCAAGCATAAACCCGGCTGCTATTGCATTATTGGCAACGGTGACTCGCCGATGTTGCATCATCCACAGTACGATTTTGACGACCGTAATCTGAGCGTGGGCGCAGCATACTGGGTGGCGTTGACCCAATCCTATTTGGCATAACGGCGTGAGTGGGTTGGGGTAGTTTGCCTACCTCAACTGACTATCTTTACTTCCTCGGCGGTTGTATCCGCTGGTGGCCTGCTGTTTTTTATCGATTTCCGCCTGACAGTTCACGCAAAGCTGCACTCCAGGCAGCGCTTTGCGTCGCGCCTCGGGGATTTCTGCACCACACTCTTCACAAACATGGGCGCTTTCACCGTGACTTAGCTGGCTACGTGCACGTGCAACGGCGTCATCAACCGTCGCGTCAATTTGATCCTGAACCGCCCCATCATTTGCCCAACCACTGGCCATCATCTATCTCCGGTTATTTTTCAGGCTATTTAAGTATAGATGGGGGTTTCGGGCTCAGGATCAACCACGGCTTAAAAACTCAGCGTTGCAGATGTCATAATGAAATTCATATCCTTTAAATTGGCATGTTTCTCTAAGCTATGGCCAACATCAAAATAGGCATAGGCGAATTTAAACTGCAGCCATTTTTCAGGTGTCCATTGGGTTGAAATCTGGTATTGATTACCAATAAAACGGCTGCCTTGAGTGCTGTTTTTAACCGGCTTCATCGGGCCAAGATAAAATCCGTCCTGTTTTTGCTGTCGCCACATGGCATCCCAGCTAAGATCGACGGTGAGAGTATCCGTTGGTGTTAACGTGACTGACGGGTGAATGTCGATCAGATTAGCCGGCGCTACCAGCCCGTTCTCGGTCAGATAAGGCAATTTTGGATACATGGCATTAAAGGTATTCAGCTCGCCGTCGTGCGGATTTTTATCACCGCTCGCCATCCCTATTTTACCGCCGAAACGTGGTCGCCAGATCCATGTAGAAACGGTATAGCCTGCGTGCGCCGATGCGGACCACGCCCGAATAGTATGTGACGCCCCATTGGGGGAAAACTCACCAAATTGATAGGCTGCCTCATTATCCCAATCAAACCCCCCGGCGGCGCCGAAAACTCGGCTGCCAACGGTATAGCGACGTTCACTGCCGCTGCCTTGTATGTAGGTGGAATCGTTGTTTTCGAAGCCAAAGGTATAGAGATCGATAGAAGAGGCGAGAGGGGCTACCGGCGTAGTGGCATACAGCCCCCATATTTTTTGGCTATTGTCGGTGTCGTCGTCAAAACTGCCTTTTTTAATGCTCACCGGATGACCAATAAATGCATCCACACGATTTTTGGACGTTGCCCAACTGGCGCGAACGGCATCGAACGAGCGGCGCACGTTTGCTCCGTCACGCGTTCCCATCAAATGCAGTGAACCCAGTGGGATCTCTTGCCGTCCCACCCGCAGCGTACCGAGACCCGCATCGGTGGGTAATTTTAAATCGATGTATCCTTGCCCTACGTAGGCGTGATCGTCATCCGTTGGCTTACGCCCCTGATCGCGCGGAGTGGCGATTGAAGAACCAAGCTGAACATAAGTTGAGAAATAATGGCCGTAGTCGAGTTTGGAACCCAGCAGAAAACGCTGCATGAAAGTGCTATCTCGCCCTCCGCCGTGAGCAGCCAAATCACGTTGGTCGCTCCATTCATAGCGTTCACGCAGCGAACCGTCGAAGGAAAGTGTCGCATTGTCAGTTAAGGCGATTTGCTTCCATGCGGGTGCCGTTTCTGCGTGTGCATTAGGTGAGTGAACGCTTGTCGACAGTGCGGTAGCTGCAATGAATGTGGGCAGCCAGCGTTGGGAGCGTAATTTATGAAATCGTTGTTTATGAGATTGTTGTTTATGAGATTGTTGCATGGGGATCGCTTGCCGATGTCGCGATGCCAAACGAGGCTGGCATCGCGATAAGATAAAAATTATTTAGTGTCTTGATGGATTTCGGCGATGTAACCGCCAGGGAATTGCACCACGGCGCTAGCGCGTTTTTCCCCTGCAACCGACTGCCACAGGATTTTCGCCCCGCTGGCCGTTGCTTTGCCGAGGGTTTCACTCAGACTGGCGACGCCATAGCCGGTACGTTCCTGACCGAATGGATAGTTCAAATGCCCATCGGTGACAAAGATGCGGGTTTTGCCGAAGGCCGAGGACAAATTCACTACGCGAATAGCGTTATTTTTCTCACCGCCAATCACGGTAGCGCTTTGCTGTGCATCATCGATTATTTTGCCGTTTGAGAATTTCTGATAGCTTTTGATGAAATCATCAACGCGATAGCGTGAAAGATAAATACGGTTTTCAGGAATAAAACTGAGTGGCTGGTAGTTAGGCGCTTTGGTATGCCAATACAGCTGCATATTCACGCCGCCCGGCCACTGAACCACTGCGTCACGTCCGATAGGATCGTTAAATGGCTCAACGATAACGTCGGCACCGGCTTTTTTGGCATTCGCTATTGCAGTATCCATATTGGTGACTAAGAAACCATTACGCTCGTTGCCAAATGGATAAGGCGCTGGTGTCTGGAAATCAAATACGGAAAAACTGCCCGATGGCGTTAAGATCAACTGAGAATAGGTTTGACTCGGTGTAGGCGTCACATCAGCTAAAACCCGCTGGGTAGTACTTCCGCCAAAAGTTTTCAGAATACTGTCGACGAAGGGATCCATTTTTCCAGGTTCGACATAAACGTGGGTGGTATCGTACTGGGGACCTACGCCAATATCCGCAGCCCAACTGCCTGTCGATGCAGCCACTGTTAGCGCAGAAGCGACGGCGAAGTAGATAGAAATTCGCGCTGTTTGATTCATTTCAGTCTCCTTAACATTAAACATTCGATGCCATCGGTTAAGCTCGCTGTCGATGGGCTATTTGATAAAATGCATAATACGGAGAAGATAAATGAAGGATAGGCAGTAATTTTTAACGTTTTATTTAAAATAACTAGGGTAAAAGAAAGTTGTAAATAGTGCGGTTAAAGAGTGAGTGATGACTGCGTAGTTGAAAATATCCGTCACTCTGGTTTTAGCAGAATGACGGTCTAGGAATAGTACTAAGAAAATATTTTTTCTTATGTCTTAAAGTTGAGTTTTTATTAAGAGTTAATGATGTAAATACCTTTTAATAATGGGCTGTATGGACGTCCCCTCATCATCAAACAAAATTTCAGTGGTGCATTGAGCAGCGTGCATGCTAAGGCGAAGCTTTCCCGTAGGCGTATTATCACATAGTGAAAATTCAGCCCCTGTCAGGCAGTTAGCTAAATCAAATAGGGTCAAATAGGTTATTTCTGATTCATGTGAACGTAGCGTCAGTTGGCTAATATGCTGAGTGTTAGGGTTATCCGGCGCACTGCTGGCAATGAGCAAATTTCGTTCTGAAGGTTGTTCTGTCGTTAACTGAGGCATTATTTGAGTATAGATAGCTACCGTTGAGCTGGTTGTCCTCGCTAATGTTTTTTGCATACCGGTACCCGGTTTTATCCAGATTGGGTTTATATGACATAACATCTTTTCATTTTGCACATCATCGTGTTGCTCGGGAGCTGGCAAGCTGCCATTGATCATCCAGTTTAAATCAGCGCATTGTCTACGTGGGTTTTTAATTGTTGAAATATCAATAACAAGGTTATCGATAAGCATCACTCGACGTCTAAAGCTAACCTGCTGGTAAGCCTTTTCATCCCAATTGATAATGTAAAAACTATCGGGCTTGTCAGCCTTTTTTGCCCAATCCGCCATCACGTCAATATAGTGATACATATTCGTCTTTAGACAGGAATTAACTACCGGACTCACCGGTGGCTGGTTAGCCAGATTGATCGTAAGCGTGCTATGTGAAGCGGTTTTCTTATAATAATCGCGGTGTAAACTGGTGCTATAACCGGTCGTCCCTAAGTCTTTCACCAGTTCTTTGCCTTGATGAAAAATAATAATGCCAAGGCTATCGCCGTGATCGTGTTCTCCACCGTAGGGCAGATGTTTTATCAGTATTGTGCTTTGTGTCTCTGGCCGTTGAAATAACGTTAAGCCAGGCGGGATTTCGTTAGGGGTACTTTGGCTAGGGAGGTTTTTTTTCCGTGGTGTACGATCGTTGCCATACAATATAAAATCGGTGTTGATATCACTTTTTCGGCTGTAAATAATATCTAATGCTTCTAAATAGCACGGGTCGGCATAATAGCTGTAGGCTAATTCATACAGATCGGAATGGATGAGTTTCTCCTGACCAAATACGCAATCGTTGAGGCGAGGGAAACAGCCATTTGGCATCAGCAATGACAATGGTACACGGAGCATGCGAGGATAATAGGGGAGATCTAATAGGCTGTATTTGGTTCCTTTGGCAACTTTCTCGAAGGCAAAAAATCCTTGTAATGCATACAGATGATAATGCAATGAGCCTTCAAACCATAGCTGACCATTAATTAACGAATGCTCTAGCTGATAGCGCAATCCATAGCGTGTATTTAAGGCAAAATTTAGATAAGGCTCTTTTTCTAGAATGAGTCCAATGACGGCAATCGCACTGTTAATTTTCACCTCATGATTATGAATTTGGTCGTGTCGCTGTTGCATCAAGAATTCAGCGCCGGGCTGTAATAATTGTTGCCGGATAACGTTTTTTTCGTCAGTGGATAAATTATCGCAAATCAAGTCGTAGCCGCGTGCGAAATCAAGCAGGCAATTGGCTTCACACAATGCCTGCGCATTAATTTTTCCGTTAGCGTTATAAGGGATACCGCCATGCTCCTGATAGTCTGGATAATAGGCGGCATAAGTCAGCAATAGATCGCGAACGCGCTGGAAATACTCCTTGTTTGCGGTAACTTGCCATAATAAACCAACCTCGTAGCAGGCTTTGGCATTCAAGCCATTCATCCAGCGCCACCATGCGCCATCGTAGGGTTCACCGCTAAAAATTTTATTATCTACTGGGCAGCGATGCTGGTGTTCATGATGATAATCCCAATTGAGCCGCACCCCGTGATCGGGGCAATAATAGTAATGGTTCCAAGTTGCAATTCCAGACGTGGGCACTTTTAACGGATGATTTAACACCGTAGCGTTATCGGCAATGAGTGTGTCAATCCACTCAGGCCAGCGCTGTGCGCGCTGGCGAATAATGGCGATTTCACGGGGATTGAATTGTTTCATTCTTACCGCTTCCTTTTAGGGTACCAGTGACGCACTTACGGTGAGTAAATTGATATTTTTCGGATCTCTCTTTTCGAGATAAGCCGCTTTTTCTTTGAAGATTGCGTCAGGGTAGGCTCTTTCAGCGGCTAAAATATTGCCTACGGCCTCGTTTTCATCGAATTTTAATTCAGGGAACGGCCACGGTGCAGGATTGTCGATTTGTTGAGCCACGACGAGTAATGCTTGTTTAAGATTGTGATCGTCTAAATCGAAATGCCACATATCTATACCCGTTAGTTCGCCATATCGCGCTAGGCGCATAAAAGCTGAAAGAGAGAAATTGGTGTAGTGCCATGAACGCGTTCTCTCTATTTCTTCGGTGAGCAATCCCTTGTTATCTATTTGAGCCGCTAAATGACGCAGTTGGGCAATTTTTAATTGGCGGCGAGCGACTTCAGGCTGATCGGTAAATAACGAAAAAGCAACGACCTGAGTATCAAAAAATGTGCCGTGGTTATTGTGCCAGTTGCTTTCTTCAAATCCATTTTCACTGGTCAATAACCATTGGTTAAACTGCTTATACCAGTTCTTAATGGCTTGATAATTTTTCTCGCTCAGCGTATTTGCTGGGCGAATCAGCTCAATACTGTCCATGACGTCGATTAAGGCTCGGCTATCGATAATACCTATTCCTCGTCCATCAACAATTCCCGGAATCGCCTGAGCATAAGCCAAACTCGGGTTCATCTTTGTTTTAGGTGTCACAAACCACGCGCTGGCGAGCTCTGCTGCCTTTTGGGCATAAACAGCTTTGCCCGTGAAGTAATAAGCCAGCCCTAGCCTTTTCATATCTTTGGCGAAATGCGCCATGCGTTCACTGTCTGTAGCGTCAGTTTTGGTATCTGGATTGGTTTTTCCATCTTGGCGAATATAGGGGAGGTGATTGGGTGTATTGGGATTTGGCCACCAATAAGTACCAAAACTATAGTAGTCATGTTTATTATTCGATGCGGGAGAAAGGCTTTTATCGACCACGCTGTAATTGGCGTGTTTAAGCGCGATGTTTGCCTCGGTGATGAGTTGCTCGAAAGCCGGCTGCAACGCAGATGCTGGCTGCGTCAGTTGTTGTTTACTCGCGGCTAATGCTTCTGGCGAGTAAGTAAAATAGCGAGACTCGGCCGCATGGCTTGATGCTATAGAGCTGAATAACACGCATGAAATAATGCTGACGAGTAATTTAATCTTCATCATTTTTCCTATTCAAATTTGTTTTTTGGGTTACAAGGTAAATGTCATGCCAATACGATAGCGTGATTCAGGAATATTTCCTTCGCCGTCGTAATATCCTTGTTTATCTAAATAATCATATTCGATGTATGGGCTAAACCAATCGTTCCACTTATAGCGCAGTGTGAAAGCATTTTCCGTAGACCAGGTTTTCCCATTTTTATATTCATACTTATCGCTGGCATGTTTATAGACCGTGCCTTGATATAATACGCTCCACTGTTTATTTATTTTATAACCAAGATATAAATCTAAGCGATTAACGCTATCGCGATGATATTCGCCATTATCATTTGTCGTTTCATAAGCATTGTAATCATAACGATAGCGTAGGCTGGTGCTGAGTTCGGGTGTTATCTTATAGTTGATCCTGAAATAAGGCCGAATCTGTGTGCCTTTACTGCTCCAGTGTAAAATGCCACCGGGCTGAAGACTCCATTTATCGGTTAATGTGTAGGTATAGTTGGTCTCGATTTCGTTATAGTCCGAAGTAATATCTCCCAACGAATGGGCACTATCGCTTTGATCGGCGCCGTTAGGCCCTTTTCCATTGTTTTTGTTGTTTTTATTATCGGTCTCCATACTGGCCCACCAGCCATTTTTCCAGCTTTCGCTGACTTTAAAGCGGGACTCATAGCTGTGGCTTCCTGCTCGATATCCGCCACGTACGTCGAAGGTAAGCGCATGAGAGATGAGGGGGGTCGCTGCAATCAGTAAACTGATTACAGAAATAATCTGTTTTTTCATGTTATTCCCTTATATGAAAGCAGTTTGCTGCGTGGTGTTATGCGTTTTTTTCTCTTTGACCAAGGTCCATAAGAAGGCAGCACCAATAAGATCAAAGAACCCTAAGCCGACAAAGAAGAAGTTGTAACCAATCACGGCGACGGACGCGCCTAAGAACATTGAGAAAAGAAAGTTTCCCGTTCCCCCGCTGAGCGCGGCGAAACCGGTCGCCGTTGCCACTTCGGATTTATTAAATAAATCTGACGACATGGTGATAACGGTAATAGAGAGACATTGATGTGCAAAACCAGCAATGCAAAATAGTGCGACAGCCAAATAGATATTTTCGACGTGGCAGATAAACGCCATGCTGACCATGAGACAGGCCGCAAAGGTGTAGGTAATACGGCGTGAATTAATAATGGTGATGCCGCGATTATTTAAATAGCGCGCCATTATTCCTGAGAAAATACAGCCTAAATCTGAGGTTAAAAAAGGGAGCCAGGTAAACATAGCCACATGAGCCATATCGAGATGACGTTCGGTGACTAAATAAAGAGGCATCCAATAATGCAACGTTCCCCATGCGGGATCGGCCATAAAACGCGGCAGGGAAATGCCCCATAAATTGCGATTAGTGAGCATATCCTTGAGTTTAACTCGCTGGACGTTCTCCGTAGATTTCACCTGCCCATCGGCGATCAAAATACGCTCTTCATCTGACAACGCCGGATTTTTTTCTGGTGACTGATAAAAAAATAGCCATAGAACCACCCAGATGAGACCAACCGCACCGGTGATAATAAAGGACATTTCCCAGTTATATTCGAGTATTGCCCAAACTACCAAGGGAGGCGCCAGCATTGCGCCGAGGGACGTTCCCATACTGTAGATCCCGCAGGCCAAGCCGCGCTCTTTAGCGGGAAACCATTCAGCCACTACTTTCATACCGGCAGGATTTGCCGAAGATTCAGTAACGCCCATGGTACCTCGCCAAAATGCGAGAGACTGCCAGCCGCCAGCCGTGCCATGCGCAATATTGGCAACAGACCAACCGATAGCAAAAATGGCAATTCCCCACTTAACACCGATGATATCGATGACGTATCCCACCACCGGCGCAGCCAGCGCGTAGGTTGCTTGAAATGCACTGACGACGTATGAATATTGTTGCTGAGTGATGCCAAGTTCTTTAATTAAGGTTGGCGCGGCAATTCCTAATGCGCTGCGAGATAAATAGTTGGTGATTGTCCCTACGGTAACGAGCGCAATTATCCACCAACGTAATCCTTTAACTTTCATCCGTTATCCACCTTTTCTATTTTATGAAACGATGTTTTATTAAAACAGATTTAATGTTTTTTTTATTGTGATCGATGATCAATATATTGATATTGTTGCATTTTTTTCATGAATGATTTTTTGGGACATATTATTGCTATCGATCATTTAATTTTATAATCGTGAGAAGAAGTATTTTTGTTTGAAATAAACGGGAAGGAACTCAATAGATTGGTGTTTTTTAGCCGGAGCTAATAAATAAGTTATTACTACAAATAGCGGCTTATTTAATTTGTGGCGAATGGAAAACGTCGCGGAGAGTGGGGAACGCCACCCAAAAAGTCGCGGATGGCGTTAAATAAGAAGAGGCTAAATTCAGCGGCTATTTCTCATGCCGTTGGCGTAAATTATTAATCACCGCGCTGAGGTCCAGATCTTGATCCTGTAGCAATACCATCAGGTGGTACATCAGGTCTGAGGCTTCATTCACTAACTCATCGCGATCGTGCACCGTCGCGGCTAGTGCGGTTTCCACGCCTTCTTCACCCACTTTCTGTGCGATGCGTTTGGTGCCGCTGGCGTACAGGCTTGCGGTATAAGAGCTTTTCGGATCGGCATTTTTACGCTCTGCCAGCAACTGTTCTAACTGGAACAAAAATGCCCAGTCGGAGGCGGCAGGAGAGAAACAGCTGCTGGTGCCTTTGTGACAGGTTGGCCCTTGAGGCTCCGCTAATACCAGCAACGTATCGTTATCGCAGTCAGGCGTGATGCTCACAACGCAGAGGAAGTGGCCTGAACTTTCACCTTTGGTCCACAGGCGCTGTTTGGTGCGCGAGTAAAACGTTACGTGGCGGCTACGATTGGTTTCATCGAGAGCTTCAGGCGTCATATAGCCCAGCATGAGTACTTCGCCGGATACCGCATGTTGTACGATTGCAGGCATTAGGTTATCGACTTTATTCCAATCTAATTGTTCTTTTTGTTGTTCTGATAAAAAGGATTCTTTTAACACAAGCGGATCTCCACACCTTGTTGCGACAGATAACGTTTCAAATCGCCAATATTGATAATTTGTTTGTGAAACACCGAGGCGGCTAGCGCGCCATCAACGTCGGCGTCGCGGAATGCTTCTAGGAAATGCTCTGGTGTGCCCGCTCCGCCGGAGGCGATCAGCGGCACATGGCATACCTCGCGGATCAGTTTCAACTGGCGAAGATCGTAACCGTTGCGTACACCGTCTTGGTTCATCATGTTTAACACGATCTCACCGGCACCGCGCTTTTGCACTTCTTTAACCCAATCAACCGTTTGCCACGTGGTGGCTTTGGTGCGTTGTTCGTCACCGGTAAATTGATACACCTGATAGCTATCGGTTTCGGCATCAAACCACGTATCGATACCCACTACGATGCACTGCACGCCGAATCGGTCGGCGAGGCGAGAAATCAAATCAGGATCGGCCAGCGCAGGGGAGTTAATAGAAATTTTATCGGCGCCAAAGGTTAAAATTTGCGAGGCATCTTCGATGCTTTTGATTCCGCCAGCGACGCAGAAGGGAATATCAATCACTTCTGCCACGCGTGATACCCAGCTTTTATCCACCACGCGTCCATCGGATGACGCGGTGATGTCATAAAACACCAGCTCATCGGCTCCTTCCTGCGCGTAGCGCTGAGCGAGCGGTACGATATCGCCGATAATTTCGTGGTTACGAAACTGAACGCCTTTGACCACTTGACCATCGCGAACGTCCAAACAAGGAATTATGCGTTTTGCCAGCATGCGATAGCCTCCTTCACGGTGAATTTTCCTTCGAGTAGGGCACGCCCCACAATGACGCCTTGAACGCCGCTGCCGCGTAGGGCGGCTATATCCTCTAGGCTACCAATGCCGCCGGATGACTGGAATGCCACCTGCGGATAACGCGCACACACTTCTTGATACAGCGCCACGTTGGAGCCGCTAAGCGTTCCATCGCGCGAAATATCGGTGCAGAGCACATGCTTAAGGCCATAAGGCAGAAACGCATCGACGATTTGCTCAAGCGTGACGCCGGAATCTTCCTGCCAGCCGCTGACCGCAATATTTTTGCTGCCGTCGGTGGTAATTCGCACGTCGAGCGCCAGAACCAGCGCATCGGCGCCAAAACGGGTAAACCACTGTTTCACGACATCAGGCTGACGCACCGCCGTTGAGCCGATGACAACGCGTGCAGCGCCCGCTTCAAGCAGAGCCGCTACGTCGTCTTCACTGCGAATGCCACCACCAACCTGCACGGGAACGGAAACGCCGGCCAGCAGTTTGCGCAGCAATGGGATCTGGCGCGCCGCCGGATCTTTAGCGCCGGTTAAATCAACCAAGTGCAGAACTTCACCGCCTTGCTGCTGATAATCTTGCAGGCGTGGTAACGGGTCATTGCCATAATCGCGTTGCTGGCCGTAATCGCCCTGATGCAGACGCACTACTTTTCCATCGATAAGATCTAATGCGGGGATAATCATTAGCGTGCTGCTCCTTAAAGTGACAATTCCAGAAAGTTTTTTAACAGCTGAGCACCGGCGGCACCGGAGCGCTCAGGGTGGAATTGCACACCGAAGAAATTATCTTTTTGCACCGCAGCGCTAAATGGCGCGCCATAGTTCGCCTGCGCGATGGTGTTTTCGCACACCGGATAGGCATAACCGTGCACAAAATAGAAATAGGCGCCGTCTTCCAACCCTTGAAAAAGGCGATGACCCGCGAGGGATGACACCTGGTTCCAGCCCATGTGCGGCAATGGCAGCCCATAATCCTTCATGGTTTCGACGGGGGTATCGATGATGCCTAATGTGTCGGTATTGCCTTCATCGCTGCGGCTAGCCAGCAGCTGCATACCGAGGCAGATCCCCAAAACGGGCTGAGTACAGGCTTTAATCAGCTCAATCAGATTACGCTCGCGCAGCTGTTGCATCGCGGCTTGCGACGTTCCCACGCCCGGAAGAAATAGCTTATCAGCGGTGAGCACCACGTCGGGTTCGCGGCTGATTTTTGGCTCATAGCCCAGCCGCTGAATGGCATATTTCACCGAGGATAAGTTGGCGCAGCCGGTGTCCAGAATCACAACGTTAGTGTCGGCCATCATAAAACCCCTTTCGAGCTTGGCAGAGTATCGCCCTCAACGCGAATGGCCTGACGCAGCGTGCGGCCAAAGACCTTAAATAAGCTCTCTACGCGGTGGTGATCGTTTTTCCCTTTGGTTTTCAAGTGCAAGGTGATCCCCATGGCATAGGCCAGAGATTGGAAAAAGTGCTCAACCATTTCGGTGCTGAGATCGCCCACCCGCTGGTGGGTAAACTCGGCCTTATAAACCAGATAAGGGCGGCCAGAGATATCCAACGCGCAGCGCGCCAAGCATTCATCCATCGGCAGCACAAAGCCAAAACGAGAAATGCCGCGTTTATCGCCCAGCGCTTTTTTCAACGCTTCGCCCAATGCCAGC
Organism: Hafnia alvei; assembly: GCF_964063325.1. Lineage (NCBI taxonomy): Bacteria > Pseudomonadati > Pseudomonadota > Gammaproteobacteria > Enterobacterales > Hafniaceae > Hafnia > Hafnia alvei. Next base: position 1,591,124 of record NZ_OZ061315.1, read on the forward strand.
GCGGTATCTTCCACGGTGTGGTGATCGTCGATATACAGATCGCCCTTAACCTCGATGTTCATGCGGAAACCACCGTGGGTGGCAATTTGATCGAGCATGTGATCAAAGAAGCCGACGCCGGTGCGAATGTGGCTTTCACCTTCACGGTCGAGCCACACGTCAACGTTGATTGCGGTTTCACGCGTAACGCGGTTCACCTGTGCGTGGCGGTCGCGTTTAGTTAACTCATCGGCGATGTGTGCCCAACCGCTATTTTCTGCGTTGTAGCGAATACCGGCGATGCCCATGTTTTCTGCCAGCTGAACGTCTGTTTCACGGTCACCGATGACGCGTGAGGCGGCATAGTCCATCACTTCAGGGTTCAGGTATGCCTGCACCAGCTCGGTTTTTGGCTTACGGCAGGTGCAGTTGTCGGCGGGCAGGTGCGGACAGATCAGCACGTCATCGAAGACCACGCCTTGCGACGTAAAAATCTGCATCATCAAGTTATGCGGGCCGTCAAAATCGGTCTGCGGAAAGCTGGCTGTGCCTAAGCCGTCTTGATTGGTGATCATCACCAGACGATAACCCGCCTGCTGTAGCTTCAGCAGCGCAGGGATAACGGCAGGTTCAAACGCCAATTTGTCCAAGCGGTCGACCTGAAAATCAACCGGTGGTTCGCTAATTAGGGTTCCGTCACGGTCGATAAAAAGAAACTTCTGGCTCACACGGCCTCCTTGCTGAATTCTTTAGCGGCTACGGCATTAGGGAACGCGCGCAGGGCTGCAATCACTTGGTTGTTTTCTGCCTGTGTGCCTATGGTGATCCTTAAGCAGTTCGACAGACTGGGTTGTTTGCTTTGATCTCGTAAGATAATGCCTTGATCCCAGAGCGATTTAAACACCGCAGCGGCGGCTGAACAGCGGAAGACTAAATAGTTGCCTTCGCCGGGATAGACGGCCTCGACGCAGTCGCATTCGGTTAGTGCTTTTACCAGCAGCGCGCGGTTTTCTAGAATGGTTTGCACCCGCTGGCGCATCGCTGCCACACCGTCTGGCGAGAGCGCCTGTGCGGCGATATCGGCAACCGGCGTTGAAAGTGGATAAGGTGCAATGACTTTCAATAGCAAAGTGATCATTTCAGGACTGCCGAGCGTGAAGCCACAGCGCAAACCCGCCAAAGCGAATGCTTTAGACAGGGTACGCAATACGACCATGTGCGGAAACTCAGCCAGCCAAGGCACCAGCGTAGCGTGCGGTGCGAACTCGATATAGGCCTCATCAACGGCCACGATGGCTTTTCCTGCGGTCAGCGCTAACAGCTGGCGTAAATCAGTTGGGCTAAGCAAGTTGCCGGTTGGGTTATTAGGGCTACAGACGTAAATCAGCTTCACGCCAGCCAGATTTTGTTCAATGGCCGGTAAATCCAACTGCCAGTCTTCACGTAATGCTACCGTGCGGCGTTCAACGCCAAAGGTTTCAGCGCTTACGCCGTACATACCGTATGTCGGTGGGCAATACAGCACCGCATCCTGGCCCGGCTCACAGAATGCACGGATCAGAAGCTCAATGCCTTCATCTGCGCCACGGCTAACTAAAACCTGATCGGCGTTGACGCCCGCGTAGGACGCATAGTTATTAATTACGGCCTGTGGCTGACATTCTGGATAACGGTTAAAAGTATCGGCGCTGAGCTGATAAGCCGTGCCAATCGGATATTCGTTGGCGTTTAACCACACGTCGCCTTTACCGCCCAGACGGCGAGCAGATTGATAAGGGACTAATTTGCGCACGTTGGCGCGGGCCAATTCTTCAATGCTGGAGCTCATTAGTTTTTCTCCTTCTGCTGAGACTGGAGCGCAGCAACGCGCAGGGTGACGGCATTTTTGTGGGCGGTCAGCAGCTCTGCCGCCGCCATTGCTTCAATCACCGGCGCTAAGCCGAGTAGGCCATCGGCGCTAATTTGTTGAACGGTCATGCGTTTTTCAAAATCCGCTAAACCGAGGCTGGAGTGGGTTGCGGTGTAGCCGTAGGTTGGCAGCACGTGGTTAGTGCCAGACGCGTAGTCGCCCGCAGATTCGGGCGACCAGTCGCCAAGAAACACCGAACCTGCGCTAGTGATTTTGTCAATCCATTGGCGTGGTTCGCGGGTCTGGATAATCAGGTGCTCAGGACCATAACGGTTGCTGATATCGATGCACTCCGCTAATGACGAAGTGACAATCAAACGGCTTGAGTCCAGCGCCTGACGGGCGATGTCGGCACGTGACAGGGTTGCGAGCTGTGCTTCCACTTCAACGGCGACGCGTTTGGCTATTTCGGCATCGGGCGTGAGCAAAATGACCTGTGAATCAGGACCGTGTTCGGCCTGAGAGAGCAAATCGGCGGCGATAAATGCCGGCGTGGCTTTTTCATCGGCAATCACCAGAACTTCAGACGGGCCAGCAGGCATGTCGATGGCTGCGCCGTCGATGCTTTGGCTTACCTGACGTTTGGCTTCGGTGACGTAAGCATTGCCCGGCCCAAAAATTTTATCCACTTTAGGGATAGACTCGCTGCCAAAGGCAAGTGCCGCAATAGCCTGTGCACCGCCGACCTGAAATACCTCAGTGATGCCACACAGTGAGGCGGCATAGAGGATTTCGTTGGCAATCGGCGGTGGCGAACACAACACGACTCGCTGACAGCCAGCGACGCGCGCCGGAATACCGAGCATTAATACGGTGGACAGCAGCGGCGCAGTGCCGCCCGGAATGTATAAACCGACCGACGCCAGCGGGCGGGTGACCTGCTGGCAACGTACGCCGGGCTGGGTTTCGATATCCACCACAGGCAAAATCTGGGCGACGTGGAATTTTTCGATATTTTGGGCAGCCTGCTGCATAGCCGCTTTGATTTCTGCGTCTAAGCGAGAGGCTGCCTGATCGATATCGCTCACGCTGACGCGCAAAGTAGCAATATCGACTTTATCGAATTTGGCGCTCAGCTCACGCAGTGCCGCATCGCCGCCGGATTTAACCTGCCGTAAAATATCTGCCACGCTGGCGCTTATGGAGTCAGACGCGGCGACCGCAGGACGTTGCAACAGCGCTTGTTGCTGCTGCGCATCGCATTCGTTCCAGAAAGTGATGTTGTTAAAGCTCGTTTTCTTATCAGCAGCAATCATCGCCATTACTCCATCATTTTTTCGATTGGCAGAACCAGAATCGAGCTAGCACCCAGAGACTTCAGTTTTTCCATGGTTTCCCAGAACAGGGTTTCGCTGCTCACCATGTGCATGGCGACACGGTTTTGGTCGCCGGCCAGCGGAAGTAACGTTGGACGTTCAGCCCCCGGCAACAGCTGAATAATTTGTTCCAGCTTGTCGCTTGGCGCGTGCAGCATGATGTATTTGGATTCGCGAGCTTGGATCACGCCTTGAATACGGGTCATCAGCTTGTCGATCAGCTCTTGCTTAGCCGCTGGCATTTCGCCATCGCGCTGGATCAGACAGGCTTTGGAGCGATAAATCACCTCAACTTCACGCAGGCCGTTAGCTTCTAACGTTGCGCCGGTAGACACCAAATCGCAGATCGCATCGGAAAGGCCCGCGCGTGGCGCAACTTCCACCGAGCCGTTCAGCAGGCACGATTTAAAGCGGATATTTTGTTTATCGAGGTATTGCTTTAGCAGGTGTGGGTAGGAGGTCGCGATGCGGGAATCTTGCAAACACTGCGGGCCGTCGTAAGGAACGTCTAGCGGCATCGCCAGTGATAAACGACAGCTGCCGAAATCCAAGCGGCGCAGGGTGAAGTAGCGCGGATCTTCGCCCTGAGCGCGACGGCTCAGCAGCTCTTCTTCCAAAACGTTCTCGCCAATGATGCCTAAATCGACAACGCCATCCATCACCAATCCGGGGATATCGTCATCGCGAACGCGCAGAATATCGATAGGCATGTTTTCGGCGAAGGCGATCAAACGTTGCTGCTGAAGATTAATTTTAATGCCGCAGCGTGCCAGAAGCTCCTGAGAGTCTTCGCTCAGGCGACCGGATTTTTGCATGGCGATACGTAAACGAGTTTTGTCTAACATGTGGCTTCCCTTAATATTTTTTAAATTCTGTGGTGTCATTTAGCGATCTTTGGGCAACAAAAAAGCCCTCGGAAGATAATCTTCCGAGGGCTCTCTTTTGCGTTCTGCGCCACTGGAAGATTGTTAACCGTCTTCCAGCACTCATCGGCCTGTCAGACTAGTCAGGATGATGGTGATGATGGTGGCTGAACTGAACGCGAGTAAGCATTTTTTGTAATCCAATAATTTGGCAGACACAATTGTCTGCGTTAACTGTAAATTAACCTAAACCAAATACAGGGGGGATGGCAACCCCTTTTTTGTGGTCATTTTTTATTTTATCTATTGCCGCATCATGGCGAGAAAAGTTTAATATTTCGTTTTTGTTTCATTTACCCAGCATGATTGATTATTACTGACAATACTTTACTGCACGATATAGCGTGGAAATTGTATAAACAGAGAGAGTGGCGTAGCCTGATTTATATGAATAAATTGTTTTCCATGCATAATTCATTGAAATAAATAGTGCGACTAGGTCGCAGGTCATGCGTATTGAGAGGGCCGCAATGAAAAAAATATCAATAGTAGGACTTGGCTGGGTTGGTATGCCGTTGGCCCTATCTCTGCTGGGGCGTGGCTATCAGGTGGTTGGCAGTAAAACCACCTCCGACGGCGTTGAAGCTGCACGTATGAGCGGGATCGAATGTTATCCGTTGGTGATGACGCCCGAGCTCGAGTGTGAGCAAGACGATCTAGAGCAGCTGCTTGATGCCGATGCTTTAGTGATTACGCTGCCAGCCAGCCGCAAGCCAGAAGAGGGCGAGCGCTATTTGCATGCGGTTCAGCTTTTGGTGGATAGCGCTTTGGCGCACAACGTTCCACGGATTATCTTCCTAAGCTCTACCTCGGTTTATGGCGACGCCGTTGGCACCGTCAATGAACGCTCTGAGCTGCAGCCTAATACCAGTGCTGGCCGCACCTTAGCTGAGCTAGAAACGTGGCTGCACGATTTGCCAAATACCTCGGTTGATATTTTGCGCTTGGCAGGATTGGTTGGCGCAGGGCGTAATCCAGGCCGTTTTCTTGCGGGAAAAACAGGTATTTCTGGTGCCAACAGCGGCGTGAATCTGGTGCATCAGGACGACGTGATTGCGGCTATTCAGATGCTGCTCAAACTGCCGCAGGGTGGGCATGTGTATAACCTGTGTGCGCCGATCCATCCGACTAAAGCCGATTTTTATCCGCCTTTGGCGCGAGCTTTAGGACTGGAACCACCGCAGTTTGCCGATGAAGATAAGCCTTCGCAGGGAAAGCTGGTGGATGGTAGCTTAATCAGCAAAGAATTAGGCTTCGAGTATCAGTATTCGAATCCGACGTTGATGCCATTGAATTGATATGCGGTTAACGTAAAAAACCAGTCATTCGACTAATGCTGGCCACTTAAGCGTGATTTTAGGGGAAGTACACCGATGGGGTCGTAGCAGCTTTAGCTGCCGGAGCGCCCCGCGGTGTGCTAGCCCCGTGTATCTCGATCTCTTAAACGATCAGCATCAGTCATCTAACAGGCTTTTTGTTGCAGAAATCAGCGCCGCTTTTAGGCGCTAACGCTGCCCCACATATCGTATTCATCAACGTTTTCGATGGTGACGTTAACCACGTCGCCAATCTTCAGCGCGGTTGCGCCGTTGAGATAAACTGCGCCGTCGATTTCAGGTGCATCAGCCATGCTGCGGCCAATAGCGCCTTCTTCGTCCACTTCATCAATGATAACGGGAATTGTCAGGCCAATTTTGTCTTTCAGACGCTGGGCTGAAATTTGCTGCTGCAGCTGCATAAAGCGGTGGAAACGTTCTTCCTTCACCTCTTCCGGCACTTGGTCAGCCAACTCATTGGCGGTGGCACCTTCAACCGGGCTGAATTTGAAACAGCCAACGCGGTCGAGTTTCGCTTCACTCAGAAAATCGAGCAACATCTGGAAGTCTTCTTCGGTTTCGCCAGGGAATCCAACGATGAACGTCGAGCGCAACGTGAGCTGCGGGCAGATTTCGCGCCAGCGCTTGATGCGCTCAAGGGTGCGTTCAACTGCGCCAGGGCGCTTCATCAGTTTAAGGATTTTTGGACTGGCGTGCTGAAGCGGAATATCCAGATACGGCAATACTTTGCCTTCCGCCATCAATGGAATGACGTCATCCACGTGCGGATAGGGGTAAACGTAATGCAGGCGGATCCAAACACCCAGTGAGGAGAGCTGTTCACACAGGCCGATCATGCTGGTTTTCACCGGCTGACCGTTCCAGAATCCGGTGCGGTGTTTGACGTCAACGCCGTAGGCCGAGGTATCCTGCGAAATAACCAGCAGCTCTTTTACGCCCGCATCAACCAAACGTTTTGCCTCATCCAATACGGAACCAATCGGGCGGCTATCCAGATCGCCACGCATGGATGGAATGATGCAGAACGTACAGCGATGATTACAGCCTTCGGATATCTTCAGGTAAGCGTAATGTTTGGGCGTGAGTTTGACACCCTGTTCCGGCACCAAGCTGGTAAACGGATTATGCGTTGGTTTCGGCACATACTGGTGTACGTGCTCGAGTACGGCTTCGTAGCTGTGTGGCCCAGTGATTTCCAAAACTTTAGGGTGAACCTCGCGGATCTGGTTCTCTTTTGCCCCTAAACAGCCGGTAACAATCACTTTTCCATTTTCGTTGAGCGCTTCACCGATAGCCTCTAACGATTCTTGCACGGCGCTGTCGATAAAACCGCAGGTGTTCACGATAACGAGTTCGGCGTCATCGTAGCGGGGGACTACATCATAACCTTCGGTGCGCAGTTCGGTCAGAATACGTTCGGAGTCCACTAGGTTTTTCGGGCAACCCAAAGACACAAAACCAATACGCGGTTGGTGCATATATTACGCTCACAAAATGTTCAAAGAATAAAAACGGCTGCGATTTTACACGGGAATTTATTCCGCCTCTAGTTTTTATCATGGCGGGTGCCTAGGCTAGGTCAATTCGTAGTGATATTGTCAGAAATATGGCTGCGGAGTGAACGATTTTTAAGGATGCATAGGTGGTGATACTAGAAACTCAAAGACTAATCATGCGGCAAATAAATGAATCAGACTGGGCATTTTTCAGCGTTCTTTACCGTGATGAACAAGCTATGGCGCTGATTGCAGACACCCAAACAGAGCAGCAAATTTTGGCTGCTTTTGATTGTCGTTTGCCTGAATGGCGTAAAGAACTGCCCCAATGGTTGTGTTTGGTCATGATTGATCGAGACTCTGGCCAGCGAGTGGGATTGACCGGTTTTGTTTCTGAATGGCTGCCACATCGTATGGCTGAAGTTGGTTTCATCATTCCCCCTAAATTTCAACGCAAAGGCTATGGCAAAGAATCTCTCGCTGCGCTGATTGATTTTGCGTTTTCACAATGTGGCTATCACAAGCTAAAGGCGGTGGTGACTTCAGGTAATGAGGCATCGCGGGGATTATTATTGCACGGCGGTTTTCAGCAGGAAGGTTGCTTGCGGCAGAATTATTTTCTACAGGGAAAATGGCATGATGACTGGGTATTCGGCTTGTTGGCCGAAGAATATAGCAGGGGCGAACCCCTGCTATGATTCGATTTATTATTCAGCTAATTTCCTCTTCACAAAGAGCTGGGCACAAAGAAGAAGCACCAATACTCCGGCGATAACCAGTAAATGCTCGATGCGAAAATGATCGGCAAGTGGGCCAAATAGCACCATACCCAGCGGCAAAGCACAGCAGTTGGCGACCTGTACCAAGCTGAAAATTCTACCGTGCATTTCCGGTATCACTTTCTCCTGCAGAAGAGAAGTCACCGGTGCGTTAAAGCACGGCATGGTGATCCCTATCAGGAAATTAAAAACCAGATAAATGCTGAATAGGGGCGCGCAGCCAAGTGCAATCATGAAAAAGCCATAGGCTCCGCCAGCGAATAAGGTCGTGCGTAGGCGGCTGGTAAATCCTCCCCACATCGCAATCAATATTCCGCCTGCAATGGCCCCGCTGCTAAAGGCCATTTCATTGATGGCTAAACGCCATGCCTCTGGGCCAAACGAACGACTGACCATCAGGGGCGTCATAAATGCCGCAGGGCTTATTAAGATCATCATGGCAATCAAGAACATAATCAGATAGCGGATAAACGGATTTTGTCGAAGGTAGTGGAAGCCTTCACCGATAGCCTTGATAGTCGATTTACCGTCAAGATTGCCGTTTGTGAGTTTGGTGATCTTTAACATCGACATAAACACTAAGCCAATCGCGGCGGTAATGACGTCGGCGAAGAAGATTTTCTCGATGGAGAAATAAGCATACAGAACGCCGCTGGCCGCCGGAGCAATCAGCATATTTAGCGAACTTAATGTGCTGTTGATTCCATTTATCTTTATCAAATGATCTTTCGGCACCAGTTGAGGAATGATCGCATTCACCGTTGGTGTTTGAATCCCCGTGCCAAAAGAACGAACGGCCAATACGGCAAAAATCAACCATAGCGGCTTGTATCCTAAGATAAATGCAACAGCCAACAACAGCGTTACCAGCGCGATAACCGCGTCTGAAATCATACTGACATACTTGCGGTTATAGCGATCTACCCATACACCGGCAAACAGCGAAATAACGAGCTGAGGCAAAAAACCGCACAGCGTCGAAATGGTGATCATCAACCCTGAAGACGTCGTCAGCGTGATGTACCAAATAATGGCGTATTGCACAATGGATGAACCAAGCAGAGTCACTGTTTGGGCTGAGAGGAAAAGGACGATGTCCTTTTTCCAATGAAGTTGTTGCGTCATGGTATTGATACTCAAGTTTTTTCAATAAAAAAGCCGGTTCGCACTGCTGGCGGCCCGGCTTAAAGATTGTCTATTTCAACAATCCGTCACGGATGTTTTGCAACATCAAGGCCACAGATAAAGCGTGGCGAGAGACTCAAACCCGTCATACTTCAAGCTGCTTACGCGTTGGCTACTCCCGCTCACCCCAGTCACTTACTTGAGTAAGCTCCTGAGGATTCACGGGCTTGCCGCCTTCAAGCAACTTGAATTATTTTGGGTACAACCCTTAATTTCAGCTAGCCGAAAACGACGTAATTAAACGACCGATAACGAGCTGGCTGATGAAGAGTTTAAGCAGCGGGTGGCTGCTGATTAGGCTCCGAACAACGCTTCATCTTTCGATTGCGCGGAGCTGCGTCTGGTGACGGATTTTTTGAAGTAGCTGCAAACCATGAAATACACTCGATACCAAGAGATAAATTCTCTTTAGATTAGGTGCGGATTATATCTGTGGGATATGAATTGGGCAAATCGCGATCTTTTGATAGCTACTCTAGATTAAGAATATCGCCGGTATTTAAGGGGTGAGCGTTTAACCATAAGCGTCCCCAGCCACCGGTGCAGTGGCAACCATAGATAAGATTAATATTTTGCTGTTGGAAATAGCGTCGGGTGCGGAGCATCTCTGACAGACCTGCGCTACGCAAATGCAGACCGCCGATAACGGCGCTGACTTTTTCTACGCCAGCGATTTGCTTGGCATATTCAATGATATCGCAGATACCTGAATGCGAGCAGCCAACAATGACCACTAAGCCTTGGCTTCCACGCCAGATCAAACAGCTATCGTCTCTGACGTAATCAGTTTCATAGCCCATATTATTTTCAATTAATCCGAAGCGTTTATTGGGATTGCTGCGGGGGATTTCTCCGGCAAAAATAAAGCGCTTACCGATGTTCACCGGTTGGCGTGAAAGCTGAAAGGGGAAATGGGTTTGTAACTGAGCTTTGTTATTCTCAGGGGATATTTTTTTAATTTTAATGGCGCGCGAGCCAATAAATCCCCCCGCGTAGCGTGTGAGAAACACATCGGGGTGACAAATGACCTCAGGCTTGTGCGGTGTGTAAGGAATCAGATAGGGAAGTCCACCAAAGTGATCGTAATGCCCGTGTGAAAGCACCACGCAAGAGATGGTGCTTAAATCTATTCCTAAGCGTTGCGCGTTATGACAAAAGCGCTGATCCTGCCCTGTATCAAATAAAATCCGCTGTTCGCCATCATCCAGCCATAAACTTAATCCTACACCGCTGTTTAAATCAGCGTGACGGGTATCATTTTCTAGCAGAACCGTAATCTTAAGCGACATTTGTTATTTGTCCGAACAGTTGATAATGACTAGCCAAACTAGATATGAATCAGACAGCCATTTTCTTCAAGCTGAGCTAGCTGTGCCGGATATTGGCTAAATGAATTCCAACGCAGATCGAGCCGTTTAAGATTCTTGAGGGTGTAGATACTGTCTGGCAATGAAGTGAGGTTATTTGCCCGCAAATCCAGCGTTTGTAACCCAGTCAGTGCGGCGATGCTTTCTGGTAATTCAGACAGATTATTGAATCTAAAATTAAGATCCTGCAGGTGGCTTAATTGCGTTAAGGCATCGGGTATCGATTTAATGCGATTACCCGATATATCTAGCACGCGTAGCAGAGTTAGCTGATTGATTTCGGCCGGGAACTGGCTGAGATGATTATTCATTAAATGCAGCTCTTTGAGGTTTTTAAGCTCACCAATCTTTTCAGCAAACGACGATATCTTATTATTGTATAAGCGCAGCTCTTCTAAGCCACGCATGGCAAAAACGGTTTCAGGGATGTTTGTAAGATGGTTATCCGTAATATTCAGATAACGCAGCTTATGTAACGCTGACAACGTTGATGGAATATCGCTGAGCTGGTTATTGCTCAAATAGAGATAGACCAATTCAGTTAGCTGACCAAGCGTGTTGGGTAATTCGGATAATTTATTATGCCCAAGATCGAGCATTTCCAGCGCGCGAAGCTGCCCAATAGAATCGGGAATATGTGCGATCTGATTACAGGAAATATTGAGCACCTGTAGCTTGGTTAAGCTATCAATCTGCTCGGGATAGTCGCTAAGTTGGTTGTTATAAGCGCTAAACCCGGTCAGCCCTTCATCCAGTTTAATGTTATCAAGCTGCTCCAACTGTTGATTATCAAGATTTAGAAACGGCGCATTATGCTGTTCTGTTGATGTTATTGAGCGTTGGTGTAATAGCATAGGGATGAATCCAGTGAGTGAGGCTGACAGCGAGGAGATCACTTTAGCCAGTTTGCCTAGAGATGGGAAGAAAAGGGGAGCAAAACTGAGGGCTCACAAGGATAAAATAAATCCTATGGCGTGTTGTTTATAAACAGTGAGTTGGCGCACGTTGTTACGCTAAATAGCTTCTCATAATGCTCTTAATCATCATGTTACTAACGTTGACTAACTCGGGAAGAATAATGGAACCATTACATGCGGTTTGGGTGACCGTTGGGCTGTTTGTCCTCACCTTTTTTAATCCGGGGGCGAACCTCTTTGTGGTGGTTCAAACTAGCTTATCTTCCGGGCGCCGCGCCGGTGTGCATACGGGATTAGGCGTGGCGCTAGGCGATGCGATTTATTCCGGTCTTGGCCTATTCGGTATGGTGGCCTTGATGACCTAGTTTGAAAGCCTGTTCTCAATCATCAAAATCGCAGGCGGTCTCTATTTGCTTTGGTACGCCTACGGCGTAGTGAAAAATCAAAATGATATACAAATTGGCGCGTTGCATACGCTGGTGCCCGGTGAAGGTGCGGTTTTTTTTCGTCGTGGACTGATTACCGATCTCTCTAATCCGCAAACCGTACTGTTTTTTATCAGTATTTTTTCGGTGACGCTGAGTGCTGATACGCCGACTTGGGCCAAATTATTGACATGGTTTGGCATTGTGATGAGTTCAGTTATTTGGCGCATTTTCCTGAGTCAGGCTTTTTCCCTATCAGTAGTACGCCGTGGTTATTCGCGTATTCAACGCGTAATCAGTAAGGTGATCGGTGCCGTGGTAGGGGCATTTGCGTTACGGCTCATTTACGAAGGTAGCCGCGAGCTCAGCCGCTGACCCGCATCGTAGGGATAAGCCGCAGCACTAATCGATATTTCAACTATGCTGTTATTGGGTGAAAAACAGATGTGTTGCGGTCTTATAAGTATGATTAATTCAATCTGGGCCTGAGAGCGTTGCTTGTTCATATCGATAGCATTTTAGCCAACAAGGACGATCGCTTTTTTGAGTTGTATGCAAAATTGTTAGATTTATGGTGGATTATTTAACCAAATAATCAACATTTTGTGCGATCCGTCACACTTACTCAGTCACAAGAGTCTATCGCTCGTTTTCCTCCCTAATCAGTAAGTTACCCGTAACAATTCGGTTTATTCACGCCAAATCTGCCATTTCCAAACGTAGCGTAACGTAAGCAAATATTTCACAACAACACATTCAGCAAGGAAATGGTGTTAAATAACTGATAACATTTTGTAGATGGGCAATGTCATGGCAAAAGAAAAATCTGGAAGCTCAAGAAGAGATTTCCTTCTAAAAACAATAACATTAGTACCCGCAGTGGCTATCGGTGGAACAGGTATTGGTTCACTGGCTGCTCCAATAGTTGCTCATGCAACTGAACCTAAAGCGCCAGAAAAGCATACGGCGCGTGATTACAACCCTACCTTTTTTACTCCTGAAGAATATGCGTTTGTGCAAGCGGCCGCTGCACGCTTGATCCCGAATGACGATCGTGGTCCTGGCGCGTTAGAAGCGGGCGTACCCGAGTTCATCGATCGCCAAATGAATACCCCGTATGCCACAGGTTCACAGTGGTATATGCAAGGGCCATTTAATCCTGATGCAGAACATGATTTTGGCTATCAGCTGCCGTTAACGCCGCAGCAGATTTATCGTTTAGGCGTGGCCGAAGCCAATGACTACGCAAAAAAGCAGGCAGGCAAAATCTTTGCTGAATTACCGCAGGACAAGCAGGACGATCTGTTAAGCCAAATGGAAGGCGGGAAAGCGGAGTTTACTCAGGTACCGGCCAAGGTCTTCTTCTCTTTCTTACTGCAAAACACCCGTGAAGGTTTCTTTAGCGATCCCATCCATGGTGGCAACCAAGGCATGGTGGGCTGGACGCTAATCAACTTCCCTGGCGCACGTGCAGATTTTATGGACTGGGTAGAGCGCGGTGAACGTTATCCGTTCCCTCCGGTGTCTATTCGCGGAGAAAGAGGATAAATCATGGCGAATACAATGAAGAAAGTTGATGCGGTTGTAGTGGGATTCGGTTGGGCGGGTTCCATTATGGCGAAAGAACTCACCGAAGCCGGTTTAAATGTGGTGGTGCTAGAGCGTGGTCCGCATCGCGATACCTATCCTGATGGTGCCTATCCGCAGGTGATTGATGAATTAACCTATAACACCCGACGTAAGCTGTTTCAGGACTTATCCAAAAGCACCGTGACTATCCGCCATAACGTCTCTCAAACCGCGCTGCCTTATCGTCAGCTAGCGGCATTTTTACCGGGAACCGGTACCGGTGGCGCAGGCTTGCACTGGTCTGGGGTGCATTTCCGTATCGACCCGATGGAGTTGCGCATGCGCAGCCATTATGAAGAACGCTATGGCAAAAATTTTATTCCTGAAGGGATGACGATTCAGGATTTCGGCGTGACCTATGAAGAGCTTGAGCCGTATTTTGATAAGGCTGAGAAAGTCTTTGGTACTTCAGGGACTCCGTGGAGCGTGAAGGGGAAAGTGATTGGTCAGGGCAAAGGGGGAAATCCGTTTGCGCCAGATCGCTCTGACAATTTCCCGTTACCGGCTCAGAAACGCACCTTCTCTGCACAGATGTTTGCTCAAGCAGCGGAGTCTGTGGGCTATCATCCTTATGATTTACCTTCGGCAAACACCTCAGGCCCGTACACTAATACCTATGGTGCTCAGATGGGGCCATGTAACTTCTGCGGATTCTGCAGTGGTTACGCCTGCTATATGTATTCTAAAGCCTCGCCAAACGTTAACGTGTGGCCAGCTTTACGCCAAGAGCCTAAATTCGAGCTGCGTACCAACTCACATGTACTGCGCGTTAATCTGACCGATGATAAAAAGCGCGCCACCGGTGTGACCTATGTGGATGCGCAGGGGCGTCAGGTTGAGCAACCTGCTGATTTAGTTATTTTGGCCGCATTCCAATTCCATAACGTGCATCTGATGCTGTTGTCTGGCATTGGCCAGCCTTACAACCCGATAACGAATGAAGGGGTGGTCGGGCGTAACTTTGCTTACCAGAACATTTCGACGATTAAGGCCTTCTTCAATAAAGATATCTTCACTAATACCTTCATTGGTGCCGGTGGTGCTGGTGTGGGCGTGGATGACTTTAACGCTGATAACTTTGATCACGCCAAATATGGCTTCGTCGGTGGATCGCCGTTCTGGGTGAACCAAGCGGGGACTAAACCAATTTCTGGTTTACCAACGCGCCCAGGAACTCCAGCGTGGGGAAGCAAGTGGAAGGCCGAAGTGGCTGATGTTTATCCGCATCATGTCTCTATGGATGCGCACGGTGCGCACCAGTCTTATCGTGCCAACTATCTGGACTTAGACCCTAATTATAAAGATGTTTATGGTCAGCCATTGCTGCGCATGACGTTCGACTGGCAGGAAAATGACATCAAAATGTCGCAGTTTATGCATGGGCGTATGCATAAAATCGCCGAGGCGATGAACCCAACGGTGATTAGCGGTTCGCCTAAAAGTGAAGGGACGCATTTCGATACCACCGTCTACCAAACCACGCATATGAACGGCGGGGCGATTATGGGCGACGATCCGAAAACCAGCGCCATCAATCGCTATCTACAAAGCTGGGATGTGCCAAACGTGTTTGTACCGGGAGCATCAGCATTCCCGCAGGGCTTGGGCTACAATCCGACTGGAACCTTGGCGGCTCTGACTTACTGGTCTGCTCGTGCAATTCGCGAACAGTATTTGAAAAATCCAGGACCGTTGGTGCAGGCTTAAGGAAACCAGAACATGAAAAAAATACTCTCAGTGCTGGTATTTGGCGCGTTTAGCATGAGCGCACTGGCACAGGAAACGAGCGGCGTAGATTTGATCAAGCGCGGCGAATATCTGGCCCGTGCCGGAGACTGCGTGGCCTGTCATACCAGTAAAGGTGGAACCCCATTCGCGGGTGGATTACCGATGGCAACGCCAATCGGCACTATTTACAGTACCAATATCACGCCTGATAAGAAGCACGGCATTGGCGAATACTCTTTTGAGGATTTTGATCAAGCGGTGCGACACGGCGTGGCTAAGAACGGCAGTACGCTATATCCCGCGATGCCATATCCTTCCTATGCCGTTGTAACCGAACCGGATATGCGCGCGCTTTATGCCTATTTCATGCAGGGCGTAAAACCGGTCGATCAGGCAAATAAAGACAGTGATATTCCTTGGCCGTTGTCGATGCGTTGGCCGTTGTCTATCTGGCGCGGGATGTTTGCGCCGGACGTGCAGGATTTCAAACCCACACAGGGTGAAGATCCGGTGCTGGCACGTGGCCGCTATCTGGTGGAAGGTTTAGGGCACTGCGGTGCTTGCCATACACCGCGCAGTATTACCATGCAGGAAAAAGCGCTGAATAATGCGCAAGGTGATGTTTACCTTTCCGGCAGCGCGCCAATTGATGGCTGGATTGCTTCAAATCTGCGCGGTGATAACAAAGACGGTTTAGGTAGTTGGAGTGAAAAAGATCTGACTGAGTTCCTGCGAACGGGGCGAAACGATCGTACTGCCGTGTTTGGTGGCATGACCGATGTGGTTGAGCATAGTTTGCAGTACTTAACGCCAGAGGATGCCACGGCAATTGCGCGGTATCTGAAGTCACTGCCGGCAAAAGATAAAGATCAGCAGGCCTTTAAAGAAGATAAAACCGTCGCTAATGCGCTGTGGAAGGGCGATGACAGCAAGAAAGGCGCAGCGGTATACGTTGATAACTGTGCGGCTTGTCACCGAACTGACGGTAGTGGTTACACGCGTTTCTTCCCTGAACTGCGTGGTAATCCGGTGGTGATGACCGATGATGCTACTTCGCTTATCCATGTAGTATTAACCGGGAATACGCTACCGGGCGTGAAAGGGGCTCCATCCTCGATCACCATGCCTGCATTTGGCTGGCGCTTGAACGATCAGCAGGTAGCTGATGTAGTTAACTTTATTCGCACTAGCTGGGGGAACAAGGCCCCAGAAATTACGGCGAAAGACGTTGCCAAAGTGCGCGAGAATAAGGACATTATTCCCGATCCGAAATTGTTAGGCAGTCCTGAAATTGAAAAATTACAGGCCACACAGCAATAGCACAAATCTGCATGCCGTTCGTTTAAGCGAGCGGCATGTTCTCTAAAGCCGAATGAGATGTTCTTGTGGAGCCTGTCGTTGATGCAAGACGGCGGCAATCACTAAACGTTCATCGCTGATGATGTAATAAATCACATGGCTCTTGTAGGGGAAATAGAATGACTCTCCGGCCATGTTGTTACAACGGATGCCCATCCGTGGCGTTCTAGCCAGAAGCTGTAGCTGCTTCCTGAGCCCGGAGAGATAATTATCCGCCTGCTCGATACCCCAATGTTCAACGCTGAAGGCTCGGATCGTGAGCAGATGCTGCTTTGCCGCCAGCGATAAATGATAAGCCATCATTTCTTATCGTGTTTACCTGCAAGAAGATCCTGCATAAAAACTTCGCCATCAATGGTTTGCCCGTTGACGATATCGCTTTGTGCCTGTTCAAAACAGTGCTGCAGATGGGCTGCTTTAATCTCTTCCACGGCCAGATAGTTTTCATAAGACATGACTACGGCTACGGTTTTGCCGTTTTTGCTGATTTGAATCGGTTCTGCCTGAACGCTCATTAATAACTCTCCAAACTGGGTTTTTGCTTGGTTGGCGGTATAGGTTTTCATGGCTTCGCTTCGGTGGTGAGAATGTATGCAAAAAATAACACGAATCGAACGATTTGCGCGATACGCTTTGGCTTAAAATTGTTTTGCATAAACCAATATAAAAATGCCCACGGGCGTTGCCGTGGGCAGTATCAATAAAATCGATAGGGACTGCTGAGGTTTTTAGCTGTCTGATGCAGAATTTGCGAGCGATTTCATCCCTATGGCTGTATTTACCTGGGTTTGCAAATCGCAAACTGTATAGTCGTTCGCATTATTTTTTACGCATCAACTAAAGGGCTTAGACGCTGGAATAGGGGATCAAGATATTGGTTCACCTGACGGTAAACCTGCTGATTTAACGCGTTATACAGGTTATGGTTTTTTGGGTTAGGCATAAATGTATCGCCCATTCGCACCATTTTCTGTGTCGCTTGTTCATAGTTATTAAAAGCGCCCACGGCCATACCTGCGTTAATGGCGCACCCAATGGCGGCCGATCCTTTCATGATGTTTCGGCTAGTGGGAATACCAAATATATCGGCGAATATCTGCATGAAGACATCGCTGTTAGCACCGCCGCCAGAGATGATTAGGCTTTTGAACGGGGTCTTTAGCTCGGTCGCCATCTTATCCATATGATTTTTCATGGTGAATGCGATGCCTTCCAGCACGGAACGATACATGTGGCCACGGGTGTGGCGGCCATCAAAGCCAATCATTGCCCCTTTGCGGAATTCAGCCTCTGATGGGGGAGCCCAGTCATGAATGGTGAGTAAGCCTTCACATCCCGCCGGTATTTTTTCAGCTTCACGATTGAGCAATTCCTCAATACTTTCACCTTGGTCACACGCTTCTGCTAAAGCCGCTGCGCCAAACTGATCGCGAAACCAGCTGATAGTCCACATTCCGCGGCGAACACCCATGCATTCATAGAGATAATGATTTGGAATTGACGCTTGGAATGGCCAGAAATTTTTAGCCTCTTTGACATTTTCGTGCCCGTGAACCATCGCGCCAATGTAAGTGCCCAACGAAATCAGAGCAACGCCTTCGTCAAGAGAGCCTGCGCCCAAGGCTTCAACGGCTTTATCATGAGCGGTAGCAATAACCGGAATACCGGCGGGAATGCCAAGTTTTTTTGCCACGCTAGCGGTAATTTGGCCCAGAATTTCTCCCGGACGCACAACATCAAACACCTGTTCGCGAGTGAGATTACAGCTCTGCCAGGCAGTGGGATCGGTGCTCCAATCCAACGTATCGTTGTCCATTGGCCACCAGCCAATGTAATTTGCGCAGGTATCTTTAAACT
Organism: Hafnia alvei; assembly: GCF_964063325.1. NCBI lineage: Bacteria > Pseudomonadati > Pseudomonadota > Gammaproteobacteria > Enterobacterales > Hafniaceae > Hafnia > Hafnia alvei. The sequence goes on from NZ_OZ061315.1 coordinate 1,609,330, forward strand.
CCCCCGTCAGCCGATGGGTAATATAACCGGAAGTTGTCGTGACATAGCGAACGCCTTGGTAGGCGTCTATATATTCATAAGGTTTATTTAAACGCTTATCCATCCAGTTAATCACGGGGTAAGCCAGTTCTCCATTGGCTTTGAGCAGCACACGGCAACAGCGAATGATACACACGCCCATAGCCAGAATATCGTCTGCACGGCGCCCTTGCTGATGGAATTTTTGCATTGCAGCGCGGAAGGCAATTTGTAGGGCATCCCACAGATCGTCATCAGGATGTTCGGCCAAGAGCGGCGCGGGAATATCCATTTTCCGTAATGCTTGTTTCCCTTCACAAATAACTTGCCCATCCACGTCAAAAATAACCACTTTTGCACTTTGGGTACCCACATCCACACCCATAAGATATTGATTTTTCATCTGTAAGGCCTCGCTCTAGAACTTAGGATTAATGATTGGTTTGTGATTCGGCGGATGACTGAACCGTATCTGAGTTACGATGCGTTGCTCGTCGCATGTTTTGAGCCAGCAGGTAGGTAAACACGATAACCAGGCCGGTTGCGGCAAGCCCCATTAGCCACATATTTCGATAGGCCTGCGCCGCAGGTAACGTGTCTTGCCAATGACCGATAATGGGATAGACAAAGACATCAGGGAGAAAGCCAATCACCGAGCAAATACCAACGGTGGTTCCCATTATGTAGGCGGGGGTTCGTGCCTCGCCAATGCAGGCAAAATAGAGTCCACGAGAGGCGTAACACACAAAGGCAAGCAACAGGATTAAACCTATCCCGATCGCAACAGAGCGTGGATTTTGGTTAGTAATGAGCAGCGCAACTAATGTGATAACGCTGATGACGGCTAAAAACTGTATGACGCGAGTGGGGGATTTGAAACGACTATAGGTCGTGATTAAACCGCCCAGAGGCCCACACATGGCACGGAAGATCTTGTTGATCACGATCCCCATGTAGCTGGCCGCAACGAGATCCATGGCATACATTTCGGTGAGATAATTAGTCGAGTAGCTGAGAATGGCGTAGATGGTGTACACGCCAAAAATAATCATGCTGCAATACCAAGTGGTACTAATTTTGAGTACAGAGAGGATATCGCTGAGGTGGAATGCTGGAGAGGTTGTTTCGCCGCGTTGGCTGAAGCCGTCTTTAACAAAAAACCAGCAAAGAATACCTAGCAGAATGTAGACACCGCTATAAATCAAAATAACAGCTTTTAAGCTATTGGGATCGTTGGGAGAGAATAGTGAGAACACCCACATGGTGAATACGGCGAGGGCCATAACGCCAACGCCGCGTAAGCCTTCCATCCAGCCCATGATTTTTCCCTGTTCATCATGTGAGCCCAACAACGAAGCGGCTTTAATTGAAACAGACCAGAGCAAAAGGATCGTGGTAATAGCAAATGCAACCTGAATGAAGATCATGACCCAAAAAGGCGGATAAATCATCATCAGCAGACCAAGGAGTCCGGTGGCAATCATAGAAAATGACATCATTTTCTTATGTGAAAACTTATCGGCAATAACGCCGCTTGGGGCATAAAGAATAATAGCCGTAATACCAAAAGTACTCATAATGAGCCCAATTTCGGTATTTGAAAAACCCATGAACTTTGCCATGGGGATTTGATAAATATAGCGTAGGTAGGCAAGGTCAAAACTCACGCCACCACTAATGCTTATTATTGCAAGTGTTACCCAACGACGGAAATTATCTTTATCCATAATAGTTTCTCAGTAAGCACATGGCAAAAAAAAAGAGAAAAGTAAACTCCCCGCAAGGGAAGTTACTTTTCTCTTAGTCTCCAGTAACGACTGAGATTAATAGCATGCTGGTTGAATTAATTTCGTGAGAATTGTCACAATTCTAATTTTGGTTAATAAACAATAGTTAAATATAAAGTCCTTTAAATAAGATAGTTAATAGTTTTATGTAGAAAAATAAAGTCATGTTTTTTATAAGGGGATTTTTAATCTGTCTTAGTTATATTTATGTGATTGTGGTCACGGAAGTTGCCAAGGTAATCATGATACTAATCTTATCAGTTACTCGAGATAAAGAGAAAAGTAACTTCCTGCTAAGCGGGGAGTTTGCTTTTCTCTTTTTTTTTGCTCTTTTATTATGAACAAAGGATATATCATGTCATTAAGCGCATTAAATGAATTTAATCTCGACTTTTTCTCGTTAAAAGGAAAAAACGCGATCGTCACCGGTGGGAATAGCGGGCTAGGGCAGGCTTTTGCGGTGGCTTTAGCCAAAGCAGGCGCAAATCTATTTATTCCCAGCTTCATTATGGATAAGGGTGAAACCCGCGAACTTATTGAACAGCAGGGTGTACAGGTTGAGTTTTTACAGATTGATATCACCGAAAAAGGTGCGCCGGCCAAGGTTATTGCTCAGTGCGTAGAGCGGTTTGGCTCTGTGGATATTTTAGTTAACAATGCCGGCATCTGTAAGCTTAATAAAGTGCTCGATTTTGGCCGTAAAGATTGGGACCCGATGATTGATATCAATCTTACTGCGGCATTTGAACTTAGCTATGAAGCAGCAAAATTTATGATCCCACAGAAAAGTGGGAAAATAATTAATATATGCTCGTTATTCTCTTATTTGGGCGGGCAATGGTCACCGGCTTATTCTGCAACAAAACACGCGCTGGCTGGATTTACCAAGGCCTACTGTGATGAGTTGGGGCAATATAATATTCAGGTTAATGGTATTGCACCTGGATACTATGCAACCGAAATTACGACAGAGACGCGTAAAAACCCAGAAACTAATCAACGTGTATTAGACCATATTCCCGCCAATCGTTGGGGTGAGACTCAGGATTTAATGGGGGCAATGGTTTATTTAGCGAGTAGAGCGTCAAATTATGTTAACGGTCACTTGTTGGTTGTCGATGGGGGGTATTTAGTGAGGTAGGTAAATATAAAATAAATCTTCAATCATAAAGGGTGGTTCCTTTTTTATTTTATGTTGTTTTAGCACGGGTTTATTTGCTGAAAGCTAAATTTTAATTATCAAAAATGATAAGGATTGACTATGCCGTTAACACGAGAAGAAATTGTTGAAAATTTGAAAGAAATTGTTGGCCCAGCCCGCGTGATTACCGACAAAGCTGTATTACAGAAAAATAGTATCGATCGCTTCAGAAAATATGCCGATATTCATGGCGTATTTACGTTACCGCTGCCAGCTGCAGTCGTGATGTTAGAAAATACCCAGCAGGTTTCAGATATTCTAGCATTTTTAAATAAACACCAAGTTAATTGTGTGCCGCGTACTGGCGCATCAGCGACCGAAGGTGGTCTGGAAACCGTGGTTGAAAACTCGGTGGTGTTAGATGGCTCGGGATTAAATAAAGTTATCAAGATTGATATTGAAAACATGCAGGCAACGGCACAGTGTGGTGTCCCATTAGAAGTGCTAGAAAACCAACTGCGTAGCAAAGGTTATACCACTGGTCATTCGCCACAGTCCAAGCCTCTTGCGCAGATGGGGGGATTGGTGGCAACGCGCAGCATTGGCCAATTTTCAACGTTGTATGGCGCAATTGAAGATATGGTCGTGGGGTTAGAAGCTGTTTTCCCGAATGGCACTATCACCCGAATTAAAAACGTACCGCGCAGAGCCGCTGGGCCTGATATTCGCCACGTGATTATCGGTAACGAAGGCGCGTTGTGCTATATCACTGAAGTTACAGTTAAAATCTTTAAATATCAGCCAGAGAATAATCTGTTCTATGGCTATATCCTCGATAATATGCAGACCGGCTTTAAGGTTTTGCGTGATGTCATGGTGGAAGGATATCGTCCTTCGATTGCTCGCCTTTATGATGCGGAAGATGGCACTCAGCACTTTACCCATTTTGCCGATGGAAAATGTGTGCTGATTTTCATGGCGGAAGGAAGCCAAAAAATGGCACAGGCGATTGGCTCTGGCATTGAAGAAATCGTTGCTCACTATCCTGAATGTCGCCATGTTGATAGCAAACTGATCGAAACATGGTTTAACCATCTGAACTGGGGGCCAGATAAAGTGGCCGCTGAGCGTGTTCAGATAATGAAAACTAACAATATGGGCTTCACTACGGAAGTATCGGGAGACTGGGGAAGCATTAATAAAATATATGAAAATGTTATTCACCGTATTCGCAATGAATTTCCACACGCCGACGATATCACCATGCTGGGAGGTCATTCGTCGCATAGCTATATCAACGGTACCAATATGTATTTCGTCTATGACTATAACGTTGTGGACTGCAAGCCAGAGGAAGAAATCAACAAGTACCATAACCCGCTGAATAAAATCATAGTGGAAGAAACGATTAAGCAGGGCGGCTCAATGGTGCATCACCACGGCATTGGTAAACACCGCGTGCACTGGACAAAAGACGAGCATGGTTCGGCTTATTATATCCTCAAAGCGTTAAAAGACGTGTATGACCCCAACGGCATCATGAATATGGGAACCATTTATCCGATTGAAAAATAGAAACTATTTTTTAGCGGTAGGGTTTCTGTTTAAAAGCACGATGAAGCATACTCAGGTCTATTGATCTGAGTATGCGCATTGAGACAAGTGACTGCGCATGAGGATCAGAATGTTACAACAACGCCCTCAGCAGGTACGGATGGATGATATTCCGTTAAGCCGTTTTCATTTTCGTATTGCGGGTTTAACGTTTGGCGCGCATCTAACGGATGGTTATGTGCTTGGCGTGATTGGTTTCGCGCTAGTGCAGATTAAGCCACAAATGGGGCTTTCTCCCGCTTGGGAAGGGCTGATTGGCAGTTCTGCATTATTCGGCCTATTTATTGGCAGCCTGACATTAGGCTGGCTATCCGACCATATTGGCCGACAAAAGATTTTCACCCTGAGTTTTGTGCTTATCACGCTGGCCTCTTTTTTACAGTTTTTTGTAACCTCTCCCGAACAGCTCTTTTGGCTACGGGTTTTGGTTGGCATTGGGCTCGGTGGAGACTATGCGGTTGGTCACACCATGCTGGCTGAATTTGCCCCCCGCAAGTACCGAGGCGTACTGCTCGGTGCTTTCAGCGTGATTTGGACGATTGGCTACGTGCTCGCCAGCCTGATGGGGCATTGGTTTACAGATTCAGGGCCGGATACATGGCGTTGGCTGCTCGGGTCGGCCTCGATACCGGCGTTGTGCATTATGTTACTGCGATGGGGAACGCCAGAATCGCCGCGTTGGCTGATGCGGAAGGGGCGAATTGAGGAAGCGCATCAGGTAGTTCGTTTATATCTGGGGCGCAATGTGATCCTTAACGATGAAATACCGGTTGAAACCTCCCACCACATTCGCACTTTATTTTCAGCACGTTATTGGCGTAGAACGGCATTTAATAGCCTGTTTTTTGTCTGTTTGGTTATCCCGTATTTTGCTATTTACACCTATCTGCCCTCCATGCTGATCCTGCTAAACATCGATGCTGGTTTTGCGACAGATATGCTGCTGCATGGGCTGCTGATCGTCGGCGCATTATTGGGTTTGGTCTTAACCCAATATTGCTCGCGACGACGGTTTTTAATTGGCTCATTTATCGTGCTGGTCTTTTGCCTTGTGGTCCTTGCATTCACGCCATATCAGCAAGTCAGCGTGATGTTAGGGCTGTTTGGCATGTTCACATTGACTATCTCGGCGGTGAGTAATTTGGTTGGGGTATTTCCGGCAGAAAGTTTTCCCACAGACATTCGCTCGCTCGGGGTGGGGTTTGTTACTTCGATGAGTCGGTTGGGGTCGGCAATGGGGACGGGATTGCTGCCGCTGTCGGTGTTAGAGCTGGGGATACGCACAACCACGTTAATTCTGGCTTTAGTGCTTCTACTGGGCGCGTGGGTTTCCCTGCTATGGGCGCCAGAAACCAAGGGGGCGACCTTGGTTGGCGCATCTCAGGTAAGGAAAAAAGAACCCCATACGGTACTGACGCCTTCTGAACCTCTGTAAGGAGCAATCTTCGTGAAAGCATTACTTACGTTTAAGCCTCTTCCCGATCTCAGCATGTTATCCGAGCATGACTGGATCCCTAATGAGCAGCGACAGCTAAATATCGACCACGTGCGTTCAACGCTGAGCTGTTTTGATGAAACCGCCGCTGAACTTTTATTAAGAGCTCAGACGGCAGATAAAAGCCTGAAGCTAGAAGCCCTAGCCTTTAATGACAGCATGGTTGAATATCACCTTAAGCTACTGTTGGCACTTGGTTTTGAGCGGGCATCACGGCTGATGGTTCCCGCCGGCGAGCTCTCCTTTAACCCATTGGCTAATGCGACAATATTGGCGAACTATCTGCAGCACGAACACTATTCTTTGGTCGTGCTTGGGATGCAGTTTGGTGATGCTGACGATGGGCAAACGGCGGCGATGCTGGCTGAAATACTGGGATGGCCACATTTGAATCAGGTAAGTGATTTCACATTATTGCCAACGGCTAATTCGATTCGAGTTAGTCGAACGATGGAGACGGAAGTTCAGCACTTCACGATAACATTGCCAGCCGTTTTGGCCGTGGGTAACTCAACTCAGGCAGCAGCGCTTCGAATACCTACGCTAAAGCAAAAATTGGCGGCCAGCAGAGCAAATATTGCAGCAGTAGCACCTGAGTTTTGCCCGGTAGAACAGGTTAGTTCACCGGTTTTAGAAAGCCTAACCTCTATTGGCAAACAGAGAAAAACGCAGTGGCTTGAAGGAAAAACGCCGCAAGAGAAAGCGCTCAAACTCTATGATTTGTATCTACGAGAGAGAATAAATGTATGAAAATTGCGTTAATTTTTGATACCAATTCGCCTGTATTTTTGCGCCATGCCAGTGAGATGTGGCGGTTTTTACAAGATAGCCAAATCGAGAATGCTACTTTCACTTTTTGGCTGTTTTATCATCAAAATAAGCCGAGTGAGCTTCCGTTGCTCGATTTATCACCCTCTGAAATTATAGGGTTTTCGGTGCCTGAGCCGATACAGGTTGAAGCCTGTTTATCTAGGCTCGAAGCGGCCTACGCCGAGTATCAGCCTGACGCCATACTGTGCAGTAGTGGGCAGTGGGGAAACGAGCTGGCTGCTCGACTAGGGATGCGGCTACATGGAAGTGCAATAGCTTCTGCGCGATCCGTTTTGCTCTCTTCATCAAGCTGCACGGCCTATAAAGCCGTTTATGAACAACATCTGCTGGCTCAGTTTTCGCTGCCTATACCGCCGTACTGTATATCTGTAGCGCAGAGTGGTGGAGGGACGATCGACGTTGCATCCGCTGCTCGGGTTACACAAATAGACATTCTGGAGCCAGCGCCCCAGTGTGAATGGCTACTTTCGGCGGAGGTTGAACGTAATGAGAATATTTTCCCGCTCAATGAGGCACGCAGTGTCTTGGCGGTGGGGTACGGCGTGGGCAGTGGTGCAGGCTTCCAGAAAATGCAAGATATCGCGCAACAGCTGGGGGCAAAACTTGGCGCAAGTCGCCCTGTTGTGATGAATGCGTGGAGCGATATGTCGAGCTTGGTGGGCATCTCTGGCGCGATTGTTGCGCCTGATATTTGCATTGCGGCAGGCGTATCTGGAGCAGCGGCGTTTTCTGCAGGTATATGCCACAGCCAATTTATTGTGGCAATAAATAACGATCCTCAGGCGGCTATTTTTGCTCACGCTGATGTCGCCATCGTTGATGATATGTATCCGGTGCTGGAAGCATTAGTGGTTTGCGTGCAACAGAACACTTAGCCACAGAACACTCAGCCACAGGACCGCTGAAGATGTCCTGTGGTTAATTAGATTTCGTTATTGGTCAAAGGAGAGTTTCCACACGCCGGTATTGGTGGTGGAAATGGCGGTGGCTCCTGCATCGAGTGCATTATTAGCATCTTCAGCGTCGCACACGAGGCCACCGGCAATAATCGGCAGATCAATTTTCTCCGTTACCCACTTCAGCACTTTTGGCATACAGCCGGGCAGAATTTCAATACAGTCTGGATTCGACTGCGCAACCTGCTTATCAATACTGTGAAATGAAATGGAGTCGAGCAAAAAGAGTCGGTGTATACCGTAAAACCCTTGGGCTCGGGCGGCCTTAATCATAGACGCTTTGGTACTGATGATGCCGTCGGCGGCGGTAACTATTTTAAGGAAGTTAATCACGATTTCTTTATTCGAGGTGCCATCAAGCAGATCAACATGAATAAAGGCGTATTTATCTGCGTTTTTAATGCGCTGGACAATCGCACCGATGTTGCAAATATTGCCGTATAGCACCGAAATAATCTTGCAGTCTGACTGCAATGCAACATTTAAACTTTCAGTATCTTTCACCGCGGCGATAACGGGATGGTGGCGTAGAAGTTGCAAAATTGACACGGGCGCTCTCCAGCATGATGTTAATGAAAGATTCTGAACATAACATATCACTCCGCCGCACAACGTATGCGGAGATACTTCACAGCACGCCATTATCCATATCTGAATAAGATCCCAGCGCCTGCGGGAGGATATTGCCACCGCGAAAAAACCGCGCTGTCGCATAAAATTCGACAGGTGCCGCACTCTAAACAGCCTAGGTGATCGAATATCAGATTGCTTTGGGCGTCTAATTGATAAAGCCCGGCAGGGCAGCCATGAATCAATACTTGAGCCGTTTGCGGATCGATATCCGCAGATAAAACGATATGCGCGGGTATATCAGGTGAAGACTGAAAGTGGTTTTTCGCCAGCCTGTCGTGAGTATTCATAAACTTTTCCCCCCTCGCACAAGGTCTTTGAGCAATTGAGTGAGCCCGCTGCGTTTAGCATATTTCCACAGCAACGTTCTTAGCGGCGGTGGCGGAGTTTCATTGATGGAAAAAAGATCCTGCATGAAATTGGCCGCTAGTTGCGGGTAGTGCTCGAACAAACGGGGCATCTTGAGTTGCATTTCTGGTACATGGCGATAGCGATGCATCAGAGACAATAACGAGGTTTCTTTGAGTGCGGCGTGATATTCGCTTAGCGATGATGGGCTAAAATCTTGCTTTTGCCATGCGGAAATTATCGTTTTGGCTGCGGCCTGAGCGGAGAGAATGGCCAAGTCCATTCCTCGTACGGTATAGCCGGTATTAACGCAGTAGCCAGCGGTATCGCCTACTAGCAAGTAGCCTGCGCCATAAACTGAGCGTGGCTTGTGGGTAATCTCTTCGGGAATGAGGTGCGCGCTATATTCGAGCCGTTCACTATTTTTGATTATCGGCGCGATGACCGGATGCTGGCGAAAACTCTCCATAAGCTGTGGCAGGCTCTGTTTTGCATCGTTGAGCGCCGAGAGGTTGCAGACCACGCCAAGCGATAGCGAGCTGCGGTTGGTATAGATGAATCCCCCTCCAACTTTTCCTTGGGTACAAGCGCCCGCAAACATCCAAGCGCAGCCTTGTTGAGGGAGCAGCGTGAAGCGGTCTTCTACTGTTTCTGCTGGCAAAGCGAGAATTTCTTTTACGCCAACGGCCATCGTATGAGGTAACGGTTTTGCAACCAGTTGATGCTTCTCTGCCAGCAGGGTGTTTGCGCCTTCAGCAACGATCACCCAATGTGCATAGAGCGATTCCTCACCTATTTTTACGCCGCAAATGCTACCTGACCGATCAATAAGGGCGTCTACGTTTACGCCAAGTAAGCATTGAGCACCTGCGGCCTCAGCCTGTGCCAATAGCCAAGGGTCAAAACGGGAGCGAAGCACTGAATAGGAGGCTGTTTGTGATGCCTCAGGCGGGTGGCGATAGTCTAGTGTGACGGCGCTTGTATCGCTGAGTAATGATATTCGCTCTTGAGTTATTAGGCGTTCTAGCGGGGCGCTGGAGGCAAAATCGGGGATCAAGCGGCTAAGGCTATAGCTATACAGTCGTCCACCGGACATGTTTTTCCCGCCGGCCTGCGACGAGCGCTCTAATAGAAGAACGTTCATTCCTGCTCTGGCAAGTAGCAATGCGCAACTACTTCCCGCGATCCCAGCACCAATAATGATGACATCAAATTTTTCATCTAAAGGCTTGTTACTCATCGATGTCAATCCTCCTTCAATGGAAGGAAACAGCATATCACCCCACACTGCTGCAAACTTGACCCAGCACAGCACAATGATTAAGCAAAAAATTGATTAGCGAGTTTGTGAGGTTGGATTATATTTAAAGGGTTAATAATCTAGGGTTTATTCTTTAAGTTAAAGCCGTTATGGTTCCAAGCAGGGTGTACACGCCCTTTGCGAAGGTAAAGATTAATTTTTATTTATCTGAATGGATACGCTGGCATCATCATGAAGAAAATCGCACTCACTACGTTAATAAAAAAAATCACTCTCGGGGCTGGCCTGACGTTAATGGCAATCCCGATGACCTATGCTGATGAGGCTGCTCCGGCGGCCCCACAAATCAATGCCAAAGCCTATGTGCTGATGGATTACGGCAGCGGGAGAATCCTCACCGAGGCCAATGCCGATGAGCGCTTGGACCCCGCCAGCTTGACGAAGATCATGGCGAGCTATGTGATCGGTCAGTCAATTAAGGCCGGTAAAATCACACCTAACGATATGGTCGTGGTCGGTAAAGATGCTTGGGCGACGGGTAACCCCGTTTTGCGCGGTTCGTCGCTGATGTTCCTTAAACCTGGCGATCGGGTTCCGGTTTCTGAGCTAAATAAAGGCGTGGTTATTCAATCGGGTAACGACGCGAGTATCGCGCTTGCCGATTATGTTGCTGGCAGTCAGGATGCGTTCGTCAGCCTGATGAACAAATACGTTGAAGCTTGGGGACTGAAAAACACCTCATTCAAAACGGTTCACGGATTAGATTCTGAAGGGCAATACAGCTCGGCGCGCGATATGGCGTTGATCAGCCAGCGTCTGATTGCTGATGTACCTGATGAGTATGCGTTACACAAAGAGAAAGAATTCACCTTTAATAAAATCCGTCAGATTAACCGCAACCGTCTGCTGTGGGATAGCAGCCTGAACGTGGATGGGATTAAAACCGGGTTTACCTCAGGTGCAGGCCATAACTTAGTCTCCTCGGCGACCGATGGTCCAATGCGTTTGATCTCGGTTGTGCTGGGCGCGCCAACGGATCGAATTCGTTTCGAAGAGAGTAAAAAGCTGCTGACGTGGGGCTTCCGCTTCTATGAAACCGTTACGCCAATTAAAGTTGGACAGGCATTTACCACTGAAAAAGTGTGGTTTGGTGATAAGAGCGAAGTGGAACTGGGCGTCGACAAAAACGCCGGTGTCACCATTCCGCGCGGGCAGCTGAAAAACCTGAAGGCTAGCTTTACCCTCAACCAGCCTCAGTTGGAAGCACCATTGGCCAAAGGGCAAGTGGTCGGGACGATAGATTTTCAATTGAACGGCAAAACTATTGAGCAGCGTCCGCTGGTGGTGCTCAACGAAGTGAAAGAGGCCGGCTTCTTTGGTCGTATCATCGACTTTGTGATGATGAAAATTCATCAGTTGTTCGGTTCGTGGTTTGGCTAATACTTCCAACAATCAGCGTGCAACATGCACGCTGATTCATGCTTTATGCAATTCTCTTCGCAAGTCTTCATCGCAGTATGAAATACCGCTTTTCTCACCGAAAAATCACCGTTAGTTTGGCTGCGGGTGCTTAGGGCTGTCTGCTTTATACCCTTCATATTTCAAGCTGCATTTTTGTTGGCCGCTTTCGTTCACCCGAATCACTTACTTGAGTAAGCTCATCGGGATTCACTCATTTGCCGCCTCAATGCCGCTCGAACTATTTTGGGTATATGCATTAGCTGAAAGCAGATAGAAAAAAGCCCCACCCGACTATAAATCGAAGTGAGGCTCAATCTTGTGGTGTTAGCATCAGCCACTAAGCACCCATACTAAGCACTTATTAACCGCAGGTCAGAACCTTGAGTGCCAAGCCACCGCGTGAAGTTTCACGGTATTTGGCATTCATATCTTTGCCTGTTTCGTACATGGTTTCGATCACTTTATCTAGGCAAACGCGTGGGTCGCTGGTACGGCGCATTGCCATACGAGAAGCGTTGACCGCTTTCACGGCGGCGATAGCGTTACGTTCGATACAAGGAACCTGAACCTGGCCTGCAACTGGATCACAAGTTAAACCAAGGTTGTGTTCCATGGCGATTTCAGCGGCCATACAAACCTGCGCAGGGCTTCCGCCCATCAGCTCAGTCAGACCCGCTGCGGCCATTGAACAGGCAACCCCAACTTCACCTTGGCACCCAACTTCAGCACCGGAGATCGACGCATTCATTTTGTACAGTGCGCCAATAACCCCAGAGGCTAAGAAGTAACGAGAGTACGAGTTAGTATTAACTTCACGAATGAATTTATCGTAGTAGGCCAATACCGCAGGGATAATCCCGCATGCGCCGTTGGTTGGTGCGGTGACCACTCGACCACCGGCCGCATTCTCTTCGTTCACGGCAAAGGCGTACATGTTGATCCAGTCAACCACGGCCATTGGGTCAACGCTCATTTTATCGTGGGTCACCAGCATGCGACGCAGCGCTGATGCACGACGTGGAACGCGCAACGGCCCCGGCAAAATGCCTTCGGTATTCATTCCGCGCTCGATGCCGCTACGCATGACATCCCAAACGCGCGTGAAGTGGGCTTCGATCTCTTCTTTGCTATGCAAAGCGAGTTCGTTTTGCATCACCAACCCAGACAGAGATAGCCCAGATGCTTTGCAATGTTCCTGCAAATCTGCGGCGCTCTTGAATGGATAAGGCACCTGCACTGCGTTTTCAGACTGTTTGCCAAAGTTTTCTTCGTCAACGATAAAGCCGCCGCCGATAGAGTAATAGGTTTTGCTATGAACGACGGTGTCGCCAGCCAGCGCAGTAATACGCATGCCGTTCTCGTGCAGCGACAGGTTGTCTTGGTGGAAGTTCATGCTGGTTTCCAGCGGGAAATCCACTTCGTGCTGGCCTTTGGCCAACAACAGGCGTCCACGCTGTTCCACGTCTTTAATAAAACCGGGGATCATATCGATATCAACGCTGTCAGGCATGTTGCCCGCCAGACCCATAATGATAGCGAGATCGGTGTGGTGGCCTTTACCGGTCAGTGAGAGCGAACCGTAAACGTCAACAACGACGCGGGTGACATCGCTCAGGATGCCTTTTTCAATTAAATCGTCAGAGAATTCTTTACCGGCTTTCATTGGGCCCACGGTGTGGGAGCTGGATGGGCCAATGCCAATTTTATAAATATCAAATACGCTAATCATGTCGCCTCCGTACGTTAAACAGGGCTATATCCTTCGTACTTGAAGCTGCTACCGTGCTGCAATTCCAATTACTGTGGATATAAAGAATGGTGCTGCCAGAGAAGGGGGGTGATACGGCCAGCGCAAGAGAAGAGTGCGCTGGCCGGTAGAGCATTAACTCTTACAGCGATTAACCAAACAGGGTGTACAGAATTGCAGAGATTGCAATCAGACCCATGATGACTACGAATGCGTTGCTGATGTGGCCGCTGTATTTGCGCATCGCTGGAACTTTATGGATGGCGTACATTGGCATCAGGAACAGGATCATCGCGATAACTGGGCCACCCAAGGTTTCGATCATACCCAGAATGCTTGGGTTCAGCGTTGCAACAGCCCAAGTGGTCAGCAGCATGAACAGCGCAGTAATTTTGTTCAGTTTGCTGGTTTCAATAGTTTTGCCTTTGCCACGCAGAGACTTGATAACCATACCGTTGAAGCCTTCACGAGCACCCAGATAGTGACCCAAGAAGGATTTAGTGATCGCGATGAAGGCAATAACTGGCGCCATGTATGCGATAACTGGAGTATTAAAGTGGTTAGCCAAGTAAGACAGAATAGAGATGTTCTGTGCTTTAGCTTCAGCCAGATCCGCTGGAGACAGGCTCAATACGCAGCTGAACACGAAGAACATAACGGTCAGAACCATCATGATGTGTGCATAAGCTAGGATCTTAGAACACTTCTTCTCAGCGTCTACACCGTACTCTTCACGTTTCGCAACGGCGAACGCAGAGATGATTGGTGAGTGGTTGAAAGAGAACACCATAACTGGAATTACCAGCCACAGAGTCATCCACAGGCCGCTGCCGCTCATTGACTGAGTCATAGCTGAAGTTTCGAAGATAGCACTGTTCCAGTTAGGGATCAGGTACAGAGCCAGAATCATCAGTACTGCAACAAACGGGAATACCAAGATGCTCATTGCTTTAACGATGAACTGTTCACCCAGGCGAACGATAGTCATCAGACCCAGAATCAGGATCAGAGACAGAATGGCGCGTGGAGGTGAAGACATACCCAGCTGGTGAGTAATGAAGCTATCAACGGTGTTGGTGATAGCAACGCTGTATACCAACAAAATCGGGTAAATAGCGAAGAAGTACAGCAGGGTGATCAGTTTACCTGCGCCAACGCCAAAGTGTTCTTCTACAACTTCAGTGATGTCTTCGCCTGGATTTTTACCAGACAGCACGAAACGGGTCAGGCCGCGGTGCGCAAAGAAAGTCATAGGGAAAGCGATGATTGCCATGATGATCAGTGGAATTAAACCACCGACGCCGGCGTTGATTGGCAGGAACAGTACGCCTGCACCAATCGCTGTGCCGTACAGGCCCAGCATCCACATGGTATCTGACTTGCGCCAGGCCGTTGCGGAACCAGAAGTAGAAGTAATAGTACTAGTCTGAGTAGTGTCCATAGGGTCTCCGAAGTGAACACGTTTAAAACAGTTTCTTATCAAAACAATTCTTTGTTCAGTCGTGATGTACTACGAAAGAACTTTATTCAATTCAACGTACTGCGTGTGTTGCTAATTACCTGGTTATAAAAATGGATTCATTCCATTAAATAAAGCGGCTGCACTATACAACAGTGTATAAAACCAACAGTGTATAAAAGGAACGCATTAAGCTTACTTTTTCATGGAGCTTGCTTTTGTCCTGCTCAGCCAAAATAAAAAAAGCGAACAAATAATAGTCCGTTCATAAAATGCTCTTTTTAATTGTTGGTGAGTTGCAGCTGTTTTCGGCGGCAAAGATATATTTTTACAGTTAAAACGTCCGTGATCCGGCTCTCAATTGCGATATTCACTCGATTTTATCGCGTTTTTTCTGATTTTTAGGCTAAAATAAACACACAAAATTAACAAGGAAATTCATGCTAATTAACAGCATTAGGAAAATTAGTAAAAATTCGTTTCTTATGTGAAATAAAAAACACGATTTAACTGAATTCAAAAAAACAAAGATTCTTATCACTTTGGTTATAGTCAACATGTGTATTATAAGTGATGATATTTTAACTAACTGTTTTATATGAATTTATTTATGTTGGTTTATTGTTTTTTGTATGACGAAAATATATGTGTTTTAACCGAAAAATTAGATTGAAACTGATTATTCCTTGAGCGTAACTAATAAACAATATTGACTTCGAAGAGTGGAATTGGCAATTAAGTATGATTAATTAACTTATTGGTGAGAAAGGAAATGGTGAATAGGGAAGAAAGGATTGGTAAATAAACAAACGACTATAATGGTGAAATGACTACAGCTCCAATTATCTTGAAACTGTAGTTTATAAATAGGTTTATCAAAGTGATAATGATTATTAAATAGCGATTAGCACAAAAGTTGTACGTTTTTTAAGATCAAGAACTGACAAATTTCCGTTCTTGGTGCTTGATCGGTGATTAGCATGGAAAACTCGGAAAGTGGCGCAATCCAAGCGGGTTTGACCTCACCAAATTTGCTGGCATCAGCGATGAGCACCGAGCGCCGTGCACGCTGAATCGCTTTTTGTTTAAGTGCTATCTCGTCAAGATTAAAGCAGGTCGCGCCCTGTTTGGGGGTGATGCCTGCAGCAGAAATAAAGGCCAGCGTGGGGCAAAGATTATCCAACTCGCTACAGAGCCCGTTGGCAACGAAAATGGCGCTGTCTGGATTAAATGACCCACCGCACAAGATTACGCGGCAGTTTGGTTTGGTTCGCAATGCCATGAAGGTATTTAATGAGTAACAGACGCCGGTAAAGCTGAGAGATTCATCAAGAGCATCAATGATGAAAGGAACCGTGGTACCGCAGTCAAAAAAGACCACGTCATCTTCTTGCACCAGTTGCGCGGCCAGTGTGCCGATGTGGCGTTTTTCTTTGACACGTTTTTCCTGCTGGTCGGTCACGAAGTAACGAGCGCTTTGATGGATTTTAGGATCTAACACCACGTAACCACCCAGCAAAACCACATCGCTACTTTGTGAGGCTAAATCGCGGCGCACCGTCATTTCTGAGACATTAAGTAACTCGGCAGCATCTTTAAGATGTAGTTTATCTGTTCGTTTGAGCGCCTGTGACAAGCGGTTAATACGATCGTAACGCCGGGTTTCCATAATTTCTCTCAGTAAAGTGGCCGGTACTTAAGCCGGGCAAGAATAATCGGGATGCCTTTTCCCATGAGATTCCGGAGAAGGAACAACGTTCCAACGTGGTGTTGGATGAGATAAATGCGACTACTTTCAACGAATTCAATCGTTCGCGAGGCCTTTCATCTTACCTCTGTGCCTGCTGAGGCGCAAATTGGTGATTGAGTGACTGTAGTCTAGCAAATACAAAAAAGCCCGCAAAAACGGGCTGATTATCTCATTGGGCTTATTGTCTCACCCATCCTCGTCGAATCGGCAGCGCAAAACTGAAGGCGTAAATCTGGTGTAAGCGACTCACGATGCTTTGGCCAATCATGCCCCAAAGCAGCTGCGTTACCGCACAGCTCATGAGTCCTACGAGCAGCCCGCCAACCATATCTAGCGGCCAATGCACGCCAAGATAGACGCGTGACCAAGCAATGCAAATGCCCAATGCTAATAAAATCACACCGAATAACAGATGGCGATACCAGAACAAAAATGCCAAGGCGAAGGTAAAGATGCCGGTACCATGATCGCTAGGGAAAGAGTTGTCGGGCGCATGCGGGATAAATTGATAACCGATGCCATCTACAAACGGTCGAGCATGGGGGAATATCATGCCAATGACGCGCGAGGCGAGCAGGGCGAAAATGAGTGCGAAGGTGGCTTTGGTTGCAAGAGTGCGATTCTCGGCCATGGCTTTACGTGGTCCCCATAGCCAAAAACTCACGATCAGTATCGGCACAATGGCGATCAAATCGTTGGCAAAAAACTTAGCTAATGCAATGAGCCAAGCCGGAGAATTTGGTGTGGCGTTCACAAGTATAAAGAACGCTTGGTTAAACTGTTCCATATAACGTCTTACTCTTCTAACAAACCCAAAATAGGCATCTCAATGAAATAACAGCTATTTTATCGAATGACACCCAAACAAAGCCGAGCAGAAAGACCACATTGGCCCACATCAGTAACGGCAAAAGAGCGCATACAATAAAAGTCAGCATCGCGGGAGTAAAGGCCAGTAATCTGAAAATTAGCAAAAAGTGTGGTATTCAGAATTTGAAGCAAATAGGGTGCCTCACCCCATGTCATTACCTTAACAATCACAGCTTAAGGGAACATTAAGGGGCGATGCACCATTCGGTTTATGAATGATTTTTTGAATGATTAGTAAGCTCTTGCTGGCGTGGTCGGGAACATTAGCCCGATAGCCATGGCGCTAAGTGCAGGGAATAACGCCATCACAAACCAAGGTAGGCCCGCGAGCGTCAGACTATGACGAGTGGCCTCCATCAGTTCCCCGATGATTGGGCTGCCAACTAAAACCGCAAAGCCACCGCTCAGCGCCAGTGCCTGATAATACGGCGCTGTATCATTGCCATTTGCAAAATAGCTCACAAGGCGCTTGGCCGTTGGCACAATCAGAATCTGCCCACAGTTGATGAGGAATACAAACATCAACAGCGGCAAATAGCCGTGCCAGCCGGTGGTCTGGTGGCGTATCGCAATAAATGCCATATAGATGAAGGCGAGCGACAGGGTTGAAAATCCCATCACTAATAGCTGGCTCTCTTTTCTGTTAGTAAAACTGCGTAGACCTTTTTGGACCAGCGCTGAAATCAGCACGGAAAACGCAAACAACAGGCCAATATACTCACTCTCGCCGCCCAAATGACGCAGCGTCAGAGGAAGAGCTAAAAATAGCTGGCTGTAGCTGAGCAAATAGCTGCTGTAGGCTAATACAAACACTAAGAAGCGGCGATTTTGTAACACGTTCTGCCAGCTGCCTTTTTGCTTGGGCAACTCTGGGTAATAGAAACTGGCAGGCAGTTTTTGCGCTAACCAAATCATTGCAGCAACAAACACCAAAACGCCGCCCCATGCTAAGGCATGAAAACCCAGGTCGACTAACCAAAAACCCAGTAAAGGCCCAACAATAGCGCCTAGTTCGCCCGCTATGGCCACTGAATTCCCAAGTTCCAAAACCTTGCCAGATTTCAGCTTATGATCGCCTTCGCCCGCTTCATTCAGCAGCAGGCTTTTGGCCGGCGCAAATAACGCGCCACCAATCCCAGTGAGTAATACTCCAGCGATGAGCAGGTTGGGCTGACTCGCGAATGCTAAACACAAAAAACCACTCGCCTGCGTCATACACCCAAGTAGCAAAAGATTTTTCCCACCAATAGCGTGAGCAAGTTGGTCACTCTTCATATACATCATTTGCTGAGCAAAAAAGCGCAGCCCAACGACGAACCCGATGATCTCTCCAGATAACCGCAGTGAGTCATGCATAAATAGCACAAGGAAAGGGATAACAAGATAAAACGCACCGCTAAATAGCGACTGGCCCATGATCAGGTCGCGGGAGTTTGCATACAGAGGGATTGAGATAATTTTATTTTGAGTCTTCATAGCATTACCAATAATGAGTGAAAGTCCATTAGGCACCACCTTGATAGAAGATGGCCTCAATCCGACTCATCATGAGAACGGCTTTAAAATTACTATGGGTTCAAATCTGCCTCGATGCAAAAAAGCAACCAGCTTGGCGATCTGAATGACAGAACAGGCTTAGGGTATAGCGAGTTGCTTAAGCCAACATTAAGGGCGAGGGGAGTTATTGAATGAAATTCGCCATCAAGTATAAATACCAGTGATGGTTTAACTATTTGATTTAATGCGGGTATTTATTTCAGGCTATAAAAACCCGGTTATGAGACTGAGTCTTTAAAATCAGTAAGTTACTACCATCCGAACATCTTCAAACTGGCGTTCACAGATATGCTCTGCATCCTGCTCAACAATAACGATAGGGTTCTGCAGTTTTTCAGGAAGAAAAGACTATCGAATAGATAAAAGCCATCTTCCTGTAACTTCCCATTTATGAGTTTTGATTTTGGAAGCGTAGAAACATCGTAGAAACATCAATGTCACCCACGTCTTGCTGTGGGCCTGCACCAAATGCGATCCAGTGTAAAGGCAATCCTGTTTCTAGCGCGCACTGAATTACCCAATCTGAAGGGAAAGAGTTACGCATATAGCGCGTTGCTAATGTGCTTTTAGACACACCAAGCTGATCGCAAAGTTGTTGTCGAGTCTTGAAACCATACGCCTGAACCATTCGTTCAATTGTGCCACGCCCGCCATTCGTTAAATCCATAAGTCACACCGTGTGAGCTTTTTCGTTGAAGATTGTCTTGGGTGATCGTAAGTATCTGGCTGCACTGGCTAATGAGAAGGAAAGAAAATAGGTCCCGTATAGGCGGTATTGGCAAACTCTGAATTATAAGAAAATCTGAACATTCACTCATTTTTGGTATGGTTTAATTGGTATATTATTCCAATTGTTAATCAATTAGAAATGGTGGTTCAGTGACCGTTCTACGACAAGCGGGCAGTAAAATATTTGGGACTAGTTATACACCAATGACCACGCAGTTCCCTATTGAAGGTGAAGAGGATTTTTCAATACCTATTTCACTGCAAAACTTTCTTGAGAAAATGAGTCACTCCCTCAGTTCCATGAACGTTTTAGAAGTCACCTCCAAATTCAAAAGTAAATATGAAAATATTACGGCCATGTCTGAAATAGAGGATACGACAAGAGGCAAATTCTTACATGCTGGTACAGGCTCTATGTCCGAAGCCGGTTCATTGAGTGGGTACTCTGGTGGCACAGTAGACGGTATTCTAGGTGGATCATATAATGTCGATTAAGGGCTTAATTCGATGGGGGGAGTATTTCTCTCATTACGGTAATTTATAGTGTGTTTTTATTTGGGCTTGTTTTGGGGTATTACACTACCCTAAAATATGTAGGTATAGAACCTCATGAACAGATTACAGCTGTTCGATGTAATGCCGTAATTGATGATTTAACTATAAGTTTTGACGCACTTACGAACGCTGCATTTTTTGGGTATTTTATCTCCATCGCTTTAATTCTTCTTATTTTTAAAAGGTGAGATAGAAAAAAGCCACTAGAGTTATCGGTGGCTTTTACTTCTATAACTCTAAATATTTTTATTTTGAAATCACTAGGCTTATTTGGTATTTAAATATAAAACACAGATATAGTTTTCAACTAGGGTGATAATATGTAATTTGTGTAAAGTCAGGGAAGGTTAATGAATAAATATTACTCTGAAGAGGATGCTGTTTATGTGGTAATACAACAGGTTTTGATATAAGATGAAAGTGGTTAATTTGACGAATGATTCAAAAAACACATGAGGTGATTGGTGAGTAAAATGGATTTAATTACTATGACATTAGGAGTTATATCCTTCTTGGTTTTTTTTGCTACCATTATTTATTCAGTCATTAATAACAAAAAACATAAATCTTTATGCTCCTTATTTATTAAAGAGTTTGGTTTTTTACCTGGGGGGATTATACTCGCTCAAGCGGGTGGCGTTTTCCTAACCTTTCAAAAAGATCTTTTCTTTTTATTCCCACTAATAGTTTCTGAAGGTAATTTTATAGTTAGAGACATGAAGTCTGAACACTACAACTTCATTAGATCGCTACCTAGTGAAATAACGCTATGGATAAAAATAAAATATATACTATTCTCTGTTAGCATAATATTAATGCTAATTTCATACATTTCCTACAGATTATTAACAATGAGCTGAGTAGCGTCAGAGACCTAACTTACGGAGTTATACTAGAGTGTAGGAATGTTGGTGGAGAAACAGACTCTTATTTAGGAGACGGCTTTGGAGAGTATATATATGAATCGAGAGGTGAGTAATTGAAATCATTAATTATGTTTTCATCACTTTTCAGTTTTGCTGTCATAGTGATAGCCTTCATTTATTCAGAATTAAAAAATAATAAACACAAGGAACTATGTAATGAGTTCCTTGAACAGTATCACTACATACCCGCAGATGTCTTGGCCTATCAAAGTTCTGGTATCCTATTTACATTCCAAAAGGATATTTTTTTCCTTATGGCCGCAATATTCAATGATGATAGCTTTTTTGTTAGGAATTTAGATAAAAACATATATTCTTTTATAAAAAAACAACCATCCAAAAAAATATTTTGGATTAAAGCTAAGTTTTTAATTTTGATATTTGGATTTATATCACTTATTGTTAACTATCTCGCTTTTACTATCTTCATAAAATAAAAGTATTTATGTGATGAGACTATTGGCATAGGCGTTGTTAAGCATGTAGGACATGAACTTGGTAGTTCCGGTGGTGAATTGTTGGGTGATAAGGTATATGAAACTTATGGTAAATAATATCTTTAGTACAACTGAAGAACTCATTATGGCCGTACTTGCGGCCATATCAGCGCTATCGACATTACTTTGCTTTATTCAATATTTTCTTTCAAAAAGAAATTTTCAAGAAACATGTAATTCTTTTATGAATAGATTCAATAAACTTCCAAATCAAGTATTGTTGTATAGGGATGGTGGATTCTTTTTTTCTTTCATGCGGGACTCATTCTTCATAATCGCGCTACTAGCAAAAGAAAATGGGTTCTACACGCGTGACATGGATGTAAATGAGGTACGATTTATAAAATCCCTCCCTAGAGAGCAAACAAGGTGGATAAAACATAAAGTAATTGTAACTATAATTAGCTTTATCGCATATATATCATCACTTGCTTTCTATTTTGTGGTAATTAAAAAATGAATATTCTACGCAAGTGTAAACGGTGAAGAGTGATCTTCTGTTGGTGGGAGACTATGTGATGTTAGTTTTCTCATCATGTGTTAAGCAGCTAGTTATGCATGGATCTGCATGAAAGAAAAAGGATCTAGATCGTAAAGTATCGAGATCGACGCCTCGGCGCATGTATTTTGCCAGCGTAGGCTCTAGCGTGAGTGTGCCACCGAGTCGGTTTCTACGCTTTTCCAGATAGGCGTTGCCGAACACCAGATAATCTAGCGCAAAGCGGCTGAATGCCTGCTGGCTAAGCAACTTATACGGAATGAAGGTGCTGGTCAGAATATTACGTTTTACGTAAATGGCCGAGCTGTGGTGTGTTGCTGCACGGAACGTGCACGCCAGCCCATCCAGACTAATCGGCGGTTCATGCCACTGTTCGACGCGGGAGCATTCCAGATAATCCAATAGTTCGCGGCGGTCCAGTTCACTTTTCGGGCGGTTTTTTATATCTGGGGAGTAGTGATTTTTCTCTGCTGCCACTTTGCTGCCATCGGTCTAAAGAGTAACTTTTAACATATTGTTTTATATAGACTTAAATTTCAGGCAATAAAAAACCCGGTAGTCTTGAACCTAAGAAGGCGGGACTATCGGGCTCCTCAATATGGGGAACATCAAAGAAAAGCAGTGGCACTAATTAAGACTTTATCGCGGCTAGAAAGTTTCAGACAAAGTGAAAAAAATCACAGCTTTTTCCTTTTTGTTTGAATTATAAGGTTTTATTATCCGCCGACGCCTGGCCATATGATGACAATAAGTGTCCCCGCGAGCGTGAGCAGTACGTTGGCTATGGCATAAGTGCCCGCATAGCCTAGTGCAGGGATGTTGCTGCGTGAGGCATCGCTGATGATTTCCATCGCGGGAGCACAGGTTCTGGCCCCCATAATGGCGCCAAATAGCAGGGCGCGGTTCATGCGCAGCACGTAGGCACCAAACAGGAAGCAAATGACAACGGGCAGCAAGCTGACGACCAAGCCGGAGAGCAACATTTGCCCACCGATTTGTCCTAGGCCGTGGTTCATACCCGCACCTGCGCTTAGGCCAACACCGGCCATAAACACCATCAAGCCAAACTCTTTCACCATGTTCAGCGCCCCTTGCGGGATATAGCCGAAAGTAGGGTGGTTGGCACGCAGGAACCCAAGCATGATGCCGGAGAACAGTAATCCAGCTGCGTTGCCGATACCAAAGGAGAAATTACTGAACTTGAAGGTAATCAAGCCAATCATCAAGCCAACGATAAAGAAGGCGCAGAAGGCTAAAAGGTCAGTAACCTGACTGTGGATTGAAATAAATCCAATGCGTTCTGCCACACTTTTAACGCGGCGTGCATCGCCACTCACCTGAAGTACGTCGCCTTTGTTGAGCACGATGTTGTCATCAATAGGCATTTCAATCTGGCTGCGTATCACACGGTTTAGGAAGCAACCGTGGTCAGTCAGTTTGATTTGGCTAAGGCGTTTACCCACTGCATTGTTGTTTTTGACCACAATCTCTTCGGTCACGATGCGCATATCCAGCAAATCGCGGTCGAAAACTTCTTTCCCATTACGGAAGCTTGGGTCTAAGCGGGCATGGGCATCAGGGTAGCCCACCAGCGAAATCTCATCGCCGACCTGTAAAACCGCATCACCGTCTGGCGTGGCCAAGATGCCGTTACGGCGGATACGTTCGATGTAACAACCGGTTTGGCGATAAATACCCAGCTCGCGTAGGTTTTTGCCATCAGCCCAAGAAACCAGCTCTGGGCCAACGCGGTAAGCGCGAATAACTGGCAGAAAAACTTTGCGCTGCACTTCATTATCTAATCCACGTTCGCGCGCAATCTGCTGCGCTGATGTTGGCAAATCTTGGTGTTGGAGTTTAGGTAAATAACGCGCGCCAAAAATCAGGCTGACTAAACCAATGAGATAGGTCAGAGCATAGCCAAGGCTTAGGTTGTCTTGCAGATGGGCGAGATTAGGATTGTTAGTCATGGTTTGACGCAGTGTATCGCCCGCACCTACCAGCACCGGCGTGGAGGTCATTGAGCCTGCCAACATCCCAGCGGTTAAGCCGATATCCCAATGGAAAAGTTTACCAAAGCCCAAAGCCATCACTAACGCACTGCCAACCATCACAAGGGCCAGCATGAGATAGTTTTTCCCATCGCGGAAAAAGATAGAGAAGAAATTGGGACCGGCCTCTACGCCCACACAGAATATAAACAGCATAAAGCCGAGATTCAGTGCTTCCGTGTTGATGGCAAAATGCTGTTGTCCGAGTAGAAGAGAGACAACCAAAACGCCAATGGAGTTACCGAGCTGAACGGAACCCAGACGTAATTTACCGAGGCATAGCCCCAGCGCCAAGACAACGAACAACAGCAGGATGTAATTTCCTGTTAACAAACTTGCGACATCAATGTTCACGGCGAATAACTTATCGTTAACTAGCTTGCGCTTGATATGATTGACTATTGGAGATACATTCAACCATACAAAATAATAAATTTCATCTTTAACTCGGAGATCCGCAGTAATAGATGAAACCCCAATACGAACGATGTATTGGCAGCTATTTTAGACGCGACTTGTGTGTTCGGCCAACAAAAAGCCGAAACATGTGGGAATGCGTCTTTTGCACGTTATCGCGCTAGGGAATGCGTGGGCTCACAGGGCTATCTGTTTCGCCAAGGGCGGTGAAAATAGCAGGTTACTGTGGGTGTATTGAATATCGCTTCTAAGGAAAGAGGGATTTTTGATGACAATGTATCGGCGTTGGTTGGGCGCGATAGTTGCTTTTATCTTGGTCAGCTTGCTCTTCATGGCATTAAAACCGTGGGATCACGCAGACGGCCCCAATATTGTAATGAAAGGTGAAATCAGCCTGCTGTGGTTTGTTATTCCAGGATTTATAGCGAGCTATGCTTCTGTGAGCGGCCGCATTTTTTATCCTTTTCTTGGCACCCTTTGTGCCGTGCTGGCTTCAACATTGATTCACCTGTTTTATGGAACAGAGCTCCGTAACGGATTACAGATGTTTGCGTATGGAACCAGTGCGCTTTTCTGGTCGACGTCAGGCGCGTTTCTTTTTTGGTTTGTTGCGCTCACCTGGCAGAAGAAGCGCTCTCTTGGCGTTGAGCGCTATCGCTAAAAACTCATGACATTCGGATAGATAAAATAAAAGGGCATCCAAATGGATGCCCTTTTTTCGAAGCAGAAAACGATTACTGGAACAGAGCCAGATTTTCTTTGGCATAGGCTTCAAAGTCAGTGCATCCGCCAATGTGTTTCTGATCGATGAAAATCTGTGGAACGGTTTCAACCGGTTTACCGACGGTTTTTTCCAGATCGGCTTTAGTGATACCTTCTGCGTGGATATCAATATAACGGAAGTTGAAATCATCGCGTTCTTCGGTCAGTTTCTCAGCCAACTCTTTAGCACGGACACAATACGGGCAGCCCGGACGCCCAAAAATTACTGCAAACATGAGAACTCCTTGATTGATTTGAGCTTATTCACTAAATCTTGATAATGTTTAGCGCCGACTCACTTTAACTGCGTTTACTATGCCTGCTACGGCAGTTAAAAAAAAGTAGGATTTGCCTGTTACTTTGATAAATTTTACCTATTTAGGGAGTCCGCATGAAGGCTTTAGGGGATTTGCCTAGACCTGTTTTAATCTGTGAAGCGCTGGGAATGGTACTGCTGGTGGTAGCCTATCTCAGCATTCACGATTATATTCATCTACCCGATCTGCTTGCGACACCGCTTGCGGCGGTCATGATGATTTTTGCCGGTGTTGCATTGATGATACCGGCTGCCGTGGCGCTGATTTGGAGTTTGACGCACAGCAAAACACCGCTGTTTAGTTTAACGCCAAAGCAAGATGCGTCGGCGGCAAAACCTGAAACAAAATCTGAGGAGCATAAAAATGACGCCAACCATTGATCTTCTGTGTTCACATCGATCTGTCCGTGCGTTTACGCCACAGCCTATCGGTGACGCAGAGCGGGAGGCAATTTTTGCTGCGGCACGTGCAACGTCGAGCTCAAGCTTCTTGCAGTGCAGCTCTATTATTCGTATTACCGATCCTTCACTACGTGAGCAACTGGTTGAGTTAACCGGAGGCCAACAGCATGTGGCCGATGCTGCAGAGTTCTGGGTTTTCTGCGCTGATTTCAATCGTCATAAAGAAATTTTTCCTGAAGCTCAATTAGGTCTGGCCGAGCAACTGCTGTTGGGTACCGTTGATACTTCGCTGATGGCGCAGAACGCTTTTACTGCGGCTGAATCGTTGGGACTAGGCGGTGTCTATATTGGCGGGCTA
Organism: Hafnia alvei; assembly: GCF_964063325.1. Taxonomy (NCBI): domain Bacteria; kingdom Pseudomonadati; phylum Pseudomonadota; class Gammaproteobacteria; order Enterobacterales; family Hafniaceae; genus Hafnia; species Hafnia alvei. The sequence continues at coordinate 1,635,767 of NZ_OZ061315.1, forward strand.
CGTAATAATATTGAGGAAGTCACCCAGTTATTAAAGCTGCCACAAAATGTGCTGCCGCTGATGGGATTGTGCCTTGGGTATCCGGCGACCAACCCTGCGCAAAAACCGCGTTTACCTCAGGCGATGGTGGTACATGAAAATTACTATCAGCCGCTCGATCGCGAACTTCTCGCGCAATACGACGCCCATATTTGCGCCTACTATCAAAGCCGCGGAAGCAATACACGTAGCGATACTTGGAGCGAGCAGATTAAGCGCACGCTGGCGAAAGAGAGCCGCCCGTTTATGCTGGAATATCTGCATAAACAAGGTTGGATCCTAAGATAGTTTGCCTACTGGTTTAAGAGGTTGGCTGTGAATATCGTCATACTTTCCCGTGATGGCTCCCTTTATTCATGTAAACGCTTGAAAGAGGCGGCGCTGCGACGTGGTCACCACATTGATATTGTTGATCCGCTTTCGTGTTATATGAACATCAACTGCGCGGCCCCCAGCGTGCATGAAAAAGGGCGCCAGTTAGAGCGCTATGACGCCGTTATCCCACGCATTGGATCGGCGATCACCTTTTACGGCACGGCGGTTTTGCGGCAGTTTGAAATGTTGGGTAGTTTTCCGCTGAACAACGCCGCTTCGATAGCCAAAGCCCGTGACAAGTTGCACTCATTACAGCTATTGGCTCAACAGGGCATCGATTTGCCTATCACGGGATTCGCGCACCGTCCTGACGATACTAGCGATTTGATTGAAATGGTCGGCGGTGCTCCGCTGGTGGTTAAGCTGGTTGAAGGAACGCAGGGGATCGGCGTGGTTCTTGCTGAAACGCGTCAGGCTGCGGAAAGTGTTATTGATGCTTTTCGTGGTTTGAATGCGCACATTCTGGTGCAGGAATACATCAAAGAGGCTCAGGGTGCGGATATACGTTGTCTCGTGATCGGCAAACGCGTGATAGCGGCTATCGAACGGCAGGCTAAACCCGGTGAGTTTCGTTCTAACCTGCATCGCGGCGGTACCGCCAAACGGGTGGTTATCACCGAGCAAGAACGCGAGGTGGCGCTGAAAGCCGTTGCCACGCTGGGTTTATGCGTGGCAGGCGTTGATATCCTACGTTCCGAACGAGGCCCGTTGGTGATGGAGGTCAACGCTTCGCCGGGGTTGGAAGGCATTGAAACTACCACCGGGAAAGATATCGCAGACATGATGATCGACTACATTGAGCGCACGATTGCGCGCAAAAAGCACTAAACCTGCACAAACTGGTTGGTTGCAGGCTGGTAGTGATATCCCGCCTGCGCCAATCGTTCCTGTAATCCGCTGATTGAAATATCATAACGGCGGGTCAAATCTTCTAGCGATGGGCACTCGTCGCGGAGTTTCATGTTGACGATGCTCATCAGCATCAATGGGTCCATGGTGGCATAGCGCGTCAGCGACATTGTGTACTCCTCTTTCCGCCAAGATTGATGAATTAATTGTCTTTGAGCATAGATAAAACGGGCAATTTTCCGTAAGCTATGCCCCTTTTCTACGTCTGTGCTTATTATCTCCTGTTTTATCATTTTTGTAAGGTAGGCCACTATGGATTCGCTAATCGTCCCGGATCTGGATCTTTTACGACGCTGGCTGGATCAACTGGGCATCACCTTTTTTGAGTGTGACTCCTGCCAAGCGCTACATCTGCCACATATGCAGAATTTTGACGGTGTATTTGATGCCAAAGTCGATATGATCGATAAAACGATTTTGTTCAGCGCACTGGCTGAAATACGCCCAACCTCGCTGATCCCGTTGGTTGCCGATCTCAGTCAAATGAACGCCAGCACGTTGGCAGTGAAAGTCTTTGTTGATATTCAGGATGACAATTTACCGAAGCTGATTGCCTGTCTTTCATTGAACGGCAGCGTTGGCGTGACGCTTGAGCAGTTTGCTGAGTTCATGAAACAGGGCGAAGAACAGCTTTCGATGATCATGATGGAGACGCGCGCCAATGGCATGTTGTTTCTCGGCGAAGGTGAAGAAAGCGACGCCGATTACGACCCAGACGCCATGAGCGGACCTCTGCTGCATTAGTGATAACGCCACTGACAGTCACTGCGCTGACATGGTTCAACGGCACCGTTATGGTGCCGTTAGTTTTTGTATAAAAACCTCATAAATATTCTGCAAACTAATCAATCTCCCCGATATCTGACGCCATTAGAGGCATGAATGGCGCACGACATAGATGCAATTGCATAGAAAATCGATAATTGACGTTTTTTCCACCGCTCGGTGGCTGGATAGGCTATCTGCAGTTATGCTTGATTTGCAGCGTACAGCTCAGATTTTCCTCATATTATTACCCAACATTTAAATGAAGAAATAACCGTTTTTTCTGATTTTATATGCATAACGATCTGCTGTCGCATGCCATCACTGCTGGTAAACGGGCTAGTGCGCGCCGTTTCTACATTATTTGGAGGGATTGATGATGATCAACGGGAATAAAAAGTGGCTGGTAGGTGCCATTTCAGGGGCTTTAATGGCTGCCGGGGCAACGGCAGCCGATCAGAAAACGCTGCATATTTACAACTGGTCTGACTATATCGCGCCAGACACCTTGGCGAATTTCACCAAAGAAACCGGTATCAAGGTGGTTTACGACGTTTTCGATTCTAATGAAGTGCTGGAAGGCAAACTGATGGCCGGCAGTACCGGTTTTGATTTGGTTGTGCCTTCCGCCAGTTTCCTCGAGCGTCAGGTCGGTGCGGGCGTATTTAAACCCTTAGATAAAAGCCAGCTGAGTAATTATAAAAACCTCGATCCTGAGCTGTTACAGCTGGTGGCTAAGCACGATCCAGACAATAAATATGCGATTCCGTACACCTTTGCGACCACGGGGATTGGTTACAACGTCGAGAAAGTGAAAGCGGCATTGGGTAAAGATGCACCGGTGAATAGCTGGGATCTGGTGTTGAAACCTGAGAATCTGGAGAAATTGAAAAGCTGCGGCGTGTCATTCCTTGATGCACCCGCTGAAATTTATGCCACCGTACTTAATTACATTGGTAAAGACCCTAACAGCTCTGATGCCAACGACTACAACGGCGCGGCGAACGATCTGCTGTTAAAACTTCGTCCAAATATTCGTTATTTCCATTCCTCTCAGTACATCAATGACTTAGCCAACGGTGATATTTGCGTCGCGGTCGGCTGGTCGGGCGACGTGATGCAGGCCGCCAATCGTGCCAAAGAAGCCAAAAACGGCGTGGATATTGCCTACAGTATTCCGAAAGAAGGCGCACTGATCTTCTTCGATGTGTTTGCGATGCCCGCTGATGCTAAAAACACCCCTGAGGCATATCAGTTCCTCAACTACTTATTACGCCCTGAAGTGATCGCAAATATCAGCAACCATGTTTATTACGCTAACGCCAATAAAGCGGCGACACCGCTGGTAAATCCAGAGGTGCGGGATAATCCGGGAATTTATCCTCCGCCGGACGTGAGAGCAAAAATGTTCACGCTTAAAGTGCAATCGCCAAAAATTGACCGCGTGATCACCCGAGCTTGGACCAAAGTGAAAACCGGAAAATAAATCAGCGAAACAGTTACGTAGACAAATAATGTGGCTACGCTGAATACACAGGCAGAGAAAACCTCTTTGCCTGTGTGCTTTTACACTGCTCGTTGAGCGGTATGTGTCGATGCAGCCGGGTCTGTATCAGGTACGAGAGCGAGGACGTCCCGAATGAATGATATTATCCCCCGTCAGGCACCTAAGGTGCATAAAGCGTTTACGCCGCTGTTGGAAATTCGCAATCTCAGTAAAACCTTTGACGGGCAACTTGCCGTCGATGACGTCAATCTCACGATTTATAAAGGCGAAATTTTTGCGCTGCTTGGCGCATCCGGCTGTGGAAAATCCACGTTACTGCGCATGCTTGCCGGTTTCGAAATGCCTACCAGCGGGCAAATTGTCCTCGATGGGCAGGATTTAGCCCACGTGCCTCCCTACCAGCGCCCCATCAATATGATGTTCCAGTCTTATGCGCTTTTCCCCCACATGAGCGTGGAGCAAAACATTGCCTTTGGTTTGAAGCAAGATCGCTTGAGCCGCGGTGAAATCAGCCAGCGCGTGGAAGAAATGCTGTCGCTGGTGCATATGCAAGAATATGCGAAACGTAAGCCGCATCAGCTTTCAGGCGGGCAGCGCCAGCGTGTTGCGTTGGCGCGCAGTTTGGCCAAACGGCCAAAATTGCTGCTGCTGGATGAGCCCATGGGAGCATTAGACAAAAAACTGCGTGAGCGCATGCAGCTGGAAGTGGCAGATATCTTAGAGCGCGTGGGCGTGACCTGCGTAATGGTGACGCACGATCAGGAAGAGGCGATGACGATGGCGGGGCGAATTGCCATTATGAATCGTGGGAAATTCGTGCAAATCGGCGAACCTGAGGAGATTTATGAGCACCCGAATAGCCGCTACAGCGCCGAGTTTATCGGTTCGGTTAATGTCTTTGACGGCATCTTAAAAGAACAGTTAGACGATGCGCTGCTGATCCAAAGTCCTGGCTTATTGAATCCACTCAAAGTGGATCTCGATGCGGCCGTGGTTGAGGGCGTTCCGGTGCAGATTGCTTTGCGCCCAGAGAAAATTCTGCTGTGCGAAGAGCCGCCGGAAGACGGCTGCAACTATGCAACGGGAGAAGTGGTGCACATTGCCTATCTTGGTGATTTGTCTATTTATCACGTTAAGCTGCTCAGTGGGCAAATGATAAGCGCCCAGTTACAGAACGGTCACCGTTTCCGTAAAGGCATGCCAACCTGGGGTGACCAAATCAAGCTGTGTTGGGATGCCGATAGCTGCGTAGTTCTCACCGTCTGAGGAGGTAGCGATGTCTACACTGTTTACAAGTCGCAGCGATCGCCCTCCGGTTCAACGGGTGGGGAAATTCACTGCGTGGCTCTACCGTTTACGCGGTGTGCATGGCCGCAAACTGGTTATTGCCTTGCCCTATCTATGGCTGATCTGCTTATTTTTACTGCCGTTTCTGACGGTGTTTAAAATCAGTCTGGCCGAAATGGCACGCGCCATCCCGCCGTTCACCGATTTAATGACTTGGGCGGACGACAAGCTAGATATTGCGCTGAATTTTGCCAACTATTTCCAGCTGTTTGACGATCCGCTTTATATAGATGCTTACCTTCAATCGCTGCAAATCGCCGCTGTCTCAACGATATGCTGTTTAATCATTGGCTATCCGCTGGCGTGGGCGGTAGCGCACAGCAGTTCATCGACGCGCAATATTTTGCTGCTGCTGGTGATCTTACCGTCTTGGACGTCGTTTCTGATCCGCGTGTATGCATGGATGGGAATACTCAAAGAAAACGGCGTGCTGAATAACGTGCTGCTGTGGCTCGGCGTTATCGATCATCCATTGATTATTCTGCACACCAACACGGCGGTATACATCGGTGTGGTGTACTCCTATCTGCCTTTTATGGTGCTGCCTATTTACACCGCGCTAACGCGTATTGATTACTCGTTGGTGGAAGCGGCGCTAGATCTCGGCGCTAGGCCAATGAAAACCTTCTTTAAAATTATCGTTCCTTTAACCAAAGGCGGAATTATCGCGGGCTCGATGCTGGTCTTTATTCCCGCCGTGGGGGAGTTTGTTATTCCTGAACTGCTAGGCGGGCCGGATAGCATAATGATTGGGCGCGTGCTGTGGCAGGAGTTCTTTAACAACCGCGATTGGCCAGTGGCTTCGGCAGTGGCGATCTTGATGTTGTTACTGTTGATCGTGCCGATCATGCTGTTCCACAAATATCAGAATAAAGAACTGGGGGCGCACTAATGAATACTTTACCGGTTGTGCGCTCGCCGTGGCGTATTGTGATTTTGGTGGTTTGCTTTTTCTTCCTGTACGCCCCGATGCTGCTGTTGGTCATCTACTCCTTCAACAGCTCTAAACTGGTCACGGTGTGGGCAGGGTGGTCAACGCGCTGGTACAGCGTGTTATTCCATGATTCAGTGATGATTAGCGCGGTGGGATTAAGCCTAACGATTGCCGCTGCTGCGGCTACGATGGCGACAATTCTTGGCACCATGGCGGCGGTGGTGATGGTTCGTTTTGGCCGCTTTCGCGGATCAAACGGGTTTGCATTCATGCTGACAGCGCCGCTGGTGATGCCCGATGTGATCACTGGGCTCTCATTGCTACTGCTGTTTGTGGCAATGGGACACCTGATCGGCTGGCCTGCAGAACGCGGTATGCTGACGATCTGGATGGCGCATGTGACCTTTTGTACGGCCTATGTCACCGTGGTGGTCAGCTCGCGCTTGCGTGAGTTGGATAAATCGTTGGAAGAGGCGGCGATGGATCTTGGCGCAACGCCGCTGAAGGTGTTCTTTGTGATCACCATTCCCATGATTGCCCCCGCGCTGGTTTCCGGCTGGCTGTTGGCATTTACGCTGTCGCTCGACGATCTGGTTATTGCCAGTTTTGTGGCGGGGCCGGGCTCAACGACGTTACCAATGCTGGTGTTTGCCAGCGTGCGTATGGGCGTTAACCCTGAAATTAACGCGCTGGCCAGTATTATTCTGCTGGTGGTTGGAGTGATTGGGCTGATTGCGTGGTGGTTTATGGCCAGAACGGAAAAACAGCGGTTGAAAGAGATCAGAAAAGCGGCAGGCGGCTAACTATGGTTATTATTCCCGCAGATTTAATCAGTGAACGTGTGAATAAACAGGGTCTGTAACGCGTTAATTTGAAACATAAAGATCATAAACCGCTAGCCTGAATAACATAATTTGTCCTATTATGAGTTTTTCAGGCTAGCTTATGGAATAAGATGTCAGAAATACTGCGTAACCGGCATGAAATGCTGAAAAAATGGGCTTTGGCCCCGGTACCTGTATTAATTGCCGGCACGGCAATGATCGGTATCCATACGCTTGGATTTTTGCTGTTACTCCATGAGCTGGGCTTTGACGGTTTAAGCGCGTTTATTTCAGATAGCGTACAAAACTGGGATTCTATGCTGCTTTGTATCGCCAGCATTATGGTGCTGAGCATTGAGATTGCCTGTGGACTGGCCGTCATCCAGGGAAAGAACTGGGGGCGCTGGGGGTATTTGGGCTGTCAGATTACGGTAATAGGCTATATGTTGCTGGCCTCCCTTGGTTGGTTCCATCCTGAAATGTTCAGCGTAAACGGAGAAACCGGCAGTGAAATTTTTGCTGAGCTGGTGCGTTTAAAAATCCCTGAGCTCATGATTTTAGCTCTGCTGTTTGTTCCTCTTACTAGCCGCCGTTATTTTGGTTTGCAAAACCGCCGCAGGGTAAGCTAACGCGTTATTTACCGTCGGTGTTTCGCCTGAACCTATGCCTTTATGCTACAATCCGCGCCGTCGTAACCCCATCTTTTCTTATTCAATAGAGTCTTTGTGATATGCACTGTGCCCTGTACCAGTCGGGAACCTGTCGCTCTTGTCAGTGGCTTGAAACGCCATACGCCCAACAAATCACCCAGAAACAGCAGCAGCTAGAAGCGCTGATGTCTGCCTTGCCGGTCGGACGTTGGCTACCGGTTGTTAGCAGTGCAGAACAGGCATTTCGTAATAAAGCTAAGATGGTTGTCAGCGGCAGCGTAGAACGCCCGCTGCTAGGCATGCTGCATCGTGATGGCACGGCGGTTGATTTATGCGAATGCCCGCTTTATCCCGACGCCTTTGCAGCGGTGTTCGATGCGCTCAAAGTGTTTATCGCTCGTGCAGGATTAACGCCTTACAACGTAGAACGTAAACGCGGCGAGCTAAAATATTTGCTGCTTACTGAAAGCCAAAAAAATGGCCAGCTTATGCTGCGCTTTGTATTGCGCTCGGAAACTAAGTTAGCGCAGCTACGGCAGGCGTTGCCTTGGTTGCAGCAGCAACTGCCTCAGCTCGCGGTGATCACGGCCAATATTCAACCGGTGCATATGGCTATTTTGGAAGGGGAGACAGAAGTCTTTCTTACCGAACAGCAGGCGCTGGAAGAGTCGTTTAACCAAATCCCGCTGTATATTCGGCCACAGAGTTTTTTCCAAACTAATCCTCAGGTTGCCGCAGCGCTGTATGCCACCGCGCGTGACTGGGTGCGTGAGCTGAATGTCGGCAGCATGTGGGATCTGTTCTGTGGCGTGGGGGGCTTTGGATTGCACTGTGCAACGCCGGAGATGAAACTCACCGGCATTGAGATTAGCGCGGAAGCCATCGCCTGCGCCACGCGCTCTGCGCAGCAAATTGGCCTGCATAACGTCCAGTTTGCCGCACTGGATTCAACGCGCTTTGCCACTGCCGAAGGCGAAGTACCCGAACTGGTGTTAGTTAATCCGCCGCGCCGTGGAATTGGGGCTGAGCTTTGCGCTTATCTCAGCGCCATGTCTCCGCACTACATTCTCTATTCAAGCTGTAATGCGCAGACGATGGCTGTGGATATTGCACGCTTGGGAAATTACCGCATCGAACAAGTACAGCTCTTCGATATGTTCCCGCACACGGCACACTACGAAGTGTTAACCATGTTAGTTCGTCAGGATCGATAGCTGATTTTCTCAAGCTCGAGCAAGGCTTTTTTGATTGGCAATCCGCCCGAATAACCGGTCAAAGAGAGATCTTTGCCGAGCACGCGATGGCAGGGTATCAGAATCGAAATAGGGTTTCTTCCCACTGCGCCGCCCACGGCCCGCACGGCTTTCGGATTGTTTAACGCATTGGCAATCACCGAGTAGTGGCTGATGGTGCCGTATGGGATGGTGAGTAATGCCTGCCATACCGACTGTTGGAACGGCGTACCGACGGGCGCCAGCGGCAGGTTATCAAAGCGTCGTTTTTCCCCCGCAAAATAGGCATCTAAACAGTCGCGGATCTGGCGATTGATGCAGAAACCCCCATCTTCAACCCACTCGGAAGGGCAGATCTTTTCTTCAATCTCATTGGGCAGCCACAGCTGGCGCAGCCCTTGTTCATCCGAAACTAGCCTGAGCATGCCAACGGGCGAGGAATAAAGTGCGTGGTACATGAAATCTCCCTGAGTTTGGTTTAGTCCACGTTAATTGCGCTAAGGTAGCAAAACGCGGCGAGGGAGGGTATTACCATGAAGGATAAGGGATGAGATTCGGAATTTCAGCGACCCCTCTCCCGATGCGGGAGAGGCTTTAGGTGAAAGCGGTGTAATTTTAGTGGAAGCATGAATGTGGAATATGAATAAAACAGTCAGCAAAAAATCCGCTTTGAGCGATATTTAAGTATTCTGATGCTATCTGGAATTTAAGAACGTTTATCATTTAGTGCTAGCTATAAATACATACCTATCTCTTCTTCAATTCCACGTTCGATGATGAATCGAGTCACAATGCCCATAACGAAAAATGAAATGAATCCCCCAATAATGAGCCAGATATAGATGCTGTCTAGTTTTGCGTTGTTATTATTGGCTATATATCCCACTTCGAAAATAAGCCCCATAAGAGGCAAATAGGCCACGCTGCTGCATAGGACGGAATCAAGTATTGGGCTGTGATTTTCAGGCGTAAAGGTTTCCTTTGGCGGACGAATCGATAACAAACCAAGCTGAAAACTATCTGCTTTGGTGCCAGATACGAGTTGGCTACCTTGTCCGTAACGCGCGGCGTCTGCGGCCAGAGCCGATGCTAGCCAAATTTGCCCATCAGAGTGGTCGCCTAGGCTAAAATTGACATCATGACGGTTTTGTCCTGATGCACTGCTCTCGATGCCATCCAATGCCGCATATAAACCGTATTTTTCCTGCTTATCTAAGCCGCTGTGCCATAAGTGTTGTCCTGTTCCATCTGCAATATGCTCGACAGCGAGATAGGTACGGCTATCTTCAGCCAGTTTATAGGCTGAGCTCTCTAGAGTACGAAACCAATAGAGAGGCGTTTCACTGGGCTTTTGTACGGAATAAAACCCTTTGTTATGTGCATCAGGGTGTGTGAAGAGGAATGCCTGCGCATTTTCGCAAAAGGATGCTTTGTCTTCTGTGTGGAGGTCAACAACGATCAACAGCCGGCGCTCAGAGAATGGCGTATCTATCCATGTATTTAATAGCGCAAGGTCGGGACACTCTGATAGCCAATGGATTTTATGTTTCTCTATGGCTGGGATGGATAGCTCTTTGAGCACTGTTTTTAATTCATCAACGTTATCCTCACTTCCGCCATGAACATAAAGCCATAGGCTCAAGTCGCTGCCTTGGAACGAGAGCGTTTTCTCAAGCGGTTTCAGTATTGATGTGAGAATTAGCTGTAGTCTCGTTGACTCAAATTGCTCGCCACTGTCATTATCGATTTCAAGTGGCGTGGCCGGTGCGGTAGGGAATTCACCTTCTAGGCGCAGTATTTTTAAAGCAAGATCGTCAAGAGAAGACAGTGAAGCATGTTCATGGAGTAGGAGATGGCTCCGTCCCCAATATTTCCATCGTTGTTTCAGGCAGCCATAGAGGTAATTCCGTGTATGCCATGCGAAGTTTTCCGAGACTTTGACGAAGAGAACGATTCCTGCGATGAGAAAACCCACTGATGCGGGAAGTAAGAATGCTCGATGGATGAAACTGTTATCAACAAGTTTTCCTGTTGGCCAATTGAGTAGGGTAGCCACAAAAAAAATAATAACGAGGGCAATAAATATCAGAGAAACCACCAGCCAAGGATAGCGCGTTGGCCTAGGCATGGGGTTGGCGGGGGGAATATTCCAGCGCATTATTCCACTCCTGCATTGGGTAAGGTTGTGTTTATGGAGCACCCACATTGAGCTTTACACCCGTCAACGACCACCGCTTTACCATTTATCATCCAAGTTGGATGACATTGCGCCGCTGTTTTTTGTCCATGTAGCGAACAACTCACCATGTCCCCGAGTAACATCACATTTTTTCCCATAAAGTCTGGCCCGGATGCACTGATCACTGTTCCGCCATTGCTGAGTGGATCACCCAAGCGAATAACACCTTTCATTCATTAACCTTTATTGAAGGAGTATTAATTAAATAATTAGCTTTCTGTATTCAGGCTATTCATTCGCTATAACTTATTTTTTAGTGAGTCCATATACACCAAAATCAACGCCATATTGCACTGGGCGAAGGTTTTTGAGTTTTAATATGTAATCCGTATTGATAACTTTCTCGAAATCTCTCGAGTCAAACGTAATATGATAAATACTCCCCTTTTCCCATGGTGATATTGTTCCAAATCCATCAATGTCTAGAGTACAGAATGTGGATTGTTCTTTATTAGAACGTTTCACCGACGCTGATTGCGTTATTGGTGGGTCATAGGGAGTTTCAATCGTAAAGAGATACGTTGAGGAGGTCGTTTTTTCAACGTAGAAACGTGATTTTCCGCCTTCAACTTTATAGGTTCCTGAAAAATCTGGGCATTCAGACGTAGTTTCAGTTTCTGATGTGTTTGCTGAAGTCGTGGTTGACGCTTTTTGTAATGCATCATGCTGGCTATTTGCGCATCCTGCAAAAAGCATTACCGTAGCCATAAGTGTTAGTAATCTAATATTTCCATTCATTCTGTTTTACTCCTTATCTGGATCGCATTGCATATGATCCCAACCGGTATAGTTTTTTACCTCAGGGACTTTGGTGGTTAGCCCTTGCCATTCGGATTTTTCTTCATTCGTCTGGCCTTTCAGCGTGCTCAGTTCAATGTATGACGTTCCCCATTTTTCCCCTGGGAACTGAGGATCGATCCGTCCTGTGCCAATTTTGCCATCGTAGGTGAAGGTGTAATCGATACCCGGACCTCCAGGGAGGACTCTTGGGTCATCGAAGGGTTTAGAACTGAGATAGAGGTGGCCTTGCTTGGTGAGCAAAAAACCTTGGTCATTCACCACGGTGAAAGACACCACGTTTTCACGCTTGGGGCTAGTTGTACCATCAGGTTCGACGCCATAGGCGACAGAGGCGTAGGTGGCTATTTTCCATGTTCTTCCATAGTCTTTTGAAACAGCAAATCCATCTACATCCCAGTCAGGAATAGCCATATAGCGTTCCGATGGATGTTGAAATTTACCAGCAAATGCACGGTAAAACTTATCCATAATCTCTGATCTGATACCTTGTTGGTTATCTACATACCAAAGTGCTCCTTGGCAGTAGTAGCCTTTAAGTTCCAGATACCGATGGTCATCAAAACGATAAATAACCTGCGTTGGAATTTCATTTTTTTTGGCCTGACATCCCGCCATGAATACTGTCGAGAGCAGAACGCCTACCAGAGATATATTGGTGTTCATTAAGCATCCTCGCCGCATTGATACGGAACCGCCTCTAACCAGCCTCATGCCTATTCCAACCCCAAATCAGGATCGCATTGCATATGATCCCAACCGGTATAGTTTTTTACCTCAGGGACTTTAGTGGGTAGCCCTTGCCATTCGGCTTTTTCTTCATTCGTCTGGCCTTTCAGCGTGCTCAGTTCAATGTATGACGTTCCCCATTTTTCCCCTGGGAACTGAGGATCGATCCGTCCTGTGCCAATTTTGCCATCGTAGGTGAAGGTGTAATTGAAGTGGTCAACAAAAACTGGCCACAGTTTTAGAGTTTTTCCAGAACAATCGCTCTGATTCATTGGGTGTTAAGCCACCGTTATATTGGTGGGGTCTGAGCTGGCTGTAATAACCAATGATGTAATTCGTTATTGATCTATTTGCTTCGCTAAAATTAACGTATCCACAGTTCGGGACCCATTCTGATTTCAGGCTGCGGAAAAATCGTTCCATTGGGCTGTTGTCCCAGCAGTTCCCTCGTCGACTCATGCTTTGCTTTATACGATAACGCCACAATAACCGTCTGAATTCCCTGCTGGTATAGTGACTTCCCTGGTCAGAATGATACATAACGTCAGCCGGTTTTCCCTGGTTTCCCAGGCCATCGTTAATGCTTTTCCTGTCAGAACTGAGTCCGGAGAAAACGACATCGCCCAGCCTATTGGCTTGCGAGAAAATAAATCCAGAACAACCGCCAGATAAGCCCAGCGTTTGCCCGTCCAGATGTAGGTCACGTCGCCGCACCAGGTCTGATTAGGTTCCGTTACTGCAAACTGGCGATCCAGATGATTAGGGATATCCACATGCTCTTTTGTGGCTTTTTTGTAGCGATGCTCCGGTTGCTGGCAACTAATAATATTCAGCTCTTTCATTATCTTACTGGCCCGCCAGCGACTCAACGGAACACCTTTTGCGCTGACCATATCGGCAATGCTCCGGGCCCCCGCAGAGCCATTACTGGCATGATGAACTTCACGAACTAAGGCTAAGTATAACGATGTGTTTTGCATCAGGTTTCTGCGGTCGGCTTAGCCAGTACCGATAGCTACTGCGATGGATCCCGAACACATTGCAAATAAAGGCAACAGGAAACCGCGTCCTGAGTTTCTCAACTAACGAGAATTGTTCAGGGAGTCTGACATCAAGAGCGCGGTAGCCTTTTTTAATATATCGTTTTCCATTTCAACACGTTGTAGTCGTTTTTCTAATTCACGAATGCGAAGTTGCTCAGGCGTCATCGGAGAGGCCTTTGGGGATTTCCCTGCGCGTTCTTCTTTAAGCTGGCGAACCCATTTATCCATCGTGGATTTACCGACATTCATTGCTGTTGCAGCGGCGGCAACGCTGTAGTGCTGATCGAGTACAAGCTGGGCAGCTTCGAGGCGAAACTCGGGGCTAAAATTGCGTCTGTTACGTCCGGTCATAATGTCACCTGTTTTGACTATGAGGCGATGATATCACCTCTATTCAGGTGGCCAGATTTAGTATTCCACTTCACTCATGCCTATTCCAACCCCAAATCAGGATCGCATTGCATATGATCCCATCCGGTATAGTTTTTTATCTCAGGGACTTTGGTGGGTAAGCCTTGATAGTTTGTGTGGTACTGCGACGTCAATTGACCGATGGAGCTCCGCTCAACATAGTCTAATCCCCATTTGGGGCCCGGAGATTGAGGCGATATATGTTCGGGAGATCCATCATAGGGGTTCGTATAATCGATACCGGTGCCTCCAGAGAGGACTCTTGGGTCATCGAAGGGTTTAGAACTGAGATAGAGGTGGCCTTGCTTGGTGAGCAAAAAACCTTGGTCATTCACCACGGTGAAAGACACCACGTTTTCACGATCGGGACTGGTTCCACCGCCGGGTTCTACGCCAAAGCCAACCGAGGCGTAATGCGCATTACGCCAAGTCTGACCATAATCTTTCGAAACCATAAAACCGCTAATATCCCAATCAGTGATAGCAATATAGCGTTCTGAAGGGTGAACATATTTCCCACCAAATGCGCGATAGAATTTGTCCATAACCTCTGACTTAATGCCTCGTTGGGTATCGACATACCAAAGTGCCCCTTCACAGTAGTAGCCTTTGAGTTCCAAATACCGATGGTCATCAAAACGATAAATAACCTGCGTTGGAATTTCACTTTTTTTGGCCTGACAACCTGTGGCTAATGCTGCTGAGAGCAGAACGCCTATCAGAGCGATATTTATGTTCATTAGGCATCCTCGCCGTATTGATACGGAACCGCCCCTAACTAGCCTCATACCTATTCCAACCCCAAATCAGGATCGCATTGCATATGATCCCAACCGGTATAGTTTTTTACCTCAGGGACTTTGGTGGGTAGCCCTTGCCATTCGGCTTTTTCTTCATTCGTCTGGCCTTTCAGCGTGCTGAGTTCAATGTATGACATTCCCCATTTTTGTCCTGGTGAGCGGGGATCGATCCGTCCTGTGCCTATTTTGCCATCGTAGGTGAAGGTGTAATCGATACCGGGTCCTCCAGGGAGGACTCTAGGGTCATCGAAGGGTTTAGAGCTGACATAGAGGTGGCCTTGCTTGGTGAGCAAAAAACCTTGGTCATTCACGACGGTGAAAGACACCACGTTTTCACGATCGGGACTGGTTCCGCCGCCGGGTTCTACGCCATAGGGAACCGAGGCGTAATGTGCATTACGCCAAGTCTGACCATAATCTTTCGAAACCATAAAACCGCTAATATCCCAATCAGTGATAGCAATATATCGTTCTGAGGGATGAACATATTTCCCACCAAATGCGCGATAGAATTTGTCCATAACCTCTGACTTAATGCCTCGTTGGGTATCGACATACCAAAGTGCCCCTTCACAGTAGTAGCCTTTGAGTTCCAAATACCGATGGTCATCAAAACGGTAAATAACCTGCGTTGGAATTTCACTTTTTTTGGCCTGACATCCCGCCATGAGTACTGTCGAGAGCAGACTGCCTATCAGAGCGATATTGGTATTCATTAGGCATCCTCGCCGTATTGATAAGGAACTTCGCCATAGTCTGCTGGTTTAGGCATTTCCCATTGCAGCCGAGCTACCTCTTTATTCTCAACTTCAGGGTATCGAGCGGGAATAACTTTACTGGCATTGTAAAATGCATTCACGACACCAAAATCCCCCGTTGGCAGAACTTCATCCGCCTTATTCATATATTTCTTAGTATCAATTTTTGGCAATATTCCTGTCTGGTAGTATTTTTTAGCCGGTATATTGGGGTTGTTCTTATTTCGCCAATCTGCGCGCCATAGCAGGCTGTTCCAAAACTGGCCACCCTGCAGTTCAAACGCCAGACATTGTCCGATGGCTAAATCGTAGGCCATCGCCATTTTAGGCACCTCGGGGTTGGCGACAATGGAAGAGTGCTGGCTGTAGGTGACCGGATCGCTTTTTCGCCACTCATCTTCAAGCTGCTGTTTGGTTTTTTCACAGCGCAGTTCCAGCATTTTATTCGCGTCGTTAGTGCCCACAACTCGCCCACTGATCACCGGCGTTGGCTGATCAACACTCACCACGGCCAGTTCACTGGGGGTAAGCACATGTCCGATAGTTTGATAACGCAGGCTGTAAGGTAAATTCACCACTTTAGGCGGGGCCGCGCGTTTTAGCGCATTGGCGCGGGCGGAATAGGATATATTTTCGTCCTGACTGCCCTTTTCGATGTTGTGCTGATACTTTTTATTCACCTTCTCGTCGTTATATTGGCCTTGTAAGCTGAAGCTGAATACCTTTGGCAGAGCCTCGCCGTTAGGAGTGACATCGGAATAGCTGTAGGGCTGGTTAGTTTTGCCGGAATAAGCGTAGTCACCGCTGCCAGCGGGTGGTTTTCTGAACGGCGTGGACGCTGGCGCTCCCCCAACCGGATAATTTTGATAAAACACCCGCTGGCGCAGATTCGGAATGCTGTTTGCTATTGCATCAGGAATGCCTCGCCAGCCAAAGCCTTGCACGCTTCTGAGAGATACGGTGCCATCGTTTGGGCAAAAGTAGTTGTAAACCTTGCCAAAGTTATTTCGGCTGTAACGAGGATCGGTATCCCAATGAGATTCTCGCGGTAAACACACACGGTCTTTTAATCTTTGGGTATCGGCAGCCGAGTGTTGCCCGTCGGCACTGGCGTGCGGGTTGGTCGCCATCAGCTGGCAGAAGTGCTTGAATGTCTCCTGACGTGCTTTGTCTGTTTGGTGATGGCCATCTTGCACGCCTTCCATCACTGTATTGGCTAGCGCGTAGGGAGAGTGGTTGAGGATCACGCAGTCGGCGGGATCGGCACCTTCCTGTTTAACCAACATATTGGCCAGCATGGTGATCAGCGTGCCTTGACTGTGTGCCACGATATTAATCGTATCGTGCTCGGTGGGCTTATTTTGTCTAATCGTCAGTATCAAATCAGCTAGTCGCTGAGCGGCAAAGAACTGGTAGATACGATGGGGATTGTCATAGATGGGATGCGTAAAATCACCGTCGTTTATCCAGTTGGTCCTCGACATAAAGCCAATGGCCGCCATGACCACCCCTCCGGCACCGGGCCCAAGCATATCGGGTAATGACGTGGTGGCATTAGCAAACGTGCCGCCGCCTTTCGCCGCGGTGGAGTCCAGCACATTACCAAAACAGTCATTAGCGAATCGGCTGTTATTGTCGTTACCGTATTTTTTTAATTTATCAGGATTATTTTCCTGATAAGCATCATACGGCAGCGGGGTCTCTGCGCTGTTCTTGCTCTTTTTCATCGCCGCACGATATTCGCGTTGGTCCGCTTCCCATGTTGCGTGATCGACCGGTTTGTACCCCCAATAAAATGGGATCACCGGTGAACGGCCCGGACCACAAACGCGCATTTGCGGCGTCTCCTCCTCAAGGGCGTAATCCTTCCACTCATGCGGATACAAATCGTCTCTGCCCAACCGCTGGTTGAGGCCCGCAATCATACCGGACTCTTGGTTTTGGTACGCCTCGCCCACGTCATTTACGCCATGCACCAGAATAACGATACAGGGCATCGGGCGTTTGAGACCGACATAGCAGGTGGTCATTGCGCCACCGGTTTTAGCATCTACCCCAAGTTCATTTTTGGCCACGATAGTGGGATTGTAAGGACTAGGTTTGCTATTTTTTGACGACGGGGTATTCATGCGGTTTCTCCATGGAGCAGTTCCATTGTCACCTGTTCTAAGTCAGTCATGTCGAGTAGGGGAGAGCATCCTTGTGCATCCGTGATCCCCTCCACGGCTTCACCGTTGGATTTAGTTAAGCGGAACTTCTGGTGGGCAATCACCTGTTTAGGATCGCCATCGGCATGTAAAGCAAAACGACGGGCGAACGTACCGGACTCAAAGGCGGGAGCCATGGTTTTGACACTTTCGCCATCTTGGTACACCAGCACCGGGGCTTTTTGTGAAATCTTGGTGGGCGAGAATATCTCGACAGAACCATCCGTATTCACGCGTAATCCACCGCCGCCGCATACCAGCTGTAGACCTTTTTTGGCACTCAAAACCATCTGCCCATTAACACTGGTTATACTAAACTGTTGGTCAGCAAGAATGCCGATGGCCCCTTTTTGTGCCTGCATCGTGACATCGCCGGAAGCGGCAATAAGCTTAATGCCTAATTTGCGCGCAAAGGCGGAGATCCCTTGCCCTACGGCCACGGATAGGTTTTTGAGGACGTTAATGCTGCTGCTGTTCCCTGCGGTTAACACCACATCTTCGCCCGCCGAGAGCTGGAGGGAAGCGGGGGTCACCTGTGCTATCCCCGCATCGGCGTAGTGCAACATCCCCGGTTGAGAGAGGCCATTGAGTGCTTGTTGCAGCTGTTGCTGTTTGGTGGCATCAACCGGCGTTGCCTGTGCGATACTGGCGCTCTGCTGCAAAGTTTTTGCCAGCGTTAGCGCCTGCTCGAGCTGGCGTATGGTCGCAGACATATCCAGCTGCTTGCCTTGGGCGCGAGTTTGAGGCTCTGTGGTAACTAAGATCCCTTCGGCGGCGCGCAGCGTTCCCTTTTTATCGGTTCTGACCTCAAACCCTTCTCCTCGTAGCGCATGCTCCGCGTTGACTAAATGCCCCATATTGAGCTGGGTTTTCCCCAGCTCGGTGGCGACCTTGATATGCTCTTCTCCGCGCTTATCCTCAAGGCGAATTTTGTTATTCGCAGGGGTACGGATCACATTGCGCGTATTGTTTCGATGAGTCACCACATCGGGATTGTGCTCATCGTGCATGGCGTAGGCAATGTAGGGGCGCTCTGGATCGCCGCCTTCAAAGGCAATGCCGACTTCCGTATTGTCTAACAGCGGAAAGTGATGGCCGTAGGTATCGCCTGCATAAGGACGAGCCAAACGAACCAACATACTTTCATGGCCCTTTTCTTCATCCTGTCGGTCAAAATCAAATTTAACCCAGTAACGTCCTTTGGCATCGAGATGGGCATAGCGATCGTTTGCCGTCAGCGATGACACGCGTGCTGGAACGGTACCGCTGATGCAAGGTCGAGGAAGTCGCTCTGGACGGAAACAGATCTCTTCGCTGTAGGGAATACCGCTGAGTTCAACACAATATGCATTTTTGCGAGACGCTTTAGCGACCATGGAGGTCACAATAAATCCTGATGCAAAGGCTTCAGGTATATCTCCGGCAATCGTTAATTCCATCCCTGGCGTGACATTTGGGCTGTCAGCCGTTGCCGAAAGCTGAGTCTGTTGGTTGAGTAAATATTCATGGCGAATACGGGCATAGAACCACGTTGTTTCTGCGTCTTGATCTTGCTGCCATCGATCGCCGGGTGCGTGGTGAATATCGGCGTAGTGGTATTCACTGCCGTAGGTTGTCGTGTCTTGACGCGCAATATCTGCCTGTGTTTCCAACGTTTGCGCGCCACCTAGCCGGTAATCATAATTTCTGACGACGACTTCAGCCGGTACAATACAATGACGCGCTTTTAAGCTGTGAACTGCGTAGCTGTTACTCGATAAGCCACTCGTATTAATGTGGTTGATTTTATGATCGAAGATATAGCGCTGCTGGTTATCAGCAAAGACCATCACAATGATAAACGCATGTTCAGGGTGAGCCTCAAAGCGGAACCAAATCCCGACCTCGGACAGCAGGCGTCGAATAAACTGCAAATCGGTTTCGCCCCACTGGGTAATCATTTCCCGATGCGGGTAGCGACATGACAGGTTATCAAAATCAATTTCATACCCTTCAAAATTATGGCTTTTGAGGATTTGTTTCACTAACTCTGGAACGGTTGTATCGAGATAAATCGCGTGGCGCCGTGTTCTTTCCAACAGCGCTAAAGGGTGTGAGAGTTCAACCTCATAAAGTGACTCATCAGCCGAGGTGCTAATGCGCTCAAAAGCCGTGAAAACACCTTCAATTCGCCGTGTCTCCAGCCACTTTTCACTGCTTTCAAGATAGCTCGACCATGCGGTATTCGGCGCACGCATCAACAATGTGGCCTGTTGATTTAGGATATCTTTGGGCGATATGTCTTTTGTGGGGGAGGTGAACCGGATGGTATAGCGATAGGGGGTACTGAGTGCTTCATGACCGGTGAATGACTCAACGTCAGTCATCACATTGCTATGTAATATCTCAAGCAAATAACGGTTTAGCGTTTCTTTGGGGGAATGGCTGGCCAAAATAAATCTCCATATTTAATGCCAATACCGCTCCGCGATAAGCTAACGTTGATGTCGGATCGGTTAACGTTTCTTATATAAATGATTAGCCTTACTAATGAAAGGGTTTAATTCTGAAAGTGAGAGTAAAACGTATTAACTTGTGATCCCTGACAGTTAGAAGGCTTTAATTATTGTTTTTAGGATTTTGGAGTCCAAATGAAGCGAAGACGTGATAGCGCTTAAGATGTAATGCCGCTTTCGTTGGGGCAGGTAAGAGGATCAGCGCACAGCCCTTGCTAGAGGCAACGCCTAATTGAGTGAATAATAAAAGTATTTTTTAGTTTGTGAAATGAACAGCAAGAGCCTGCAGATTGGTTTTCATATTTATCTAAGAGCTCGCCGGTGCTGAACCGGCGCTCTCAGCGTTGTCTATCTATCCGAACAGCGTGCTATACGTTTGACGTAGTTTAAGTCACTTGTATGGGTATGGCTTCCTAACGTGATTGGTTAGAATGACCAAACAACCGTGTTATTGCGGAAACCACTGGTCGTTAATTTTTTTGTACGTCCCATTGGCTTTGATATCGTCCAGCGCTTTATTGAGCTGCGCCAGCAGAGCCGTATTTTCAGGACGAACGGCAATCCCTAAGCCGGTACCGAAATATTGCGCATCGGTCACGTGATCGCCCACGGCGGCGAGATTAGGATTGTTTTTCAGCCATTCATTGACGACCGCAGTATCGCCAAATACGCCGTCTAAACGGCCACTTTTCAGATCTAGAATCGCGTTTTGATAGCTGTCATAGGCCACGGTTTTAATTTCAGGATGCTTATCCTGCAAATATTTCTGATGGGTGGTGCCATTTTCCATCCCCACGCGTAGGCCTTTCATATCAGCGAAGGTTTTATATTTGCCTTTGTCTGCAATGATAATGGCGGAGTTAGCGTAATAGGGCTGGGTAAAGGTGACCTGCTTTTGGCGCTCCGGCGTGATATCCATGCCCGAAATCACGGCGTCATAACGTTTGAATTTCAGCGCTGGGATCAGGCTGTCGAAGGCCTGATTGGTGAATGTGCAGGTTGCCTGCATCTGTTTGCACAGCGCCTTGGCCAAATCCATGTCAAAGCCAACGATCTGGTTGTTTGAATCCATGGATTCAAACGGTGGATAGGTGGCAGAAGAGGCAAAGCGGATAGTTTCCGCTGCGGTTGCGGTAGCGCTCATTCCTGCCAGTAATGCACAAACCATCAGCTTTTTCATCGTAGAACTCCTGTCTGAAATAGTATCTTTAGGCGACCGTCTTTGTTTTGAGGTATTCGCGCGAACGGAACGACGTTCATGCGAAATGACGGCTAAGTGAACAGAATTGACTTTGCCATTAAGTGAATTTATATGCAATATATTTGGTTAAATATTTAATGCTCACTTTTATCGATACAAAAAAAGCCAGCGCGATGGCTGGCTTTTAGTAGGTATTCTAGATAATTAAGTTAATTTCTGCGTTCGAAGGCCAAGGCGCGACGTTCAACCATACGCATAATTAACGTGAGTAAACCATTTACGCACAGGTAAATCACGCCCGCTGCGCCGAACACCATCACGTCGTAAGTGCGACCATACATCTGCTGGCTGTAGCCCATAACTTCCATCAAGGTGATGGTGTATGCCAAAGACGTACTTTTGAAAATTAACACCACTTCGTTGGAATAGGACGACAGTGCACGTTTAAACGCGAACGGCAGCAAAATACGTAGCGTCTGACTGCGTGACATACCGAGAGCTTCGCAGGATTGCCATTGACCCGATGGAATGGCCCTCACCGCGCCGTAGAACAGCTGAGTTGTATACGCCGCGCTGTTCAGCGCCAAGGCAACCATTGCGCACAGCCAAGGCTGCGACAGCATATTCCACAGCCATGGCGTCTGCTTTATCCAGTCAAACTGGCCTGGGCCATAGTAGATCAGGAAGATTTGCACCAGCAGCGGAGTGCCGGTAAACAGCGTGATATAGCCCTGCACTAGCTGAGTCAGTACGATTGGGCGTAGGGTCAACACGATGGTAAACAGCAAAGCCAGTACCAAAGCTACCAACAAGGAAACCACGGTCAGCGTCAGGCTGGTCGGTAATCCTTGAATAATATCGGGAATGTATTCAAACATTAGGCGTTCCCCCGCTCAAAGCGTGTGGTACGCAGTTCGATTCGTTTCAGAATATATTGGCTGAAAAGGGTGATAATCAAATAAATCGCCGCGGCAACCATATACCACGTAAACGGCTCTTGAGTTCGGGTAGCAATGCTTTTGGTTTGCAACATTAAATCATTCACACTGATCAATGAAACCAGAGCGGTATCTTTCAGCAGTACCAGCCATTGGTTACCCAATCCCGGCAGCGCATGACGCCACATCTGCGGCATGACCAAACGGAAGAAAATGGCGCTTTTGCTTAATCCTAATGCCTGACCGGCTTCGCGCTGTCCTTCAGGAACGGCTTTCAGTGCGCCACGCAGGGTTTGAGAGGCATAGGCCGCATACAACATCGCCAGCGCAATAACGCCGCAAATGAAGGGGCTCACCTCAAAGTTTTCGATATTCAGCTGGATAGGGACCTGGATAAAACCCAGATTCAGATTAAAACCGTCTGAAAGCACCATCAGCAACTGCGCTGAACCAAAATAGATAAACAGCACGACGAGAATTTCAGGGAGTCCGCGCACCAGCGTTACCCACGCGGTGCCCAGCCAAGCCACAGGTTTAATGGTTGACGATTCCCATACGGCGAAAATCATGGCTAATATCAGCCCAAGAACTAATGCACAAAGCGCGAGGCCAACGGTCATACCCGCCGCGCTTAATAAAGGTTGAAATTCAATCATTGCTTGGAGCCTATCCCATCAAGCGCTATACACGCCTAAATGATACTTTTTATTACGCCTACAAAGATAGGCACTATACCCGTTCACAGTGCAGGGTATATATCCCCGTTCATTGGCGCTGCATGGAGGCGGTTAGCCTAGCAACAGCGCCAAAGATATCAGAGATATTACTGCTGGAACCATTTGCTATAGATGGTTTTATAGGTGCCATCTTGCTTCAGCTGGTTCAGCGCGGTGTTAAATTGATTCAACAGTTCCGTGTTGTTCTGGCGCACGGCAATGCCCAAACCGGTGCCGAAGTAGTTCGGATCGGTCACTTTGTCGCCCACGGCGGACAAGGTCGCATTCTGCTTCAGCCATTCGTTCACCACCGCGGTGTCACCGAATACCGCATCCAGACGGCCATTTTTCAGATCCAGAATGGCGTTTTGGTAGCTGTCATACGGAACTGGCGTAATTTCAGGGTG
The DNA here is from genome assembly GCF_964063325.1 of Hafnia alvei. NCBI lineage: Bacteria > Pseudomonadati > Pseudomonadota > Gammaproteobacteria > Enterobacterales > Hafniaceae > Hafnia > Hafnia alvei. Next base: position 1,659,091 of record NZ_OZ061315.1, read on the forward strand.
TTTTTCCTGCAGGTATTTCTGGTGAGTTGAACCGTTTTGCATGCCAACGCGTTTACCTTTCAGCGCGGCGATGTCGGCAACTTTGCCTTTCTCAGCGATGAACAGCGCAGAGTTGTCATAGTATGGCGCGGTGAACGCCACCTGTTTCTGACGCTCTGGGGTGATATCCATACCGGAAATAACCGCATCGATACGTTTGAATTTCAGACTTGGGATCAAGCTATCGAAAGACTGATTGGTGAAAGTACAGGTCGCTTTCATCTGTTTACAGATGGCATTGGCCAGATCGATATCAAACCCTTGCATCTGGTTATTTGCGTCCATGAATTCAAAGGGAGGATAAGAAGCTTCGGCAGCAAAACGAATGGTTTCCGCCGCTGATGCAGAGACGCTGATACCGGCTAATACTGTGGCAATTATGATTTTTTTCATCGCAGACTCCAACTTCTGTTAGCTAATAGTTTGGTCAAAACGACCCTGTTAAAGCGTCAATCTAGCCGTTAGTGAGACAGGTAACCAGCAAACGCTTCGGTTTGTGGGTGAGCAAAATGGCTGGCGTCGCCGTGCTCAATCACTCTGCCTTGTTCCATATACACCACGCGGCTGGCGGTCTTACGTGCCACTTCTACTTCGTGAGTCACGATAACCTGTGTGATGCCGGTTTCAGATAGCTCGCGAATAATGCTAACGATCTGAGCGGTAATTTCTGGGTCAAGCGCCGCGGTTGGCTCATCGAACAGTAAAACCTGAGGTTCCATCATCAGAGCACGAGCGATGGCCACGCGCTGCTGTTGACCACCAGAAAGATGCAGCGGGAAACGATCTACATAGTCTGTTAGACGCAGGCGTTGCAGCAATTTTTGCGCGCGTTCCACGGCCTGAGCTTTGCTCAGCCCCAAAACTTTGCACGGTGCTTCAATCAGGTTTTGCATCACGGTCAGATGTGGCCACAGATTGTACTGTTGGAACACCATCCCGACGTTACGACGTAGCTCGCGGATCTCTTTTTCACCCGGTGTTTGGCTGAAATCGAATTGATTACCCGCAATAGAAAGTTGTCCGGAACGAGGCATCTCAAGCAGGTTTAATACCCGCAGGAGAGAACTTTTACCTGCACCGCTCGGCCCCAGTAATACCAAGGTTTCGCCCGCAGGACATTCCAGAGTGATGTCGAACAGCGCTTGATGTGCGCCGTAAAAGCAATTAATGCCGTTTATTTGAATACTCATGCGCGTTTACTGAATAGCCATTGATGATGCAAATGTTAACTTCCACAGAATACTTATGCAATCTTTGTGCGTTAAAATTTATTACCGCACCTCTTAATCGCTTAAGATTAGCACAATATCACCTTTTTACCGGAAAACTGGCGCATTTGCCCAGACTCGACTAAATCCGCTTGGCTGAATGCATACAAAGTGAATGAATTCAGCTTCAACAAACGAGGGTATCAGGTTTTGTTGATACGGCGCACTTCATTCAGAGCCTGACTTAGATAGTCTAAAAAGGTTTTGAACAGCAGCGTTTGACCGCGTTTAGACTCATATAAGGCATGGATTGAGTGAGGTTCGTTAGTCCACTCGGGTAAAACGTGTACCAGCTCACCGGAATCAATCAGATCTAAGCAGATAAACCGCGGCAGACAGGTAATTCCGACGCCGTTAATGGCCGCATAAACTACCGCGCGCATATTGTTGGTTATCAGGCGTGGAGTGACGTTAAGGGTCACTTTTTCTTTATGCAGATTAATCAAACGCCATTGGCGGCTATTGTCATCGCTTTTTTTGATTATTGTTGCATGCTGCGTGAGCTCTGAAACATCGCTGGGCATGCCAAAACGCGCGATATAATCTGGGCTACACACCAAGATTTGGTGCTCAATGCACAGGGTTTTTACGTGCAGGCTAGAGTCGCGCAGCGGGAGCGGCTCTGGGCGAATCGCAATATCGATACCTTCGGTGGTTAAATCAACGTCTCGGTTCATCGCTAACAGCTCAATTTCCACATCGGGATATTTTTGGATGAAGCGGCACACCACCGGAGCCATAAACTCTTCCGTCATCATCACCGGCGCGGCAATTTTTAGTTTACCGCTTGGATAAGCCAACGCATTACTCACCAAATCTTCGGCCAGTTGAGCCTGCTGCACCGCCAAACGGCACTGCTCGGCAAACTTAAGCCCTAAATCTGTGACGTTAAAGCTGCGGGTGGAGCGTTGCAGTAGGCGCACGCCAAGGCTGTCTTCCAACGACGCGATGCGGCGGCTTAGCAAAGATTTCGATACACCGAGCGCTTTAGCCGCTGCGGTATAGCCCTGATGATCGACGGCATGAACGAAATAGAGCATATCGTTGAGATCGCATTTCATTTTATTGTCTCGTTTTTGCAACAATGTTTCCAGAAATTAGATATTTCGCTCTGTAATTGCAACCATTAATCTAACAGCAGCTAATTTTTGTTTAAAAAAATTATGTTTTAAAAACAGAATATCTTTAGGGATCAGAATGAAACTGCTGCATATCGACTCAAGCCCGTTTATCACCCAATCGACCTCGCGCGTGCTGAGCGCCGCGATCGTTGCACAGCTACAGGAAAATCATCGTATTCAATCCGTCATCTACCGAGATGTTGGATTAACGCCGCCGCCACATTTAACCGAAGCCGTATTCAACGCGATGCGTAATGGCATCGTGGGATGCAGCGACGAGGTTATTCTGGCGGTTGATGCTGCCAATCAGGCTATTACAGAGCTCAAAACGTGCGATGCGCTGGTGATTGGCGCGCCCATGTTTAATCACTCCATCGTGACTAATCTCAAAGCTTGGATCGATCAGGTCTGTCAGGCGGGGAAAACCTTTGCTTTTACCTCACAAGGAGCACAAGGGCTGATTGCGGATAAGCCGGTATTTATTGCCTCAACGCGAGGCGGTATCTACGCCGACGATGCTCACCGAGCGATGGATTTTCAGGAGCCTTATTTAGTTTCGGCGCTATCTTTGATGGGGTTAAAAAACGTCAAAATTATTCGCGCCGAGGGCGTCGATAAAACGCATCCAGGTCGCTCGGAGGCGCAACGTATGGCATTGGAAGAGATAAAAAATACCGTTTGTATCGATTAAGGCTGAATTCAAAAGGGAGAGAATAATGACAACACAACAATACGACCATCTCATTGTGACCGATCTAGTGAATTGGATTGAAAGCCATATCGACGACAAATTGCTGATTGATGATGTTTCACGCCAGTCGGGTTATTCCAAATGGCATATTCAGCGCAAATTTAAAGCCGTCACTGGCAAAACCATTGCTAGCTATATTCGCAACCGCAAGCTTACGCGCGCGGCGCTGGCGTTGCGTAAAACCGATCGTCGGGTGTTGGATATTGCGTTGTCCTGTGGGTTTGATAATCAGCAGACATTTACCCGTATGTTCCGCAAACGATTTGGTATTGCGCCAGGGTCATATCGCGCAAGCGCTGATGCCTCTGCTCAGAATTTCACCTACCCAATCTAGATAAATTAAACGCAAAGAAAACAATTATTCGAACCACGATGATTTTTGCAGGCGAGCTCAGCTATTCAGAACAGCGTTCTCTCTCCCTGACTTAATTCCGCTATTATCGCGGTTATTGTTGTGACTTAGATGATGACTGCGCGAGCTAAAGGGAGAGTCAGCATGGATCCACTGAAAGAGAAGAGTATTGTTTTAAAGTCTGTACCTCAGCCACAGGTATTTCCAGATGCTCAACAGGTAGAGCTGCTGGATGAAACCCTTCAGCTTCGCCTAGATCGTGTGTTGGCGCGTATGAAGGCATCAGGGCATGACTATCTGGTGATTTATGCCGACAAAGAGCACGGGGCTAATTTTGAATATCTGACGGGGTTTATCCCTCGATTTGAAGAAGCGTTATTAGTTCTTGCTGCGTCAGGGGACGCTTTTTTATTGTTGGGCAATGAAAACATGAAAATGTCCCAGCATGCGCGAATTGCCAATCAGGCCATCTGTGTACCTCATTTCTCGCTGCCTAATCAGCCGATGGATAACCCAATGACGTTGGCTCAGGCGCTGAAAGATACCGGAATTCATCACGCGTCTTCCGTGGGCATTGTGGGGTGGAAAATGTTCACCAGCCCAACAGAAAATAACGAGCAGATTTTTGATCTGCCTTATTTCATGATGAACGCTATTCAGCGCGTCGTTTCTCCTCAAGCTCAGATCTGCAACGCGACGCATTTATTTATTGGCGGAGACAGCGGGGCGCGAGTCATCAATTCGGCCAACGAAATTGCCCATTATGAATATGGCGCAAATTTAGCCTCAAGCTGTATGTTACAGGCGATGAACGCCATAGAGCTGAATAAAACCGAAAAAGAGATTGGGCATTATCTCACGGCGGATGGGCAGCCAAATAACGTGGTGACTATTGCCGCGTTTGGCCAGCGGTTTAAAAATGCGCGTTTATATCCGGGTGAGAATCGTATTACGTTGTCAGATCGTGCCTCGTTGACGACCAGCTACAAAGGCGGTTTATCCAGCCGTGGCGGCTACGTTGCCTATGAGCAAAATGATTTGCCGCATGACCAGCAGAATTATGTCAACGCCGTAGCAAAACCTTATTACCGCGCCGTTGTTGCATGGCTTGAATACATGGCAATTGGCGTGAAAGGGGATGATGTTTATCAACGCATCGAGACGGTGTTACCTAAAGCGCAATACGGCTGGCATCTTAACCCGGGCCATCTGGTTGCCGATGAAGAGTGGATGAGTTCGCCAATCTATTCGGGTTCACAGGCTAAAATACACAGCGGAATGCTGCTGCAAATCGATATTATTCCCTCGGTTGCGGGCTACGCCGGTGCCAGCGCCGAAGAGTGTGTGGCTATTGCTAATGCTGAACTTCGCGAGCAGATTGCGGGTGAATATCCTCAGGTTTGGCAGCGTATTCAACAGCGCAGAGCCTATATTATTGAGCATCTCAACATTGCATTAGGCGAGGATATTCTGCCGTTATCCAATTTGGTGGGCTATTTACGGCCTTACTTGCTGAATAAAGACATGAGTCTTTGCTGCGAGTGATGAGAACGCGTAAGGGCTGAATGATTCAGCCCTTACAAATTAATTACTTCACCTTCACCGCGGTACCACTCACGCTAACCATTAACATACTGCCGTCTTTTCCTACGGTTTCGTAATCAATATCAATGCCGACGACCGCATTGGCGCCAAGTGATTTGGCTTGATCGTTCATTTCAGCAAAGGCTATTTCCCGTGCTTTGCGCAGCTCTTTTTCATAAGCGCCAGAACGGCCACCGACAATATCGCGAATGCCAGCGAAGAAATCTTTGAAAATATTGGCACCAAGGATCGCCTCTCCGGTGACAACGCCGCAGTAGTCAACGATAGTAAGGCCTTCTAGGGATGGAGTTGTGCTATTACGCATGAAATATACCCTTCATACTTGAAGTTGCCGCTGCGTTGGCTGCGCTCTTTCACCCAAATCACTTACTTGAGTAAGCTCATTGGGATTCATTCGCTTGCCGCCTTGATGCAACTCCAATTATTTTGGGTATAGTCCCTTTAAAATTAAATGAAATTGCATACTGGAGTTTAAGACATGCCAAAACGGATTGGGTTCGCAGCGATGGTGATATTGTTGGCAATCGGCTTAGCTGGGTGCCAAAGCTCGCCGTCGCAGCACCAACTGGTCAATCGAGGCACCTATCTGGTTGAAGATCGCCATCAGGCTCAGGGGGTCGATCAGCGCATCCGATTTTTAGTGTTGCACTACACGGCGGAAGACTTCCATTCATCGTTAAAAACCCTAACCGATGAACACGTGAGCGCGCATTATCTGGTGCCCGCGCATCCGCCTGCGGAGAACGGCAAATACGTGGTGTGGCAGTTAGTACCGGAATCGCAGCGGGCATGGCATGCGGGAGCCAGTTCTTGGCGCGGACGGACGAGCCTGAATGACACATCGATTGGTATCGAAATCGTGAACAAAGGCTACCAGCAAGGCATGCTAGGCAAGATTTGGGCACCTTATACGCCACAGCAAATTGAGCTGGTGGCTGCGCTTAGTAAAGACATTGTGCAGCGTTACGCGATTGCGCCACAAAATGTGGTGGGGCATATGGATATTGCTCCGCAACGCAAGCTCGATCCGGGACCGTTATTTCCATGGCAGCAGCTGGCTGAACAGGGGGTTGGCGCGTGGCCGGATCAAAACAGGGTAGATTATTATTTGGCGGGCAGAGCGAAAACGGCACCGGTGGATGTGTTAACGCTGCAGAAGAAGCTGGCCGCTTACGGCTATGATATAGCGCCCAGCGGCAATAATGATTCAGCCTCGCGCAACGCGATCGCCGCGTTTCAAATGCACTTCAGACCCGCAAACTATCAGGGCGAGCCGGATGCTGAAACAGAGGCGATTATTGATGCGCTCATCGAGAAATATGGCAGCGTGGATCAATGACGATCGCGGTTTTGCAGACGCCCGTGATCTTTAAGCCAATGCGCTGTGCGAATAATGCCTTCATCAATCGAGACAATCGGATGATAGCCTAATTCAAGCTGCGCACGCGTGGTATCGAGCGTCATATCGAAGTTGAGTTTTGCGACGCCATAGTGTGTGAGCGCAGGTTCTTTAGGGCTATTGGCGCCAATTTTTTCCATTCCGCGTGCCATCATATCCAACATAGGATAAGGAATTGAGCGGATTTTGCATTTCACACCTAGCTCGTCGATTAAATGCTGCAACAAGGTGTGCAGATGACGTGGCTGATGGTTTGAAATATTAAAGGTTCTGCCCGACGGTGTGCTTTCGATCTGCGTGGCCAACCACATGGCATGCACCGCATTTTCTTCATAGGTCATATCCACTAACGCATCGCCGCCGCGCGGCAGCAGCAAGGTGCCATGCTTACGCATTGCGTTAAGCAAGCGCGGTAGTAATACTTTGTCGTGTGGGCCAAACAGCCCTTGTGGACGCAGAATGGTGAAATGTGTTTGTGGATTAGATAACGCCAGATTCTGAATAACGTCTTCACCGGCCGCTTTGCTGCGTGCGTAGTAATTGGCGTAGCGGTTTGGCACAAAATCTTCTTTGATATCGCGGTGATGGCGGTAATCAAAATAGACTGCGGGCGAGGAGATGTGGATAAAGTTGCGTACCCCGTAGGCGGCAGCCCATTCGCCAAGGCGGCGGGTTGAGCGTACGTTGGCCTTCTCAAAGAGTTCTTCCGAGCCCCACGGTGAGGTAAAACCATCGCAATGCCACAGCGTATCCACGTCGTTCAGCATGGCCTTGGCCTGTGATGATACGAGATTGGTGAGATCGGCATGAATAAATTCCGCGCCCATTTTTTTCAATAGGTCGCCCATGGCCTGATTTTGCCCAGTAGCGCGAACGCTAATCCCTTTCTGACGTAAAAACTCAACCGCATTACGTCCGAGACCGCTGGTTGCACCGGTCACCAATACTTTCATAACTTATCCGAATCCGCAGTGTGCCTAGGTTAATAGGCGTTTTATGGCTGATTTCAGCCAGCTAGTTCATTGCCCTTACTCAAATGGAAAGGGCGCTCTCATCGCTAATTTGACCGCTCCTAGCAACAAGGGTGCCATTCTTCCGTGAATTTACTTTACATGCAATCAGATTACGGAGAGAGAACGTAACAATTGTTTAGTTGCTCACAGGGTGCGCATTTTATGATAGATGCGTACCGTAACCTCAGCATGGATTTATTATGCCAAGCCATACTGAGGCGAGGTTAACTATCGTTGCTTATTTTCACGATCGTAGGCTTCGGCAAGCTTGGTTATTTTTTTGCTCATGCCACGGAAAATAAACAGATGAGCGGGCATCATGGCAAACCAATACAACAGGCCGCTGAATCCTGCGGGATGCCACCAGGCACGCACATCCAGAACGCGTTTGTCACCTTTGTCTTCAATGGTGAAGGTTAGACGACCAAGGCCGGGGGCTTTCATACCAAACATCATGGCTAACTGGCGCAGGGGTTTTACCGTAATCACCTTCCAGCCGTCGACCAAATCGCCCAGCGCAAGAGAATCGCTATCAGGTCGGCCATAGACCACTTTATTGCCGATCATATCGTCCATTCTGGCGCGGATAGCCCAGAGAATATTGGCATAAAAATAGCCCTCTTTGCCGCCGATTTGCTGAACCACGTGCCATAAGGCCTCAGGCGAGGCACTGGTTTCTTGTTCATATCCGGCGTGTTTTGGATAGAAACCATAGCCCGGCCGCCAGCGCTCACGGGCTTCAGGATCGTAACCCCAGTCAGCGGAGTTGACGACTTCGGCCTCTTTATCCAACGTGTCTTGCACCGCCTGATCGAATTTGATCAGCGTTTGGGGAATGAGTCGCTCAATGGCGGTGCTGTGCGCCGGAAGATCGTGCTTCAAACCTTCGATCAACGCACGGGAAATGGTGGTTGGAACCGACGTGATCATACTGAGAAAATAGACGGAGACCCAACGGGTTGGGATCGGCAATGGGATCATCCAACGCTTTTTGCCGCTCAAGGCAATGAACCGCTCAAACATCGTTTGATAGCTGATGTATTCGGGGCCTGCGACGTCAAACACGCGGTTGCCGATGGCGGGATGGTTCAGTAACTCGGTGAGGTAGGTCAACAGATTCTCAAGCGCTATCGGCGATGTTTTCGAACGCACCCAGCGTGGCGGCGTGAGGATCGGCAGGTTATAAACCATATCACGCATCACTTCAAAAGCGGCGGAGCCTGGCCCGATGATGATGCTTGCCCGTAGTTCCGTCACAGGAATTCCGCTGGCGCGAAGTGCGTCACCGGTTTCTTTGCGTGCCACTAAATGGCGTGATGAGTCTCCGGTGGGCTGAAGCGCGCCGAGAAAAATAATTTGTTTCACGCCTGAATCGCGCAGTGCTTCGCAGGTGTTTTTGGCTGCGTTAATTTCACCGGTCACGAAATCATGACTATCACCCATGCCGTGAACCAGATAATAAACGACATCAATATCAGCCACGGCGGCGGGCAGGGTTTCTGGTTTATGAAGATCGACGTACTGGCATTCAACGCGCGGCCAAGCCTGTTCACGTAGCCAGTCAATTCGGCGTGCGGCGGCTCTGACTGAATGGCCTTCTTCAACTAATTTGGGGATCAGGTGTTGCCCGATATAGCCGCTGGCACCCAGCACTAAAATCCTTTGTGGGGTCATAGTTAAACCTAAGCAGATGAGAATGTATATCCGTCATACTTCAAGCCGCATTTTTGTTGGCTGCGTTCGCGAACCCGATAAATCTGCTTGGAGCAGATTTAAGCGTAGTTTACTACGACCCTTTAGGGGCGAGGCCCATGGATGGGCCGAGTAATCACTTACTTGAGTAAGCTCATCGGGACTCACTCACTTGCCGCCTCAATGCAACTCGAATTATTTTGGATATATTTTATTATTTTAGGATGCTGCCCGCATCGCTGGGATAAGCGTGCGGGCTATGACTTATGTTAGCCGTAAATAGCTTTGCTGGCTGTGGTGCTGCTCTGAGTATTGATAGATTGTTTAAACTCTTTCCATAAGGAAACCAGTTTTTCGAGATCTGAACGTGAGACGTCGAGATGGGTCACAATACGCGTGACAGGACCTGCGCTCATCAGCACGCCGCGCTCTTTCATCCATCCGCCTAATTGAGCGGCTTCATGCGCGGGGACTTTGAGGAACAGCATATTGGTTTGTGCCCCCGGAGCCATAACTTCGACGCCAATGGCGCTTAGCGCATTAGCCAGCCACTGTGCGTTATCATGATCTTCTCGTAGACGTTCAACGTTGTTGAGCAGCGCATAGCGTGCCGCTTCGGCCAAAATACCGGCCTGACGCATGCCGCCACCGACCATTTTGCGCCAGCGACGTGCCTGCTTAATGTATTCAGCGCTGCCGCACAACAGCGAACCAATTGGCGCGCCTAATCCTTTGGAAAGGCAAATAGTCAGCGTGTCGCAGTACTGTGTCAGCGTCGACAACGGTACGTTAAGCGCCACCGTGGCATTCATAATACGCGCGCCGTCAACGTGCAGAGCAAGGCCTTTTTCACGTGTGAATATCCATGCCTGCTGCAGATAGTTGAGCGGTAAGACTTTGCCGTTATGGGTATTTTCGATGCACAGCAGCTTGGTGCGCGCAAAATGAACATCATCGGGTTTGATAACGCTGGCGACGACGTCGAGCGGCAAAGTGCCATCGGCTGCGGCATCAATCGGCTGCGGTTGGATACTGCCGAGAACCGCAGCGCCGCCGGCCTCAAACAGATAGTTATGCGCCTTTTGCCCAACGATATACTCTTCGCCACGTTGGCAATGTGTCAGCAGCGCCACCAAATTTGCTTGTGTACCCGTTGGCAAAAACAGTGCGGCTTCTTTACCTGTAAGCTCAGCGGCTTCTTGTTCAAGCAGGTTAACGCTGGGATCGTCACCATAAACATCATCGCCGACTTCGGCACGAGACATGGCTAAACGCATGGCGTCACTTGGACGAGTAACGGTATCACTACGAAGGTCGATCACGTACTGCTCCTTAATCCCTCGGTTTGGCGCTGGCTGACGCTTGGCTTCAACGTGGGGGGTAGATTATTAAGTGATTGGAATAGGATTTTTATAAACCTTATTCTTTGTAGCATGCGCGTTTGTAGACTCAAAATTGAAAATGATAGATAGCGAACGATCTGCGGCGATGACCGCAAATTAGATGAAAAAAACGGCGCAGGATTTCTGCGCCGCGTTAGTGAGCTCGAAAGATAAGAACGCGCGGGGTTAGCGTAGCCAGTTGGTTTTGGCTAACTCCACCACTTCGTCTCCACGACCGTTAATAATGGCGCGTAGCATATAAAGGCTGAAGCCTTTTGCCTGCTCAAATTTAATCTGTGGCGGCATAGCGAGCTCTTGCTTGGCGGTAACCACGTCGACGACGACCGGTCCATCGTGGGCGAAAGCTTCAGCCAGTGCGCTGTTTACCTCAGAGGCTTTTTCTACGCGAATGCCCTTGATCCCTGCGGCATTCGCAATGGCGGCAAAATCAGGATTATGCAGGTCGGTACCATCAGTAAGATAGCCACCGGCCTTCATTTCCATTGCTACAAATCCCAGCACGCTATTATTGAAAATCACGATTTTGACCGGCAATTTTTGCTGCGCTAGCGTGAGGAAATCGCCCATTAACATGGTAAATCCACCGTCACCGCATAGGGCGATAACCTGACGGTCAGGATAGCTTCCCTGTGCGCCTAGGGCCTGTGGCATCGCGTTAGCCATGGAACCATGATTAAACGAGCCCAGTAAACGGCGTTTGCCGTTCATTTTGAGATAACGCGCGGCCCATACGGTTGGTGTGCCAACGTCGCAGGTAAATATTGCGTCTTCGTTAGCCAGTTCGCTGATTTGCTGCGCCAAATATTGTGGATGGATCGGCTGGTCGTCGTTGGACGTCGCCAGTGCATCCAGATCTTTACGTGCTTTGTGGTAGTGCTCTAACGCTTGATCCAAGAACTGGCGATCGCTGCGGGTTTCAAGTTTAGGCAGCAGCGCTTGGAGCGTTGATTTCACATCGCCGAGCAACGGTAAATTGACGGCGCAGTGTGAACCGATGCTGGCCGCATTGGTATCAACCTGAACGATGGTTGCCTTAGTCGGGTAAAACGCACGGTAGGGGAATTGGGTGCCGAGCAAAATCAGGGTGTCGGCGTTCATCATGGCATGGTAGCCGGAGGAGAAGCCGATAAGTCCAGTCATCCCAACATCATAAGGGTTATCCCACTCAACGTGTTCTTTGCCGCGCAGCGCGTGAACAATCGGCGCTTTTATCTTTTCGGCAAACTGAATCAGCTCGTCGTGGGCGCCTTCACAACCGCTGCCGCACAGTAGAGTGATTTTTTTGCCGCTTTCCAAAATGTTTTTAAAGGCTTCCAGCTCGCTTTCCGGTGGCAAAACGCGAGGCAGCAAAGGCGTGTGCCAAACGAGGTTGGCATCCTCAGGGGCGGGACGCAGTGCAACATCGCCCGGCAGCACAATGACCGAAACGCCTTTCTTGAGAATGGCCTGACGCATCGCCACTTCAAGCGCTTGAGGTAGCTGTTCTGGATTGGAAATTAATTCACAGTAATGGCTGCATTCACGAAACAGTTCTTGTGGATGTGTTTCTTGAAAATAGCCGCTGCCGATTTCGCTGGAAGGAATATGTGCCGCGATGGCGAGTACCGGAACGTGGTTGCGGTGACAGTCAAACAGGCCATTGATCAGATGAAGGTTACCCGGCCCACAGGACCCCGCGCAGACGGCGAGCTGTCCGGTGAGCTGTGCTTCGGCACCTGCGGCAAAGGCTGCGACTTCTTCATGGCGCGTGCCAATCCACCGTATGGTTCCCATTCTTAATAGGCTGTCGCTGAGGCCGTTTAGGGAGTCGCCAGTGACGCCCCAAATACGTTTTACGCCAGCCTGATCGAGTGTTTTAGCGACTAGGGTTGCAACAGTTTGCTTCATGAACACCTCCCTTGAATGAATTCAGGTAGCTCGCTCATTGATACTTTCAGTGAGCGAGTGAAAGTCATGGCGCTGTCGGCAATGCCGAGTGCATTGTCTGCCATCGAGAAGACCACTATACATTTTGTATTATAAATATTGTAGAAATGTTATAGCAATGAGGCATTACTGAAAGATATTGGTATGGCGGAGGCGGGGGAAATAAGCGGGTCATCAGTTGATTATGGAAACAGGACGACCCTACTTGTTAGACAATGGCTTTAAGCAATAACCACATCGCTGTTTAGCTGGCAAGAGCAGGCGAGTACATACCCTTGCGCGATTTCGTCCGGCGTCAGCGTCATGGTACTGCTGGTGGTGTAGTCACCGCTAAGAATGCGGGTTTTACAGCAACCACAAACCCCTGCACGGCAGGCCGCCTGAATAGGAAGCTTGTTCTGTTCCATCGCGAAAAGCAGTGTTGCGCCAACCGGTGCGTGATAGGTGTGCAACGGGGTGTTGGTGGTGAGCCTGAGCGTTGCGCCATCGGCGTCGTTATCGGCAACCACTTGGAACTGTTCTTGATAGAAGTTTTGTGCTGGAACGCCCAGATCGAGTGCGAGCTGTTTTACCGCTTTCATGTAAGGCGCCGGGCCGCAGGTCATCACGGTGCGATTGGCAATATCAGGGCAAATCTGTTCCAGCGTTTCACGCGTAATTCTGCCGGTCAAAAACTCGGCGCTAGCGTCGCTTTCAGCCATCAGCGTTAGCTTCAGCTGTGAATAACGCGCATCAAGATCGCGCCACTCATTGGCAAAAATCACGTCGCGTGGGGTTCGCACATTGAAAATCACCTGCACGTGAGCTTCTGGGCGATTCGCCAATAGCCAGCGGGTCATAGACATGATTGGCGTCACACCACAGCCAGCGGCAAGCATCAGGTAGCGATCGGCAGGTGCATTGGCGCAGGTGAATTCGCCTTGCGCATCGGAGAGCCACAGCTGTTGCCCCGGATGAACTTCCTGCGTGAGCCAGCGCGAACCCTCGCCGTCGGGTAAGCAACGCACGCTGATCGTAATGAATTTACTTTGCCCCGGAGACGAAGACAGCGTGTAAGCGCGCAGCGTTTCTTCGCTATCACGAATGCTCACCAGCGCATATTGCCCCGGATGATAAGGGTAGAAATCGTGGCAAATAAGCGAAATTGTCCAGACGTCCGGCGTTTCCTGATGAATGGAATGCACCTGCATCTGATTAGGGCAGAGGGGAGTTGGCATTGTCATCATGTTTTCTCAATTCGAAAGCCGCAGACCCGAAGGGCTGCGGCTTTAAGGTGACATCAAGTGCGATTACGCGCCCAGAATTTCGGTCATATCCGCTTCAACCGTAGAGATGGAACGCATGCCGAATTTTTCATTCAGAATGGCCAGCAGGTTGTCGGTCAAGAAGCCCGGAGCCGTTGGGCCGGTGTAGATATTCTTCACACCCAGAGACAGTAAGGTCAGTAGGATCACGATGGCTTTCTGCTCAAACCAAGACAGAACTAAGCTCAGCGGCAAATCGTTCACACCGCAGCCTAGTGTTTCAGCCAGTTTCACCGCCAGCATGATTGCGCCGTAGGCATCGTTACACTGACCGACATCCAGCAAGCGTGGCAAGCCTTCCAGAGTACCGAAGTCCAGCTTGTTGAAACGATATTTACCGCAGGCTAAGGTCAAGATCAGGCAGTCTTGAGGCACGGCGCGGGCGAAATCGGTGAAATAGCTACGTTCAGCGCGGCTACCGTCACAGCCGCCCACTAAGAATACGTGGCGCAGTTTTTTCTGTGACACTAAATCGATCACGGTATCTGCCGCGTTCAGCAAGGTCTGGCGACCAAAACCGACGGTGATCATGTGTTCGATTTCGTTGTATGGGAAGCCTTCACACACCTGCGCCTGAGCGATGATCTGGCTGAAGTCGTCACCTTCTAAATGACGCGCGCCTGGCCAGCCGACGATGCTACGCGTCCAAATACGGTCGGTATAGTTACCGACGTTTGGATCAATAATGCAGTTGGAGGTCATCAGAATTGGGCCTGGGAACTTGGCGAATTCAGTTTGCTGGTTCTGCCAGCCGCTGCCGTAGTTACCGACCAAGTGTTTGAATTTTTTCAGTTCAGGGTAGCCATGCGCGGGTAACATTTCACCGTGGGTATAGATGTTTACGCCGGTGCCTTCGGTTTGTTCCAGCAGCATGCGCAGATCTTTCAGGTCGTGGCCTGAAATCAGAATGGCTTTGCCTGCAACAGGGCGAACGTTAACGGAGGTTGGCGTTGGGTGACCGTAAGCGTCGGTTTCGCCTTTGTCCAGAATCGCCATCACGTTGAAGTTCATTTTGCCGATGCCCATGGCATTATTCAGCAGGGTATCAACGTCGCGCGGCTGAGTACCTAGCCATGCCATATAAGCGTGGAATTCAGCATAAATATCGTCGCTGTATTGGCCGAGAACGTGGGCATGTTCCATATAGGCCGCTGCGCCTTTCAAGCCATACAGGTTTAGCATGCGCAGGCCGTGAACGTCGTCGCCGATTTCTGCTTTATCGTTATTGAGCGCGAATTCTTCAGCCTGTTTGCGCAGCGTGGCAAGGTCTGTACCCGCCAGCTGTATATCAGCTAATGGATGATCAACCTGTGCGTTAGCGTCAACCGCGCGGCAGGCAACCATCAGCGCATCGCGCATTTCCAACGCTTCACGGGCATAACCGACGATACGTTCTGAATCGAAGTTAACGTTAGTTAGCGTTGAGAAGAAGGCGCGAGGCACGAAGTTATCAATATTGTGGTCGATAATGCCCAGCTCACGTGCTTTCAGTGCCCATGCAGACAGGCCTTGTAAGGCTGCAACCAGCAGATCTTGTAGATCAGACGTTTCAGCAGTTTTGCCACACATACCTTGGGCGAAAGAACAGCCATTACCCGCAGGCGTTCGGATGGTTTGTTCACATTGGACACAGTACATTCTGGGCTTCCTTTTAAAGTTGCATTTATTATGCTTGTTTTAAGAGTAGTCCGGTCCAGTGAGGTAAAAAAGGAATTTTTAAGGCAACTTTAGCTTTGTTTGATATAGCGCAAGTTAAGTTGTAAGTGAGAATTATTCAGCGGGGAAATGCTAAAACTTTATAGGTATGTCATGAGGTTATTCACCCCATGGCATACTTTTTTGAGACGGAAATTATGAGGAGAAAACGGCCATCAGAACCGGTGCGATCAGGCTTAAGGCAAAGCCATGAACGATAGCGGCGGGCACTAATTCTAAGCCACCGCTGCGTTGTAGAACAGGCAACGTGAAGTCCATGGAGGTAGCACCGCACAGGCCTAACGCGGATGAGCGGCTGCGCTGTACCAGCGTTGGGATCATCATAATGGCAAATAATTCACGCGCCAGATCGTTGAAGAAGGCCGCGCTGCCGATTACCGGGCCAAACGCATCGGTCATCATGATCCCCGAAAGGGAATACCAGCCGTAGGCAGACGCAATGGCTAAGCCTGTTTTTATCGGCAGTCCCAGCAACAGGGCAGCGACGGCGCCGCCTACCAGTGCGCTCACACACACCAGCACGGCGATAATCATACCGCGGCGGTTGAGGATGATTTGTTTGAGTGACATTCCGCTATTACGCAGCTGCAACCCGACCAGCAACAGCAGGAAAATCAGTGCATATTCACTGCCGTGAGAGGCGTAGCTGAGCCATGGCCACTGCGTTAGGCCGAGCGCAAAACCACCGACCACCACGCCGCACAGCTTGAGCGACTCTAGCGCCATGTGAAGACGTGAAGGAAGTTCTTCCTGTTTATGAGGTACAACCCAAGGGCGCTTTTTTTCAAGTAGCAGTAATGCAATAAGATTGGCAACGATGATGCAAATAAAGAATACCGAAGCATACTGAAAAATAAGCCACAGGTTTTCACTGAGATTATCGAGAAACGCGAGGCTGATGCCCATGAAAAACAGAATGACGTAAACCATCCAGCTAAGCAGACGGTTGATTAATACCACTAAGCTCTTTTGGCGTAGAGGGATTAGGTAGCCGAGCAGAAGCGGCACCAAGATAATGAGCAGTCCCGAGTACATGGAAAACCTAAATTGCGGAGAATAATGGCGATACGCTACCCAAAAGGGTTTGGTGAGTAAAGCTTGGCAGAGGAATTGATAAAACAAGCTGAATGGTTTGGCGTTTTACTCTTCACGATATGAATAGGCAGAAGAAAATCGGGCACCACATCTCAGTGAGTGCTTGACCAGACAGCGTTTTTTTTTCATTCTCAGATGAATGCATCCGTAAGGGAGAGTATCAATGTATCTAGAACGGATCGAAATTGTCGGTTTCAGAGGGATAAACCGCCTCTCTTTGACGCTGGATGAGAATACGGTTCTGATCGGTGAAAATGCGTGGGGGAAATCCAGTCTTTTGGATGCGCTAACGCTGTGTCTTTCACCTAACGCCGATCTGTATCACTTCGAATCGCAAGATTTCTATTTCCCTCCCGGCGATGAAAGCGCAAAAGAGCGTTACCTGCAAATTGTCTTCGTGTTCTGTGAATCAGATGTTGGGCACCACAACGCGCCCCGTTATCGACCACTTTCCTCCCTATGGCAGGAGGGTAACGATCGGTTTCAACGTATCTATTTTCGTCAGGAAGGCGAGCTGTGTGATGATGGAACGGTGTGTACGTGGCGTTCTTTTCTCGATCAAAATGGCGAACCGCTAAAACTGCATCACGTCGATAAGCTGGCGCGTGAGATTGTTCGGTTGCATCCGGTACTGCGCCTGCGCGATGCGCGCTTTATTCGCCGATTGCGCCCTAACCCGTTGGCAGAACGCCAGATCCCCGATCAGGCTGAAATTACCCAGCAGCTAGACGATCTGACGCGTGAAATGGTGCGTAACCCGCAAAAGCTGAGCAATAGCGAACTGCGTCAGGGCCTGAATGCCATGCAGCTGCTGTTGGAACACTATTTTGCCGAGCAGGGGCAACAGCCACAGAACTCGCGTCGTCGCAGACGTCATAGTGATGAAGTACACGGACGTCAGGCGTGGCGTTCGCTCGAAAATATGAATCAAATGGTGGCTGAATCCGGCAGTCGAAACATGCGGTTGATTTTGCTGGGGCTATTTTCAACGCTATTGCAGGCTAAAGGCGCGATCACGCTCGATCCCCATGCGCGTCCTCTGCTGCTGGTGGAAGATCCTGAAACTCGCCTGCATCCGATCATGTTGTCGGTGGCGTGGGGGCTACTCAATCAGCTACCGCTGCAAAAAATCACCACCACCAACTCTGGCGAATTACTTTCATTGGTACCGGTTGATCGCGTATGCCGTTTGGTGCGTCAGTCAAATCGTGTCGCAACCTATCGTATTGGCCCGCAGGGGATGTCACCTGAAGATAGCCGACGGATTGCCTTCCATATTCGATTTAATCGGGCGTCGACGCTGTTTGCCCGTTGCTGGCTGTTGGTTGAGGGGGAGACGGAGGTTTGGTTGCTCAATGAGCTCGCGCGGCAGTGCGGCTATCATTTCGAAACCGAAGGGATCAAAGTCATTGAGTTTGCGCAGTGCGGTATTCGCCCGCTGGTGAAATTTGCGCGCCATATGGGATTAGAGTGGCACGTGCTGGTTGACGGCGACGATGCGGGACGTAAATATGCCGCGGCGGTACGTGCGCTGACCGAGCATGCCAAAGAGAATGAACGCGATCGTCTTACAGCACTACCCGCGCCGGATATGGAGCATTACATGTACCGTGAGGGGTTTGCGTCGGTGTATCACGATATCGCAGGCCTACCGAGCAACGTACCACTTTCAGCGCGTAAGGTGATTACCAAAGCGATACATCGCTCATCTAAACCTGATTTAGCCATTTCTGTGGCAGCACAGGCTGAAATTTGGGGTAGAGATTCCGTGCCCGCGCTAATCAAAGGGATGTTTTCACGTGTGATTTGGTTAGCAAGAGGAAAAGCGGAGTGAAATTAGAGCCGCCATCCATATTAAGAATGGCGGCTTCTGTGTGAGGTTAACGACTCAGCGCTGCGTGAGCGGCTAATTCAAGGTCGTCCAGCAACTGGTAGCGGCGGCGATATTCGGCGCGTTTTTTGCTGGCGATCTCTTCCAACGATTTTCTGGCAATCGTTAATGGTAGGCGGAAATAACCTTCCTGCGTTGTTTCTGCGCCGATTGAGAGCCAGAAGCTGTCGTAGTCAGACATCATCCTGCTGCTTTTCTTTTTGTTGTAGCGCCAGTTTTTATAGATATGGGTGTCATTGCCGACGGCTAATATCTGTTCGCACCCCACACTCTTGGCAAATAAGCAAAGTGCCTGCATCAAAAGGCGCTTAGGGAATAAGCCATGGCATTCTTTGGTTGCGGTCTGAATAAGCTCATGAGGGACAGATCGTTTTGGTCCCTGTAATCCACCGACGAATAACGTTTTTTTATCCAAATAGGTTAGCAGGGTAAATGTGCATTCAGACAGCATGGTGCCTTCATCGTTATAAAATAATAACGATAGCTCGCCTTCTTTATTCAGACTATCTATAGGGCTTATCCCTATGCGGAATAACTGGCCATTTTTCCCAATTATTTCACACAGATAATACGGCTTGGCATTATATATTTTGCGCAAAACGCTGTGCGGCAGCGCGTCATCCATCATCTGGTAATGTTCGCCAATGGCTTTGACGGTGTCTTGGCGCTTGAAGTGAACATTCAGATAGGGGTGATGAAGTTTACACGGCAGGCGAGGCTGAGCTAAAAGCACGTCCTGGCAGGTTGGAATTGCAGCAATGTTTTCCAGCAACTTTATGGTTGTCAGCGGGGCTAACAGCGTTCTGAGCGCAAATTTCGCGCGGTAATTTTTCGCATGCCAAAGACGCCCCGGCTTTAAGTCTCCTTTCACCAGAGAGTTAAAAAGCTGGAAACCCGTCATGGATGGATCTGCTGTGCGTTCGACGCTGATTTGAGACATACGATATACCTGATAGAACGTTGCTGTTTTTAATTTCTACCAAATAGTTAAACAGGCCAAACCTCAACAGCAATTAAATCAGCGTGCTAGCTGAACGTATTTTAAATAATTATCTTATTTCCGTTGATGATTTATTTACTGAGTGGCCAATGTGAACGAATAAATAACAATTCATGTTAATTATTAGAAAGTTAATTAATTGTGAGGGAGAGGGCGGCGTCTTGGCCTTGAAAAAAAGGGAAATGCCACTATCTAACAAAGAGGCAGATAACGTATTGCCATGATGAGACGCGTTTATGATGAACAATGCCAGCGCGGGGCTGGCATGGATCTGATGTCGTTACTTCGAGCGCAGAGAAGATGTTAGGCCGTCATCTCTACTTCGATGGGAACGATGGTGTTGGCGTGGTTACCCTTAGGGCCTTCTTGCACATTAAATTGGACTTGTTGCCCGGCTTTCAGTGTGCGGTAACCCTCCATCTGAATTGAGGAATAGTGTGCAAAAATGTCTTCGCCACCGTTCACAGGACAGATAAAGCCAAAACCTTTTGCATTATTGAACCATTTAACGGTACCCGTCTCCATGCTTATACAACCCTCGCCATGCTGTGATAAGAGATTTGTACGATTGACCTAGAGTCATCGGCAAAACTCACTATGTATGTTATGAGATAAGATTGATGCCCTTCATTCTTCATACCGTTGGTTTCGGTTAACACGAACCAACGATTGATGCTGTTAGGGCAGATACAGGACGTGTTCTTAAGATGTTCGATTAACGCACCACATGGTGGTACTGAACAGCTTAGGAACTCCCCCTACGGGTGCCGAAAAGATCTGTTAATCAAGCGATTAATATCTTCAGTTTGAAACAGGAACTTATCGGTCGAAACGGCATCGATTTGTATGAATCGTCACCAGCTTACAAATTTACACTCTAGTGTATGCCGCTAGTTCGTCAAGCAATGGCTATTTTTAACACAGTGTATTGTGATGAAAGTTTGAAGCAGATAACGCTATTTATACGAACCGGGTAAAATTTAATCACTTAATGCAACGCAAATAACACAACTGTGAAGATTTGTGTCACAGTTAAGTCACTAGCAAGAAAGACATGTGGTTATGCGATCGTGGTCTGTATCGCATAATGGTTAACAGAGAATGGGCAGGACATGGCAAACCAAAACGACTGGCTGAATTTCGAACAATTAGCCGACAGCAAACAAATCGATGAGGTAAAACCGCCGTCAATGTATAAAGTTATACTTAACAATGACGACTACACACCGATGGAATTTGTGATTGACGTCCTGCAAAAGTTTTTTTCATATGATATTGAACGTGCAACGCAGTTGATGCTTACTGTGCATTATAAAGGAAAAGCGATTTGCGGTGTTTTCACCGCTGAGGTGGCGGAAACTAAAGTCGCTCACGTCAATCGGTATGCGCGGGAGAACGAGCATCCACTGTTGTGTACGTTAGAAAAGGCCGGTTAACGGCCGCTTAAATGGGGGAGGTGCCTATGCTCAATCAAGAACTGGAACTCAGTCTCAACATGGCGTTCGCCAGAGCGCGCGAGCATCGCCATGAGTTTATGACCGTGGAGCACCTGCTGCTGGCACTGCTTAGTAACCCTGCTGCGCGTGAAGCGCTTGAGGCTTGCTCTGTTGATCTAGCCGCTTTGCGTCAAGAACTCGAAACCTTTATTGAACAAACCACACCCACGTTACCTAACGGTGAAGCGGAACGTGATACTCAGCCTACGCTGAGTTTCCAACGCGTTCTGCAGCGTGCTGTTTTCCATGTTCAGTCCTCAGGCCGCAATGAAGTCAGCGGTGCCAACGTACTGGTCGCGATTTTCAGCGAGCAGGAGTCGCAGGCCGCGTATTTGTTGCGTAAGCACGACGTGAGCCGCTTGGACATCGTGAACTTTATCTCGCATGGCACACGCAAAGACGAAACTGGACAGGCACCGAATGCCGAAAATCCAGCACCGGAAGAGCCTGCTAGCGGTGAAGATCGCATGGAGAACTTCACCACGAACTTAAACCAGCTTGCACGCGTCGGTGGTATCGATCCGTTGATTGGTCGCGATAAAGAGCTGGAGCGTGCGATTCAGGTTCTGTGCCGTCGTCGTAAAAACAACCCGCTATTGGTTGGGGAATCCGGCGTCGGTAAAACCGCGATTGCGGAAGGACTAGCTTGGCGAATCGTGCAGGGCGACGTGCCAGAGGTGATGGCGGATTGCACCCTGTATTCACTGGATATTGGTTCATTGCTGGCAGGTACAAAATACCGCGGCGACTTTGAGAAGCGCTTCAAAGCGTTGCTCAAGCAGCTTGAGCAAGATACCGATAGCATTCTGTTTATCGATGAAATTCATACCATCATCGGTGCGGGGGCGGCGTCTGGTGGGCAGGTTGATGCGGCTAACCTGATCAAACCGCTGCTGTCTAGCGGCAAGATCCGCGTGATCGGATCGACGACCTATCAAGAGTTCAGCAATATCTTTGAAAAAGATCGTGCCTTAGCGCGTCGTTTCCAGAAGATCGATATTACTGAGCCAACCCCAGATGAAACGGTTCAGATCCTTAATGGTCTGAAACCAAAATATGAAGCTCACCACGACGTGCGCTATACCGCGAAAGCGATTCGCGCGGCGGTTGAGCTGTCGGTTAAATACATCAATGACCGTCATTTGCCAGATAAAGCCATTGACGTTATTGATGAAGCGGGTGCTCGTAGCCGTTTAATGCCGGTGAGCAAGCGTAAGAAAACCGTCAACGTCGCTGATATTGAATCTGTGGTTGCTCGCATTGCGCGTATTCCAGAGAAAACCGTATCAGCCAGCGATCGCGATGTGCTGAAAAGCTTGGGCGATCGCCTGAAAATGTTGGTGTTTGGACAGGATAAAGCCATCAGTGCGCTGACCGAAGCGATCAAAATGAGTCGTGCAGGTCTAGGACAAGATCATAAACCGGTCGGTTCGTTCTTGTTTGCAGGCCCAACGGGCGTAGGTAAAACCGAAGTCACCGTTCAATTGGCGAAAGCCTTGGATATTGAACTGCTGCGTTTTGATATGTCCGAATATATGGAACGTCATACCGTTAGCCGTTTGATTGGTGCGCCTCCGGGATACGTCGGTTTTGATCAAGGTGGTTTGCTGACGGATGCGGTTATTAAACATCCTCACGCGGTTCTGCTGCTGGATGAAATCGAAAAAGCGCACCCTGACGTCTTCAACCTGTTGCTGCAGGTGATGGACAACGGCACCTTAACCGACAATAACGGCCGTAAAGCCGATTTCCGTAACGTGATTTTGGTGATGACGACCAACGCCGGCGTGCGTGAAACTCAGCGTAAATCAATTGGTTTTGCGCAGCAGGACAACAGCACCGATGCGATGGAAGAGATCAAGAAGGTGTTCACGCCAGAGTTCCGTAACCGTCTGGATAACATCATTTGGTTTAACCATCTGTCGACTGACATTATTCAGCAGGTAGTGGATAAGTTCATCGTCGAACTGCAGGCTCAGCTAGATGCTAAAGGCGTTTCGTTGGAAGTGAGCGAAGCAGCGCGTTTGTGGCTGGCAGAGAAAGGCTACGATCACGCGATGGGCGCTCGTCCGATGGTGCGTGTGGTGCAGGAAAATCTGAAAAAACCGTTGGCGAACGAATTGCTGTTTGGTTCGTTGGTGGATGGCGGCTCGGTCACCGTTGATTTGAGCGAAGATAAGCAGCAGTTAACGTATGAATTTTGCAGCGCACAGAAGCGTAAAGCTGAAGACGCCCTGCATTAACCGAAGCTGAAAAAGTAAAAGAGCGCCAAAAGGCGCTCTTTTTTATGGCTGAAACTTAAGTTTTTCAGCTAACTCACAGTGATATTTATGTGTCTCGTCAGACGTCATATCACCGCGAGTATAATTTATGCCGCAGATGCGTGAACGCAGGTGCGCAGGGTGAGCCTATCAGCGGCTACGGAAGACAATGCGGCCTTTGCTCAGGTCGTACGGGGTCAGCTCTACAGTGACTTTGTCGCCCGTCAGAATGCGGATGTAGTTTTTACGCATTTTACCGGAGATGTGAGCGGTAACGACGTGTCCGTTTTCTAATTCAACGCGGAACATCGTGTTTGGTAACGTATCAAGTACGGTACCTTGCATTTCAATATTGTCTTCTTTGGCCATCGAATCCTCTAGGTATGAGTACCATATTTTTTAATCGGCAAGATAATGCCGAAAAACCCCGATTATGTAAAGGAGTGTCGGTTGTTCTTCATCCATTACGGGCAATTTTGATGGGGTTTTATCGCAAACTCGCGTGAAATAATAGTTTGGGGTTTCCAGCAGGCGGGATTAATTACCTTATTCTGGTCAATCCGTAAGTGGTGTAAATAATCACTGCGCGGGATATTACGCGCACCTAACGACTCAGTGTGCGCGTTAAGCACCTGACAGTCAATTAATGTTCCCCCAAACGACACAAAATGCTCACAAAACGCAATCAGTGCCGTTTTGGAGGCGTTTGTTGCGCGGCTGAACATCGACTCGCCGCAAAAGAGAGAACCTTGTAACACGCCATACAGGCCGCCTACGAGCCGATTTTCCTGCCAGACCTCGACGGAGTGCGCATAGCCCTGCTCGTGCAGCTTTAAATAAGCTTGCTGCACGTCTTCACCAATCCATGTGCCTTCTTCGCGTTGATCGGCGCATTCACGAATGACATCGGCAAACGCCTGATTAATCGTGACTTCAAAATCGTGCTTACGTAAAAATTTCGCCATGCTGCGGCTAATGTGCAACTCATGCGGGAATAAAACCGCACGTGGATCGGGCGACCACCAGAGAATGATGTCCCCTGGGGTGAACCAAGGGAATATCCCCGCGCCGTAGGCGGCAAGTAAACGGGCAGGGCGCAAATCCCCGCCAATAGCCAGTAGCCCATTCGGTTCACGCAGTGCGAGATCCGTTGGGGGAAACAACGTTGATTGCCGATCCAGTTGCATGATGCGCATCAAAATATTCCAATCTGAATGAAAAACATCATTGGCCTTGTTTACTACCGTTCTTAATAACTATAGCCGTTGGCACAGTTGATAATATCGGCCTTTTGCGTCAAGAAGTTTAGCGTGATGACCTTGTTCGACGATCTGGCCATTTTCCATCACACAGACACGATCCATTTTATCCAAGCCTTGTAGGCGATGCGTAATTAGGATCAGCGTCTTGTGTTGGCAATGCTGCATGATGAGCTCAAGGATCTGTTTCTCGGTGTCAGCGTCCAAGCCTTCAGTGGGCTCATCCAGCAGCAACAGCGGTGAGCGATGCAGCAACGCGCGAGCAATGCCTAAGCGACGTTGCTCACCGCCAGAGAGTGGTCGGCCGCCGTCGCCGAGCCATGCATTCAGTCCTGTGTCTTCTAACAGTTTGCCCAGACCTACCTGTTCCAATACGGTTTTTAGTTCAAGATCGGTAGCGTGGTCATTGGCGATTTTTAAATTATCACGCAGGGTTGAACTGAAAACATGTACGCGCTGGCTGACGACACCAGTGGCTTGTCGCAGCGTTGCTTCATCAAAGGTAGGCAGCGGTATGTCATTCAGGCGAATCTCGCCCTGAGAGCAGTCCCATGCGCGTGTTATCAACTGTAACAGGGTCGATTTGCCACAGCCGGTACGTCCGAGCAGGGCAATTTTCTCTCCAGGTCGCACCGAAAGGGAAATATCGTTAAGTACTGAAACCGGCTGGTTTGGATAGCTGAAGCTAACGTGGTTAATGTTAACGGCAATCTGTTCGCTCAGTGCGGGGCCTGATAGAGGGAATGTCACCTCGGGTTTTTGGTCGATCATTTGCGCTACACGCGTCGCTGATGCCGTGACCTGCCCCAAATGCTGGAAGGCGCCTGCAACCGGTGCTAAGGCTTCAAACGCGGCCAGTGAGGAGAAAACAAACAGCGCTATCAGCGCCCCCGGCTGAGCATCGTGCCCAACGCCACTGGCGGCGAGCCAGAGCATTAAGGTGAACGTTAGCCCCGACGCCAAAATCATTAAAGCCTGCGCGGCGCCGGTTAAGGACGCCTGTTTCTGTTGCTGCTGTTGCCATTCGCGTTCTTTGGCATCCAGCGCCTGACGGAAACGATCGGCGGCGCCATAGATGGCGAGTTCTGCTTGCCCTGCGACCCACGTAATTAATAAAGTGCGGTAGTCGGCACGGAGTTCAGTTAGCGCAATCCCTACGGGCTTTCCTGCTTGATAAAAACCCAGCGGCAGGCAAAACAGCAACATCAGCATGATGCCGCCTAGCGTGATTGCTAGCGTGGGATCGAACCAAGACAAACCAGCCGTAACGACCACGATCACCACGATGGCGCTAATCAGCGGAGATATGACGCGCAGATAGAGATGATCGAGAGTGTCTACGTCGGCAACCAAACGGTTGAGTAACTCCGCCTGACGAAAACGCGCAATGGCTCCCGGCGACAGCGGCAGTATTTTACTAAAGGTAAATACGCGCAGATGGGAAAGCACGCGAAACGTTGCATCATGGCTGACAACGCGCTCGGCGTAACGTCCTGCGGTGCGGATTATCGCCGCGCCGCGTACGCCAGCCGCTGGCAGCATATAGTTAAATGTCATCAGCCCCGCAAGCCCAGCCAGCGCCGATGCTGCAAGGAACCAGCCCGAAAGCATCAAAAGCCCAATGCTGGCGAGAAGGGTAACGATAGCCAGAACCACGCCCAGAGAGATAAGGAACCAGTGGCGGCGATAGAGTGCTAAAAACGGCAATAGTACGCGCATGGTTATAGCTCCTTACTACGGGTTGCAAGCAGATCGGCAAAAGGCCCTTTTTGCTGGCTGAGCTCGGCATAAGCGCCGCGCTGAACCAGCTTGCCATTATCCATCACCCAAATTTGGTCGTAGGTACTCACATCGTCTAACTGATGAGTCACCATCAGCGTGGTTTGCTGATGTGAAGCTTCAGACAATGCCTGCATGACAAGCTGTTCGCTGTGTGCATCCAAGCTGGCGGTGGGTTCATCTAGCAACAAAAGGCGACATGGACGAAGCAGGGCGCGCGCCACGGCAACACGCTGAGCTTGGCCTACCGAGAGGCGAGCCGCACCTTCACCGATTTCCGTATCAACGCCATCATTTAGCAGGGGTAAAAATTCGGTAACATGCGCACGCTCTAACGCGGTGGTTAGCTGTGTCTCAGTGGCATGAGGAGCGCCCAGTAGCACATTAGCGCGCAGCGTGGTTTCTGGCAGATTAGGGTTTTGCCCAATCCAGCCGAGGAGCTGACGCCAGCTCGCTGGCGCTAATTCACGCAGCTCTTTCCCGTCAACCAAGAGCGAACCGCGGTAGGGCAGGAAGCCGAGCAACACGTTAATCAACGAACTTTTGCCCGCGCCGCTGAAGCCCACCAGCGCGATTCTCTGTCCGGCATCAATGCTAAACGTGAGTGGCCCTGCCAGTACTTTTCCCTGCGGAGATAATACTTCTAACTCTGAAGCCACAATGCTAACGGGATGCGTACCTGTTAACTGTTCTTGGCCTTGGCCCTGCGTTGGGCTTTCGGCATCTTCAGCTAAAAAAGTCACCAGTGATTCAGCCGCGCCCACCGCCTGTGCTTTGGCGTGGTAAAAGGTGCCTAAATCACGCAGCGGTTGGAAGAATTCCGGCGCCAGAATAAGCACCAGAAAACCAGCAAAAAGCGTCACGCTGGTGCCATAGCTACCAAAATTGAGTTCACCGAGATAGGAAAAACCAAAATAGACCGCCACCACGGCGATGGAGATGGAAGTAAAGAACTCAAGCACCGCAGAGGAAAGAAATGCCATGCGCAAAACTTCCATGGTGCGGCTGCGGAAATCTTCCGATGAACGACGGATATTGTCGGTTTCGGCAGCGGCGCGGTTAAACAGACGTAGCGTATCTAATCCACGTAAGCGGTCGAGGAAGTTGCCGCTTAAACGTCCTAATGCCAAGAAGTTTCGGCGGTTGGCATCGGCGGCGCCCATACCAACCAGCGCCATAAACAGCGGGATCAGCGGCGCGGTGACCAGCAGGATCATGCCTGCGGCCCAGTTGATCGGGAATACGGTGATTAGAATCAACAGCGGGATCATGGTTGCCAGATACATCTGTGGCAAATAGCGAGAGTAAAACTCCTGCATGTCTTCAATTTGTTCAAGAATTAACGTTGCCCAATGTCCGGCTGGTTTTCCTTGTATCCATGCAGGGCCCAGTTCGTCGAGTCGATTGAGCACCAAGTTTCTAATTTGTACTCGTACCACTTGGCCACACTTAAAACCGACGCGCTCACGCAGCCAGCTTAAGGCTGAACGAAGCACAATGGCGGCAATCAATAGGCCAAAAGGCAGCAGGAGGGATTGGCGTGGTACCTGCTCAATGATCAAATCGTGCAGCAGTTTTGCCAAGATCCACGACTGAGCGACGATCAGAAGTCCAGATATCAAACCGAGGATCATAGAAATTCGAAGCCAACGGCGGGCCAGCGAACTGCGCTGTTTGAGCCATTGGGTTAATTCTCGTTGCCTGTTTTTATTCATGTGTTGCGATGGTTTCTAAAGCAGATGAAGCGTCGAAAAGAGTGCTGATGACCGGCCTATTTTATCTTTACTCACCGGCTCACGCGTAAGCGCTGATATTACAACGGCCTGCGGGGACATGAAACCAAAGGAAGGTAAATTCTGTTAACAACTGTGGGGGAGTTCAGATAACAAGTGACAATTTGAGCACAAATAGGTGAAAAATACGGAGGTTACCAGTAAATAAGGGCTACCGAAGCAGCCCTTATGATTTGAACCGGAGTCAACTTATTGATTGGCGGCAGACAGCCCATCCAAATAACGCTCAGCATCAAGCGCAGCCATACAGCCGGTGCCCGCCGAGGTAATGGCTTGACGATAGATATGGTCCATAACGTCACCCGCGGCGAAAACGCCGGGAATGCTGGTTTGGGTCGCGTTGCCGCTCAGGCCAGACTGCACTTTGATGTAGCCATTTTCCAGTGCGAGCTGACCTTCAAAAATCGCCGTGTTTGGTTTGTGCCCGATAGCCACAAACAAGCCCGTCACGCTCAGCTCTTCAACGGTATCGCTGTCGGTGGCTTTTAAACGTAATCCGTTTACACCCATTGCATCGCCTTGAACTTCATCAAGCGTGCGGTTGGTGTGCAGCACGATGTTGCCGCTTTCCACTTTATCCATCATGCGTCCAATCAAGATTTTTTCGGCGCGGAAAGTATCACGACGGTGTATCAAGTGAACCTTGGAAGCGATATTAGACAAATAAAGCGCTTCTTCAACTGCGGTATTGCCGCCGCCGATCACCGCGACTTCTTGTTGGCGATAGAAGAAACCATCGCAGGTCGCGCAGGCAGATACGCCGCGGCCTTTGAACTCTTCTTCAGAAGGCAGGCCGAGATACTGCGCGGAAGCGCCGGTCGCAATAATCAGAGCGTCGCAGGTGTATTCCTGAGAATCGCCAAACAGGCGGAATGGACGGCTTTGTAAATCGACACGCTGAATGTGGTCAAAGATAATCTCGGTATTAAATTTGGCCGCATGTTCGTTCATACGTTCCATCAGCAGAGGACCGGTAAGCCCTTCTGGATCGCCTGGCCAGTTTTCGACTTCTGTCGTGGTGGTGAGCTGACCGCCTTTTTCAACGCCGGTAATTAATACCGGGTTCAAGTTAGCGCGTGCCGCGTAGACCGCCGCGGTATATCCCGCAGGGCCTGAACCCAAGATCAGGAGTTTGCTGTGTTTGACTGTGCCCATGAATTCCTCTTTTCCAATTTTACCGGACAATAGCTCGATTGTAGGGAAGTTAGCGCCTGAAAAAAAGTGTGCAAAAAAAATGTTATCAATTTGTTTGATAGTAGCTAGCTATCGATTAGTAATAATCATGGCAGCAGATAATTTTTTTTAAACCTATTCCGATAACATTCTTGCCGAGAAAGCCCCCTAATAGCGCTTCTCGGCGACGCTTATTCGTCTGTTTTGACGGTTTATTTTGTTGTTGTCTCGAAAGCCTTCTTTAGAATAGTTGGCATGTTCGTCTGATTTTGCTTCTTTTGCTTTGACAATCGCCTGTGCATTTGCGAAAACATGGATGTAGGGAAGAACTTGTCTTTGGTTTTTGTGGCTTGAAAGGCATTTAGCAGAATTTTTATCTGCTTGAAGGCAACAAATAGCCTATTGACCTAAAACAACGCTTTCTTCTCCTGATATAAGAAATACCGTGTATACGAAAAGAAATGTGTAGTGCTTAGATTGGCTTCAATGAGTGGCGCTAGGGATCGTGGTCTTGCGATATAACCTCAATGTGCATTGATTTGAAATCAGAGCAAAGCAATTATGCGAGCCCTCGCATGTGAATTAAGCGCAATCGGCGGAAACAGATGAAGTTGAAACTTATCTTCAGCGGATTTATCCGGTTGTTTTCGTCATCATGAGCAATGGGAATTGCTGATTGACTGCAGGCATGGGGTTTTCGTTTGGGACAAATCCTTAACAAATTGAACTTGTTGAGGGGATGGCGAGCAGGGAAGGATATAAGAGAGACAATAAGATGGCAGACAATAAAAAGCGCCCCGGTAAAGATCTCGACCGTATCGACCGTAACATCCTGAATGAGTTGCAGAAGGATGGACGAATTTCGAACGTTGAGCTTTCAAAGCGAGTTGGTTTATCACC
Source organism: Hafnia alvei (assembly GCF_964063325.1). NCBI lineage: Bacteria > Pseudomonadati > Pseudomonadota > Gammaproteobacteria > Enterobacterales > Hafniaceae > Hafnia > Hafnia alvei. The sequence continues at coordinate 1,689,327 of NZ_OZ061315.1, forward strand.
AACTCCATGTTTAGAACGTGTGCGTCGCCTTGAACGTCAAGGTTTTATTCAAGGTTACACTGCGTTGTTGAACCCGCACTATCTGGATGCATCCTTACTGGTATTTGTAGAAATTACCTTAAATCGTGGAGCGCCAGACGTGTTTGAACAGTTCAATACGGCTGTTCAGAAACTGGAAGAAATTCAGGAGTGTCATCTGGTTTCAGGTGATTTCGACTATCTGTTGAAAACACGTGTGCCTGACATGTCCGCTTATCGTAAATTGCTTGGTGAAACCCTGTTACGCCTACCTGGCGTTAATGACACCCGTACCTATGTGGTTATGGAAGAAGTCAAACAGAGCAATCGCTTGGTTATCAAGACACGATAACGGTAGCAGGTGCAAAACCTGATTAATTTGGTTACACTCCTGTGTATCTATACAGTTTCAACGCCGAGGGCAGACTCTCTCGGCGTTGTTATTGGTATGAGTCTTACTGAAATAAAAAATTACGTGGCAATGCGTTGTTCTAAAGCGGCAATAGGCAATAATAGTGCTATGGTGAAAAACAGGAACCTGGAGAGCCTTTCTTGAGCCAGGAATACACAGAAGAGAAGGACGTTACTCTCAAACGAATGAGCAGTGGACGTCGGTTATACGAGGCGTTACTCATCGTAGTAGCGTTGTTTTCTATTTATCTTATGGTTTCGTTGCTGAGCTTTGACCCCTCGGATCCGAGCTGGTCGCAAACGGCATGGCACGAACCAATCAATAATATCGGCGGCGGCGCAGGAGCATGGCTGGCTGATACCTTATTCTTCGTTTTCGGAGTGATGGGTTATGCCATTCCTCCCGTCATCATCGTTTTGTGCTGGTTTGCCTATCGCAAACGCGACGACAGCGGCTATGTCGATTATTTCTCTATTTCGCTCAAGCTTATCGGTATGTTGGCATTGGTGCTGGCATCGTGTGGCTTAGCATCGCTGAACGTCGACGATCTTTACTATTTCGCCTCCGGCGGCGTGATTGGTAGCCTTCTCGCCAACGGCGTTATTCCTTTGTTGGGTAGCGTTGGCGGAACACTGCTTCTGTTGGGCGTTTGGGCGGTAGGGCTGACGTTATTTACCGGCTGGTCTTGGCTGACGATTGCCGAAAAAATCGGCGGTGTTCTTCTCGGTGGCATGACGTTTATGAGCAATCGTTCACGCCGCGATCGGGAGGATGACTACGACTATGAAGATGATAGCCGAGAAGTGGTTGCTGCTGAGCGTGAGCGTTCAGCAGGTGAGGGCGCAGATGATGTGCTGCTTAATACCTCCGCCGTTGAAGACGATGACGATATTCTCTTGGCTAAACCCGTAAAACAGCCTGTTGAAGCGCCTTTTGCTGATGTAGATGCTGAAGACGACGATCCTTTATTGGGTAAACTTCGTCCGTTGCACGAGGCTGAAAGTTCGCTAAATGATGTGGCCCAGCCCGCGGTTACACCGACGGTGGCCCCAACCGCCGCGGTATCTGCCGTTGGCGCTGCGGTTGCCGCCGCTCAGCCGGTGGTTTCTGCTGCAACTCAGCCTATGACTTTCAGCGCTTCAGAGCCAGAGCCTGTCGCGGAAATCAAGCCGAGCATGCCTCCGCTTTACTCTTTTGAAGTACCTGAAGATAGACCGTCTAACGTGGCTAATCACTCATCGCGCCCAACGCGCTCTGCTTGGGATGATGAAGGCCCACGTCTAGGCAGTTTTGAGCCTGAAACGCCTGCGCCACAAGCGGGCTCGTCTTCATCGGGGATGAATTTCTCCGCCTCGCATTTTGAACACGATGAATCGCCAGCAACGCCATACATTAATCCGGGTTTATCTGTGGATACGGTTCCGTTTGGCGCGGCCTCGCGTAACGATGTCGTTCCTGCAACCGTATCGACTGCAGCCGCCGCTGGCTCGATGTTTATGCCTGCGTTTAGCGCAACCGAAGACAGCAGTTTACAGGTGAAACAGGGCGTTGGACCTGAACTGCCGCGTCCAAATCCTGTGCGTATTCCAACTCGCCGTGAGTTAGCCTCTTTAGGCATTAAACTTCCTTCACAGCGAATGGCTGAAGAGCAGGCGAAGAAAGAAGCGGAAGCCCAACGCCAGCAAATTGAAGCGTCTCCAAAGCCGGAACAGAACGTTACTCAGCCGATGGATGAGGAAAGCCTTGCACTGCGTCAGGCGTTTGCCGAACGACAGCAGCAGCGCTACGGTGAGCAGCAGTATGCGCATCAGGCCGAAGATGAACAGGCTGCTGAAATGGCGCGGTTGCAGAGCGAGTTTTCTGCTCAGCAACAGCAGCGTTACCAGCCACAACCTGCCGCAGACGAGAATTCATCGGCATTAAGCGGTGTGACCGCTTCTCGCAATGACTTAATGGACTTCTCACCTGCGAAGGCATTGAGCGAAGCCGCGGCTTCCAATCATAATGCGTTCAGCTTTACTCCTGTTTCAGACTTAGTGGATGACGGTCCTTCCGAGCCATTATTCACTATTACGCCTGAGCAGGAAGAGAGCGCTGCACGTGACGATGATGCGTACGATGTTCCGTTTGGTCGTTATGATGAACCAGAACAACCTGTGCAGTATGATTCGCGTCAGCAAGATCCACGTTTTGCGCCGGTGCAGCAGCCATCTGTGCCGCAAGCGCCTCAATCTCAATATAGCCAGCATAATAGCCAATATAGCCAGCTAGCACCGAGCGTGCAGCAGCCTGTTGCGCCACAGTTTGCAGCTCCAACTGCCCCAGTGCAGCAGCCAGCAGTGACCCAACAGCCAGCAGGCCAGCACCCAGCGATGGATGGTTTGATTCATCCATTCTTGATGCGTGGTCACGAGCAGCCGCTGGAAAAGCCAACCACGCCGTTGCCAACGTTGGATCTGCTCACCGAGCCTCCTGCTAACTCCGAGCCGGTTGATATGTTTGCATTGGAGCAAGTGGGGAATCTGGTCGAATCACGTTTGGCTGATTATCGGGTCAAAGCCGAAGTTGTCGGGATTTCTCCGGGTCCGGTGATCACCCGCTTTGAGTTAGATTTGGCACCAGGCGTTAAAGCTGCGCGAATCTCTAACCTGTCGCGTGACTTGGCTCGTTCACTGTCTGCGGTTGCGGTGCGTGTGGTCGAAGTTATCCCGGGTAAACCTTATGTAGGATTGGAGTTGCCAAATAAGCATCGCCAAACGGTTTATCTGCGAGAGGTTTTGGACTGCACTAAGTTCCGCGAAAGCCCTTCTCCGCTGACCATCGTGCTGGGTAAAGATATTGCTGGTCAGCCTGTGATTGCCGATCTGGCAAAAATGCCACATCTGTTGGTGGCGGGTACCACGGGTTCCGGTAAGTCGGTTGGCGTGAACGCCATGATCCTCAGTATGCTGTATAAGGCGACGCCGGATGAAGTTCGCTTCATCATGATTGACCCTAAAATGCTGGAGCTTTCGGTTTACGAAGGGATCCCACATTTGCTGACCGAAGTGGTTACCGACATGAAAGATGCAGCTAATGCGCTGCGTTGGTGTGTGGGTGAGATGGAGCGTCGCTATAAGCTAATGTCAGCATTAGGCGTGCGTAACCTTGCTGGCTACAACGAACGCGTTGAGCAGGCGATTGCCATGGGACGTCCAATTCCAGATCCGTTCTGGAAACCGGGTGACAGCATGGATATGACGCCGCCGGTATTGGAAAAACTGCCTTATATCGTGGTGTTGGTCGATGAGTTTGCCGATCTGATGATGGCCGTCGGTAAAAAAGTGGAAGAGTTGATTGCACGCTTAGCTCAAAAAGCGCGTGCGGCGGGTATCCATTTGGTTCTGGCGACTCAGCGTCCATCGGTTGACGTTATCACCGGCTTGATTAAGGCGAACATTCCGACGCGTATCGCGTTTACCGTTTCGAGCAAAATCGACTCCCGTACTATCCTGGACCAAGGCGGTGCGGAATCGTTGCTGGGGATGGGGGATATGCTGTATATGCCACCTAACTCGTCAATGCCGGTTCGTGTGCATGGCGCATTCGTTCGTGATGAGGAAGTGCATGCGGTGGTTCAGGATTGGAAAGCGCGTGGACGTCCACAGTATATCGATAGCATCTTGAGCGCTTCTGAAGAGGGTGAAGGTGGATTTGGGCTAGATAGCGACGAAGAACTCGATCCGTTATTTGACCAAGCCGTTGCTTTCGTGGTTGATAAGCGCCGAGCGTCAATTTCAGGCGTTCAACGCCAGTTCCGTATTGGTTACAACCGCGCTGCGCGTATCGTTGAGCAGATGGAAGCTCAGGGGATCGTGAGCTCACCGGGTAATAATGGTAACCGCGAGGTATTAGCGCCGCCATCGCATGATATGTAATTTCGTCATTGCATGATGCCATGTTTGCGGGCGGTGATTTCACCGCCCGTTTTATTTATCGATGAGATGTGAATACGTACGAATGTCTGCCAGCGAAAAGATGTGTAAATCACCGTCATTCAGAATGTTACCGATGATAACTCCATGTCTATTGGCTAAAGTTAGCGTATTATATTGTTCAATATAAAGCGTGGTGTAGCGGCGAACGCGCCGCTGACCAGATGATAAAAATCAGCCGAGGTTATCTGTTTTTACAGCTAACCATGACCGACAAAAGGTATAGAAAATAATGAAAAAGCTGTTATTAGCGTGCTGTTTAATGACTGGTTTTGCATCGACCGCCGCGCTGGCGACGCCAAGCAGTGACTTGCAGAGTCGTCTGAATAAGGTCAATAGTTTCCATTCAAGCTTTACTCAAACCGTAACAACAGCCGATGGCGCTGCGGTACAGCAGGGCGAGGGTGAGCTTTGGGTAAAACGTCCTAACTTGTTCAACTGGCATATGACCTCCCCCGATGAGAGCGTTTTAGTTTCTGATGGTAAAACGCTGTGGTTCTATAACCCGTTTGTGGAGCAGGTAACCGCGACTTGGCTAGATAGCGCCACCAGCAATACGCCATTTATGCTGATTACGCGTAACGATGCGAAAGAGTGGAGCCAGTATAATGTGAAGCAAACCGGTGATACGTTTGATCTGACCCCGAAAAGCCAGAAAAATAATCTGAAGAAATTTACGATTAACGTATCGCCAACGGGTACGATCAATGGCTTTACCGCCGTTGAACAAGACGGACAAAGCAGCGCATATAAACTGAAAAGCCAGCAAAGCGGCGTTGTTGATGCCAGCAAATTCCAGTTCACACCGCCTAAAGGCGTGACGGTGGACGATCAACGCCAATAGCCAAAATAGATTAATGGGAAAAGCCAGTGAGTAATCTGTCCCTCGACTTCTCGCAGAATGAATTTCAACCACTGGCCGCGCGTATGCGGCCAGAAACATTGAAGCAGTACATCGGACAGCGCCATTTGCTGGCTGAGGGCAAGCCTCTGCCGCGAGCGATTGAGGCTGGACATCTGCATTCAATGATTTTGTGGGGGCCGCCAGGGACAGGGAAAACCACGCTGGCTGAACTGATTGGCCGCTACGGCAATGCTGACGTTGAACGTATTTCGGCGGTAACTTCTGGGATCAAAGAGATCCGTGAAGCGATTGAACGAGCGCGTAATAACCGTGATGCGGGCCGTCGAACCATTTTGTTTGTAGATGAAGTCCATCGTTTTAACAAAAGCCAGCAAGACGCTTTCCTTCCGCATATTGAAGACGGCACCATTACTTTCATCGGTGCTACCACGGAAAACCCCTCATTTGAGCTTAATTCTGCGCTGCTTTCACGGGCTAGAGTTTACTTGCTCAAGGCGCTAACCAGCGAAGATATCGTTGAAGTGCTCAATCAGGCGATGGCCGATAAAGAGCGCGGATATGGCGGACAAAATATTGTTTTGCCTGATGACACGCGCGACATGATCGCTGAGCTGGTGGGGGGCGATGCCCGCCGCGCGCTAAATACGTTAGAAATGATGGCTGATATGGCGGAGGTGGACGCCAGTGGTCAGCGTGTTTTAAGCGCGAATCTGCTGAAGGAAGTTTCAGGCGAACGCAGCGCGCGCTTTGATAATAAAGGCGATCGCTTTTACGACCTGATTTCAGCATTGCATAAATCAGTACGCGGCTCAGCACCGGATGCCGCGCTGTATTGGTATGCGCGCATTATCACCGCCGGTGGCGATCCGCTTTATGTCGCACGACGTTTACTGGCGATTGCCTCCGAGGATGTGGGTAATGCCGATCCGCGCGGCATGCAGGTCGCGATTTCAGCATGGGATTGCTTTACCCGTGTCGGGCCTGCTGAGGGCGAACGTGCGATTGCGCAAGCCATTGTCTACTTGGCCTGTGCGCCGAAAAGTAATGCCGTGTATACCGCGTTTAAAGCCGCGGTGCGTGATGCCAAAGAGCGCCCTGACTATGATGTTCCCGATCATCTGCGTAATGCGCCAACCAAACTCATGAAGGAAATGGGGCTGGGGGCTGAGTATCGCTATGCGCATGATGAAACTAATGCTTACGCCGCGGGCGAAGTGTACTTCCCGCCTGAAATGTCACAAACCCGATATTATGTGCCCACTAACCGTGGTTTAGAGGGCAAAATTGGTGAAAAACTGGCATGGTTGGCTGAGCAGGATCAAAATAGCCCGACAAAACGCTACCGCTAATATTCCCATTGCGGTAAGGTTATCCCTGATAAAATACGCTTTACATTGAGCGCCTTGTGCTCAATGTATTGCTCATTAAAACTCCCTCAATATAATCACAGGATTAGCATGCTAGATCCCAATCTACTGCGTAATGAGCTAGACGCAGTCGCCGAAAAGCTGGCTCGTCGAGGCTTTAAACTGGATGTTGACACTTTGCGTCAGCAGGAAGAACGCCGCAAAGTGCTGCAAGTTGAAACTGAAAGCCTGCAAGCAGAGCGTAACTCGCGATCCAAATCCATCGGTGCGGCTAAAGCGCGTGGGGAAGATATTGAGCCACTGCGTCTTGAAGTCAACGAATTGGGCGAAAAGCTGGATGCGGCCAAGTCAGAGCTGGATCAGTTGCTAAATGATATCCGCGATTTGGCGTTGTCCATTCCTAACATGCCAGATGATTCTGTGCCGGTAGGTAGAGACGAAAACGACAATCTGGAAGTTAGCCGCTGGGGCGAGCCTCGTACGTACGATTTCGAAGTTCGCGATCACGTGACTCTGGGCGAAATGACTGGCGGGCTGGATTTTGCTGCCGCAGTTAAATTGACCGGTGCGCGTTTCGTTGTGATGAAAGGCCAAATGGCGCGTATGCATCGTGCATTGGCTCAGTTCATGCTTGATCTGCACACCGAGCAGCATGGCTATCTCGAAACCTACGTTCCTTATTTGGTTAACCATGACACGCTGTACGGTACTGGTCAGTTGCCTAAATTTGGCGGCGATCTGTTCCACACACGTCCACTGGAAGAAGAAGCCGATTCTAGCAGCTATGCGCTGATCCCAACGGCAGAAGTCCCAGTCACCAACTTGGTGCGTGGCGAAATTCTGGAAGAAGAATCTCTGCCGTTGAAAATGACTGCACATACGCCATGTTTCCGTTCCGAAGCGGGCTCTTATGGTCGTGATACACGCGGTCTGATTCGTATGCACCAGTTTGATAAAGTTGAGCTGGTTCAGATTGTTCGTCCAGAAGATTCAATGGATGCTCTGGAAGAACTGACCGGTCACGCCGAGAAAGTGCTGCAGCTGCTGAATCTGCCATACCGTAAAGTGCTGTTGTGCACCGGCGATATGGGCTTTGGCTCAAGCAAAACCTACGATCTGGAAGTTTGGGTTCCTGCGCAGAACACTTACCGCGAAATCTCTTCATGTTCAAACATGTGGGACTTCCAGGCTCGTCGTATGCAGGCTCGCTGTCGTAATAAAACCGACAAAAAACCGCGTTTGGTGCATACACTGAATGGTTCTGGTTTGGCGGTGGGTCGTACTCTGGTTGCCGTATTAGAAAACTATCAGCAAGCTGATGGTCGAATTCAGGTGCCAGAAGTTCTGCGTCCGTATATGAATGGTTTAGAATATATTGGTTAACTCCCAATATTTTTAATAAAAGCGCCTACGGGCGCTTTTTTCGTTTATAAACTCAAATATAAATTCAGATCCTATTTTTAATATTGTTGCGGTTGTATTAATTCAGTTTAGAAGCATTTAAGTTGACTGATAGCTATTCTCAATCGTAAGTTTTTGATTTTGATAAGTTGCAAATTGCATCACATAAGTCGCCAGCGCCCCGCTCGCGCGTGCCTTTATTGACATCAAACAATATGGGTTACTCCCAAAGAAGTATTATCCATTTGAGAAAGTGGACGCTGATATTTAATGACCTTCCATTCCATATCATTTCATTCTAATTAATTGCGAGTTGACTATTTTCCTTAGTGTTTTGAGCACACGTTGGATGATCAATGACGTAATAGGCCACTTTCTTTTTTGCTGACTAAAGAAAAACACGGATTTTTGCCTGTGCTTTTCGTGGTCACATTTTTGATTTTGAAAGCAAACTGAGTGGGTATTGTATGAAAAATACGAAAGAGACAGGCTTATTGTCTGCGCAGGTAAGCCGCCGCAAACTGGTTAAATCCAGTGCTATTGGTGGTTTAGTTGCGGCAAGCGGCGGATTATCTTTGCCGTTTGCCCGCAAGGCAGTGGCCCAATCAAACACAGCATCTGCTAACGCCAATGAAAAAGTTATCTGGAGTGCATGCACCGTAAACTGTGGCAGCCGTTGCCCATTGCGCATGCATGTTGTCGATGGCGAAATTAAGTATGTTGAAACCGATAATACCGGTGATGACAATTACGAAGGCCTGCATCAGGTTCGAGCCTGTTTACGTGGGCGATCAATGCGCCGTCGTGTTTATAACGCTGACCGTTTGAAATATCCGATGAAGCGAGTTGGTGCGCGTGGCGAAGGCAAATTCAAGCGTATTAGCTGGGAAGAAGCCTTCGATACCATCGCGGCGAGTATGCAGCACATCATCAAAGATTATGGCAATGAAGCTATCTATCTTAACTACGGCACCGGGACGCTGGGTGGCACCATGACTCGCTCTTGGCCACCGGGATCAACCCTGATAGCCCGTCTGATGAACTGCTGCGGTGGTTACCTGAATCATTATGGCGACTACAGCACGGCGCAAATAGCCGAAGGGCTAAATTACACCTACGGCGGTTGGGCCGATGGTAACAGCCCGTCAGATATTGAAAACAGCAAACTGGTCGTGCTGTTTGGCAATAACCCAGGTGAAACGCGAATGAGCGGCGGCGGGGTGACTTACTATCTGGAACAGGCTCGCCAGAAATCTGATGCGCGTATGATCATTATCGATCCGCGTTATAACGATACGGGCGCTGGTCGTGAAGATGAGTGGGTACCTATTCGTCCGGGAACCGATGCGGCGTTGGCCTCGGCGCTAGCCTATGTGATGATCAAAGAAGATTTAGTTGATCAGCCATTCCTCGATAAATACTGCGTTGGCTACGACGAAAAAACCATGCCTGCCGGTGCGCCAGCCAACGGCCACTATAAAGCCTACATCTTAGGCGAAGGCGCTGACGGCATTGCTAAAACGCCTGCATGGGCTTCAACGATTACCGGAATTCCAGCTGATAAAATTATTAAACTTGGCCGTGAAATCGGTGCAGCAAAGCCTGCCTATATTTCACAGGGCTGGGGGCCACAGCGCCATTCAAACGGTGAATTAGCCTCACGCGCTATTTCTATGCTGGCCATCCTAACGGGTAACGTTGGGATCAACGGCGGAAATAGCGGCGCGCGCGAAGGCTCCTACGATCTTGATTTCGTGCGTATGCCAACGCTTGAAAACCCCGTTCAGACCAGTATTTCTATGTTCTTATGGACCGATGCCATCGTACGCGGCCCTGAAATGACGGCGACGCGTGATGGTGTACGCGGTAAAGAAAAGCTGGATGTGCCAATCAAAATGATCTGGAACTACGCAGGTAACTGCTTGGTCAACCAGCATTCTGAAATCAACCGTACGCATGAAATTCTGCAAGACGATAAGCAGTGCGAAATGATTGTGGTGATCGATAACCACATGACCGCATCGGCGAAGTATGCCGATATTTTACTGCCGGACTGCACGGCATCAGAGCAGATGGATTTTTGCCTAGATGCATCAGCGGGCAACATGTCATACGTCATTTTTGCCGATCAGGTGATTAAGCCACGCTTTGAATGCAAAAATATTTACGAGATGACTAGTGAATTAGCCAAGCGCATGGGCGTGGAGGCTCAGTTTACCGAAGGGCGTAATCAGGAAGAGTGGCTGCGTCATCTATATAAACAGTCTCAGCAAGCTATGCCAGGCCTACCGTCGTTTGAAGAGTTTCGTCAGCAGGGGATTTACAAGCAGCGCGATCCTGAAGGGCACCATGTGGCCTACAAAGCGTTCCGTGAAGATCCTGCGGCTAATCCGTTAACCACACCATCAGGCAAAATCGAGATTTACTCTGCTCAATTGGCTGAAAAGGCGGCGACATGGGAATTAGCCAAGGATGATGTTATCGATCCTCTGCCAATCTACAGCGCTGGTTTTGAAAGCTATGAAGATCCGCTGGTTGAGAAATTCCCACTGCAGCTAACGGGTTTCCACTACAAAGCACGTGCGCATTCTACCTATGGCAACGTTGATCTGCTGAAGGCTGCGTGTCGTCAAGAGATGTGGATTAACCCGATGGATGCGAAAAAACGCGGTATTACCAACGGTGATATCGTGCGCATTTTCAACGATCGCGGTGAGGTTCGCATCAACGCTAAGGTGACACCTCGCATGATGCCGGGCGTTGTCGCGCTGGGTGAGGGAGCATGGTATAGCCCTGACGCAAACCGTGTCGATCATGCTGGCTCAATTAACGTGTTGACCACTCAGCGCCCATCGCCGTTGGCGAAAGGGAATCCGTCGCATTCGAATCTTGTTCAAGTCACCAAGGCATAAGGAGTAGCTGATGACAACGCAATACGGCTTTTATATCGACTCTAGTCGTTGCACCGGCTGCAAAACCTGCGAGCTGGCCTGCAAAGATTTTAAAAATTTGACGCCTGATGTGAGTTTCCGCCGCATTTATGAATATGCAGGTGGTGATTGGCAAGAGGACAACGGTGTTTACCACCAAAACGTGTTTGCTTATTACCTGTCGATCTCGTGTAACCACTGTAGCGATCCGGCTTGTACCAAAGTGTGTCCAAGCGGTGCGATGCACAAGCGCGAGAAAGATGGCTTTGTCGTCGTCAACGAAGAAGTGTGCATCGGTTGTCGCTATTGCCACATGGCCTGTCCGTATGGCGCTCCTCAATACAATGAGGAGAAAGGGCATATGACCAAGTGTGATGGCTGCTATGAGCGAGTCGAAGCAGGCAAAAAACCGATCTGCGTTGAATCTTGCCCACTGCGTGCATTGGATTTAGCGCCCATTGATGAGCTGCGCGCCAAATACGGTGATTTAGCTGAAATTGCTCCGCTTCCTGCTGCGCACTTTACGAAGCCGAATATCGTATTAAAACCTAACGCCAACAGCCGCCCGGTCGGAGATACCACCGGTTATCTGGCAAATCCGAAGGAGGTCTGAGATGGGTATGGGATGGCATGAATGGCCGTTAATGATTTTTACGGTCTTAGGGCAGTGTGTTGTCGGTGGTTTCATCGTACTGGCGCTGGCATTAATATCTGGGCGTTTGGATAACGATCGCACGCGACGCGTTCATCTGAGTATGTTTTTTCTCTGGGTGCTGATGGGAATAGCGTTTATCGCCTCGGTGATGCATTTGGGTTCACCAATGAGGGCGTTCAATTCGCTTAACCGCATCGGAGAATCCGCGCTGAGTAACGAAATTGCCAGCGGCTCGGTGTTCTTTGCCGTAGGGGGTATCTACTGGCTTTTGGCGGTGTTAAACAAAATGTCGGCGGCGCTAGGTAAGCTTTGGCTTGCCGTGACCATGGTGTTAGGCCTGTTCTTTGTTTACGCCATGTGTCGTGTATATCAGATTGATACTGTACCTACGTGGCATAACGGCTACACCACGCTGGGCTTCGTACTAACGATGTTTATTGGTGGGCCATTGCTCGGCTTCCTGCTGCTGAGAGCTGCCGGTGTGTGCGGTTGTGCAATGCGTATTTTGCCTGTAATTAGCGGGTTGGCGGTGCTTATCAGCGTTGCCTCTGTGGCGATGCAAGGTTTTGGTTTGGCTGAAATTCATAGTTCAGTTCAACAGGCCTCCGCGCTTATTCCATCGTTTGGGGCGTTGCTGGCATGGCGTTTGGCGCTGCTAGTGCTTGGATTGGGCTGCTGGATTTGCCCAATGATTAAAGGCCGAGCGCCATCTGTTGCATGGCTGGTGATTGGTTTCTTGCTGGTTGTCGCCAGTGAGCTGATTGGTCGCGGTATGTTCTATGGTTTGCATATGACCGTAGGCATGGCAATCGCAGGATAAATGCGGTTGTCGCTGAGCGGGGCTCCGTATAGAGCCCCGCTATCTGTCGGCTCGCATTTGCTATGTTATTAGAATTGTTATTCGCATCGCGATAAAATTGATTTGGTATCCTCATGCTACAACCACAACAGCTTCAAGATATTGCCATTTCGGCTCGCTCCTTAGGCGCACTTTTTTACTACCCTCCGGAAAGCGAAGCCTGTACGCCGCTGGTGGAAATCTTCTCTTCGTCCGAATGGCGCAGTGAATGGCCCTATGGATCGGAACAGCAGTTAGAGCAATGTGTGGCTCTGCTGACCACTGCTACGAATGAACCTCTGGAAGATGCGTACCAACGCTTATTTATCGGACCGCATGCGTTACCCGCTCCTCCTTGGGGCTCGGTTTATCTGGACAAAGAGAGCGTTCTTTTTGGCGATTCAACGCTGGCGCTACGCCAGTGGATGCGTCTTCATCATATTGAAGGGCAAAGTGAGCAACAGGAGCCAGAAGATCAGTTCGGTTTAATGTTGATGATGGCTGCATGGCTAGCTGAGACACAGCCTCAGGCGCTCGGTGAGTTTTTATCTGTTCACCTTTTGCCATGGAGCTCACGCTATTTGACTCTCATGATACAAGATGCCCAGCATCCGTTTTATCAAGGGCTAGCAGAGCTTGCGTTGTTAACGCTCTCTGCTTGGCAGCAACAGCTCGCGATTGTGCCTGCCGTGAGTGAGCTTTATCGCTAATGAGTGAGCAAAAGGATCAAGACTACTACCGCGCTTGGATGTCTCATCGTACCGTTAGCCGACGCGGGCTTTTCCGTGGTTTGTTGGGGGCAGGCAAGCAAGCTCAGTTGCAGGCTGCGCAAGAAACGGTGCAACGGGCTGTTGGTCGCCCGCCGCAGGCGGTAGCAGAAAGTCTTTTTCTTGCATTATGTAGCGCGTGTGGGGACTGCGTGGGTGCATGTCCCTACGGCTTAGTTGAAATAAAAGAGGGTGCGGCGGCGGTACAGATTGATTTTTCATCCTGTGATACCGCTAAGTGCAACTATTGTACTGCGGCGTGCAAAACGGGGGCGCTCTCTTCATTAATTCCATCGGATACGGCATTAAGGCCCGTTGTCGCCAAAGGTTGCATTGGGCGGGGAAATGACGACTGTCGTTTATGTGTTCGCGCGTGTCCTTCACAGGCAATTAAGTTTGATGGATACCATCAGCCAAACTTTGAAGAGGCCTGTTGTGACGGCTGTGGCCAGTGTAAAACAGCCTGTTATCATGGGCATATTTTGCTGGTGGCAGGAAGTCCAAAATTAGCCAATTTGTCAGAAAGATAAATTTGTTCGCCTGCGTATTAACAAATCGTGCTATGTCTAATCTATGGGCGATTGACTTTTAATTCACCAGTGGCATGATGCCGCCACTTCTCAATGCGGTTCGGTTTTAAATTCACATGTTTTCATATTCTCGCCCAGTGCTTTTATTGCTCTGCGGGCTCCTGCTGCTGACCGTTGCTATGGCGGTTTTAAATACTTTAGTTCCATTGTGGCTGAGCCATGAGCAACTGCCGACTTGGCAAGTCGGTCTGGTGAGTTCCTCGTATTTTATGGGGAATCTGGTCGGGACGCTGGTTGCTGGTTCGGTGATCATGCACTCAGGATTTAACCGAAGCTATCATTATGCCTGTGCCATTTTTGCGATTTCGACCGCTGCACTGAGCTTTTCAACCGATATCTGGAGCTGGTTGGCCCTGCGTTTCTTCGCCGGTGTTGGCTGTGCAATGGTGTGGGTGATTGTTGAAAGCGCATTACTGCGTAGTGGAACGAACGCTAATCGTAGCCAACTGCTGGCTGCTTATATGACGGTTTACTATTTGGGCACTGTGCTGGGACAGCTGATGCTGGGCGTTGTGCCGACCGCCGTATTGCAAGTGTTGCCATGGGCAACGTCGCTGATGGTATTAGCTATGCTGCCGCTGCTGTTTGCTCGCTTTACGCGGCCAGAAGCGCATACCTCAGTGCCGATGTGGGCGATGTTACGTCGTCGTAGCGCGCGCTTAGGTATCCATGGCTGTATTATATCAGGTGCGGTGCTGGGTTCTTTATATGGTCTATTGCCTTTGTATCTGGCCCATAAAGGCATGAGCGATGCGAACGTCGGGCTTTGGATGGCATTGTTGGTCAGCGCTGGCATCATGGGGCAGTGGCCCGTTGGCCGCTTAGCCGATCGCTTTGGGCGTTTGGCAGTGCTGCGCGTGCAGGTGAGTTTGGTTATTCTCGGCAGCGTGGCGATGCTGGGTAACTACGGCATAGTGCCAGCCTTATTTACGCTGGGATGTGCAGGGTTTACCCTGTATCCGGTGGCAATGTCGTGGGCTTGTGAAACCGCAGCAGCGCATGAATTGGTCGCGATGAATCAGGCTTTGCTGATGAGCTACACCATTGGAAGCCTTGCAGGCCCCGCGACGGTTGCTGCCTTGATGCAGCAATACTCTGATAACGTGCTGTTTGTGATGATTGCAGGTATCGCGTTGGTCTATTTGCTTATGTTGATGAAGAAGACCGATCATCATCATGCACTTCCTGCTGCATGAGTTTTCAGCGCTCATAAAAAAGTCATAAAAAAACGCCCGAGACGAGCGTTTTTTGTATTTGCATTTAAGCCTGCAATTAGTGCATGCGGCTTCCTGCTTGGATGCGAGAGCCTAGCATATTCTGGCTGGTCGCCTGCATCAGGTGTTCACGGCAGTTATTCATCTCTAACCAGCCTTCAATTTGCTGATGAAGAGTGTTCATCTCGGCTTGCGTTCCCGCAGAGAGCACGATAATCAGGCTAACTTCACTGCCATTTTGCAGCACAACCGGTTTATCGCACTTCAGCACTGATGCTTCTCCACGTTTACTGATTACCCCGTTTTCAGGTTGGGCAAACACCAGTAATACACCTTCGCTAACCACGAAATCCTGTTTGTCCTGTTTAAGCGCATCGATGATATGCAGCGGGTAGCTGGCATTCACCTTGCTTTCGCTAATTAGCGGTTGGCAGGCTAAATGGATCGCGTGGCGCCAGCTCAGCGGCTGGTGGCAGTACTGCCAGCGTTGGTCGAGAATTGCATCAATTGACATAAAACCTCCGGTAACATTGCACCTGTAAATGGGGCGCCTGAAAAATTAAATAAAGGCTATCCATAGTGTTTATTTGATTCATCCACCTCTGGTGTTTGCAGCAATGTGCAGGCACAAGTCAGTATGAAAAAAAGTATTCACAACTCCGCAATAGACTGAAATTAAAAGCCTATCATTTGCGGGTGTATGGGCAGTGTATCGGGGCAAATCAGGGAAGTCACTGCTTAGAAGAAAGTCTAATAATCCACGCCATCTCATCACATTACTTAAATTCCGTAATGAATATTAGGAAAATAATTTAGCTCGGCGCGTATTAAGTAGTATAAAACTCTGAATGTTAAATATTCATAAAAAATGACTTTCGAAGCGGATTATGCGTATTTTTGTGTGTTTGTATTCAGCGGGGAAGGTTGTAAATAATAATGGATATCAAAATGAAGAGCGCTGGGAAGCAATTGGATTGGGAACCTAAAGAAATTATCACGGGCGGAATAATTAATTGGGCTGGTATTTTTACCAGCCCAAAAGACATAAATCATTAATAAATGACTTTATGCCCATAACTTTCGAGAATATTTTTTACGCGTTCCATGATTTCGTGAGTTGGTGGTTTCACGCCACCTAATTTGTATTCCTCACCCATGGCTTCCCATTTATGCTTGCCTAATTCGTGGTAAGGCAATAGCTCAATCTTCTCAACATTTTTCATGTCTTTAGTGAAGTCCCCGAGCAAGTGGGCAGAAGCATCATCGTCTGACCAGCCAGGGACAACAACATAGCGGATCCACGTTTTCTGGTTACGCTTTGCCAAATAGCGGGCAAATTCCAGCGTACGATGATTTGAAACCCCCACCAGATTCTGGTGAATATCATCGTTCATCTGCTTGAGATCCAACATGACAAGATCGGTAACGTCGAGGAGTTCGTCAATCACTGGGTCATAGCGGCGTACAAAGCCGTTAGTGTCTAAACAGGTGTGAATACCTTCTTCTTTGCAGGCGCGGAACCAGTCGCGTACAAATTCGGCCTGAAGGATAGCTTCACCGCCGGAAGCTGTTACGCCGCCACCTGAAGCATTCATGAAGTGACGATAGGTCACCACGTCCTTCATTAAATCTTCAACGGTAATTTCAGTACCACCATGTGTATCCCAAGTATCTCGGTTATGGCAATACAGGCAGCGCATAAGGCAGCCTTGGAAGAAGGTGATAAAGCGGATCCCTGGGCCGTCTACGGTACCACAGGATTCGAAAGAGTGGATGCGACCTTTAAGCTGCATCTCAGCCCCCTCTGCTGCCGGGGTTTTATCATCAAAACAATCAGTTATATTATTCATATCGCTCTAAATAGCGCTATTTAGCGCTCAATTATGGACAATTTATGGACATTCTACTTATAGGGTTCAATGTTACAGCATCTTGGAGGAAGTCGGGAGCAAAATGCGCATAAGTCATCGTCTGTTGAACTGTTGAACTGTTGAGTGTCCGAGTATGCATTGTAGTGTAACGATATTACCCCCGTTCATCATGAAATGAGTGGCGAAAGTGTGCCGTAGAGCGTGAGCGGCTTGCCATGCTAGTGTTTTTTCAATGTATCATGAACATAATCATAGCTTGCGGCAAACGATAAGCTCGTTGATTTAGCCTTGATGTACCTTGCGAGCGGATCAAATATAGGAATGGATCGCTTCTCGCTGGTTTTAAGCTTTCCTCTCCATATTAGCCTGTAGAGGCGGCGTCAGTGCTCCACGCAGTGAATACATCAGCCATGATGTGCGAAAGTCATTGGTATCAACGCTGCGTATTGAGATGCAAATGATGTCTATGAAACTCGCGCAACTTAACTGCTTATTGTCAGCAAGTTCGTGGAGCTTATGATGTTAATTACTGTCATGATATTTTCGACGATAATTATGTCAATTAATACATTCATGAATTGAGTGTTTTTTATTTAAATTATTATTTATTGAAATGTATTTGCTCTAGTATATTAAAATATACCAACGGAATTATTGGCGTGCTTATGCTAAAGTGCAAAAGATTGCATTGATTTTATTGGTAAATCATACATTTTTACTAAATCAGATAAACTTTCAGGTATCGTTCCCAATTTTGGACAAGTAAGATTGTTCTAATTTAATTTTAAGTGCTACTTACGTTTCCCATGAGCAAAAAAATCCCATCATTGTTTGGAATCAATTAAATGGCGAAATGGTTTCTCATGCGTTCCTCTCATTGCGTCATTCACGGATATTAACTCACTGCAGATTTTTCTTTGGCCGTCAGCACACTGGGAACTGACAATGAATATTATTTCTTATACAGATGATTTTTATCTTAATAGCGCAGTTCGTTATTTATTTTCCACAGAAAAAGAACTTCAAGGTGAGGCGGGTATAAGTGCTGGATTAGCGGGAACGATGCTTGATTATATTATTTTATTTAATGATAAGTCCCCATCAGAAAGTTTAATGAAGCTTTCAACCTATAACGGTTTTAAACCGGATGACATTATTCTAGTCATTTCTGATGTGGTGCCGATTGAAGTCATAACACGTTTTATTCGAGAAAGATGTAGATTGTTTGTTCAAAGTAGTAAAACCAAGCTCAATGAATGGTTAGTTTTTCTTAATACTTCCTCTGAAACAAGAAAAGGGGTTATCTCTTTTGAAAACAAACATAAACCGCTATTAACGTATACAGAAAAAAGCTTTTTGAATGCCCTAAGAATGGCTCAAACTCAAAATGAATTTGCCAAAACCGCAGAAATACATAGAAAAACAGCCAGCACCTATAAGCGTAGCGTTATGCGAAAGCTCGGTGCTCACCATACGCCACAGCTACTTGATTACGTGAATGCCAAGTGTTTCCAACAAATACTTTCATACTTATAAAAAAGAAACTCTTTCAATTATAGCAATTCATTAAATAGCAACTACAGTTGACAAACAACGCATAAAAACTATCTGGATCATGATGATGAGGCAAAATATTTCGCCAAAGAAAAGCACGTTATTTCGTTTCTTTGCATGGCTACAAATACTATTACAAGTTCTTTTCCCTCTAGTATCAATGGTGTCTCATAACGCGCTAGCTCAGGGTATACCGACAAGTAGCACTAATTTATCGCCTTTTGCCGTTGACCGAAATACGAATTCGACGACAAAAGATAGCACCATATTACCCTACGCCGACACGATGGGAAGTCTTGCGACTTCACTTTCATCTAATGGCGCAGACGGTGTAGCCAACAGCGCCAAATCCGCGGCAACAGGCTATGCCTCCTCCTCGGCACAACAGTGGCTAAGCCAATTTGGTACGGCGCGTGTTCAGCTCAACGTGGATGACAATGGGAATTGGGATGACAGTGCTATTGATTTTCTCGCCCCGCTTTATGACAACAAAAAATCCATGCTTTTTACCCAATTAGGTTTACGCGCACCTGATGGTCGTATTACTGGAAATATGGGGATGGGGGTGCGTACTTTTTATGTTGAGAACTGGATGTTTGGCGGCAACGTATTTCTCGACGACGACTTTACGGGAAAAAACCGCCGCGTCGGATTTGGCGCTGAAGCATGGACTAACAATTTAAAACTTTCCGCTAATACCTATGTGGGAACCACCGATTGGCACCAGTCGCGTGATTTTGACGATTACAATGAAAAGCCCGCAGATGGATACGACGTGCGTGCAGAAGGCTACCTGCCAGCCTACCCGCAGCTGGGTGCTAAGCTGATGTACGAACAATACTACGGTGATAAAGTCGCCCTGTTCGATACCGATCATCTGAAAAGTAACCCATCAGCCGTCACGACAGGGGTGAGCTATACCCCCATTCCGTTAGTCCAACTGGCCGTTAACTATAAACGTGGCCAAGACTCAATGGATGATACCCAGTTTCAAATCAACTTCCGCTACGATCTGGGTCGTCCACTGACCTATCAGCTTGACCCAGAGAGCGTGCGCCTTGAGCGTAGCTTAGCCGGTAGCCGTTACGATTTGGTTGAGCGTAATAACCAGATTGTTTTGCAATATCAGAAAAAAGACCAACAGAGCGTAAGTAATCTTAATTTACAGGTGATCGTCGATAACAGTCCTTCTGATGGCTTGACCCCGAACACGGCACAGGTGTTTGCCACAGACAAAGACGGTCAGCCAGTCCGCAATGCTCCTATTGTTTGGTCAACGAGTGGTACGGCAAAACTGGCGACCAGCACATCGGTGACCAATAACAGTGGTCTGGCATCCGTCAATTTCACTAACACCCAGCCAGAAGCCGTACAAATCACGGCCAAGAGTGGTGTGGCTACGGCCACCCAAAATAGTCAGTTTAATGCAGCGACCGTCAGCAACGTCACACTGAAAATCACCCAAGATAATAGCGTGGCGGATGGGAAAACAGCCAACCAAGCACTGGCGACAATCACAGATATCAATAATCATCCTATCGCCAATACTAAAGTTGCGTGGGGTCTCGACGCACCCGCTTTATTGAAAAATACCCAGACGATGACTAACGCCAGCGGTCAGGTGACAACCGGCTTTACGTCAACGACAGCCGGCGTTTACACGCTGACGGTCACATCGGGCGAGAAGAGCGCTTCGCAGCAAGGGCACTTTGCTGCCAATTCAGCGAGCAACATTATCGACACGATGGTGATAACCAAAGATAACAGCACGGCGAACGGGACCACGGAAAATACGGTCAATATCACCGTCAAAGACGATAATGGCATCCCGGTCAGCAACGCCAACGTGTCGTTGAGTGCAGATAAATCAACGGTGAACTTTGGTGTCTCCCAGCAAGCTAAAGCTAAATCCGCAAAAACCTTCCAGACCGATGCTCAGGGTTCGTTAACCATAGGCTTCACCGATACCGTTGCGGAAACAGCCCAACTCACTGCCACGTTGGATAACGGCAATACTAAGGCCGTATCATCAAGCTTTATTGCCGACAGCAGCACCGCCAAAGTCAGTGATTTAACCGTCACCAGCGGCGCGGTCGCCAACGGCACCGCCACCAACCAAGCGACGGTCACCGTGGTGGATGGGAAAAATAACCCGCTGCCGGATCAGGTTGTGACATGGACGCAGGATGGCACCGCCGTTGTGGGCACCTCGGCCAAAACCGACAGCAACGGCCAAACTACCGTGACGTTTACCGACCTGAAAGCGCAAACGGTGAACATCACCGCCACCGTGAATGGCAGCAGCCAGTCCAAGCCGAGTACCTTTGTGGCCGACAGCAGCACCGCCAAAGTCAGTGCTTTAACTGTCACCAGCGGCGCAGTCGCCAACGGCACCGCCACTAACCAAGCCACGGTGACCGTGGTGGATGCCAACAGTAACCCGCAGCCGGATCAGGTTGTGACGTGGTCGCAGGATGGCACCGCCGTCGTGGGCACCTCGGCCAAAACCGACAGCAACGGCCAAGCTACCGTGACGTTTACCGACCTGAAAGCGGAAACGGTGAACATCGCCGCCACCGTCAATGGCTCAAGCCAGTCCAAGCCGAGTACCTTTGTGGCCGACAGCAGCACCGCCAAAGTCAGTGCTTTAACCGTCACCAGCGGCGCACTGGCCAACGGCACCGCAACCAACCAAGCCACGGTCACCGTGCTGGATGGAAAAAATAACCCGCTGCCGGATCAGGTTGTTACATGGTCGCAGGATGGCACCGCCGTCGTGGGCACCTCGGCCAAAACCGACAGCAACGGCCAAACTACGGTGACCTTTACCGACCTGAAAGCTGAAACGGTGAACATCGCCGCCACCGTGAATGGTTCGAGCCAGTTCAAGCCGAGCTCGTTTGTGGCCGACAGCAGTACCGCCAAAGTGAGTGATTTAACCGTCACCAGCGGCGCAGTCGCCAACGGCACGGCAACCAACCAAGCCACGGTGACCGTGGTGGACGCGAATAATAACCCGCAGCCGGATCAGGTTGTGACATGGACGCAGGATGGCACCGCCGTTGTGGGCACTTCGGGCAAAACCGACAGCAACGGCCAAACTACCGTGACGTTTACCGACCTGAAAGCGGAAACGGTGAACATCACCGCCACCGTGAATAGTACAAGTCAGTCTAAACCGAGTAGCTTTATTGCCGACAGCAGCACCGCCAAAGTCAGTGATTTAACCGTCACCAGCGGCGCGGTCGCCAACGGCACCGCCACCAACCAAGCGACGGTGACCGTGGTGGATGGGAACAGTAACCCGCAGCCGGATCAGGTTGTGACATGGACGCAGGATGGCACTGCAGTCGTGGGCACCTCGGCCAAAACCGACAGCAACGGCCAAGCTACGGTGACGTTTACCGACCTGAAAGCCGAAACGGTGAATATCACCGCCACCGTGAATGGTTCGAGCCAGTTCAAGCCGAGTACCTTTGTGGCCGATACAAGTACCGCCAAAGTCAGTGATTTAACCGTCACCAGCGGCGCAGTCGCCAACGGCACGGCCACCAACCAAGCCACGGTCACCGTGCTGGATGGGAACAGTAACCCGCTGCCGGATCAGGTTGTGACATGGTCGCAGGATGGCACCGCTGTCGTGGGCACTTCAGCCAAAACCGACGGTAACGGCCAAACTACGGTGACGTTTACCGACCTGAAAGCTGAAACGGTGAACATCACCGCCACCGTGAATAGTACAAGTCAGTCCAAGCCGAGTACCTTTGTGGCCGACAGCAGCACCGCCAAAGTCAATGATTTAACCGTCACCAGCGGTGCAGTCGCCAACGGCACGGCCACCAACCAAGCCACGGTCACCGTGCTGGATGGAAAAAATAACCCGCTGCCGGATCAGGTTGTTACATGGTCGCAGGATGGCACCGCCGTCGTGGGCACTTCGGCCAAAACCGACGGCAATGGCCAAACTACCGTGACGTTTACCGACCTGAAAGCTGAAACGGTGAATATCACCGCCACCGTGAATGGGTCTAGCCAGTTTAAACGGAGTTCGTTTGTAGCGGATGCTTCTACAGCAAAAGTAGATAGTTTGATAATTACCAAAGACCGTAGCCCTGCCGATGATTCTACAGCAAACACCGCGACAGCTATGGTCAGCGACGCAAACGGAAATCCGCTCCCAGGGATGGTTGTAAATTGGAGTGCAGATAAACCTACTGTGACTGTGACAGCTAATGGACCTACAGATAGTACAGGTCAGGCAACGGTTCGTTTCACGGATACAACGGCTGAGACGCTGCAACTGACGTCATCCTTAAGTAATGGCAGTACTCTTAGCCAAACAAGTGAGTTCATTATTGATATTGCGGGGCTAAAAATTTCGCAGTTTTATGCAGCAAGTGGCGCAGCTATTAACGATTCGACAGTGCTCAGGCTCTTCGTGCAGGATCGATTTGGTAAACCTGTGAATGGAGCAAATGTCCACCTGAGTGTTACAGGGTCAGCACAGCTGCAGTCCACCTCAGGTGTGACTTCATCTACAACTAGCGGCAATGGAACACTTTTGATTAATATTACAGATGCTGTAGTCGAAACCGTAACCGCGACGGCCACCCTAGAGAACAATGTCTCTGCCAATGCTCCTGTGAATTTTACTCAATCTCTTGCTACGGCAATTGTTATTACAATAACTCAGGACGGTAAAGGTATTAACGCACCTAATACAGCCGTTGCGAAGGCCGTGGATAAAAATGGTTTCCCCGTACCTGGCTATGAGATCCGTTGGGCGCTTGGGTCTTATACCTCTCAGTTTAATTTTTCAGCCATTACGGGAGTTACCGATCAAAATGGTGAGGTAAGAACAAACATTCAGTCAAAGAGCTCTTCATTTGGTGCCAGAACTATCCCGCTTGATGCGATTGGAGAATCATACTTCCAGAATAATCCAAGCGGTGAAACCCCGATGATATTTGCTAAAGGTACATAACCCGACGACCAAAAAGCCTCTACGCAAGTAGAGGTTTTTTGGTTACAGGCACTGATTCGATATTGCTCTGCGCTGCGTCAGTGTCATACATGATGTAAGCTGTGAGCACCGTTCTGGAAGACGTGTGGCTGGGCAGGTGGCTGATATCTTCAGCTATGCCGAGTTGAGCGAACTCATATATTCCGGCAAGCCGGACAGCTCCTGATTAATATCCGGCTCAATTAAGTGGATCACCGAACGTAACTGCTTGAATGATTCCATGAACCGGTAAACATCCTCTTCAAAGTCTTGGCAGATATATTTTGCCGGTGAGCACTCCAGTCACATGACCTCCCCAAGCTGATTAAAACGCTTCTCTCAAAAGATATTTTCAAAGACCAGATAGTCGAGCTAGTAGCGGCTAAACTCATGCTGACTGAGCAAAGAAGAAGTGGGGGGCAAAGTGCCGGCGTGAATGTTGCGCTTCACCTAAATCGGTGAGCTGTGGTGAATGATTACGCGTAGGCTTTGCGCCAACTATGCAAAATTGACTGGCGGTGCAAACTATTTACGTTGTTGATGCACTTGGGGTGGTCGAGAATATCGCTGCGGTCTACTAACGATGATGGCTCACCGAAGGTAAAGCCTACACTACAGCATCAGATTGCGAGAGCTATCAAAAATAAAAAGGCCCCACCTAAGTGGAGCCTCTATTTTATGCCATTTTAAGCTGGCAGGTAATTACATGGACTGAGTGAAAGTACGAGTAATTACGTCCTGCTGCTGTTCTTTGGTCAAAGAGTTGAAGCGTACAGCGTAGCCAGATACACGGATGGTCAGCTGAGGATATTTCTCAGGATTTTCCATCGCGTCTAACAGCATTTCGCGGTTCATAACGTTAACGTTCAGGTGTTGACCACCTTCGATGCTAGCTTCGTGGTGGAAGTAACCATCCATCAGGCCAGCCAAGTTAGCTTTACGAACTTCGTCGTCTTTACCCAGAGCGTTAGGAACGATAGAGAAGGTATAAGAAATACCATCTTTAGCATAAGCAAACGGCAGTTTAGCAACGGAGGTCAGAGAGGCAACAGCACCTTTCTGGTCACGGCCGTGCATTGGGTTAGCACCTGGACCGAATGGAGCGCCAGCACGACGACCATCTGGGGTGTTACCTGTTTTCTTACCATAAACCACGTTAGAGGTGATGGTCAGAACAGACTGAGTAGGAACCGCGTTGCGGTAAGTAGTCAGTTTCTGAATTTTCTTCATGAAACGTTCTACCAGGTCACAAGCGATATCATCGACGCGTGGGTCGTTGTTACCAAACTGCGGGTATTCACCTTCGATGTCGAAGTCAACAGCCAGGCCGTCTTCGTCACGAATAGTAGAAACTTTCGCATATTTGATTGCAGACAGGGAGTCAGCAGCAACAGACAGACCTGCGATACCACATGCCATAGTACGATATACGTCACGGTCATGCAGAGCCATCAGGGATGCTTCGTAGCTGTACTTGTCATGCATGTAATGGATGATGTTCAGCGCGGTGACATACTGTTTAGCCAGCCAATCCATGAAGTGATCCATACGTTCCATGACTTTGTCATA
The DNA here is from genome assembly GCF_964063325.1 of Hafnia alvei. Classification (NCBI taxonomy): domain Bacteria; kingdom Pseudomonadati; phylum Pseudomonadota; class Gammaproteobacteria; order Enterobacterales; family Hafniaceae; genus Hafnia; species Hafnia alvei. Next base: position 1,714,354 of record NZ_OZ061315.1, read on the forward strand.
GTCCAGTACGGTATCCATCATTGGAGCTTCTTTCGGGCCAACCTGCATTTTCAGTTTTTCATCAACGCCGCCGTTGATTGCGTACAGCATGGTTTTAGCCAAGTTTGCACGAGCACCGAAGAACTGCATTTGTTTACCAACAATCATTGGGCTTACGCAGCAAGCAATTGCGTAGTCATCATTGTTGAAGTCAGGGCGCATCAGGTCATCGTTCTCATACTGTACAGATGAGGTATCGATGGAAACTTTAGCAGCAAATTTCTTGAACGGCAGAGGCAGTTTTTCAGACCACAGGATGGTCATGTTTGGCTCTGGAGATGGACCCATGGTGTACAGGGTGTTCAGGAAACGGAAGCTGTTTTTGGTAACCAGAGTACGACCGTCCAGACCCATACCAGCCAGGGATTCTGTTGCCCAGATTGGGTCACCAGAGAACAGTTCATCATATTCTGGAGTACGCAGGAAACGAACCATACGCAGTTTCATAACCAGATGGTCAATCAGTTCCTGAGCTTCTTCTTCAGTCAGTTTGCCTTCTTGCAGATCACGTTCGATGTAGATATCCAGGAAGCTGGATACACGACCGAAGGACATTGCAGCACCGTTCTGAGATTTAACCGCAGCCAGGTAGCCGAAGTAAGTCCACTGTACAGCTTCTTTTGCGTTTTTAGCTGGAGCAGAGATATCGCAACCATATTTGGCAGCCATTTCTTTGATCTGGCCCAGAGCGCGATGCTGGTCAGCAATTTCTTCACGCAGACGAATAGTCGCTTCCAGATCTTCACCGTTTTCCAGTTTGGTCTGCAGTGATTGGAACTGAGCGAATTTGTCTTTCATCAGGAAGTCGATACCGTAAACGGCGATACGACGGTAGTCACCGATGATACGACCACGGCCATACGCATCTGGCAGACCAGTCAGAACACCAGATTTACGGCAGTTCAGGATGTCTTTGGTGTAAACGTCAAACACGCCCTGGTTGTGAGTTTTACGGTATTCGGTGAAGATTTTCTTGATCATTGGATCAAGTTCACGACCGTAAACTTTACATGAACCTTCAACCATCTTGATGCCGCCGAACGGAATCAGAGCACGTTTCAGAGGCGCATCAGTTTGCAGACCAACGATTTGTTCGAGGTCTTTGCTGATGTAGCCAGCATCATGAGAGGTGATGGTTGCAGCTACGTTGGTATCGAAATCAACCGGCGCATGGGTACGGTTTTCAATTTTGATACCGTCCATGACTTTATCCCACAGGTTGGTCGTCGCTTGAGTAGCGCCAGCCAGGAAGGATTCGTCACCTTCGTACGGGGTGTAGTTTTTCTGGATGAAATCACGAACGTTGACTTCATTCTGCCAGTCGCCTTTAGTGAAACCTTCCCATGCGGCTGCTTGTTTTTCATTAAGCTCGGACATTTAACACCTACCTTCTAGTGTGGATTTCTTTGTAAACCCGGCGCTGTGGTAAAGCACATAATTAGTGCTTATCGCCACCGCGCAGATAAATAACCCAGTATGTCAGACCTACCAGTAAGCCACCGCCGATGATGTTCCCGATCGTGACAGGGATCAGGTTATCGGTAATGAAGTGGCTAACGGTCAAGTTTGAGAACTGTTCTGGTGCAGCACCAATGGCTTGCCAAAACTCCGGCGCTGCGAAATTCTTAATCACAATCCCTAATGGGATCATGAACATATTTGCAATGCTATGTTCAAAACCGCTCGCCACAAACATGGCCACTGGTAAAACCATTGCAAACATTTTGTCCATCAGGCTACGGCCGGAATAGCTCATCCAAACTGCAAGACAAACCATCAAGTTGGCCAAGATCCCCAGGCAAACGGCTTCAACAAACGTATGATGCAATTTGTGATCGGCTGTTTGCAGCACATTGAGACCCCACGCGCCATTCGCTGTCATGTGCTCGCCGGCAAACCACATCAGTGCCACAAAGAAAAGTGCACCAATCAGGTTGCCTACATAAACATTTAACCAGTTGAGGCCTAACTGTCTCCAGGTAATGCGCCCACTGGCCTTGGCAACGACAATTAATACGGTTGAAGTAAACAGGTCAGCCCCGCAAACCACAACAAGCATCAGGCCAAGAGAGAAACAGATACCACCAACCAGCTTGGCAAAGCCAAAAGGTACACCAGCAGTGCCGGTTGTCGCGGTAATGTAGAAAACGAAAGCAATAGAAATGAAGACACCAGCCGTGATCGCTAAATAAAAAGTCTTCAGCGGGTGCTTAGTGGCTTTATAAACGCCAGCATCTTCGGCCACTTTGGCCATTGCTGCTGGTAGTAGTAGATCAAAGGGGTTGTCAGCTTTCACACTAACTCTCTCTTAATATTAATCAGCGTTGAGATACTAACAAAGCAGTATACGGCAAAAATTGATCTGGATCATGATGCGCAGAACTAGCCTACCCAAAATACCCCTAAAAACAGTAAGTTAAATAATAAACTCGTTGAATTCAAAAGGAAAAATATTTTTTAAATTTTACACGCTAAGTTGAATGAGCACGCTAACAGAAAGTGTAAAAGGTAAATAAATAACTTAAGAATTCGATCAAATTGAAGATATTATTTTTCAATGTCAGCAATAACATTACTTATATACAACAATTAAATTACATCTGAATGACGGCTATAGAGATTCATACATATAGTAGAAAAGCCCACCTTTTAAACTTACCGCATAAGGACATACGACTATGATAGTCGTTGTGTCATTTTTACCGTGATGATAAATGCGTTTGGAGGTGGGATTCGGCAGGTTTGCGTGTTTATTGATCAAAAACGTCTGCACCGGTGCACGCGTGCAGACGTTCGCTTAGATCAACAAGCCTATTATTTAGACCAATAACGGCGTTTTGCTGCCTGAAGTTTTTGATACGCCTGTAGCAGCGCTTGATGCGCAGGGAGGGCTTTCAAATCGTCGTCAATTGCAGGAAGACCATAGAAACGCTCTTCTCCAGCGATAATTGCCGAAGCGGCTTCAAGCGTTTCGGCGCCATACATGCGGCTGAACGCATGGTAGTACTGAGCAGGGTCGCGCTCTTCTTCCATGCTTAGCAGCAGCAAGGTTTGTAGGCAGCGATAGAAATTGGCGCGTTCTGGGCTGAATACTGAGGCATTGAAGTCCTGAGTCCATTCGGTCCATATCAGCGCTTGCTCCAGATCGCCGCCCGCTAATGCCAGCATAGCTTTCAATTCACCTACACGCAGGGTATACCAGCCGTTGTCTTTACCCGTTGCGATACCTAACAGCTCGCGCACACGAGTGAAGTCGTCAAGGCCTTCGTCATCGAGCTGTTCGATGATCTGTAAATACTCTTCTTTCGTCAGATTGGACGCTGGCAGCTGAAGTAACTGAGTGCGTAAGTGCGCGCCCATGCTGTTATTGGCTAAGAGCAAATCTTCGGCAGGATAGATATCGGACATACCCGGAACGATGATGCGGCAGGCATAGACATCAAGGTGTTCATAATCCGCGATGTAAACTTCTTTATCTTCTTGTTCGAAGATGCTCATCAACGTGCTGAACTCTTCTTCGGTGGTACCTTTAAACGACCAATCGGCAAAGGCATAATCAGCGTCTTGCTTAAACATATCCCAAGAAATCAAACCGCTAGAATCGATGAAGTGAGTTTCGAGGTTGGCATGCTCGCCGACTTCTTCGTCATCGAAGGTCGGTGCGGTGAAGACGTCGAGATCTTTCAGGCTTCGGCCTTGCAGCAGCTCTGTTACCGTACGTTCTAAAGCCACGCCAAAGTCAGGGTGGGCGCCGAAAGAGGCAAAACAGGTGCCGTTGGCTGGGTTAAACAGCACAACGCAGATAACCGGATATTGTCCCCCAAGTGAAGCATCGTAGGACAGAATAGGGAAGCCTTCCTGTTCTAGTTTTGCAATCGCTTCAACCACTTCTGGATAGCGGTTTAAAACGTCGGCAGGGATCTCTGGCAGGCTGATAGACTCCGCGATGATACGGTTTTTCACGTAGCGTTCGAAAACTTCAGACAAACCTTGCACGCGGGCTTCGTTGCGCGTGTTGCCCGCAGACATGCCGTTTGAAACGTACAGGTTGCCAATGATGTTCATTGGAATATAAACAGTTTGCTGATCGGACTGGCGGGTAAAAGGCAGCGCGCAGATGCCGCGATCGACGTTGCCGGATTGCAGATCGATAAGATCCTGCGCGCCTACATCACCTTCTGGATTGTAAAACGCATGCAAACGCTCATCTAAGATGCCTTCAGGCAGGCTGTCGTCGGCGGGAACAGGGAACCACTTCTCATTTGGATAGTGGACGAAGTCCCCTTGCGCAATTTCACGGCCAAGGTAGAAATCAGCGAAGAAATAGTTAGTCGACAAGCGCTCAAAATATTCACCTAACGCCGAGGCCAGCGCGGCTTTTTTGCTAGCGCCTTTGCCGTTGGTAAAACAAAGCGGGCAATCACGGTCGCGGATGTGTACAGACCAAACATGCGGAACAGGGTTTAGCCAAGAGGCTTCTTCAATATTGAACCCAAGGTCGGTCAATTGCTGTTGGAAGCGTGCAATAGAATCTTCCAGCGCGGCATCTTTGCCGGGAATATAGGTCTGCGTCATTTGAGTCACTTGTTAGCTGCAAAAAACGGCATGATACGTTTTTTTAGCCTATTCCTCCATGAATTCCATATCCATAGGGAATGTCACATTTTTTTTATGGATATAAAAGATAATTCATGCAGTTATCTAATAGGAGAAATCGAATGAAGTTGGTTAAAGTAAGTTTGCTGGCGCTGTTGGTTTCAGGGTTTAGCGGCGCGGCTTTTGCGTTGCCTAATATCACCATTTTGGCAACGGGCGGCACTATCGCCGGGGGCGGTGACTCAGCAACAAAATCAAATTATACCGCCGGGAAAGTGGGCGTAGAGTCTTTGGTTGATGCGGTGCCTCAGCTTAAAGATATCGCAAACATCAAAGGTGAGCAGGTAGTCAGCATCGGTTCGCAGGATATGAATGACGATGTGTGGCTGAAACTTGCCAAAAAAATCAACGCTGATTGCAATAAAACCGATGGCTTCGTGATTACCCACGGCACGGATACCATGGAAGAGACGGCTTACTTCCTCGATTTAACCGTAAAATGCGACAAACCTGTGGTGATGGTTGGCGCGATGCGCCCATCAACCGCCATGAGCGCCGATGGCCCCTTCAACCTGTATAACGCCGTTGTGACCGCCGCAGATCCGGCTTCTGCCAAACGCGGTGTTTTGGTTGCGATGAACGATACGGTGCTGGATGGTCGTGATGTGACCAAAACGAACACCACCGGTGTACAAACATTCCAAGCGGTTAACTACGGCCCATTGGGATACATTCATAATGGCAAAGTTGACTACCAGCGTTCGCCTGAGCGTAAACACACCACGCAAACGCCATTTGACGTGAGCAAGTTAACCTCATTGCCGAAAGTTGGCATCGTGTACAACTACGCCAACGCGTCGGATCTGCCAGCTAAGGCGCTGCTTGAAGCAGGCTATCAAGGGATTGTGAGTGCGGGGGTTGGCAACGGCAATCTGTACAAATCTATTTTTGATACTTTAGCTACTGCGGCACATAACGGCGTAGCCGTGGTGCGTTCATCACGCGTTCCTTCTGGGTCAACCACGGAAGACGCTGAAATTGATGACGTGAAATATGGTTTTGTAGCATCAGGCACGCTCAATCCACAAAAAGCACGCATCTTGCTTCAATTAGCTCTGACACAAACTAAAGATCCAAAACAGATCCAGCAGATGTTTAACCAGTACTAAGTTCTACCTAAAAGGGGAGCGTTCCGGCTCCCCTTTGTCTTTTGCCGACTAAGCTATATTCATCACTTAAGGCAAATGGACATCCATTCCGATGCAATCCTTTGATTTGAAACGTATGGCCTTCGATAAGGTGCCGCCAGATTTTCTTGCGGAAGTTGCGGTGCGCTGCTTATTTACATTCTTTTTGGTATTTATCTTTCTCAAAATGACGGGGCGCCGCGGCGTGCGGCAAATGTCGCTGTTTGAAGTGGTGGTCATCTTAACGTTAGGATCTGCGGCGGGTGATGTAGCGTTTTATGACGATGTCCCTATGCTGCCGGTTTTTACCGTCTTTATTTGCATCATGCTGCTTTATCGTTTTTCAACGTTCTTGATGTCTAAAAGTGAAAGAATTCAGACTTGGATGGAAGGTAAACCGTTGGTCATTATCCGTGACGGTACGTTTATCTGGGAAACCTTAAACCGCGAAAATATTACTCACGATGAATTTTTTATGGAGTTGAGGCAAGAGGGCGTTGAACACTTGGGACAAGTGCGGTTGGCCATTCTGGAAGTTAATGGTTCTATCAGCGTCTACTTTTTTGATAACGACAGCGTTCGATACGGACTTCCTGTGTTGCCAAACAGCTGCATTAAAAAAGTAGATAAGATTTTAGATATAGGCACATACGCGTGCAGCGAATGCAGCTTGATTGAACATCAAGTTGCGGGGTGTTCGCCGGTCTGCCCGCGCTGTGGAAATCAATGCTGGGTAGAGGCCAAAAATAACAGTCGGGTAAACTGAAAATAAATACAAAAAAGTATGAAAGTTTTTTGCTCCCGTCTTGATACAGGACTTTATTTTTAAAACGCCTATAGTAGCCTGGTGGCGCAGGGTTCAGCGCATTGGGGACAGTCACCAATAACCGTTGCAGCCTGAGCGCGTGAATGATAAAACCAAATGATAAAGTAAATCAGATGTGAATAAATTCGATATTAATGTGGGCTGATAATCCTCATGTCTAGGGTTTTGCCGACATGTAAACAATTGACTAAACGTAACGAAAGCGGTGAGGCGAAATGACACAGGTGTACAATTTTAGTGCTGGCCCAGCAATGATGCCGGTAGAAGTATTGCGTCGTGCTGAACAAGAACTGTGTAACTGGAATGGCCTGGGTACTTCGGTCATGGAAATCAGCCACCGCGGTAAAGAGTTTATGCAGGTCGCGGCGCAGGCTGAACAAGATTTGCGTTCTCTGCTGAAAGTTCCTGATAACTATAAAATCTTATTCTGCCACGGCGGTGCGCGTGCGCAATTTGCCGCGGTTCCGTTAAATCTGCTGGGCGATAGCAACTCAGCTGATTATATGGACGGTGGTTACTGGGCACATAGCGCGATTAATGAAGCACAGAAATACTGCACGCCGAATGTTGTTGATATTAAGACCACCGACGATAATGGCCTCCAAGCGATCAAGCCGATGCATGATTGGACGCTGAGCGACAATGCTGCCTATGTGCATTATTGCCCAAACGAAACCATTGATGGCATTGCCATCGATGAAGAGCCTGATTTTGGCGATAAAATCGTTGTTGCCGATCTCTCTTCCACCATTCTTTCTCGCCCAATTGATGTTAGCCGTTATGGCGTGATTTATGCCGGAGCGCAAAAAAACATCGGTCCCGCGGGGATCACCGTGGTTATTGTGCGTGAAGATTTGCTGGGCAAAGCTCGCCAAGAACTACCATCGATTCTCGATTACACCGTTTTGGCTGAAAACGATTCTATGTTCAACACACCACCGACTTTTGCATGGTATCTCTCAGGCATGGTATTCAAATGGCTGAAAGAGCAGGGCGGCCTGATTGAGATGGAAAAACGCAATAAAGCTAAAGCTGACCTTCTTTATAGCGCTATCGATCGCAGTGATTTTTATCGTAATGGCGTGGCATTACAAAATCGTTCACGTATGAACGTGCCGTTCCAGATGGCAAATCCTGCATTAGACCCGTTGTTCTTACAGGAAGCGAAGGCCATTGGCTTAGTCGCTTTGAAAGGCCACCGCGTGGCGGGGGGAATGAGAGCGTCGATTTATAATGCGATGTCGATTGAAGGTGTTAAAGCGCTGACCGACTTTATGGCTGATTTTGAACGCCGTCATGGATAATTAGGCTGAATCGGTTTTAAACCCCGGCATGCCGGGGTTTTTTGTTTGTGTATAAGAAAGATGACAGCCGTCACGAAAAACGGTACAACAATGTAATGATTTATTTGCAGTGACGGGATTCGCTGCATTAACTGAATATTTGGAGTGAATTTGATGCGGGATTCCCTGATTTTACAACCTATTGCACATTTTTCTGGTGAAATAAATTTACCGGGTTCCAAGAGCGTATCTAACCGTGCGTTACTGCTCTCGGCTCTTGCGAGTGGAACAACATGTTTACATAACTTGCTTGATAGCGATGATGTTCGCCATATGCTAACTGCGTTAAAGCAACTGGGCATTCATTTCCAATTATCCGATGGGCATACCCGCTGCGAAATTACGGGCAACGCGGGTGCCCTAAAAGCGCAAAGCGCGCTTGAACTATTTTTAGGTAACGCAGGAACGGCCATGCGCCCACTTGCAGCCGCGTTATGTTTGGGTGATGGGGATGTGATCCTCACCGGCGAGCCGCGTATGAAAGAGCGTCCGATTGGGCATCTGGTTGACGCGTTGCGTCAAGGTGGAGCCCAGATCGATTATCTGGAACAAGAAAACTATCCACCTCTGCGCCTGCGCGGTGGGTATACCGGCGGCGACATTGAGGTTGATGGTTCGGTCTCCAGCCAGTTTTTGACTGCGTTATTGATGATGGCACCGCTGGCCACGCGAGATACCGTTATCTCCATTAAAGGGGATTTAGTTTCGAAACCCTATATCGATATTACGCTGGCGTTGATGCACAGTTTTGGCGTTAGCGTTGAGAACGATAATTATCAGGTTTTCCGTATTGCTGGTGGGCAACACTATATTTCTCCGGGTAACTATCTCGTTGAAGGGGATGCGTCGTCTGCATCCTATTTCCTCGCCGCGGCTGCGATTAAAGGCGGCACTGTACGTGTGACCGGAATTGGCAAAAATAGTGTGCAAGGTGATATTCGTTTCGCTGATGTTCTGGAAGAAATGGGCGCAAAAATCACTTGGGGTGATGATTTTATTGAATGCTCTCGCGGTGAACTGCATGGCATTGATATGGATATGAACCATATTCCCGATGCGGCCATGACCATTGCCACCACCGCGCTGTTTGCCGATGCCCCGACCACTATCCGTAACATCTATAACTGGCGTGTAAAAGAGACCGACCGCCTATCCGCGATGGCCACTGAGTTGCGCAAAGTGGGCGCTGAAGTTGAAGAGGGCGAAGATTTTATTCGCGTTGTGCCTCCCGCACATTTGAAAGCCGCTGAGATTGGTACCTATAACGATCATCGCATGGCGATGTGCTTCTCATTGGTCGCGTTGTCGGATACGCCGGTAACGATCCTCGATCCTAAGTGTACGGCGAAAACCTTCCCAGATTATTTCCAGCAGTTCGCTCGGTTAAGCCAGTAGTCCAAATCCTAAAAAGGGTCTACTTACTGTAGGCCCTTTCTTTTTTGTACTTTGCCACATAAAGCTTCCGCAACCGATTAGCTAGGATTTTTCGCGTCTCGTTACATCGCTTTCGCCTAAACTATGGAACCAGCGTTTGTTAGTGGGTGCGAGTTTTTCCAGCAACCAGCATCGCTGAGGGTAACAGTGAGTCGTTGATCGGCGTATAATGCGCGCCGTTCGATGTGTGTGTCCTGCTATGGTCATTCTGCCTAGATGCAAATATATCGTCTCGCCATAGCAGAGCACACCCAAGTCTTCGTAGACAGAGTCTATGCGGGCAGTTGTTTCCCCCAGAAAGGAGAGAAAAATGACGGCAATAGCTCCGGTAATTACCGTTGACGGGCCGAGTGGTGCGGGTAAAGGGACTTTGTGTAAAGCGTTGGCTGAATCTTTGGGCTGGTGTCTTTTAGACTCCGGCGCGATTTATCGCGTTCTTGCCCTGGCTGCGTTGCATCACCAAGTCGATATCACGTCAGAAGAGGCCTTGGTGCCATTGGCTGCACATCTTGACGTCCGTTTCGTCGCACAGGATGGGCAGTTACAAGTCATCCTTGAAGGCGAAGATGTGAGTAATGAAATTCGAACCGAATCTGTGGGCAGCACAGCCTCTCAGGCCGCCGCATTTCCGCGTGTAAGAGAAGCGTTATTGCGTCGTCAGCGTGCGTTCCGTGAATTTCCCGGTCTCATCGCCGATGGCCGTGATATGGGTACCGTGGTTTTCCCAGATGCGCCAGTTAAGATTTTTCTCGACGCGAGCTCGGAAGAGCGTGCTCGTAGACGCATGCTTCAGTTGCAGGAGAAGGGCTTTAGTGTTAACTTTGAACGCCTTTTGGACGAAATAAAAGAACGCGACTATCGCGATCGTAATCGTTCAGTGGCTCCGCTTGTTCCTGCGCAGGACGCGCTCATGCTGGATTCAACCCAGATGTCGATTGAACAAGTGATTGAAAAAGCACTGGCTTATGCCAAGCAGACATTACAACTTTCTGCCGAGTAGGGTGGAAAGGAAAGCTTACCGTTAAGGATAAGCCGATAGCCATAATGTTAAACTACATTATGGCTATTGTTGTTATTGATAAATTTGTTCAGCTAATATTGCTGAACGATGTATAATATTACCCTCCCTGCCGCTATGGATTGTCGCGGGGCATGTTAAACAACCCCATCTAGCAGGATGCCTGATGGACGTTAAAATAAAGAACCCTGAAGATTATCAATATGACTGAATCTTTTGCTCAACTCTTTGAAGAATCCTTAAAAACAATCGAAACCCGCCCGGGTTCCATCGTTCGTGGCGTTGTTGTTGCTATCGACAAAGATATCGTACTGGTTGACGCTGGTCTGAAATCTGAGTCTGCAATTCCAGCAGAACAGTTCAAAAACGCACAGGGCGAACTGGAAATTCAGGTAGGCGACGAAGTTGATGTTGCTCTGGATGCAGTTGAAGACGGCTTCGGTGAAACTCAGCTGTCCCGTGAGAAAGCTAAGCGTCATGAAGCTTGGATCACGTTGGAAAAAGCTTACGAAGAAGCTGCAACTGTTACCGGCGTTATCAACGGTAAAGTTAAGGGTGGCTTCACTGTCGAGCTGAACGGTATCCGTGCATTCCTGCCAGGTTCTCTGGTAGACGTTCGTCCGGTACGTGACACTCTGCACCTCGAAGGCAAAGAGCTTGAGTTTAAAGTCATTAAGCTGGACCAGAAACGCAACAACGTTGTTGTTTCTCGTCGTGCCGTTATCGAATCTGAGAACAGCGCAGAACGCGATCAGCTGCTGGAAAACCTGCAAGAAGGTATGGAAGTTAAGGGTATCGTTAAGAACCTGACTGACTACGGCGCATTCGTTGATCTGGGCGGTGTTGACGGCCTGCTGCACATCACTGATATGGCTTGGAAACGCGTTAAGCACCCAAGCGAAATCGTGAATGTGGGCGACGAAATCACTGTTAAAGTGCTGAAGTTCGACCGCGAACGTACTCGTGTATCTCTGGGCCTGAAACAGCTGGGCGAAGATCCATGGGTAGCTATTGCTAAGCGTTATCCAGAAGGTACCAAACTGACTGGTCGCGTGACTAACCTGACTGATTACGGCTGCTTCGTAGAAATCGAAGAAGGCGTTGAAGGTCTGGTTCACGTTTCCGAAATGGATTGGACCAACAAAAACATCCACCCATCCAAAGTTGTTAACGTTGGTGATGTTGTGGAAGTTATGGTTCTGGATATCGACGAAGAACGTCGTCGTATCTCCCTGGGTCTGAAGCAGTGTAAATCTAACCCATGGCAGCTGTTCGCAGAAACCCACAACAAGGGCGACCGGGTTGAAGGTAAAATCAAGTCTATCACTGACTTCGGTATCTTCATCGGCCTGGACGGTGGCATCGATGGCCTGGTTCACCTGTCTGACATCTCCTGGAACGTTGCAGGCGAAGAAGCAGTACGTGAATACAAGAAAGGCGACGAAATCGCAGCAGTTGTTCTGCAGGTTGATGCAGAGCGCGAGCGTATCTCCCTTGGTGTTAAACAACTGGCAGAAGATCCATTCAACAACTACATCTCTATGAATAAGAAAGGTGTAATTGTTACTGGTAAAGTAACTGCAGTTGACGCTAAAGGTGCTACAGTTGAATTAGCTGATGGCGTAGAAGGCTATCTGCGTGCTTCTGAAGCTTCCCGTGACCGCGTTGAAGATGCCACTCTGGTTCTGAGCGTAGGCGACGAAGTTGAAGCTAAATTCACTGGCGTAGACCGCAAGAATCGCGTTGTAAGCCTGTCTGTACGTGCTAAAGACGAAGCTGATGAGAAAGATGCAATTGCTGTTGTTAACAACAAGCAGGAAGATGCACCAAACTTCTCTAACGCTATGGCTGAAGCATTTAAAGCAGCTAAAGGCGAATAATGATGAGGGCGGTTTCGGCCGCCCTGTAACGGTAGTTAAGCTGCAAAGTGCGTTCCCCAATGAGGGGAAATAGCTTGGAGGAAATATGACCAAGTCCGAACTTATTGAAAGACTTGCTAGCCAGCAACCACATCTGCCTGCAAAGGCGGTTGAGGATGCAGTGAAAGAAATGCTTGAGCATATGGCAACAACGCTTGCTGACGGTGAACGCATTGAGATCCGTGGATTCGGCAGTTTTTCACTTCACTACCGTGCGCCTCGCGTCGGTCGTAATCCTAAAACTGGCGATAAAGTGGAACTGGAAGGTAAATACGTTCCCCATTTTAAACCTGGCAAAGAACTACGTGACCGGGCGAACATCTACGCTTAAGCAACCTGCTTAGAGTCTAAAACGGCACCTTCGGGTGCCGTTTTCATATCTAAAATTCATCCATATATCCTCCTTGTTTTTAATCTTCTCCTGCTAAAACTAGCGATGCTGTTCGCAATAAAAAGTTGAGCTGAACGCTGTTGCTACGATTCCTTTCAATCTCTTATGCATTATTCGATATAGCCAGTTTTTGCTTCCACTGAGTTAAGTCAACATTCTGTATCTGCTCAGTGAGAGGTATCACAGGTGAGAATGACATGGGATGAGCATATTCATTGTGTTGCGTTAGGTTGCTTGCCGTTAATGTTTCTGCCGAGCTTGCCCGCTAAATATGTAGCCTATGGGGTCTTGTCTATTGCACTGGTGTTTTTCTATGTTTGCTCTGGGCGTTTTCGAAAAATCGCATTTGTTATGCTGGGACTGGCATGGGGGATCATTTGTGCTGAGAGTGTATTAGCACCTTTGGACGATGATATTTCTCGGACCGTCAAAATAACGGGAGACGTCGTTAGCGTAACGCTTGGCGTCGTTTCGCCACAGGATAAGGTAATGTTCCGCGTTTCTAAGGTTAATAGCCAAAATGTGAAAGATAGATTCAATATCACCTTATATTGGAACTCAGAGCGTTATCCATTTTGTGCAGGGCAACGGTGGACGCTAACCGTTGCCCTGCGGCCCGTTCATGGGCGTCTTAACCTGGGTGGGTACGATGCACAACGAACATCAGTGAGTCATCATGTCGTTTTGCAAGGCATGCCGACGGCTTATCAACGTTTGTCTAGTGGGTGTGATTGGCGACAACAGATTATAAGCAGATCGATAAAAGCGATACCGGACTCATCATCTAAACCCATTCTCGTCGCATTGGCTTTTGGTGAAAGAGCGCTGCTCACGCGTGAGCAGAATTCACTTTTTCGCTTAAATGGTTTGTCTCATTTGCTCGCCATTTCGGGGCTGCACATCGCTTTGGCGGCGATGCTGGGCTGGTGTGCTGCAAGGGCGATACAGCTATGTTTTCCTCTCCGTTGGATTAATCCCTATTTTCCAATGGCAATGATGATGGGTGTTGGCTGGGGTTATGTATGGCTTGCAGGCGCCAATCCTCCAGCCATTCGGGTTGGCGTTGCGATGATACTTATCGCTGGTTATGGCGTTTGGGGAAAATTTATCCCCCCCAAGAAATATCTGCTGAATGTGGTCTGTCTCATGGTGGTTTGGGATCCACTTGTGTTGCTGTCTGACAGCTTTTGGCTATCTGTTATTGTAGTTTCAAGCCTTCTGTTTTGGTATTGGCTTGCGCCATTGCCCTCATCATTACAAATACAAAAGCGATTCTTTTGGCTCAGGTTATTACATCTGCAATTTGGTATCGCTGTGTGCCTGATGCCCGTACAAATTTATTTGTTTCATGGCATTAGCGGGAGTGCGCTGTGGGCCAATTTTTTTTCCGTGCCTTTGGTGACTTATCTTGTTGTACCGCTGATTTTAGTGGGCATTGGTTCCTGTTGGTGGAACGACCCGTTAGGTGCATGGCACGCAGCAGGATATCTGCTAGATATGATGCAATGGGGATTATCAAGCGGGCCCTCGTTCTGGGCAGATATTAGCACTGGCGGGCTCTGGGTAAGCTTGAGTCTCTTGACCCTGTTTGTTATTAACTTTTCTTTTTCTAAAGCAGGGCTGCCGCTTTGGTGTGCTGTTCAAGCCGCGTGTTATCTTTGGATATTCGGTGCTAAAGAAAGTGATGATGTTGACCTGCGCGTTCATATGCTGGATGTCGGGCACGGGCTGGCGGTGCTTATCGAACGTCGCGGTAATGCAATTTTGTATGATGTGGGTAATAAATGGGATGGCGGAGATATTGCCACCAGTGAAATTATTCCTTACTTGCGGTGGCATGGGTTGGTGCTGGATGGCATGGTTATTAGCCATAGCGACTCAGACCATAGCGGTGGGCGGTATTCTCTCAGTCATGCGTTTCCACTCGCTTGGGTGCGAAGCCCGGATCCTCGCGATTTTTCCTGCCATATTGGCAGCGATTGGGTCTGGCAAGGCGTGCGTTTTACCGTGCTTTGGCCACCTCGTCAGATTGCTGCCCCGAAAAATAATGACTCTTGTGTCGTCATGGTTGTAGTGGGGGCGCGTAAAATTCTGCTCACTGGCGATATTGAAACTGAAGCGGAAACTCAACTGGTACAGCGATGGAAAAAGCAGCTTAAAGCCGATCTTTTGCAGGTGCCACATCATGGCAGCAATACCTCGTCGAGTAGCCTTTTACTGCGTACGGTTGAGCCAAAAGAAGCGATAAGTTCCTCGGCTCGATTTTCTCCGTGGCATTTTCCTTCACCTAAAGTGACTGCGCGTTATCGCAATCAAAGTATTCATTGGCATGATACAGCACACGCTGGAGAGGTCATAATGACGGCAAAAACAGATAATTGGCGAATAAGTGAACTAAAAACGCAATTAAATCCACGTTGGTATCACGGTTGGTTTGGCGTAAGGAGTCATAATGAGTAAAATGATCCGCTATTTCATCCTAAGCTGGTTAACTAAATGCTGAATGACAAAGATCTTTCGACCTGGCAAACATTTCGTCGCTTATGGCCATCGATCTCTCCTTTCAAGGCAGGACTGATTGTTGCGTCAGTCGCACTCGTAATTAACGCGGGTAGCGATGCCTACATGCTCTCCTTGTTAAAGCCATTATTGGATGATGGTTTTGGCAAGACAGGGTCCGATATTCTGAAATGGATGCCATTCGTCGTTATTGGATTGATGATCGTACGCGGGATTTCTGGTTTCATCTCCAGCTATTGCGTCTCTTGGGTGGCCGGCAAGGTGGTAATGAATATGCGTCGTCGCTTGTTCAGCCATATGATGGGAATGCCGGTTTCCTTCTTTGACCAACAGTCGACCGGTACGCTGCTATCACGAATCACCTATGACTCTGAGCAGGTTGCCTCTTCGTCATCGGATGCATTGATTACGGTTGTGCGTGAAGGTGCTTCAATTATTGCATTGTTCTGTATGATGTTTTATTACAGCTGGCAGCTCTCTCTGATTCTGATTGTTATTGCTCCTGTGGTTTCAATCGCGATTCGCATGGTGTCAAAGCGTTTTCGTAACATCAGTAAGAATATGCAAAACACAATGGGCACACTGACCACTAGCGCGGAACAGATGCTAAAAGGTCATAAAGAAGTACTGATCTTTGGTGGGCAGGAAGTTGAGAGCAAGCGTTTTGACAAAACCAGTAACTGGATGCGTCAGCAGAATATGAAGATGGTCGCTGCGTCTTCTGTTTCAGATCCCATTATTCAGTTGATTGCCTCCTTTGCCCTTGCTTTCGTGCTGTATGCAGCAAGCATCCCATCGGTAATGGATACACTGTCTGCTGGTACAATTACCGTAGTGTTCTCTTCGATGATTGCATTAATGCGTCCACTGAAGTCCCTGACGAACGTCAACGCTAAGTTCCAACGCGGTATGGCAGCATGTCAAACGCTGTTTGCGATTTTGGATCTCGAACAGGAAAAAGACACCGGTAAGCTGGAAGTTAAACGTGCTAAAGGTGATGTTGAGTTCCGTGATGTTACTTTCAGCTATAACAATAAAGGCGCCCCTGCGCTGAAAAACGTGAGCTTTAAAATTCCTGCCAATAAAACCGTGGCCCTCGTTGGGCGTTCAGGTTCCGGCAAATCAACGATTGCAAATCTGTTGACGCGTTTTTATGACATTCAAGAGGGCGAGATCCTGCTGGATGGGCATGACCTACGTGAATATACGCTGAGTTCTCTACGTAATCAGGTTGGCTTGGTTTCGCAAAATGTTCACCTCTTCAACGATACCATTGCGAACAATATCGCCTATGCACGTAATGAAGTTTATAGCCGTGAGCAAATCGAAGAAGCAGCTCGTATGGCATATGCGATGGACTTCATTGATAAAATGGACAACGGTTTAGACACCGTCATTGGCGAAAACGGCGTATTGCTGTCGGGTGGGCAGCGTCAGCGTATCGCTATTGCTCGTGCGTTGCTGCGCGATAGTCCGGTTCTTATTTTGGATGAAGCTACATCCGCGCTAGATACCGAGTCTGAACGTGCGATTCAGTCCGCGCTAGATGAATTACAGAAAAACCGTACTTCGTTGGTTATTGCTCACCGCTTATCAACTATCGAAAAAGCCGATGAAATTATCGTGGTTGAAGATGGGTATATCGCCGAGCGTGGCGATCATGCAACGCTATTGGCGAAGAATGGGGCGTATGCTCAGTTGCATAGGTTGCAATTCGGGCAATGATTGAGCGCATCTGGTCTGGGCAATCGCCTTTATACCTGCTCCTGTTACCGCTCTCTTGGCTGTATGGCTTAGTGAGCGGTATCCGCCAATTATTTTATCGCATAGGCTGGTTAAAAAGCTGGAAAGCACCTTGCCCAGTTGTTGTGGTCGGTAACTTAACTGCGGGTGGCAACGGTAAAACCCCCGTGGTTATTTGGTTGGTTGAACAGTTACAGACCCGTGGTTTTCGCGTGGGTGTCGTGTCGCGTGGCTATGGTGGGCGCTCGGATCATTACCCTCTATTATTGAATAGTGAAACGTCAACGGCGCAAGCGGGAGACGAACCTGTTCTCATCTATCAACGAACGGGGGCTTCAGTTGCCGTTGCTCCTAAGCGTAGCGATGCAGTAAAAGCTTTACTTCAGCATGCCCCAGTAGACGTCATCATCACCGATGACGGCCTACAGCATTACGCGCTTGCGCGTGATGTTGAGCTGGTTGTTGTGGATGGCGTTCGTCGTTTTGGCAATGGTTGGTGGTTACCTGCAGGGCCTATGCGAGAGAGAGTAGGGCGTTTGCGGCGCGTAGATGCGGTTATCACTAATGGTGGGAAGGCTGCCGTTGGCGAAATACCCATGACGCTGGCTGGACGTATTTTAGTGAATATACATACTGGTGAACGCTGTGCTGCCGATGGTTTAGCTCCGGCTGTTGCAATGGCGGGAATAGGGCATCCTCCTCGCTTTTTTGCCACGCTGAGCCAATTGGGTACGCAAGTAGTCAACACAGTCGCGTTTGCCGATCACCAAGAATATGATCTGAAGACATTAAGTGCGTTGACACCGAAAGGGCAGCCGTTGTTAATGACTGAAAAAGACGCAGTAAAATGTCGCAAATTTGCTCAACCTAATTGGTGGTATCTGCCAGTTAATGCAGAAATTCCGGCTGAACAAGGGAATGAATTGTTAGCAAAAATTACGAGCTTGATTAAAATTAATCCTTAATTTTCAAATGATAATAAATGAATCAGCTTCTTTTATCTTCGAATGCATATAGTTTTACGTTTAAATACTTCCGTAGCGTCATTTTTTTAAAAGAAAAACTTGCTCATCAATCACCTTTATGAGTAAATGACTGCGGCCTGTGATATAGACCTATTTATGCACGACATGAGATAAAGCAGTTCCTCCTTAAGACGTTATCTTCCGATTCCGCTTGTTAGACGAACCATCTTCTTAGTGCCATCCATAAGTAATCTTCTGAGCTCGGCCTCTACGCCTTAGGGCAAATTTTTAAGTGATATCAGTTATAAAGGTAATACAAATGACTAAGAAGACCGGTCAGGTAAAATGGTTTAACGAAAGCAAAGGCTTCGGTTTCATCGAACAGCACGACGGCGGTAAAGATGTATTCGTACATTTCTCTGCTATCGCTAGCGAAGGTTTCAAAACTCTGGCCGAAGGCCAGCGTGTAGAATACACCATTCAGGACAGCCCGCGCGGGCCGGCTGCTGCGAATGTTGTTGCTCTGTAAGATTACAGAGAACTTGTTTTGATACTGAACTGATCGTTATCGCAGCGCGTTCTGCGGAGTCAGTAACAAGACCAGAAAGCCCGCCATTGGCGGGCTTTTGTTTTTAATAATCCGCTCGAAGAGGTTCTTAACGATAACTTGAATATGAGCTACACATCCTAATCTGAACTAGAATTTAGAGGGATGTAAATATAAGGTAAAAAAATATGACACTGAAAATGGGTCTCGTAAAATGGTATAGCCAGTCTGAAGGCTTCGGTATTATCTCTCCACTGGATGGTGGAAATGATATCTACGTTAATCGTTCAGGCATTGCTAATTCACGCAAAAAATTACTGACAGAAGGTCAGCGCGTTGAATTTTCAACTTACCTAGGTAGTCGCGGTCTCACCGCAGAAGACGTCATCGCCTACTGATGACATCGTATCAGCCAGCGTTATTCCCTACGCATCTTCACGCTGGCTGAACTGTTTTCCCTTCCCTGCTGCAACTCGATAAGCTTCGCGTATAATCATCTCTCCGGCTTTCTCATCATGAGGTTCGTCTGGCTACGATGGCTGAAATATCCCTATCCTTAAGTGCGCTTAGAAACCTTCATCTTCATGCTCAAGGTTTAGATAAACCGCGCAGGCACAAAGCAACGCCCCTTGATGTGATTGCGTGTATACGCCAAATGAGTCTGCTACAGATTGATACAATCAACGTTGTCGCTCGTAGTCCCTATCTGGTGTTGTTTTCACGTCTGGGTTTGTATTCAGAGCGGTGGCTAGATGAGGCTTTACGCAACGGTGATATCTTTGAATATTGGGCGCATGAGGCATGTTTTATCCCAAAAGAGGATTATCGGCTGGTTCGTCCACAGATGATGGCCCCGGAAAATATGGGATGGAAGTATTCCCCTGAGTGGCATCAGAAACATCATGACGACATTAGCAAACTGCTCACTCATATCCGCCACAATGGGCCTGTTAAAGCCACTGACTTTAGTGCAAAGAATAAAAAAACCAGCGGCTGGTGGGAGTGGAAACCAGAGAAACGACATTTGGAAACGCTATTTTCCTGTGGCCAGTTGATGGTGAAAGAGCGAATTAATTTTCACCGCGTATACGACTTGCCTGAACGCGTCATTCCAGAGTGGAATGATGATGCAAACAGTATTAGCTCAGCGCTTGCTCAACAACAAATGATGGCAAACAGTGCTCGCAGCCTAGGCGTATTTAAAGCGCAGTGGCTAGCTGATTATTATCGTCTTAAGAAAATTGATACCAAAAAGATGATACATAACATGTTGGACAGCCAAGAGATTATTGGGGTACGGCAAAGGGAAACCCAAGAGCTCTACTATATTCATCATAGCCTTGCGCATTTATTAGCAAAGGCACAAAACAATGAAATAAAAGCGACGCATACTACGCTGCTTTCTCCTTTTGATCCTGTTGTATGGGACCGAAAGCGTGCATCTGAATTATTTGGTTTTGACTACCGCTTAGAATGCTATACCCCTGAAGCTAAAAGAAACTTTGGCTACTTTTCGCTACCGATACTTCAGCGTGGCGCTCTAGTTGGTCGGATCGATGCCAAAATGCATCGCAAAGAAAAGGTGCTGGAGCTGAAATCGTGTCATCAAGAAAAAGGTGTACGGTTTACGGAGAAAAAGAGGGCTGAGCTGAAAGCTGCTATTACTCTTTTTGCCGCTTGGCAGCAGGCGACCGAAGTTAAAATTCAGTATCAGCCCGATGATTGGCGGTATTTTTGGGGGGACGGTTGGTTGCTGGATGGGGTATCTACACAGGCTTAAATGCAAAAAGGGCAATGGTCGTTTCCATTGCCCTTCGGCCAATTAGTTACTGTAGTTGGCGAACATTGCGATGATTTTATGCAGCAGTTTCATATGTATCTTACTTTCTAGTTTTTGCAGGAAATTGTGATATACATCACGTTAGGTAATTTACTCCTCTGCAAAACCAACTGCAACATGTTTTGTTTATGAGTGTTTAATGTTAATAAAAGTAAAAATCGGCACTAGGCCGATTTTTACTTTGGCACATCAAGACGATCTTTAGTCTTTCAGCGCGGCATGAATTGACTGGATAATCGGTTGATAACCCGTACAGCGGCAAATATTACCTTCAAGTGCATCCATGAGTTGCTCATCGCTGGGGTTAGGGTGCTTGGCCAGTAATGCCGATGTGCTAACAAGAACGCCAGGGGTACAGAAGCCGCACTGCACGCCGCCATGCTCAATAAACGCATTTTGAAGTTTTTTGGTTATCGGATCATCACGTAGCCCTTCGAGCGTGGTAATGTCGGCACCATCGCATTGTTCAGCTAAAACCAAACACGAGCAAACTGCGTTTCCATCCATGATAACGGTGCAAGCGCCGCACTCACCAACGGCACACCCTTCCTTTGTTGCCGTTAAGCTTAATTTATCTCGTACGAAATCTAGCAAGCGCATTTGCCCTGTCACCTGCGCATCAATCAGTTTGCCGTTTATCTTCACTTTGATATTGCTCATCATTAACTCCTTATGCCAGCTCTGATTGATAGAGAGAACCAGCGGCTTCCACCATCATGTCGCGGAACATATTAATAAACACAGGTTGTTTATAGGCAGCTGACCAGCGTTTGCCGATAGCGGCATAAATCAGCTTTTCTAACAGCTGGCAGGCGAGATCGATTGTTTCCTGTGTGAGTCGGTGGCCCAGTAAACAGCGTTCGATATCGAGAAGTCGCTGCGGTTTACTAAACAGCGCCCCATCGACTAAACGGCAATAGTTCACTGTGCCATCGGGATCGCAAGAAATCAGACAGGTTAAGCTCTGGCGGGTAATGTTCAGCGCATTTCGGCGCCCCAATTGGTGATAGAAAGCGTGTGGCCTTGGGTTTGGTGGCGGTGGCAATATGACCTTTGTCATCAGTTCATTAGGCTTACGCTGTGTTTTATATCCCGACTGTAAGAATTCGCACAGCGGCATGCGCCGTGCGCCATCAAGCGATTGCAGCTCAATTTGGGCATCATAGATAATTGAGGGCGGTAGTGAGTCGCCGCAGGGCGCAGCGTTAACCATATTGCCGCCGATAGTTGCACGGTTACGAATTTGGTTTGAGCCAACCGTTTTACACGCTTGAGCGAGCAGGGGATAACGCTCTCTAACCAATTCGTGTTCGACGATACGGTTAAATGTTACCGCGGCGCCAATGACGACAGCTCCGTTATCTTCGGTAATCTGCGTCAGTTCAGGTATGCGCGATATATCAATGAGGTTCATGGCCTTGGTCTGCAATCGCCCTTGAACAATGACATCGGTGCCGCCAGCAATAATGCTAACGTTATCCTGAGCAAGCAACGTTAAGGCTTCTGGTACCGTTTGGGCTCTTGTCACCGTGACATCGGTTAAACGTAAAACCTGTTTTTTGTTATCGGTTTCAACCATTAACTCGCTTTGCCGAGCTGGTTTTTTGAGGTTATAACCTAAAATAACCTGCTCAAGAGTAAGTGGTAGTTTGTTGAAACGTGCGTTCAAGGCAAAGCTAAGGGCGTTGTTAATAGCCGCTGCGGCTAACTCAGTGGCGGGTTCACCGATACCTTTAGCGCCGAGAGGGCCTGCCTGATCGGGGTTTTCTACACCAATAATGGTGATTTCAGGGATATCTTTAATAGTTGGTAGTAGATAGGTATCGAAGTTTTCTGATTTTACCTGTCCGTTTTCAATGTTGAAATCTTCGAGTAGCGCATAGCCAAATCCTTGAGCTATTCCGCCGCTGACCTGCCCATTGAAACCCACAGGATTAATAATATGGCCCACATCGTGTGCTGCCGTAACGTGAATAAGATCCGTTTTCCCTGTGCTGGTGTTGACGCGCACCTCGGCAATTTGACAGCCATAAACCCACGTGAAGTAGGGGCTGCCGGTTCCTTTTTCCTCGTCCCAGTGAATTGGCGGTGGTACAAACCAGCCATATTCGGTCAGGCTCACGCTTGCCCATTTGGTTTTGTTGACGGCGGTTTTGAAATCTATCGTTTGTGATGGGTTATTTTTGTTGCTGATAAACCCGTTTTGCCACAGCGTATTATCTAATTCTTTCGTGCCCAGCACGTCGCACACAACGCCTAAAATACGTTGTTTAATTTTAACCGCCGCATCAAGGATCGCGCCGCCGCCAACGAGTGTTCCGCGTGTGGCGGCAGTAGAGCCACCATCACCAATCACTGAGGTCGGTGGCTCGCTAAACATTATTTCGGATAGTGGAATGCCAAAAGCCTCTGCGGCGATGAGCGACATCGTTGTCTGTAGCCCTTGGCCATTTTCGGATACGGAAGTGGCAATATTCACGCTGCCGTCTTCGTTAACCTGCACCAGCGCGGTTGACGTATCGACACCTTCGGCGCCAATAGAGCACCCGCGGTAACTGAGGGCGAGACCGATGCCATAGCGATAAACGCCACCTTGTTGATTGAGTTGAGCATAATGCTGGCGCTTGCTATCAAATTCAGCTGAGGTGACTGCTTTGCTTAAAACCTCAAGGGCGGATACGGTATGTTTGTCAAAAACTTGTCCGGTGATCGAAGCATCACCTTGTTTTAATGCGTTAATTTGACGAATTTCGACGGGAGATATCTTTAAATACTCGGCGATTTCGTCCATTAATGATTCGTTGGCATATACCACCTGCGGTGAGCCAAAGCCTCGCATGGCAGAGGTGTAGCTGTTGTTAGTGTATACGCCGGTCACGTCGATGCGAATATTGGGGATACGATAAGGCCCCGCAGCCTGAACTGAGCTTCGCCAGGTAACGAAAGGCGTTGAAGCCGCATACCCTCCACTGTCGGCGAGGATATCGACCTTCATGGCTAAGATCTGGCCAGAATCATCCAGTCCGACCTTATATTTCATTTTATAGGGATGTCGCTTACAACTTTCTAAAATAGAATGCTCGCGGGTATAACAAAATTTGACCGGCCTGCCGGTTAGCGTTGTCAGTAGCGCAGAGCGACAGGCAAGATGATCGATAATATCGTCTTTACCGCCAAATGAGCCGCCCATCACCGCGCGTTTAATGTTGATATGCCCCTGCGGGCAGCCCATGAATCTAGCGACAAAGCTACGTACGCGGTGTGGGTTTTGAATGGAGCCAGAGATAATCAAATGGCGCTCAGTGGGATCGAGCCAAGTGAGCACCACTTCAGGTTCAATGTAAGCATGCTCTTGAAAACCGACTTCATATTCGCGCTCAAGAATATGTGCGCTGGCCGAAAATCCCGCTGAGATGTCGCCTTTAATCGTGTGATGATGCGCCGCGATATTATCCCCTTTCTCCGGATGAATAAGCCGCGCGTCGGGTTTTAGCGCATGCTCAACGTCGGTAATGGGCGCGTAAGGTGTATAAGAAATATGAATTTTATCTGCTGCCAGACAGGCGGCTTCGTAGGTTTCTGCGGCAATAACCGCAATTACATCACCGTGAAAAACGACTTCATCTTTAATAATAGGAAGGTAGTCTTTCACCATGATGCCAACGACGGGTTCGCCGGGGATATCTTGATACGTTGCGATCTTGACAACGCCTGGCACCGCTAGTGCTTCACTAAGATCGAGGTTATCAATTCTTCCAGCGGCAATATCGGCATAGCGACACACGCCATACAACATTCCGGGTAGGGTTATGTCATTGCCGTAGACGGCTGTTCCAGTGACTTTTGCCAGTCCATCGACGCGACGGATTGATGATGAGGTGCTAGGCGCACTCATGGGTATCTCCTTACGTATTACGTAACGCTATTACGAACCAGATTGTTATGGCTGGCCATCAGAGTTAACAGTGATTAAAAGTAATGAAAAGTGGCGAGTTTGAGGGGGAAATGCTCGACGCTATCCATGGCTGATTGAATTAGATTCAACACTTGTGCCACAACGGAAAAATGGTCCAACGGTACGTTTAATATGTGATTTATCTCGCATAACAGCCGTATGATAGCGGTGACTTGGTACGGTTTTTGAACAGTTTGGATTTGTGCGTTTCTAGAGGTAAAACGGCTGAAACACAAATAAACGTCATAATGAGATGTTGTGTTATCAATCTGATAGGTAGAGCGGTTCATTAAACGGTTTTTAACCGTATGGTCATACAAGCCGTGATAATTTTGCTGTTGCGAGTTATCCTTACACCATGCTTTTTCGCTGATACAAGAACTCGTTTAGGAACAATCATGGATCATCGCTTACTCGAAATTATTGCTTGCCCCGTCTGTAATGGAAAACTCTACTTCAATAAAGAAAATCAGGAATTAGTGTGCAAAGCGGATCGTCTTGGCTATCCGCTGCGTGATGGCATTCCAGTATTGCTCGAGAATGAAGCCCGCATACTTCCAGTGGATGAGAAATAATCTGATGAGTTTTATTGCTATTATCCCTGCTCGCTACTCTTCGACACGCCTACCGGGTAAGCCTTTAGCCGATATTGGCGGCAAACCGATGGTTGTGCATGTTATGGAAAGAGCGCTGGAGTCTGGCGCTGCGCGCGTTATCGTGGCTACCGATCATGCAGATGTTAAAAAAGCCGTAGAAGCGGCGGGCGGTGAAGTCTGCATGACGCGAGCCGATCATCATTCTGGCACCGAACGTTTGGCTGAAGTGATTGAGAAGTGTGGCTTTGCAGACGATGAAATTATCGTCAATATTCAAGGCGATGAGCCGCTGATCCCGCCGGCAATTATCCGTCAGGTGGCGCAGAATTTGGCCGCTAGTGAAGCGGGCATGGCGACACTGGCGGTACCGATTACTACTAGCGAAGAAGCATTTAATCCAAATGCGGTAAAAGTCGTTTGTGATAAAAATGGCTATGCGCTCTATTTCTCACGCGCGACAATCCCATGGGACCGCGATCGTTTTGCGATATCTCGTGATGAAATTGGTCATGTTTTCCTGCGCCACATTGGCATTTACGCTTATCGTGCTGGTTTTATTCGTCGTTATGTCACTTGGGCACCTAGCGATCTTGAGCAGATTGAAATGCTTGAGCAGCTGCGAGTGCTTTGGTACGGCGAAAAAATTCATGTGGATGTTGCTAAAACCGCGCCAAGCCCAGGCGTTGACACCATTGAAGACTTGGAAACAGTGCGCGCTATTTTTGCGGCGGCTCAATAGGTCGGTTTATCGCAAGGCATTTAGGTTTAAATTAAGAGCGTGCAAGTGCACGCTCTTTTGATCTAGTCGAATACAATACCTTGATAAATCCGCCATGATGGCTCTCTATCTGGTGAAAAAAGGTACCGCGCAATGCAGCAAAACCTGTATCACAATATGGATCATTTAAAAGCCGAGCTTAGCGTTGTTCTTGGTGAGTCAATTGGCCGCTTAGAGCAGATCAGTGAACAGCCATATGCCAGCCTTTTTGCCCTTTATAATCAGCAGGGCACGCCTTTACCCTTGGTGGCTAAGACCTTTTTATGCCAAGGAATTGCCCAACAGGAAGCTTACAAGCTGTCGATGCTTGCACGGCAGGGCGATATCCGCTTACCAACGGTTTATGGCGTTCTGACAACCCATCAGGCGCCATTCAAAGAAGTTCTATTAATTGAACGATTACGTGGCGTTTCCGTCGAAGCACCGACTCGAACGCCACAGCGTTGGTCGTGCTTAAAAGACCAAATTGCAGAAGGGATCCTCTCTTGGCACCGCATTGATAGCCACGGTTGTGTCGGTAACGTTGACAGCGTGCAGGAAAATCGCTGGGCGCACTGGTACGCACAGCGTTTAGAAGTCATCTGGGCCACGCTTGGTAATATGCCAACGCCTGATTTAAGTATTGAAGCTCGCCGTATTTTGTTTCGCAGTAAAGAACAATTGCCTGAGCTGTTTGCGGGTTTCGACGATAGCTGCGTGCTGGTTCATGGCAACTTAACCCTAAGAAGCATGCTAAAAGATCCCAAAAGCGATCAACTGCTTGCCATGCTTAACCCCGGTATGATGCTCTGGGCACCGCGTGAGTACGATCTATTCCGCCTGAGCGAGGACGGGATGGCTACCGAATTGCTTTACTCCTATTTGCAGAAAGCACCCGTGAGCGATGATTTTATGGTACGCCGCTGGCTATATGTTCTATGGGAGTCGATTGGACGCTATTTACATACTGGCGTGGTAGATCGTCCTGTTGTCGAACGCGCAGCTCAGCAACTGCTTCCTTGGTTGGGATAATGATTGACTGAATTTAAGTATGAGAGCCGGCAAGTCATATCGATTTGCTGGTTAATTATCAATCACTATGAGAGGTGATAATCTGATAATGATACAAACCGCTACCACTTTGATATTTTTCTTGGTTAAACAAACTACCTACCTCATTTTCCCTTGATGCTTTTTCTCGCTAATTTCGCTGAAATATAACGTCTTATTAAGTATCAAATGTGATACCGCCCGCAATTATTTCGTTTATCTCCCTATTTTTCCTCTCATAAATAAAAGTTCGCATGCTCTGTGCATAGTTGGCATGTGCGCAAATAACTGATGTGTTCTATCAACCTTAAAAACATTTGCGCTGATGAAAACGCTGTACATCCGTAAATAGGGGAGCAAAGGTTCTCGAATCGTAGCTGGTTATCCACCATATTAGCCGAGCCGTAAGGAGTGATGTGTCCATGAGCGTGATAAATCCGCATCTAAAAATAGAGCACAGTAAAAGCATGCCGCTAGACGATGCCGTTGAGCGCAGGCTACCAATTGCGCAGCTGTTCACGTTAGGTTTGCAACATGTTCTTGTTATGTATGCTGGTGCCGTTGCTGTGCCTCTGGTTATCGGGGGCAGCCTAGGTTTACCAAAAGACCAAATCGCTTTTTTAATTAGTTCAGACCTTTTCTGCTGCGGCGTAGTGACGCTGTTGCAATGTTTGGGTATTGGCCGTTTCGCAGGTATCCGACTCCCCGTTATCATGTCTGTCACATTCGCCGCGGTAACCCCGATGTTGGCGATTGGCGCAGATCCTAATATAGGGCTGACGGGAATATTCGGTGCCACAATAGCATCAGGGATTATTGCAACATTACTCGTTCCCGTGATTGGGCGACTTATGCCATTGTTTCCGACGGTTGTGACCGGCGTAGTTATTACCTCTATCGGTATTAGCATTATGCAGGTGGGTATTGATTGGGCCGCCGGTGGAAAAGGTAATCCTGATTACGGTAGCCCAATATATATTGGTACCTCGCTCTTAGTGCTGGTTTTTATTCTGCTAGTGACCCGTTTTGCTAAAGGTTTCTTGTGTAATATTTCTGTACTGCTCGGCATTCTTTTTGGTTTTGCCATTGCTTATTCTATGGGGAAGGTGAATTTCGTTGGATTAGATAACGCCGCATGGTTTGCTCCTATAAAGCCATTTGCATTTGGTATGCCTACATTTGAACCTGTCAGTATTCTTACGCTCACCATTATTATGCTAATTACCTTCATCGAATCGATGGGGATGTTTCTTGCCCTTGGCGATATTGTGGGAAGACCAACTAAACAAGCCGATATTATTCGTGGTTTACGAGTAGATGGAATCGGCACCGTTATTGGCGGACTATTTAATAGTTTTCCACATACTTCTTTTTCACAGAACGTTGGTTTGGTTAGCGTAACGGGTATTTCCAGCCGTTGGGTTTGTGTTATGTCGGGCGGGATTTTAATTCTCTTCGGCTTGATCCCTAAAATGGCGCTTATCGTTGCCTCTATTCCACAGTTCGTGTTGGGCGGTGCCGGTATAGTGATGTTTGGAATGGTTCTGGCAACCGGGATCCGTATTCTTTCACGTGCTAACTACAGCACCAATCGCTACAACCTTTACATCGTTGCTATCAGTATTGGTATCGGCATGATACCTACCGTGTCACATGATTTTTTTAGCCAGCTACCAGCGGCAATTCAGCCATTACTGCATAGCGGTATTTTATTAGCTACCGTATGCGCGGTAAGCCTCAATCTCTATTTCAATGGCTATCATCCAGATAAGGAATCAGATAGCAATAACGTTGAAAATGAAGCTGCACAAGAAATAACTGAATAAACAGATTTAACCGAGATGTCGATCATGGAGAGGGGCCATGTTCTACATGCCATCAAATGAAATGTATAAATAATACTCGCAGATAGAGGGCGTTATTGTGAAAGCGATTAATCGTATGGAAAATTATTTACAGGAGAGCCAAACCTCCCCTCAAAAGAAAGCAGATGTCGATCCTGTCGATGAAATATTGCCGATTGGACAAATGTTGGTTTACGGTTTTCAGCACGTATTAGTCATGTATGCCGGTGCCATTGCGGTTCCTTTAATTATTGGTAAGGCGGTTGGGTTTACGCCGGAACAAATTATATTTTTAATCAGCACCGATCTCTTTATATGTGGCTGCGGTACGATCCTGCAGTCAATAGGCTTATTGAATATTATTGGTAGCAAACTCCCAATTGTTCAGGGGTGCACCTTCGCTGCGCTTATTCCGATGACGCTTATCGGCCAACAGTATGGCATTGGCGGTATTTCAGGCGCGGTTATTGTTGCCGGGGTATTTACGCTACTGTGTGCTCCTTTTGTATGCAAACTTGTCCGCTTTTTCCCTAAAGCCGTTATGGGCACGATAGTGACGCTTATTGGTCTGTCGATCTTACCGGTCGCAGGAGGATGGATCGGCGGTGGAGATCTCGATGCAGTAAGTTTCGGCAGCTACGGTTCGCTGCTGATGGCCTTATTTACGTTGGCCGTAGTGATGCTAATTTATACCTTTGGCAAAGGCATGTTGAAGAATGTGGCTGTGCTGGTGGGAATTATCATTGGCACACTGGGATATTACTTCATGGGAAAACTCGATCTTTCCCAAGTGGCATCGACCAGTTGGATGACATTCCCATACCCAATGCGCTTTGCGGTTCCTGAATTTCATCTCTTTCCTGCCGTGTTGATGTGTATGGTGATGGTCGTTGTCATGGTAGAAACCATGTCTTCGATGATGGCCATGGGGGAAATCGTTGATCGCCCAGCAGATCAAAAAACCTTAAAACGTGGCCTGTACGCCTGTGGGTCTGCAACGTTGTTTGGCGGCTTTTTTAATATGTTCCCTTATGCAGCCTTTGCTCAAAACGTAGGGCTTGTCAGCATGACCGGTGTTCGCAGCCGTTTCATTGTTGGAGTAGCAGGCTGCATTCTTATTACTCTTGGTCTGTTCCCAAAACTCGCGGCCTTTGTTGTCGCTGTGCCGAAGCCAGTGCTTGGCGGCGCAGGGATCGTTATGTTTGGCATGGTTGCTGTGTCAGGAATTCGAACGTTGGGACAGGTTGATTATCGTAATAACAATAATGGGATGGTTGTAGCGTTAACGCTCGGTCTTGGCATGTTACCGGTGATGGTTCCTCAGTTATTTCAACAAATGCCACAGGCCGCAGAGATGTTCCTACACAGCGGGATTACCATTGGTACCGTTGTGGCAATAGGCGCTAATTTGATCCTGAATGGCCGCGATAGACAAGCAAAAATCCCTGGGTGCAAAGAGTGCGAGCTGCAAGAGGTCAATGTAAACAGCACGGCGGCTCGAGAGGTCTTTAGCACGACGCGCGAATATATCGCTATGCGGAGGAAGAGACAAAATGCACAAAAGAACGCTGCTCTTTAAGAACGCGGAATTACTCGTCACGATGGATGACGAACGACGAGAAATTAGAGGTGGTTGCCTGCTGGTGGAGGGAAATCGCATCGTTGCCGTTGGTGGTGACGAGCTTTGTGCTGCACCGGCAGATGAAGAAATAGACCTGCGTGGACATATCGTTATTCCTGGACTGATCAATACACATCATCATATGTTTCAGTCTTTGACGCGTGTGATACCTGATGCGCAGGACGGTGAGCTTTTTGACTGGCTAAATAATCTTTATCCCATTTGGGCTGGACTCACCCCAGAGATGATCCGGGTTTCGACTCAAACCGCGATGGCTGAGCTGATGCTTTCGGGGTGTACCACTTCCAGCGATCATCTCTATGTTTATCCAAACGGTTGTCGTTTAGACGACAGCATTGATGGAGCTCGTGAAATAGGCATGCGCTTCCATGCTTGCCGAGGAAGTATGAGCGTAGGGCGCAGTAAAGGAGGCTTACCGCCAGATGAATTAGTCGAAAATGAACAGGCTATTTTAGAAGACTCATTGCGCTTAATTTATAGCTACCACGACGCCCAGCGCTATAGCATGTTACGTATCGCGTTGGCTCCTTGCTCGCCTTTTTCTGTTAGCCGCGAGTTAATGGTGAAAACAGCGCAGATGGCGCGCGAACATGGTGTTTCACTTCATACCCATTTAGCTGAAAATGACAGCGATGTAAGCTACAGTCAGGCGCACTTTGGCATGACGCCAGCGCAGTACGCCGAAGATTTAGGATGGGTTGGAACCGATGTTTGGCATGCACACTGTGTCAAACTGGATAGGGCTGGGATTTCGTTGTTTGCGAGAACCGGAACCGGTGTGGCGCATTGCCCATGTTCAAATATGAGATTGGCATCAGGCATTGCTCCTATTCGCACTATGCTTGATGAAGGTGTGTCTGTTGGCCTTGGCGTTGACGGTTCAGCATCTAACGATGCAGGAAACATGATCGCAGAAGCGCGGCAGGCGCTGCTATTGCAGCGGGTTGGCTTCGGCCCTGATGCCATGAATGCAAGGCAGGCTTTAGAGATCGCGACGCGTGGTGGTGCGAAAGTACTTAACCGAGACGATATTGGCTATTTAGCCACGGGTATGGCCGCTGATTTTGTCGCGTTTGATCTCAATACTTTGAATCTTGCAGGGGCTAAACACGATCCGCTGGCGGCGTTAGTTTTCTGTACGCCAGGGAATGTGGCTTTCAGCGTGATTAATGGGCAAGTTGTCATCCGTGAAGGGACATTGCAGACCATTGACTTACCTTCGGTTGTGCAACATCACAATCGTTTAGCATGCTTATTAGTGAATAGACATCGGCTGTAATTGATATCACCTTCAGCGGCGTCTTTGTCTAAGCCAAGCATGGCAAAGACAATAGACGCCAATGGGGATAAGTAAAAGAGCAACTGCCGCTGCGATCAGCGCCATCACGGTGTTTAGTCCCGTCGTCCATCCGAGTACAAATCCCACTGCGCTAATAGCATTGAGCGGATTGAAGCTTACGGGCATATTTTCAGCTTTAGAAAGTAAGTCGAGTAAAACTACCTGCATTTCAAATACGATAATCGCCGTAAAAAGGCTAATCAGTCGGAGTCTCATTTTTCACCCTTTGTCGTGATAATTGCCTGCCACCAACTCCCCAAAGTTTCATACCATGCCCGTTCGCTATGACCAAGATAAAGCGGCGAAGGTAGCCAACGTTCCCAAGGATTTAACGGCGACGAAATAGCTAATTGATTGGCTGGAACGGGGATCGGACTAAGCCCCTCGGCCTTAAAAAAGCGTAATGCGCGAGTCAAATGGTTTGCCGACGTGACCAGCAAGACTTTCTGCTGGTCTGTGATTTTAGCCACCTCTTTAGCCTCTTGCTGCGTATCGCGCGGCTTATCAAGCACAATAATTTTATCCGTAGGAACGCCTAAACTTTCTGCCACGTTAGCAGCAACGCGTGCGCTGCTCACCGGGTTGCCGATAGCCGCAGCGCCGGTGAAAATAATTTTGGCATTGGGATTCATTTCAAGCTGGCGGATCCCTTCTGTGACGCGCGGCAAACTGTTGTTAATTAGGTTTGAGCTGGGCGCCCAATCAGGGTTAAAAGTATAACCGCCACCGAGCACCACGATGTAATCTGCGTTGCTCGTTTGGTTTAATGTAGGATAGCTATTTTCAAGCGGAGCCAGTATTCGATCGGCGACAGGTTGTAGGCTTAGCAGCAAGATCCCAAGCCAACCGAGAGAAATGCAGATTTTTCCTAGCCGTAGCCAGCGCGTCCAGCAGATAAAAATCAGGCCTACCGCGACGATCAGCAGCAACAGAGGAAGAGGCAAAAGTAGCCCGCCGATAAACTTTTTTAGCGTAAACAGCATGAATCAGGTGCCTTTCTGAATGAAAAAACGACATCTAGATAGAATATATGGCCGATAAGATTCATTCTAAGCCAGCCTGTGTCAAAATAGCAGGTTTAAAGCGTCCCTCACGGGGAGATTTTTCTGGTGGTGCGCTGTGCAAATATTCAGGAGCCGACATATTCATGAGTCGAGGTACGCAAGATCGTAATTTTGACAATATCGCTGAAAAATTTGCGCGCAACATTTACGGCACGACCAAAGGAAAAATCCGTCAGGCAGTGTTATGGCAGGATCTGGAACAGTTGCTGACACAGCTCCCGCAAAGATCCTTACACATTCTTGATGCAGGCGGTGGGCTTGGGCAGGTATCCTGTGAGCTTGCCGCACGCGGTCATCAGATCACGCTCTGTGACATCTCGGGTGAAATGCTCAAGCGCGCACAGGCTTATGCCGAAGAGAAAGGTGTGATCCAACACATGCGTTTTGTGCAAAGTCCAGCG
Organism: Hafnia alvei; assembly: GCF_964063325.1. NCBI lineage: Bacteria > Pseudomonadati > Pseudomonadota > Gammaproteobacteria > Enterobacterales > Hafniaceae > Hafnia > Hafnia alvei. Next base: position 1,747,370 of record NZ_OZ061315.1, read on the forward strand.
CAAGAGATGCATCAGCATTTAGAACAGCCGGTTGATCTGATATTGTTCCATGCGGTTTTGGAATGGGTTGCTGAACCTCAAGAAACGTTGGCATCTTTGATAAAGTGTTTAACGCCGGGCGGCGCATTGTCGTTAATGTTCTATAACTACAATGGCCTGTTAATGCGAAATGTGATCATTGGCAATACGGCATACGTCAATCAAGGGATGCAAAAACGTAAGACACGCACGTTGTCACCTGACCATCCGTTGGATCCACAAAAGGTGTACGGCTGGCTTGAAGACATTGGGCTGACAATTTCCGGTAAAACGGGCGTGCGGGTATTCCATGATTACCTACGAGAGAAGACGCAACAAATTGAGGCTTTTGATGATCTATTAGCGCTGGAGCAGCGTTATTGTCGTCAGGAGCCTTTTGTGAGTTTGGGGCGCTACATCCATGTGATGGCGCACAAACCCGACACGAAGGACCAACTATGAGTGATTTCTCCCAGACTGTACCGGAGCTGGTTGCCTGGGCGCGGAAAAATGACTTTTCAATTTCACTTCCCACCGAACGTTTGGCGTTCATTTTGGCTATTGCCACTTTGAACAGCGAACGACTTGACGGTGAGATGAGTGAAGGTGAACTGATCGATGCATTCCGACACGTCAGCAAAGCTTTTGAACAAACACATGAAACGGTAGCCATCCGTGCCAATAATGCGATTAACGATCTCGTTAAGCAGCGCCTGCTAAACCGCTTTACCAGCGAGTTAGCCGATGGAAATGCAATCTATCGTTTGACGCCGTTAGGCATTGGCATTACGGATTACTACATTCGTCAGCGAGAGTTCTCAACGCTGCGCCTATCTATGCAGCTGTCTATCGTAGCGCAAGAGCTACGCAGCGCAGCCGAAGCGGCAGAAGAGGGTGGTGATGAGTATCACTGGCATCGTAATGTGTTTGCCCCGCTGAAATACTCTGTTGCTGAGATTTTCGATAGTATCGATTTAACCCAGCGCATCATGGATGAACAGCAGCAGGGCGTTAAAGCAGATATTGCGGCGTTGCTGAATAAAGACTGGCGTGCTGCTATCTCAAGCTGTGAAGTTCTGCTCTCGGAAACTTCAGGCACCTTGCGCGAATTGCAAGATACGCTTGAAGCGGCGGGTGATAAGCTGCAGGCAAACCTGCTGCGAATCCAAGACGCCAACCTGAATAACCCTGATTTGGCATTCGTTGACAAACTGGTGTTTGATCTGCAAAACAAGTTAGACCGCATTATCAGTTGGGGCCAGTTGACCATCGATCTGTGGATCGGCTACGACAGACACGTGCATAAGTTTATCCGTACCGCGATCGATATGGATAAAAACCGAGTCTTTGCTCAGCGTTTACGCCAATCAGTACAGAACTACTTTGATAACCCGTGGGCACTGACCATTGCCAATGCCGATCGTCTGTTCGATATGCGTGATGAAGAGCTCGCGTTGCTGAACGAAGAGGTCACCGGCGAACTGCCTCCGGATATGGAGTATGAAGAGTTCTCTGAGATCCGTGAGCAGCTGGCAGCAATGATTGAGCAAGAGTTGAAGATTTATCAAAAAGAACAGCGTCCATTGGATTTAGGCGCGGTTTTGCGCGAATACCTAACCCAGTATCCGCGTCAACGTCATTTCGATTTGGCAAGAATTTTGGTCGACCAAGCGGTTCGCTTAGGTGTGGCTGAAGCTGATTTCACCGGATTACCTGCTCAATGGCAGGCAATCAATGGTTACGGAGCCAAGGTACAGGCCCATGTCATCGACAAATACTGAAAATATGATGCCAGCTAAACTGGCGCTAGCGGTGTTTAACCCGCTATTCCCTGCACTGGATAGCCAACTGCGATCCGGACGTCACATCGGCATTGATGAGCTAGATAACCATGCTTTCCTGATGGATTTCCAGGACGAGCTTGAATTATTTTATAGCCGTTATAACGTTGAGCTCATCCGCGCTCCTGAAGGTTTCTTCTATCTCAGGCCGCGTTCGACCACATTGATCCCACGTTCGGTGCTGTCTGAACTGGATATGATGGTCGGAAAAATCCTGTGTTATCTCTACCTTAGCCCTGAGCGTTTGGCGCATGAAGGCATTTTCAGCCAGCAAGAACTCTATGATGAGTTACTGTCTTTGGCCGATGAAAACAAGCTGCTGAAATACGTTAACCAGCGTTCAACTGGCTCGGATCTCGACCGCCAGAAACTGCAGGAGAAAGTGCGTACCTCATTAAATCGTCTACGCCGTTTGGGCATGGTCTATTTCATGGGGAATGACAGCACAAAATTCCGCATCACCGAAGCGGTGTTCCGCTTTGGTGCAGATGTGCGTAGCGGTGACGATCCACGTGAATCCCAGTTGAGAATGATCCGTGACGGCGAAGCCATGCCGTTAGAAAACACGTTATCACTGAATGATGAAAACGAAGAAAACGAATCCAGTGCGGACGGTAGCGCGGACAACGCGGAGGATGAACAGGAATGATTGAACGCGGAAAGTTTCGCTCGCTGACATTGGTTAACTGGAACGGTTTCTTTGCCCGAACTTTTGATCTGGATGAATTGGTGACAACGCTGTCCGGCGGTAACGGTGCAGGTAAATCCACCACCATGGCGGCGTTTGTTACGGCGCTGATCCCTGACTTAACGCTGCTGCATTTTCGTAATACCACAGAAGCCGGTGCGACTTCAGGGTCACGCGACAAAGGCTTGCACGGAAAGTTACGCGCTGGTGTCTGTTATGCCACCCTCGACGTGGTTAACTCACGCCATCAGCGCGTGTTAGTCGGTGTCCGTCTACAGCAGGTTGCCGGGCGCGATCGAAAAGTGGATATCAAGCCGTTCACCATTCAAGGCTTGCCAACCTCATTCCAGCCAACGGAAATCCTAACGCAAACCGTGGGGGAGCGTCAGGCTCGTGTGCTGCCGTTAAACGAGCTGAAAGAGCGCGTGGAAGCCATTGAAGGCGTGCAGTTCAAACAGTTTAACTCGATTACCGACTACCACTCCCTGATGTTTGATTTGGGTGTGATCCCACGCCGTTTACGTTCGGCATCGGATCGCAGCAAGTTTTATCGCCTGATTGAAGCGTCGCTTTACGGCGGTATTTCGAGTGCGATTACCCGTTCCCTGCGCGACTATCTGCTGCCAGAAAACAGCGGCGTACGTAAAGCTTTCCAAGATATGGAAGCGGCTTTGCGTGAAAACCGCATGACGCTGGAAGCGATTCGCGTTACGCAGTCTGACCGCGATCTGTTTAAGCATCTGATCACCGAAGCAACGTCCTACGTTTCTGCTGACTATATGCGCCATGCCAATGAGCGGCGCATACACCTCGATCAGGCATTATTGCTGCGCCGTGAATTGCTGGGAGGCCGTAAACAGCTGCTGGCCGAACAGTATCGCCACGTGGAAATGTCGCGTGAATTAGCCGAGCAAAGCGGGTCGGAATCCGATCTCGAAACCGATTATCAGGCGGCAAGCGATCATTTAAATCTGGTGCAAACTGCAATGCGCCAGCAGGAAAAGATCGAGCGCTATCAGGGCGATCTGGAAGAGCTGACCTACCGTTTAGAAGAACAGAATGAAGTGGTGGCTGAAGCGAGCGATCTGCATGCTGATTATGAAGCCCGCTCAGAAGCCGCTGAAGCCGAAGTGGATGAACTAAAAAGCCAGCTGGCTGATTATCAGCAAGCTTTGGACGTTCAGCAAACTCGTGCAATTCAATACCAGCAGGCGCTACAGGCGCTAGAACGTGCACGCCAAGTGTGTCAGTTGTCCGACCTCAATGCGGATAATAGCGAAGAGTGGTTAGAAACGTTCAGTGCGCGCGAGCAGGAAGCAACTGAAATCCTGATGCAGCTTGAGCAGAAAATGAATGTGGCAAGCGCAGCGCATTCACAGTTCGAAAATGCTTATCAGCTGGTGGTTAAGCTGGTGGGCGAAGTGAGCCGTAGCGAAGCATGGCAGGCGGGGCGTGATTTATTGCGCGACTGGTCTTCGCTTCAGCATCAGTCGGAGCGTGTGCAACCATTACGCATGCGTTTGGCCGAACTGGAGCAGCGCTTGCGTTCGCAACAAGATGCCGAACGTCTGTTGCAAGACTTCTGCAAACGCACCGGGCAGCAGTATCAGCCAGAAGAACTGGATGACGCCCAGCGTGAGATGGAAGAACGCATTGAAACGCTGACGATTGATGTGGCTGAAGCCAGCGAGCGCCGTATGGTGCTGCGCCAAGAGCTTGAGCAAATCACGGCGAAAGCGAAGGATTTGACCACGAAAGCCCCAGTGTGGCTTGCGGCGCAGGAAGCGCTGAGTCAGCTGAGCGAACAATGCGGTGAAGAGCTGTCAGACAGTCGTCAGGTCACTGAGCAGATGCAGCAATTGCTGGAGCGTGAACGTGAATCTACCGTTGAACGCGACGAAGTTGCTCATCAAAAACGTGAAATTGAAAGCCAAATCGAGCGTTTAAGCCAGCCAAGCGGTGCCGAAGATGGGCGTCTGATTGCGTTAGCTGAACGTTTTGGCGGCGTGCTGCTGTCTGAAATCTACGATGACGTCACCATCGACGATGCGCCGTATTTCTCGGCGTTATATGGTCCAGCACGACACGCGATTGTTGTTCCCGATCTTTCCTTGGTGCGCGAGCATCTGGCGGGATTAGAAGACTGTCCAGAAGATCTCTATCTGATCGAAGGGGATCCGCAGTCGTTTGATGACAGCGTATTTGCCGCCGATGAACTGGAACGCGCCGTGGTGGTGAAAACTGCCGATCGTCAATGGCGCTACTCCCGTTTCCCTGAGGTGCCGCTGTTTGGTCGCGCCGCGCGTGAAAGCCGCTTAGAAACGCTGTATGCACAGCGCGATGAGCTGGCAGAGCGTTATGCGAACCTGTCGTTTGATGTGCAAAAAACGCAGCGTTTACATCAAGCGTTTAGCCGTTTTATTGGCAATCACTTAGCGGTGGCCTTTGAGCAGGACCCAGAAGCTGAATTACGTCAAATCAACAGCCGTCGTACTGAGATAGAACGTGAGTTCAATAATCAGGATAACGTGACGCAACAGCAGCGCCAGCAGTTGTCACAGGCCAAAGAGAGTGTCGCGCTGTTGCATAAGCTCACGCCGCATATCGGTTTGTTGGCTGATGAAACCCTGCAAGATCGCGTAGAAGAGATCCGTGAAGAGCTCGAAGAGGCGCAGGAAGCCGCGCGCTATCTGCAACAGCACGGCACCAATCTGACTAAGCTAGAGCCGATGCTTTCCGTATTGCAAAGCGATCCAGAACAGCATGAGCAGCTACGTCAGGATTATCAGCAGGCTCAGCAGAATCAGCGTACGGCTAAGCAACAGGCGTTCGCGTTAACAGAAGTGGTGCAGCGTCGTGCCCACTTCAGCTACAGCGATTCTGCCGGTATGCTGACCGAGAACTCCGATCTCAACGATAAATTGCGCCAGCGTTTAGAGCATGCCGAAGCCGATCGCAGCCGTACGCGTGAGCAGCTTCGTCAACAGCAGGCACAGCTGGCCCAGTATCATCAGGTATTAGCTTCGCTAAAAAGTTCGTTTGAAGCTAAACGTGACATGCTCAAAGAGCTGTCGCAAGAGTTGCAAGATATCGGGGTTCAGGCCGATCCTAATGCGGAAGAGCGTGCACGTATCCGTCGTGATGAGCTGCATACCGCGCTGAGCAACAACCGTGCGCGTCGCAATCAGCTCGAAAAACAGATCATGTTCTGTGAATCTGAAATGGATAATCTGCAAAAGCGCCTGCGTAAGGTCGAACGCGATTACCACCAGATCCGCGAACAAGTGACCACCGCGAAAGCGGGCTGGTGTGCGGTAATGCGTTTGGTGAAAGACAACGGCGTTGAACGACGTCTGCATCGTCGTGAGCTTGCCTATATGGATGCGGATGAATTGCGTTCTATGTCGGATAAGGCGCTGGGTGCGTTACGGCTGGCCGTAGCGGACAACGAACATCTGCGCGATGTGCTGCGTCTGTCAGAAGATCCTAAACGTCCAGAACGTAAAATTCAGTTCTACATTGCGGTTTACCAACATCTACGCGAGCGTATTCGTCAGGATATTATCCGCAGCGACGATCCTGTCGATGCCATCGAACAGATGGAAATTGAGCTGGCGCGTTTGACCGAAGAGCTGACATCACGCGAACAAAAACTGGCGATCAGTTCGAAGAGCGTGGCGAATATTATTCGCAAAACAATTCAGCGCGAACAAAACCGTATTCGTATGCTAAACCAAGGCCTACAGACGGTGGCCTTCGGTCAGGTGAATAGCGTGCGTTTGAATGTTAACGTGCGTGAAGCGCATTCAACGTTGCTGACGGTGTTGTCAGAACAGCAAGAGCAACATCAGGATCTGTTTAACAGCAATCGACTGACGTTCTCTGAAGCGCTAGCAAAACTCTATCAGCGCCTCAATCCACAGATTGATATGGGGCAGCGTACGCCACAAACCATCGGCGAAGAGCTGCTGGATTATCGTAATTACCTAGAAATGGAAGTAGAGGTTAACCGTGGCTCAGACGGTTGGCTGCGTGCTGAAAGTGGGGCGCTGTCAACGGGCGAAGCTATCGGTACCGGTATGTCCATTCTGGTGATGGTGGTTCAGAGTTGGGAAGAAGAATCTCGCCGCCTGCGCGGTAAAGATATTTCGCCATGCCGACTGCTATTCCTTGATGAAGCAGCGCGTCTGGATGCGAAATCAATCGCGACGCTGTTTGAGCTGTGTGAACGTCTGGAAATGCAGTTAATTATTGCGGCACCAGAAAACATCAGCCCAGAAAAAGGCACTACCTATAAACTGGTGCGTAAAGTGTTCAATAACACTGAACATGTTCATGTCGTGGGATTGAGAGGCTTTGCTCCTGAGAAAAGCCCTATAGAATCAGTGGCTCAAGAAGAATCTGAAACATAATTTCTTGTAAATTCCGCATACTGAAATCATTATTAACGCAAACGGCCTTCATATAAGGCCGTTTTTTTTGGCAGAATATAGCCAGTGACGTATCATCATATAATTAACGTGCAATGTCTGGGTCGTTGACGCACCAACCGACACTGAAACGGCAAAATGTCATTTCTATTTGTATAATTAAGCTAAGGTTCCGAAATTCGGTGCCTGTGAGCTAACTAGGGAGCAAGGGATGGTGCTGAATAACAGATTCCGTCTAAGCCATATGGTTGTCGGTGGTTCAATAGCAATGGGTGCATTGGCGCTGAGCATCATGACAGCCTATGCAGAAGTTGCTAATCAACCCGTGGTTTCAGTGGCGACCATGAGTGTACCTCAATCGCGTTCGGCGCTGTTGTCGCAGTTTCCACAGGGCGTTTCGCTGCGTTATTTGAACCAACTTTCTGCGCTCTACGCCGCTAACCACATGCAGCCAATGTGGCAAGATCGTACAGCCGTTCAGCAATTTCAACAGCAGCTCGCTGAAGTTGCACTCTCTGGTGTTCAGCCTCAGTTCACCCAATGGGTTCAGGCGCTGACTAATCCAGATGTTAGTGGCATGGCGCGTGACGCCGTTTTATCTGACGCGATGCTGGGCTATTTGCAATTTGTCTCTGGCGTGAGCGCAACCAAAGGCAGTTGGCTATACAGCTCGGTGCCTTATGCAATGGCAGAGCCGCCGGCAACGCTGGTGAATAACTGGCAGCTGTCGATTCGTGATGGGCGCTTGAATACTTTTGTTAAATCGTTGGAACCTGCGCATCCTCAGTATGCCGCGATGCATAAGGCGTTAAAAAATCTGTTAGCGGATGCGCGCCCTTGGCCCGTGGTGAGCGACGGCCCGAGTTTAAAACCGGGTGACCTGAGCGCGGATATGCCAGCGCTGCGTGAAGTGTTGCAGCGTACAGGAATGTTGGAAGGCGATTCCAGTGTGAAGCCAACGCCGGTGCCTGAGGCGCAGCCGTTGCAATCTCCTGCGAGTCAGGATCCTAATGCGGTCATCAGTCCATCAACCACTGCGGTTACTGATTTGACCAAGCAACAACCATCACCAGAGGCTGAGCCAGCAAAAGCGGCGTCCGTTTCGGTGATCGATAACCGTTATACGCCTGAGCTTGTTGAGGCAGTGAAACGTTTCCAGCAGTGGCAAGGTTTAGCCAGTGACGGGGTGATTGGCAAGCGCACGCGCGAGTGGCTGAACGTATCGCCGCAAACGCGCGCTACACTGCTGGCCTTGAATATTCAACGCTTGCGTATTTTGCCGGGAGAAGTAAATACCGGCATTATGGTTAATATTCCTAACTACTCGCTGATTTATTACCAGAACGGCGCTGAAGTACTTTCATCTCGAGTGATTGTGGGGCGCCCATCGCGTAAAACGCCGCTGATGAATAGTGAATTGAATAACGTGGTAGTTAATCCACCGTGGAACGTGCCAACAACGCTGATTCGTGAAGATATTGTTCCGAAAGCTATGCACGATCCGGGCTATTTCGAACGCCACGGATATCGCCTGTTTTCTGGATGGAGCAACGATGCCGAAGCGGTCAATCCTTATATGATCGACTGGGCGTCTGTGTCGCCGCGTAATTTCCCGTATCGAATTCAGCAAGCACCGGGCGCGAATAATTCGCTAGGTCGATATAAGTTTAATATGCCAAGCCAAGATGCTATTTATCTGCATGACACTCCAAACCACGGATTATTTGAAAAAGATATTCGTGCGCTAAGTTCAGGTTGTGTTCGCGTGAATAAGGCTTCGACGCTGGCAAATATGCTACTTCAAGATGCTGGTTGGAACGACGCGCGGGTTTCGTCTGCGTTGAAAGAGGGGAATACGAAATATGTTCCGATACGTCATCGCATTCCTGTTCGCCTCTATTATTTGACTGCATGGGTTTCTGAAGATGGCAAGCCGCAGTTCCGCACAGATATTTACAATTATGATGACACTGTACGTTCAGGGGCAAAAATTGCTGCGCAAGCCGAGCGGCTTTTTCAACTCTAGCAAGCAGTTAGCAAAACCATAGTTTTTGTAATGTTGTAAATAATAGCCATAAAATTCTGTGATAACCCGCCAACCTTGGCGGGTAGCGGGTTGACTCGATCTTCCATGGCGGTTATGGTGCCTGACGGTGCGCTTTGGTGCGTGATTTTCAGACATTTTGCCGAGTAAAACATATCTCATGGATCCAGTTAATATTCATCGTCGCAAGTGGTTGGCTTTAGGTGGCGTTGCTATGGGAATGGCAATGCTACCAGGGCAAGCGTTAGCAACGCTTTCTACACCACGTCCTCGTATTTTGTTACTCAATAATTTAAATACCGGCGAACAACTTAAGGCTGAGTTCTTCGACGGAAAAAACTATATTCAGGAAGAATTAGTTCGCCTGAATCATTTGTTCCGCGACTACCGCGCGAATAAAGTAAAAAGTATCGACCCTCGCTTATTCGATCAAATTTTTCGTTTGCAGGCGATGATTGGCACACGTAAACCGATTCAACTTATTTCCGGTTATCGTTCCCCGCGCACCAATAATGAATTACGCGAGCGCGGCAGCGGTGTGGCGAAACATAGCTACCATACGCTAGGGCAGGCGATGGATTTCCATATTGAAGGTGTCCAGCTAGCCAATATTCGTAAAGCTGCATTGAAAATGCGAGCGGGTGGCGTTGGATATTATCCGCGTAGTAATTTCGTGCATATTGATACCGGCCCCGTTAGAAATTGGTAATGGCGCTTTAAGACGGTATTATTAGGTAGTCAAAGAGATCCTAAACGTCGGCCTTTGCCGGCGTTTTTTATATTGGGGCAAACATGAAATATAAAATCATTCCCGTCACTGCATTTCAGCAGAATTGTACTGTTTTATGGTGTGAGGATACGCTTCAGGCCGCGATCGTCGATCCGGGCGGTGAAGCAGCCAAAATTCAGCGTGAAGTTGAAGCACTGGGTTTAACGGTCACTCAAATTCTGCTGACCCACGGACATTTAGACCACGTGGGAGCCGCTGGCAGCTTGGCGAAAACCTTAAATGTGCCGATCTATGGCCCGCAGGAAGAAGATCAGTTTTGGCTGGAGGGGCTGCCAGCTCAGAGCAAAATGTTTGGCCTTGGCGATTGTGATCCCTTGGTGCCTACCCGTTGGTTAAACGACGGCGAAACCTTGTCGGTAGGTAATGAGACGCTGCAGGTTTTCCATTGCCCTGGTCATACGCCAGGCCATGTGATTTTCTTTAGTGAAAAATCACGTTTGGCACAGGTAGGCGATGTGTTATTCAGTGGCGGTGTCGGGCGTAGCGATTTTCCCCGTGGAGACCATCAGGCATTGATTAACTCAATTAAAACTAAGCTTTGGCCTCTGGGTAATGATGTTGCGTTTATTCCAGGACACGGCCCAATGTCGACTTTCGGTCAAGAGCGCCAGACCAACCCATTTGTTCGCGATGAACCTGCGGTTTGGTAGCGTCGTTGTAAATGTTGTTTGCAGAACAAAAAAGGAGCCATTCGGCTCCTTTTGTCGTTTCAATGCGCGTATTTATTTCAATACGGCAACAATGGCTTCACACAGCGGTGCCATATTGTCTGGCGTCATTCCGGCTACGTTGACGCGGCCAGAGTTTACGGCATAGACGCCGAATTCATCGCGCAGGCGGATCACCTGATCTTTGGTGAGTCCACTGAATGAGAACATACCATTCTGCTTGATGATGAAGCTGAAGTCCTGCTCAGCGCCTTTTTCCTGCAGGGTGTTAACGAACAACTGACGCATACGCTGAATACGTTGGCGCATGTCTGTGAGTTCTTGCTCCCAAATAGTACGCAGGGCTTCATTACCCAGAATAGTCGCTACCACCGAACCACCGTGTGCTGGTGGGTTGGAGTAGTTTGCGCGGATAGTGGCTTTAATCTGGCTAAATGCTTTATCGGCGGTTTCACTATCAGCGGCAACTAACGTGCAAGCACCAACGCGCTCGTTGTAGAGGCCGAAGTTTTTGGAATATGAACTCGCAACCAGCAATTCATCATGCTTAGCGGCAAAAATGCGCAGGCCCTGTGCATCTTCTTCTAAACCCTTGGCAAAGCCTTGGTAGGCGAAGTCAAACAGCGGTAACCAACCTTTCGCAACAGACATTTCTGCCAGCGCTTCCCATTGTTCTGGTGTTGGGTCAATACCGGTTGGGTTATGACAGCAACCGTGGAATAGAACCACATCACCGGCTTCTGCTTGCTCTAAGCTGTTCTGGAGCGCTGCAAAGTCTAACTGATGATTTGCCGCGTCGTAGTAATCATATTCGCGTACCTCAAGCCCTGCGGCGTTAAATACGCTTTTATGGTTAGGCCAGCTAGGGTTGCTCACCCATACGCGCTTGGCTGAGGTTTTATTGGCAATAAAATCAGCAGCTACGCGCAGAGCACCAGTCCCACCTGGGGTTTGAGCCGCATGAGCACGTTTGTCCTGAATGATTGGGCTTTCTTTACCAAACAGTAATTCCAGCGTGCAGGTAGCGAAAGCAGGAATACCATCGATGCTCAGATAGTTTTTCGTGGTTTCGTTTTCCAGCAGATACTGCTCAGCTTTTTTAACGCTGGTCAGAACCGGTGTTTTACCTGTTTCATCTTTATAGACGCCAATACCTAAATTGATTTTGTTGGTACGGGCATCGGCACGGAATAAATCGGCAAGACCTAAAATCGGATCCGCTGGTGCGGCTGGGATATTTTCAAACATGTAAGAGCTTCCATGTGTGGGATTGAGCCAGAGAACCATCAGGTTACCGCTACGCCGCGAGCTTGCCAACCGTTTGCCACAAAAAGAATACAAAGTTGTTACCTGAATGCTTCAATGCCGATAAAAGCACCAAAAATAAGAAGAAAACCAGAAAATTAGGCAGAAAATAGGGCGGTAGAACACGGACTAAAAGTAGGGGAGATAAATAACTCGTGATGAGTGGAGCCAAACCCTAGATAACAAAAAGCAGAGCCGAAGCTCTGCCTTTGATTCTGTTCTGCTACAACCGCGAGGTTGCCGTCAGATTAGAACTGGTATACCAGACCCAGAGCTACGATATCATCAGTTGCGATGCTGTTAGCTTTGGTGAAATCGTTGTCATCAAGCAGGTTGATTTTGTAATCAACGTAGGTAGACATGTTTTTGTTGAAGTAGTAAGTCGCGCCGACATCAACGTATTTAACCAGATCTTTTTTGCCATCTACGTTGGTGTTCAGGTCTTTACCTTTAGACTGCAGGTAAGCAACGGATGGACGCAGACCGAAGTCGAACTGGTACTGTGCAACAACTTCAAAGTTCTGAGTTTTGTTAGCAACACCGGTAGAACCGTATGGAGTCATGTTGCGAGTTTCTGCATACATAGCTGCCAAGTATACGTTGTTAGCGTCGTATTTCAGACCAGTGGTCCATGCGTCAGCTTTATCGCCGCCAGCAACGTTACTGTTAGCTACGCGACCACGAGTAACTTGCTCGTTGGTACGGTCAGATGAAGAGTACGCTGCACCAGCGCTGATGCCCATACCGAAATCGTAAGAGGTAGACAGACCGTAGCCGTCACCGTTCTGCTGCTGGTAGCCACGGCCGTTGTTGCTTTCGGTCGCGTTGCCATTTTTGCCTTGGTACTGAGCGGCGATGCTCAGGCCGTCAACCAGACCGAAGAAGTTGTTGTTACGATAGGTCGCAACGCCGTTGGTACGGCCAGTCATGAAGTTGTCGGTGTTGGTGTAAGAGTCACCACCGAATTCTGGCAGCATATCGGTCCATGCTTCAACGTCGTAGATTACGCCGTAGTTACGGCCGTAGTCTAATGAACCGTAATCACCGAATTTCAGGCCCGCAAAGCCCAGACGGGTTGCGTTTTTAGAAGAGCCATTGCTTTCGGTGTTGTTTACTTTGATGTTGTATTCCCACTGACCGTAACCAGCCAGTTGGTCGTTGATCTGAGTTTCGCCTTTGAAGCCGAAACGAGCGTAAGACTGGTCGCCGTCTGAACCTTTGTCGTCAGAGAAGTAGTGCAGACCGTCAACTTTACCGTACAGATCCAGCTTGTTACCGTCTTTGTTATAGACTTCAGCTGCGTTTGCTGCACCGGCTGCTAACAGCGCTGGGATCACTACTGCAAGAATATTGCGTTTCATCATTGTTACCCTCTAAAGGAGTTATTTTTTTTTTGACACCTGCCACTGCCTAATTTAATTCTGCGCGGAACTATTTCATCACTTACGGAACTAAAAGAGAAAGTATGGTGTCTTCCTGTGTCTGCATCGCAGTGTTCCATTCACTAGAGCGATAATCTACATCGAAAATGATACAAAACTATAATTCGAGTAACAGAACGCAAGAATGTGTTTCAAAATGTAAAATTTTGGGAACTTTGTGACAGGGGTCTAAGTTTAAAAAAGAGAGGGGCCAGCATTGCTGGCCCCTTTTTTGTGATCAAAACGTTGAAATGTTGTTTTATTACTTAATTAGAAGGTTGCGTTTCTTGGTGTGCGTGGGAACGGGATCACGTCACGAACGTTTTGTACGCCGGTCACATAGGCGATTAAACGTTCAAATCCGAGGCCAAAACCAGAGTGAGGAACGGTGCCGTAACGACGAAGATCGCGATACCACCAATAATCTTCTTTGTTCAGACCCATTTCTTCTAAACGTGCATCGAGAACGTCTAAGCGCTCTTCACGCTGAGAACCGCCGATAATTTCACCAATGCCAGGTGCTAACACGTCCATTGCAGCAACGGTTTTGCCATCTTCGTTCATGCGCATGTAGAACGCTTTGATGTCTTTTGGATAGTTTTTCACTACCACCGGTGCTTTAAAGTGCTGTTCTGCTAAATAACGTTCATGCTCAGAAGACAAATCGACGCCCCAGTAGACTGGGTTTTCAAAGGTCTTACCGCACTTAAGCAGAATATCAACCGCGTCGGTGTAATCCACCTGAGCAAAATCGGAGGTGACAAAACGCTTCAGGCGATCGATGGCGTCTTTATCTACGCGCTGAGCGAAGAACTCCATGTCATCGGCACGTTCATCAAGCACGGCTTGGAAGACGTATTTCAGCATTCCTTCGGCAACGCCGGCGATATCGTCGAGATCCGCAAATGCAACTTCAGGCTCAACCATCCAGAATTCAGCCAGATGGCGGCTGGTGTTCGAGTTTTCCGCGCGGAACGTTGGGCCAAAGGTATAAACCTTAGACAGCGCGCAGGCGTAGGTCTCGCCGTTCAGCTGGCCGGATACGGTCAGGAACGCTTCACGACCAAAGAAGTCTTCACCGAAATCGACTTTACCTTCATCGGTACGCGGCAGGTTTTCCATATCCAACGTTGAAACGCGGAACATTTCACCAGCGCCTTCGGTATCAGAAGCGGTAATCAGCGGGGTTGAAACCCAGAAATAGCCGTTTTCATGGAAGTAACGATGAATAGCCTGTGCCAGCGTATGACGAACACGAGCCACCGCACCGATAATATTGGTACGTGGGCGTAGGTGAGCCACTTCGCGCAGATATTCGATGCTGTGGCGCTTTGCCGCCATTGGATAAGTGTCTGGATCTTCAACCCAACCCACGACTTTAACTTCCGTGGCTTGCAGTTCGAAACTCTGGCCTTCACCCGGAGAAGCAACAACTTTACCGGTGACTTCCAGCGAACAGCCCGTGGTCAGGCGCAAAACATCACTTTCATAATTCGGTAGAGAATTATTAACGACGGCCTGTAACGGATTAAAGCAGGAGCCGTCATAAACGGCGAGGAAGGAGATACCAGCTTTAGAATCTCTCCGGGTACGTACCCAACCGCGCACGGTGACTTCAGTGTCTACCGCGGCACGACCTTGCAGTACGTCGACTACAGGCACTACGCTCATAGATTTCTCTCTTTTATTGATCTTGGATGATAAATAACCTACAGCCCAGATAATACGGGCATGTTGCTATGTTACTTGTCATGCAAACAGACACAAGAAGAAATCGCAGACAAATCGCAAGAACTTGACGAGATATTGGGGGATTGAATGAAAAAAAGGAGAATAATCGATTTTATCAGTAAAAATTGGCGTTTTTTAGGCAAAAAAAGAGGGCGTAGCATACACCCTCATAATATTTGTTGTGCGAACGATTAAACCAAATAATTTAACTGGCTTTTTTTACCAGCGGTAAATCAAAGGCTTTGCGCAGCGCTTTAACGAAAGCTTTGTCATGGCAAATGGTTTTACCCGGGCTATCAGACAGTTTGGCGACGGGCTTACCGTTACACTCAACCAGCTTAATCACAATGTTTAGTGGTTTAACCTCTGGAATATCGCAGGTTAAACGGGTGCCGATACCGAAGCCAAGATTAATGCGGTTATGGAAATGACGATACAGCTCTAAGGCTTTTTCGAGATCGAGGTTATCGGAAAACACCAGCGTTTTTGTCATCGGATCAATGCCCAGTTTTTGGTAATGGGCGATGGCTTTCTCTCCCCATTCAACCGGTTCACCGGAATCATGACGCAGACCTTGATAGCGATTGGCAAACTGCGGGCCAAAATCGCGTAGGAAAGCATCCATCGTGATGCAGTCGGTGAGGGCAATGCCAAGCTGATCGGGGTATTCATCTAGCCACGCCTGAAGGGCTGCCCGTTGGCTGTTTGCTAATACCGGGCAAATCTGTTGGTGGGCTTGGAACCACTCATGAGCCTGAGTCCCCATCGGTGCAAGGTCTAGCAGCTGGGCAAACTTATAGTTGCTGGTGCCGACCAAATGTGGGAAATCCGTTTTCAGCGTTTCAATAATGGCACGTTGGACATCGTGTGAGAAACGACGGCGGGTGCCGAAATCCATCAGCTTGAAGCCAGAAAGATCGATATCTGCGCTCAGTTGCTTAAATGAATCGAGCTTTTTACGCAACTGTGCCACGGCCATTTCTGGCGTTGCCAGCGGTGAGCGGGCGCGGTGTACCACTTCACTGATAACGGCGAGCAGTGGGACTTCCCACATAATCACTTCACGCCAAGGGCCAGTGATGCGGATATTGAGGTGGCCATCTTCGTCACGGATATCGACCTGTTGCGGGTTAAAGCGAAAATCGCGCAACCAGTCCAGATAATCTTTTTTGAAGAAAGGCAGAGTGCTGAGATAGTTATATTCTTCATCTGTCAGCGCAAGATCGCCCATCAAAGCAACCTGCTGAATAATTTCGTTGGCATAACTGCCCAGTAACTCGTCGCCACGGCAACGAAATTCAGCCGCTACGGAGAGATTGCGGTAACGATGATACACCGCCTGCTGCATGTGCAGCTTATAGGCGTCAGTATCCAATAATGAAGTTAATATCGGGGAAGCATGTTGAGTCATGGCGCGTTACTGCATCCTCGTCAGGGATATTCCACGTTCGGGATAGTCGGCAAAGTCGGAGGAGTATACCTAGTTTATCCCGAGATTGAAGCCTCATAACATCATATGACATTTGATAGGTCGAGGATTAAACGTGCCATTTGCAGTAGCACCGATTAAGTTACTGTGCAATTGTACAATATTCATACCTTGATCCCAGTCTCGTTTCCTGAACAAATATCACGCATTTTCATTGTTAGCATCAAAGCTAATGAATCCACTTGGCGAATAAAAACTGACTTGGTTTTTACCGCGTTTCTTTGAGTAATAGAGCGCTTCATCGGCTTGCTTTATAGAGTGGTTAATATTTTGATAGTCATCAAGACGCGCCAATCCACAGCTAATGGTGAAGCCAACGCTAGGCTTATTCGGGATAGCAATACGTAGCATTTCGGTACGATGGCGAACCACATCAATAATCTTCATTGATTGATGCATATCTTCATATTTAATTAAAATAGCGAACTCTTCCCCACCGTAGCGACAATAAACCGTACTTTTCGGCAGCGACTGTTCCAGCATTTGGCTAAAGGCGATAAGCGCTAAATCTCCAACGTCATGGCCATAGCGGTCGTTTAGTCTTTTAAAATTATCGATATCAATCAGACAGAAGGCGAGAGGGTAGTCTTTCTCGGTAATTTGGCTGCACTGATTGAAGAATTTGCGACGATTATAAATATTGGTCAGCGGATCGGTTGAAGATGCTTCGAGCAGCTCATTGATAAGCTCTTGCTTTTCAGTTTCTAACAGGTGCTTTTCTATTTGATTTTGGCGTAGCTGATTAATAGCATCGGATATTGCCGACAGTTCTCCGGTCATGATCGAGTTATCTGGATATATGTTGAGGTCGCCTTGAGATAACTTCATGATATTTTTATTAGTGAGCGTCAGCCACAGACTAATTTTGGATGAAAAAACCAAGATTGGCATCACGATATATAACGCTAGCAGCCAGCACAGTGAAATCATGCCGTAAAGCTGAACTCGGCTGATACTTATCTTCTTTTCTAGCTCATGCAACTCAAGGTTATAGCTGTTATTTACGAAGAGAGCAGAGGCTTTATCAATGCTGATGATGTAGCGGTAGAAGCCGTCAAATGCATTGGATGAGCGACTCTGCATCACGCTGGTAAGGTCGGCAGTCAGATGCTGCATGCTGTCTTTGCTGAGTTTGTTTAATAGTTCGTCAATGTTTGCCGATGGATGTGCTCCACCAGGCGCGGTTGCAATAATAAAATCTACCCGCGAGCGTAAAGAGTCCAGCACGCCAATCAACTCTATCGAACGTAGATAAGATTGATTGCGCTTCACTTCATCCGTTTTGATATCGACTAACTGATCAATAAGCTCGGTTGCCGTTAACGTTAAGCGGTTATTTAAGCGGACGCTCTCGATAAATTTGTAGGAATGAGTGTCGGATAACGTCGTGTTATAGACATACAGGAAATAGAGCTTATTAAGTTCGGTGATAAAATAATTGCTCTTCACATCAAGCTGAGCCTGCATTAGAGGGCCGGCTGCGGATAATTCTTGATTATCGTTGGCCGTCAGTCTGTAGACGAGAGATTTTGCTTGGCTAAACATCTCATGAGTCTGTTGTTCTAATTCTGTCGCTGACTTGTCAGTAGGAGGAAGAACCAGTGCTTCAGAGTCGAGCCTGACCTGTTTTTCTGCGTCAAGGATCTCATTTTGCGTAATGGAATCGCTCATGAAACTGATACGCTTTAAGCGATGAACTAACAGTGCAGATTGGAAAACTTCAGTGAGCTCGCGTAGTCGTTTTACTTTGTAGAGGTTTTGCTGGTTTTGCGCGAAATCGATATGTGCTTTATGCAATGAGCTATAGATAAAAATACCAAAAAAGAACACCAATGCCGTGGTGAAAATGTAGATAAGGTTTTTTAGCTTCATGCACGCTGTTTTCTGGTTTTAGAACTTCGAGGAGCTCATTGAATATATTACTGGCCGCCAAAGCGGGCGTAATGAACAAGAAACGTCGAACGATAAGGTAACTATGATCATTATGTCAGAATATCGGCACTCAGAGTAAGTATTTAGGACTGAGAATAATCTTGCTCCATTATGGCGAATGTTTAGCTAGCCTTTACCTTTTATGACTTAAGCATTGCGCTGCACTCGGTTCTGATTCAGTTTTGCTTGGCGCGCTTTTGATGCCACTTGCGTGAATAACAGGCAAACGCACCGGAGTTTCTAGGCAGAGCTTCGGTTTTTCGATCGGTGTGATACAGTTTAGTTAATGGTTGGTTAGGGTGCTGATTTTTAGTCAGTGGCTATTCAGCAATGGCGCGGTCTACCGCGATACCGCCTTCCTGCAGCTTGAATTATTTAGGGCACATATTTTCGGCGAATCCTATAAGGGTATTTATGACACAACAACCTCAAGCCAAGTATCGTCACGACTATCAGGCGCCAGATTATACGATCACCGATCTGGCTCTGGATTTTGATTTAGACGCAGAGGTAACTACGGTTACCGCAGTCAGTCAGGTTAAACGTCAAGGCGCTGCGCAGGCACCTCTAATTCTCAACGGTGAAGATCTCACCCTAAAGAGCGTCAGTGTGAATGATGCTCCTTGGGAGCACTACCGCGAGTCAGAGAATCAGCTCATTCTTGAAAACCTGCCGGAAGCATTCACGTTGACAATTGTGAATGAAATTTATCCGGCTAAAAACAGTGCGTTGGAAGGACTCTATCTTTCGGGTGATGCGCTGTGTACCCAGTGCGAAGCCGAAGGTTTCCGCCATATCACTTATTATCTGGATCGCCCAGATGTTCTGGCTCGCTTCCGTACGCGCATCGTGGCGGATAAAGCGCGCTATCCATTCCTGCTGTCTAACGGTAATCGTATTGCGCAAGGCGAGTTACAGGATGGCCGCCACTGGGTGCAATGGGAAGACCCGTTCCCAAAACCAAGCTATCTGTTCGCGCTGGTTGCCGGTGATTTTGACGTTCTGCGCGATAGCTTTACTACCCAAAGCGGCCGTGACGTTGCATTAGAGCTCTACGTTGACCGTGGTAATCTCGATCGTACTGGCTGGGCGATGACATCGCTAAAAAATGCAATGAAGTGGGACGAAACCCGCTTTGGCTTAGAGTATGACCTCGACATCTATATGGTTGTCGCCGTCGACTTCTTTAATATGGGCGCGATGGAAAACAAAGGCCTGAATATATTCAACTCCAAGTATGTTCTGGCTAAAGCGGAAACCGCGACTGACAAAGATTATCTGGGCATTGAGGCCGTTATTGGCCACGAGTATTTCCATAACTGGACCGGTAACCGCGTCACCTGTCGTGACTGGTTCCAGTTGAGTTTGAAGGAAGGTTTAACCGTCTTCCGCGATCAAGAATTCAGCTCGGATTTAGGTTCACGTGCGGTAAACCGCATTGATAATGTCCGAGTGATGCGTGGTGCGCAGTTTGCAGAGGATGCCAGCCCAATGGCGCATCCAATTCGTCCTGATAAAGTCATCGAGATGAATAACTTCTATACGCTAACCGTCTATGAGAAAGGTTCTGAAGTTATTCGAATGATGCATACGCTGTTAGGCGAAGAAAACTTCCAGAAAGGCATGAAGCTCTATTTTGAACGTCATGACGGCAGCGCAGCAACCTGTGATGATTTTGTTCAGGCGATGGAAGATGCTTCTGGCGTTGATTTGACGCTATTCCGCCGTTGGTATAGCCAAGCGGGTACGCCAGAGCTCAGTGTGCGTGATGAGTATGATGCAGAGCATCAGCAATATCGTCTCTACGTCACACAGCAAACGCCGCCGACCTCTGAGCAAACAGATAAGTTGCCGTTGCATATCCCGCTGGATATCGAGCTTTACGATCCGCAGGGTAACGTGATCCCGCTGATGATTGACGGCGAGCCTGTGAGTAACGTGCTTAATGTGACGGAGTCTGAGCAAAGCTTCGCGTTTGATAACGTTCCACATAAGCCTATTCCTTCTTTGTTACGTGAGTTCTCAGCCCCGGTAAAATTAGAGTATCCGTATAGCGATCAGCAGCTCAGTTTCTTAATGCAGCATGCGCGCAATGATTTCTCGCGTTGGGATGCGGCTCAAATGTTGTTGGCAAAATATGTGCGCCTTAATGTCGCTAAATTCCAACAGAATCAGCCTTTGTCGCTGCCAATGCATGTTGTTGATGCGTCCCGTGCGGTGCTATTGGATGAAACGTTGGATCCGGCACTGGCGGCACAAATTCTGACGCTGCCTTCTGAGAATGAAATGGCCGAGCTGTTTAGCATCATCGATCCTGAAGCGATCGGTGCGGTATACGCAGCAATCACGCGTCTACTGGCGAAAGAAATGGCGGACGAATGGCTGGCGGTTTACAACAATAACCGTACGCCTGAATATCGCATTGACCATGCTGATATTGCCAAACGTTCGCTGCGTAACGTCTGCCTGCGCTATTTAGCCTTTGGCGAAGACGTGGTGCTGGCCGATGAGTTAGTGGTGCGTCAGTATGAAAATGCGAACAATATGACCGATTCGTTAGCCGCGCTGTCGGCTGCCGTTGGCGCAGAGCTGCCGTGCCGCGACCGCCTGATGACAGAATTTGACGAGCGCTGGCATCAAGATGGTTTGGTGATGGACAAGTGGTTTATGCTGCAAGCGACCAGCCCGTCTGCGTTGGTTTTAGACAATGTAAAAGCGCTGCTTAAACACCGTTCATTTACGCTGAGCAATCCAAACCGCATTCGCTCGCTGGTGGGGGCATTTGCACAGGCTAATCCGTCAGCATTCCACGCTGCAGATGGTTCAGGCTATGCGTTCTTAACAGAGATCTTGAAAGATCTGAATACCCGTAACCCACAGGTTGCGGCACGCATGATCGAACCGCTGATCCGCTTGAAACGCTACGACGAAAGCCGTCAGGCTCTGATGCGGAAATCACTGGAAGAGCTGAAAGGATTGGAAAATCTATCCGGCGATCTGTTTGAGAAAATCACCAAAGCGCTCAATGCATAACCATTGATTTAAAGCACTAAATTGGAGCCCCGCAGCATGTATCGCGGGGCTTTTTTTATTGATGGCTGGTCGCATGTTGTTTTGTGACCAGAGATAGTCCTCTACGCTGAATGGCGGCATAAAATGTGGTCAGTGACGCTTCTAGGCGTTCAGTCAGTGCAGTGTCCAGCGCGGCTTCACGCGAGGTGTAATCAATCTGCACGTCGGTTGCAAAAACACCGTGTAATACTTCTTGGGCTTTTAACGCGCTGAGTACGGGTTTGAGTGCATAGTCCAACGCTAAAAAATGATTGGACGACCCCGCTGTAGCAAGCGGAAGCACGACTTTATGTTCAAGTGCACGCTCGGGAAGGAGATCCAGAATGCTTTTCAATGCGCCAGAATAAGCTGCCTTATAAACCGGTGTGGCAACCAGCAGACCATCTGCTCGGCTCAAAGCCTGGTTCAATGCCAGTATTGGTGGGCTATTAAAATTGGCGAATAAGAGATCTTCGGCGACGAAATCTTGCAGGCTAAAATGCACGATTTCTACGTTATGACGTGCGAGCCAGCGGTGAGCAACTGCCAGTAGGGCGGAAGAACGTGATGGCTGTTTTGGGCTACCAGCCAGCGAAACAATAACCATAGAAGGCTCCAAGTAAGCGTAAATAGAATGTTAAATCTAAATTCCATTTCACCCTAACAGCCAAAATAAGTTATTAAAAATTTCTTTTTATTCTTTTAAGTTCAAAAATTTTATATAGGCAATCAGATATCTTGCCGCTATCTCAAAACCTAAACGTCACTAAGTGCCTATAAATGAGTGGGTAAGAGTAATCGTTTGCGCTGAATGCGTTCTTTTTGTCTTTAATCAATTCCAATCTGTTGAAAGATACCGGATAATACCGCCCCGACTTGCCACCGGGATTCAGGAGATACCATGCTTTACCCCTTCGTTAGAAAGGCACTTTTCCAGCTCGATCCAGAGCGCGCGCACGAATTCACCTTTAAGCAGCTTCGCCGTATTACGGGTACTCCATTGGAGTTTCTGGTTCGTCAGTCAGTGGCTTCTAAGCCGGTAACATGCATGGGATTATCTTTCAAAAATCCGCTTGGCCTTGCCGCGGGTTTAGACAAAGATGGTGAATGTATCGATGCGCTAGGCGCAATGGGCTTTGGTTTTATCGAAGTTGGCACCGTAACGCCTCGCGCTCAATCAGGTAATGATAAGCCGCGTTTATTCCGCCTTGTTGAAGCTGAAGGCTTAATTAACCGCATGGGGTTTAATAACCATGGGGTCGATAATCTGGTCGAGAACGTCAAAAAATCTCATTTTGGCGGAGTGCTAGGGATCAATATTGGCAAGAATAAAGATACGCCGGTTGAGCAGGGAAAAGACGATTATTTAATCTGTATGGAAAAGGTTTACTCCTATGCCGGTTACATTGCGATAAATATCTCCTCACCAAATACGCCGGGTTTAAGAACGTTGCAATATGGTGAAGCATTAGACGATCTATTAACCGCGATAAAAGCAAAACAGATCGAGCTACAACAGAAACACCATAAATATGTTCCTATTGCGGTGAAGATCGCGCCGGATCTTTCCCATGAGGAATTGATTCAGGTTGCTGATAGTTTAGTTCGCCATAATATAGATGGGGTTATTGCCACGAACACCACTTTAGATCGCAAATTAGTTAACGGGTTTAATTACTGTGATCAAATGGGAGGGCTTAGCGGGCGTCCTTTACAGCTGCACAGTACGGAAATTGTCCGCCAGCTATCTAACGAGTTGCAGGGGCGTTTACCGATAATTGGTGTGGGCGGGATTGATTCCGTCATTGCAGCCAGAGAAAAAATAGATGCCGGTGCTTCATTGGTTCAAATTTATTCAGGTTTTATCTTTAAAGGACCTGGTCTGATTAAAGATATCGTTAACTACATCTAATTATTTGCCTGCCTATTTGCCCCGGGGGTTTATTTCTTCTCCGGGGTAGTCTATATTTCAACCGTTCTGCCAATTAATTGTCCAAACGAATCACGCTAATTTAATCAACGCATGATTTGGTCGTATTAATGACATGGGCAACAGTCGAATCACGATCCTGATGGTCGATGCAGAAGAGGGATGTTATGAATATAAAACCGGGCGATAACTGGCGCTGGTATTTTGATGAGGAACACGATCGTTTGATGTTGGATTTAGCCAACGGAATGATCTTTCGATCCCGCTTTGCAGCCAAAATGTTGACTCCAGATGCTTTTGAAGAGAGCTCATTTTGCGTTGATGATGCAGCGCTCTATTATCAGTTTGAAGAACGAAGCCGGCAGACGGGATTAAAAAAAGAACAACGTGCAGAGTTAATACTCAATGCGTTAGTTGCGCAGCGTTTTCTTAAACCGCTGATGCCAAAGAGTTGGCATTTTGCCCCGCAGTCTTGCTCGGTGAATCCGGCGTTAGGTGAAGTGGTTGCCGTGCAGGTTTCTAATACTGCCGAACAGGCGCGTTTGCTGGTGGTCGAGTCTGGAGATAGTGCCAGTTTATGTCTTTTAGCCCAGCCTTATTTGCAACTTGCAGGCAAAGCGATGCAGCTTGGCGATGCCATTAAAGTGATGCACGACAGATTAATTGCGGTGCAGCCGTCTAGTGATGCTCAAGATATTTTAGCCTACGCCGTTTAATATATGCGGGCAGTGAATATCCCGCATATTTCTACTATTTAGAACGATAGCTATTCTAGAGCGACGGTTATTAAGCTAATTTAATATCGCTTTTGGGAATGCAGCTACAGCTAAGAATGCGGCCATTCGGGCCCACGGCGCTTTTCTTCAACGGCGTAACTTCCCCTTCGTCTAGCGTTAATTTGCAAGCACCGCATAATCCTGCCCGACAAGAATAGGGAATTCGGATACCTTGAGCTTCCAGCTGTTCTAACAGTATTTGTTGGTTATTGCCGGTAAATACCTCTCCTTGATATTCAATTTTGACGCTTTTTTCACCGACATTGGCTACCGATAGAGATTCGTTTGTTTCTCCAGCCGAATAAAGACGAGGAGGGCGAACGCTGAGTATTTCAACGTTATCTCCTTGGCGAATAACCCCACCGCTGCGCGCGATCATATTCATGCCGAAATCCACATCGCCATTGTCTGCGGTGCGGAATGACTGCAAGGTTTTTAACGGTTCACCTGCAGGGTGTTTACGCCCACGGTCGGTGCTCACCGTGGTCAGAATACAGCGGCTGCATGGTTTGACTAAATCAAAAATAATCTCGCCGATGCGAATAACCTGCCAGCTATCTTCATCAAAAGCCTGAGCGCCGCTAACGACAATATTCGGTCTAAACTGCTCAATGCGAATAGCGCTTGGGCTGCGCTGCTGTAAATTTTGAAACGAAGCTTCATTGATTAATAAAAAAGGATAACCGTCGGCAAACGTCAGCGGAATTTCCGGGTGATGTTTTACACGCCGACTGAGCTCATCGCCTAACCAACGAAGCTGAACGTCGCGCTTAAAATAACGGCTCAGCCATACGTTTATCTGGGTAGGTGCAATGAGCGCGGTAAAGTGATTGCCCCAAACTTCGGTAGGCTGTTGTTCTTTAATAAAGTCTTGCCATAACACCATAATACTTTCACCATCGGGCGCGGCGAGAGCAATACCGTTCGGTAATAAGGAGGGGGTGAATGTCACCATCCGTGGATTTTGGCGAGCGGTAATAAAGGTGCCGTCAGTTTCAGTTATCATCAACGCACGATCGAATGCTAAACCACTTGGCAAAACCTGAGCCTGTGAAAGCTGTAAGCCACGCATGGATTTTATCGGATGAACATATAGCTTTGATAACGTGATCATTTCAGCACTTCCTCGTTCCGTCGTTTTAAAAGAATTTCAGCCGATCACTTTATGACACCTGCTTCATATTGAACAGATAGCGCGGCGTTTTCTTTTATGGGTACAGAGCTATCAGTAGGTGTAGAAGCGGTGGGGAAGAGATGCAGTGCCGATCAAGAGGTCTGCGACCGGCACTTAACGGTGAGTATTCACGTGCAAGATAGGATTAGTTCATCCCTAAGCGAACAAGGTCGAGCGGAACGTAACGATCGCTGAGATTATCGATATCTACGCATTTTGAACGACGGATTTGCGCTGAGGGTAGGTTGTCACCGTGAATAGCCGTAATTACACCAATCTCGCCGGTACCACTCACCATGACGCGGCTGCCAACTTTAATGGCGTTGCGGTTGCGATCGTATGTCATCACGCTTTCTTGGGTCATCTTCAGCTCCTCCTTCATCGTATATCATCGGTACATCATGAATTCGGTGTGAGATTTTAAAATCGTCGTTTTGCAAAAAAAATGATTTAGATCAAATTTTTAAAAATATTTATCCCTATGAAATCGTTAACTATAATTTTAAAACGGCGTTTATTTTGAACATTTTTCGCAGAAGAAAAAGGATTAAAAATGATGCATTAGACATCGCGTAAAAACAGGCCAAAAAAGGGGGATGGCAAAAAGATAAAATGAAGGATGGCGGTTTTTCATAGAAAAGTATCAAATGTAGGGTCCTACAGGTTAAAATAGCCAATTAACTGACTGATGTTCACTTGTCAGAACCTAGCAAACGGTGCAACTTGCTGCTTAGTTATAATGCATGGAGTTGCATACTCATTTGATTATTAAGCTTTTTCTGGCTTTTAGTCTCCGTAAATTCTCTTTAGTGATAGTGAAAACATGAAATCTCTGTTTGCCAGCACCGCGCGCGGTCTAGAAGAACTGTTAAAAAATGAACTCGAAGCCCTCGGTGCGCACTCCTGTCAAATTGTTCAAGGCGGTGTGCATTTTCAAGGGGATGATCGTTTGCTCTATCAGAGCCTGCTCTGGAGCCGTTTAGCTTCGCGCATTTTGATGCCGCTGAATGAGTTTAAAGTCTATAGCGATCTGGATCTGTACTTAGGTGTACAGGCAATCGACTGGACTTCTATTTTTGGCGTCGATAAAACCTTTGCCGTGCATTTCACCGGCACCAACGAAGAAATTCGCAACAGCCAATATGGCGCGTTGAAAGTCAAAGATGCGATCGTGGATAGCTTCACGCGCAAAATTGATGCGCGTCCCACCGTCGCCAAACAAACGCCAGATATTCGTATTAACGTTTTCCTACAGCGTGAAACGGCCAGCGTGGCGTTGGATCTGAGCGGAGAAGGCCTGCATCAGCGTGGCTACCGCGATCTTACCGGTGCGGCACCGCTTAAAGAAACGTTGGCCTCGGCTATTGTGCTGCGTTCGGGCTGGAAAGCGGGTACGCCGATGGTCGACCCAATGTGTGGTTCCGGTACTTTACTGATTGAAGCCGCAATGATGGCCTCCGATCACGCGCCGGGTCTGACCCGTCAGCACTGGGGCTTCACCGCGTGGAATGGTCATAACCCTGAATTGTGGCGTGAACTGATGGCGGAAGCACAGGTGCGTGCCCGTCGTGGTCTGCAAGAACAGGAAGGTCAGTCACGTTTCTTCGGTTCAGATAACGATCGCCGTGTGATTGAAATGGCGCGTGCTAACGCCCGTCGTGCTGGTGTTTCCGAACTGATTACGTTCAACGTGGCTGACGTCAGCAACCTGAAAAACCCGCTGCCAGAAGGCCCAACCGGAACCGTGCTAAGCAACCCGCCATACGGTGAACGCTTAGAAAGCGAACCTGCACTGATTGCGCTGCACAATGCGTTAGGTCGCATCATGAAAGGCGCATTTGGCGGTTGGCAGCTCTCTTTATTCAGTGCATCTCCTGAACTGCTGAGCTGTTTACAGCTCCGTGCAGAGCGTCAATTTAAGGCGAAAAACGGCCCGCTGGACTGTGTGCAGAAAAACTATCAGCTCGCAGAGAACCCGCTGGGTGCGCCAGCAGGCCAAATTGCTGAAGATTATGCGAACCGTCTGCGTAAGAATCTGAAGAAGCTTGATAAGTGGGCGAAGCAAGAAGGCATTGAATGCTACCGCGTTTATGATGCCGATCTGCCAGAATACAACGTTGCCGTCGATCGCTATGCCGACAAAGTGGTGGTGCAGGAATATGCGCCGCCGAAAACCGTTGATGCGCAAAAAGCACGTCAGCGTCTGTTTGACGTGATTAACGCCACTCAGTCGGTGATGAACTTGCCGTCTAACAGCTTGATCTTGAAAACCCGTGAACGCCAGAAAGGCAAAAGTCAGTATGAAAAACTGGCACAAAAAGAAGAGTTCATGCTGGTTAAAGAGTACAACGCTGAGCTGTGGGTTAACTTAACTGACTATTTAGACACGGGTCTGTTCCTTGACCACCGCATTGCCCGCCGCATGTTGGGCGAAATGTGCAACGGTAAGGACTTCCTGAACCTGTTTGCTTATACCGGAACGGCGAGCGTTCATGCAGGGTTAGGCGGTGCACGTTCAACCACCACGGTGGATATGTCACGCACTTACCTTGAGTGGGCAGAGAAAAACCTGCGGGCGAATGGGTTAACCGGACGTCAACATCGTTTGGTTCAGGCTGACTGTTTATCTTATTTGCATAACAGCGATGAACAATACGATGTGATCTTTATTGATCCACCGACGTTCTCGAATTCAAAACGTATGGAAGCCACGTTTGATGTGCAGCGCGATCATATTGACATTATGCGCAACCTTAAACGTATGCTGCGTCGCCGTGGCACCATTATGTTCTCCAACAACAAGCGTGGATTTAAAATGGATCTTGAAGCGCT
Source organism: Hafnia alvei (assembly GCF_964063325.1). Classification (NCBI taxonomy): domain Bacteria; kingdom Pseudomonadati; phylum Pseudomonadota; class Gammaproteobacteria; order Enterobacterales; family Hafniaceae; genus Hafnia; species Hafnia alvei. The sequence goes on from NZ_OZ061315.1 coordinate 1,775,490, forward strand.
CGGTGCATTAGGTCTGGAAGCGAAAGAAATTACCGCTCAGACGTTGTCTCAGGACTTTGCCCGTAACCGTCAGATCCATAACTGCTGGCTGATCCGTCATGCTGGCGAGGAAAAGTAAGATATGTCGTTAATTAGTCTTTCCGGTGCATGGATTTCATTTAGTGATGCGCCGTTGCTCGATAACACCGAATTACACATCGAGCCAAATGAACGTGTTTGTCTGGTAGGCCGTAATGGCGCAGGCAAATCAACCTTGCTGAAAGTACTGGGCAAAGAGTTACCGCTAGATGATGGACGTATCATCTATGAGCAAGATTTAGTGGTCTCGCGTTTGCAGCAAGATCCGCCGCGTAATATCGGTGGAACGGTTTTTGATTTTGTCTCAGAAGGCGTTGCCGAGCAGGCTCAGCACCTTAAGGCTTATCATGATTTGCTGAAAAAGGTCGAATCCGATCCTAGCGAACAGAACCTGAATAAGCTTTCTGCGCTGCAGGAGATTTTGGATCATCAAGGCCTATGGCGTATTGATAGCCGCATCAGCGACGTGCTGACTAAGCTGGGCTTGAACGCGGATACCGACCTGTCTGCGCTATCGGGTGGTTGGCTGCGTAAAGCGGCTTTGGCACGTGCGCTGGTATGTGAGCCCGATGTGCTGTTGCTGGATGAACCGACAAACCACTTGGATATCGAAACGATCACGTGGCTGGAAGATTTCCTGAAGGAATTCACCGGCAGCATCGTATTTATTTCCCATGACCGTTCATTTATTCGCAGCATGGCGACCCGTATCGTCGATCTGGATCGCGGTAAGCTGGTTTCTTGGCCTGGCAACTATGACGCCTATTTAATTGCAAAAGAAGAAGCGCTGCGCGTTGAAGAAATGCAGAACGCCGAGTTCGATCGCAAATTAGCGCAGGAAGAAGTCTGGATCCGCCAAGGTATCAAAGCGCGTCGTACCCGTAACGAAGGCCGCGTTCGCGCGTTAAAAGCGATGCGTAACGAACATGCCGAGCGCCGTAGTGTGCAAGGTAATGCCAAGATGCAGGTTGAAGAATCGCTGCGCTCCGGCAAAATTGTCTTCGAGATGGAGAATGTTAATTATAGCGTCGCAGGTAAAACGCTGGTGCGTGATTTCAGCGTTCAGGTTAACCGCGGCGATAAGATCGCGCTGGTTGGGCCAAACGGCTGTGGTAAAACTACGCTGCTGAAACTGATGTTGGGCCAATTGCCGCCAGACAGCGGGAAAGTGCGTTGCGGGACCAAGCTAGAAATTGCTTACTTTGATCAGCATCGCGCAGAGTTAGATCCAGACAAAACCGTGATGGATAATCTGGCTGAAGGTAAGCAAGAAGTTATGGTTAACGGCCGTCCACGCCATGTTTTAGGATATTTGCAGGACTTCCTGTTCCACCCTAAACGCGCGATGACGCCGGTACGCGCCTTGTCAGGCGGTGAACGTAACCGATTGTTGCTCGCGAAGTTGTTCCTAAAACCAAGCAATCTATTGATTCTCGATGAACCAACCAACGATTTAGATATCGAAACATTGGAATTGCTGGAAGAGCTGGTTGATGGTTATCAAGGCACGGTTATGCTGGTTAGCCACGATCGTCAATTCGTCGATAACTCCGTGACTGATTGCTGGATCTTCGAGGGTAACGGCGTCATTAACAGCTACGTGGGTGGCTATTATGACGCGCACAAGCAAAAAGCCGACATGCGTTCTTTCAGCCAACAGGCTGCGTCTAAACCTCAGGCGAGTGCAAATACACCTAAAGCGGAAGTGAAAAAGCGCAGCAATAAGATGAGCTATAATTTGCTACGTGAATTAGAGCAGCTTCCTGCACGCCTTGAAGAGTTGGAAACCGCGCTGACTACTTTGCAGGAAAAAGTCGCTAAACCTGATTTCTTCAACCAATCTCATGAAGAGACTCAGAACGTTCTGCAAAAGATGGCTGAAGTCGAGCAGCAGCTTGAAACAGCGTTTGAGCGTTGGGAAGAGCTAGAAGCAATGAAGAATGCTTAATCGATCTGCCTAAGACGGAATAAAGCCTGACTAACGCGGAGTGATGTGTTGTGTCAGGCTTTTTTGTGCATTTTATGTAGCAACCAAATAGTGGGAAAAAATCATGTGTTCTGAACATCATCTGGATTCAGAAAACAAAATATTATGCCCGCAATGTGACATGCTGGTGGAGCTGCCCGTGTTGCCAGAGGGCTCTAAAAGTAGCTGTCCTCGTTGTCATACGACCTTGATGGTGAAGTGGCGAGAGCCGCGCCGCCAGCCCGTGTTGTACGCCATTTGCGCGTTGTTTATGCTGGTCTTAGCCAACCTTTTCCCCTTTGTGAACATGTCGGTGGCTGGGATCCGCAATGCCATTACGCTGATTCAGATCCCACAGACGCTGGTGTCAGAAGACTATGCCAGCATGGCGTCGCTGTTTATGATTTTCGTCCAGTTGGTGCCTGCATTTTGTATGGTTTCGATTATTCTGCTTAATTTGCGGATACCGATGCCGACAGAACTCAAGGTCATGATGGCGAAGATCCTCTTCAAATGTCGCTCGTGGTGCATGGTTGAAATCTTCTTAGCGGGAGTTCTGGTTAGCTTCGTGAAGCTGATGGCCTATGGTGATGTCGGTGTGGGGACCAGTTTCCTGCCTTATTGCCTATTTTGCGTCCTGCAGGTACGCGTATTCCAAGTCATCGATAAACGACTTCTATGGCGTGATATTGCGCCCGCCCCGCAGCTTCCAGAAAATTTACGTGTTGGCCTGACCGGGCTTCAACAAGGGCTGCGCTCTTGTTCATGTTGTTCTGCTATTTTACCCGCCGATCAGCTGTCGTGCCCCCGCTGTCATAGCAGAGGCCACGCGCGACGTCGTAATAGTTTGCAATGGACGATGTCTTTACTCGTCACGGCAATCATGTTGTATATCCCCGCAAACGTTCTGCCGATTATGGTAACGCAAGCACTTGGCACCAAGCTCACCTCAACGATTATGGCTGGGGTTATTTTGCTTTGGGGCGAAGGCTCTTACCCCGTAGCCATGGTTATTTTTATCGCCAGTATTATGGTTCCCACGCTAAAAATATTAGCGATAGGGTGGTTATGCTGGGATGCCAAATATGCCACGCGCGGTGACAGTGAGCGTATGCATTTTGTTTATGAAATTGTGGAATTTGTTGGGCGCTGGTCAATGATTGACGTGTTTGTTATCGCGGTACTTTCTGCGTTGGTAAATATGGGGCAATTGATGAGCATTTACCCTGATATTGGAGCGTTACTTTTTGCGATGGTGGTGATTATTACCATGATCTCAGCGATGACATTTGATCCTAGATTGATCTGGGATCGTGAACGTGGCTTAACGTACAAGGAGCCTCAAAGTGAATGAGCAAGAAACTGGCGTAGCTAAGGTTGAAAAAATCAAACGCTGGTCCCCTGTCTGGATTGTCCCTATCGTCACGGCATTGATCGGTGCATGGGTGATTTTTTATCATTTTAGCCACCAAGGACCGGAAGTGACGTTGATTACTTCTAGCGCAGAAGGGCTTGAGGGTGGCAAAACGGCGATCAAAAGTCGTAGCGTTGACGTGGGAATGGTTGAAACCGTTACGTTAAATGAGGATTTGACGCAGGTCATCGTAAAAGCACGCTTGAATTCAGGAATGGAAAAGCTTCTGCGTAAAGACAGCGTGTTCTGGGTAGTGAAACCACAGATTGGTCGTGAGGGTATTTCAGGGCTCGGAACCTTGCTCTCAGGCGCATATATTGAGCTGCAGCCGGGCTCAAATAAAGAGGCTCATGATGAGTTCAATTTGCTTGATCAGCCGCCGCTAGCGCCGCCGGATGCGAAAGGGATCCGCGTCACGTTAGACAGCGAACAGGCAGGGCAGCTCAGCCCTGGCGATCCCGTATTGTTCCGTGGTTTACGCGTTGGTTCCGTTGAGACCAGCCAGTTTGATCCCAAAAATCGCCAGATCCACTATCAGATCTTTATCACTGCGCCGTATGACACCTTGGTGACGGACAACGTTCGCTTCTGGATCGACAGCGGTGTTTCATTCGATATGTCTGCTCAGGGCATGCGTGTGGAAATGGGCTCATTGACCACGCTATTTAGCGGCGGCGTAAGCTTTGATGTGCCTCAAGGCTGGTCAGTAGGTAAGCCCGCGGCAAATCAGTCTCAGTTTGCACTGTTTGATAACCAGCGCAGCATTCAGGAGTCGCTATACACAGAACATAAAAGCGTGCTGATGTTCTTTAGTGATTCTATTCGTGGTTTGCAGGCTGGTGCTCCGGTTGAATTCCGCGGTATTCGCTTAGGTACTGTGGCTGAAGCGCCTTACTTTGTGACTGGCCTAAGCCAGAAGTTGGACTCCGATTACCAGATCCCGGTCTTGGTTAATATCGAGCCAGGCCGTATTCAGCAAAAATTGGGCGATAACTTTAACGTTGAGCAACATCTGTTCTCCGGCGTGGGTGAAGGGTTACGTGCATCACTTAAATCTGCCAACTTGCTAACCGGGTCACTGTATATTGATTTGGACTTCTATCCACAGGCTAAGCCTTGGAAAGGTCCTCGCAAAATTGATGGTTGGCCGGTCGTGCCGACGGTAAGTGGTGGCTTGGCGCAGCTGCAACAGAAACTGACCGCGACACTCGATAAAATCAACTCGTTGCCAATTGAGCCAATGATCAATGAAGCGACTAATACTTTGAAGGCCAGCCAGAAAACGATGGCAGAAACGCAGAAAACGTTGGATGCGTTGAATAAACTGGTTTCAAGCAAAGAAGCGCAAGCATTACCAGGCGATATGCAGAAAACGTTGACTGAGTTGAATCGAAGTGTGAAAGGCTTCCAGCCGGGGTCTCCAGCCTATAACAATATGGTCGGCGACATGCAGCGTTTGGATCAGGTGTTACGTGAGCTGCAGCCGGTACTACGTACGCTCAATGAGAAGAGCAATTCACTGGTGTTTGAAGCGCCAGCTGGCAAAGATCCGCAGCCTAAGAGGACAAAATAATGAAAATCTGGATGGTGGGAGCGGCTGCGTTACTGCTGAGTGCATGTAGTAGCCAACCACAGAAAAGTTACTATCAGCTTCCTGTTCCCGTGGCTAGTACGGCGGTGGTGCAAGCGCCTGTCAACAGCGACACGCACCAGCTATGGCTTGAGCGTGTTAGCGTGGCAGATTTTCTGAGTGCCCTCGGCGTGGTTTATCAAACTAACGACGTGCAGTTTGTCACCGCCGGCAATAATCTTTGGGCAAGCCCGTTGGAGCAGCAGCTTCAACAAACGATGGTCGCGAATCTGAGTGTGGCAATGCCGGGCTGGATTGTTTCATCTCAGCCGTTGGGTAATGCTCAGGATACGCTAAATATCAGCGTGACGGGCTTCCATGGCCGCTATGATGGCAAGGCTGTTATCAGTGGCGAATGGATTTTAACGCGTAATGGTCAACTGACTAAGCGAGCGTTCAATCTGGTGCTTCCTGTGCCGCAAGACGGCTATGATGCGCTGGTGAAGACGCTTGCGGAAGGCTGGCAGCAGGAAGCGCAGCAGATCGCACGTCAGGTTCAGTGATACCCTAGACTAAAATTGTCTAAATAAACCCCGGTCAGAGCAAATCTTGCTGACCGGGGTTTTCTTTATGTAGAACAGGCGATTGTGAGATATCGCGTTAAATACAGCTGTAGAGCGGCGTCTTGTCGCTCACATTTGTGACACTGGTATGAATTTTGCGCATTGACCCTCAGGCTAAAAGCGGCTATTGATTATGTGTGATGGCGAAAAAGTCATCACTGTTTTCTTTCCAGCAGAACTGAAAATGAGGGAAACGAGGCATGAAGAGACAAAAACGCGATCGCCTAGAACGGGCTCAATCACGTGGGTATCAGGCTGGTATTATTGGGCGCTCAAAGGAGTTTTGCCCATATCAATCGGTAGATGCAAGGTCACATTGGTTGGGAGGCTGGCGGCAGGCCATGGAAGACAGGTCGGTAATGGCCTGATGGTCATCGCTATCAATTCGGATTAGTAATAAAAACCTCTGTTAACGCAGAGGTTTTTATTCAGCGAATTAATTGAGTTATGAATATATGTAGAAAATATTTAAAATTTATATATGTAGAATTCAATTTCTTATATTTTTAATCCTAGGTTAAATTGGGCTTTATTTTTTGTAACCTATCAGATAATGTATTATTGAATGAATTATTATTGGGTTGTGAATTCATTACATGGACGAATAATTTGGCTTTATCATATTTTAAATTATTATTAATTTAATGAATTGTATGACGCCAAAAATGGAGTTTGCTATTTGGAGTTATAGGGATGTTTGAACATCAGGATAGTTTAAAATCATTAAGGAAGTTTGATCTAAATTTATTAACGGTTTTTGAAGCTGTTTATTTTTATAAAAGCGTCAGTAAAGCCGCTGATATTTTAGGCATGACATCTCCAGCGGTAAGTCAGAGTATTCAGAGACTCAGACAGTATTTTCCTGATCCTCTATTTATTAGGGATGGAAAGGGGATATCTGCTACGGTTTTTGCTGATAGCATGCATGAAAATATAAAGGGAAGCTTAAACGGTATTATTGATATTTTTGCGGATAAGGGGGATAGCATCAGAAATCTGGTGATATGGAGTGATCCTCATCTAGCACAGCTATTGATACCGGATGTTTGTAGTCACCTTATGTCATCGGCAAAGATTAAGTGTCGAATTGCTCACAATCTATTGCCTGAGGATCCTATAGAAGTAGAGCATGCGCTGCTGTACCATAAAGCGGACATCATTTTTGATATTGTTCCAATCTATAATTCGGCTATTGAGTCTGAGCTAATTTATAGTGAAAAAATCGTGATGGTTTGTTCTAAAAACCACCCAAGAATTAGTGGTGAAGTGACTAATAGCAGCATAAAGGATGAACGTTACACAACAATTACCAAAAATAGAAAAAAAATTAATGAGTTCAGAACAAAAATAGATATCCTTTTAGGTAAAAGAACCGTGTCTTTTGCATCACCATCATTAATTACGTCTTTAGCCGTGATTGAAAAAACAAACGATGTCGGCTTTTGCCCTGAGTCAATGTATGAAAAGTTTAAAGATATATATAATATTAAGCGCCTAGATTGTGAGGCTGACTTGGGGACCTATGAAGTCTATATGTCTTACAGTAAAAAGGCACAACAAGATAAGGCGCTATTAGATCTAGTGAATAAAGTTAAAGAGGTTCTTATTACGCAGAACACTTCTGTTCTACGCTAGGGTAAATATTGGAATGTCGGTCCTATAGAAAAGAAAAAGCGCAGCTAGCTGCGCTTTTTCTTATGCGTTAAATGGCAATAGCCACAGACGCTAACGCATTAGAATGCGCTGGTATCTTTGAACAAACCTACTTTCAGATCAGATGCGTTATAAATAACCTGACCATCAACTAATACTTCACCATCAGCCATACCCATGATTAAACGACGGTTGATAACACGTTTAAAATGAATACGGTAGGTGACTTTTTTCGCAGTAGGCAGAACCTGACCGGTAAATTTCACTTCACCAACGCCAAGTGCACGTCCTTTACCTTCGCCGCCTAACCAGCCCAGGTAGAAACCAACCAACTGCCACATGGCATCTAAGCCTAAACATCCGGGCATCACGGGATCACCAACGAAATGGCAACCAAAGAACCATAGGTCAGGATTGATATCCAGCTCAGCTTCTACATAGCCTTTGTTGTAGTTACCGCCGTCTTCGGTCATTTTAACGACACGATCCATCATCAGCATGTTGCCAGACGGCAGTGGTGGTCCACCAGCACCGAACAGTTCGCCGCGTCCAGACGCTTCAAGGTCTTCTTTAGTATAAGATTCGCGTTTATCTACCATAATTCTTGTAAGCCTTATTTTAATGAAGGGTGCATGTTAGCTAACACGTGTACGCTGAACAAGTCCGATCAGCCATGGTTGAACCAGTTTAGCCAGCGTAATGGCCAAGGCAATTGACGTTTGTCCAGTGGACTGATAGCTGCAATTCGATCTTGAATTGCACCGATTAGGCTAGGCCCAGTCTCACTACGGTATACTACGCCGGTCAGAATTGGCAACGCATCTTCTGCATTCTCGACGGCCCAAAGATGGAACGTTCCAGCTTTAACTGCTTCGATAACGTCTGTGCTTAAGCATAAATGACGAGCGTTGGTTGCCGGGATAATCACGCCCTGAGAGCCCGTTAAGCCACGACGCTGACAGGCCTCAAAGAAGCCTTCAATCTTCTCGTTAACGCCGCCAATAGGCTGTACGTGGCCAAATTGGTCTACAGAGCCGGTGACTGCGATCTGTTGGTTGATTGGCGCGAGAGAAAGCGCGCTGACCAACGCACAAAGCTCAGCAAGTGAAGCGCTGTCACCATCAACTTCGCCATAAGATTGCTCAAAAACAATTGAGGCAGAGAAGGGAAGCTGTTGCTCTAAATCTAATTCAGAGATTAGGAAGGCTTGCATAATCATCATGCCCTTGGCATGCAGATTCCCGCCTAGCTCCGCTTTTCGCTCCACGTCAGTAAATTCGCCATCGCCCAAATGCACCGCGCAGGTAATACGCGAGGGCTCGCCAAACATCAGCGGATGACCTGGATACTCTAATACCGACAAGCCATTGATTTGGCCAATGACCTCACCTTCGGTTTCTATCAGAATTTGGCCTAGCTCAATTTCATCATGCATGCGCTCGGCAAGATAGCCCTCACGCCAGCGGCGAGAGGCGAGTGTTTCATTGATAGCTTGAGCATCGATAACCTCATTGCTGTGCAGCGCGGCTTCACGCAGCGTACGAGCGATGAGCGTTGGGCTAAGCGGCAACGCACCTTGGTCACCAATTGCACGAATGGCCGTATTGACGAGAATGGGCCATGCATCTTCTGCAATCGGAGGCAGTTGGTATTCGTTGGCAATGGTTGTTACCAATGAGCACCAACGCTGCATATCCTCGCTATCCACCAGTGACATGTCTGCTTCGAACTCACCGTAAATTGAGTTGAAACATAAATCAGGTTCCATATCCTGAAAATCAGCCAATCCTTCACGGTCGCTGACCAGAATGACCTTAAGGTCGATCGGCATATCAGGAATATGAACCGGCAGCGGTTTATTCTCATCAGGTGAGAACCATTTGAATTTTCTGCCAAGAACGATTTGTTTCAATCGCAGCCAAAGAAGCGGCTGAGCGAGCATCGTACGCAATGACAGGATTAACACACCGCCGTTTGCCTTATGAACTATGCCCGGCTCAAGGGTGATTTTTCCATTGGACTGGCGAACAGTGCCAAACAATTGTTCACCCTCGTACCAGTCGGCAAAAAGTGACGTTGTGGTTGCCGCAAAATTCGCCTGAGGATTGTCAGCTGGCATGATGCTGACGTGCATACCATCGATGTGATATTGGCTGCCTCGCAGGCTGAGCTCCGGCAATAACTCTGCGGTAGCACGATGCAGGATTGCCAAATACTCATAGGTCTCCTCTGCCTTCAAGATCATAAAAGGTGAAGGCGATTGCGGATGACAGAAATGGGCCAAGCTGTTTTCCAAGCGAGGCTGATATTCTGAGAACGTCAGCGCAGGCTGTTGTGCCGCCGCAGAGAAAACAGACTGATAAGGTGTCGTATCGGGCAGTAGCGATTGCCAGTCGAGTCGATAATTGCTCAAAGTCGTCAATTTTATTGTCAGTAGGAAAACCGCAATTATACAAGATTCCACCGCCCTGCACAGGAAACAACGGCAGAAGAGTTAAAAGGAAGTGATTTCGATGCCGACCTGAATAAAAAACAATCAATAATAAAACATGAAATATCTGCAAAACTAAAAAAAGTTGTTATTCTTATGGGAAGTTACCGTGTCACTGGCAGATATCTCAATGAAATACCAACAGCTTGAAAATCTGGAAAGTGGGTGGAAGTGGAAATACTTGGTGAAGAAACACCGAGAAGGGGAAGCGATCACCCGCTATCTAGAAACCAGTATGGCTCAGCAGGCTGTTGATCTGCTGTTAAAGCTTGAGAGTGAGCCTGTTAATGTTCACGAATGGATTAGGGAACATATGAATCCCGATCTGCAAAACAAGATGAAACAAACCATTCGTGCGCGGCGAAAGCGTCATTTCAACGCCGAACACACACATACACGTAAGAAGTCTATCGACTTAGAATATCTGGTTTGGCAACGTTTGGCAGGGCTGGCGCATCGACGCGGTAGTACGCTTTCTGAAACTATCGTGCAGCTTATTGAGGATGCGGAACGCAAAGAGCAGTATGCGAATAAGATGTCATCGTTGAAAAAAGATTTGCAGTCGTTTTTGGGTAAGGCCCCAGAATAGCACTGATTTGTTACCATTAATCACCGTGACAATGAACCCGTATCAACAATGACTCCAACAAACAACGCATAAAAAAAGCCTCGCAATGCGAGGCTTTTTGATTAAAGGACCAACGAGTTAACTTAAGCCTGTGGCTGAGTTACTACGTCTTTGATGCCTTTAACTTCGATTTCTACGCGACGGTCTGGAGCCAGGCAGTCGATCAGAGCTGCGCGAGCTTTAACGTTGTCACAGGTAGAACCAGTAACTGGGTCAGCTTTGCCCATGCCACGTGCAGAGATTTTGTCTGCAGGGATACCTTTAGATACCAGGTAATCTACAACGCTCTGTGCGCGCTGTTCAGACAGTTTCTGGTTGTATTGTTCAGAACCGATACGGTCGGTGTAACCCAGAACAACTACAGAACCGTCTTTAGGATCCAAGTTGCTCAGCTGAGAATACATCTGATCCAGAGCCTGCTGGCCTTGTGGTTTCAGAGTTGCTTTGTTGAAGTTGAACAGAACGTCAGACTTCAAAGTGAAACGCTTGGTTTCAACAACTGGAGCTGGAGCTGGTGCTGGAGCAACAACTGGAGCAGCTTCATCCTGACCGAAACGGTAGGTAACACCTACGCTCAGCAGGGTGTTGTCTGGACGTGCAGCAGTTTCGTTAGCATCACCAATGTTGCTTACGAACTGATAGTCAAGACGGGTTGCCCAGTCTTTGTTCAGTGCGTATTCAACACCGATTGCAGCCAGTGGAGAAACACCGGTGTCGTTGCTGTCGATGTAACGACCTTTGGTTGCAGAGTTTGCAGAACCGTCAGCACGCCATACCATACCACCCAGACGAGTGTAGATGTCCAGATCGTCAGCAATTGGGTAGCTCAGTTTAGCAGCCAGCTGAACGCCTTGAGATTTGAAAGCACCGTTGTTGTCGCCACGGTATTCCATACGACCTAACCAATCGTAGCCCATTTCAAAGCCCAGGTATGGGTTTGCTTGGTAACCGAAGAACGCACCGCCACCCATCTGGTCAGGACGTACGTTGGTGCTACCAAAATGGTTGATGCTGTTGTCGTAGTAGTGGGACCAGCCCAGTTTACCACCAACATACCAAGTATCATCTTTAGGTGCTGCTTGCGCTACGGTAGCGAAACCAGCGAGTGCCACTGCTAATGCGATAGCTGTCTTTTTCATTTTGCGCCTCGTTATCATCCAAATAGGCCAAAGAGCTAGATTGCTACAATTAGCCCTTGGTTAAAATCCTTTGCTAGGTTTTCGCTCGATTAAATACTGTGCCAATTTTCTCGGCGTTATAGAGCAACCTTCGCGATAACAAGTCTACAACGAGATTAGAAACTTACAAGTACGATGTGATATAGCTCAACAAAAAAACCGTTAACGTGTACACTTCATTTAACGTTTTGTTCAAAAAATAAACGTCGTTTTTTTCGCAAAAAAGAGCAGTAATGCAGGCGTAATGCGGGTTTCTGCTATAAAATTAAATAATTAGCAGTGAAAAAATAGCGCTGATAAGATTTCTCTTAAATTTACTTAATGAAACAATTTGGACTGAATTTTTAGCAGATTTCGTTGTCCTTGCTCTGGTTCCGAATTCAGATCGGGCTGCATAACCAGTCCAAAACACTCTCCATCTTGCGCAGCCTTTCTTAATCTTGTGCGTTCATTTTGGGTCAACGGCGGCAGCCAACCTAATACAACACTATAGTTACCGCTACGTAGTGCGCATTCCATCGCATAGATAGACTCTATTGGCTCAATCTGATTGAGCTGCATAACCTTGCTTGCTGGTAAGCCGGAGTCAGCAAGCCATTGTTTGCTTAGCCGATGTTGCGGATTTAACCAGAGTAACCAGCGAGATTGCTTACCGAGCTGACGCAGTAACGGCAGCAGAAGGAGAGATAACATAGGCTGATGTTCGCTATAGACCAATTCACTGATGACGCCTGCATAGGCATTCCCTTGCTCTTCAGTTTCATGATGCGCTGACGGGCTTAAAAATGATGAGCGTTCGGTGTAGTGATGCAGTGACTGTGTGCGCATGATATGTTCTCGCTGTGTGTACTGTATGAATATACAGTACATGGGTGATCGGCAGAGATCAACCTCTTTTTTACAATGCTCTTCGCAAATCTGCGATGAAAACGAGCGAAAACTAACTTTCAGTTTGGATGCTTTTCGGTAATTCGCTATGTTCTTAATTCACTGTTATTGCTAAATAAAGTAATTATTAGTGTTGTGAATGCATATTAAGGGAGTTACATATGAAAGGACTATTGACTGAAAGGGCCGACGTTGCATATGAAGTTTTTTCTTCGCTCGGTGCGGTGACTTTGCGCTCGCAGTTTGGAGGTTTTGGTGTATGGCTAGACAAAACCATGTTTGGTGTGGTCTCTGAAGGGGAGCTATATCTACGGGCGCATAACGAATTGAAATCTCGATTTCTGACTTATGGTATGAAGGCGTTCATCTATACCAAACGAGGGATCCCTGTACGTTTAAGCTATTACCGCGTTGAACATAGCATGTGGGATGACCCGGCTTTCTTGCAGCATCTTGCGAATGCGTCGTTACAGCAATCGGTGATGCTTAAAAAATCGCTGCGGGCGGCAGAAAGCACAGGGTTGCGATCGCTGCCAAACATTAACAATACGATGGAGCGCCTCTTGGGAAAAATAGGCATTACGAGCCCTGAACAGTTGATTAGCATCGGTGAGACAGAAGTATTTATTCGACTTAAAAAAATGAATGCCAATCTGCACAACCGGCTTCTCTTTGATTTGGCGGGGGCGGTGAGAAAATGCCATGAAGCGGCGCTCTCATATCAGGTGCGAGCCACGCTGGATGAATGGCTAAAGCAAAATACCTATCGCTGGCAGAAATAATACTGGGGTTTGCCCAACAACAGGGAGCCATAGCTAGGCTCCCGTCAGATAGTTAATTGGGATAGAGATATTAGGCCGGAATAAGTTCACGCTTGAGCTGCATTAGTTCCGGTAACACGCCCATCATCAGGCTTATCTGCTGTACAACCAGCTGTTCCGCGTTATCAGAGGGAGATGCATACTCTTCCAGACGTTGCTTAAGCCCCTGAATGGCCTCTTCGGTACGTTTAGCAATGCTATCATCGTAGTTGAGCGCATCGTCCATATAACACGCGGCATCGTCAAGCATGCTGAGTACTTCGCCGTTATCCAACTTTTCCCGATGTGCGCCTAATGCTGAAATATAGCTAAGCAGCGTATGGTTTAGGCACAGTAGGCGGAAAGCGGACTCTTGCGTTTGAGCATCATTTTTCGGCTCTGCGGACATATTTGAAATCACTGACGCCAGTTCCGCATCGCAGTTATGAGCGTCACGCCGCGCGATTCGATAATCCAACGCGTTGGATTTCCCCTGATGGTATTGCACCAGAATAGCGTCGAGATAGCGGCAATCTGCGTTAAGGGTCTTTTGCACCACCGCAGGCAATGCGCGGAATTTCCAGTCTGGCCAAATAAAGGTAACCGCCGCCCATGCGATAGCGCATCCCACCAGCGTGTCGAAAACTCTCGGTCCCGCGACTTCAAAGCCTTCGCCTAACAGGTTAAAGCATAGCAATACCAACAGCGTGATAAACATCGTGGCATGTGCGTATTGCACATTACGAAACGCAAAGAACAGCACGCCGCTTATCACGATTAGCAGCATTTGGCCGTCAAGTGATGGCACAAAATAGAGGATTGGTAATCCCAATAGCACGCCAGCCAACGTGCCAATGATACGCAGCGCTAATCTTCGCTTGGTGGCGTTGTAGTTAGGCTGACAAACGAACAAGCTAGTCAGCAGGATCCAATAACCATGATTTAAACCGGTAAATTGAATAAACCCGTAGCCCACGCCTAAGACTATCGACATACGTACCGCGTGGCGAAAGAGGGCCGATTGCGGCGTGAGATGCCGACCGATCCGCAGCTTCATATCATTCCAACCGCTGATGCGATCGTCAGACAGCGTATTTTCCTCTTCTCGCACGGCAGCCAGAGACTGTTCAGATTCAATATTGGCAAGCTGTGCATCTATTGCTTTGAGATTTAGCAACAGGTTAAACAGCGATTTCACCAAAATATGCTGATGGCCGTGCTGCGTGGCGATACGTTGCAGCGTCGCCTCTAAATGGGTAAAGGCCCGTTCGAAGCGTAAATCATGTTGGTATTTCTGCTGAAGCAGAATGGATTGTGATAACTGGGAACAGGCCTGAGCCTGTAGCATCAAAAGCCGCTGGAAGCGAAACAAAACATCGCTATAGCGGAACATCTCACTCAGTTGCTGATATTGAAAATGCGAAGAGCTGGCGCGCTCATGAATATCTTGCGCGACAAAATAGTAATGCAGAGTACGGCGCGTGCCGCGCTGACCTCGGTCACCTTTTAAACGCGTGAGCAGAGACGCTTTAGTCTGGTTGAGCGTAGTGACCAAATTACCGTTAGCCATTGCGACGTCAATCAGCGGCTGATTGAAGTTCCCTTCCTGATCGGGGTCGAACAAATTAGATTTTGCATCGAGATAAACGGCCAGTTGCCCATAGCTACGAGCCAAGGCTTCTTGCAGTGGCCGGATCGGAAAAATTAGATGGCCCAACAATGTCAGGACGTTGTACCACACCGCGCCAACAACCAAGAGCAACGGCTGCTGATACCAAATGTGGTACATCGAGGTACCCAGCATGGTGTAAATCGCGATCAGCAGTGCGCCGAATGCGATAGTTGCATAGCGTTGCCCTAACGCACCGAGCAGAATAAATCCGATGGTTGACGCCATCAACCCAATGGCAAATAGCCACGGATAAGGGAAAAGAATTTCAATCGAGGCAGATGCAATAAAAAAGCAGGTCAGGGTAATGGCTAAATTACGCAGTCGTCCAACTAGGCGGTCATCAAGATCGGCTAAGGCAGCCGCCACAACGCCAAGCGTGAGCGGAATGGTTAACCGCGGTTCGCCGATGAACCACGGCAGGCCAGCGGCTCCTGCAAGTGCAATAAAAATACGAAAGTTATAAAGCAGGGCGCTACTGTACGCATAGCGCCTTAAACCTGGTGCAAAAGAGAGCACGTTGTGACCCTTTATTTAAAACGACGACTTGCATTGGCAATACGCATCTGCTGCGCAACTTCAACGGGTACGACACGACGCCCCACTGGCCATAATGCAATAGCAGCAATTTTAAAGTTGGCAATGCCAACCGGAATTCCAATGATAGTAACGCACTGCACAATACCCGCGGCAATATGTGACAAGCACAGCCACCAGCCGAAGAGAATAAACCAGACAATATTCAGCAAGGTTCCACCGGTAGAAAGCAGCGCATTTTTACGTTCTGGATATAAGTCATCCACATGAACGGCTTCATTGCCAAACGGCAGCAGAGAAAGTTTGGTTATTTCCCAGCATGAGCGCGTTAGTGGCAGAGTGAAAATTAAAATAACGCTGACTGCCGTCGCTAATAACCACCCCAAAGTCGTGAAGAAACCACCCAGAACAAAATTAAGAATATTAAGTACAGTTCTCATAGATCTTTACCTAAATAACAACATTAACAATATGCATTTTACCGCGCAGTTTACCCTGTTTTGAGTTTCTCTGATATTCATCTGCTATACCCACAGCGTAAAAGAGGGAAAATTCATAAAGATAAGCCCTATAACGCAGGTTCTAGGTATGTTGCAGGATCACAGGTAAACTATAGTGATACTGAAGAACGAAAATACAGTGGCGAAACAATGGAACTGAGAGCAACCAAAATGGGCCAACATCTGGCTCAGCATCCTTATAACCGCGTCAGATTGCTGAATGCGGGCGTTGAGGTGAGCGGCGATCGCCATGAGTACCTTATTCCGTTTAACCAATTGGTCGCCATTCATTGCAAACGAGGCATTGTGTGGGGCGAATTAGAGTTTGAACTGCCTGAAGCCAAGGTGGTACGTTTGCACGGCACCGATTGGCAAGAAACCCAGCGCTTTTATCACCACCTCCAGCAAAGCTGGCAGACGTGGAGCGATGAAATGGCGCAGATCAGCGCCGACGTACTTTCTGCGCAGGTCGCCGAGCTAGAACAGCTCAATCAACAAGATCGCTGGCTCAAACGCAGTGAACTCACCGATATTGGCACCATGATTAAGGGCTGTTTCGAAGCCATCCCTTTGCCGCAGCAGCGCCTTGAAGAGTTTGACAGCTGCCGTGAACGCTACCGCTATTGCCTGAGGTGGCTGCAGTATGGCTTAAAAATGGTTGATGAACGTAATCAACAATGGACCAAGCGCATGCTGTCAGAGCACGCCGATTTCTTCGAGCAGGTAGAAAGCCAGCCGTTAAATCCGTCTCAGGCACAGGCCGTGGTGAACGGTGAAAATGGCGTTCTGGTGCTGGCTGGCGCCGGAAGTGGAAAAACATCCGTGCTGGTGGCGCGTGCAGGTTGGTTATTGCTGCGCAAGGAGGCCACTCCAGAGCAGATCCTGCTGCTCGCCTTTGGGCGTAAAGCCGCAGAAGAGATGAATGATCGTATCAAAGAACGTTTGCATACGGCAGATATTCAGGCCAAAACCTTTCATGCTTTAGCGCTGCAAATTATCAATCATACCGGCAAGAAAACCATCAACATCAGTAAGCTTGAGGGCGACGCGCAGGCTAGGCAAAAGCTGTTGGTGAAAACCTGGCAGCAAGAGTGTGCGGCCAAAAAAGCGCAGGCCAAGGGCTGGCGCCAATGGTTAACCGAAGATCTGGATTGGCAGGTCGAAGAGGAAAATTACTGGCAGGACAAAAAGCTGGCGATGCGTTTAGCCCCCAAATTGGAGCGCTGGGTAGGGTTGATGCGTGAGCATGGTGGTTCGCAGGCGCAGATGATTGAAGGTGCGCCAGAAGAAATCCGCGATTTATTCCAAAAGCGCATTCGCTTGATGGCTCCGTTACTCAAAGCGTGGAAAGCGGCACTGAAAGATGAAGGCGCAGTGGATTTCCCTGGTTTGATACAGCAGGCGATTGCGGTGCTGGATAAAGGGCGTTTTATTAGCCCGTGGAAACATATTCTGGTCGATGAATTTCAGGATATCTCACCGCAGCGCGCAAGGTTGCTTGAAGCGCTGCGTAAGCAAAACTCACGCACAAACCTGTTTGCCGTTGGAGATGACTGGCAGGCGATCTATCGTTTCAGCGGTGCCGAACTTTCGCTCACCACTGCGTTTACTCAGCATTTTGGTGACAGCGACCGGCGTGAACTCGATACCACATATCGCTTTAACCGCCGGATCGGTGAGATAGCCAATGGTTTTATCCAGCAAAACCCTCATCAGCTACGCAAAGCACTAAATAGCTTGTCTGAAGGGCCGAAGAAAGCGGTGACGATTCTGCCGCAAGAACGGTTAGAGGATCTGCTAAACAAGCTCAGCGGCTACGTAAAACCTGAAGAGCGGATCCTGATCCTAGCGCGCTACCGGTATCTCAAACCGGATGTATTAGATAAAGCCGCTACACGCTGGCCTAAACTCAATATGGAATTTACGACTATTCACGCCAGCAAAGGACAGCAGGCTGACTATGTGATTATTTTAGGCTTACAAGAGGGCAAAGATGGCTTCCCAGCGACAACGGGCGAGTCCGTCATTGAACAGGTTCTGTTGCCACAGAGTGAAGATTTCCCAGACGCTGAAGAACGTAGATTGCTTTATGTTGCGTTAACGCGAGCACGCCATCAAGTGTGGCTGATGCAGGATGTCGATAAGCCGTCGGTATTTGTTGAACAGCTCAAGCGGCTGGGCGCAGCGGTACAGCGCAAGCCATAAAAAATGGGGACTTAAGTCCCCATTTTTGTATCTATTTCCCAGATTTACTTCAAACGCTCGGCTAAATAGCGCTGGTAGTCGGGGATCGCGATCTCAACTTCGTCTTTAAACATCGGGGAGCTAATCAGGAAATCGGCTGTTGAACGGTTATTAGCGACGGGAATATTCCAAACCGTAGCCAAGCGCAGCAACGCTTTGACATCGGGATCGTGTGGAACCGCATTAAGAGGATCCCAGAAGAAAATCAGCATATCGATTTTCCCTTCCGAAATCAGAGAACCCACCTGCTGATCGCCGCCCATTGGGCCACTGAGCATGCTGTTTACAGGAATGCCGGTTGCGCGCTGGATAAGATTACCCGTGGTACCGGTAGCAGAAAGTTGATGCTGTGCCAGCTGATCGCGGTTTGCTTGCACCCAGCTCAGTAGCGCCTGTTTACAGTGATCGTGAGCAACAAGCGCGATATGTTTTTTCTTAGCAATAGTGCGGGTGGTGAGTTCCATGTCTAGACCTTTAGCCAATCATATGAATTCACACACAATACAATAAGGTTGCTCACCATAATCAGACAAGACGCAAAAAAAAAGGCTGCTTGACGATTAATTCATCACTTTTGTGTTTTTTTGATCAGCGCAGGCAGAGCGGCTGAGGCATCGGAG
The DNA here is from genome assembly GCF_964063325.1 of Hafnia alvei. Taxonomy (NCBI): domain Bacteria; kingdom Pseudomonadati; phylum Pseudomonadota; class Gammaproteobacteria; order Enterobacterales; family Hafniaceae; genus Hafnia; species Hafnia alvei. Next base: position 1,794,349 of record NZ_OZ061315.1, read on the forward strand.
AGGTTATAGCGCTGCATAGCTTGTTCATAGTTTGCTAACAGCGGCTGGCTGATATGCAAAACATCGGATTTATACTCCACCGGAATACCACGGTTATTCAATAAATCGAAGCTGAGGTTTTTCTCAAACGCGCGAACGTCATGTTCATTAAGCAGCTTGGGAATTTTAATGCTGATTGAGGTGTAGTCGCATACGTCAAAGACCACCACTAAAGGTACCGAGGTGAACATCCGCTGGTGCTGTCCCGCAGGGGGAACCATTTTCTCCACGCGGAACAATATTTGATGAACACCGCCGTTGAGTTCCAAACTATCGGCGCTTTTAAATAGGGCACTAGGCAGCTGCTGGCCATCAACGGCCAGAAGTTCAACTTCTGAGCTAAACTTTAAGGTAGTAGCAAAAACGGACTGGCTGAGCAAAAATAGCAACGCACCTGTCTGTAAAACGCGATATCTCATGAAACCCTCAACTATAGACTGTGCGAAGGACATTGTTCAGTAGCCTTCATGGTGTGTCAAAGTATTTTGTTGTTAATACTTATTTACATGTTAGCCGATGAATATCAAATAGAGCCACAACCACGACTCAATTAGGCTAAGCAAAGTGATAAGAATGACCCGTTTCGCTTACTCTTTGTATTTGCCACTTATGGAGCCAGCATGACCGAACAACAGATCAAATCTATTCTGCAACAGGTAAAGCACATAGCGTTAGTCGGTGCGAGCGATAAACCGCATCGGGCAAGCTATGGGGTAATGGCATATCTGCTAGAGCAAGGCTATCAGGTTACGCCCGTCAGTCCCAAATTGGCAGGGCAAAACCTGCTAGGCCAGAAAGTGTATGCAACCTTGGCTGAAATACCACATCCCATTGATATGGTGGACGTATTTAGGAATTCGGAAGCGGCTTATGGCGTAGCGGAGGAGGCGATTGCGATTAAAGCTAAAGTGTTGTGGCTCCAGCTTGGTGTCATCAACGAACAGGCTGAACAGTTGGCGACAGAGGCCGGATTACAGGTTGTGATGGATCGCTGCCCTAAAATTGATATTCCGCGCTTCGGGTTAGAAAAGGCGTAAAACACAGACAAAAAAGCCCAGAATACTGGGCTTTTTAAAGAAAGATTCAGAACGTTAGTTTCTCAGCCGCGGTGCTTGTAGCTGATGACGGATTGATTCGGCTAAATCATCCATAGAAGGCTGTTCAGGATGGGCGTCGCTGTTTTCGCCATCAAGCTGCGCCTCCGCTAAATAGGTATGCACCGCCTCACCATCATCATTTTCCATCACCACGTGATACCACGGCATATGACGCAAATGTTCGTTTGCGGCTAATTCGTCGGCGTCAGGTGCGACTTCGAGTGAATATTCAGGGTCAATATCTACCACCACACCCAATGAGCCTAACAGTTTGTGGCGTACCTGCTGTCCGATGCCAAATTTGCTGGTAATCATAATGACCTCCTGAGAAACCGTTGCTCTTTCCCCTGTCGTTGCGGGTCGCACGAACAGGGTTTACCTATAAATATGTGGGCGGAGACGAACGTTTCAACCTTATCCATGGTATATGCCGCTGCATGAAACCGTTCATGGCAGCGGCGATCGCTTTTTGATTAACCGACTACACGGCAAGCAAAGCCTTTCAGATACAGACCTTCAGGGTAAGATGCGATAACCGGATGGTCGGCCGCCTGACGATACTGCTCTATAAATTGTACATCACGTCCAGCATCTATGGCGGCGTCGGCTAAAATTTTCTGGAACAATTCGATTGGCATCAATCCTGAGCAAGAGAAACTCAGCAAAATGCCACCGCTGTTCAGCAAGTTCATTGCCAACATATTGATATCTTTATAACCACGGCACGCACCCGCCAGCTGACTTTTGTTTTCTACAAACTTTGGCGGGTCCATGATGATAAGGTCAAATTTACGACCTTCATCGCGGTATTTGCGTAGCAGTTGGAAAACGTCGGCACGGACGAATTCAGCTTTACTCAAATCTAGCTGGTTGAGTTCCACGTTTTGGCGAGCCACATCTAACGCCGCCTGTGAGGTGTCTACGCTAATAACGTGCTCACAGCCGCCCATCAGCGCGGACACCGCGAATGCGCCAGTGTAAGAGAAGCAGTTCAGCACTTTGGCGTTGGCGGAAAAACGACGCGCGGCGAGTCGGCTGTCGCGCTGATCGAGATAAAAGCCAGTTTTATGGCCTTCTTTAATATCAACCAAAATCTGCATGCCGTGCTCGCGGATAGGCAATAAGGCGGGGGGTTCGTCGCCCAGCACTAAACCTTGCGCCAAAGGTAACCCCTCTTTTTTACGTACCGCAACGTCTGAACGATCGTAAATTGAGCACTCTGGGTAGCAATGCTGCAGCGCGGCTAACAGATTAGCACGCTGGTATTCAGCGCCTGCTGAAAGCAACTGCAGGACGATGAAATTTTGGAATCGGTCGATGGTAATTCCCGGCATGCCGTCAGATTCACCGGCGATCAGGCGATAGCCTGTTAAATCATCACGCTCGGCCAGCCATGTACGCCACTGCTGAGCGGTTTGCAGACGATTGATGAAAAAGTCACGATCCACGGCTTCCTGCTGATCAAATGTCCAGACACGCGCACGGATTTGAGACTGAGGCGAAAAAGCGGCACGGGCCAGCCATTTTCCCTGAAAATCACAAACGTCGATGGTTTCACCTGAAGCAGCATTACCCTCAACGCGGGTCACTGCACCGGAGAATACCCATGGATGGCGGTGGAGTAAGGACTTTTCGCGTCCTTTGGCAAGAAATAAACGTGCGGTCATGTTAGTTTTCTATGATCTATGATGAATCAGACAAATAAGGTGCGACATTGTCCGGTTATGGGACAAGAAAAGCAAATACCCAAATCACTCGGAGCTTAGGGAGGCAATATGTCAAAAGTCAGTATGGCGGCTTATGTTGCAGGTAGCGTTCAGGGCGTCGGTTTTCGCTATAACACGCAGCGTCAGGCGCGGGCGCTCAATCTTACCGGCTATGCCTACAACATGGATGATGGCCGAGTGGAGGTGGTGGCGGAAGGAGACGCCGACGCGGTCGAGCAATTGATTGAGTGGATAAAGCAGGGCGGTCCACGCGGTGCCCGAGTCGATCAGGTACTCACAGAACCGCGTTCGCTACAGAATTTCAGCCAGTTTAAAATCAAATACTGATTAAATGCATTTCACCGGCTTTGGCAAACCCGCAAGCTTGGTGGCTTGTTTGGCGGGGCCCTTAGGAAATAGACGATACAAATAGCGACTATTTCCTTTTTCCTCGCCATATTTTTGTGTCATGGCTTTTACCAGCATGCGAATGGCGGGCGACGTATTGAACTCCATATAGAATTCACGCACAAAACGCACCACTTCCCAGTGGGCTTCGCTCAGCTCAATACCTTCTTCCATCGCCAGCAAAGGCACCAGCTCTTCGCTCCAATCGCTACTGTTCAGCAAGTAACCCTGCGCATCCGTCTCAATCTGGCGGCCAGCAAATTCTAACATCGGGATTGTATCTCTCATCGACAAATCAGCGGCTATTGTAACTCATGGAGCGGCAGCGCGGCAAAGTGAGCAATAAGGGAAGGAGAAGGGTGCAGCTCAGAAACAAGAAAGCCCCGCTTTTGGCGGGGCACATTTTGTTGGGTAAAACATTTTGTTGGGTAAAACCGTGCTACATATTCAGCTGGGCTGAATTAGTTACTGCGTGCGAAACCCAAAATGCTCAACAGGCTGATGAACAGGTTATACAGGGAAACATACAGGCCAACGGTGGCACGGATGTAGTTGGTTTCGCCGCCATGAATAATATTGCTGGTTTCCCACAGGATGGCACCCGTAGAGAACAGAATAAACAGCGCGCTAATCGCCAGCGACAACGCTGGGATCTGTAAGAACAGGTTAGCAACCACGGCAACCAGCAAAATAACAAAGCCTGCCATCATCATCCCGGAAAGGAATGACATATTTTTGCGCGTGGTCAGCACGTAGGCCGAGCAGCAGAAGAACACCGCCGCCGTACCGCCCAGCGCCAGCATAATCAGATCGCCTGCGCCGCTGGCGATAAAGGAACTTAAAATTGGGCCAAGGGTATAGCCCATAAACCCGGTCATCGCGAACACCGCCAAAATACCGGCAGGGCGATCGGCCAAACGATAGGTTAGGAACATCAGGCCATAGAAACCAACCAGCATCAACAGCAGACCCGGAGCAGGCAACATCAGCACCGTGCTAGCCGTGGCGGTTAATGCGGAGAACGCCAGCGTCAGTGCCAGCAGAAAATAAGTATTGCGCAACACTTTATGCGTGCTCAGCAGAGAGTCGCGCGAAGATGAGCTGGAAACAACAATACGGTCCATAGAATTTTTCTCTTGTGTAATGAATCGATCGGAAAATTATTGATCTAGAGCAAAATAATAGAGAGGAGCACGCGCGCACGAAAGGCGTTTTACCCTTCTTTACTTTGATTACAGTGGGAAACTATCCAAAAGAAAAGCGCGATAACGTTGATGTTTTCACCAGTGCGCTGAAAAATAAAACAAACAAACTAATAATTGGCGATTTTATCGGCATTCGAACATTCTCGTGCTTTACAAGAAATTCCTGTGCCGTTATAGTTCGTCCCGTTGCGGAGGAGTGGCTGAGTGGTTTAAGGCAGCGGTCTTGAAAACCGTCGAGTGTAACAGCTCCTAGAGTTCGAATCTCTACTCCTCCGCCAGATTTTAGGGAAGTCAATAACTTACAATGAGTTTTTGGTTTATCCTGCATGAAGTGATACAAAAAAAGCCCGTGATAACGGGCTTTTTTTGTATCTAAAATCTGAGTTTTTCATCAAAAACCTATCCAAGTGAACCTGATGGCTACCGTGTAAGGTAGCCATCAATACGGGTAATTAGCTCCGTATAGCGTTTAAACAGTAAAGTCGGGTGATACACCCCTGCTGCAGATCTTCTTTACAGGATTGTAATCAACTGTTCCTTGCTGAGCAGTATAGGTTCAATCGCTATGCCACGCTGCTGTATAGCCCAACGACGGGCAAGCTGTTTTCTGGCGTTGGCGTTTTATGCTTGCTGCAGTTTCATTGGAACATCATTTTTCTGTGTTTGATTCATTCGATAAAGCAAATACGTAGAAATTATTCCTAGTATTGTACAGGCAATTGATAACAAGAAAATATAAGTGTAGCCATCAGAACCATGCTTATCGAGCCAATTTCCTGCCAAAGTGTAGTAGAATGCATCGGGAGAAAAACCAATGAAGGAAGCGAAGCCAACAACAGCACCAGTTTTTTCTAATGGAATCTTAGACTCGGATACAGATGCGAAGTAGATACCTCTAAATGCAAATAGAAGTATGCTAAGAATAAGCATATTAACAACTGCAATCCACATAAAGCTTTCATGTTTAGGTATGAGCATAAATGCGGCGCAGCTAAATAACATGAGAATGAAGCCAAAAAATAACACTTTAATGGAAGAACCAACTTTGTCGGTAACAATACCAGCAGCGGGTGATGCACCCATCTTGATGACATAGGTTCGTATAATTGAAACTATAGAAACTAACGCCAGTGGCATAGCATAAACGTCAGATAAATAGGGGCTTAAATAGGTTAGGCTGGAGAAGATCATATAAGTGGAAAATATGATTGCACCAATGAGCCACGCTTTAGGCATTGATACAACGTTAAATATTGACCTTAAGCGGTTTTTTTCATTGGCATCTTGCGTGGAGTTTTCTTTTTCAATCAGAAAGAATAGAAAAATGCCACATAGAACAGATGCGGATGAGTAAAGCCATATTACACATTTAAATCCATATGATATTTCAGCGAATTTACCAAAAAAATACAAACCAATAAAAGATATCAATGTACCAGCAACACCTGACAGTCCTTCATAAAATCCAAATATGCGGCCCTGCTCTGATTCAGTTCCTTGCATTCGGACAATTTTTATTGATGCTGCAAAAAAAGTGAGAATCGTTGTGATTCCCCATAAACCTGATATTAACAATATTATACTATATGACGGATAAGTTGAGTAATAAAAACCTAGACCACCAGAGGAGACTAAAGAGAACGTAATTAGATTTCGACCCGAGAATCTATCTGCAAACCAGCCGCCTAAAAAATATGAAAACATACCTATGAAACCATACAAACTGAGTGCATTACCTATTTGAGTATGCGACAGTGAAAGAGCTAGTTGCATAGGTTCATAAAATGATGACTTCATGTATGGAAGGCTATACATTGCTGTTGTGCCAAACGCTAACAAGAATATAATAATAAGCTTTTTTGAGTTATTCTTAATTTTCATTTTTAAAACTCTATATGTTAAATATGAAAAGTCATTGGCGTACTTATTGGGGCTATAAGATATAAAATTTTCTTATAGCATATCCAAGCCCGTTAAAAAAAACTTAACGCTTGATGAATATCACCAATAATATCTCTTGATGACTCAAGCCCAACAGATATTCTAATTAAATTTTCTCCATTCATTTGAACTAGCGTGTGCTCTTCGCCTAAACTGGTAGCGATGGTGATAAGCTCAAAAGCATTGATAAGTTTTCTGCTGGCTTGATCTCTTGTATATCCATTTATTCCGTCCTTTAGCTTGAAAGAGACCACTCCGCCGCCATGACCATTCATTTGTTGTTGGCAAAGTTCATATTGAGGATGTGATATAAGTGATGGGTATTTAACAACTTCAACGAACTCCTCATTGCTAAGATACTCTGCCATGAAGTGGAATACTAAATCTGGCCACCTGAATAGAGGTGATATCATCGCCTCATAGTCAAAACAGGTGACATTATGACCGGACGTAACAGACGCAATTTTAGCCCCGAGTTTCGCCTCGAAGCTGCCCAGCTTGTACTCGATCAGCACTACAGCGTTGCCGCCGCTGCAACAGCAATGAATGTCGGTAAATCCACGATGGATAAATGGGTTCGCCAGCTTAAAGAAGAACGCGCAGGGAAATCCCCAAAGGCCTCTCCGATGACGCCTGAGCAACTTCGCATTCGTGAATTAGAAAAACGACTACAACGTGTTGAAATGGAAAACGATATATTAAAAAAGGCTACCGCGCTCTTGATGTCAGACTCCCTGAACAATTCTCGTTAGTTGAGAAACTCAGGACGCGGTTTCCTGTTGCCTTTATTTGCAATGTGTTCGGGATCCATCGCAGTAGCTATCGGTACTGGCTAAGCCGACCGCAGAAACCTGATGCAAAACACATCGTTATACTTAGCCTAGTTCGTGAAGTTCATCATGCCAGTAATGGCTCTGCGGGGGCCCGGAGCATTGCCGATATGGTCAGCGCAAAAGGTGTTCCGTTGAGTCGCTGGCGGGCCAGTAAGATAATGAAAGAGCTGAATATTATTAGTTGCCAGCAACCGGAGCATCGCTACAAAAAAGCCACAAAAGAGCATGTGGATATCCCTAATCATCTGGATCGCCAGTTTGCAGTAACGGAACCTAATCAGACCTGGTGCGGCGACGTGACCTACATCTGGACGGGCAAACGCTGGGCTTATCTGGCGGTTGTTCTGGATTTATTTTCTCGCAAGCCAATAGGCTGGGCGATGTCGTTTTCTCCGGACTCAGTTCTGACAGGAAAAGCATTAACGATGGCCTGGGAAACCAGGGGAAAACCGGCTGACGTTATGTATCATTCTGACCAGGGAAGTCACTATACCAGCAGGGAATTCAGACGGTTATTGTGGCGTTATCGTATAAAGCAAAGCATGAGTCGACGAGGGAACTGCTGGGACAACAGCCCAATGGAACGATTTTTCCGCAGCCTGAAATCAGAATGGGTCCCGAACTGTGGATACGCTAATTTTAGCGAAGCAAATAGATCAATAACGAATTACATCATTGGTTATTACAGCCAGCTCAGACCCCACCAATATAACGGTGGCTTAACACCCAATGAATCAGAGCGATTGTTCTGGAAAAACTCTAAAACTGTGGCCAGTTTTTGTTGACCACTTCATTTTTATATATAAGTCATGTGTAGGTTATATAACTTGTTATATTCAGTAGGATAAATAGCATTGATATGCGGTAAACTATAAAGTCTATAGTTGCTATAGAGTCAATAGAAGCATAATAGAGCTGCATCACACTTATTTAATTTCATTCGTTGCACTACGACTGTTAACGAACTGTTGCTGGTGGCCTTTTTTTGTTGTGTTGGTGTGAGTAATGTTACTCATCATTGAAATGAATTAGTAATACCGGCAATCCCTAAGACCTGTACCTTTACACAAGACATCTGAGATCAATTTCGCGTTTTTGAACCCTTATTTGTATCTCAGTTAATAGGCCCTTATTTATACCTGTTGATAGCGGATCTATTATAGGAATCTCATATACATTATCCTCTACAGGAATTCTTTTGTATTCAACGTAATTAATTATTTTTTTTAAACTGTTATAATTATCTTTATATGGCCCTCGATAAGTTATGCAGATAAAATCGCCGTCAGGAATTTCAGTGATTTTCTTTTTCGCTTTTTCGTTGAAAAGATCACGTTCTACAACAACAAAACTATTTTCGTAGGTTACTTTTTTATTGGTTGTAATGTTTTTTATTGAAAGTATTCCACTAACACCTCCATAAAATATAGATATATTTTCCTCTAAAATATTAGCAATTTTTCTTCTCGAAAATCCCATTGCATCTTCGTAGTTTAATCCTGGCTCATATCCTATGGATAAAACACTCCTACTAGGAATGTGTTTTCTAGTTATTTCCCCTACATTTTCAGCATATATACTATTTTGGATGGTTTCTTTCTTAGTCGTTAAAACCTTTTTAATGAGTTCGAGATGTCTTATTTTGTTCTCAACAAATTCTACTTTTCGCTTGAGAAGTTCTAATATTTTATCATCACTATCGGTCAAGTGCTTTCTAATTTCTTTAAGTGGTATATCTAAGTACTTCAAGTATTTTATAGTGTCGAGAACGGAAAATTGTTCTATTGTGTAATATCGATAATTACTTTCCTTATCAACATATGCTGGTTTGAATAATTCAATTTTATCATAATATCTTAATGCCTGTACGCTTATCATATGAAGCTTTGACATTTCACCAATTGAAAAATATCTAGCCATTACGTGTTCTCTGTAGAACTATAGTTTTTGTATTTTATACTCTACATATAAATAAAACATGTGTTTTTTACAGGATGTTGACATGGGTGCATGTTTTTTAAAACACTTCAATTACAGAGGTCTAATTCTTTTCAAAAAAAACGAGATTGGAGTTTAAAATAGTTACTCTATGGCTAGAAATGTTCTGTTTTTGGTGCAGTGAATTAACATATGCTCATATGAGGGCCTTGAGTTAATACTAATACCTTGTCCAGTCATCCATCAACGCCACACGCTTAGGCCATAACGCCCCACATTGATATGCAACTTCAGCCTTATCTGCAAGTTGATGCGCCAGAGCATGTTCAATCACTTCGCGTTAATAATCTGTTGTTTCACCAGCCCAGTCACGAAAAGTGGAACTGAAGCCGTGTTGGGTTAAACCTGAATGACCCATTCGTTTCAAGACAGCTAGCAATGACATATCTGATAGTTTCCCACCACGAGGAGCAGGGAAGACACTGTTATTGTCTTTAAAGCATTGTAAATCCTTTAATAGGGTAACAGCAGTATCAGACAGTGGTATACGGTGTTCTTTTCCGGCCTTCATTCTATCTCCGGGCATACGGTACAGCATAAAGTGTCGGATTTCTTCGGAGGTATCAAGACATCCCCGAATGGTTTTTTTTATAACATATTGTTTATTAATGAAAAAATTAACTATTGCTTATATTTTCGAGCATTATTTGGCGGACTACTCCTCCGCCAAAATTCGAAGGCCACGCTTTTAAGCGTGGCCTTTTTGCTTTGGTATTTTGCTAACCCCAAATGCGTTATCTCACGAGGGAAAGCCCCCTAGCGGAACACATTCGCCTGAGTTGCATGGGCGATGTACTCAATGGCTTCCTGCGCACGCACGCTATTTCCTTCTTTATCCAGCGGCGGTGAATAGACCGCAACCGCATATTTCCCCGGAACGACGGCAAAAATTCCGCCGCCAACGCCGCTTTTTGCTGGGATCCCCACGTTATACAGCCACTGGCCCGAGCCGTCGTACAGGCCCGCAATCGCCATTTCAGCCAGAATCTTTGGCACATTCTCCTCGGCGATAAGACGCTTACCGCTATAAGGTGACTGCCCATGATTGGCAAGCGTCGCCCCCATTTTAGCCAAGTCGAGGGTAGAGGCATCCACGGAGCATTGGCGGGTATAAAGATCAACGGCTTCACGTGGATTGCTATACAGCCTACCGTACGACTGCATCAGCAAAGCGAGTGCCTGATTATGCTGATTGGTTTCTGATTCAGACTGATACACTTCTTGATTAACGTGCAGCTGATTATCGGCAAAGGCATTCAAATTACCCATAATCTGCTCCCATTTGGCCTCAGCGTTCTTGGCGTTAAGCAAACTCACCGAGCTTATAGCCCCCGCATTCACCAGCGGATTTTGTGGGCGTTCTGGACGCAGTTCAACGGCTAAACCTGAATTAAAGGGAAGGCCGGTCGCATTCGCCCCCAGCTTATTCAGCGTCTGCTTTTGCCCTTGCTGCTCCAGTACCAACGCCAGAGTAAATACTTTGGTAAGCGATTCGAGTGGAAAAAGTGCATCTTTATTGCCTGCGGAAAAAATCTGCCCATCCACGGTGGCGACAACGATGGCGTAATTATCAGGGCTATATTTCGCCAAGGCGGGAATGTAGTCGGCTACGTCACCACGTTTGTCATTTTTAAATTGCGTGTAGGCATTCTGCACTATGGCTGAATAGTTAGTGGTCGAAGGTTCGGCATTCGGCGCCGTTTTTGCGTAGCCAGTTCCCATCAAACACACGGTGATAAAAAAGGCTGAAATAACCTTATTTTTCATAAGTATTTTGGTTTGCGTAAGTACTTTGGTTTGCATAAGTGCTTTGGTTTGCATAAGTGCTTTGGTTTTCATAAGCGTTTTCATATCAGTTTCCTAACAGGCTGAACTGCTGCGGGACGGTAAGGCAGGAAAAGGGAAACATACACCGCGGCATGTCTCCCTTGAGGTAATGACAAATGAAATGTTATTTGGCTTCAGCTTCAATGATGAATTGCTCTGAAGGCTGGCTATCATCCACCATACTGTCGAGGCTCCTAGCGGTTCCGTGGCAGCCTTCGCCGTAATGTTCACCTTCCCAACGACCGACTAAAGCGGCACCGACGGCATTACTCATCACGTTAGTGGCTGAACGTCCCATATCGAGGAAAGGATCGACGCCCATCAGCAGAATCAAGCCCGCTTCAGGGATATTAAACTGGCTCAACGTGGCTGCGATAACCACCAGCGAGGCTCTTGGAACACCCGCCATACCTTTTGATGTCAGCATTAAAATCAGCAGCATCGTAATTTGCTCGCCCATGCCAAGATGGATATTGCAGGCTTGGGCAATAAAGATAACGGCAAACGAGCAGTAGGCCATTGAACCTACTAGGTTAAATGAATACCCAATCGGCAACACGAAGCTGGCAATTTTGTTGCTGACGCCAAATTTTTCCAACGCTTCTAACGTACCGGGGAAGGCCGCTTCAGAACTTGAGGTGGTGAATGCCAGTAGGGCTGGCTCAGAAATACCTTTGATCAGTCGCAGGGTACAGCGGCCAATCAGCAATACTGAACAGCCAATCAGAATCACCCACAGGCCGGCCAGCGTGAAGTAAAACTCGCCCATGAAGATCCCGGCGCTCACTAATACCCCAAGACCGCGCTCTGAGATCATCGCAGAGATGGCGGCGAATACGGTTAGAGGCGCGAAAAGCATGACGTAGCCCGTGAGTTTCAGCATCAGATGCGCTAACGAATCAAGCACGGAGACGATCGGCTGGGCTTTATCGCCGATGGCGGAAAGGCTGATCCCCATAAAGATAGAGAACACCACGATCTGAAGGATTTCATTACGCGCCATCGCGTCAACGATGCTGGTTGGGATCGCGTGAGCAATGAACACTTTCGCCGAGAACGGTACCGGCTCAATGCCATCAACGACACCTGCGCCCGCGGCGACAAAGTTGATACCATCACCAGGTCTCAGCAGATTCACCACGACCAGACCCAGTAAAATGGAGATGAACGCCGCGCAGATGAACAAAAATAGCGTCTTAGAAAAAACACGCCCTAAGGTTTTGGCATCGCCCATTTTCGCGATCCCGACCACCAGCGTTGAAATGATTAACGGTGCAATAATCATTTTGATTAAACGCAGGAAAATATCGGTAAAAATAGAGATCTCGGAGGCGTAGGATTTGGCGAATTCTTGGCTACAGAACTCGTTTATTAAAAAACCAGCAATAACACCTATTATCAGACCCAATATGATCATTGTGGTTAGGTTTTTCGATTTCATAATGATTCCATTTATAAGTAGGGTAGTATCATTTCTCTAACGTTATTTAATAACGGAGCTGATGTTGTGCTTCATTGAATGAAATTTTTACCCACGGCATATTTGTGTATTAAATATTTCCTCTTTATTGCCAAGTCATGGTGCAAAGTTGTGTTGTAAAGTTATGCTGCTAAAAAATGCCGTAAAGAAAAACAGTACTTTCAGGGTAAAACGGTGCAAAGCACAGCGAACGACGGAGCGCTTCGCACCGTGTGTTTCAGTTTGATATTTAAAAAGCTAAACCGCGAATTCAAGTTTTAACAGCGGTGCGTGCTGCTGAGCGCCATAGACGTCGGTATCGCCTACGGAACCAGACACAATGCTGCGAGGCATTACCACCTTAACGGCATTCGCCGGGTCGAACCACACAATGCGATGAACTGATTTCGGATCTATTTTATAAATCTGAGCAATCAGCTCTTTTTTAAATTGTCCTGATTCTTTGATGTGGGAATATGTTTTTTTATCCTTAAATAAAATATCCAACACTAATTCATAAGGACCCGCATTTTTAGATCTGACCACATGAGCCAACTCTAGGATTGATTGTTTCATGCGATCGCTCCTTCAGGCGTCACGTTTTCTAAACGGAACTTAAATTTAATCTCAGGCGTATATTCCATTAGATGATAAATGGAGAATTCATACACCACGCCGCCTTTAATATCTGACGGAGAGAATGGGAATGCTAAATTACCCGCGGTTGCAATTCGGCCTGAATAGCCATAATGCAGCAGGGTGGAGCGGGCGAGAGAGCAAATACTGTCGGCCATTGCCTGAGTCGGCGCCACGACGTCGAGTAAAATCCCCAGTTCATAAGAGGTGGTATTCGGCTCGGGCTCCATCTTGCCCATAACGCCATTTTTGCCGTAAAGATTGAAATTCAGCTTCACCGCGTCTGGAGCGATGCTCAAGTTCTTCTCTACGCTTTGACGCACTTCCACCAAGATATCGTCAATGTTGGCAATCATGATTGGATCACGGGTTCCGGCAATACTGAGCGTGCGATAGCCCACAGGGCGAGCGCCTTCCAGCTTCACGGTATAAGGTGTTTCTTCATGTACCGAACCGGTCACACGGACTTGGCCATTGCCAGCATCTTTAAACTGACAGGCTTTCAGGTTCAACACTCCGCCAGGACCCGGCAAGAAATAAGGATCTGATTTCTCATACAGCGTATGCGCCGCCGCAGAGGTCTCGGTAAACTGACGTTTTTTGTTGAACGCTTTCAGGGTAAACCCGCTTTCGTCCAAAATGCCCATGGCGCAATCAGACCCTGATCCCGGCGTGGCCGCGATGGCCGCACACTCCAGTATTTTGCCGCAGTGCAACGCCAAACCTTCGTCGAATCCTTGCATGATAGGCAGGGCTGCAAAGCAGGCAGGATCGTAGGCTCGACCACCTAGCACCACCTGCGCACCCGCCGCCAGCGCTTCTTGGAACGGCTCGATACCCATTTGCGCCACAATATAGGTGGTTGCATCGATGGCTTCGTGGGTCAGTTCAGGAACAAAATCCAGCGCGGTAATTTTTCCGGCGTCGAGTGCTGCGTGAACGACCGCCTTATCCACGTCGGCAGGGATCACTGCCATGGTAAACTCGAGCGCTTCTTCTTTGGCAATCTCAAGAATGATTTGGCGACACCACTCAAGGTGAGGCGCGGCACCAGAACCCCCTGCGGTGCCAATCACCACCGGAATATTGTGCTGAACACCGGCGGTGATCATATAGCGCAAATCACGCTTGACCCCTGCGCGGTCGGTGAAGGCTTTGCCTGCGCCGAGATAATGCGGACCCGGATCGGAAGAACCCGCGTCAACGGCGATCAAATCGGGAGATTCCTCCATCGCCAACATAAAGCTTTCTTCTGGGAACCCGTATCCCAGAATGGCGGTTGGCGACAAGATCTTAAACGTTTTAGACATGTTAGTTCGCCTTTGCATTCAACTGAGCGAGAGTACGCGACATCTCGTTAAATACGATATTCATCCCTTCATCAAAGCCCATCCCCGGCTTGATCAGCATACGCATTGGGCGTGAGGCGATGGCAACGTGCACACAGGTGCGGGCGCTAACGTCGGTTTCGTTACAGGTACCGCCCTGATAAGCCTCCATGCCTTTTTTATTACAGTAAAGAACGGCGTCGACGATGTTATGGATACTGCCCAGATCTGGCGTTTTAATCTGAACCATATGGCAGCTGCCGGCGTCGGTAAAATCGATGATGTCCTGATAGGTATTGCACCATTCATCAGCCACGATTTTGACCTTAGAGCCCAGCTTTTTAAGGTGATGGGTGATCTCGGTTAACAGACGGATCTGATCGGGTTTGTTACCGGCGTCAACTGGACCTTCAATGTACAGTTCCAGATCGCCCGCTTGCTCTTGCAGGCTGGCAATATATTCTGCACAGCGGATCGGATCTTTATCAAAAATCAGACCGATGGTGCCGTAAACGTCAATATGCAGATTCGGTTTATAGTGAGGATCGACACGCAGATCGGCAATACGTTTTGCCAGCCAGCTCACATACTCACGCAGTTTCTCACCGTTGCGGCCCAGTTTTTCATCCACGTTGTTAATCAGGCCGTGAGGCAGCACGTCAACGCCTTTCACGATCATTTTGTCGACGGCGATGTAGCGATCGTCACCGCTCTGGCCAAACAGAGGGATAGATTTGGCGATCACCGGCAGATGCCATTCGTCGCAGACAACTTCGGCTTTTAAACGACCGGTGGCTAACGCGGTTGCGTCCAGTAACGCCTGTGACAGACCATAGCGGATCGCCGTATGCAGCTGTTTGCCTTCAATGGTCACGTCGTCAAAGAAGCGGGCGTTAAGCAAAAACTCATCTACGCTGCGGCCTTCAAGCAGCGGCTTAATGTGTTTTTCCAAGAACGGAACAAAATTGGCAGCCACAAACAGCGGATCGCGACCGCCAGCGCCAGAGTATTGCACCGCCGCACAGTCACCCACGGCCACCGCGCCGTTTTCTAAAATTAATTGGATAGAAACGCATTCACCGGCCTGACGGATCGAGGTAAATCCTGGCGTGACCGGCTTCCCTTTATAGATAAACCCATCTAACTGAGCGCCATTTTTAATCGCCTGCTGATCGTCAAAATAGAAGGATGAATTGCCAGCGGTAAAGAGTGCGTGTTTGATTTTCATTATGGTCTTCCTATTAATTTGCTATGGGATACAGCGTTAATATCATCAATGATCATTTGGAAAGAGGGCTCGCGGCCTTCTTCCTTGGCGCGTTCGGCAACAAAGTCGTGGTGCAGCGTCAAAACGTCTTTAGGCAACGGCACTGAGCCCGGATCGAATACGCGGATCGCCCCGTTGTTGTCGCGGATCGGCAGCATTTTTCCTGAGTTGCAGGTGGCTGGCGCAAACGGCACATCCAGTACACCGGCTTCAAAGGCGCGTACGGTGCCGATTGCGATGTCGCCGTTGCCCAGCTCCAGCACTTTGTTCATCACGGCACGCACTTCACGCTTGATAAGTTCCACTTCGCGATCGACTTCTAGGCACGGCGGGAATTTCTGATCGCGAACCATATTCAGCATCTGATTAGAGGCGCGTAGCCCTTGCCCATTAGCTTCTGCGGTTGGAATGCCATAAGCCTCATGCGGGCTCTTGGTAATCACCTTGGTTGCGCCAGCCATGCCGGCAACCGCAGCACCCCACGAGATAACCGCGAATGCGCGGGACTCATCCTCAGGGAAACCGCCCATCCACTGATGGAAAACGGTGCTCAGCTCATAATTCTCATAGCCGTTGGCACGGAAATATTCATGAGACAGATCGCGCAGTGATTTAATGGCGGCAATGTCTTGCACGATGTTACCGACCTGACCGTAGCCGACGGTAATAGAGCGAACGCCTTGCTCCAGCGCGAGCAGCCCTTCAATGATGGCCACCGCATGGGAAACAAACGGTGGGATCAGCGTGCCGGTCAGTGGGCCGAAAGGCTCTCGGTTGATCCGAATACCGTGCTCTTCATACACGCCGATCAAGCGGTCGCAGTACTGCCAATCACGGATGGATTTTTCAAGCGTGACACGCTTAGCGTACGGAATGTTGTAGGAGATACCGCCGCCTTCGTAGCTGGTAAATCCGCTGGCCATCGCAATCTCGGCTAACAGGCGAGCATCGGGCGTGCCATGACGGATCTGCAGGGGCTTGTCGAGTGATTCGGTAATGCCGCGGCAGGCTTTTACGCCGTGGTTGACGACCGGCAGACCGTTAAGCTTTGACGTTCCTGCTTCAATGGATTTCTGAATGCCGATGGCGGCTTCTTCATAACGATTCAGACGGGTATAAGCATCAATCGTGGTGGGCAGCAGATCGCAGTCTTTTTGCAGCGTTTTGAGCAGCGCAATATGCTCTTCAATTAACGCCACCCCCGCACGTGGCTGGCTGAGCGTAATACCTTGGTTGTCGGCTTCAAACAGTGCCTTGGCAAAGTTTTTGGACTCAGGAATTGTTTGCTGGTATTTGACGCAGTCCTCAAATTTTTCAACATCCTTTCCGGTATGCCAAGTTTGTAAAACACCGGCACGCTCGGTCATAAAATCGTCTAACGTAATTTTTTTGTTTCGAAGTTCCATCATGACTCCAATTTTTACTTGTTCAAAATACGAACGCTAGTCTGGGCGGCAGCTTTAGGAAAGCGACGAGCGACATTGGCGAGTAGCGGAAGTAAACCCTGTGTATCTCGGTAATATTCAAACTGACTAGGCAGCAGCACTTGCTTGCCGTTGTCGTCCAGATCGCGATATTTCAACCAGTGGTGAATATCGAAATCATTGGCGCGCGAGAGCCAGCCACCGGTGCCGATCACTTTTCTGATCGGATTGAGATCTCGGCCCACTTGCAGGTCGACATTTCCGGCGCAGGTGCAGACCTGTACTTTTTTGCCCGCGTGGCGTTCGGCTGCATAACCCACACAGATCCCCGCCAGCAGTTGATCAAAGACGCGTTCTTCATCGGTACGTGGCAGATAGCCCGGATGAGCCACCAGATGCTTCAGGTAATGATGAAAGGCCGCAATTTTGCTTTCTTGATGAGAAAAATAATGAGCAATCAGCGGTGCTCCGGTTTCACCTGCCGTGATGGCCGAAACTCGCATCCCCAGATCGCCTTCTACCGTGCGTTTGACGATGGGCTCTGGTAGCCCATGCATAACGGTATCCGGTGCCAGACTGTTCTGGTTCGCCGAGTAAATATCGGTCGTGGCGCCGCCCATATCGAGAAGCATGAAGGTTTCCCATCCCACGACATGGCGGCGGATCTGCTCCACCAGTTCGAAAACGGAGTAGGGGGTCGGTAAAGGTTCTTCGCCGGTTTGCTCGACAATGACGTCTAGCCCTTTACCCTTAACGATTTTATGCAGGAAAATATCGCAAATAGCGCTGCGAGCACCCAATGGACTCGGGTTATCCAGACTTGGTAAAACGTTATCGACGATGGTTAAATCTTTATCGCCGAGCAGATCTTGAATCTCATCTTGCAGGTCGCGATTACCCGCATAAATAATGGCGCATTCGAGATTAGATTTGGCCAACAGCTTGGCGTTAGCTAAACCATGCACGCAGTCACCGCCGTCGGTGCCTCCGGTAAACAGCAAAATATCGGGCGGCGTGGTCTCTAAAGCACGCAGATCTGCTTTGTTCAGGTTATAAGCAAAATGCTGTGAAACCTTTGCTCCGGCAGAATGCGCCGTGACCTTCGCCGACTCTAACGTAATGCTGGGCACCAGACCGATGGCGGCAACGGCCAGTCCACCTTTGGCCGACGAGGAATAATCGAGTTTGATTTTTCCCGACGCCAAGAGCGGACGTGCATCGTCAACGTTGAGGATTTTATTCAGAACGGTAAAAAATCCCTCAGCCAGATGGTGCGGTGTTGTTGGAGATAATGCACAGTTCTTGACTTCAATATGGTCATTATCTCCCACCTCGAACACTGCTCCTTTCGTCCACGTGGAGCCGATATCGATAGAGACGTTGATCATTGCACGCCCTCTGCAACACGTTCGTTTTGCATAACGGGCTCAATGTCTTTTCTCATCAGCGAGCAAACCAGCTCCAGATCCGTATCAGGGGCGAAGACCCGGTTAAAGCCCATCCCTTTAAACTTGGCTTCGATATCGCAAAAGTCATGTTTACCGATAACCAGATTACCGCCCACATAGAGCAGAATGTCGCCGATGCCGCGCTCGATGCAGTTTTCCCGCATGCCGATGCAGTCCACTTCACCGTGCCCATAAATAGAGGAAACGACGATAGCCTGCGCGCCGGTTTCAATGGCCGCATCAATATACTCATCTTGGCTAACCATCACGCCGAGATTAATGACGTTGAAATCGTGCATGGTGAATACGCGATCTAATACTTTGTTACCAACAGCATGGCAATCAGCACCGATGACGCCAATAACAATTGTTGGATTTTGCATGTTAATAAGCCCTCTATTTAGATAACGGTCCATATTTAGCTTGGTGACTGGAAAGTTAATGCCATGATCAAAATCATGTTTGAAACTCACCAGAGGTTATTTTTTGTGACATGCTGCATATAAAGTGTTGGCGATAACGCGACGATAAAAATTCAAAAAAAACCGCTGAATATTTGTTCATTACAATGTGCTTTTTGCGCCACTCAAACACAATTGATATCTCGTCAGGAGTTCTTGAAAAATAAATAAATTATTATTTAAAAATAAAAAAATTAAATAAAATCGTTAAATAACATGGTATTACGTGTTTATTGTTTTTTGTGAAAATACATAACCCCCCGCTAGGGTGCTAAATGATTATCCATTTTTGTGATCTACTTAGTATTTAGTGGAATGTGACCTTTGTCATATTTATTGGGTGTTTTTATAATTTCAAAAAAATAAGAAAATTAAAAAGGTAAGCGTAAATTTGCCACCCGTGAATAAATACCATTGATAATTATCAATGCGTCACCTCGCAATACTGATAAGACCATGCTGCGTGAAATTTTAAACCAGAGATCATTCCTGTTTAAATAACACCTAAATTTAACCACTTCATTTAAAGAATGAAGGGTATAAATGAGATGCAGTCACTTGCTATTTAGAGAACGTCGCTAAAGTACGCCACCGGCAACGGTTTTAACGACATGAATTCTCGGGTAGCTTTCCGCTATTTTTCGCTGCTGTAATGCACTGACTATTTTGTCGATATCATGTTTACGCCGATCGCAGAGTAAGCCAACGATGCTCCCGCTGTGGGCCACATTCAAACCATAAAGTCCCCAATGTTCGACCAAATCGCGCAGCTGGTTAAATTCAGGTTTGGGTAATAAAGATTCACTGGCAATCGCACTAAGCGTGGTTGCTTCGCCAAGGCGATAATAACAG
The DNA here is from genome assembly GCF_964063325.1 of Hafnia alvei. NCBI lineage: Bacteria > Pseudomonadati > Pseudomonadota > Gammaproteobacteria > Enterobacterales > Hafniaceae > Hafnia > Hafnia alvei. The sequence continues at coordinate 1,814,278 of NZ_OZ061315.1, forward strand.
CGGCGATGGTTGGCAAGGTGAAACTGGATCAGGGCATTTTCTAAATTTTGCGCCTGATTGAGTAACAGCGCCTGGCGATCTCTACGGTGAAACTCTTCGGTAATGACGCGCTGCGGGCTTTCTAACAGCACAATATCCAGCGTAGGCAGCCACGGAAAATGCTGCTGGGTTTGCGCTGTCTGATGGTCAAAAAGCGTGAGGCTTTTAAAGATGGTGCTGTCCGTTGGCTCAATGGCAACACAAAGAACAGCCAGCTGTTCGGGGCTTAGCGAACGGTTAAGCAAACGCGCAGTAGCCACTGCCGTGGCGGCGATATCTGCGGTGCTGCTCGCTAAACCTTTGGCTACTGGAATGGTTGAGTCAAACTCAATGCGCAGACTTTCAGCTAGCCGTGGCGATTCACCGAGAAAGGACAATACCTGCTGAAGCATTTGCCGCATTCGCGGGCGCTCTTGCGGACCCGGTTTCCCTTCATTCACGTAAACGGTGCTATACCAGTTGATAGGGCAGGAGATCAGCTTTTCCCCTCCCACCATCCACCCCTGTAGTAGTTCACCACAAGAGGCCGGACAGGATGCTTCAGCCATAAATCACACCTTGATGCCGATGGTTAACAGTCTGTTCGCAAGGCTAAACAGATTTTATTTTGCCAGTTTCGCGTCGGATGTTGTTGGCTATACCGCCTGCAGCAATAATTCTTGGCTGATATCAACTTGGCTGGAAGCAAATGACAGAATTTCGCTGAGATTGACCACTTGGCCGATAACCAGTAACGCAGGTGCATGCAGATTTTTACGCTGAATTTCATCCTTGAGGGTGGTTAAGGTGCCTTTCGCCATCTGCTGTTTCTGCTGGCTGGCGTACATAACGGCCGCCGCAGGCGTATCGGGAGATTTACCGGCATCGATCAGCAACTGGCAAATCTCCTCTTGTCGGGTCATCCCCATAAGCACAATCAGCGTGCCTTCCAACTGTGCCAGCGCCTGCCAATTTTGCGGTTCGTTGCCTTGACACATATGACCCGTCACTACGTGAAAACTGGAGGCATAGTCACGATGCGTTACGGGGATACCTGCATAGGCTAACCCGCCGATAGACGAGCTGATCCCCGGAATAATCTCGAAAGGGATCCCACAATGCGCCAGACTTTCTGCTTCCTCGCCGCCGCGCCCAAAAACATACGGATCGCCCCCTTTTAGGCGAACGACATTTTTTCCCATGAGGGCATGATCAATGAGGATTTGGTTGATATTCTCTTGAGGGATCGGATGATTATTAGGTTTTTTCCCAACGTTAATAATTTGACAGTTCGACGCAGCCTGCGCAATCAGATCAAGATTAACTAAACGATCGTGGACAATAACGTCAGCCTCACGAATAGCGATTAATCCTTTAACCGTGATGAGTGATGCATCTCCTGGTCCAGCGCCCACTAGTAAAACTTTTCCTTTCCTCATTAGACAAACCTTTATGGCTAAAACTTATGGCTGAAGTTTCGGGTAATTAAAATTACCGCTAGATTTATAATTATATAAATTTTCATGGGTCTTACTGATGCGACGCTATTATTAATGACTAAAAAAAATATATGTTTGACGCCGCTCGCAATATTTAATCATTTTACGGAATGATCTCTTTATATTATTTGAGGTTCTTGATTTTTGTTTATATCTCGTTGAAGTTAATGGTTAATTTATTTACTGTTCATTTAGTTTTTAAGGTTTTATGAGTAAAGTAATTACTTTGCAAACTGGGTATTTAAATCTGCTATGTCCTCGGCTATGTTTTTGTTTTATAAATTTTGATTTTTTGTGGCAATTAATGAACTTTAATTATTATTAAGATGCTGGTCACAAAAAAAACCAATTGCTATGTTTGTAAATATGAAAGTGTGTATTTTAAATACCGAGATTTAAATGGCTCTTAATATGCAATAAAAATACGCTTTCTATATATATTACGCTGCAATTTTATTGGCGTGTGTCAGCGTGTTTTTTAACTGATTTGTTAAATTAAATGTTAAGTTAATTAATTGTTACCACCTTTTATTTACATGGAAAATACAACCAGGGTGTTTGACGAAATAAAAATAAAGGGTGTAAAGCGAAAACGTCGAAACCAAAAAATCGAAACATAAAACATATAAATGAGCCAGTGGTGTTTGTGCACCGTGATAAGCCGAGGGTATTCAATGATGGAGAGGCATAAAGGAAGAACCTGGCACAAAGGCTATACCACTGGGTCATGTGCCACGGCGGCGGCACGTATCGCGGCTTTGATGATCCTGCGTCAGCAGATTATTGAACAAATTTCGCTTACCACATCCGCTGGCGTCACGCTGTTCTTATCGGTAGAGCATCCTTTGATCGAGGGACAGCAAGCCACAGCGGCAATATGCACCGACGGTGGTGACGATATCGATGCCACCCACGACATGCTGATCTATGCGCGGGTCAGTTTGAACAACAGCGGCGTTATTACGATTGACGGCGGTGAAGGCATTGGGCGCATCACTCGCGCAGGGCTAGGGCTATACGTGGGAACCGCGGCCATTCACAAAACGTCGCGCCAAATGATTGAATTGGCGGTTCGTGAGGTGATTGGCTCTGGTCGAGGTGCGGATATTGTTATTTTTGCCCCAGAGGGGGAAAAGCGCGCGTGCAAAACCTACAACGTGCATTTGGGGATCGAAGGTGGAATTTCCATCATCGGCGCTAGCGATAGTGTAAACCCGATGTCGGAAGAGAGCTGGAAACGCGCTCTGGCGATTGAGCTGGAGAGCAAACGAGCGCAGGGCTTAGAGCAGATCATTTTAGTTCCCAGCAATGACGAAGAGTGCTTGATTGCAGAACACCTCACCGCCTGTGGGCATCACGCGGTGGTGATGAGCAACTTCGTTGGCTACATGCTGCAAGAGTGTGTGCGGCTGGGATTTCGCCATGTGGTTCTGGTCGGTTATGCCGGAAAGCTGGTCAAGATAGCCGCGGGTATTTTCCATACCCATAGCCACGTTGCCGATTGCGGTAGGGAAGTGCTGATCGCCAATTTGGCATTGCTCGGCGCGCCTTTTGAATTGCTGTACGCAGTAGAGCAGTGCGCCACCACAGAGGCCGCCATCGACCTAATTAACAAGCGCGGTTGGCAAAACGTTTTTGAATTAATAGCCAAAAAAATCTGCCAACGCATCGATGAGATGTTGCGGTTTTCGCATAACCGCCCGGTATGTGACGCCATCTTATTTTCTTTAGACAACCCTATGCTGGGTGCAAATCGCCCCGTCAATGACATCTTGGCTGACTTCTCACGGCGTTTCCCCGCAGACGTAACGGCATGAGAACCCATGAGGAGCCGTGTTGATGAAAGATGAATTATTTATCCGCGAGCGCGGTGTGCCAATGACGAAAGAGGCGGTGAGATTACTTGCGCTAGAAAGGCTCGAGCTGGCTGAGGCTCGCCGTTTTGTCGACGTGGGCGCGGGAACGGGCAGCATAAGTTTAGAGGCCGCTCTACGTTATCCAGATCTAGACGTCATCGCCATTGAACGTAACGTGGATGCGCTGGATCTCATCGCGATAAATAGCCAACGCTTTGGCTGCGGCAATCTGCGCATTTTGGCCGGTACCGCGCCGATGGCATTAAACGAGAGGGTTGATGCCGTCTTCATTGGCGGCAGCGGCGGAATGCTGCGGGAGCTGATTGACTGGGCGCTGGAGCGCTTAACGCCGGATGGCCGTTTAGTGATGAGCTTCATTTTATTAGAAAACCTCTCCCTGGCACTTTCCTATCTGCAGCAGCGATCGGTCGCAGACCTCGATTGCCGTGAGATTCAGGTGAATACGCTAACGCCGCTGGGACAAGGTCACTATTTCAAACCAAATAATTTCTCTTACCTCATTTCTTGCCGCAAGGAGAAGGGCTGTGCCTGAACGTTTTGATACCCAAAAAGTATGGTTTGTTGGTGCCGGACCCGGTGATAAATCGCTGATAACCCTCAAAGGCTACCAACTGTTGCAACAGGCGCAGGTGGTGATTTATGCCGGATCTCTGATCAATACCGAACTGCTGGAATATTGCCCTGCCGAGGCACAATGCCATGACAGCGCAGGGCTCACCTTAGAACAAATAACCAACCTAATGCTGGCGGGCGTTAGCGCCGGAAAGCTGGTGGTGCGTTTACAGACCGGCGATCTCTCTTTGTATGGATCTATTCGTGAACAGGGCGAGGTGCTGAGCCAACACGGGGTTGGCTTTGTCTCAGTGCCGGGCGTCAGCTCATTTTTAGGCGCCGCCGCTCAGCTGGGCGTGGAGTATACCGTACCCGAGATCGCGCAAAGTCTGATTATCACGCGCATTGAAGGGCGCACGCCGATGCCGCCGAAGGAAACGCTTCAGGCTTTTGCACGTCACCAAACGTCGATGGCGATTTTCCTTTCTGTGCAAAACATTAGCGGCGTTGTCAGCCAGCTGTTTGCGGGAGGTTATCCCCTCGATACGCCGGTGGCGGTGGTCTACAAAGCCACTTGGGCAGACAGCCAAACCGTGCGCGGCACGCTGGCCGATATCTCAGAGAAGGTCAATAACGCCGGAATTGGCAAAACGGCGCTGATCTTAGTCGGCGCTTTTCTCGGTGACCAGTTCCACTATTCAAAGCTCTACGATGCCGATTTCAGCCACGAATATCGTCAGGCTTAACAGCATGATCCTCATGATGACAGGAGTAACAACCGCATGTTGAGCGTAATAGGCATAGGTCCGGGCAGCGAAGCGATGATGACCCAAGAAGCCATCGCTGCCTTGCAAGAGGCCGATATCGTGGTGGGTTACAAAACCTACACCCATTTAGTCAAAAAGTGGACCGCCGACAAAGAGGTGATCAAAACCGGCATGTGCAAAGAGATCGAACGCTGCCAGATAGCTATCGATCTTGCCGAGCAGGGAAAAAATGTTGCCATGGTATGCAGCGGTGATGCCGGCATTTATGGCATGGCGGGTCTAATTTTGGAACTTGTCAGCAAACAACGCCGGAATGTCCAAGTGCGCGTGGTTTCCGGCATCACGGCCAGTATCGCCAGCGCCGCGCTGCTCGGAGCGCCGCTGATGCATGATTTTTGCCATATCAGCCTCAGTGATTTGCTCACCCCGTGGCCGGTGATTGAGAAACGAATTATCGCCGCGGCGCAGGCCGATTTCGTCATCTGTTTCTATAACCCCCGCAGCCACGGGCGCGAGGGGCATCTCGCCAAGGCTTTTGAGCTGATGACGCCGTGGAAAACGGATACCACTCCGGTGGGGGTCGTGAAGGCAGCAGGACGGAAAAAGCAGGAGAAATGGGTCACTACCTTTAGCCAAATGGATTTCTCACAGGTGGATATGACCAGTCTGGTGATCGTCGGCAATCAGTCAACCTATCTGAGTGATGGATTGATGATTACGCCGCGCGGGTACGTTATCTAGCGCGGCGCAGGTTGTTATCAAGATGAACAGACACCAGCTAAAAAAGGACATCTCTTATGAAACCAATAAGTTCGGTTATGCACGCGCGGCGCTACCAGCCCGTTGCACTGACGCAACGCTGTGCGGCGGTGGCGTTATGACCGGCAAGCTATACGCCATCGGCGTCGGCCCCGGCGCAAGCGATCTGATTACCGTTCGCGGGGCGCGCACGCTTGCGCAGCTTGATGTGCTCTACACCCCTGCAGGGAAAGCCGATGCGCAGAGTTTAGCGCACCGCATTGTTGCCGAGTACCTCTCCCCAAACACCGAAATACGCACCTATCACTTCCTGATGAAAGCCGAACAGGCGCGAAAAGAGGCGGTTTGGGATCGGGTTGCCGACGCCATGCAGCGAGAAGTCGCGCAGGGCAAACAGGTTGGGTTTATCACGCTGGGCGACGCCATGCTTTTTAGCACCTGGGTATCACTGCTGGCGCGTATTGGACACCAACCGTGGCTGGAGATTATTCCCGGCGTGACGTCTTTCGCCGCGATTGCCGCCAGCAGCGCGATGCCGCTGGCGATGGAGAATCAAACGCTGGCCGTACTCTCGTGCACGTCGCCGGAAAACGAGCTGGAACAGGCTTTACGCACCCATGACTGCGTGGTGCTGATGAAGGTGTATGGCCGCTTCACCACGATACGTACTTTACTCGGGCGAATGGGGTTACTCGACCACGCCATCATGATGTCTGACGCCACGCTGCCCACACAGCAATGCTGGTATCACCTTGATGAGTGCGACCGACAGCTCGAACTGCCTTATTTTTCAACCATCTTAGTGAATAAAAATTGGAATGCTTCGAGGTAAGTCATGCAAAAGAGCTTAGAGAAATTTTCACTAACCGGCTTTGTCATTGCGGTGTTGTTGATTTTAGCGCCCCAAGAGGCGTTCGCGATGCACATCATGGAAGGCTTCTTACCGCCGATGTGGGCCATTGGCTGGTGGTTGATTTTCCTGCCATTTTTAGCGGCCGGAATAGTTCGGCTACGCCATATTGTGCAACAAGACAGTAACCAAAAGGTCCTGTTGGCGCTGTGCTGCGCCTTTATCTTTGTGCTGTCGGCCCTAAAAATCCCTTCTGTTACAGGCAGCTGCTCACATCCAACCGGCGTTGCGCTGGCGGTGATCCTATTTGGCCCGTCGGTGGTTGCCGTGATGGGCGCCATTGTTCTGCTGTTCCAAGCGCTGATGCTGGCACACGGCGGAGTCACCACGCTGGGCGCAAACGCCATGTCGATGGCGGTCATTGGCCCGATGGTGGGATATCTCATCTGGCGAATTTCATGCAAAGCGGGGCTGCGCAAAGACGTGGGCGTTTTCCTCTGTGCCTTCTTTGCCGATCTTGTGACCTACGCGGTGACTTCGATTCAGTTAGGCGTAGCGTTCCCCGATCCGCAGCTAGGCATGACGGCGGCGATATTGAAATTTATGGGGATCTTCTGCTTCACGCAGGTTCCGATTGCCATCGCTGAAGGCCTGTTAACCGTTCTTATCTATGACCAGTTGGTGAAAAGACGTTTAGTCCACGCATGGAGTTTCTCACAATGAAGAGAACATACATCTTGATCGCGTTGGTGATTGCATTATTTATCATGCCGTTTTTTATCGATCACGGCGGGGAATATGGCGGCTCAGACGATCAGGCCGAAGCACAAATCTTACAGATTTCCCCGCACTATCAGCCTTGGTTTGAGTCGATTTATGAACCGGCAAGCGGCGAGATTGAAAGCCTGCTTTTCACCTTACAAGGGTGTCTGGGAACGGCGGTGATCTTCTACGTCTTGGGCTATTACCGTCGTGGCCGCAACGAAAATGCTGAATCTTGAAACGCTGAGCTATCAGAGCCGCTGGTGCCATAAAGATCCGCGCATCAAGTTCGCGATGTACGTGGTGTTTATGGCGCTAGCCATGGTTTTACCGCCGTTAGGGCAGATTGGCGTGCTGTGTGGACTGGCTGCTCTGACCTGCTATTTATTGCATATTAGCGTGCTCCGCTACCTGAAATGGCTGCTGATCCCCATTGGTTTTCTGTGCGTAGGCGTTCTCGCGATAGTGCTAACGGGGACGCAGCATCCAGAAACGCTGCTGTGGGGGTATCCGGTCGCAGGCTATTGGTGGGGAATTGATGCCTTAGGCATACAGACCGCTAATCAGACGTTCTGGCGCAGCCTCGCGTCATTGGCCGCCACCTTTTGGTTCATGTTGAACATGCCGTTTGAACAGCTGATTAAGCTGCTGAAGTTTTGCCGCGTGCCGCATCTGTTAATTGAACAAATATTACTGACGTGGCGGTTCATTTTCATTTTTGTTGAAGAGGCGGCGGCGATCCACAACGCTCAGACGCTGCGCTTTGGTTACTGCTCTTTGGGAAGCAGCTATCGGTCTTTGGCCATGCTGGTTTCGATGCTGTTTTCTCGCGTGCTGAGCCGCTACCAGCAAATGTCTGTGGCGCTCGAACTCAAGCTTTATCAGGGTGATTTTCATCTATGAGTATGCAAACGGACACCAAACCTCACATCGACGGTGGATTAGCCACGCGCACGCTGTGTTTTAGCTATCAAGATAAGCCGGTTTTAAAGCACCTAACGTTAGATTTCAGCCACTTCAACGTCACCGGCATTATCGGCGCGAACGGCAGTGGAAAATCAACGCTGTTTATGAATCTCTCCGGTATTTATCAGCCCCAAGAGGGCGAGGTGTGGTGGGACGATGAGCCGTTGGTCTACAGCAAAAAGGGCCTTCGAGCGCTACGCCAAAGCGTGGTGACGGTGTTTCAAGATCCTGACCAGCAGATTTTCTACAGCGATGTAGAAAATGATATTGCCTTCAGCCTGCGTAATCTGGGTATTGAGGAAGCGGAGATTAAGCGCCGTACCGACTGGGCTTTGCGCTTGGTTGACGCTCAACATTTTCGCCATACGCCGGTTCAATGCTTGAGCTTCGGGCAGAAAAAAAGGGTGGCAATTGCCGGAGCGCTGGTCATGCAATCGGACTATTTACTCTTGGATGAACCGACTGCCGGACTCGATCCGTCGGGGCGACGCAAGATGTTGGAGATCATTGAGCAGATCGTGGCGCAGGGCAAACGCATCATTATTTCGAGCCACGATATCGATCTCATCTATCAAATCTGTGACGGACTGTACCTACTATCGGATGGCGAAGTGCTGAGTTCCGGCTCGCCGCAGGAGGTTTTGGTGAATAAAACGCTGCTGGAAAGTGCGGGTTTAGAACAGCCTTGGCTGGTGAAACTGCACTGCGAGGCGGGTTTGCCGCTGTGCAAAACCGAACAGGAAATGATCGCGGTGCTGCGGCACTGGAAGGAGAAACAAGAATGAGCATTTCACTCATGGTTCAGGGTACCGCCTCCGACGTGGGAAAGAGCGTTTTAGTTGCCGGATTTTGCCGGATTTTTATGCAGGATGGCTATCGCTGTAAGCCGTTCAAATCGCAGAATATGGCGCTGAATTCAGGGATTACCGCGCAGGGCGATGAAATGGGCCGAGCGCAGATTTTTCAGGCGCAGGCGGCGGGAGTTGCGCCCGATGTACGGATGAATCCGGTGCTGCTCAAGCCGACGAGCGATCGCAAAGCGCAGGTTATTGTGATGGGAAAAGTCGCCTGTCACATGGATGCCGTGGAATACCACCACTATAAACCTCAGCTACAGCAGCAGATTCGAACCGTCTATCAACAGCTGGCGAGCGAATCCGACATCATGGTGCTGGAAGGGGCGGGCAGCCCGGCAGAAATCAATCTGCGCGATCGAGACATTGTGAATATGGGCATGGCTGAGGCCGCTGGCGCACCGGTATTGCTGGTGGCAGATATCGACCGTGGCGGAGTATTTGCTTCTATTTATGGCACCTTAGCGTTGCTCAAACCGGAAGAAAGGGCGCGAGTTATTGGCGTCATCATCAATAAATTTCGCGGTGATATCACGCTGTTGCAGCCCGGCATTAAGCAAATTGAAGCGCTGACTCAGGTTCCGGTTCTCGGCGTTCTACCTTGGTTATCGCTGGATCTGGAAGATGAAGACGGCGTGGCGCTGCAGGTCGGGAAATATTCCTCCGCCAAAGCAGCCGATCTCGACGTGGTGGTGATTCAGTTTCCGCACATCGCCAACTTCACCGATTTTAATCCGCTCTCGGTGCAGCCAGATGTGCGTCTGCGCTACGCCGTCGACCCACAGGAAATCATGGGCGCGGATCTGATTATCTTGCCGGGCAGTAAAAATACGCTCGGCGATCTTAGTTGGCTAAAAGCGAGAAGGCTGGATCGCGCGATTAAAAAAGCCCACGGCGCAGGCACCGCAATTTTGGGGATCTGCGGTGGTTATCAAATGCTGGGTAATCAGATTTTCGATGAGGTGGAGTCAGGCCTAAGCCATATGTGCGGTTTAGGTTTGCTGGACGTGGATACCTGTTTTGAACCGAGTAAAAAAACCGCGCAGGTGGCTGGCGTTTCAGGCTCCCACCTTAACGGGCTGTTAGCTCAATGCTGTGACCAACCCCTGACGGGCTACGAAATCCATATGGGGGTTTCCACGCTGGGTGAAAATGCCCGTCCGTTTGCGCATATGCAGGTTAAGAATGGTCAGGCGCAGCAGTGGCTCGACGGGGCGCTAAATCACGATGGCAGCGTAGCAGGCAGCTATTTGCATGGCCTGTTTGAACAAAATCGGTTCACCCGATCGCTGCTCAATCAGCTGAGGCAGAAAAAAGGTCTGACGCCGCTAGACAGCGAAAACTTTGACTATGCGCATCACAAAGAGACGCAGTTTGACGCGTTGGCATCCAACATGCGGGTGCATTTGGATATCGACCGCATCTATGCCTTGATGCGCCAGCATCAGGAACCACAGCGATGAGTCAGGCTTGCGGGAGCAACATCTAATGACGCTAACGATGTTCTGGGCCACGGTGCAATTCATTACTCGTTTGCCGGTGCCAAGCCGCTGGGCGCAGGGGGTAGATTTTCAGCAATACGGGCGTGGCGTTCCAGCATTTCCCATCGTGGGGCTGATGGTGGGAATGCTAGCCGCTGCGGTTTCGCTGGCTATCAGCCAATCAGGCGGAGGTATTTTTATTGGCGCGTTGGGTTACGTGTTTGCGTTGACGTTGCTGACCGGCGGTTTTCATCTGGATGGATTAGCCGACACCTGCGATGGCATTTTCTCTGCCCGCCAACGCGAGCGAATGCTGGAAATTATGCGAGATAGCCGGCTTGGAACCTACGGAGGCCTCGCGCTGATTTTCTGCGTGGTAACGAAAACGCTGGCGGTGGTGTCGCTTTCCGATTCATCGCCATGGGTATTATTCGGCTTTTTAAGCTGCGCCTGCGTGGCGGGGCGAACCGCGATGGTATTGGTGATGTATGGGCAACGCTACGCCCGCCAAGGCGACGGCATGGGCAATATTTATATCGGTAAAATATCGCGTTTTGAGGCAGCGACGACGTTAGTCATCGGCTGTTTGCTGGTGGCAATACTGGGCGGTCGTCAGGCGCTGGCGGCGATGGCGATCACTTTCGTGGCTATTTACGCGCTGGCGGGTTATTTCCGCCATCACCTCGGTGGGCAAACCGGAGACACGCTGGGCGCAGCAGAAGAGATGGGCGAAATGATTTTCCTGTTAGCGCTGCTTTGGGTTTAGCACCACCACAACACCGGATAATAACCTGCGCCTTATGCGCCACCATAACGAGAAAAAGCATGAACACATTGGACTCTATTATTCAAATGATCCGTCCCTTAGATCAGGGAAAAATGGCGCAGGCTGCGGGATATGTGGATGCGTTAGCCAAACCACCGGGAAGTCTGGGGCGCTTGGAGCTGCTGTCGATCCAGCTGTCAGGCATGTCGGGGATTGCGGATTTAGCCAATCTCAACAAAGAGATTATCGTGATGTGCGCCGATCACGGCGTGTTTGAGGAAGGGGTTGCCGTAACGCCTAAAAATGTCACGGCGATCCAGGCTCGAAACATGCAAAAGGGGCTTACCGGGGTGTGTGCGCTGGCCAAAAGTAGCAATACGCACGTGCTGCCGATCGATATTGGTATTGATGCCGATCCTATCGCCGATCTGCGTTCGCTGAAGCTGGCGCGCGGCTGTGGAAATATCGCTCGCGGGCCAGCAATGAGCTATCAGCAGGCAGAACAGTTGTTGATAGCCAGCGCAAATCTGGTGCAGGAGCGCGTGGCGCAGGGGATCTCGATCTTTGGCGTCGGCGAATTGGGCATTGCCAATACCACGCCGGCGTCGGCCATGATCAGCGTGCTGACCGACACCGACCCTCATGACGTCGTCGGTATCGGCGCGAACCTTCCACTGGCGCGAGTGGCACATAAAGAAAGCGTTGTGCGGCGGGCCATCGACGTTAATCAACCGCGTGCCGATGATGCCGTAGACGTGCTGGCTAAAATCGGTGGCTTTGATTTAGTCGGGATGACCGGGGTGATCCTTGGCGCCGCCGCCGCCGGAGTACCGGTGGTGCTGGATGGTTTTCTCTCTTATGCGTCGGCGCTTGCCGCGTACCGTCTGGCGCCACAGGTGCGAGATTACTGCATTCCCTCTCATTTTTCGGCTGAAAAAGGGGCAGGGGTGGCGCTGAAGCATCTCGACCTTGTTCCGTATTTATATCTGGATCTGCGTTTGGGGGAAGGCAGCGGCGCCGCAGTGGCTATGTCAGTGATTAGCGCCGCCTGCGCCATGTATTGCGATATGGGCCAGCAAACGAGCAGTGGTTTTACTTTGCCGCCGTCGCCGTTACGTAACTGATTTTTAAATTATGAATTAATGGGTGTATCAAAATGCGCTGTAAAATTCCTAAGACCGATCTATTAGTGACGTTTGAAGCCGTGGCTCAGTATGAAAGCTACACGCGTGCCGCAGAGAAATTAGCGTTAACACAGAGTGCGGTATTCCGTCAGATAACCGCATTAGAAGAATTTCTTAACGTGTCTTTATTCCATCATGTGCGTAAGCGCATTTTTCTTAACGACGCAGGCCGTTATTATCTCGACCTCGTCAGAGATACGTTAGAGCAGATGGAGCGTGATACGCAAAGTATTATGTCCTATCAGTCTACCCAGCAGATTTTAGAATTAGCGGTGACGCCGACGTTTAGCACGCACTGGCTTATTCCTAACCTCAGTGACTTTCATGAAAATAATCCAGAGATAGTGCTTAACTTAATTGCGTTAACCACACCGGCTGATTTTTTAAATCTACGCTATGACGCCGTGATTATGCGAGAAGACTTCTGTAGCCCCTGGGCCGAAAATGAACATTTATTTGAAGAGGAATTAGTTCCGGTCTGTAGCCGAATGCTGTGGCGTGATGATAAAGAAGTGATGCGCGCAGACCAGTTGCTGGATGAGTATAGGTTATTACATCAGACTACACGGCTAGATTCGTGGCACGACTGGTTTGCGTTATCTGGCGTGAGTAGCCCGCAGGTGCGTATGGGGCCTCGCTTCGATCTGCTCTCTATGCTGATTTCTGCGGTGCGTTCTAATTTAGGCGTGGCGCTGCTGCCGCGCTTTGCGATTCATAAAGATCTTGAAAATGGCGATATGGTGATCCCGTGTGATTTACCGATGAGTACAGGTAATCACTTTATTTTAACCTATAAAGAAGGCAAACGAGGATTACGTAGTTTGCAGAAGTTTAGCCACTGGGTTCATGAAAAATCAAAGGATGAAGAGTTAAAGAAAACACGTATTCACGGTTAAGCATTATATGTTGAAAATTGAACATTTGATTTTTAATTTAATAAAATAATAATTGGAACTGCTTTTATATTTTCAATTTTCAACCAATCTTTTTTGTTGCGCCCATGGCTAGCAAGAACGCTTTGCCACTTTTTTCAATTTATTGAGTAAAAATAATGCATAAAAATGATTTTTTTTACCAAGAGATATTTCCTCTTTCTGAAGACGAAACGGAATATTACCTACTTACCGATAAATACGTTTCTACCTTCACGATTAATGGCAAGGAAGTGCTTAAAATAGAACCCGAGGCGTTAACGCTGGTTTCTCAACAGGCGTTTCATGATGCATCATTTTTCCTACGCCCCGCGCATCAGCAGCAGGTAGCGGCTATTTTGCAAGATCCACAGGCCAGTGAAAACGATAAATATGTCGCTTTACAACTCCTGCGTAATTCTGAAATCTCGGCCAAAGGCATTTTGCCCAACTGCCAAGATACGGGAACATCAACGATTGTCGCAAAGAAAGGCCAGTATGTTTGGACCGATACTGACGACGTTGAAGCGCTGTCGCGCGGCATTTTTAACACCTTCCGCCAAGATAATTTGCGCTATTCACAGAATGCGGCGTTGGATATGTACAACGAAGTGAATACCGCGACCAACCTGCCTGGGCAAATTGATATTTTTGCCACCACGGGCGCACAGTATTCATTCTTGTTCGTGAATAAAGGCGGCGGCTCAGCCAACAAAGCCGCGCTGTATCAGGAAACTAAAGCCATTCTTGAGCCGGAAAAACTAAAAGCATTTCTGATCGAAAAAATGAAAAGTTTGGGCACGGCAGCCTGCCCGCCGTATCACATAGCCTTTGTGATTGGAGGCTTATCGGCGGAACAAACGCTAAAAACAGCCAAGTTGGCCTCAACCAAATATTTCGATGCGCTGCCGGTGAGTGGCAATGAATATGGTCAGGCATTCCGCGATACGCACTTAGAACAGAGCTTGCTTGAGGCATCACGCGAGTTTGGCTTGGGGGCGCAGTTTGGCGGCAAATATTTTGCGCATGATGTGCGTGTGATTCGTTTGCCACGTCATGGTGGATCTTGCCCGATTGGCATGGCTATATCGTGCTCGTCCGATCGTAATATCAAAGCAAAAATCAATAAACAGGGGATCTGGCTGGAAAAATTAGAGCGCCATCCCGAACGCCTGATCCCGCAGGCGATGCGCCAGCAGCAAGAAGGGCAGGTGGTCAATATTGACCTCAGCCGCCCGATGGCGGAGATCCAGCAAGAGCTTTCACGCTATCCGGTTTCTACGCGAGTGTCGCTCAACGGGCCGTTGATTGTGGCGCGTGACATCGTGCATGCCAAGCTCAAAGAGCGCTTAGAACGGGGTGAACCGTTGCCGCAATACATGAAAGATCACCCCGTGTACTATGCGGGGCCGGCAAAAAAACCGGACGAGCATGTGTCAGGTTCCATGGGGCCAACCACCGGTGGGCGAATGGATAGCTACGTTGAACTTTTCCAATCTCACGGCGGAAGTTTAGTGATGCTCGCCAAAGGCAACCGTAGCCAGCAGGTAACCGACGCCTGCGCCCAGCATGGGGGCTTTTATCTGGGCAGTATTGGCGGCTCGGCGGCAATTCTGGCGCAGGAATATATTGAAAGCTTGGAGTGCCTTGAGTATCCCGAACTGGGCATGGAAGCGGTGTGGAAAATGAACGTCAAAAACTTCCCTGCGTTTATTTTGGTCGATGACAAAGGCCACTCATTCTTCGACCAGATTCAAATGAAGGCATGTGCAGGCTGTCAGAAATAGCCAATAGGAGCATCGTCATGAGTGAGGAACGCTATCAACAACGTCAGCAACAGCTCAAAGAGCGCGTTGAACAGCGGGTTGCGGCAGCCACGAAACGCGGTGGGATCGTGATTGTTTTTACCGGTAATGGCAAAGGCAAAACCTCGGCGGCGTTCGGTACAGCGGCACGGGCAATCGGTCACGGCATGAAGGTGGGCGTGGTGCAATTTATCAAAGGGGAGTGGGAGAGCGGCGAGCGAAATCTACTCGAACGCGCCGGGGCTGAGTTTCATATTATGGCTACCGGTTTTACCTGGAATACCCAAGATAAGCTGTCGGATACCCGGGCTGCGGTGACGGCGTGGGAACAAGGCAAGCGCATGCTGGCCGATCCCACCTATGGGCTGGTTATCTTAGACGAACTGACCTACATGCTGACCTATGGCTATTTGCCGCTCAATGAGGTGTTAACCGCGCTAGAAAATCGACCTGCTCAACAAAATGTGGTGATCACAGGAAGAGCCTGCCACCGTGAAATCATTGCGTTGGCAGATACGGTCAGTGAATTGCGGCCGGTGAAACACGCCTTTGACAGCGGTATTCAGGCACAGGCAGGTATTGATTGGTAATGCACGTGGAAAACGTCAGTAAAAGGCCACGCCGCTGGGCGTAGCCTTTTGCTGGCTATTAGAATCTTTTTCCATTGAAATGGATTTCGCCGTGCAGGCAAAGTAGCGCGTCGCCCCCGCCAAAAAGAAATGTTCAAATTTTCCCCGCTTTGGCTACACAGTGACTATAGTCAATGTATGGCACGGCAATAAAGCAAGAGATTGGTTTGCTATCCCGCCTTGAAGCTGCTTGACCTAGACTTTTCTTATAGTTTTTTTTATTCCTAAGAACTTTCTAAATAGTATTAAATTTTGTTTTTTCTGGATGAAAAAAATAAATCCCTAACGCTTAGCATTGTTAATGTTGAGCAATTTATGCATGCAATTTATAAGGCTATTAACTTTTTAATTGTAAATCAATTAGATGCATTTTATTGGCAAGAATCAAAGATAGATTATGACGATCAATTGAGCGATTTTGATTGGTTGTGATTGATGCTGACGATCAATAGATCAGATTTGATCGAAATTGATTATCGAAATACCCATTGATAGAATGGGTGAATATTCTATCTTGTTAATGCGGTGTTGAGTGAATGCTTCGCTGAAGCACCCTGCTAGGGGGACATCATGGATGACATATTCTTATTCAGTCGCTCGCACATCATGCAGTCGGCTATCGCGAACATCACAGGATGTCGTTCAGCTTCTTCTCGAAACAGCCCTAACTTCAAGTTTCAAAATCCCATCCAAACTGCCGTAGCGGTGCTGATCATTCGGCCTAAACTACTGCTGGTTGATACGGTATTAACCTGCGACAGTGATATTCAGTATCTACTGCAGCGCTTGGCGGATGAGAGCTATCGCAGCCGTATCGTTCTGATCGTTGACAATAAAGACGCTCAGCTAGCGCGCCGCTACCCGCAAGATTTTCCTGAACTCAACATATCGTGCATCGGCAACCTACAAGCGCTATCTGACATCATTCAGAGCAGCTCACACGGGTATTTGGTGAATACGCTGTCTTCGCAAATTTATCTTGGCTTACAAAAGCATATCTCCAATAAATTTGCGGCGTTATTGATGGACTGGGATGCGGTATGTTCGCAGGCGAAACATAAGGGCAACGACTACAAAAACATTTTAAACAGACGCTCTTATCTCAAGAAGAAGCTGGGGCTCAAGAACAAAACAGAGATTGATCTTCTGATTGGCATGCTAAAAGAGCCCAATCGTCCCAATGAAACCGCTTCTCCTCTGCGTCAAAGCATTTAGACACTAAGCCACTGCGCATTATGTCAATCGCAGCAACCTGAGATATCAGCCTCGCCGACCGCGGGGCTATTTTTTTGCCTCAAATTTTAATCTGCCTATTTTTTGATCTCTATTTTATCCCGCGCTTTGATGCATTTTATTTACTTCTAAGCTAAATATGCCAAACCCAGTGAAAAGGTCGCTATATGGGTCTGCATACGGCGAAAGGTTATATAAATGACTTATCGATAATTCATAAGGTTGATATATACATCAGACATAAACGGAGAATACTCCTCTCAAGTAGAGTATTTCGGATTATCTGTACGAACAGTATGAAAACTCCTATTTTTAAACGTAGGCTAAATGGTTGGTAATTATTTATCACAGTTCTGTAAATAGTGGCGGATCTGCCGATTTATATGGACATATTGGTTATCTTCATCGAATTTAAACAAAATCATTAATGCCGTTGACACTATTGATTTTTACCATCCTATTCTGTTTTTATATTTTCATAGCAAAGTTCCTAGTGTGGCCTGATAACCATTTCTTCGTTCTCGCTATAGAGGAAATATCTTATTTTTACATTCTAACAAATGACTAGGATTAAGCCTGAGGCGATATGCCTTAAACCCTTGCAGCGCAAGGGGTATTGCTTTTTCTCGTAAGAAATATCTTACATTTCAACTAGATGATCTATGTCACAAAACGATCTTTTCGTTACATCCTGTAACAGTTAACCATTTCTTAATAGACGCCAAAACTTCTTAAACTCAGCCACGAGTATTTTGCTTACTCATCTTTCCTTATTAATTAAATATGTACTAGAAATACTAAATATCGCCAATCGATGAACGTTTTGACTACGCCGTTTATTCGCAATTAATCCACCTGTCAACGGTGCTTTAATTTAAGGCAGGGAATGTTTGTCACGACTGGCAGTTATCCTTAATTTTCAGTTGTAAGGGACAGTAAATGGCTTCATCAAGTTTCCAAAATGAAGTACCCAAGGCTCGCGTCAATATCAAATTGGATTTGCATACCGGTGGAGCTCAGAAGAAAGTTGAACTGCCGCTGAAATTACTGGTAATGGGCGACTACAGCAACGGTAAAGAACAACGTCCACTTTCAGAACGTAGCAAAATCGATATTAATAAAAATAACTTCAATAGCGTACTGGGTGAATTCCAGCCAAGTATTAAAATGGCGGTTCCAGATACCTTGGCCGGTGACGGCACAGATACCGCGGTATCTCTAACTTTCAACGATATGAAAGATTTCGAACCTGAACAGGTAGCTCGCCAGATCCCTCAGCTACGTGCTCTGCTCGCCATGCGCAACCTGCTACGCGATCTCAAATCAAACCTGCTCGACAACGCAACGTTCCGCCGTGAACTCGAAAATATTCTCAAAGACGACGCTTTGAGCGATGAACTGCGCGCGGAATTGGCGGCATTAGCGCCGCAAGACTGTTAATCACCGGGTTGGATAAGAGAAGGAAATGCTGATGTCTGTACAGGAAAAAAATGCGCAGGGTAATGCTACCGCTGTGCTGGAAAATGAAGCGCCTATCATGCAGGGCGTTTATGCGTCGCTGTTTGAAAAAATCAATCTCAGCCCGGTCTCATCGCTGACCGGTATTGAAATCTTCCAAAATAACGAAGGGCTAGCAGAAACCTCCGCCGACGAGCGTGTTACCGCCGCCGTGAGCGTGTTTTTAGATCTGCTGAAGCAGTCGGCGCAAAAAGTCGAAAAACTGGATAAAACCCTATTGGATGGCCATATTGCCGCATTGGATGCTCAGATTAGCAGTCAGCTAGATGCCGTGATGCACCACCCTGATTTTCAACGCGTGGAATCCACATGGCGCGGTGTTAAGTCGCTGATTGATCAAACTGATTTCCGCCAGAACGTTCGCATTGAGCTGCTGGACGTAAGCAAAGATCATCTGGCGCAAGATTTTGAAGACGCCCCTGAAATTGCGCAAAGCGGCCTGTATTCCCATACCTACATTCAGGAATACGACACCCCAGGCGGTGAGCCGATTGCAGCCACTATCTCAAACTATGAGTTTGGTCGTGGCCCGCAGGATATCGCTTTGCTGCGCAATATCTCCAAAGTAGCCGCCGCTGCGCATATGCCGTTCATTGGTTCCGTTGGGCCAGCGTTCTTCGGCAAAGACACTATGGAAGAAGTGGCTGCTATCAAAGATATCGGTAACTACTTCGACCGTGCAGAGTACCTGAAGTGGAAATCTTTCCGTGAAAGCGACGATGCGCGCTACATCGGTTTGACGATGCCGCGCGTATTAGGCCGCTTGCCATATGGTCCAGACACCATCCCTGTGCGTAGTTTTAACTACGTGGAAGAGGTGAAGGGCCCGGATCACGAGAAATATCTGTGGACCAACGCCTCGTTTGCGTTCGCCGCCAACATGGTGAAAAGCTTCATCAACAACGGTTGGTGTGTGCAAATTCGTGGCCCGCAGGCCGGCGGTGCCGTTACCGATCTGCCGATTCATCTTTACGATTTGGGCACCGGCAATCAGGTGAAAATCCCGTCAGAAGTGATGATCCCAGAAACCCGCGAGTTTGAATTCGCTAACTTGGGCTTTATCCCGCTGTCGTACTACAAAAACCGCGACTATGCGTGCTTCTTCTCGGCGAACTCCACCCAGAAACCGGCGTTGTATGAAACCCACGATGCTACGGCAAACAGCCGCATCAACGCGCGTCTGCCATACATCTTCCTGCTGTCGCGTATTGCGCACTATCTGAAACTGATCCAGCGCGAAAATATCGGCACCACCAAAGACCGCCGTTTGCTGGAGCTAGAGCTAAACAACTGGATCCGTGGATTGGTGACTGAAATGACCGATCCGGCAGATGATTTGCAGGCCTCTCATCCGCTGCGCGATGCCAAAGTGACCGTTGAAGATATCGACGATAACCCTGGTTTCTTCCGCGTGAAGCTGTTTGCTGTTCCGCATTTCCAAGTTGAAGGAATGGATGTGAACCTGTCTCTGGTTTCGCAGATGCCTAAAGCCAAAGCCTAATCGGGACCGAGCGCAAAGATGAAAATTGACCGTCCGTTATGGGCTGCAGGGACATTACTGTCTCCGCAGCAGTTCCAACAGCAGGCACGCTGGGAGGCTTACACCAATGAGTGTATTGCTCATCTGGCGCTGGTTCACCCTTGGGGGATCATGGCTGCTGAGTTCGACAAGGACGCATTACGGCTGGGCAAACTGAAAGCGGATCGCATTAGCGTCCGCTTTCAGGACGGTACGCTGCTAGACAGTGAACGAGCAGATCTTTTGCCACCTGCGCTGGATTTAGCGCAGGTGTTACCTGCCGACGCACAAAGCGCTACGCTGCTGCTGGCGCTGCCGCTGGAACACGCCAACGGCGGTAACTGCCTACCGACGGATGCCAAAGCCGATCGCCCGATTCGTTACCGTCAGGATTGGACTTCAGTGCAGGACATTTTTGGTAACGATACCGAGTCCATGGCGGTGGTGCGTTATGCGCTTACGCTGCGTCTGGATGGTGATGAAAACGGTGACTACCTAACGTGTCCCGCCGTGCGGTTAGTTCGCGACGTGCAGGGCGTTTGGGGCGTCGATCCACAGTTTGTACCACCACTGCTTCAGTTCGGCGCGCACGCTGCGCTGCTCAGCTACTTGGATCGTCTATTAACCCAGCTACATGCCAAACGCACACGTCTGATGGGCATGCGCCGTGAAAGCAATCAGCGGATGGCCGATTTTGCCGTCGCCGATGTGTCGCTGTTTTGGTTGCTCAATGCGCTGAACAGCTATCAGCCGGTGCTGAATGATTTCCTCACCCATCCGGCGTTACATCCCGAACTGGTTTACCGCGAACTGGTGAAGCTGGCCGGCGCGTTGCTCACTTTTTCGTTAGAGCACGATATGGATGCTATTCCAGCCTATGACCACGCGCGTTTAGGCTCAGTATTCCCGCCGTTGTTCAGCCTGATTAGCACGTTGCTGGAAGCCAGCCTGCCGTCACGCGTGATCGCCCTCGAACTGGAAAAGGTCCGTCCAAACCAGTGGCAGGCTGCGTTAAACGACGCTCGTCTGCGCGAAGAGGCAGATTTCTATCTTTCGGTACGCTCTGCGCTGCCGGCTCATCTGCTGCAAACCCAGTTCCCGCTGCTGTGCAAAGTGGGCGCGCCGGATGACGTCAATAACTTGATCAACGTTGCCCTCAACGGCGTTCCGCTTATTCCACTCAGCCATGTTCCTGCGGCCATTCCATTACGTCTGGAAAATCAGTATTTCGCTTTGGATCTCAAACATCCAACGGCGACGGCGATGTTGGCTTCTGGCGTGTGCGCGTTTTACGTACCGGGAACCTTATCGGATGTGCAACTTGAACTGTATGCGGTGCTGAGAGCATGAGTAAAAAGAGTGTGATTGATATCGACGACCTGCTGCAAGACACCTGGCTGCTGGTGGTCCAACTGCGTCAAGGGGTTCCGGTCGAGCATGGACAAACCCTTTGGCAGCACTGCACGAAAAATATCGAACGTACCGAACAGACTTTGAAAGAAGCGGGCATGCACCAGAGCGCCATCGATCATATTCGTTACGCCCAGTGTGCTTTGCTGGATGAAACGGTGTTGGGGCGTCCCCAAGACGATGGCTACTCTGCCTGGCACTCGATGCCTTTGCAGGCCCATTTCTTTCAAACCTTACAGGCAGGGGAACTGCTCTATCAGCGTATGCGTGAAGTGCTGCGTGAGCCCGCGCCAAACATGGCCGTGCTGACCTGTTTTCACCGCGTGCTGATGCTGGGGTTTCGCGGCGTCTATGGCGAAAACGATACGCCGGAGCGTCAGCAGCTGGTGGCTGAACTTAGCCAGCGCGTAGCGCCGCTGGACGTTGATCAAAGCGCACCGCTGCTGGTCAACGCCGCCGCTTCGCGTCGTTATCGCTGGCTGCACTCGCGCTGGGTTCATGTTGTCGCTGCGGTGGTGATTCTGGCCGGTGTTTGGTGGGGCTTCCATAGCTATCTCACGACGCTGGTTACCACGCTGCTACCCGCTAAGCCATAAAGGGACGATGACATGAGTACCACCTACAAGCGCGCCTTATGGACATGGGGCGGATTGCTCGCGCTGTTACTGTGTCTGGTTTGGCTGCCGCTGACGCTGTTGGGACAAATTATCGCCATCGTGATTGTCTTGCTGGTGGTGGTTATCGGTTGGCGACGCGCAGGGCGTGTTGATGTTCATGTGATGGAAGCTACCGCTGATTTACCGCCGGAGCATTTCCGTCATCCGGTGGTGGTGGTGTGCGGCGACGGCGTTGATGCGCTGTTTGGCAACGCTAGCGTACGGGAAACCCCGCAGGGCTGTTATCTGCGTTTACCCCCCGATCTACGCTTGGTGGATTTTGTTGATTCTATGCTGGCGCAGCGCGCGGGCTGGAGTGAACAAATCAGCATCTTGCGGGTGATTAACCCACAGCAGCAAAGCGATGCCGCCGTGCTGGCTGGGCAAATGCGCGAGTTTTGCTATCAGGTTTCACGCGTCAGCAAGCTGTGTGGCCGAGACACGCCGGTACTGTTCACCAGCTATTTGGCGATCGCCAATTCGCATCAGCCCGATGAACTGTGGTTTGAGTGGCTGGCAGGGCAGGCGGAAAGCAGCGTCGGTATTGGCCGTTCTGCCCCGCGCGCGCTGGCTGACTGGCTGGCGGCAAATCGTAGCGATGAAGACGAAACGCAGCGCGCCGAACGCTTCCAGTGCGCGGTTACGCTAAAAAGCTGGCGTGAATGGATGGCTGAATTTGTTTTACCACACTGCCAGCGTCAGGAGCATTCGGCTCCGGCCTGCCGACCGGTTGCGATCGCACTCTCGCCGATTGCGGCACTGCCAGTAACGCTGGGCAATAACTCACTTTGGCAGCAGTGGCTGGAAAGTAAAACCACGCTCGGCGATGGCGCGAAGGGCGAAACGACCCACGCTGAAACGAGCGGCGGATTGGCTTTCCCCGATCGCTTACTACGCCTGTTACCTCAGCAGTCGGGGTTTACGCCGCTGCGCCGCACGCAGGCATGGGGCATTGGCCTCTTTACGCTGGCAGCGGTTGCCGCCTTAGGCAGCTCCGCGTGGCATAACCGCCAACTTTTGCGGCAGGTGAGTGACGATATCCAGCGCTACAGCGCGATTCGCATGACCGACTACATGGCGAAAAAACACGCGGTTGACGTGCTGATCCAAGACGAAGTGCTGTTGGATAACAACTATCGGCAGGGTGTTCCGCTGCGCATGGGGCTAGGTTTGTATCCGGGTGAGCGCTTGCGCCAGCCGCTACTGGCAACGATTGCCACCTATTTGCCACCGCCGCCGGAAAAAGTGCAGGAAAAAGCCAAGGTGGTGATCCCCAAGGCGGTGCGCTTAGACAGCCTGTCGCTGTTTGATACCAACAGCGCGAAGCTAAAAGCGGGTTCCACCAAGGTGTTGGTCAGTGCGCTAGTCGACATCAAAGCGCAGCCGGGCTGGCTGATTGTGATCGCCGGACATACCGATTCAACCGGTAATCCACAGCGCAATGTCACGCTCTCCCAAGCACGCGCCGAAGCGGTACGCGATTGGATGCGCAGCATGGGTGATATTCCGATGACCTGTTTTGCGGTGCAGGGATATGGCGCGAGTCAGCCCATCGCCAGCAATGAAACCGACGCTGGCCGTGCGGCTAATCGACGGGTAGATATTCGTCTGGTGCCAGAGGCGGGAGCCTGCAAGCTGCCCGCCAAGGCATCAGATTTTTAACCAGCCGCCAGTGTGGCGGCTTACAACAGCGTACTTATCAGTACCCCAAGTACCGATAAGTACCTCCCCAGTAACAAGGAGTTTTACATGGCAATTCCAGCATATCTGTGGCTGAAAGACGACGGCGGCGCAGACATTAAAGGTTCAGTAGACGTACAAAAACGTGAAGGCAGCATCGAAATGGTGGCGCTGGAACACTCTCTGTACATCCCTACCGACAACAACACCGGCAAACTGACCGGTACTCGTATCCATACTCCTCTGGTCTTCACCAAAGAAGTGGACGCGTCTAGCCCTTATCTCTACAAAGCCGTGACTTCTGGCCAGACCCTGAAGTCTGCCGAAATCAAATGGTACAAGATCGATGACGCGGGTCAAGAAGTGGAATACTTCAACACCAAGCTCGAAAACGTCAAAGTCGTGAAAGTTGCGCCAAAAATGTGGGATATCAAAGACCCATCGAAAGAAAAACACAACCATCTGGAAGAGATTGAGTTCCGTTACGAGAAGATCACTTGGACCTTCAAAGACGGCAACATCATTCATTCTGACTCTTGGAATGAGCGCGCTTCAGCGTAATACCACAGGCAGACGAGAAATCGTCTGCCTTTTCGTTTTTCTGCTCAGTGCCAAAACGGTCTTGTTCGGACGCTGAGCACAACAACGAACGGGTTTAACACAATTTAATTTGATGACCTTATGGGCCTTGGCTTCCGAGTATGGAAAACGGCTATGGGCGGTAGCGTGCCTAATAAGGCAATGGGCATAAACGGGAGAGAGAATGTAATGGGAAATAATTCAGCAAGCTTACTGCGTCGGTTAAATCCATATTGTGCTCAGGCGCTTGCCGCCGCCGCCACCTTATGCCAAACCCGCGCCCATGCGGAAATCACGGTAGAACACTGGCTGCTCAAGCTGTTAGAGCAGGGTGAGGGTGACATTACGGTGATCGCTCGCCGCTACGAATGGGACATGGACGGCCTATGGCAGGGGCTGCTGAATCATTTAGACAGTCTTCCGCATACCATTCAGGGAAAACCGCAGCTCTCCGACAAGCTCCAACAGCTGATCAAAAATGCGTGGTTAGACGCGTCGTTGCAGGAAAACACCGACGCCGTGCGTTCTGCACATCTGCTCGCTGCGCTGATTAATAAACCTAATTTACTGGCGACGGACGCCGTGTGGCCGCTGCTGAGTATCAGCACCACGCAGCTATCCCGTTTGCTACCGCTGCTAGATGCCCAGTCGGAAGAACGCCCTGAGCTGCAAACTGGGCTGCAACACCCGCAGCCACATACTGAACCGCAGCTAACGTCTAATGCTGAATCGGCCTCGGGTCAACCCAACGCCAGCGGCGTTTCACCGATGCAGGAAGCGCATTTGGCGGTGCTCAATAAGTTCACCCTCGACGTCACCGAAAAAGCGCGTTCTGGCAGCATCGACCCGGTATTTGGCCGCGATATGGAAATTCGCCAGATGGTCGATATTCTTTCGCGCCGTCGCAAAAATAACCCGATTCTGGTGGGCGAACCCGGCGTGGGCAAAACCGCGCTGGTGGAAGGTTTAGCGCTGCGTATCGCCGAAGGCAATGTGCCCGATAGCTTAAAAACCGTGAGCGTACGCACGCTGGATCTCGGTTTGCTACAGGCAGGCGCAGGCGTGAAAGGTGAATTCGAGCAGCGACTGAAAAACGTCATCGAAGCGGTACAGCAAGCGCCCGAACCGGTTCTGCTGTTTATTGACGAAGCACACACCATTATCGGCGCGGGCAATCAGGCCGGTGGCGCAGATGCCGCTAACCTGCTGAAACCGGCGCTGGCACGCGGCGAGCTGCGCACCATTGCGGCTACTACGTGGTCTGAATACAAACAGTATTTCGAACGTGACGCCGCGTTAGAACGCCGTTTCCAGATGGTCAAAGTCGACGAGCCCGACGATGAGATGGCGTGCCTGATGCTGCGCGGCTTGAAAGAGCGCTACGCCACCCACCACGGTGTGCATATCCAAGATGCGGCGGTGAAAGCGGCGGTCACGCTGTCGCGCCGTTATATCACCGGACGACAACTGCCGGACAAAGGCGTGGATTTACTGGATACCGCCAGCGCCCGCGTGCGTATGAGCTTGGATACCGTGCCTGAACAGCTCACCCAGATTAACGCTCAGTTAGCATCGCTGGAGATGGAGAAACTGGCTATCGAGCAAGATTTGGTGCTCAGCAGCGGCGCCGACAGCGAACGACTTGGCACGATTGAAAAACTGAGCGCCGAATTGCTCAGCCAACAGGCGCAGCTCGATGCCCAATATCAGCAAGAGCGCGAGCTTACCCAAACGCTGCTGGAAGTACGCCAAGATCTCAGCCGCCAGTCCGAACGTGCCGCTATTCAACAGCAGCTGAGCGCAATTCAGGGCAATCAGCCGCTGCTTTCTCTCGACGTTGACGTGCGCACCGTGGCGAACGTGATCGCCGACTGGACGGGCGTGCCGCTGGGCAGCCTGTTGAAAGATGAACAAACCAGCCTGCTGCAGTTAGAAGATCAGCTGGGCGAGCGCGTTATTGGCCAACCGGCTGCGCTAGGCGCGCTGGCGCAGCGGTTACGCGCCGCTAAAACCGGTTTAACCTCGGAGAACGGCCCGCTCGGCGTATTCCTGCTGGTTGGCCCGAGCGGCGTGGGCAAAACCGAGAGCGCATTGGCGCTGGCCGATGACCTGTTCGGCGGCGAAAAATCGCTGATCACGATTAATATGTCCGAGTATCAAGAGGCGCACACCGTTTCCCAGCTTAAAGGCTCACCTCCGGGCTACGTGGGTTATGGTCAGGGCGGGATTTTGACCGAGGCGGTACGCAAGCGACCATACAGCGTGGTGCTACTCGACGAAGTTGAGAAGGCGCATCGCGACGTTTTAAACCTGTTCTATCAGGTATTCGATCGTGGCTTTATGCGCGACGGCGAAGGGCGCGAGATCGACTTCCGCAATACCGTGATTTTAATGACCGCCAACTTGGGCAGCGATCAGCTGATGGCGCTGTTAGAACAACAGCCAGAGGCCTCGGACGGTATGCTGCAAGAGCTGCTGCGCCCGATCCTGCGCGATCATTTCCAGCCAGCCTTGCTCGCCCGTTTCCAGACGCTGATTTATCGCCCGCTAGACGCCGTGGCGCTCCGCCGCATTGTGGCCATCAAATTAGGGCAGGTGGCAAAACGTCTTCAGCGTCATTACGGACTGACTTGCCACATCGAAGAAAGCCTGATGGACACGCTGGTCGAGGCCTGCCTGCTGCCGGATACCGGCGCGCGCAACATCGACAGCCTGCTCAATCAGCAGATCTTACCGGTGCTTTCCCAGCAGCTATTACAGCGTTTAGCGCAGCAGCGAAAACCAAACAGCCTGACATTGGGTTACAACGACGAAGACGGCATTACGCTGGATTTTGGTGATGAAGAGAACGGTGACGAAGATCGCGGTGATGAGCTGAACGGTAACGAAAAGAACGCTGACAAAAAGAACGCTAACTCAGACGGCGCGATAACCGCCGAAGCGAGGGTGACATGTTAAATACTGCGGCTCAACTGATGTTCGATCACAGCCACCATGTGCTGAAGGTCTGGGACAACACGGCTCCGCTGGACGTGTTGGCGTTCACTGGCGAAGAGCATCTTAGCCAGCCTTATCGCTACACCATTGAATTCACCAGCTCGGCCAAAGACATCCAGCCCGCGCAGATGCTGATGCAGGACGCCACGTTCACCCTGAACGCCACGCCGAATGTGCTGGCCTCTTCTTTGTCGATGACGCCGCCGGTTATGCAGCCGCTGCGCACGGTGCACGGGGTGATCCAGCGCTTCAAGCGTCTGTCTACTTCCCGTGACGAAAGCCGCTACGAAGTGACCTTGGTTCCGCGCTTGGCGCTGCTGGCGAAAAGCCATCAGCACGCGATTTACCAAAACCTTTCGGTGCCGGAGATCGTGGAAAAGATCCTGCGCGATCGCCACGGTTTCAAAGGGCAAGATTTCCTGTTCACGCTGGCGCACACCTATCCAAAACGTGAACTGGTGATGCAGTACGGCGAAAACGATCTGCAATTTATCAGCCGCCTGCTGGCCGAAATCGGCATCTGGTTCCGTTTCACCGCTGACCCTAAACTTAATATCGACGTCGTGGAATTCTATGACGATCAACAGCATTACCAGTTCGGCACCAGCCTGCCGCTGCGTAATCCGTCGGGCATGAATGACGTTGGCGTTGAATCGGTATGGGGATTAACCAGCGCTCATCAGGTGGTCGAAAATCGCGTTACCACCCGAGACTACAACTACCGCCAAGCCCAGTCGTGGATGGATGGCGACGTTGACGTCACCCGCGGCGACACAACCACCTACGGCGAAGCCTATCACTACGCGGATAATTATCTGGCGGCGGGCGACAAAAACAGCCCGCAGTCTGATCCTGAGAGCGGCGCGTTCTATGCGCGCCTGCGTCATGAGCGCTATCTAAATCAACAAACCCTGCTGCACGGCTTCACCACTTCGGCGGCGCTGTCGCCAGGGCAAGAGCTCAAAGTGGATGGCGATGCGCCCGAGGCGTTCCGCCAAGGTGCGGTGATCGTGGCAATCCGCAGCAAAGCGCGCCGTGACCAAAGTTACGAAGTTGAATTCACCGCCATCCCGTATTCTGAAAACGTCTGTTTCCGCCCCGAGCCCAGCGCCAAACCAGTGATGGCGGGCACCATTCCGGCCCGCGTCACCAGCACCGTGGTGAATGACACCTACAGCCACATCGATAAAGATGGCCGCTACCGCGTGTCGTTTGATTTTGACCGCGACGAGTGGCAGGCCGGCTGCGAAAGCCTGTGGGTACGCCAAGCGCGCCCGTATGCCGGTGATACCTACGGCCTACACGCACCGCTGCTGGCGGGCACCGAAGTGGCGATTGCGTTCGAAGAGGGCAACCCCGACCGACCGTACATCGCCTACGCGCTGCACGACTCCAAACACGGCGACCACGTCACGCTGCAAAACTACAAACGCAACGTGTTACGCACCCCCGCCAACAACAAACTGCGCCTCGACGACGAACGCGGCAAAGAGCACATCAAACTCAGCACCGAATACGGCGGCAAAACCCAGCTCAACCTCGGCCATTTGGTCGACAGCCAAAAACAGCAACGCGGCGAAGGCTTCGAACTGCGCACCGACGACTGGGGCGCGATAAGGGCGGGGAAGGGGATTTTCATCAGCGCCGACGGCCAGCCAAAGGCGGGTGGGAAGGTGTTGGAGATGGATCAGGCGGTAAGCTTGATCAAGGGAGCCATAAGCCAAATGACGGATTGGGGAACCATCACCCAGTCCCATCACAATTTACAGCCTGAAAGCGAGAGTTTAAAAAACTATCTGACACAAGCAACGCAGCTAACCGGTGCGGCACTTCTGATGAGTGCACCACAGGGAATAGGTGCCGTCAGTCCAGAAACCGTGATGCTACAAAGCGGCAAAGCGCTCTATCTGCAAAGCCAAGGAGAGATAAACTTAGCGAGCGCACAGCGTATTTCTGCAAATTCAAGTCAGGCAATATCGCTATTGGCTCAGCAGGAAGGTATGCGTTTAGTTTCAGGTAAAGGCGCATTAACCATTGAATCCCATGCTGATACGATGGCCTTAACCGCACTGAAAGACGTTACCATACAGTCGGTGCAAGGGCATCTACAGTTGACTGCAAAAAACGGTATCACCATTGGCTGCGGCGGGGCTTATATTCGTTTAACGCCACAGGGTGAGATTGAGATTCACGGGCCAAGCCGTTTAAGTTTGAAAGGCACACACGTTTGGGATACGCCTGCGAGTGAGGATTTTCCTCTGCCTGAGCTCCCTCAATCGGTGTGCAAAGAGTGTTTGAAAAAGGCGCAGGAAGAAGCTGCCGGATTTGTATTGCGTCAATAGAAGGAACGAAAACGTGAGTGAAAAACGCCAGCTTTGGCTGTCTCAAATCGAAAAAGTGTGTACGACGACGGATTTAAACTATATCGATATTCTTGTCGATCAGGCTGCTTGGCAGCAGCCCATAGTCTCGTCCTTGCAGCGTATGCAACCAGAAATAAAATGGTTTTCGTTATTCGATGATACGCCCGAAGAGGGGCTGCTTGAACAAGCCCCTTTGCTTATGCGCGTTCAACTGGATATATGGCAGCATAAAGCATGGCTGTCTGAGCTAATGGAACATTTCTCTGGAACCCCAAGACTGTTAATGCTGGTTTCACCACTCTCTTTTGATCTGTTGTGCGAGCATTTGAAAAAAATATCCGTCGCTAAATGGGGGGAACAATTTGGCCTGTTGCGTTTTTATGATACCCGCGTATTTCCTCTTTTAGTAACGGATGTTTTTAATCTTGAACAAAAGAAACGGCTAACGGATATTGCCCTTTTTTGGAGCTGGATGGATAGGGATAAATCACCTGTTTGGCTGGCTGGCAGTTTTAATCCAGAAGTGAATTTTGTCATGAGTGATTTTGAGATATCTCTGGATGATAATCAGTTTGAGAGAATTGCCTGTATGAGTGATGCCGAAAATATTGCCAGCTCAGAACGGTTTCGCAATAACGCCTTTTCCAAGGAACATAATTTCTCCCATTACTATCGTGTGGCAGTGCGCATAACCGAACAAGGTTTTCTTGGCGATATTGCTGATTTTATCGAGCAGCACCATTTAGAGTGCTAATACTCACTCATCTTTACAACAAGGACGTTATAAAATGAAAAAAACGATAGTGGTAAGAAATATGGTCATGCTTGCCACATTATTAACCTCAGGGACGGTGGTTTCTGGTGAAAGCTCCAGTGGCGCAAATTTAACCGGAGTGAACCATACCCAAAAGGGAATTAGCAGTTTTATGGTCAATGATTATAGGGGGCAAATGGGCGGGTATAGCTGTTGTGTAATGCTTCCTGATCAATGGCGGCCGGGTCTAAAAGTAGAAGTTAAATGGATGTCAGACCCCAATCCCAACGAGAAACTACCACCACTGGGTACTGATGAATACAGAACCTCTTACGCGAAACATGCTGCTAACTATAAAAATCATAGTGAGGTAATAGATATACCTAAATATAACCAAGCATGTGATTTAGTTATTCATTTTTTACCTTGCGATCAAGTTAAAGCAACGGCGATATGTTCCGTATATGGTAGAGAGGACTACCCAATAAAAGAACCATTGAATATGCCGGAGCCGAAAAAATGTCCGAGATAAATATCATGCGTACCATTATGACTATTTATTAAAATGTGGAGTAAATAACCATAATGGTGCTAATCCAAATAGGAGAGGGTGATGAATAAAACATTAAGGAATTGCGGTGGCATGCTGGTGCTGTTGACGCTATTGACGACCGGTTGCTCATTCGCCAGTGACGATGATATGACCGGTGGGAATTTAAGGGGAGTGAATCATACACAAGAAGGAATTACTAATTTTTCAGTCAATGGATATAGCGGTTTTGTGGGAGGGGATTCATGCTGCATTTTATTACCCAATACTTGGCGTTCTGGTTTGAAGGTGCAAGTTGAGTGGGTTTCAGACCCAAACCCTCGAGAAAAAATAAAAATAAAAAGAAAAACGAGAGGCTATGGATTTGATGAACAAGCTTTGGCTAAGCATGAAGCCAGCTATAAAAATAATAGTGCTATTATAGATATCCCTAAATATGGAGAAAAAAGATGTGGCCTCACAGTGCATTTTTTACCCTGCGGTAAAGTTAAAGCCACAACATCTTGCTGGGCATATGGAAATCCAAATTACCCAATAAAAGAACCTTTAAATATGTCGGAGCCGAAAGCATGCCCAAGATAAATACTGTATGTACCATTATGACTATTTATTAAAGTGTGGAGTAAATAACCATAATGGTGCTAATCCAAACGGGAGGGGGTAATGAATAAAACATTAAGGAATTGCGGTGGTGTACTGGTGCTTCTGGCGCTGTTGACAACGGGCTGCTCATTCGCCAGTGACGATGATATGACCGGTGGAAATTTAAGGGGGTAAATCATACAAAACAGGGAATAACTCGATTTTCAGTAAATGGTTACGGCGGTTTTGTTGGAGGAAATACATGTTGTGTTTTGTTACCTAATAAATGGAATCCGGGTATGAGTGCGGTGGTTAAATGGAGTGTAGATCCAAAACCATATGAACGATTACCGCCTTTAGGAACGGATGAGTATAGGAAGGCTTATGCGGAGCATGCATCGCGTTATACAAGTCATAGTGCGATGGTTCAGATACCGAAATATGGCGAAAAAAGGTGTGGGCTAACAGTGCATTTTTTACCCTGCAATAACGTTAAAGTCACAACGTCATGCTGGGGATATGGTAGCCCCGAATACCCAATAAAAGAACCACTGAATATGCCGGAGCCGAAAACATGTCCGAGATAAATATCATGCGTACCATTATGACTATTTATTAAAATGTGGAGTAAATAACCATAATGGTGCTAATCCAAATAGGAGAGGGTGATGAATAAAACATTAAGGAATTGCGGTGGCCTGCTGGTGCTGTTGACGTTATTGACGGCCGGTTGCTCATTCGCCAGTGACGATGATATGACCGGTGGGGATTTAAGGGGAGTAAATCATACAAAACAAGGGATAACTCGATTTTCAGTAAATGATTACGGAGGTTTTGTTGGGGGAAATACATGTTGTGTTTTGTTACCTAATAAGTGGAGTCCGGGTATGAGTGCGGTGGTTAAATGGAGTGTAGATCCAAAACCATATGAACGATTACCGCCTTTAGGAACGGACGAGTATAGGAAGGCTTATGCGGAGCATGCATCGCGTTATACAAGTCATAGTGCGATGGTTCAGATACCGAAATATGGCGAAAAAAGGTGTGGGCTAACAGTGCATTTTTTGCCCTGCAATAACATTAAAGCCACAACATCATGCTGGGGATATGGTAGCCCCGAATACCCAATAAAAGAACCTTTAAATATGTCGGAGCCGAAAACATGCCCAAGATAAATACTGTGGGTACCATTATGATTATTTATTAAAGTGTGAAGTAAATAACCATAATGGTGCTAATCCAAACAGGAGAGGGTGATGAATAGAACATTAAGGAATTGCGGTGGCATGCTGGTGCTGTTGACGCTATTGACGACCGGTTGCTCATTCGCCAGTGATGATGATATGACTGGTGGCGACTTAAGAGGGATGAATCATACTAGGCAAGAAGTTTCTCGGTTTTCAGTGAATGGGTATGGAGGTTTAGTGGGAGGGAATACGTGTTGTATTTTATTGCCAGATAAATGGCGTCCTGGAATGAAGGTTCAAGTAAAATGGAAATCTGTTGACACTAAGAATATTGATTTCCCTGGTTATGGCGATGAGAAAAAATTTCAAGAATGGAAACAGAAAATTTCTGCTCATTCCGTCAATAAATTAGCTGTAGTTGATGTCCCTCAATATGGAGCTAAACGATGCGGTTTAACAGTCCATTTTTTACCTTGTGACAAAGTTAAAGTCACAACGTCATGCTGGGGATATGGTAGCCCTGAGTATCCAATAAAAGAACCATTGAATATGCCGGAGCCAAAAATATGTCCGAGATAAATAAAAGTGCAGCGTGGGCTCCACCATTATTTCCGCTTGCTGGGCGGCTACCTATAACTAAACTTCAGGTTGAAGATAATTATCTTAAGCAAAAAAAAGAAGAGAAAAAATATTTGCTTGAGTGCAATAAGTCATCAGATAAAAAAAATGGATTTTCCTGTAGGCATAGTTTGCATATCAGTCTGTTTTTTGATGGCACAGGAAATAATGACGAAAATGATTCAAAAGCTAATCCAGTGCACCCGACTAATATTGCTAAGTTGTATCATGCGTCAATACAAACTGGTGCTGAAGATGGCTACCAGTCATATTATATTCCTGGTGTAGGCACACCTTTTCCAAAAATAGGTGAACTAGATTATTCTGGTTCAGGGTTAGCATTTGCATCAGGTGGGGAAGATAGAATCAATTGGGCTCTATTGAGAATCATTGATGCCCTCACATTTGCAGCTACTAAGCAAAGATTCGATGACTCCATCGCTAAGCAAAAAATTGCTGATATGCGCGCCCATTGGCCACTCACTGGAGAGGTGAATCGCCGCAACGTGCTTAATAATTTGTTAGAGTCACTTCGAAGTGAAATTAATACAGCAACCCCTAAAATATTGGAG
Source organism: Hafnia alvei (assembly GCF_964063325.1). NCBI lineage: Bacteria > Pseudomonadati > Pseudomonadota > Gammaproteobacteria > Enterobacterales > Hafniaceae > Hafnia > Hafnia alvei. Next base: position 1,848,176 of record NZ_OZ061315.1, read on the forward strand.
ATTAAGCTTTTCGTTTATGGTTTTTCTCGCGGGGCGGCGGAAGCACGCACCTTTGTAAATTGGCTAAGCGAGATGTTTACAACTCCGAAGGGCGCTGAACTGCCGGAGCAAACTATTTTAGGATTGCCGCTTAGCATCGAGTTTCTCGGTATTTTGGATACCGTACCCTCAGTGGGTATTGCACACGTTGCGCCTTTTGCCGCTGGGCATATGGGCTGGGCGGATGGTACTCAGCAACTGCCTGATGAAAAAAAATATCCTGAGTATGTGAAATGCTGCCAACACTTTGTGGCCGCCCATGAACAGCGCTTAAGCTTCCCCCTCGATACTATTCGCAGGCCAAATGGCACATACCCGAGCTATGCAAAAGAGGTTATATACCCGGGTATGCACTCGGATATCGGCGGTGGGTATCCTAAAGGAGATCAAGGCAAAGCACTTGGCGGAGATGGCGAATTACTATCGCAAATTATATTGCAAGATATGTATGCGGCCGCTTTTGATGCAGGTGCTCCGTTGTCAGTCCCAGCAAAGCTTATCCCAGAGGGGATTAAGTCTAAGTCGCCGTCGTTCGCAATGTCATCTGACTCACTTACTGAGTTTCATGTATCTCCAATATTAGTTGAGCGGTTCAATGCATGGCGTGAAACTATCCTCGCTGGAAAAGAAGAAACGCAGCAGAGTGGTGAAACCAAAACTGTATTGGGCTATGAGCCTCATCTATTAAGCCATTCGCTTGAAACCAAGATTGCGGAGCAGATGGGGTGGATCACCGCGTGGCGTATTGGGCGTTATGCACGCGGTAGCTATCAGGTGCAGGGCTTTTATACAAATGCCACGCAGTGGGATGATGAGAAGCAGAAAGCCGCAAAGAACAAGTATACAGCTGATGTCAATGGTATTAAAAACGACCGAGAAATGGCCAGAAAATATCCAGATAACCCTGAGTATCAGGGTGATAAAGATAAGCAAGGTATTCCAAGTTTTGAACCCACTCTGGATAAACAGCAGCTACGCGAAGCCGCCCGTGAGTTTGAACACGATTATTACGATTGGAATCGTGAGCAAAATAGCGTGGCACAGGTGATCCTCGATACGATCCCAAAATATGCCATATACCTCATTAATAGCGATGATGTGCAAGTTGAATACAACGAGATGAAAGCGGCTGGTAACAGCCTGTATTCCAAACTGTTTATCGATCGACTGGGAAGCGTGACTAAAGATCCGCAAATGGCCTTGGTTTGTGCGCTATATGATGAGCAAATTCACGACTCACGCGCGTGGTTTATGCACTATGAATTAGATTCACGTGAAATGTGGGCAGGCTATTTTCGCTATCGCATGATCTACAGCGGTAGTGAAGGTAATAAAGATCTGTCGCTGATAGCCGTTGCAGGCAAAGTTGTTGGTACGGCAACGTTGGTCGGTGGCGTGATTTATACGGTGAAGCAGAAAAACGTACAGAACGTGCTCGGTGGCGTGGCGGGAACCATCGGTGTGATGTCGGCAGAGTATAAAATTGTCGATTTAGCAACCGGATTGGATGTGCCACTGCTCCCGAATGCGATGGAACTGCTTGCGCCGACCAAAGATATTGGTGCACTTGCCAGCAGCCAAAAACGACAGGCGATAGGCGCTCAGCACAATCAGAGAATGGATTATCTGAGCAGCTACCTCGGCATTGATGAACCCAGTGATGTGACTAAAGTGGCATAGGGGGGTGAAATGAAAAAGGTGATTCGTGTGGGTGACACCTTGAAAGAATATGGTGGCAAAGTGACGGGCGGCAGTTATAACGCCTTTGGCAAGCCGATATCCTGCGTGGGTGACAGCGCAGTATGTAATAAACATGGCGCAACCCGCATTGCTCAAGGCGCATCGGGCAGCACGATTAATGGAAAGGCCGTAGCGTTGGACGGCCACCGTTGCGAATGTGGTTGTACGCTGGTTAGCTCGTTGGCTCAGATGGATATTGCACCATGAAATTCCCGCCAGAATACCCCGATTATATCACTCCTGGGCCTATTGGTTGGCGACGATGGGGCATATTGCTCGCTGCTATTTGGTTAATCGGTTCGTTTCTGGCACTACTTCTACGCTCAACAGAGCAAGCTCCCTCCGGTTTGGCCTTTTGGTTCTTCATCATAGGTTTTCCTACTTTATTTTGGGCACTTGCACTTGCTATCCGCTACCTACTGCTACAGATTGGATTGAAGAATCGCAGCAGCTATCAGCAGGTTGTTGAACAAGAGCAAAATGATTGGTGGCAAGAACGTTCTCTAGGTATTGCCATTGAAAAGGTTTACTTAATAGGCCCATTAGGTGACGAGCAATCGTTATATTCTGGAATAATGACAGGGGGAACACCTCCTCCCAATAATCCAACGTTGTTATCTCTACGTTATCCACTGTTATTAAATATGCCAATGGTACGAGAACAGGGTTTAGCACGCCATTTGGCTCAGCAGTTGATTAATAGTCCAGAAATAAAATCACGATGGCAAAGCCTTGCTTATGTTAGTTGGTTCGGCGATGAGGCAAGTTTTCAGGTATTTATTGAGACAATAAAGTCTGCGGTCAATAATATTTCATTTGTACGATTAGATTTAAAGTGCATTGATGATATAGACCACGTTATTGATGTTTTCCAGCAGAGTGTCGATGCTAATAAATGGATGCTTTGTGCAGGCACTTATAGTTTATCTCAATCTGCTGACGCTATTCCTGCGGGAGAGGCTGGTTTTGCTTGGATAGCGAGCCAAGCAGGTAAAGCCCTATTACATCGTGCTGAGGAAATCGATGTTGCATCGGATGTAGAGGCTGGTATAGCTGCTCGTCACCTAGAACGCTATGCCCATTTGGATGATATGCCAGAATGTTGCCTCGCGATGGACCAGAAAAGTATGGCTGAATTTCAGCCTGGAGGATGGTCGGCCATTGAACATATTCTTACCCCTTATTGGGGGGCGCTAGGTGAAATATCTCCTTATATAGCGATATCAATGTCGCTTCTTCACACGCTAGATATACAGCAGCCTTGTGGCTGGATGAGTCAGTGTACAGAAAATAAAATGGTTATTGGAGTGACCGTTCCTTATGGCAACCGATAAAAAAGATAATCCGAGCTCGTTGGTGCGTTTAGTTATAGGTTATTTAATCGTTATTTTCCTATTAGTGGTTATTGGCATCTTTCTATATTTATTTGTTGGACCCTATTTTAAATTTCCAGAATTATCTTTGCCAACGTTATTATTATGGGGTGTAGGGTGCTGGTTTATACTGAGTTGGTTTTGTCCCTTGTTTATTTTTATTTGGGATAAGCTTGCCCGTTCGCGTGTTTTGTCAGATATAAAAACGAAAAAAAGTGTAGAGACAAAAAAAGAGGGTGATTGGGTGCAACTCATCACCCACCTCCGCGCCCGCCACGGCCTCCTATGGCGCAATAAAATTCGCATCCTGCTAGTCGTTGGCGAAAACACGGCGGCGGAAGCTATCGCGCCGGGGTTAACCACCCAGCAATGGCTGGAGGGGCAGGGCACATTATTGCTGTGGGGCGGTGGTGTGCAGGCGGAGCCGGATGAGGCGTGGCTGTTGGGGCTGCGTAAGCTGCGCCGTCGCCGTCCGTTGGATGGCGTGGTGTGGGTGATGAATGAGCAGCAGAGCGCGCAGGCTGGCGTTATCGATCAGGGCTGCCGTCAGCTGCAAAAACGTGGGCAGATTTTAAAGCAGCAGGCACCGGTTTATCTGTGGCAGGTGTGTGACAGCGCGTGGCAGCAGGACGACCGGATTACCCAGCCGGTGGGGTGTTTGTTCCCCGAGAAAAACTCGCCGGAGAAACTGGCCGCCAGTTTACAGAAGCTGGTCGCGCCGCTGCGTCAGCGCGGTATGACGCAGGTGTTGTTGAAAAACAGCCATGACTTTTTATTACGTTTGGCAAATCGTTTAGAGCGTAAGGGCATCGCTCATTGGCAGCAGGCGCTAACGCCGATGCTGCGCGAATATGCGTCGGCGCTGTCGCTGCGTGGGCTAATGTTCAGTTTGCCGCTGGCGGCCAAATCCGGCGTTGCTCAGCACGGCTGGCTGCCGGATGCGGCTTGGCAGGGCGTGTTGAACGATCGCGCAGTGCGTGGCCGTCGGGTCGGGTTCTCTTGGGAGCAGAGCGCTTATTATGCCGTGATGGCGCTGGCGCTGCTGTGGTTCGCGGGCAGTATTCTGTCGTTTTTCACCAATCGTTCACAGATTGCCACGGTGCGCGATCAGGTTGATTTGCTGAATAAATCCAATGCTAAACCGATGGAACAGCTGGTTGCGCTACAGCTGTTTGGCAATACGCTCGGTCAGCTGCAGTATCGGGCCGCGCATACGGTGCCGTGGTATCAACAGTTTGGATTAAGCCAAAATGACGCGCTAGAAGGCGCGCTGTGGCCACATTACGACGCGGCCAGTCTGCGGTTGATTCGCGAGCAGGCCGCCGCCGAGCTGCATCGTAACCTGAGTGAAATGGCCGCGCTGCCGCCCGATAGCCCTAAGCGCGCCAAGCTGGCACGCGCCGGATACGACAGCCTGAAAGCCTATTTGATGATGGCGAATCCAGACAAAGCCGATGCCGAATTTCTTACCCGCGTGCTGAGCGCCAATGAGCCAACGCGCACCGGCGTTGCCCCTGGCCTGTGGCGGGGAATTGCGCCAAGCCTGTGGACGTTTTATGCCGAAAATCTACCCGCTCATCCTGAGTGGCGGATTAAGCCTGATACCGCGCTGGTGGCGCAGGTTCGGCAGGTGTTGCTCAATCAGATTGGGCAGCGTAACGCCGAAGCCACGCTGTATCAAAACATGTTGCAGTCCGTCGCGCAAAACTACGCGGATATGGGGCTGGCGCAGATGGTGGGTGATACCGATGCGCAGTCGCTGTTTACCACCGATCAGGTGGTGCCGGGGATGTTTACGCGCCAGGCGTGGGACGGTCAGGTGCAGAAAGCCATCGACGATGCGGTGTCGTCGCGGCGTGAAGAGATCGACTGGGTGCTGAGCGATAACAAACATCCCGCTTCGGCGGATGTCTCTCCTGACGCGCTCAAAGCGCGCCTCACCGAGCGTTACTTCACCGATTTCAGCGGCGCGTGGCTGGATTTCTTAAACAGCCTGCACTGGAAGAAAGCGCAGAATTTATCTGATGTGACCGACCAACTTACTCTGATGAGCGATGTGCGCCAGTCTCCGCTGATTGCGTTGCTGAATACGTTGGCTTATCAGGGGCAAACCGGACAGCGCGGCGAAGCGCTATCGGATTCGTTAATGAAATCGGCGCAAAACCTGCTGCATAAAGAGAAAGCGCCGGTGATCGATCAGCGCGTCAGCGGGCCGACGGGGCCGCTGGATAGCACCTTCGGGCCTTTGCTTTCGTTGATGGGCAAGGGCGCTACCACGAACGGCGTGATGAATGCTGATAGTTCGCTGAGCCTACAAACCTTTTTAACTCGCGTTACGCGGGTGCGACTGAAGCTGCAACAGGTGGCGAACGCGTCCGATCCGCAGCAGATGACGCAGCAAATGGCGCAGACGGTGTTTCAAGGTAAAACGGTCGATCTGACGGAAACGCAGGATTACGGCAGCCTGATGGCGGCCAGTCTGGGCGAAGAGTGGAGCGGTTTTGGCCGTGAAATGTTTGTGCAGCCGCTGACTCAGGCTTGGCAAACGGTGCTGCAACCTTCTGCCGCCAGCCTAAATACCCAATGGCAAACCTCGATTGTGGCGAACTGGAACAGCGCCTTTGCTGGACGCTATCCGTTTGCCAATAGTGGTAACGACGCTTCTCTGCCGATGCTTGGCCAGTTTATTCGCGCGAACTCTGGGCGAATCGAACAGTTCCTCACGCGTCAGCTGGCGGGCGTGCTGCACAAAGAGGGCAACACGTGGGTGCCGGATCAAATCAACAGTCAGGGGCTTCAGTTTAATCCTGAGTTTTTACAGGCCATCAACCAGCTAAGCCAGCTGGCAGACGTGCTGTTCACCGACGGCAGCCAAGGCGTGCACTTTGAGCTGCGCGCCCAGCCTGCCCGCAACGTGGTGGAAACCAATCTGGCTATTGACGGCCAACGTCTGCGCTATTTCAACCAAATGGAAAGCTGGCAGAGTTTCAATTGGCCGGGCGCCACCTACCAGCCGGGCGTGATGCTGACGTGGACCAGCGTTAACGGCGGCGCTCGCCTGTTCGGCGACTATCAGGGCAGTTGGGGGCTAATCCATTGGCTAGAAAAAGCCAAAGTCACCAAGCTGGATGAAAGCAGCTATCGCTTAGCGCTGGATACGCCGGACGGCCTCACGCTGTCGTGGATCCTGCGCACTCAACTGGGCAGCGGCCCGCTGGCATTGCTTAAACTGCGTGGGTTTAGTTTGCCGAGCAAAATTTTTGTGGTGAACGCGGGCGCGTCAGACGCGATGGTCAGTAATAACAGCGTGTTGGGGGAGGAGTAATTTAGAGTGGTGTTTGTCAGGTGGAGAATAGAAAAAGAATAAATACAGCTCGTGAAGATGATAGAGAAGACTACTCACGTAAAATCGAATAGGAACAAGGTTAGAAATTTTATTGCTGATGTCAGATTATTTTCATCCATCTAGTCTTCTGGATTTTTACGATATGTTTTTGGGGAAAGATTGGTAAGACCCTGACTATTATAAAACATCTCCAGTGAAAGCCACTCAAAGTCCAGACAAGCCAGTATATAAAGCAGATCCTAAAAGTAGAGGTTATTTACCAATCGATATTTTATGGAGGAATATATTGCTGTTTTTATTGATAGTAACTTGCAAGTATAGCGCCGGAATAGTGTGTTTGGTTATGATCAAAATTCGCGACTAGAAAACACTAGCTTACTAGAAACTAGAAAGGATCGTGACTTAAAGTGTGAGCCGCAATAAAAAATTGAAGATATAATTTGAGCTGTTTATGAGTAAAAATAGATATTTCGATGAGTTTACTGATTATGATAGTTTAAAAAATCAATATTTATCATTGAAAATAAAAATAGATGTCAGCAATGAGATGATTTGTGAATATCCAAGTTGTCAAAAAAAACTTCAATCTGAAATTAAAGACTGTGAAAATAGAATTGCTGAACTTGAAGCAATTTTAGAAAATGAGCCAGTCAAACCCATATTACCACCAACAAGTTCTTTGATTAAGCTTAGTGGTATTATAGATGAAATTAGTATCATTAAGGTTGTGGGTTATTTTCAAGAGCGAGAATATGATCCGGAAGCATTTGCAAAGCATGAAGAGAGTGAACAGGTCGGTGCCTTGGTTTTAGCTATGATCGGTAATACTGCAGGTTCTGCGGTAACATCACAAAGTTCTGTAAGAGTGAAAAGCTACTGTGATTTCGTCCGCGGTAGGATTAATGGTAAGCCCTTTTACGGTTGGTTAGGAAAAACCTATATTCAAGCTGGTGATTATGTCGAAATGGCCGCAATGGAAAAAAATGAGGAATATGTAATTTATGCTGTAACTCATCCGGATAGAAGAACTATCAGTGTCACACCCAACTGTGATCAGGGACTAAATGGCTACATTAGAAGTTGTCGACTGTATTTGCAGTTTATTATCATTTTTTTTATCCTTCTATTTTTAATACCATTAGCTTGGCATGGCGACCTAACATTAAGAATGCTGATGTATATTGGATTATTTGGGGTTCTAGCTGAACCAATAATCTATTTTATTAGTGATAGATTGGAAAGAAAAAACCCGAAACAGAATTATGTCCTAGCGGGGTTGATATTTGAGGCTTTAGGTTTCAAGAACCCGACAGAAGTGGACTTAATTAAAATTACTAAGAAAAAATTGAAGTCTAAGAATATTATGATTAAGAAAAATGATCCCACTTGGCCGGACAGGGCGTGTACCGTCAATTATTATTACTACTACTGATTTTTAAAATATGAGTATTTTTAGGATAAGCACTAGCATGAGTCTTGGTAGGAAATTTGCTAATTATATTAACTTCGAAGATTTGGAGTTACAACTTAGTGGACTGCATATTTATATTGGCGTAAAAAAAGAATTAAAAGAGTGCCAGAAGAGCGTAAAGAAATTGAAGTATAGATCGAAAAAATATTAAAATAAGACATTCGAGTGGTTGAGGGTTTAATTGCCACTAGACCCCTTGCTCCATGGTTGCCTCCTCGAAAGAGTATTGCTAGCCAAGAGGATTCAGTGGTTATTACGGCAAAGACATAATTGCGTTTGGAATGTGGCGTGGCATCTATTTCTATGAAAGACGGTAATATTACCGTTGCGGCGCCGGGAAGTTGGGAAGTCATGTTTTTAATATTTGCTATTGAACAATATATCGCTATTTTTACAGATAATGATTTACAGAAGTGGTGTCGTTCTGGCGTGTTTGGAAGCGAGTCTGATAATAATTTAAAAAGCACTTTTATGATAGTTTCTCAAAGTGAACGAAATAGCATATATGAAGATCAATCAGCAAGACTTGAAGAGTCAATAGGATTAATATTATGAGGTTTAATAAGGAGTTTGATGATTATATTAATTTCGACGATTTAGAATTACAACTTAGTGGACTACATATTGATATTGGTGTAAAGAAAAAAAGAATTAAAAGAGCACCAGAAGAGCGCAAAGAAATTGAAGCACAGATTGAAAAAATATTAAAAGAAGACATTCCAGCGGTTGAGGCCTTAATTGCCACTAGACCCCCAGCTCCAGAGTTGCCTCCCCGAAAGCCATTGATGAAGGTAGTTGGTATTGTGGAGGAAATTGATGTTATGAAAGTCGTTGGCTATTTTCAAGAGCGAGAATATGATCCGGAAGCATTTGCTAAGCATGAAGAGAATGAACAGGTAGGTGCCTTGATCTTAGCTATGATCGGTAATACTGCAGGTTCTGCGGTAACATCACAAAGTTCTGTAAGATCGAAAAGCTACTGTGATTTCGTCCGCGGAAGGATAAATGGTAAGCCCTTTTACGGTTGGTTAGGGAAAACCAATATTCAAGTCGGTGATTATGTTGAAATGGCCGCAATGGAAAAAGATGGAGGGTATGTAATATATGCTATTGCCCATCCTGAAAGAAGAACCATTAGTGTAACACCTAGGTGTGACCAGGGGTTAGATGCATATATAAAAAGCACTAGGCTCTATGTGAGAGTTTTTAACTTTATAGTTGCATTAATAATATTGGTTCCACTAGCAATAGCAGGAGGATTGACATTGCCAATACTATTTATTTCTTTTATTGTGTATTGGGTTTTGGAGCCAATAATGTATTTTATTAGTTCTAAGCTAGAAAGAAAAAACCCTAAAAAAAATTATGTTCTTGCAGGATTAATATTTGATACTTTAGGCTTCAAAAATCCGACAGAAGTAGACTTAATTAAAATTACGAAGGAAAAAATAAAGTTTGAAGAGATACCTGCAAAGAGAAATGACCCCATTTGGCCTGATAAACAATGTACCATAAATTATAATTATTATTATTGATTCTTAAATCATAATTATTTTTAGGATTAATACTAGCATGATCCGCCATAGAAATGTTGATGAGTATATCGACTTTGAAGAAATTGCTTCACGCCGAGAAGATATCGAAACTGAAATTGTAGTTAAAAATAAAAGAATTGAGCGGGTGCCAGAAGAACGTGAGGAAATTGAAGCGCAGATTGAAAGTTTGTTAAATAAAGATATACCTGATGTGGATGCATTGCTCGCCACTGCGCCTCCAGCACCAGAACTACCTCCGCGAAAACGATTGGTGAAGGTGGCTGGTATTGTGGAGGAAATTGATGTTATGAAAGTCGTTGGCTATTTTCAAGAGCGAGAATATGATCCGGAAGCATTTGCTAAGCATGAAGAGAATGAACAGGTAGGTGCCTTGCTTTTGGCTATGATTGGTAATGCCGCAGGTTCTGCAGTGACATCCCAAAGTTCTATAAGAATGAGAAGCTATTGTGATTTTATCCGTGGCAAGATAAACGGAAAGCTATTTTATGGCTGGCTAGGGAAAACTAATATTCAAGTCGGCGATTATGTCGAAATGGCCGCAATGGAAAAAAATGGGGAGTACGTAATTTATGCTGTTACTCATCCAGATAGAAGAACTATCAGTGTCACACCCAACTGTGATCAGGGACTAGATGGTTATATTAAAAGTTGTAGGTTGTATGTCAGGTTTGTTATCTCATTTATTATTCTTCTCTTTTTCATTCCGCTAGCTTGGAATGGCGCCCTAACCTTAAGAATACTGATGTATATGGTGTTATTTTGGATTGTCGCTGAGCCAATAATTTATTTTATTAGCGATAGATTGGAAAGAAAAAACCCGAAACAGAATTATGTCCTAGCTGGATTGATATTTGAGGCTTTAGGCTTCAAGGAGCCGACAGAAGTGGACTTAATTAAAATAACGAAGAAAAAACTAAAGTCTAAAGAGATGCCTTCGAAGCAAAATGAGCCGGATTGGCCGGATAGGGAATGTACGGTTAATTACTACTATTACTATTAATTACTTATAGACTAAAGCCTATTTTTAAACAGAAGATTAAATAGGGGTGTATGTATTCTATATGTTGAAATGGCTATTATTTAATAAAGTGTACCTTGGGCTGTTAGCTGCTTTTATAGTTCGTTGGTAGTCTGTTTTAATTAGGGGTGGTAATGGTTTGAGACTGGATTAAAGTAAGGCACTCCTCCATTTAATATAAGTGCTTTAAATTTAACCATAATTTCATTTTTTATTTTTCCTAACTATTATTAGTAAGGGGCGTCCACTGAGATGGATTACGATGGTTTAATTATTAATTATAAATGGCGCATAGAGCAGACACTCACTCAAGATGAACGAGATCACCAACTTAAGCAAGGTGTAGTTCTTGATTTAAATAGCCAACGTATCGCGGATGATTTGTCGGTCATCCGCTTAACTTCTGGCTATATGGAGTTAGTCGATAAATATTATCAATTCAAGGGAATATTGACCAGTGTGATGTTGAGTATGTTTATATTATCGATATGGGCAATCTTTGCTTTTTGGGGGGAGGCAATAATAGATATTGTCATGCATGGATTTAATAATGGAACAGTTTATTATGTTTTTAGTTTTATTGCTGGAGGCGGTTTTTTAATATTTCTATTAGTTTCCTTTTTTATGTTAAAAAAAGAATGCTTTGTTAGGACTCATTACCCAATTCGTTTTGATCGTAAAAATAAGTTGGTGCATGTCTTTAGTTTAGAGAGTGAGATATACAGCGTAAAATGGGATGATATATTTTTTACAACGGGGGATGTTTTAGCGCATAAATACACAAAAAGAAAAAATTACGATATTCGCGGTCACATTCTCGACCAAGATGGAAAAACCGTAATGAAAACATTTAATTTGGCAGCCTCGGCCTCAAATCATGTTGCGCTGCATCGTTATTGGGAATTTATACGTCGTTATATGGAAGAAGGCCCCGAGGCTGTTGCTGACATTATTAAACTTTGTCCACCGGTGGAAAAGAAACGTGAGGGGATTTTTTTCGGCTATTGGTATGCATTAACGGTGTATTACGGAGCGCCACTTGTCGTTATGCCCATAATGATGGTGTTGGCTCTTATTGCTTGGCCTGGGCGAGTTTTTGCTATGTATACCAGCAGACGTCCTTTTTGGACACCAGAAGTTGAGGCTGCTTGTGTTATAGACCCAAACGATCCGTTCGATATGAGTGCGGCCGATAATCCAAAGTCTATAGCCCTTTGGATGTTGGGAATGGATAAATCGCATCGTTGTATTGATAAAATGCGGGCAAGGAAAATGAAAACTCTTGAACGTAAAGATTAAATTTAAAGTATGTAAAATCGCCAGTTTTATAAATAGCACATTTTTTATTTAGACCCTTTTGCAGTTGCATGTTAAACCCCATCAAAAATACACGACCTTTCGTTATCGAATATTAAGTTAACTTACCGACGTAAAATTATAACTCTATGCTGGAGAATGAATAATGCTACAGGGATTAATCGCCGCCAGCATGAACGGGCGCGATGCTTTGGCATTGGCGGGCGAGCAGGTGGCGCTGTGGGACAAATGGCTGTTACCGATTAGCGCCGATGCGCCTGCGGGGGAAGACCCGGGCTACGACGATGATTTTCAGCGCATGCGTGAAGAGGTTAACCGCCTGTCGGGCGCTGATACCGATCTTATCTGTCAGTTAGCCGAAAAGCTGTTGACCGCCGTGTGCAAAGACGTGCGGGTGGCGACCTATTATCTTTGGGCGCGGCTGCATCGCGATGGAGAAACCGGGCTTGCCGATGGCTTAACGCTGCTGGCGGGCGTGGTGTCTCGCTTTAGCGATACGGTGTTACCGCTGCGTGCGCATAGCCGCAAGGTGGCGATGGAGTGGCTGACCAGCAGCAAAGTGCTGGATAGCCTGTCGCGTTATCCGGAAGTGGTGAAAGCCGACGTGGAGCGCACGGTGGCCGCGTTGGCGCTGTTGGACAGCGCAATGCAGGTGTGGCCAGAGGAGGAGCGTCCATCGCTCGGCGGGCTTTATTCGGCGCTGGATGCACGTTTAGCGCAGGCGGGTGGTTTAGACGCCGTGGTGCCGCAGAACAGCGCGCCAGCGGGGCAAAAGGAAGAGGCGGGATCGACGCTGGGCTTACCCACGCTCAAGCAGATCCAATCAGGACGTGATTTGCTCGATCAGGCGCGAGAACTGGCGCGTTACCTGCGCGATCAGCCGCAGGGCTGGCTGTCGAGCAGTCGGCTGATGAAAAGCCTGCGTTGGGATACGGTGCATCAGTTGCCGCCGCAGGATGCCTCGGGGAATACGCGCTTAACGCCGCCGCGGGCCGACAACCGCGCCCAGCTTAAACGCCTATATATGCAACAAAGTTGGAATGAGTTGCTGGAACAGGTTGAGCGTATGTATGCCGAAGGCGTGAATCATTTTTGGCTCGATTTGCAGTGGTATGCCTGCCAAAGCCTGAGCAAACAAGGCCATCCTTATGACGCGTGGGGCGATATCGTGAAACGCGATTTGGGCATGTTTTTAGAGCGGTTGCCGGGTTTGGAAGAGATGACCTACAACGACGGTACACCGTTTGCCGATGAGGTGACCCGCGATTGGATCACTCAGCATGTGAGCGGCAATCAAGAGCAGTGGGCTGCGCCGCCGGCGTCGACTCAGCCGCAGGGCGACGACGACGTGTTGGCGCTGGAAGGTGAAGCGTTGGCACAGGCCGATAGCGATGGCGTTGAAGCCGCGCTGACGTGGCTAAGCACCCGCTCGGGTATCCATACCCCGCGTAATCGCTGGTTGTTGCGGCTGTTGATGGCGCGTATTGCTGAGCAGTACGGTAAAAATGAGATGGCGCTGCATCTGTTAACCGAGCTGGATATTAACCCGTCCCAGCTGACGCTAGCGGAATGGGAGCCGGCGCTGAGTTTCGAGGTGAAAGCCCGTCTGCTGAAACTGCTACGGTTGAAATCGCAGCGCAATGATAGCGATAAAGCGGCGCTGGCACGGCGTATGGAAACCTTGTTAGCCGGGCTGGTGAACATCGATCCGGTGAGAGCCGCCGTGCTGTGTGGCTGATACTGCCGCAGACAATGGCCTGATTTTGGTTTTACCTCCCCCTATTTTTTAACCTTTCTCATGAGAACACAATTCGCATGGATGATTTAACTCTGCGCTATTTTGAAGCAGAAATGCGCTATCTGCGTGAAGCAGGTAAAGAATTTGCCGAAGCGCATCCTGACCGCGCGGCCATGCTTAATCTGGATAAGGTGGGCGCGCGCGATCCCTACGTGGAACGTCTGTTTGAAGGCTTTGCCTTCTTGATGGGGCGACTGCGCGAAAAGCTGGATGACGATTTGCCAGAACTCACCGAAGGGTTAGTGAGTCTGCTGTGGCCGCATTATTTGCGCACAATTCCGTCGCTTTCTATCGTGGAGCTCTCGCCGGACTGGTCGCAGATGAAACACAGCGAGCGCGTGGCTCGCGGTTTTGAGGTGATGTCGCAGCCGGTGGGGCAGCAGAAAACCCGCTGTCGCTATAGCACCACGCAGGATCTCGATCTGCTGCCGTTGAATTTATCTCAGGTGGGGCTGAGCACTGAGCCGGACGGTCGTTCGGTGATCCGTTTCCGCTTTGAATGCAGCGAACTGGCCGACTGGGCGCAAGTCGATCTTAGCCGTGTACCGCTTTATTTGAACGCGGATAGTCCGGTGGCGAGCGCGCTGCATCAGGCGTTAACGCTGCAAACACAGGCCATGTACCTGCGTTTACCGGAACGGGCCGAGCGTCAGCGTATCGACGGCTATTTTTCGCCGCTGGGGTTTGGCGAGCAGGACGGTCTGTGGCCGAAAGGGGAAAGTGCCTTTAGCGGCTATCAGCTGTTGTTGGAGTTTTTCACCTTCCGGCAGAAATTCATGTTTGTGGGATTGAACGGGCTGGATCAGCTTGAACTGCCTGCTGAATTGCCGTGGTTTGAGATCGAGGTTGTGCTGAACGAGCTGTGGCCGTACGACATGCCGTTTGACGCTGAAAACCTGCGTTTGCACTGTGTTCCGGTGATTAATCTCTTCCCGCTAGAGGCTGACCCGCTGCGCCTTTCGCCGCTGGAGACCGACTATTTGCTGCGTCCGATGCGCTTGCAGGATGGACACACTGAGATCTATTCGGTCGACAGCGTGGTCTCGTCGAAACACACCGGACATCAAACCTACGTGCCTTTCAGCAGCTTCCGACATAAAGGCGGCATGATGCGCTACGACGCGCCGGAGCGTTATTTCCATACCCGAGTGAAACGCGGTGCTTCTGGGCTGCACGATACGTGGCTGATCCTCGGCGGCGAAGCGTTCGACAGCGATAAGCTGCTCGCGGAAGAAAACCTGTCGCTGAGCCTGACCGGTACCAACGGTCAACTGCCGCGTAAGGCGCTGCAAAGCACGCTGTTGGATACGGTGGTGCAGTCGACACAAACCAAACTGTCGGTGCGAAATCTGTGCGCGCCAACCATGCCGTGCTATCCGCCGACGCGCGATCGTTTTCACTGGCGGGTATTAAGCCACCTTGGTTCGAACTTCCTGCCGATGATGGATAACGCCGAAGTGCTGCGCGGCACGCTTTCGCTGTATGACTGGACGGGCGATGAACTTAACCGCCGTCGCTTAGCGGCGATTGTTGACGTGAAACATCATCTGATCCAGCGCTTTGAGAAGGGCTTTTTGCTGCGCGGCGTGGATATTGAGGTCACGCTGGACAGCAATGGTTTTTCCGGCGAGGGGGATATCAGCCTGTTTGGTGAAATGCTCAGCCGCTTCTTTGCGCTGTATGCCGATATTCATCTGTTTAACCAGCTTACGTTGATACTGCAACCTTCAGGGAAATGTCTGCAATGGAAAGAGAATCAAAGTCAGCGCATTCCGGGCTAATGGCGGCGCTGCAAGGGCGCATGTCGGAGGTTAACGTCTATCGCTTTTGTCAGCTGCTGGAGCGGGTAGCGCCTGAAAGACCGGCGCTGGGCAGTACCGCCAGCCCGCATGACGATCCGGTGCGTTTTCGTCCTCATCCCGGTATGGGATTTCCCGTCAGTGAATTGAAATCGCTGGAAAGTGACGAGTTTCATCCCGAGCGTCCACCGACGGTGCGTACTACGTTTTTGGGGCTATACGGCGTTGATTCACCGCTGCCGACTTCATACCTCGACGATATTGCGCAGAGGCGAGAAGGACATGAGGCGCTGGAAGCGTTTCTGGATATCTTCAATCACCGCATTTTTACTCAGTTTTATCGTATTTGGCGCAAGTATTCCTATCCGGCCACGTTTCAAACGGGCGGAACGGATGAAACCTCGCAGTGCCTATTGGGGCTGATTGGTTTGGGGATACCCGGTACCTCTTCACATATTGCCACGCCGGTATCGCGGTTTTTGGCGCTGCTGAGCGTGATGCGCTTACCCACGCGCACCGCCGAAGGGGTGATGGCGTTAGTGAGACTGCTGGCGCCGAAAACCACGGCGGTGGTCACGCCGCACGATCGCCAGCAAATTGTGCTCAAACAGCCGGCCGGACTGGGGCAAACGCAGCGGGTTAATTTGTCGCAGCGTGCCGTATTGGGCGCAACCGGTACCGATGTGAACACCCAACTGTTGCTCACGCTGCACACCACGGATTTGAACGAGGCGAAAGGCTGGCTGCCGGGGGGGCAACTGCATACCGATTTGATGGTTTTACTGCGGGTTTATCTAGGATGGCGCTGCAATGCACGGCTGAAGCTGGTGCTGCCGACCACCATGTTGCCGCCGCCGGTACTCGGTAAAACGCCGATTCAGCTTGGTTTAACCGGTTTGTTAGGCCTGCATGCCGTCGCTCCTGCGGCTTTAGCGTTACCCAACGAGATCACGGTTAACTTGGGGCATTATCAAGGATTACAGCCGAATACGGCGAACAGAGAGGTTAAGCATGTCAATTTTCGCTTCTAAGCCCCGTACATTGCAGGCGACAGCGATGGCGTTGTCCGTGTTGTTGCTCGCGGGTTGCGGCTTGACGCAGAGCGTCGCAGACGGTACAGCATCGGTGACTAAATCGATATTTTACAAAAAGATAAAAACGCTGCATCTGGATTTCAGCGCCCGCGAGGCGCTTAACACCGACGCGAAGGATATGAGTGCGCTGTCGGTGCCGACGCTGGTACGGGTTTATCAATTGCGTGATAGCAAAGCGTTCGAACAGCTGGATTATCAAAGCCTGCTGGTAGACGGCGATGCAAGCCTTAAAGCGGATTTGCTCAGCGAGCGTGAAGTGGTGGTGAAACCGGGCACCGGCGCGTCGTTGAATATGCCGATGGAAAAAGACGCCAAGTTTGTGGCGGTTGTTGGGTTATTCCGTATGCCGGATATGCAGAAAAATAGCTGGCGGTTGGTTATCGACCGCGAGGATTTGTTGCCCGATGATCCACGAATTATCGAGCTGAGAAATAACGCCCTTAGCCTTAAACCGGTGAAGGATTAGGCCATGACCTCTCAAAATCCTTCATTGTATGAAATGCTGACGCTGAACTTTGGCGGCGAGCTGGATTTGCAGCGGGTGAGCGAGCGTGACCAGGTGATTTTATCGGTGCTCGATAACATGCAGCGCATTCTTAATAGCCGCGCTGGTACCTTGGCGCATTTGCCCGACTATGGTCTGCCCGATATGAGCCAGATCCTACAAGGCATGCCGGGCTCAGCGCATGGGCTGCTTTCGCTGCTGTCGGCGACGTTATTAAAGTATGAACCGCGCCTTGAAAGCCTGTCGATTACGCTGCTGCCCCAAACGCGCAGCGGTCATTTGGAATACACCCTCGAGGCTCAGTTAAAAGAACTGGGTCTGGTGCGCTTCGGCACGGAGTTTGCACCCGAGGGTAAAGTGTTGGTGCGCCATCTCAAACAGCAGCAGTTTGTTTCCGCTTAGTTTTTCTTTCTTTTTACGGAGCTTCACTTACGCATGGCTTCTTTCTCCGAACAACATTTACGTACCGGCGGCGATCCGCGCACGCTGAGCGAATTTACCGCACTGCGCGATGAGCTGAGTAAGCTTACACACCCTGCGCGTCCTGACGTCGATTGGCAAAAAGTGGAACAGCTGTGTCTGGGACTTTTTCGCCAAAACGGGGTTGAGCTGCAAACGACCGCTTATTATACGCTGGCACGCGCGCATCGTGCGGGATTGGCGGGCATTGAAGAGGGGTTGGTGCTTGTCGATGGATTATTGACGCATCAGTGGCCGGTGTTTTGGCCCGCGCAAACCCATGCGCGCATGGAAATTCTGGGTTGGCTCGCCACGCGCCTGCAGCAACTGCTGCGTGGCTATGTGTTTAAGTATGGTGACTTGCCGATTATTTATCGCACCGAAACGCTGCTGGAACACCTGAGCGAAGTGCTGGCGCGTTTGGAGCTGAAGCATCTTAGCCAGTTAGATGGGTTATATCATCTGATGCATAACACCGCGCTTCGGTTGGAAAGTTTAGACGGCGATAATGCGATACAGGGCGGAAGCACGCTGGCGGCGCGACCGTCGATGTCGATTGCTGGGCCTGAAATGCGGGATGATTCACCGCTGGTGTACGTGGTTCAGGCCGAGGCAAAGCCGGTGATCATGCGGGTGGAAAACACCGCAAGCGGTATTCAGAAAAGCCACTGGCTTGGTTTTGCAACCGGATTAATTTGCATGGCGCTGGTGGGCAGTGCGGGGTTATGGAGCTGGAATGCATGGCATCAGGAGCCCGTGCGTAATCTGTTGTTAGCCACGGTAGAACCGTTACCGCAGCCGTTATCGCCTGCGCAGATGAATACGCTGCGCACCGAGAAAGCCGAGAAGCTGCCTACGTTGACCAATGACATGGTGGCGGCAACGCAAAAGCAGTTGGAAAATATTAATTCATTACCCGCGCTTTGGTCGCTGAACTATGCTTCTCAGCTGGTTAAGCAGGCGCAAACGCTGTGGCCGCAAACGCCGGCGGTCGATCAGCTGGCTGCCGGATGGCTGCTCAATTTGAACGCGCAGGCGGCGGCCAGTGATACGCTTGATGATTGGCATTTGGCGCAAACCCGTTTGCAACAGCTGGCCAATAAGCTCAATGGATTAGACGAGCAGCGGGGGAAATATATGACCGTTTCGGAGTTGAAATCGTCGATTTTTGCTATTCAACAGCCGCTGGTGAAATCACCGCCGTTGGAGGAGCTGCTGCGGCAGTTATCTGAACAGCAAAACGCCGGAACAGTTTCTCCGGCGTTGGTTCGGCAGATCGATAACCGTTTTAAACAGCTGCAAAGTCGTTATATGTTGCTGATGATGGAACCGAGGTCGTTGTAGGTTTTCAGCGGGCAACGCCTTTTTTCGGTGTTGCCCGTGGTTTTTACTCTTCTGTTAGCGCCGCAGATGGCGCTCTTTCAATTACCATCGTCTGGCTTTGACTCAGACTGATGCCTGCCGCTCTGAGTCTTTTCAAAATCTCATACAGTAAATCACTCTTGGTACCGCTCACCACGCGAGGGCTCGCCACATAGCCCGTGACGCTGAGCACAATGCCGTTTGGCCCCAATTCTTTGAAGCTCACCGACGGCGCGGGCGCCGGCTGTATGGCAACATGCTGGTGATAGGCGTCGAGCAGCAGCGTGCGCGTTTGCTCAGGATCGATATCCAACGGGAAGGTGAGCGCAATCGTCACCACGCCTTGCGCATTACCCATGGTGGCATTGCGAACGTTTTGTGAAATCAACTGGGAGTTGGGCACAATTACGGTGGAACGATCGCTGAGCTGGATTTCGGTGGCACGGACGTTGATGCGGCGAATATCGCCCTCAACGCCGCTGATACTGATTAAATCACCAACTTTGACCGGACGCTCGGTGAGCAAAATCAGGCCGGAGATAAAGTTTTTTACGATCTCCTGCAAACCAAAACCGATACCGACCGAGAGGGCACTGACGATCCACGCCAGCTTATTCCACTCAATGCCCAGCGTAGAGAGCGTGAGTAAGATAATCAGCACGTAGCCGACGTTGGTGAACAACGTCACTAATGAGGCACGCATGCCGCGGTCCATCATGGTTTTTGGCAGGAAATCGTTATCTAGCCAACGGCGCGCGGTGCGTAGAATGTACCAGCCAATAACCAAGCACAGCACGGCATTGAGGGCGTGTGCTGGGATAATCGTGACGCCGCCTAACCCTTTGCCGCGCCAAATTTCGACGACTTTTTGTAGCAGGGCGAGCGGCGTGGTCGAACCGTAGGTTCCGCTCAGCAGCGCGGTCACCGCAAACAGTACCAACATCGTTTTGCCAACCGCGGCGAACAGCGTAGCGGCTAGCGAGAGATGGCGGTCGCTTAGGCTGAGCGTGTTTTTGAGTATTTTTCCTGACGGGTTGCTGGGTGTGAATATGCTTTCGCATAGGTCAGTCATCAGATGAATCAGCAGATACAAGCAGGCCAACACCAGCCATACCCAGATCAGTTCATAGGTGAGGAAGCGGGCCAGCAGAATGTAGCCTGTGAGCAGGGCGATAATAATGGCAAACGACGTGGCGCTGATCGCCAGATGAATGAATCCGGCCAGCGCCGAACGTGCGCTCGGCTGTTCGTTATTGGTGCTTCGTCCGTGGCGCAGTCGGGTGACGCGTACCGCCATGAAAATCGCAATCAGCGCCACCAGCAGTGATAATAATCCGCTGCAAAAGACCGTGGCGGCGATGCTGGCGCCCACCAGATTATTGAGTTGTTCAAGAATGCTGAAAATAAAAACGGCGGTAGCAATAAGGACCGGAAAAGGCGCTAAGGCTTTGGCCGCGTTATCGGAAATGTTTGGCAACCGCCAAGAGGGATGGCGATTGGATAATAATGCGCTACCCAGTCCGGCAATCAGGCTAGAAAAGATGGTTAACCGCACCAGCGTGTGCGCAAATTCGAGCAGCATCGGCGACGTGTCGGGCAAGCGAATGAACAGATAGCACAGGAAGTGGGCGCTAGTACCGAGCATCACGGCGGTGAGTACGGTGGTGCTGAAGGCGAGTACGCTACGGCGTAGGCGCCCTTCGGGTAACCACCGTTGCATCATGGCGCTGACCGGTTTATCCAACACGGCATGGCTGAAGACGCCAAAGGCCAGCGCCAGCAAGATATAAAACACCGATCCTGCTTTCCAGCCGGGTTGCCAAGCGTTGTCCCAAGCGTTGGCTAGCTGTTGATTAAAATCGCTGAACTTATCTAGATCGTGATTCTGTGATGAAAGAATCGGAGACCAAAAGCTTTGTCCCAGAATGGTGCCTGAATTAAGCGCGATCTGAGATTTTAACGCCGAGCGGCGCAGGTTATTAATTTGGGTGGAGAGATTAGCGGCATTGGTTTTTACCGTATTAACTTGTTCAATTTGTTTATCTAGCTGGGTTTTAGTGCGGTTCAGCGCTGTTCTTTGCTGGGTAACCACTGGCGTTTCATCGGCGGATTTGGGGCCGAGTACGTCAAGCTGAGCCTGTATTTGTGCGATTTCTGGGGTGAGCTCGGCGGCCTTGGCGTCGGCCTCTTCAGCCAGTTGTAGCGTTTCACTGTTGAGTTGACCGAGTAGTTTTTCGTGCTGGGCGTTAGCAACCTGTTGTTTGATGGTATCAAGTTTTTTCTGCAAGACGCCGCTGTCTACATGCGTACTCGCTGTAACCTGCTGTGTACTGCTGCTAGCGGCATGGCTCATGAGCGGCGTTGTTAGCAACATAACCAACAGCGCGTAGGTTTTTAGCATTTTCAGCATGTACAAAGGATCTCATTTAGGCATTTTTATGATAACTATTCGTTAATTATAGAGAAAATAGTAGGCGTTTTGTGAATCATTTTGTGAACCCGTTTACATGTGAGGTAGCAACGGGGCGAATACGCGGCAGCAAAGAGAGACTTTGTTGCCGCTATTTATTGATGACGTGTTTGCTTATGACTTGCGCGATGTGGCTTCGGCTCGGTATCCACCGCCGAGTGATTTGATGAGGTTGATGTCTGCGTCTATCCAACGGCCGTGCAGTTCGATCTGCTTGGTTTGCTCTGCCAGCAGCGGCAGCTTGGCTTTTGCCACGTTAACCCCGCTGATGACGCCAGCTTGAAAGCGCATTTGGGTGAGCGACCAGATTTTTTGGTCTCCGGTCACCACTTCGGTTTGGTGGGCACTTTGGGCGGCGAGGGTTTGTAGCTGAGTAATGCCCTTGGTGACATCAGTAATGGCATTCACTACCGCTTTGTTGTAGCTGGCGATATTCAGGTTGCTGTCGCTTTGTACAATGCTGAGATTGGCGTTAAGGCGTCCACCATCGAAAATAGGTAGCGTTAAGCCGAATATGCCGCCCATTTGCTGGGCGGAACCACGAAACAGATCGCTGAGGTGTAGCGCATCGTTCTGTAAGAACCCCATCAGGTTGATATTCGGATAAAACGCGGCTTTGGCTGCATCGACTTGGCTTAATGACGCGTCGATATACCAGTGCGCGGCTTGCAAATCGGGGCGGCGAGCCAGTAATTCGTAGCTTAAATTCTGCGGTAGGGTGCTAATGACGTCAGGTAACGGCACCGTTTTAAGCGCCGGTAACGGCGTTTTTAGCCCGACAAGCGCCTGCAAATTTGCCCGTAACAAGAGCAAATTGCCGCGCGATGCATCGATTTGTTCATCGATTTTGGTAAATTGCGTTTCGGTCTCGGTCTGTTCGAGCGAAGAGATAATGCCTTGGTCGTAAAGCTTGCGATCCGTATCGGCGATGATGGCCTCTTGCGCTTTGACCTCAATGAGCGTGGCCTGCAGTGCTTTAACGGTTTGAATATCCCAATAGATTTGGGTTACGGCGGAGGAAACCAGCAGTTCACTCTCAGCCAGTTCCGCCTGTCGTGCTTTGTAAACGCCGAGAGCAGATTGGACCTGAGCGCGATTTTTCCCCCATAAATCCAGATCGTAGCTGGCCTGCAAACCAAAGGTGCCGTTGGTATACCACGGTCCCGTGGTGCCGGTGGCCGGATCGTCAAGGGCAAAAGGCCCCATCACACCTTCAGCCGACATTTTCTGGCGTTCAACGTCGGCACCGAAATTCACGATGGGTAAATCATCGGCGCGTGCTCGATCGGTTTGCGCTTTGGCTATTTCTACGCGTTGACGAACCACGGCAAGCGTGGGGGAGTCGGCAAGCGCTTGCTCAACCAGTTGGTTGAGCTGAGGGTTATGATAATTTTGCCACCAGTGGCTTCCAGGCCATGCGCGCCGTGCCCCAGCGGGGGCATCGTTGATGTGTATTTGGCTGAGGTCGGTTTGCGGCAGCGGTGCTTTATCTGAGTGGATCATCGCGCAGCCGCCGATGGCTAAAGATACAGCGATAAGCAAACTGGCACGTAATAGCGAGTGGCTTGGAATAATAGACGGGCTTTTTTTATTTGTTTTATTCATGGCTTGGCTTGAATTAATAATAATTAGGTATAATTTTATTATTAATCTAATGGTGAAGTAATAAGTACGCGAACATTAAAGGCTTTTATTATTTTTGTTTTATGCAGTTGTGCGGATATGAGTTATTTTTTCTAAAAAACAAATATAGCGCGGTAGAGTTATTCCAACTCAGTAATTATGTTTTTAATTCATATTTAAAATGAATGTATTTTTCTTTTATTTAATAAAATACCTCAATGAAATATACAACCTACCGTCAGAGAGAAAACCGAACCGTGGCACGTCGTTAGATGCTTTCTGTGAATATTTTTGGTTGAGTGTGGATTTTTCATCCATGCTTATGGTTCGGCCTTTTTAGGGATGACTCACGATGAAAAAAACCACGCTGTTTCAGTTCTTTCACTGGTATTACCCGGACGGCGGGAAATTGTGGCCCGAGGTGGCTGATAAAGCCGAGTCTCTTTCTCGATTGGGGATAAGCCACGTTTGGCTTCCACCTGCGTATAAGGGGGCCAGCGGCGGCTACTCTGTGGGGTATGACTCTTATGATCTCTTCGATCTCGGCGAGTTCGACCAGAAAGGGAGCGTGCCAACTAAATACGGTGATAGGGCTGGATTAGAACATGCGGCGCAGTGTTTGCAAGCGCACGGTCTGCAGGTGCTGTTTGACGCCGTGTTGAATCACAAACTGGGGGCGGATGAGAAAGAGCGCGTGCATGTGCGCCGCGTTGAAGAGCATAACCGCAATGATATCGACGATAGCTCTTTTGAAGCATTAGCCTACACGCGTTTCGTATTTCCCGGGCGACAGGGGAAATACTCTGAGTTTGTTTGGGATTATCGCTGTTTTAGCGGCGTGGACTATATTGAAGACCCGAATGAAAACGGCATTTTCAAGATCATGAACGATTTCGGCGAAGAGGGCTGGAGCGATGATGTTGATAAAGAAAACGGCAATTATGATTATCTCATGGGGGCCGATATTGAATTCCGTAATGAGGCGGTTAACGAGGAATTAAAATTCTGGGGGCGTTGGTTATTGGATTCCGTACCCTGCGATGGATTTCGTCTAGACGCGGTGAAGCATATTCCCGCGTGGTTTTATTCTCAATGGCTCGATCATCTGCGTGAGCATTCTGGCCGCGAATTATTTACCGTGGCGGAATATTGGTCACCGGAGGTTGCTGCGCTGCAGAACTATCTGCAAGAAACAGAAAACAAACTGATGCTGTTTGATTCTGTTCTGCATACCAAATTTCATCATGCGTCTAAATCGGGCAGTGATTACGATCTTTCCACGCTGTTTGCTGACACGCTGGTGGCGAGTGCGCCTGAGAATACGGTAACGCTGGTGGCGAACCATGATACTCAGCCGTTGCAGTCGCTGGAGGCGCCGGTGGAACCGTGGTTTAAGCCATTGGCGTATGCGTTAATTCTGCTGCGCGAACAGGGCGTGCCCTGCGTTTTTTATCCCGATCTGTTTGGTGCGACCTATACCGATAAAGGCGATGACGGTGAGGATTATGAAATCATCATGCCCGTTATTCCTGAGCTTGAAAAATTGATTGAAGCACGCCAGCGTTTTGCCAACGGCGCGCAGCACGATTATTTTGACGCGCCGCAGTGCGTGGCGTTTGTGCGCGACGGCACCGAGGAAGCCCCGGGCTGTGTGGTGATCATGACCAATGGCGATGTGGCATCTAAGCATGTGCAACTGGCAGAGGGTTTGGCCGGGCGGCAGTTTTATGATTTTCTCGGCAACCATGCCGATGTGGTTACCGCAGGTGATGATGCCAGCGCTGAGTTCCCCGTATCGGCGGGGAGCGTCAGCGTTTGGGTTTTGCAGGAGTGAACGATCACGCTTTAAAAGGCCACGTCGACGATTAGCGTATCGTTGTAAACGCCGGCTGGTGGCGTGTTCTGGGTAGGAAATATTTTAGCCGTGTAATTATAGGTTTTGGTCATGGTGTCAGGGCTGGTGGTGGTGGCTGCAGTGCTGCTCCAGCGCTGGCTGCCGACCGATCCCCAGCGGTTATTGCTGGTTGACTGATAGATATCGTAGCTGAGTAAATTTGCTACGCCATTAAGCATATTGCGTACGCCACCGCTGGCATTTTGCCCATCACTTATTCCCACGGTATAGGTTGCGCTCTTGGTGCAAACTAAGGTGATAGTTCCTGATTGGGTGCTAAAGCTACCCGCCACTGGCGCACTGCCGAAATTGATATCGGGCGCGGTAATGGTGGCGCAGTCGTTGGCGACGATAAGGGTGATCGGGATAGACAGGGTATCAGAACCGGGATCGGGGATTGCGCAGATACCAATTGCGCCGACGGTACAAATACTCCAGCTGATATTAAGATTGAGGGACGCGGTATAGGTTCCAGCAGCCACTGACTGGCCAATGACAGTCTGGATGGTAAATGGGAGGTTATACTGGGTATTGCTTAACAGTGTTAGCAGCGTTGCGCTGGAAACTGCGGCTGTATCGGCAACTTGAATTTCCTTAGCCGGCGTACACGTTCGTGGAATGCAGTTTAGTTGAACGGGAATGGTATCCGTTGTGGTGCCGCTGGTTAGCAACGCTCGTGGCGTGTTTGCGGGCGTTGCGCTGGCAAAGTTGACGTTGATAAATCCCGGCGCTGCGATGTTTAGCACCGTGGTGCAGGTTAATTGAATATTTATCGTCTGCGATTGGGACGTGGCGTTGACCACGACAGAGCTTTGAGTGCCATAATTCACTATCACAGGCTTTGTGAGCGTACAAAGAGCATGCGCAGTGGGAGAGAAAAAGAAACTAGCAACTAAAGTGGTCATAACGGTGAGCAAGATCCTCATGTTACTGGTTCTCCGCAGTGGCGCTAAGTTGGCAGACAAATGGCCCATAGGTACTCAGCTTTTGTGAATGTTGGTCGGGTAGACTGAAATTAACAGTACAGTTTTGCCCATTGGGTGTGCGTATGCGCAATGTGTTTTGACGATCCAGATTTTCCAGATAGGCCAATCCATCCCAGCCGACGTAGGTGTCTGGTTTTCCCTGCTGCGATACGGTACTCGACAGAGGGATCGCGGCTCCGGTTTGATCGTGCAAGATCACGCTGGCAGCACGGCGTTCGCGAACCGGGAAATGCACCACGTAACCGCTGTTTCGGCGTACAGAAATGCGTTGCTCCGTGGTATCGGCGTAAATATCAGCCGGTAAACTTAAGGTGTCGATGCTGAATTTTGATGGGTAAAACGAGGAGACACCCGGCACCAGCATGTATCCCTGACGGTTCGTGGTGCCTTTAGGTTGGTTTTCAAAATTGACGCCAATATTGGGGTAGCCATCGGTGCTGACGATCACAAAGGAGTCGTTGATCTGGTTAGCCGTAAGCAGCGTGTTGTCCATATACACCACCGCGCCCATCATCTCTCCCCATTGGGTATAATTATCCGATGGGCCATAAACGCCGCCTTGCAGCTGAACATGTTCATTGCGCCAGCCGAGCGTGGCCTGCTGATAGTTGCTTTGCTGTGACTGGTTGGCGTAGGCCAGATTCCACTTAAATCCACCGTCGCTTGGCATCGCGTGGTCATAGGCGATGGTTTGCTGATTTTCGCCCGTCGCATTGCGCTGCGTGGTAACGCTGACGTTGTCAAAGGCGTTGAATGGAATTTGAATCGATAGCGCCAATGCCCAATCTTGCTGCGAGGGATCGCGGCTGGCTGATACGTAAACGGTGCTGTTGCCCCATAAACTTTTATTCCACGACAGGTTCAGCAGTCGGGTACGGTCGCCCGCAAAGCTTTGAATATCAAAGTAGGCCAAACCAAAGCTGCCGAGCTGGTCTAGTGAAATTGCCGCCGAGTATTGATCGCTGCTTTTGCTCAGTGAATATGAGGACTGGTCGGAATTGCTCTGTGGTTCGTCATACAGCGCGAGGTTGCCAAAGTTTTTATCGCGGCGGCTGTGCTGAGTGCCAATATTGAAACGCGAATTGCTGTATTGGTATCCCCAATCATATTGATTTCCGCGTTTGCCATACATGGTGCTGGTGGTTACCGAGGTATTGAGCACGCCCAGATAGCCCAGTTTAACCAATGAGCCGAGCCCGCCGAGTGCTAATTCTGATGCACCTTCAGCGTGAGTTTCCAGCGTGAGGTAATCGTTTATACCGTAACGATAGGAGCCACTGGCGGCGGCGCTTCCGTAGGAGAAATCTTTTTCACCGTAATCGCGGCGTATTGCGCCAAGCGACAGTGACGCGTCAGAAAGCCCCGGTTTTAATAAGGTGCTGGCGACGTAAAAAGGCTGAGTGGTGGAGACGCGACGGCCCAGCGCATCAGTAGTGACTAACACCGCTTCTCCCGCACCGTTAACATAAGGCAGGTTGGTAAGCGTGAACGGCCCTGGCTCAAGATTAGTGCTGGCCGACTGATAGCCGTTAATGAAGATATCCGCCGTGGTGGGCACCGCTGTTTGCCCATTAAAAGCAGGAAGCGGATAGGTAATGATGTCGGGCCGAACGGAGAAATCACGGCCGACGGTGATACCGCCTAATCGTACGCTGTTACTCCAACTGAGTGCTCCGGTGATGAGGTCCCCCGCTTGCCAACTGAAAGCATGCGCTTCGTTTACCCCACTTAAGGTGGTGTCATAGCGTCGATAACCTTCATCAACGTCGCTACCGTTGCCCCCAAAGCTTTTACGCAAAATACCGGTGCTGGACAGCGTTGCAGCAGGGGTAAAAATACGGAATTCGTTCCATGCCGATGAAAGGGTTGCCGCTCCTGATGTTCGACTGGTGTAAACGTCATAGTTGAATAGCGCACCGCTGCCGGCAACGGCTTGAGTTTGCTGGGTTGGATTACCGGTGAATACCGATTGGTTGGGCAGCCAATCAGTGGGTACTTGGAGTAACAGACGCTGACCTTCGCTGTCATAGTGCGTCTCGATATTTGTGTCAGCGGTTAAATCTGTTTCTGGCGCAGGAAATTTATCCGCAGGCAGGCCAAGGCCAATGAGCTCTGACGATGAAATATAAAAATGACCGTTGCGTAGGATAACAGCACTCAATTTGCCGGTATCGAACCGGTTGATCACTAAGGCTAAACGAAAGTGCTGGTCTTGATTAACGATGCTGGCTGTGGGCGGTGGCGGCAGCTCACTGCTGCCCGATTCGCCCAGTGCGATACCGGGCAAACTTAATGTGACCATAAGTGACACAGCGTGGCTGCGCCAAACCCTGATGGCTTTCACGACGGCATCTTAAAGGGCGGCTATTGCGCCGGACCTGACTGCCAGATATTGCTGTCGCTATTTACTTCAGCCTTTAGCATTTGGCCTCGAGTGACTCCGGCTGGCAAAGGCCACGTCCGATAGGATCCGGCGAGGACGTAGCCGAGTAGTCCATCGGCCATCGTTTTACCATTAATCGAGACCTTACTCAGGCGTGCGTGAATCGTACCACGGTTGGTGACCTCAATAGCCGGGTGACCATTATTGGTGGTCATCTTCCAGCTCAGTTGGCTTTGGCTAAGATGTACCGGTTCTGCCGCATTGCGCTGGAAATTAACGCCGTCGCCGTACACAAATAAAGGCAGCGAATAGCGCATTAACAATGACACCCCTGCCTGAGACCCCGTAGAGCGCTCGGCAGGGGGGACTTCATCAATCAGAATACGGAACGCTTGTTCTTGCCCAGCAGGCGTTGGGGATTGACGGATTAGCCTGATTAATTGTTTTTTCCCCGCGCCGATATTCACAATGGGAGGGCTTGCGACAACGTCTTGTTGGCTCCGATAGTTTTCTTCTCCCGCAACCTGTTTCCAGCCAAGAACTCTAATTTGCATCGTGGCGGCCGCGGCACCTTTATTTTCTAGCCACAGCTCAGTGGCATTATCGTTGGCACCTAAGGCGGGATCGATTGGCCAGATCAACATATTTGTGGCGGCATAGGCATTTACGGGGACGATGGTGCTTAATAGCGCACTGCCCAGAATAATACAAAGATGATGCGTAGCGCGCTGGAGGTTGCTCATTATTATCTCCTTGATTTACCAAGTAAGCGTCACCGTTAATGTATCGGTGTAGCTCCCTGAAGGGCTAAAGCCGTTAAGTTGTAATACGCCGTAAATCGGCAAAATAATATTGTTATTGGAGCTGGAAATATTGAGTGGAACGTTTTGGTTCACGATGATTTCATTGGTGTGCGCTGCATTGGAATAAATACGATAGGGCAACTGCAGGCTATTTCCGCTTTGCATCACGTTGCGCACCGTCGTGAAGTTAGAACCGCCATTGATGGCCATACTCAGCGACACACCAGGAGTACACGCCAGCGTCAGCGAGGTGTTTTGCACAAAAGTGCCGCTAACGCTGCCGGTACCCGTGCCGGAATAGGTACCAAAGCTCAAGGTGCCAAATAGACTTCCCGTACCCAAAACGGCACAGCCAGCCACGATGGTGGCCTGTGCTTTAAACTGCGCAGTGATGATGCCGTAGGCGCTCCCCAGCGTGAGCCCCCACAGCAACGTCGCCGCTAAAAGCGGTGGAAGCGTCATATCTAATGCGCACCATGCCCGCTTTTTCACGGCTAATTAATAAGTAATGGTAATGTTTAACGTGTCAGCATAAGCACCTGCTAATACGTTTGTGCTGTTCGCAACGCCAACGATTTTGGCCCATAACGCATAGCTGTTCGTGTTTCCACTGGTGCTCACCGCTGTTAACGGGGCGCCGTTCGCCAATGCAGTTGTCATGCCTGAGGTTCCATAAACGCTATAGGCAATACCTTGCGTGGTGGCAGTTGGGCTGATCAAATAACGCCCGGGGGTGCCGACAGTGCCGTAGACCGTAGTAGGCGCGGCATTGAGGCTGCTGGTGAGCGCGACGGTATAGGTTGCGCCAGATGTACACTGCACGTTAAACGTATTACCGCCGGTGCCTCCACCGGTAAAGGTGGCAGTTAATGTATCAAAGGTCGCAACGGATGTTCCAAAGTTCAACGAGCCGAAGTTAACCGCCGTTTGCGCAGGTGATCCGTTGACTAGACAGCCGTTGGTAAGTGTTAATGTTACGGCAACGGTACCCGTTGTCGTAGCTGCCATCGCTGGTGCGGCAAACAAGCCAGCGCTAGCTGCGATTGCGAAAATAAACCGTAGCTTCATTATCCGTCCCTCATGGTAAGTAGACTACTAAACAGCAATTAATTCCTAGCTGGTGAAACGCGTAAACAAAGCAAAAGCTTCAATAATTCTTATATTTAAGGCCTATATTACAAATGTAGCCCAAGTGATAAAAAATGACCACTACTATGTGACAAAACACAATTTACGGTTATTTAGGGATAAATTAACAAAGGATGAGAACGCTTCTCGTTATCTAATAAAGGAGAAAATAAAGGCAAAATATAAGGGAGATTCGTTAATGGGAAACGGAATAAAACTATTCGACGGGAGTTTTTGGGTTATCAACTAAAATTGATAATTTGCAGAAATATTTTCGGGGGAGTAGCATTGTTATACACATTAGTGGTCACGCCTGATGGGCAAACAGATTATGCAATCCTTTCATGCTTTTCTTAAAAACAAATCTCAATTTATGGCGGCGTTTTGGTCGATTATGATCATTATCTGTGAAACCTCCATCGCCCTATACATCATTCGAAATATTTGATTACTTCACAACCGCCACACGGCGCATGATGACAGTTGAGTTAAAACCATCTATAGATTAGTTTAAATTCACTGTCGTTGTTTTCTGCGCGGGGGAGGTTAACGTGTTAACTCGAAAGTTATTAGAATCGCAAGACTATGCCAAAACCTACTCAGCATTAGAAAACCTGTTCTGGACGCCAGCACAGCTGAATGCGTCGTTGAATGATGTGATTGAGAGTTGCCCCGAAGGGCAGGGGATTTGGGTTTTTGGCTATGGTTCACTTATTTGGAATCCGTTGCTTGAATTTGCCGAGGTGCAGCCCGCGTTCTTAAAAGGCTGGCAACGTGATTTTAATATTCGTCTATTAGCAGGGCGTGGCTCTGAATGTACTCCGGGACGTATGTTGGGTTTAAAACCGGGAGGCGAGACGCGTGGATTAGCATTTCGCTTATCAGACGAAAATGCGCGTAGCGAACTGCAGATACTTTGGACGCGTGAGATGCTAGCAGGAGTTTATACTCCACAGTGGTGCTCATTGACTCTTTCGGATGGCCGAGAAGTAAAGGGCATTACCTTTATCACCGACCGTGAACACCCTCTATATGAATCTTGTTCGGCATTGAATACCGTGGCAGCGCTGATTTCTCAGGCAAGCGGTGTGCTGGGCACCAACGCGGAGTATTTATTCTCTTTAGACTCCGCGCTAGAACAACACAGCATGCCCGATCACAACATCACAGAACTGGCGCGCTGCGTGCGTCAGATTCAGCAAGCGAAGTCACTGCGGTGAATGATGCGTGTTTCTTAAACATTTCGTAAACCTAGGCGGACACCAACCGTTCGCTCAGGGATTGTGTGATGATTGACGCAAACATCACAGAAGAGAATAATCACCGCCGTTGGGTCGTTAGCTCAGTTGGTAGAGCAGTTGACTCTTAATCAATTGGTCGGCGGTTCGAACCCGCCACGACCCACCAACAAATTCAATCACTTAGAATTAACCTCCATCTGTATATTTCCAATGTGGGACATATTTGGGACACAATCGCCAAATATCACATCAATTTGCTTGGCGTGCTCAGTTAAATGATTAGGCGCTAGGTGTGCATACCGCCGAACCATCTCGATAGATTCCCAGCCTCCCATTTCTTGCAAAATTGAAAGCGGCACTCCAGCTTGAACTAACCAGCTCGCCCATGTATGCCTCAAGTCGTGAAAGCGGAAGTTTTCAATTCCAGCTCTAACTAATGCAGACTTCCAAGCCTTGTTACTATCTACGCGCATTTTCCTGATCTCCGGTGTAATAGACCCATCGGAGCGGTTTGCAGCATGCGTGTGAACAAACACGAATTTTTGGTGCTTTCCAATCTGCTCACGCAAGACTTTGGCCGCGGTATCATTTAAGGCTACGCCAATCGCTCTCCCTGATTTGCTTTCCTCAGGATTAATCCAAGCTACCTTCCTTTGCATGTCTATCTGCTGCCACTCGAGATCAAGTACATTTGATCGGCGCAGGCCGGTTGCTAAAGCAAAGCGGACAACAGACTTTAGTGGTTCTGGACACTCATCAATTAACCTAACAGCCTCATGTGGCTCAAGCCACCGTATGCGCTTATTCTTAGGCTGTGGAACCTTTATCAGTGGTGCCTTATCTAGCCACTTCCATTCTCTTTCTGCTGCTCGCATTATGGACTTCATCAACGATAGGTGTGCGGCCTTCGTCGCTGTTGCTGCTGGCTTGGGTTTGAATGGAGGTGCATCCTTCCCTTTTTTAGCTAACGCCTCGAGTTTATTCTTCCAGTTTTCCTCATGACGCCTGTTAGTCATTTTGCTAATTGCAGCGTATATCTTGGCCTCAGTAATATCCTTTAACTTCACACCTTCAAAATGTGACAGCCAAAATCCCATCAGGCTTTTATCGGTATCAAGTGACTTCTTATCTGACTTCTCCTCTATCCAGCGCAGGCATGCCTCTTCGAACAATATATCTGGCAGTTCTCCGAGGCGATCAACACGCCAATACTCAGACTTTAATTTGTCGTGCAGCTCCTGAGCTTGCCGCTTGTCTTCTGTGCCAAGTGATTCTTTAATACGCTTCGCACCCGGGATAGAGATGCTCGCGTACCATATTTTTCCTCTACGGAAGAGTGACATGGTATTTCTCCTGTCGCATCCGCCGCGCTCACCGCCACAGTGTGCAGCGGATCTTGAAGTGCGGCAATACATGCTTGGCGAGTGAAGAGGTAGGGTGATTTAGCTTTGGTAGGGTTTTTACGTGTCGCGATGAGCCTTCCTGTTTTTACCCATCTTGTTAATGTTGGTCTTGATATCCCGAGGAATTCGCATGCCTCATCTGTGTCGAGACTGAATTTCTCCATCTATTTATCCTTATCCGTCACTTTCATGCAGTAGCAAGACAGCACCATCCACGGCTTAAAACTGCCGCATAGGGGCGCTATCTTTGCTGAATGCTTATCGAGTAACTGGCGGTATGTGAGGTTGTTTTTTTGCTGCGGAGTTCGGTGAGAAGGGTTCTTGCTACATTTCTTATCGCGTTATCTTGTTCTGCTGTCATGTCACGCCGCTTTCACTCCCGCCATAATGCTGCTGCCGATTGCGATCAGTTCGTCGCGTGATACGGTTGTGAATTGGCAACGTGGTTTGATGAATGGGCGCCAGATAAATAACAGGCTGCCTTTGCTGTTTCCGTTTTTACCTGGCTTTCCGGTGCCGGCATTGATGAATGACAATCGACCACCAGTGATTAGACGGACTTCATCAACAGACTCGAGCGCCAGAGAAAACCAACCGGTTGATGTATCAGCAGGGAGTAACATCACAACCGGCTGGCTTTGTGCTTTGCACTGCTCAGCGGCTTTTTCTACCCACGGAGTTATTGCGGAGTAGGGCGGATTGCACCAGATAGCGCCGTAGCTTACCCATTCGCTATTCAATGCATCATCGCGCTCTGTCAGATATCTGGCACACAAGGCGTTTCCGTGGTCGGCTGCCGCGTCGAGATAGAAACCAAACTCAGCATCAAGCGCGGCGAATACCTCTATCGGCGTCTGCCACCGGTCTTTATGTTCTAGCGGCGTATTGCTAGCAAATTCACTCACGCTGCATTCCCCCACACTTTGGATAAATCCCTAGGCCGCATCATCGATGTAGCCATGAAGTGGTCAACAAAAACTGGCCACAGTTTTAGAGTTTTTCCAGAACAATCGCTCTGATTCATTGGGTGTTAAGCCACCGTTATATTGGTGGGGTCTGAGCTGGCTGTAATAACCAATGATGTAATTCGTTATTGATCTATTTGCTTCGCTAAAATTAGCGTATCCACAGTTCGGGACCCATTCTGATTTCAGGCTGCGGAAAAATCGTTCCATTGGGCTGTTGTCCCAGCAGTTCCCTCGTCGACTCATGCTTTGCTTTATACGATAACGCCACAATAACCGTCTGAATTCCCTGCTGGTATAGTGACTTCCCTGGTCAGAATGATACATAACGTCAGCCGGTTTTCCCTGGTTTCCCAGGCCATCGTTAATGCTTTTCCTGTCAGAACTGAGTCCGGAGAAAACGACATCGCCCAGCCTATTGGCTTGCGAGAAAATAAATCCAGAACAACCGCCAGATAAGCCCAGCGTTTGCCCGTCCAGATGTAGGTCACGTCGCCGCACCAGGTCTGATTAGGTTCCGTTACTGCAAACTGGCGATCCAGATGATTAGGGATATCCACATGCTCTTTTGTGGCTTTTTTGTAGCGATGCTCCGGTTGCTGGCAACTAATAATATTCAGCTCTTTCATTATCTTACTGGCCCGCCAGCGACTCAACGGAACACCTTTTGCGCTGACCATATCGGCAATGCTCCGGGCCCCCGCAGAGCCATTACTGGCATGATGAACTTCACGAACTAGGCTAAGTATAACGATGTGTTTTGCATCAGGTTTCTGCGGTCGGCTTAGCCAGTACCGATAGCTACTGCGATGGATCCCGAACACATTGCAAATAAAGGCAACAGGAAACCGCGTCCTGAGTTTCTCAACTAACGAGAATTGTTCAGGGAGTCTGACATCAAGAGCGCGGTAGCCTTTTTTAATATATCGTTTTCCATTTCAACACGTTGTAGTCGTTTTTCTAATTCACGAATGCGAAGTTGCTCAGGCGTCATCGGAGAGGCCTTTGGGGATTTCCCTGCGCGTTCTTCTTTAAGCTGGCGAACCCATTTATCCATCGTGGATTTACCGACATTCATTGCTGTTGCAGCGGCGGCAACGCTGTAGTGCTGATCGAGTACAAGCTGGGCAGCTTCGAGGCGAAACTCGGGGCTAAAATTGCGTCTGTTACGTCCGGTCATAATGTCACCTGTTTTGACTATGAGGCGATGATATCACCTCTATTCAGGTGGCCAGATTTAGTATTCCACTTCACCACATATGATTTTTCTCGGTTGATAATCTCTATGAAGAATTTCTCTTCGCTAACTTTGATTGTGTACGTGACGCCTTTCTTGGTTGGCCCATAGTCTCCGTACTTGGCTTGATGGAGATTGAGAGCAGCCTTTATAGCCGCTCTTTCTGTACTCTCTGGATTACCCTTGATGATGTGTCGCATGCATCCTCCGGCAATAAAAAAGCCGCTGGTTAGGCGGCTATTAATCTTGGTTAACTGGTAAGCACATTAGAACGTGGTTAGGCCGCTTCTCATGAATCAGCTTTATCCATTGTTCACAGGTTTCTTTTGGCATAACTTCAGGTGTAACGGGGAGGGCATCGCAAGCATCTAATCCGCAGGCGCTGACTAGAAGGATATAACCGGCTATCAGCATGGCTTATCAACCTTACGCCAGCCAGCATCATAGAGAGCTGCCGCCGCTTCATGGTTCTGCCAGGAGTCAGGCAATCCATCTAGCAAGCTGGTAATTTCGCTGATTTGCTTCTCTCGCTCCGCAGCCTTGCGTTCCTGAGCAATTTCATTGCAAAGCTCAATGCATGGTAGACATATTGATAATCCATCAGGCCCACCAACCATATTTTCTTTGCCACAAATTCCTTTGCAGAAATTGCATACATCTTCTGGCTTCGGCTCATACTTTTCGAATGCTAAAAATCCGTTAAATGTGACGGTCATCTATTTCTGCTCCTGTGCTGTAGGCGTTGAAAATGCAGCGCGAGAGGGTGACCAATCGCAATACGTATCCGATTCAGCGTGCCCGAAAATGGCTTTACAACGCCGAATATGTACGCAATCACCGCACGCTTTACCCACTGGCAGTTTCATTTTGTCCGGATCTGCTGGGTCATAATTAAGAATTGCCATTATTCGCTCTCCTGCGCAGGGGCTGCGGCAAAGTGTTCAATCCCTTTAGACCAAATATCCTTGATGGTTGTCCAACGGACGGGAACCGTAACCTCGATAATCCCGCTACCATCACAAGTTTCACACTCATCATCACCAAAGCATTCGGGGCAGCTAATCTCTGTCTGCTCAGTGAATTCACCAATCATGCATGACTTGGCTCCGTTCTCTGCCGTTAGCTTGCATGGAACCAGCTTCCAGCCTTGAGGCAACTTGTAAGGCTCGCTTACAGGTTGTGCTGATAACAACTTAGCGGCATCTGCTGCCAGTTCTGTAATGCTGATAGTGGCGCAACCTTCCATGCCGTTCCGATCCTCGCCGTAGACGTCAAAATCATCACTATCGATGTCAGATGCATCAAAAGCCGCAAGCTCATTCAAGAACCACAGGACGTTATCGCCGTAGCGTAGTTCTGACTGTTCTGGTATTACAGGTTGTGCGGGTGCTGTAATCTCAAGGTCTGAAATAATGTCAATCACAGAACTTAATCGGATAGCCATTGCCGAGGCTTTTTGAGTCGGAACTGGAAGCTCTTTTAATATCCAATTCAAGATTCTATTTAGTATTTCCACCTGCTGACTCAAATCTACAAGTTCGGGCTGTTTAGGTAATACCGGTGCTGCATAGAGCATGATTTTTCGGTGGGGGTCAGCGAATTTATTAGCTTCTCCATCAATCGCAAACAGGTACGCGGAATACCCCTTCCTTGCATCCTCCAGCTCATCGCTATCTGTCCACGCCACAGGATTCTTAGCTGCTTGCTCGTATGCCAGAAGCTGTCTAGCCATCAACTCTGCTTCTTCAGCGGGAATCATGACATTTGCACCATTCCCGTACTTTTCACGCCATGTAGCGATAGTCTCTAAACGATCAGTTGTTAACTTAGACATAAGACCACTCCTTACCTGATTCTTTATTAGCTTTCATCGCAGCTTTATAGCTTGCTTTTGCTTCTTTAACTGTTTTGCACCACTTGCCGGTAGCTCGTGGACTTCGAAAGCGAATCAGTCCGCGATTCTCCCATGAGTACCCGTATTCGCGTTCTGGAGGTTGAAAGCCAAGAAACGCCGCAAAGTCGTGATAGCAGTCGTCAACATCTAAGTAATGCTGATATCTGGCCTGCGCCTTAGTTAGCTTTTTTGGTTCCGGCAAACTATTGATCGCAATTTGTTTTCCAACTTCAGTCACAACATAAACAGTCCCATCGCCCCACATTTTTGGCGCTGCTTGAGCGGTCATAAATCCAGCTTCGACAAGCTCTATAAGCACTGCGTTATCGCTATGTCCATCGCCAGCGAGGAAGTGGTTTCGGTACGGCTCGCGTTGGTGCTCATTGATTCCGAGAGAGTGGCAGAGTAAATCAGTGTGCTTTTGCGTTAACTTAGTCATTGCTCTGCTCCTTGCTTCTGCGTGCGCGTGGATATTCTGGCTTTGGTTCATACTTTGGTTTGGCTACGGCGTCCTTTATGGCCTTACGCCAGTTCTTTGCATTATTCAGAACAACAACACCGCCGTTATCGTCAAAGTAACCATCTGGAGCAGGGGGGGATAAAGACTCAATCACATCGCATGGCACGGCTATATTGCAGTCGCCATCGTTGTAATAATCAGGGCGCTCCATCACTTGTTTCTCTGTATAACGCCCAGCAGCATGAAGTCGGAATGCGTATCCAGAGTCATCGCTTCTAAACATCAAAATGAATGCATCATCGCGAGAGCAGTGATGAACGCTCAAAATGAAGTACTCGCGCCCTTTGCTGTTACTGTGCATCATTAATCCCCTTGCGAAGCTGAGCTGCGAACTTATTAGCCTCTTTGATTACTGACTCAAACTCCTGCTTTAATGCACCGTATGCGATGGTGTCTGGATGCATGGTTTCAATCATGTTTCTGTATTTCACAGCTAAAGCATCAACACCTTTTGCCATCAGCTCACGGGTGAATGCGTCGGTGGCTGGTGTCACAACTGAGCTTTCCGCTATCAAGTCACCACACAAATCTGTCATTTTGAATGGGCCGCAATTGTGTGCGTTTCGACGATTAGAAAACGCCATTTCCTTGACGCTTTGGATGATTGATTTCATCGCTGTATTCTCAGCCGCCAGCGCATCACGCTGCTGAACTACTGATTCGT
The DNA here is from genome assembly GCF_964063325.1 of Hafnia alvei. NCBI lineage: Bacteria > Pseudomonadati > Pseudomonadota > Gammaproteobacteria > Enterobacterales > Hafniaceae > Hafnia > Hafnia alvei. Next base: position 1,886,264 of record NZ_OZ061315.1, read on the forward strand.
ATGTCTGGATTGGTAGGTTGTTCATGAATATCTACCTATGCGGACCAATGCAGCTCGCGCGCCAGTTTCGTTAGAAAGGCGTTATGTTTTTCTGCTAGTCGCTGGGCTTTTATTGGATTGGATGTGAAGGTGTTATCGGGGAGTAACCAGCCGTTGTTTTTTCCTGAGTAGGGAATGGTTACTTTCCCCACTCGGATATCATTGTGAGGATGCCACAAGGCTTATTCCTCGCTACTTCCATCAACTACTGAATACTCTCCGTGAATTACTGAGGCGTTCTCTTGATCAAGTCCAGCCTCGGCTTTCTCATCCATAATGACGGCTTTCTGCATTTCGATACTGACTGGAAGATACTTAAATAGGCGGCGAATGACGGTCTTTTTCGCCATTTCTTCCCAGTGGGTTGACCACGGACCGCTGTTTCCTGCTTTGCTTTGGCTGCGAACCTTTTCAACTTGCTTGAAGGTCATAACTTCGAACTGTACGCCGCCATCTTTCAGCTTTGCTACAGCATAAACATGAGTGATTTTTGCATCTTCGTTCTCGCCCGGTATGTGTGTCAGGGTTTCATTTAGCCCGTACTCAAACTTGAACTCATCCCCTTCACGAACTGTACGGGCAGAGATGCTAACTATCTGACCAGACCGTCGTGCTAGGTCAATCATCCCGCGATACCCAATGATTAACTGCACATCCTTGCTAACGACTTCCCATTTCCCCGTTGATGGATTCTTTTTATTTTTATTGAATGGCAGGAGGTATGCGTGGCCTAAAGAGTTTCCGGGCTCAAGGCCAAGTTGTGAGCATTGAACTACGGAACCGATAAAGCTCTGCTGATTACAACCTGCCAGCTCCGGGTTTTTTCTTATTTCGGTAGTGATGATGCGGATCATCCGATCAGCAGTCATATGTCGCGGTAGCGCGGCTGCCAACTGATTTTTCATCGCTGGCTGATTCATGAATGCTACAAGAGTTTGTTCTGGGGATTTTTCTGCTGGCGGTTTGGATTGCTGTGTCTTCTGCAGGTCTGCGGTTGCAATTGGTGGCTGGCTACTCATTTCTTAATTCCTTAGCCCAATAAGGGAGTGATAATGTTTCGATGCCCGGCCACTCATTTGTGGACAGACATTCAGAATAGGTGCGTAGATTTCTCTTATATTCTTCACGCCCAGCCTGTCTAGCCTGTGCATCTGAAGTGAAGATTTTGACTGGATAACGACCACAATTTATTGATGTGCTGATCGCGAGGAATACGAAGGTAGGATGCTCGCCAAATTGCTTGTGATACCCATCTGAATAGAACGGGTCTTGGACGTGGTATCGGTAGTCGTAATATGATCGACCGAATCTATCCATATCCGCTGTGCTCTTAACGTCTAAGCACCAGTTGAACTCAGTTATCATTTTGTCAGGTCGGCAACGGCATAAAACGCCTGTCTCACTATCTTCCCAATAGATGCTCGCCTCCTGAACCCCTTGAGCTTCAAGCATCCATCTTGCTGTAGGGTGGGCGAGGGCGCTTTCGCGCATAATCTTTAATTTACGTCCCTCATCAGAGGTCATGATTGTCTTGTTCAATCCTTCGCATTGCTTAAGAAATTCCTTTTCTTCCTCTTTCCCTGCATTGCTTCTGCGATTGAACTCAGGGGCCACGATAAATCGCTTGTCGAACTCATCAGGCTCAAGTAACAAGCAATGTAGAGCTGAGCCCATGTCGAGAGATTTAATCTTCTCTTCATCAACTGGGGCGTTTTTACGCCATAAATAAAAAGCTGGGTTTACTGCAATATCATCCAGCTGCGACTTACTAATCCCTTCACCAGCATGATAATCTTCGTTTGAAATATCATAATAAATGCCTGTTTCTATCATGCCGCCCATCCATACTTATCGTTCCATTCGGTTTCTGCTCGTTCCCATGCCATTACCGTGATGAACTCGTTGTATGCATCTTTAGCTTTTGATGTATACAAGCCCATCCGAACCGATTCAGGAAGGTTAAAGCCAGCAAATGACTCTGGCCCATCTGGGTACTCTGAAAGGATTTCTTCTGCGCGATTATCAATCCAATTCTGACGCTCAAGTTCGGCGTCGCTTTGCTTTATTCGCTGATCTTCAATGTAATCCTGCAACTGGTATGCGTTCACTTCACACCTCCGTTAACCCTTGCTAGGTCGCTTGCTATATCCCATAAGACACCATCTCGTAACCGGCATGACTCCATAGCCAATGCTCGAAGTAGCTTTACTGAGTAGCTCATAAGGGATTACCGGGCTGATTCAATAAGTCGATAAGACGGCGGGCGGCATCTTTCGCTCGCTCGATTAAATTACGTAAGTGCGACTGTTTGAGGTTGCCCATGTTCGGGCAACCCGCGATTGCATAAATCATGGGTAACTCCTAGTTATTGATTGTTGGTTTCATTGCAAAACGCCTACGCTTTGCGATGAATTAGTTTGTTTAGATGGGGTATATCAACGCTTTATGAACAACAGGCGTAAGCACAAAATCACTATGGATAAACTGATATAATGGACATCCACCCCAGAAGTGGGCTTTGACTTGTCATATATCGCTATATGGCCTTGTTCGACCTGATATCCTGCATCCGTATCAGGTCTTTTTTTTGCATGAAATTTGGGTATAAAAAAGGCCGCCTAAGCGACCTGTGGTACGGTTTTCACTTTTATCGACATGTCGTCGTAATCAATGTCCAAATCTTCGGTGTCGATAATTTTGATGCCATGGCTGCCATCCATCGGCGGCCAACCTTCCTGCCCGTTACCCGAATCCCAATCGAACTGTTTAATCAATCCGTCAATGGTGTAGCCGGCAGTAAACTGGATATAGATGATTTCCCGCGCCAGCATTTTCAGTACTGCATTAAGAACGCCGTCGTGCTGCTCAACACGCCATTCTGCATTGCTCCAGAAGTTGTTTAGTTCGTGTAATGCGTCATCAGTAACAATGTCATGGTCAATTTCAACGGTAACATTAGCCTTCCAGTCGTAATCAATTTCGTAGCGTTTTATGTTCGGCATACTTTCCTCCAGCCATAAAAAAGCCCCTAACGAGAGGGGCAAAACGTGTCAGCTAACCAGAGCAGTCATTCTCCAGTTATGAGCGGGATTGCTCACAGCAGATACTCAGTGAATACCTGCTAGGTGCATTACTCGCCACGGGCTTTTAGCATTGCGTCTGCATATTTGTATGAGAGTCTTACAACCCACTCAATTTCATGGTCACTGCCTGTATCTGCAAAACTATTGTTTGCAATAGCTCCCTGCATGGCCTTGGTTGCGATGTAATCACGCAGAAACATTCCCTTATCCCAATCAGCCCACTTATCACCAGCTCCATCTGGAACATTTGGAAATGCAGGCCCGCCGTTATCACCTTTCATATCTATCTCCATTCTGGGTATAAAAAAGACCGCTAGGCGGCCTGTTCACTATTCTTTGCCAGTGCTTTTGATTTGGCTCTCCATCCTTTTAAGAAGAAGCGCCATGCCTGCTGGGTTTTGGCATCACGATAGACAACGCCAGTATTTGCAGAAAGAATGATTGGGTTGTCTTTTTTCAATCCGTTGAGCGGACATAAAAGCTCAAACTCTTTTCTTGCTTCTTCCATCTCACACCCCTTGTTCACCCAATAAAAAAGGCCACCTAAGCGACCTTCTTGTAGTATTCCTTTAAATATTGGCTTCCATTTTCCGAAACCTTGAACCACCCATCATCTGTTTTTACCAGTAATCCAGCCGTGGTTAATTCATCGCAGCGGCTTTGAGTGTGCTCTTCGCTAACCATTACAATCCCACATCCAGCTTTCCATCCCTGATGGATATTAATCATATCCAAAACATGAATTTTGCTCGACTCAATCTCCATACCTACCTCTCTAAATTAAGGGAATGCTCTTCCCGCGAATCTTCTGACGCCCGAACGCTGAAATGTTGACGCCGGACACAACCCGATGCTGCTTATGCTCTACCTCTACCAACTCTTTAGCTGCTCTCGGTGTCGGTAGGGATAGTGCTTTTACTGTTCTCTCTGAGCATCCAGAGAGCGTGGTAGCGATTTTTCGTGCCAACCGGCGCTCTGCATTGGCTGAATTTCTCTCTTCACTACGGCGTTCTAAACGGCGTAATTTGCAGCGTTGTTTTGCGTTCATGGATTTCTCCGTTAGTTAGCTTTGGCTGTGATGCGCCAGATGCTTATCTTCTGGTTGGGTCTTAGCCCTGCAATTCACATCACCGCCAAAGCCAACTTAACTTTGGTGTACACCTCTCGGCATACCTTCTGATTGTTAAAGAGCATCCAACTTCCTGTTGGTTAGTGCGTCCTGCCGTGTTGATGTGATTATATTGAACCAATAGTACATAAACAGCAAGTACCATAAGTACGAAATTTGATTTTGTTTGTGTACTTTTAGGTAAAGTATTTGAAACTTAATGAAATTTATTTTTTTGATTTAATGAATTTCTTGGTTTGTAGGTGATAAAGTGAGCAAAACAGGAGGGAATATGGAAAAGAACGCGATCGGTTACAACGACTTATGCGAGGCGGTAGGAAAGGCAACGTTAAATCTGGTGTCTTACGAGCAAGAGGTGAAGAAGGAGTACATCATTTCAATGTTGGAATCTTTCGCCCAGATTGAGTATGACGAGAAGAGAAGGGCTACGTACATAATGGCAGCGGAGGCGATGAAGGAGTGAGGGCAATAAAAACCCCGCTCGGGGGCGGGGATAGGTCAATTCATGGGAAGGGAGATTCCTTTAATCCCAGATTGTACAAGCAGTGTATCGGCAAAGAATTTGAAGTAAGTTTTCATGAATGATGAGAAATACCAAGTGTTATCAATAAGAAAATCTGCATCTATTTTTTCATCTTTTGGATATGTGTAAACCATTTTGATATCCATTTTCAACGAAAACACTTTGGCAGAACTCTCAGAATCATAGCTATATCCGTAGGGGCTAGCGTTAACAGCAATCACCGATAATTCCGGATTGGAAAGCAGATGGCCTCCAGCTTCAAAATTTAGGCTACCATATTCAAAAGTAACATCTCCGCCATAAGAATCTCCTATGCGCATAATTGAGCTGTTAATTACTGATGCTTCAATAAGTTGCAATTCACTTAGTAACATTTTGTTTGGTATTCCGCATTACTGGCTTTAATAGTAATCTTGATGGTCTGTACAGGATTTTTTCTGACATCACTCATGTTCCATGCAAGCTGTTTTAATTCAGGGGCAACAACATGTGAAACATCAACCCCCCCTCTTAGTATGACAACTTTTGCAATTGCTCCTAATGCATATGCCATATCAGAAAGAGTTTTGAGAGTCATATTTCTAGAGCCGTCAAGCAACTGGCACACATGGGCTTTAGATTTCCCCATCTTTTTAGCAAGTTCTGACTGTGAAATGTTCGCATCCTGCATTGCCAAAAGAAGATCCTCGGTTGTGTTGAAAATCAGGCGTTCACACGCCATCTCTCGCTCTCCAACCTCAGGAAAAACAAAATCTTCATCACTAAACATATTGTTAGCAATCATCACAGCCTCGCTCGATTCTTTCCCAGTTATTTCTTACCTTTTGAACGTCTGCATCATCAAGTCGATCAAAGTCTTTGTATATATAATGACTCATGAAGAATGTCATATCATGTCTGTCAGATTCCCAGTAATAACCTCTAATTGGGATCTTTTTTATAGCCCAGAAATTTTTTGCTGGCTTACCATTCAGTGATGGCAACACCCCTTCCTTGCGAGCACTTAAATCAGGTGTTCTCTTTCCAGAAACTAGTCGTTCAAGCTGTAGAGTGAGAGATATCAGCATACTTTTCTGCTTCTTTGCAGGAGTTACACTTTTTAGGGACTCACCGAGGGACTTCAATGCTCCCTTGCAATGCACTATGCGATGACACTCACCCTGTATGGAGCCTTTCAATTTATCACCACCTAGGAGTTAATATATATATTAACTTGCAGAATACAAGCCAGTTTGGCAGAAAATGCTGATTCATCGCTGATTACAATGCCTCGCGAGTTCAAACTTAGTTACACCCCCTAAAACGTATCTTCAGTCCATTGGGCTAAACCAGTCGAAGCTTGGTCTCTATGGCTACGCCAATGATTTTGCAGTTACCGTTAATTGGTATGAGAGGCCATGCAGGATTTAATCCCTTCAAGTATTTACTCCCGCCATCAATAATCAATTTCTTAAACGTAGCTTCATTTGCATCAGTTAACTTAGCTATAACTAAGCTCCCATTGCCCGGCTCTCTGCCTGTATCGATGAGGACAAGTGTTCCTTCTGGAATGCTAAGCCCTGTGGGGGCCGTCATTGAATCGCCTTGGACTCGAAGCCAGAATCCAGAGCCAGAAACTTTTGCATCAGACTCATACCATTCATCAATTTCTTCAATTGTGTACGGTTCACAAGCATCCGCCCATGCTCCAGCGCTTACCCAGCTAATGACTGGGTACAAGTTTCCACGAGAATAAGGGATTGGGTTTGTAACGTTGCGATCGAGAGCCTGATTTCCATGCTGCAACCACATGACATCGACTCGCAAGAATTTTGCGAGTTCATTCATTTTTGCTTGGCGTGGTAAAGACTCAGCATTGAACCATTTACTCACTCCTTTAGATGAAACACCTAGTGCTCGGGCAATAGCGATCCCGCGTCCATGTTCATCTAATCCAGCATTTTTACAGGCCTGCGCTAGCCGCTGGGCAAACTCTTCACGCACTTTCTCGACTTGTACCATGAGTACGATAGTAAACCACTTGCAAAAACTTTCAGTTCAATCATAATCTGTACTGAAAGTACGAAAAGGATAACCTATGCAAACTCTAGACGAACCAATCAAAGGTATTGGTATTCCTGAAGTAGCTAAGGCTTGTGGGGTTAGCGAAAGAGCCGTTTATAAATGGCTCAAAAATGGCTTTCTTCCTAAGACTGAGTTTTTTGGGAAAACCAAATACGCACAACAAATTGAAAGCATTTCAGGTGGTAAATACCGCGCGTCTGAAATTTTAGACATTAGTAAACAAAATTTACTAGCAGCTTAAGCAACACCGCTCTTTAACAGTCATGGCCTCCCTGCCGCAATGTGGGGAAACCCCAACCACCTACACCGGTGGTGTAACTATTTATTCAACACGGAAATTTTAATCAATGGAACATGCAAGTTATAGCAAGCGCATCAACGAAGTGGAGACAGAACTCCGCTGCCGGATGATGCAGAAGACTAACCGAGAGTTAGCAAAGCAAGCAGGGTGGCACGAATCGAAAGTAAGCCGCCTCAATATCCGCGACATGGCAACGATGTTCGTACTGCTAGAGAAGGTATGGGAAACCAGTTTGATTCGTGAGGTAGCGCGTCAGGCTGTGGAATCGGTATTGCCACAAAAGAAAAAGTCGCCAACTGCGGGAACAGCTGACGACTCTCAGATCACTATGAATTTTTGAGCTCATTCACAGGAGGTTAGTATGCAAAAAGACTGGAGATATGTCCAGCAAAGTACTCATAAAAGCATCATAAGAGATCAGTTTTTACGCTCGGTTAACTTGGGCTTTATTCAGAAGTTAAAGGCTTTGCTACCAGAGAAGAAGGCCAGTGAGGGTAAGAACGATGGGTAACGTTGCTTATGCGAACTTTGTTGATAAAACGGTCGTCAGGAGTATCAGGATGGAGAACCAGAAGATGGGGCACTTTGCCCTATTCAGAAGTCTCCTCTCCGCTGATTGGGCGCTTGATGTTGGTAAGTTGGCCTTATGGGTCAGGCTGATCGGTCAAGCCACTCACAAACCCCGTACAGTTAGTTTTAACGGTGTCGAATGGTCATTGGCGGCGGGGCAGTTGGTCACCAAATATGACCTACTGTGTCGAAAATTACGCGATGCAGAAGGTAAAGAGAAAAGCCCTCAGCAGGTTCGCCGAATGTTGGACTTTTTTGTATCACAGGGCATGTTGAGTTATTCAGGTAACCGCCATGGGACAGTGATATCAATCACAAACTATAGCGATTACCAGCTCATAGCTGATCAAGAAAATGGCAATAACCACAAAAATGGTGCCGAAGGTAACAAACCCAGTGCTGGCGCGGCTTTAAGCGGTATAGCCGGAGGTAATGATGCCGGAGGTAAATACGGAGGTAATAGCGAAGGTAACAAACCCAGTGCTGGCGCGGCTTTAAGCCATTCACCAGAAGGTAACGCCGAAGGTAAGTGCGGAGTACATGAACAAGAAGTTATTAAACAAGAATTAAAACATACCCAAACCCACGATGTGGGCTTGCTGGATGTGAGCAAAAAAACACCCCGCCAAGCAGGAACTAATCCTCGAGCATTGGGAACAAATCCACGCTCAAAATCACAGGTATTCGATCGCGAACGTTTCAAGAACACTTGGAACTGCAAAGCGGAGAAACACGGATTACCAAAAATGCGTAGTTTCACCGTCACCGTGGAGAGCGGTCTTAAGCGCCTATGGGCTTCCTACCTCAAGCAGTGCAAAGAACTTGGCAAAGAGCCAACCGATATCGACACGTTCATCAACGGGTACATCGAGTTTGGTTACAAGCCAAGTGCATGGGCCTGTGGAGAGAATCCAAGTGGCAAAAAATACGGAATCGAAACAGCGTTAACTCAACGAATTATCGATGAAGTTTTGGGTAGGGAGGACTGATGGACAGTTACGATTTTGAAGAGCAGCTGATTGGCTCAATGATTATCAAAGGCGACCACGTTGATTGCCTTGAAATCGCTGGGAAGCTTCCTATCGAGGCCTTTGCGAACTTCCACTTGCAGAACATGTACCGCGTTATCGTTGCGCTGCTGAACAAGTGCGAACCGATTGACCCGTTTACGGTTCAGGAAGGGGTATCGGGTGAAACTCGGGATCTGGTTTTGTCCGTATCTGCTCGCTGCAAGTCTGCTGCAAACATCAAGGCGTGGGCCAAGCGTGTTCGCCAGTGCTGGATGTTGCGAAAGGGGGAGGCTGAGTTAACCAAGGCGGCTTCGTTGCTTCGTGAAGCTGGCACTCATGACCTAAACGAGCGGATCGCCGAAGTCAGCGGTATTTTGTCGAACCTGCAATTCGAAACCAATGACCGGCTGCCGCGCAAGATTGGTGACCTACTGCCGGACTACATGGATGTTCTGGAGAAACGCATGAAAGGCGCTGAGTCAGGCTTGTATCTCAAAACCGGTATTGAGCCGATGGATAACGAGTACGGGGGATTCGATCGCACTGACCTGATAATCATCGCTGGGCGACCGGGCATGGGCAAAACGGAACTGGCGATCAACATCGGCAACTCAATTGGTCACCAGAAAGGCCGCGGCCTAATGATTTCCATGGAGATGTCAGAGATGCAGGTCGTCGAACGCCACGTTGCCGATCGCTCTGGTCTAGCTATCGGCGCACTGCGTAACCCTCTGGATATGATCCCCGAGCAGTTCACTCGACTAACAGCCGCTACCGGCATGCTTCAGGGCGAAGAAAACTATGTGCTTGATGAGGCGATGAGCGTTGATGAAATAATCTCACATGCCGAACGGTTGAACATGGACGGCGGCCTCAGCTTTGTTTCTATCGACTACCTCGGCCTGATGAAAAAGCCAAAGGCAGAGCGTAACGACATAGCGATCGGAGAGATTACACGGAAGCTCAAGCAGTTCAGCCTGCGCAGCAAAGTGCCCGTTATCTTGCTCTCACAGCTTAATCGTGGTGTTGAGACTCGACCTGACAAGCGCCCAACGCTGGCAGACCTGAAGGACTCAGGGGCGATAGAGCAGGATGCAGACGTGATTATCTTCCCGTACCGCGATGAGGTTTATCACGACAACAGCAACATGAAGGGGATCGCCGAAATCATCGTTGGGAAATATCGTTCTGGCCAGCCAAAGACTTTTTACATGGGATGGAAGAATGGGCACTTCGTCAACATTGAACAGGATGAGGCCGCGCGCCGGTACGCAGCCAATCAGAATGACAACAAGCAAGCATCGGAGTGGAGATAGTCATGACAAGTCGTGAACAGTTTGAAGCGTGGTTTCAAGACAGATATGCAGGCTTGCTTGAAGAGTCATACTTTAAGCTCGTTTGGGTTGTTGCGCTTGAGTCTTGGCAAGCAAGCCGCGAGGCGGTGGAGGTTGAGCTACCAAGCCTGAAGCAAATCGATAGCGGTGAGAGATATGTTTGGTCAGATGGTGTGTTCAATTTTAAGGAAGATGCAATTAAAGCGATCCGCGCCGCTGGCATCAAGGTTAAGGGGGAGTGATATTTGCAAATCGACATGGTTAAAAATGCCGGTGGCGTTTTTGTACCAATGTTCGAACACGATTTACCCCGCCTAACCAAGTTCAAAAACGGTGAAGTCTACACCGCTGATTTCAAGCTAACTCGCAATCCGACATTTCACAAAAAGATTTTCGTCTTCTTCAAATTCTGCTTTCAGCACTGGAGTGCAAACAATGCAGGTCTTGAGCATATGGATGAGCACAGCCAGTTTGATCGGTTTCGAAAAGACCTAACGATACTCGCTGGTTTTTACGAGCAGACAGTAAGGCTAAATGGTGAGATACGAACTGAGGCCAAGAGCTTGTCATACGCGAACATGGAAACGGATGAGTTCGAACGTTGCTACAACGCAATGATTAACGCAGCCATCAAGCATATTTTCGCCGGAACGAGAGACGGAAATATCCTCAATCAGCTACAGAGCTTCTTCTAGATAAGGGGCAATTTTACTAAATTGATAGCACTGTTAGTCGGGTATAGGAGTTATATATGCAAATATGAAATGCCCGCTGAATAAAGCGGGCCATTAACTAGCGAGCTACGAGCACTGAACACTTTGCATGCCGCACTATGGCAGCAGCATTAGACCCTATGAGGTATGTGGCAATACTCGGGCGATTGGATCCAATGACAATCAAATCTGCATTTAGGTTCTCTGCAAGTTTAAGAATCTGATCTTTTGGAGTTCCGCCAGAAATAATATGGTGTTCAATTCTGTCATCAGAAATATTGAATTTGCTAACAATTCCTTTGAGTGTCGTTAAAGCGATATCTTTCACTTTGCTCTCATTAAGAGCATCCATTGTAAATGCAAAACTCAACGTTGCAGCGTACTGATAGGACGGAATTACTGAAACAAAATGGATACGAGCATCATTCTGTTCTGCTAAATCCTCAACATGCTTCGCAGCCAGAGAGATCAATGTATCTTCATCAAGATCAATTGGAACGAGGATTGTTTTGTACATCAATTATTCCTTATCAATTAATAACTATTTGGGATTTATTCCCAATATAGCATCAAATAATCGAAGGGTAATCAATGATAAAAAGTCACCGACGTAAGTGTGCAATTTGTAGAGAGTGGTTCATCCCACGCTTCCAAAATGAACGATGGTGCTGTCCTGAACATGGGGAAGAGTTAGGCGTCAGACTTAACCTAAAGAATAGAGAAAAGGCGATAAAGGCATTAGAAACCAAGCGACGACAAGAGCAGAAGAAAAAGAAAGACAAACTTAAAATCCGAAAGTTATCAGTCAAACCCCTCAGTTACTTCGCAAAACAAGCCCAAACCGAATTCAACGCCTACATACGAGAGCGTGACTCAGCAGAGCCATGTATCAGTTGTGGGCGTTTTCATAATGGGCAATACCACGCCGGCCACTTCCGCACCGTTGGCGCTAATCCAGAGTTGAGGTTTGATGAGGACAATTGCTACAAACAGTGCGCCCCCTGTAATAACCACCTCTCGGGAAACATCGCCGGATACCAGCCAAATCTAATTGCGAAAATTGGCACTGAGCGGTTCAACAGGCTTATGGGGCCGCATGAGGCTCGTCATTACACACGAAAGGACTTTGAGAGCATCAGAGACGAGTACAAAGCGAAACGTAAGGCGTTAAATCAGGAGGCTGCATGAATGCTGAAATCCGAACCATACCCGACATGCTAGTCGATACATACGGCAATCAGAGCGAGCTAGCACGACGCTTACACATCAACAGAGAAACCATATCCAAATACCTCAACGACAAAGATGCCAAGCACCACGCAATAGTTAACGGTGTATTCATGACAGCTCGCGGAGATTGTGGGAAGAACAGGTGGGGTAAGCGATGAATATCGAAAGCACAGTGAAATTTCATTCACCGAAATCTACTCAGATCAGCGATTCCCCTCGCGCAACAGCATCAGACGCTATAACCAACACTGATGTCATGTGCGCTTTGGGGATGGTGCAGAGTAGAGCACCACTCGGATTTGCTGCCTTCAACGGGAAAATGAGCATCAGCGAAAACGATAAAAAACGCTCGGTACAGTTACTCACTCAATACGGACTCAAGCACTGCGATAAGGTTGCCGCCTTACGCAAGCTTGATATGAATATTAAGGTGAAGGTCGTGCAAACGCTCGCAAAGTTTGCATACAAAGACTATTGCCGCTCTGCAGCAGGAACTGAACAGTGCGATTGCTGCAAAGGTACGCGATTTATCAGGTCGAAGGCCATGGTCATGAAACACGCCGGATGCGGAAAGAAAACGCCGCCGAAGTATGCGGAGGAAGTTACCCATACGATGTGCCCGAAGTGCAACGGAAAGGGTGAAGTATCCGTGGCGTGCTGTAAGTGCAACGGGCGCGGTGAGGCCGTTAATCGCGAAGAGACGGAGCGGCAGGGTGTACCAGTAAAACATACCTGTAAGCAATGCTCAGGCCGTGGCTATGAACGAATACCGGCACAAAAAGCATTTAGGGCTATATGCGCTCACACTGATGCAATATCAGCGACAGTATGGGATAAGGCAATAAAGCCATTCTACGAGCAACTCATCACAGAACTGCTTTCATCCGAAGAGGGGGCAAATCGCGAACTTGCGAAAGTTACCAACTAACTTGAAGAAAGTTTCAATCCGGTAACGATTGCTGCTTGCAAAATGCAGAAAACTAGAATAATCTAGCTCTAACACTAGAAATCCGTGAAGATGTTTAACGTGATTTCAAGAAAGGCTGGCTTAATCGCTGGCCTTTTTGCTTTCTGGATAACCGGTGCGACGCCAGAAAACAATCGCACAGTGGGTAAGTTCGTCTCATTGACTGCAATCCCCCCTAACCGGCTGGAAGGTCGGTATCAATTCAATCCTCTTCTCTGATATGTAGTAATCAAAAATATTGACACAGTAAACATAAATGATTACTATAATAACATGTTCAACAGAATGGAGGAGTGGTGAAGCAAAGCGAGTTTCGAAGATGGCTCGAAGCTCAGGGGGTTGAGGTTTCAAATGGTACGAATCACTTGAAGCTAAGACTAAACGGGAAGCGAAGTGTAATGCCAAGGCATCCCAGTTCTGAGATAAAAGAGCCGCTAAGAAAAGCAATCATTAAGCAGTTAGGATTGTAATAAAACCAGCCTCGAAAGGGGCTGGTACTTGCAGGCTTCATCATAACAATATGCGATATCCCGTAAATCTAGAACCAGACAGCGGCGGATTCTTCGTAAGCTTCCCAGATATACCGGAGGCACTCACGCAGGGCGATAGCCGCGAAGACGCGTTATCAATGGCGCTCGATGCTTTAGTTACAGCGTTTGAGTTCTATTTTGAAGATAACCGAAAAGTACCGCTACCCAGTGAAGTAACCGGCGAGTTTGTTGATGTGCCGCTTAGCGTGGCCTCAAAAGTGCTTATGCTTAATGCTTTTATTGATTCCAGCATGACGCAAACCGAGCTGGCTAATCGCATGGGCGTGAAGAAACAAGAGATCACTCGGCTATTCGATCTGAAGCATGCGACTAAAATCGATGCGGTTCAAAAAGCCATGCGGGTACTCGGTAAGCGGTTAGAGTTTCAAGTTATCTAACTAGACCAAAGATAAGTATCAATCCACGAAGCCCTGAGTTAATAGCTCGGGGCTTTTTGCATTTAGCGTCATCCAAAACCAACCAACCGCACTCACACATTCCTTGTCTGGCATGGATAAGGGTGACGCTATTCCCTAATTAATTACTCAGCGCCTAACCCTACGGGGAGGTGAGACGATGCTACGTATGGACAAAATCACAACAGGTATTTCCTACGGAGCGTCAGGCGGTAGCGCCTTATTCTGGCTTAAACAACTCCTTGATGGCTTCTCACCTGAACAGTGGGCAGCGTTTGGCGTTCTTGGAAGCCTGCTATTTGGCCTCCTGACGTTTCTAACGAATCTCTACTTCAAGGTAAAAGAAGACAGGCGCAAAGCCTCAAGGGGTGAGTGATGAATCCATCCCTGAGAAATAAATTAAGCGCGGCAATGATTACCCTCATCGTATCAGGTGCATCGGCTCCGGTATTGCTTGACCAGTTTCTGAATGAGAAAGAAGGAAACAGCCTAACGGCGTACCGAGATGTCGGTGGAATCTGGACGATATGCCGTGGTGCAACGATGGTTGATGGTAAGCCAGCCGTTCAGGGGATGAAGTTAACGCAGCCCAAATGCGACCAAGTAAACGCCATAGAACGGGACAAGGCATTAGCTTGGGTTGAGCGAAATATTCACGTCCCTCTAACCGAACCACAGAAAGCCGGCATTGCATCATTCTGCCCTTACAACATCGGCCCCGGTAAATGCTTCCCTTCAACGTTCTATAAGCGACTTAATTCAGGCGATCGGAAAGGTGCTTGTGAGGCAATCCGTTGGTGGATTAAAGATGGTGGCCGTGATTGCCGCCTGACCAAAGGCCAAAAGAATGGCTGTTATGGTCAAGTGGAAAGACGCGATCAGGAAAGTGCGCTGGCATGCTGGGGATTGGATGAATGAGCAAGATTAACCTAACGCCTGTATTCATCATTATCATCGCCGCCCTAGCATTTCTAACCGATTGCTATCACTCAAACGCAACTGAATATAAAAAACAGCGTGACGACAAAGTTAATGAGCTGAAGACGGCTAATGCCACCATCACTGATATGACAATCCGGCAGCGCGACGTTGCTGCTCTGGATGCCAAGTACACAAAGGAGTTAGCCGATGCGCAATCTGAAACTGACGCTCTACGCCGTAGGCTTGATGCTGGTGGCCGGGTGCTCGTCAGAGGCAAGTGTCCAATGTCCGCCGCAACCCAAACCGCCCGCCCCGCCCGCATGGGCCATGATGCCACCGTCGAACTCTCTCCTGCTGCTGGACGAAACGTTCTCGGTATCCGGGGCGGAATTATCAGCGACCAGGCAAAAATAAAATACCTTCAGGATTACATAAAGACACAGTGTGTTCCCTGAAATCTTAAATCGGAGGACAGACGAAATATTAGTTGTGATTTTTATCCACTCATCTTAGAGGAAGAAATAATGTACAAATCGATAAAGCTTTTGCTGGGGGCTCTTGTTGCGTCGGTAATGCTTATTCAGTCAGCTGCAATGGCCGCCCCGCCTAAATTTGTATACAGATTTGATACCCGACCACCCAGCGATATTTTTGTAAATGGGTTTACCAGTTGGGGTAATAATGAAAATGTTTTTGCTCATATAGGGGGTAGATCATGCATTCAGGTTGAAGGTTCGGAACGCGACTCAGCATTTATTGCCACAAGTTCAGATATCACCTGGAGTACTGCCCGGGCACTTCAGTTATCCATGCAGTCACCAGATCAACCGGTTTATCTTTACCGTATTCGTGCTGATGCAGGTTTTTATCCTGGCATGGAATCCCTGGATGCTTATGCAAGGGATAACCCTGAGGCCCGGATAAGTCCTGCAAATCGTACTGTTCAGGAAGAGGCTCATGAATATTTAGCTTTAAATCGTATTCTCCCGGAGAATATTGAAAGTGCAACCCGTTTTTATCAATGGCAAAATGACGTATATCCTAATTCTGGCTATATTGCCAGAGATACTCATGCGAATAACTCTGCTTTCGGCTCGCAATCAGATGGCGTGATACACCGGTTTACGTGGGTTCTTCGTGCCATGCCCACGGTAGGTGCCTGCTTTGGTTTTTTTAGTGATAAGTCTCGTAACGATAATTCAGATAATGTGATTAGGCTTGAATCCTTACTTATTCCGGCCATTGAGTAGCATTACTGTGTATACAAATCAATGATAAAAACTTGTTGACAGTTAACCTAAGAAAAGTTGCCACTTTTCTATTGTCAAACTCGAAAAGCTTTTAATATAACTCCCGCAAGTTAAAACTGATGGTTTTACGTGGTAAATCATAAAATGAATCTTTTATTCCACCCGCCCTTAAATATCCAGTAAACAGAGGTATGTCAGATATGAAAATCGCTAAAATTTTAATTGCCTGTATTGCTCTTTCTCCATTGGCTTCATTTGCTGCCAGCACTGTCACTCCGGACAATTCTACTGATCGCGCATGTGGTGCGTATGTATCCGAAATACGCGCCTACGCGGGTGACTATAGATATACCCTGGTGGATAAGGAAGGGAACAGAATAAGTGAATCAAACGTTGGCAGTTATGAAGCTACTGACGCGAATATAATTAAAATACTGAATATGTCTTATGTTTTAAATAAGTCTGTTTGTATTGACTGGGTTTATTATTCTACATACTGGCATATTGATGGAGTCGAAATTTTAAAATAAGACTCGTTCATCATTAATGTTTTATTGTTGGATTGATAAAACCGCCAGCGACTTTTTATAGCAATTCTATTTAGTATTAGTTTTTACGAGACTTCATCTTGTGTTGATAGCCTCGCATTCGCGGGGCTTTTTACATCTGCATTTCACCGCGCTTTCTCCGCGCAATAAAAAACCAAGAGCCTTTCGGGGTTGAGCTTGAGATAGGGCAGTGGTTATCGCTGACCGCTCTAGGGCATTACAGCAGGCATTCACTGAGTGCCTGTGATAATGCCAAAAGAACACCGAAATACATGAGGTCACCGCTGGTGGCCTTTTTTATTGGAGAGCCACCATGAATAACAAGAGTAATGGACGGTCTGTAAAGCCCAAGCACCTCTTCTTACGTCCTGATGCCCAAATCATTACTGATAGAAAAGGAAAGCTCCTAGTGGTTATGGGCTGCCTCAAAGACATAAAACTAAATACCGGGATGCAGTCATCATTTAAAAAAACATTTCCCCAAAGTTTTTAAGTTGGTGGCTTTGCTGACGTTATTTTATTTTCTGCTGATTTATAGATTTGACCATTCGTGCAAGGCTATTCAAAAACAATCAATGCAGGGAGTTTTATACCTTTTTACCCACGTTTTCGGGAAACGTCAGCCCGAGCAGGCAAAACGGCGTGACAGCTGCGAGAGCGCAGTTTTTACGATTTGCGCAAAAGCGCATTTACCTTTGGAGAAGTCGCCATGGCTAAACAAGATTGGGCAGCCAGGCAAAAGGAATATTTAGCCGCATTCATCAGCACTGGCGTATCACCGAAAGAATGGTGTGAAGCAAAAGAAATTAATTACACATCAGCCCGCCGGTATATCAAGAAGCCCACAAAGACTTCCGCAAAAACTGCGCAAACTGCGCAGAATAAAAATGCGCAATCTGCGCAAACACGAATGCGCAAAGCGCAGGCATCGAAAAGCGCAGCCATATTAATCAATGATGAAGACCTAAACGATCAGCAAAAACAATTTGTCATTGAATATCTAAAGGATAAACACGCCACGCAAGCCGCTTTACGCGCGGGCTATAGTCCTAAAAGCGCCTCTACACTCGGTTATCAGTTGCTACAAAAACCGCATGTTAGAGCCGCAATTGATAAGCAGCTGCGCGCCGCGGCCGAGTTATCGCTGGTTTCCGCGGCCGACGTTATCGCGCAGATGTGGCAATTAGCAACGCTCGATGCCAATGAAATTTCAGAGTTGCGCCGCGGGTGTTGCCGCCATTGCTGGGGCATTGGTCACGCTTACGAATGGACGGCCGACGAATACCGGTTGGCATGCGAGAAGGCGGAGCGTGCCGAGAAAGACGCGCCCGACTGCGCTGGTGGCCTTGATTACTTAAAGACGCGTGAACCTAATCCCGATTGCCCCGAATGCGGTGGCGAAGGTATTAGCCGCGTACACATACACGACACGCGCGAATTATCCCCGCTAGCCCGTTTGGCTTATGCCGGTGTGAAGCAAACCAAGAACGGGATCGAAGTCTTAACAATCAGCAAAGAAAAGATGCTGGAGAATATCGCCCGCGCATTAGGGGCGCTTGAATCACCGGAAGATAAGGCCATTAAACGCGCCCGCCTTGAGCGTGAAAATCTGGAAACTCAGAAGATACGCAACGAGCTTAGCCGGCCGGATGATCGATCAGGCTTCGAAGAAGATTACCAACTGCAAACGGTGAGCCCTGATGAACCAATCCCCGACGAGCCGATCCTCTAACTTAGCGCCTGTTTTAACGCCAAAGCAGGCCAATATTTATGCCTGGGGATGGCAGCCTAAAGCCCGTTTCCGCGATGCCGTTTGCGGCCGCCGCTTCGGGAAAACATTCTTAGGAAAAGCTGAAATGCGCAGAGCGGCGCGGCTGGCCGTGAAATGGGGCGTTAGTGTTGAGGATGAAATCTGGTACTGCGCGCCCACGTTTAAACAGGCTAAGCGCGTTTTCTGGCGCCGTTTAAAGCAATCAATCCCGCCGCACTGGCGAGCTGGCAAGCCGAACGAAACCGAATGCGTTATTACGCTGAAAAGCGGCCATATAATGCGATGTGTTGGCCTGAACAACTACGACGACTTGCGCGGATCCGGTCTTTTCTTTGCGCTGGTCGATGAGTGGGCCGATTGCCCATATGAAGCGTGGGAAGAAGTATTGCGCCCCATGCTTTCATCCTGCCGCTATTACGTGAACGGTGAAGAACGTCGCGGCGGCCATGCGCTACGCATCGGAACGCCGAAAGGGTTTAACCATTGTTACGATACTTGGCAAGACGGCAAAGACGGTGGTGAGCCCGATCATAAAAGCTGGCTTTATACGTCATTGGATGGCGGAAACGTACCGCCGGAAGAAATCGAAGAGGCCCGTCGCAAGATGGATCCGCGAACATTCCGGCAAGAATACGAAGCCAGTTTCGAGAACTACAAAGGCGTTGTTTATTATTGCTTCAATCGCGCGCTGAATCATACAGACGACACGATAAAGCCTGATGATGAGCTGCATATCGGGATGGACTTCAACGTCGAACATATGGCCGCCGTTGTGTACGTTCGGAAAGGCAAGAACGCGATCAGCGCCTTGGCCGAGCATATGGAGATATTCGACACGCCGGCGATGATCATAGAGCTGAAGAAGGATTATCCGAATCATAAGGTTTATGTATATCCCGATGCTTCAGGTCAAAACCGAAAATCAAACAACGCCAGCCAGTCAGACTTGTCTTTGCTTGAAGACGCCGGCTTTATTGTGCGCGTTAACGATTCAAACCCTGCCGTAAAAGACCGCATCAACGCGGTTAACTCGATGTTATGTAATACCTACGATGAACGGCGCATGAAAGTTAATACCAAAAAATGCCCAATCTATACCAAGTGTTTAGAGCGCCAAATCTATAACGACGCAGGCGAGCCGGATAAAAAAGGCGGCTTCGATCATGCGGTCGATGCTGGTGGCTATACGATCATTAAACTCTTCCCACTTGGGCCTAAGAATATTTACGAAAATGATTTCATGGGGTCTGCGTACTGATGAGCAACAACAACGATGTAACCTTTACGCGGCCCGAATATCAAGCCGCATCAGAGCAATGGAAGAAAAACCGCGATGTATGCAGCGGGCCGATCGCTGTTAAAGCTGCCGGCCATGTTTATCTGCCGATGTTGAGCCCGAACGATAAAGCAGCGTTAAATCAGCAGCGAAACGCGGATTATTTAAAGCGCGCCGTGTTTTACGGCATCGTGGGGCATACTCGGATCGGGCTTCAGGGGTTGGTATTCCGCAAGCCGCCGGCGTTAGAAATTCCCGACAAAATGGATAAGCTGAAAACTAACGCTGATGGTTCTAACACTAGCATTATTCAGCAATCCCAATTCGCGCTCGAATCCGTTTTGGAAGTCGGCCGCCATGGTCTCTACGTCGATTATGCAGCCTCGGGAGAGCAGAGCATTATCGTAGCTTATCGGGCCGAGGATGTGCCGAACTGGCGCGTTGAAAATATTGGCGGCATGAATAAATATACGTTAATTGTTCTGCGCGAATGTATCGAAAAACCGGATGGATTCGGCTTCAAAGACGAAATTCAATATCGCGTTTTGTACCTTAAAGACTCCCGTTTTTTTGTCGATATTTGGACAAAAAGCAGTGAAGCTGCCGGCGCGTATTCTATTAGTTCAACAATTGAACCTAAGCCGAAAGGAAAAACGCATTGGGACGAGATCCCGTTTACTTTTATTGGCGCTCAGAATAACGACGCCGTGATCGACGACGCGCCTTTATCGGCGTTGGTCGAAATCAACTTGGGTCATTACCGCAACTCTGCCGATTATGAAGATAGCGTTTTCTTTTGTGGGCAGGCCCAGCCGTGGGTAAGCGGTGCGGATTCGGATTGGCGGGAATACATTAAGAAAAACGGCATCGCCTTTGGTTCGCGTAATCCCATCATGCTACCCAAGCAAGGCTCTTGCGGCATCATGCAGGGCCAGCCGAATATGATTGTTCGCGAAGCCATGAACGATAAAGTTGATTACATGATTAAGCTTGGCGCCCGCTTGCTTGAGCAGAACGCCACAGCGAAGACTGCGACGCAATCTAGCGGTGAGCAAGCCGCGTCTACGTCAGTTCTTGGCCTTTGCTGCGCTAACGTATCAGCGGCTTACACGCAGGCGCTTAAATGGTGCGCGCGTTACATGGGCCAGTCTGAAGAGAATATCAAGTATGAGCTGAATCAAGACTTCATCGCCAAGTTAGTAGATCCGCAGACCATCACAGCACTGGTTTCTGCCTGGATGAATAAAGCGCTTCCTATCGCTGATCTTATTCGCCAACTGCAAAAGATGGACGTTATCGATCCTGGTAAGGATTTCAATGCAATTATGGATGAGTTGAACAGCGAAGGCCCGAACTTCATGGCCGGCGGTAGCAACGGCACACAATAGCCATCAAGGGTGAAACATGGCAACGGTAAACGAAAGACTTAGCGATGAAGCAATCGCCCATACGTTGTTTGTAAGCCGTTATTCAACCGGCGTAGCGAAAAAGATGATTAAGATCCTTAATCAAAACGATGCGGAGTTATCCGCCAAGCTTTTCGCCGCGCTGGATGAATTAGAGCCGGACAGTTTCACGGTGAAACGCCTTGAAAGCCTCTTAGGCGACGTTCGAAAGGTGAACGAAATAGCGACACAAAGCATGCTTGCTGGCTTGCAAACCGAAATCAAAGATTTTGCCAAGCATGAAGCCGGCTATCAGTTAGATTTGTTTTCATCTCTTCTGCCTGCGGAAGTGTTAGAGCGTTTCCCGTTGGCTGGCATATCGTTTGAACAGGTATACGCGGCGGTAATGTCTAAGCCGTTCCAAGGCCGCTTGCTGAAGGATTGGGCCAGTAACCTTGAATCAGACCGCCTGAAGCGCATCACCACTGCCGTAAGTAATGGCTTTCTTCAAGGCGAAACGGTTGAAACGATTATTCGACGGGTGCGTGGTACCAAAGGGGCCGATTATAAAGACGGTGCCTTGCAGGTTAGCCGCGCCAACGCGGCAAGCATTATCAAAACAGCGGTTAACCATACGGCCGCGGAAGCGCGCGAGAAATTCGCTAAAAACAATAGCGATATTATTAAGGCGAAGCAGTGGAGCAGCACGTTAGACACGATGACTTCGGCGCAGTGCCGGATCCGCGATCGTCTAATGTATTCACTCAAAAACAAGCCGCTCGGCCATAAAATTCCGTATCTACAAGGCCCTGGCAAAATTCATTTTTGCTGCCGCAGCAGCGAAAAGTTTGTTACTAAATCATGGCGGGAACTTGGTTTCAAAAAGGGCGAGCTAAGCGGTGCCACGCGCGCAACGATGGACGGACAGATCCCCGCCGAAACATCATATTTAGAATGGTTATCTAAGCAATCAGCATACCGGCAAGATCAGGTTCTAGGCGCTGAGCGTGGGCGGATGTATCGTGCAGGCGAAATTAAGCTTAGTGATATGTATACAGATAACGGCGAATGGCTAACGCTAGCGCAGTTAAAAGAGATAGAAACAGCCGGACGTAAGTCCGGTTTTTCTTTGGCTGATGCTAAAACGCTGCGTGACATTGAAAATGGCATGCAAGGTGTTATCGCTAACCAGTTGCATTTCCCCGATGGAACGCCAATTGAATCTGCTAAAGAAGCAGCGCAAGCGATGAGCGATGTGTTAACTAAGTTCAACCTTGCGCCGCTTTCTTCATTCAGCGAGCGAGAAGGGATGAAGGCATCTGCCGCAGGGGCTTACTTCAAGGAAAATCAGTCTATTCATATTTCAGCTTGGGCGTTAGAGCAACAACGATGGGACGAAATTCGTAAGAATGGATCTGATGTTGATTTTCTTTCTATGCTACCTATCAAACAGCTAGATATGGTTAATGTCGCAGCAGAGAAAGCCGCTAAGGGATTTGCTTTTGAATATGCAGCAAAGCAATCTGTAGCGGGTACTGTTACCCATGAAATGGGACATCACCTTTATTATTCTAATCTTGATGAGCTGGAATATCTTTCCACAAAAGCTTATCAGGCAGGCTGGTGGCGCCCCGTAAGCTACTATGCTGCAAGTAATGAGCGAGAGCTATTTGCTGAGGCCGTCGCGCTTTATATGTTGGGCGATGAGAGTGAGCATAAACGAATAAACCCGGAGCTTTTAGAATGGCTGAAGAAAAATTCCCGTACTTAAAACAGGCAACAGAGCTATACCACGCCAACCCAAGGCCAGATAACCTACTGGATGCCTTAGAAGCATTGAGCGATAAGGCAGGCGGAAATACGCCAGAAGCGCACATGATCGGGGGGTTGATTAGCGCGGCTGTGATGGATGATGCCAATAAGGACAGTTAATTAATCGAGGTTACATTATGACAGCATGCGAAATCAAAGAACGTATTGAGGCTGAAATAGGCGAATTTATCGGTCTGAAATGCCGTGAATTGAAAGAGCAAACCGGTTTGAACGTGGTATCAATGGACGTTTTACCGCGCCCGATGCGCAATGGCGCTGAATGGAAAGGCCCCTATGTAAGAATGACGCTAACCTAATATCAAAAAATAGCGCTACGCGGGCTGCATTAGGCGAGCGCCGCTAAAGTAATGCAACTGCATAGCTTAAAATTACGCTTTGCCATAAAGCGCACAGCGAATAATAGAGTGGGTTAAAAATGGCTAAAATTGATATTTTCGTTAAAAACCTAACGCGAAATTCCGGCGGCATGGTGCGAGGTGCCGAACTTCATTACCGGATCATGAGCGGCGAAATGGTCATTCATGAAAATGTGGTATTCGGTAAAGCCGATGAGCATCACGCGATTTACATCATTGAAGACGTTCCCATCGATAGCCTGAAGCTTTTTTACGGAAGCAATGCAGATTATGTAACGCTATCCGCAAACGAAGTTAAGGAAAGTGCAACCCGCATAAATGAATATGTAGCCGCAATGGCCGCGCCGATTTATACGCCGATCCCATGTGAGCGCGAAGAATACCAGCCGCACTAGTTAGCGGCATTACATCGAATCTTTTAAATGGCTGCCTAGGGCGGCTTTTTTTATATCTGAAGCACGGCCCCGCCTAAAAACGGGGCTTTTTTTATGGGCGAGGCCCGCAACAACTCCCGAGGGGAATGATCATGCTTTATCGCAATTTGTTTATTAAATACTACGCAGCAGCAGGAGAAGGCGAAGGCGCCGCGGGCGGCGAAGGTGGTGGCGTTGAAATTACACCAGAAATCCAAGCGCTAATCGATCAACAGGTGGCTACTCACGTAACCGGCTTGAAATCGAAAAATAGTGAGTTACTCGGCAAGCTTAAAGAGCAAGGCGATAACTTGAAGCGTTTCGACGGCATTGATCCCGATGCGGTGCGCACTATCTTGCAGCGATTTTCCGACGACGAAGAAGCCAAGCTAATCGCCAACGGACAGATCGACGAAGTATTAAATAAACGTACAGAGCGCATGCGCACTGATTCCGATAAGCAAATCAAAGCCGCAAATGACCGCGCAGATAAAGCGGAAGCGTTTTCAAACAAATTCCGTGATCGCGTTTTAGGCGATTCAATCCGCGCAGCTGCGCTGAAGGCTGGCGCAATCCCTGATGCCGTAGACGATTTAATCCTACGCGCTAAAGGGCTTTTCCAAGTTAACGAGGAAGGCGAGGCCGTAGCCGTTGATAAGGATGGTAACCAGTTATTAGGCAAGGACGGCAAAACGCCGCTTTCGCCTTTTGAATGGGCCGAATCAATGAAAGACACGGCGCCGCATTTGTGGCCGCGCGCTGAAGGTAGCGGAGCTGGCGCACACAAAAATGGCGGTGGCAATCTGAAACGCTCAGAAATGAGCCAATCGCAGAAAAACGAATTTATTCGAACTAACGGCCAGCAGGCCTATTTACGACTTCCGAAATAAGGATTTAAAGATATGACCACTACAGTAAACAGTGATCTGATTATTTATAACGATTTGGCGCAGACTTCCTATTTAGAGCGTCGCCAAGATAACTTGGACGTTTTCAATGCGTCTTCTAATGGCGCCATCGTTTTAGATAACGAAATGATTGAGGGCGATTTCAAAAAGCGTGCTTTCTACGTTCTCGGCGGCTCTATCGAACATCGTGATGTTGATTCCGTTGGCAAAGTAACCAACACGAAAATCGGTGCGGGCGAAGCCGTAGGCGTGAAGGCACCGTGGAAATATGGCCCTTACGCGACGACTGAAGAAGCATTCAAGCGCCGCGGCCGTGCGCTAGATGAATTCTCTTCCGTAGTTGGCACCGATGTTGCCGATGCGACGCTGGAAGGCTTTGTGAAATATGCCATTAGCGCCGCCGTTGCAGCCATTGGCGCTAATACCGATATGGTTGTTACTGCCGACATCGCAACCGATGGTAAAAAAACGCTGACCAAAGGCATGCGTAAGTACGGCGATAAATTCGGCCGTATTAGTCTTTTTGTTATGCATTCCGCTTCCTACTTTGACATTGTTGATGAGGCGATCACTAACAAGCTTTATGAAGAAGCCGGCGTGGTGGTTTATGGCGGCCTGCCTGGTACGCTGGGTAAACCGGTTCTAGTGACTGATACCGCGCCGGTCGATGTCATCTTGGGCTTGTTGCCTAACGCTATCGCGATTACCGAGTCGCAAGCACCGGGTTTCCGCTCCTACGAAATCAACGACGAAGAAAACTTGGGCGTTGGTTACCGCGCGGAAGGCACCGTGAACATTGATATGCTTGGTTATAGCTGGAATGAAACTACCGGCGGCGCTAACCCTGATTTAACCAAGATCGGCACCGCGGCGAACTGGAAGAAATACGCCAAAGACAACAAAGTAACCGCAGGCGTGATGATCAAGCTGAAGGCGGCCAGCGCGGGGGAGTAACACTATCGGCGGATAAAACATCCGTCACCGCCGATGGAACTGATAACGCTACAATTTCCCTAACGTTTACCAAAAACGGCCAGCCAGTAAGCGGGGCGGCCGTTACTTGGAAGACGACTGCGGGAACTTTGAGCTCTGAATCAGGTAAGACGGGCGCAGCAGGTGGCGCAACGACTAAATTGTCGTCTAATGCCGCCGGCGCCGCAGTGGTAACGGTATCCGTAGATGGTATTGAAGCCAAGACGGAAAGCATCACCTTTAATGCGGTTAACGTCGCAGTAACGGGCGTAACGATTGATCCAGCTACTGCTGATGTGGCGATCGGTGCAAAAGTGAAATTAGCAGCAACGGTGGCGCCTTCAAACGCAACCAATAAGGCCGTTAAATTCACCACGTCTGATGCGGCTATCGCTACCGTAGATGAAGGAACCAGCGAGGTTACCGGCGTTACAGCAGGCGCGGCCGATATTACTGTTACAACTATGGATGGCAATAAAACCGCCGTCAGTAAAGTAACGGTACCGACAGCATAACTGATGCGTTTATAAACAAGGGGCTTCGGCCCCTTTTTCTTTGCAGGGGGATTAATGCTAGTCACCGATCCAACATCACCGGATTTTAATAGCTATGCATCAGCGGATGATTTGGCCAAGTACGCGGAAGGGCGCGATCTAGAGCTGCCGGAAAAAACAGAGCCGCTACTCATTAAGGCGATGGATTATCTAACCGGCTTAAACTGGCAGGGGCAGCGCACCAAAGACGATCAGCCGTTGGCGTGGCCGCGTTCTAACGTTGTCTTTGATGGTCGTTTATACCCTAAAGACAAGATCCCGCGCGAATTGGTCACCGCACAATGCATACTCGCAATCGAAGCCAAAGAAGGTGATTTACTGGCTTCTAACCGTGAAGCCGCTATCAAGCGCGAACGCATTGAAGGCGCTATCGATACCACTTACGCGATCGCGGATGGCGAATCTTTCAAGCCGTCTTATCCGGCCGTTGATTCGATGCTGCGCGAATTCACCACTAGCACTTTTGAGGCTAACGCCATCGCGAGGCGCGCGTAATGACTACTATCGCTTTTGACGGTAAGACGCTTGCGACTGATTCGCTCGTCACATACGACGATATGCGAGCCGGCACCATAAATAAGATTGCCAATGTTGTTGGCGGGGTACTTGCCACCGCAGGGAATCAAGAAGATGGATTATTGGTCGTGCAATGGTTCAATGCAGGGCGCAAAGAAACCCGGCCGGTTTTAACAAGTTTTGTCGGTCTATTCATTCCTAATGACGGCAGCGCACCGCAGGAATTCGGTGAAAAGCTAATCCCAATGGCTATTCCTAAATTCCCTTGGGTAGCTGGTACCGGTAAAAGCTTTGCGTTAGCTGCCATGCTGGCCGGCAAGGATGCGGTAGAAGCGGTAAGAGTCGCCATTCAATTAGATATTTATTCCGGCGGGGATGTGAATTGCTATGAAATGGATAAACAGCATCACTATAGCGTGGCTACATCTTTGGATTTGGATTCATGGGCTCGCAGCGCGGCGGCTGAGTCTGGAAAAATTAACTAGCTTGCTAAGGAGTTGCGGCCATGAACTACCTGAAAGCGCAGTTAAGAGCGGCCAAGTCAATCGCGAAGAATGGGAAGAAGTTTGCCCTTTGGCGTGGTGGCGGGGTCGAAAACATAGGCGGCATCGAGGTTGAAACGCCGGAAGTAAGCCTGGCGATCACCGGAATTGTTGTGCAGTACAAATTAAACGAAATCGACGGAACGCTAATTGAATCTGGCGATTTTCAAATTATAGCCACGGCCGAAACTGAAATTAAGATAGACGATTGGATCGATGTAGACGGCCGCCGCTATCGAGTTATAGCACCTAACCCCATCAAGCCGGCTGGCGTTCTCATTTTATATAAACCACAGCTAAGGGCCTAGTCATGGCAAATAGCGATCAGTTTATGGCATCTATCAATCTATTCGTTGATGGCTCGAAAAATAAGATGGACGAAGTAGTAAGGCGAACGGGGATAAAAATTCTTGCGCGCCTTGTAGATATGTCACCCGTTGGTAATCCTGAAATATGGGCCATTAATCAGACTGCGGCCCAATATAACCGCGCGGTATACGAGGCCAACGAGGCCGCTAAGCAGGATCCGGCTAATCTGACCAAAACGGGGCGACTGAAGAAGAAAGCCCGCGTTTCGGACAGTATGGATATTAAAGCGCCGGCAGGATATACCGGCGGCCGCTTCAAGGGTAATTGGCAAATAGGAATAGATCACGAACCTAGCGGAGAAACAAACCGCGTAGACGCGGGCGGATCTACAACTATGGCAACGGGGAACATGGTTTTAGAGCAATTCAAAGTAGGCATGCGTACCATTTATTTTGTGAACAACGTTCCCTATGCCTACCGGTTAGAAGTCGAAGGCCATTCACAGCAGGCACCGGAAGGAATGATCCGCGTAACCGTGAAGGATTCTCCAAGCATTTTTCGCGAAGTTATGCAGGAGGTTAACGGCTAAATGTCAACGACACTAATCACGCAGCTTTTAGAATCAAAGTTGGCCGGCGTGGCCGCGACGCTAGGCTTAGAAATCGCGATGGAAAATATCAGTTTCAAGCCTAAAGACAGCAAAGCAATTTATCTGCGCTCGCATATCTTGCCTGCTAAAACGCTTGGCATTGATATTGCCGGCGCGCTGCAAGTCTTCCGCGGCGTGTTTCAAGTGGACGTGGTAGCGCCTGCGGGCTCAGGCAAGACGAAAGCGGGAGAAGTGGCAGATAGTATCCTGAACGCCTTTCCGGCCGGCTTGGAGCTAACGAGCGGCGAATTTACCGCATATATCGAGGCGGTGCCCTACCGCATGCGGCCTCTTCCTAGTGATACCCGTTATTTAATCCCCGTTAATATCGATTATCGGGCTGATACCGTACAGGATGAATAATCATGGCAGAAATTAAAATCAAAATTGATAGCAGCGAGATTGACGCGGCGATAGCTAAGGTTTCCCATCTTCTGGAATTGGTTGAACGCCTGCCAGCTGGCATGCTGGGTACCGAAACGGCTCCTAAGCAACCCGCTTACAAAGATACAGAGCAATTAATGCAAGAAAGTATCTCAAAAGCACTGCGCCCTGGTGGAAGTATTTACCAAGCGATCCGCCGCTAAATATTCCCCAGCAAGCAAACCAAACACACCGCCTTTAGGGCGGTTTTTTTATACCTAAAATTGGAGTATTCCCTATGGGCTTTGCATTGCCTAACGGCTCGCATGTTTATCTTGCTAAAACATATGCGGAAGCCGAAACCGTAACCGCAGCAACTAACGCGGCCGAAACTGTTTTCACTACTGCCGAAGCAACCAAGGCAAAAGCCGGCGATATTATTCACATCCGCTCGGCGTGGCCTGGTCTTGATGAGGTTATCGCGCGAGTTAAAGAAGCCTCTGAATCCTCTGTAACGCTCGAAGACATTAATACGTTGAACACCGGCGATTTTGCCGCTGGTGGCGGCGCAGGTAGCTTCCGAGTCATTAAGTCATGGGAGGAAATGTCTCAAATTACTGAAGTGGCTAGCTCAGGTGGTGAACAGCAGAGCATACAGCTTCAGTTCTTATCCGATACAACGCAGCGCAACGTAAACACGTTCAAAACTGCCCGCGTCCAAACATACACAATTGCCCATGATTCAAGCCTTCCGTTTTATGACCTATTGCGACAAGCGGATAGCTCGCAAGACACCTTAGCCGCTTACATGTTTGTGCCGAAGGCAAAAGAGAATCGCTACTGGTCTGCTAAGGCATCCTTTAACGATATTCCTAACACTGCGGTGAACACGGTTGAAACGGTCACGGCAACGCTAAACCTTCAATCTGGGTTGACTGCCTATAAACAGGCTAGCGCTACTGCGCCAGCGAGCGCCGCCGCACCAAAAAAATAACACCGTTACCTTAGCGCTAATAGCCCGTAATGACGGGCTATTACTCCCATCATTAGAAATGAATTAATTCAATAGGAAATAGTTTTATGGCTACCAAATTTACTTTAATTCCAAACCCTAACTTTTCTAAGCCGGTAACCATTCCCCGCGCTGGCGCTGATGACGGCGAGTTAATCATTACATTTAAGAATAAACGCCGCTCAGATTTGGAATCATTAGAAAAAGCGCTAAACGAAAAATTGGTCGCAATGCGTAAAGATAAAAAATTCACCAATGAACCAACCGCAGATTATTTAATGGAAATTTGCCAAGGCTGGGAACTGCCGGAAGAATTCAACCGCGATAATCTGATCACGCTTTTGGAAAATTACCCGCGCGCATTTGATGCTATCGCGCAGGAATATACCCGCGAAATGATGGCGATCCGCGAAAAAAACTAATAGCGCTTGCCGAGGCATTCTATACGCCTGAAATCCCAATAAATAACGCCTTTGGCTTTAGCCCCGATGATTACGACGATGTGATCGTGGAAATCTGGCCGGATATTGCCCCCGCCTTTGACGTGTTCATATGCATGGCTACGCAATGGAGAACCGGTATGAATGGCGTTAGCGGCTTGGATTATAACTGCCTGCCGTGGCTTATGAAGGTGAACGGCGTAGAGGACGAGGCAAGCGCGTTGAGTGATCTTAGAGTTATGGAAGCCGCCGCACTTCGGATGCTTCATAAAAATCAGGGCGCCGAATAACCACGGCGCCTTTTGTTTTTGGGGGCAATATGTCCGATGAAATTGGCAAGATTTCACTAGTAGCAGATACCAGTAGCCTAGAACGTGCTACCAACGAATTAGATAAATTCGCAGCTTCCGGCAATAAAGCTGCAACGGCAGCCGATAGCCTGAATGATTCAAACGCGCAAACATCGGTAAAAATAAAAGATGTGAACGCCGCGTTTGCAGCCGGTGCCGCAGTGAGAGAGCAAACCCGCCGATCTTACGAAGGAACAACGAAAGAGCTTCAAGGTTTACAGCGCGAGTTAGTCGCTATTCGTGGGCGGGTTGATCCGGTTGGCGTGGCATTCGACAACTTGGCGGCAATGTCAGACAAACTACGCGAAGGCCTCCGCCAAGGGCTTATCGATCCGGCTGATTATGCGGCCAGTGTGAAGGGGATCGATAACCTTACTAATTCTTTAGAGCGATCAGTTTATGAGAGCTCAGCCGCAGGGAAAGCAGCCAAAGAAGC
The DNA here is from genome assembly GCF_964063325.1 of Hafnia alvei. Classification (NCBI taxonomy): domain Bacteria; kingdom Pseudomonadati; phylum Pseudomonadota; class Gammaproteobacteria; order Enterobacterales; family Hafniaceae; genus Hafnia; species Hafnia alvei. Next base: position 1,916,977 of record NZ_OZ061315.1, read on the forward strand.
CGCGCAGGCTGATAAAGTCGCCACCGTGGCGAAAGAAGCGTTTATTAGTCGATTGCGTGAACAAGCCGAAACACAAGGAAAGACCAACTCCGAAATTATGGCTTATCGTGCCGCGCAGCTGGGCGCCACGAAAGAGGCAGCGCCATTCATCGCTAGCCTCAAGCAACAAGAGGACGCCTGGAAGAAAGGGACTATTTCGGCCGGACAGTACCGCCAAGCTATGCGACAACTACCGGCGCAGATTACGGACGTTGTAACGTCGTTGGCATCGGGTATGCCGGTTTATATGGTCGCCATTCAACAGGGCGGTCAGATTAAAGACTCTTTCGGCGGGATCGGTAACGCAGCAAAGGCTCTTATCTCGCAGTTAACACCAATGCGATTATTGGTTAGTGGTATCACGGTTTCGGCTGTGGCGATGGGCCTAGCCTATTATCAGGGAGCCAAAGAAAGCCAAGAGTTTAATAAACAGCTAATCCTAACCGGAAACTATGCTGGAGTGACAACCGATCGCCTTAATGACATGGCTAAGACCATCTCGAAATCTGGCGGAACGCAGGGCGCGGCGGCCGCGGCGCTGGCAAAGGTTGTAGGCACTGGCGCTTTTGGCGCTAACCAGTTGGAAAGCGTTACACGCTCGGCGCTGGCTATGGAGAAGGCCACCGGCCAATCAGTAGACGCCACGATCGAGAACTTCAAGCGGTTGAAGGAAGATCCATTGCGCGCGGCGCAGGATTTAGACAAGCAATTGCACTTCCTGACCGCTACGCAGTTGGAAAGCATCACCAAGCTATCGGAAACGGGGAATGTAACGGCAGCGGCCCGCGTGGCTATGGATGCTTACGCAGACACAATGCAGCACCGCGCGGCAGATGTTACCGATAGTCTCGGATATTTAGAAACTGGCTGGAATAGCATCAAAAGCATTGCTTCAAGCGCTTGGGATGCGATGCTGGGCGTAGGCCGTGAAGATACTATCGAAGACAAGATCGAACGCTTACAGAAAGTATCCAAGGCGCGCGCGCTAGGTATGGCTGATGTAAATGTGGGCGTAGATACTAGCGCCGAGATTGCTACACTTCAGGAGGAAAAATTTCAACGCGATATAAAAGTCGCCAAGGATAAAGCGGAACAAAACGAACAGGATCGCCAAAAGCGTGAATATAATGCTACCCAAGCATTGAATAAGAAATATGAAACGGCCGAGGAAAAGCACCAGCGCACACTATTGGAGATCCGCAGCGGTTATGCGTCTAAGGAAGCCAAAGACGCAGCAATAAAGCGCGAAAATATAGAATTTGCTGAAGCCCAAGCCCGTAAGACTAAAAAGCCAAAAGCCGCCAAAGCGATCACGGATGATGACGCTACAAAGGAATTAGCAGCTAGCCAACAGCGTCTAGCGGTTTTACGTGGGCAATCTTCAATCACTGACAAAATGACGCAGCAAGAAAGCCGCTTGCTTGAATTTAATCAGCAGATTGCAGACCTGAAAAACAAATCCATTCTAACCGCCGATCAAAAGTCTTTGCTTTCGCGTGAAAGCGAAATTCGCGCAAGCCTTCAGCTTGAAGCGAGTATCGCCAAGGAGAATGCGCAGCGTGAAAAAGCCGTAAAGGCGATGAAGACAATGCGCGATTACGCTAAAGAGATTGCAGAACGTAACCGGCTAGCGACTGAAAGCTTCGGTTTAACCACAAAGCAAACGGAACGCGCCGCTCAGGAATCGCAATTGGGGAAAACTTTCCGCAAATCAACTGAAGGCATTACCGATCCGGCTCAGCTGGAAAAAATAACGGCGGAGTATGTAAAGGCGCGCGACAAGTTGCATGAAGGTTTTAGGGATGAAGATGCGCGCGAGTCGGATTGGATTTCTGGCTTAAATCTTGGCATCAATCAGTTTGCCGAAAACTCGCTAAATGTCTTTCAGGCAACGGCTCAAATCGGCCAAACCACAATGCAAAGCCTTTCAGATATGGCAACGGATTTAGCGAGTACCGGCAAAGCAAACATTAAGGAATTTGGAACTTCAATCCTAAAAATGATTTTGCAGGTTATTAATCAGTTGCTTGTGGCTTATGCGATTCAATCAGCGTTAGGGTGGATGAGCGGAGGCGCTTCATTTTCATCTACAGGCTTAAATGATGGAACAAAAGGGATCCCTATGCCGCCGAGGTTCGATGCTGGTGGCTATACGGGGGATGGCGGCAAGTATGAGCCAAAAGGGATTGTCCACGGTGGCGAGTTTGTTTTTACAAAGGAATCAACGAGCCGGATCGGGACGGATAATCTTTACGCGCTGATGCGGGGCTATGCTAATGGTGGGTTAGTGGGCGGAGCATCAACTGGCCGCGCTCCGATGTTGGGGCTACAAGGTGGAGGAAGCACCAGCGGGCCTATCATTCAAACATCCGTAGTCGTTAATTGCGAAGGAGGCCAACAACAGAGAGGCGGCAACAGTGATGCGCTAGGCAAAGCTTATCAGCAGGTAATAGACACTTCGGTAAGGGATGGCATATCGAAGGCTTTGCGGCCAGGTGGGTTGATTTGGTTGTCCCAAAATAAAAGATAGAACAGTTACTTCAACAAAAGGAGGGTGATAGGATATTGTCACTTTATTTTGGGGAAATAATATGAAGAAGTTATTGATCTCAATGCCTTTGGTTTTTTTTTGCATGACTGCTATTGCAGATGATGAATCTAAGTTTTTAAGAGAAAAAGTAGATAATTTTTGTATCACAACCAATGATATAAAAGATTGTCAAAAAACATTCTACACACTGATTTACCTTTCAAATTTACATGGCGAGCACAATCAACGATGTAAAGACGAAAAGTTAAAGACGAAATCATGTGAAGATTCCAAGAATTTCTCCAGATTTGTCGAAGATGAATTTAATAAATAGTTAATACAACTAGTATGCCCACTTATTTAGTCGATCTCCGCATGGCGGAATACTTAAATAGAATCATGGGCTCGGTCATGGTGTACAGGATGCACCTGAAAAACAAGGTGCAGCCTGTATTGCTGTGATTGATCACACTAAAAGCATAGTTACCTACGTAGCCCGCCTAATTGCGGGTTTTTTTACGACTGGAGAATGTCAAATGGCCTTAGAAACATTCACATGGCGAACGCAGGGCCAGCCGGAAGGCTCTTTTAGTCAGCGCGTTAGAACGGCCAAGTTTGGGGATGGTTACGAGCAAGTAGCCGCCGATGGTATTAACTCAGAGCAACAAAGCTGGCCTCTAAGCTTCAGTGGCTTAGAAAAAGAAATGGTGCCGATCCTCTCTTTTATGCGGCGCCACGTTATCAAATCTTTTGTTTGGTCACCGCCTTACGGAAAACAAGGCCTTTACCGAGTTGTTAGCGATTCTATTAGGGCAACGCCGGTGGGCGGCCAAGTAATGACGGTATCGGCTACATTCCAACAATCATTCGCGCCATAAGGTGCTTTAATCGATCACAAAATAAAGGGCTATCTTCGGATAGCCTTTTTTTATGGGGTAATCATGGCAATTACTAGCGACGTTCAAAAGCTTGAACCCGGTAACCGCATTCGACTTATTGAAGTTGATGGTGAAGCATTCAACGCAGGGATCCTGCGCTTTCATAATGACACTATTCCCCATACACCGGAGGAAATCGCTACAGCCGGCGGGGACGAGTCGAAATTAAAAGCGAAGTCGATATGGTGGCAAGGTAAAGAATATGGCGCGTGGCCGTGTGAGCTTTCAGGCCTTTCATATTCGACAGATGGAACAGCGGCAGAGCCTAAATTAACAGTAGCAAACTTAGACGGCACGATCGGCGCTATGTGCATTGCTTATCAAGATATGGTTCAAGCGAAAGTGACCGTTCACGAAACATTCAAACATTATTTAGATGCGCGCAATTTTCCAGAAGGTAATCCCGAAGCCGATCCAGAACAAGAATTTACGCAGGTTTTCTTCATCGATAGCCGAAGCGGTGAAAACGACGAACAAGTCGAATTTACGTTAAGTAGCCCGATCGACTTACAAGGCCTGCGCATTCCTACCCGACAAATTCACTCGCTTTGCCAATGGGCCATGAATAACGAATACCGCACCGGTATTGGCTGCTCATATGCGGGACAAAACGGCATGTTTACCATGGACGATAAACCAACGGACGATCCCAGCCAAGATGCATGCTCAGGTTGTTTATCATCTTGTAAATTACGTTTTGGAGAAATGGCCGAATTAGATTTCGGTGGTTTTCCTGGTAGCTCTTTGATTCGGAGATAGACCAATGCAAGATAAAACGTTAGCGGCCATCATGGCCCACGCCAAACAGGCTTACCCGCTGGAGTGCTGCGGCGTAGTTGCCCAAAAATCCCGCGTAGAGCGTTATTTTCCTTGCCGCAATATCCTTCCATCGAATGAGAAAAAAAAAGAAGGCCCCGAATACGGATTCATTCTGGCGCCGGAGGACTACGCCACGGCCGAAGATTGGGGAACAGTTACCGCTATTGTGCATAGCCATCCTGACGCCACCACGCAAGCATCGGAACGCGACAAAAATCTATGTGATGAAACAAAGTTGCCATGGGTTATAGCGTCATGGCCGGAAGGCGATATAAGAACGATTTACCCGCGCGGAGATCGGCCGCTCGTTGGCCGGCAATTCGATTTGGGCCATGCTGATTGCTGGTCTTTAATTCGCGATTACTTCCGCATGAATCATGAGATTGAATTGCCTAATTACAGCGTAGAGCATCATTGGTGGGAAGACGGACACGATGAAAACTTTTATCACGATTGTTGGTTTGAATGCGGCTTTCGTGAATTTGAAGGGCCGACGCGCGAAGGCGATATGGTCATGATGCAGGTACAGGCCGATAAATGGAACCATGCCGGCATTCTGGTTGAAAATGGGATGCTGTTACATCACTTATACGGCCAATTAAGCCAGCGCGTACCGTATGGCGGTTATTGGGTTGATCGCACAATGAAAGTGGTTAGATATAAGGATCTGATGTGATGAGCCAATTAAACGAAGGGCTAAAAACTATCCGACTTTACGGCGTGTTGGGTACCACGTTTGGCCGAGTACATCGGCTTGCGGTCAGAACGCCAAAAGAAGCCGTGAAGGCGCTATCCGTCGTTATCCCTGGCTTTGAAGCTTTCATGAATTCTTCTACCCAGCGCGGCATTGAATATGCCGTTTTTAAAGGTAAGAAAAATATCGGCGAAAGCGAATTAACAGATAATTCAGGAAGTCTAGAAATTCGCATCGCCCCGATTATTACCGGCAGCAAACGCGGCGGCATTTTTCAAACGGTATTAGGCGTTGCTTTAATTGCCGTAGCTGGCTTTATGACTGGTGGCGCCGCAGTTGGCTTGCTTGGTTCTGCCGGCTTTGCCATTTCTGGCGCATGGGGTACCGCGGCGCTAGTAGGTGCGTCAATGGCAATCGGCGGCGTTATGCAGATGATAGCACCACAACCAACGGGCCTTTCAATGCGTGAGGGTCCAGATAATAAACCGTCTTACGCCTTCGGCGGGCCAGTGAATACCACGACGCAAGGCAATCCCGTTGGCGTCCTTTATACGCAAGACAATAACCGCGAAATAGGCGGTGCCATCGCTTCGGCAGGCATTTACGCTGAAGATCAGCAATAGCGTTAAAAGAATCAAATAGGCTGCCTACGGGCGGCCTTTTTTTATGCGAGGAATTATGCAATTAATCCAAGGTAACAAAGGCGGAGGCGGTAGTGGTCGCCAGCCTTCAGAATCACCAGACAGCCTACAGTCAGTTGCCCGCGCAAAGATTCTTTTAGCGCTTGCGGAAGGCGAGCTGGGCGGTACGTTGGATGGTAAGCATATCTATCTGGATGGAACGCCAATTATGAACGCAGACGGAAGCAATAATTTTCCGGGCGTTACATGGGAATATCGGCCAGGTACGCAGGCGCAGACCTATATCAAAGGGATCCCAAGCGTAGAAAATGAAATCACGATTAACACCGAATTAAAACAGTCTCAGCCGTGGATCCGCGCTATCAATAATACGCAGCTATCAGCCGTGCGCATTCGCCTTGGTTTTCCCGCGCTACAACAGCAAAAAGATAACGGTGATTTGATAGGTTATCGCGTGGAATATGAAATCGATTTGGCGATAGATGGCGGAGCCTATGAAACCGTTTTGAAAACGGCGGTAGATGGCAAAACGACGACGCTTTACGAGCGCAGCCATCGTATTAATCTACCTGCGGCTAATACCGGATGGCAAGTGCGCATTCGTCGCCTTACAGCTGATTCTACGAGTGCAAAAATCGCCAGCAAATCGACGATTGAAGCTATCGCAGAAGTGATCGACGCTAAATTACGCTATCCGAATACAGCTTTGTTATTCGTGGAGTTTGATTCCAAGCTTTTTTCCAATATCCCTAAAATTAGTTGCAGGCCAGATGGGCGCCTGATCCGTGTTCCGACTAACTACGATCCAAAGATGCGCACTTATTCCGGCAGTTGGGACGGAACCTTTAAATTTGCCGTAAGCAATAACCCTGCGTGGGTTCTCTTTGATTTGATCATTGAAAAGCGTTTCGGCCTTGGCCGTCGTTTGACTATCGAGCAAGTTGATAAGTGGGAACTCTACCGCATCGCGCAATATTGCGATCAGATGGTACCGGATGGCCGAGGCGGCGATGGTGTGGAGCCGCGCCATATGTGCGATGTTTATATTCAATCGCAAGCTGACGCCTTTACCGTGTTGCGCGACGTGGCCGGCATCTTCCGTGGCATGACTTCATGGATGAATAATCAGCTTTCAGTTATTGCCGATATGCCGCGCGATGTATTTCGCAACTTTACCCATGCAAATATTGTGGGAAAAATTAATTATGTAGGCGGTAGCCAACGCAATCGCGTTACCCAGGCGCTTATTAGCTGGTCAAATCCGGTAACGAATTATCAAGATGAAATCGAAGCCGTTTCAGATATGGCATTAATGCGGCGCTATAGTGTTAATCAGATTGAACTATCGGCCATTGGTTGTACGCGTCAAAGCGAAGCAAGGCGCAGTGGATTATGGGCCATTCTAACCAATAGCAAGGACGGTGCCGCCAGCTTCACGACGGGCTTAGAAGGCCAATTGCCGATGCCTGGCTATATTATTGGACTGCCGGATCAGCGCCGCTCGGGACGCGTCTATAGCGGCCGTATTTCTTCGGTAAATGGTCGAAATATCAAGCTAGACCGCAAACCGGATGCTAAAGCCGGTGACCGCCTGCAAATCAACTTGCCTTCAGGCTCATTGCAGGCGCGCACGATAACCGCAATAAATGACGCCGTTGTAACAGTCTCAATCGCTTACACTGAAACGCCAGAGCCAGAAGCTATATGGGGTATAGAAGCTGATGATCTAGCTATTCAACTTTATCGAGTTATCAGCATTGAAGATAACAACGATAATACTTTCAATATCTCATGCATTGAGCATGATCCAGACAAATATGCGCGCATCGATACTGGCGCAAAAATAGACGAGCGGCCGATCACGGTTATCCCGCCTGGTGTTCAGGCAGCGCCGGCTAACATTCAAATCACTAGCTACTCAATCGTTAATCAAGGCATCGCAATAACTACAATGCATGCAGGCTGGGATGCGGTGCCGAATGCTATCGCTTACGAGGCTGAATGGTGCAAAGACAATGGCAATTGGATCAGCGTGCCGCGGTCTTCCGTTACCAGCTTTGATATTCCGGGAATTTATGCTGGGCGTTACCGTGTGCGTGTTCGGGCGATCAATGCCAGTGATATATCATCCGCATGGGCCACATCACTCGAGACGCAGCTTAATGGGAAAGAAGGAAAACCACCGTTGCCTGTCGGGTTCAAAGCTGATCCACTCTTGTGGGGGGGTTTGCTTTCTTGGGGATTTCCTGATGGTGCTGAGGATACGCTAAAAACCGAAATTCAATACTCCTCAACTGCTGGCAGTGGTGATGCCATGCTGCTTTCTGATATCCCTTATCCACAGCGAAGCTATACGCAAACTGGATTAAAGGCTGGGCAAGAGTTTTGGTATCGCGCACGCCTTGTTGATCGTACTGGTAATCAAGGGGATTGGACAGGGTGGATACGTGGAGCGTCAAACGGTAATACGGGGGATTATCTCGAGGGTATTGGAGATGAATTTCTCACCTCTGAAGATGGTGAGAAGCTAACCAGCGATATTGATACGAATATTGAAGGCATCATGCAAAATGCGCTGGCTAACAATGCCACTGTAGAACATCAGTGGGCGCAATACGGTGAAGTTCGCGCCGATATTCTTATTGTAAAGACAACTATCGCGGAAGTGGATAGGGCTTTAGCCGAGATGTCTACTCAGGTACAGGCGCAAATCGAGGATGTCACCTCTGTTCTTGAGGATAAGCTTACGGCGACTGTAGATGCAGACGGCGCTACAGCAATTCATACACTCAAAGCAGGCGTTCGCATCAATAATGTATTTTATAGTGCGGGTATGTCTATTGCTGTTCTAGCCCAAGCGGGTTCACCGGTTATTACACGAATTGGGTTTAATGCGAATCAATTTGTATTGATGAGTGGAAGCGGTGATACTCAATATTCTCCATTTGCATCTATTAACGGTCAGGTGTTTATTGATGATGCATTTATTCGCAAAGCGTCCATCAATTCAGGGAAAATAGCCGACTATCTCCAATCAGATGATTATGTTGTTGGTCGTTCTGGCATGAGGATTGGATTTAGAACAGGAACAATAGAAATTAATGGCTCTAATTCGTTGGGGATGATGAAACAAGATAATGTAACAATTAGTATTGCTAATCCATCACGACAATTAAAAGTCCAACTAGGCTATTTGACGGGGGTGTTCTAATGTCAGATTTCGGGTTGGCTATTTACGGCGATGATGGAAATACACGACTAAGGATAGATAAAAATACAGCAGGACTTCTTAGCTATATCGGAACAGTAAAAATAAAACATAACTCTGGGACCGGGACGTCTTATAGTTTTAATCTTGGGTTTACCACGGGATCAACGGCTTTGTGTGTTCCACGTGACGGAATTCAGATTGGAACATCTTCAAGCTCATCACCTTATAATGATCAGGTTTATGCTATTACAGGATGGTCAAGGTCTGGTAATACTATTACTTTTAACGTTAGCCCCGCCGTTCCCGGCATACAAGGTGGTGTACCGAATGGGTTTACCGTTGATGTATATGAGTACAACCAAGTTCCTGAGGCACCATCAGGACATTGGGGGCTAGCAGTACAAGGAATGAGAGGATATACCGAGATAAATGACACAATGAAGTTAGGTTATTGTGTTTACGCCCAAAAGCTAAACATTTCCAATGGATGGACGCTGCCTAGCAATATACCCGGCTCGAACAAGCGTGTGTTTTGTTATTGGAACAATGCTTCTGCCGTTGTTGAAATGGGATTGGATAATGTAATTAGATTATCGGGTGTCACTACCTTAGAAATATATATCTGCGTATTCGCCTCTGATTTTACATTGCAGTTAGATACATGGGGGCTTGCCATATGGAATGATAGCGGTCGTCTTGTGTTTTCTAGCAAATACGCCCCATTTAATTTAGGTGCATCCGTATCTATATCGAATGACTACAAGGATAGTGGTGTTCTTCGCCCGATGGTTCCTCTTGAACGCTCAGCGAAAACGGGAACGCGAAGCGGAACTGTCTGGACTGTTTATAATATGGGCCTGCAAATATCTGGACGTCAAATTAGACGAGGAAGGGGAACTATCGAAGGAACGATAAATACAGGCGGCGTAACATTGCAGTTTCCAAATATATCTACGCCATCAATCGTGCTTGATGCAAGTGACTATTTTAAGTTTTAGTGAGGAATAATAAATATGTCAGCCGGAACAATAACGCTAACAAATAACTCAGCGGCGGTATCTGGTACAGGAACGGTATTCACCACAGATTTAAAGGCAGGGGACTTTATCGTCTCCGTTGTTGGTGGTGTTACCTATACGCTGCCGGTTAAAACTGTAAATAGTGCCACTAGCGTTACGCTGCTCAAAAATTATGACGGTCCGACTCAAGCTGGTGCGGCATGGTCATCGGTACCGCGCGATGCAATGAACGCTATAACTGCACAACTGGCAGCAGAAACAGCACAGGCGTTGCGTGGACTGAATTACGATAAACAGAACTGGCAGTTAGTATTCAGCAGTAACGGTAACATTACGATTAGATTGCCAGATGGCAGCACTTTCTCAGGCCCATCATGGAATAGTTTATCAAATCAGCTATCTAATTTAGGCTCGGCATCTACGGCTAATATTCAGCAAAGTGTTGGAGATGCCGCTAAAGGCAGGGTGATGATTAATGGTGCTCATGGCTTAGGTGGCCCATCGCTGAATGATGCATGGTCTAACTCTTATCAGCGAAGCACTATTATGACAAGTGCAATAGATGGAGCTGAGTCATCTGGAACCATGGGGATACAAATTGCCCATGCCGTCAACCCAGCAGAATTTAAGCTACAGATTGCCGGCAGGGGGAGTCGACTCTATTTTAGGGGGAGCGAATCGTCTGTTTTTGAAGCGTGGAGAAAGATTTATCACACTGGTAATACCACGGTAGCCTCTGATGGAACGTTAAAAACGGCATCGCCAATCGTTAATATTTTCCACGATGGCACATTCGACACCAATGATGAGTCAGAAGGTGCGCAGGTATCGCGTGAAGACGTCGGCGTTTATCGGATAAGTAATGTTCTGGGTATGAATTCGGATCGTGCGTGGGGTGGTAATGATGGCGGTTTTGAAATACCAAAAGACCGCAATGGCCAGCGATTAATTTGGTTGGATTATGAGGTTGAAGCTGATGGCTCAATTTTGGTTAAAACTTATCACCGCACTTATCCAGACGCCCCCATATTCGCCAGAAACATCAAGGATGGATATGAGGAAAGCGATCCTATTGATATACCGTCTGACCAATTCCTTTCCGTTCGTGTAGAAATGCCACAGGACTCGATCTGGAATCTGGCTCAAAAAGCAGCGCAAGAAGAAATGGCGCAAGAAGAAATTGCAGAAGATTAATTAGGTTTGCGCCGATCCCTATGCAAGAGACCGACGCAGTGACAACACCGGTGGATCGCTAATGCGTTTAAGTGATTAAAATAAATCACAGGACAGAGTATCCGACTATGGCATTAGTACGGTATCAATTACATCAATGACGCCATTTTTTTGCATAACATCGTAGGTGGAAATGTTAGCAATATTACCTTTTGCATCTTTGATTTGAATATTATGAGGCCCGTTAGACATTATCCATAGTGCCTCACCGTTAGCGGTTTTTAGCTCTGCTTTGCCGTCACCATCTTTAAGCATTTTCGCCATTTTTTTCATATCATATTTGCCAGGGACAACATGGTAAGTTAGCACATCAGTTAATTGTTTTTTGTTTTCTGGCTTAAGAAGATTTTCAACCGTGCCGGACGGCAATTTAGAAAAAGCCTCATTAGTTGGAGCAAAAACTGTAAATGGTCCTTCACCCTCTAGGGTGTCAACTAATCCTGCTTCTTTTAAGGCAGCAACAAGCGTTGTGTGATCTTTAGAGTTGAGGGCATTTTGTACAATATTTTTATTTGGCATCATTGCAGAGCCGCCAACCATAACAGAATGCTGCGACATTTCCGCAACTGCAGTACCGCTGAAGATTAATGTTAAAACAATTGCACTTAACGCTAATTTTCTCATTTTCAAATCCTTATGTCTTTTAAGTTAAACGTTGATTATGGGTATTACATAAGAACTTTAGTTTAGAATAGTAGTTATATGTTTTTTTAATGTTGGAGTGTGATATTTGTCACGAAGTGTGGAAATCGAATATAGCCAGAATGATTTAATTATTTAATTATTTAATTGATATTCATGCAGATAGGAAAGAATGTGGTCACAAGTATGCTGATCACGGTTGTGACCAGCATAACTAACTAATGTTTATTTTTTCTTATATATTTCAGCAGTTCCACGCATGGTATCACCCATGCCTGCATCACCAAGAGAAGAAATTCGATATGCATCCGCATTCTTCTCATCAGCTTCTTTATTAATCATTTTGACAACAGCATCTAGGGTACCATCATGCACATCAACACTGACCACACCGATTTTTGTGTAGTTATCAGCATCTGAGCGAGTAATTTCAGTCGCCGCATGAGATAAAGCTGAGAAAGAAAGGAGTGTGGAACTTACTGCAACCAAAAGGTATTTATTCATTTTTTCATCCTCGGATTTGCTTACAATTATTTGCTTAGCAACAAAACACCCACTAGTCCTGTGGGTTATGTGAGGGTAGCTAAATGCAGGCTTGTAGTAAACGCATCGTTATAATATGTTTCTGATTTGTTTTGCTATGGTTTAGATACTAAAGGAAATGTACACTAATGATGCATCAAGTGACGTTACTTAACATATAGGCAGGACTATGTGGTGAGTTCGTCTTGCGCCGATTACTGACTATGCCAGTGCCGTGTTTAGCGAAGCTGGAAAATTATGATGATGTGACGTTTGCTGATGAAGAGACGGGATTTGAGATATTCGGTGTTGTGACGCATGTAGTCAACGATATGACGATGAGCGAGTTCGATGACAACCCGTGTATTTGATGGGAGAGAGCACTATCGCAGATCACCCATGAGTGGCCTGCGGTAATACTCTGGGACAGATTTGGGACTCACAGTGTTTTCATGCATCTTCAATAGTTTTACAAACTTTTCCATCTTGGGACGTGTGAGCGGCGGAAGATGCGGTAAGTTACTGGTTTAAAAGGTAGTTCTACGCACTCTTAATCAATTGGTCGGCGGTTCGAACCCGCCACGACCCACCAACAAATTCAAAGGCTTGCATGAAAATTGCGAGCCTTTTTTTTTCGGGGATACCTGAGAAAAAATCAGATTTAAAATTCCGACCTAAAATCTCTCTAATGGATTTTGAATTTCGTGGGTATAAAATTTTGACGTGGTAGGCCGTTCTGTTACCTCAACACCTCAGCGATTAGCCCCCCCTTATGCCGGATAACGCTATACCCTGTATGCCTGTATGCCTGTATGCCTGTATGCGCCCATAACTCATTGTTTATCCCATCCATCGTCACTTTGGCCGTAATCACTCCACCAGTGCCGGCACTCTCGATAACGCCAGTGTGTGGTCACTGTTCCAGCTTATAATCCCCGTAACATTATTAGTGGCTTCATTTATTGATACACCTGCAGACACACTTGGGCTTTCATAAAACAATACAAGTACAAATGGAACAAGAGTAAATCGCAGAAGAGTCGTTTAGTTTGCGCCGGTTCGTATGCAAGAGACCGGCGCATTGACAATACCAGTGGATCGCTAATGCGTTTAAGTGATTCAAATGGTTATTGCCAGGCGCGGATTGTGCGGGGTAAATCTAAGATAGCAACGAGAATCAATCTAAGCGACTACAGGGTAGCTTGCGTAACTACCCTGTAATGTCAATTCAGAACATAAACAATGCAATCAGTGGTGCAGCCAGCACCATCACCACGCCGGAAAGCATCATTACAAGACTTGCAACCACACCTTCCTGTAGACCTATTTCGTAGGATCGTGCCGTACCTCCCCCATGTGAGCCTCCGCCAAATCCGGCGCCCTTCGCTATACCTTCACGAATGGAGAGGCGCAGAAAAAGTACGTCGCCAACTGCCATGCCGAATACACCCGTCACCACAACAAACAAGGCGACGAGCTGTGGCTGTCCGCCCAGCGATTTCGCAGCGGCTAATGCAAAGGGGGTGGTAATGGAGCGCACTGCGAGGCTGCGCTGAATTTCATCCGGTAGCATAAATAGACGTGCTAGCCAAACTGAGCTAGTCACAGCCACCGTGGTTGCCGTAAGCACGCCTGCAGAGAGCGACATCCAGTGGCGCTTAATCACTCCCAGATTTTCATACACTGGCACTGCGAAAGCGATAGTCGTTGGGCCAAGAAGCCATAGTAACCAGTGCGTCTCACCAATATAGTTGTGATAAGAGATATGGCCGAAAACAAGCGTCGCAACGAGTAGAATCGGCGTAAGCACTAGTGGCATCAGCGGCATTTTGTGAACGCGACGATAAAGTTTTTTGTTGGCAAAGTAGAGAGCCAGCGTGAGAATCAAGCACGCTATGCTGGTATGAAAATTAGTCATCACGCACCTGCCCGCTCAATGCTTGCCTGCTTGCGCGCTTCGCGAGCCCGTTCAAAACGACAAACTTTATCTACAACCAGTGCAGTCGTTCCCAGAACCAGCAGGCTGCTGATGGCAATCACCAGAAAAATACGCCATCCATCCACCATCAATAACTGAGTGTAATTCACCACGGCGACCACTGCAGGCACAAAAAATAGCAGCATTTCTGCCAGTAGCCAGCGAGAACCTACTCGCACCCATTTCAGCGGCACTATATGGCAGGCCAACAATAATAGCAGCAGCAACATACCGACCAGATTGGCAGGCAGTGGCAAATGCCACACAACCACCAACCATTCGGAAAAAACAAACAGTCCTGCATACACCATAATCTGAATTGGTACCTGAATACTGCTGACAACAGCAGGTGTAAAACGGCTGAACGCCATGTTCATGATTCCAGAGGAAATTATAAAGTGCGATTATAAGTTATTATAAAATGTGCTTATAAGTTTTCTGGTCAAGTATTCAAAGAATTGGCTAGGTTGTAAGATCACCTTTTTAATCGAGTGGATGAAATGGTTAAAATTGACGTGAAGTATCCATTTTGTGTTGACCTTACTATGAACAACTCTGGTTTCCGCGATACCGCACGGGCGTTGCATATTAGTGTCATGTGAGGGGAGAGAGCATTTTCGTAGATCATCAGATGAGTGGCCGGCGGTAATTCTCTGGGGCAGATATGGGACTCACTGTGTTTTCATGCATCTTCAATGGCTTTACAACTTTTCCGTCTTGGGGCGTGTGAGCGGCGGAAGATGCGGTAAGTCACTGGTTTAAAAGGCAGTTCTACTCACTCTTAATCAATTGGCGGGGGGACGAACCCGCCACGACCCACCAACAAATTCAATTAGTTACATCACTTCTTTCAGTTCCACCATCTCCCCTTGTGTCGTATTTGTGCCGTAAACTCCAAAAACAACGTCGATTTTGTTAGCGTGCTCCGTTAGATGATTAGGTGACAGATGTGCATATCTGAGAACCATTTCTACAGACTCCCATCCACCCATTTCTTGTAGTGCGGAGATAGGAACGCCAGACTGAACTAACCAACTTGCCCATGCGGAGATCATGAAAACGTAAGTCTTCTATACCAGCCCTCTTGAGTGCCGATCGCCATGCTTTATTGCTATCGACTCGCATTTTGCGTAACTTCGGAGCAACTTCACCGCTAGGTCGAATGCGGGAATCCTCATGTACGAATACCCACCTGTGATATTTACCAATCTGACAATCAGTATCAGCTAGGGCTGGTGTTGAGTGCTGTAGTGCTAGTTATTACAACAGGGTATCTTTTATGGGGGCAGTGTTCATAAATAAACTCAATAACAGCAATAATCCAAATTTATTTGATGGTTGCCATGTGACAACCATTAAATTAAATTTGGATAAAAACTACTTTGTTAATATATTTAAACTGTTTCTTTTTGCTATCTTCATAAACGGTACCTCTATATATTTATTTGTAATATGCGATGTAATAATAGTAACGATAATCGCGCTTATAATAAATGTGTTATTAATAAATATATTTCCAAAGTCAATTACTCTGGCGCTCCCTTCATAATGGCTGAAATTCACACCAACAGCTTTACCGATTAATATTGATAATAAGACAAATGCATATAATACAAGTGCATGAGTTAAATAGATTGAATAAGAAAGTTTTCCTATGTATTTTAAAAGTCTGTTTATTATTATCTTTGAAATAATCCCAGCATCATGACTAAATACTACTATTGTAATGAGGAAACTAGCGGCCACACAAAAGTATTTGTAACTATAATCCTGACTAACAGCAAAATAACAAATTATTATCATAGGCAGTTCCATATATGGCAACGCTCTAATCTTATCTCTGAAATAAAATGCTAATGCACCCAAAGGGATACCAGTCATGCCTCTAATTATGTCATTTGGATATGATGCTCCGTGTTGATAAAGCGATATGGGAATTGAAAATAATAAAAAGGCAAACGATGATGACTTATAAAATTTCCCTGAAATCAGGATCCACAAAATAATGTACATATAAAATTCAATGCTTATACTCCATGATGGATAAAGGAATCCATCACTTTTTACCCACGAAAACCACGCCTGAGTTAAAGTGTAATAATAAGGTATAAACTCAGGGGACGAACCTCCGGTGAGTGGAGTAGCCCCAAATTCGATGCCTAGTTTCTTATGGGCTATGTATTTTAAAATTTCAGTTAAAATTGATATTGTCATTAATATGAAAAAAAGAGGGTATATTCTAAAGAAACGACTTGTTATGTATTCCTTGAATGTGTTAGAGCTATTTGTGTATTTCATTGCTATAACAAAACCACTTAGGATAAAAAAGAAATCTACAAATATAAATGCATTTCTTGAAATTGATAACTCAGTAATCGTGCCTGATACTCTTATATGAAAAAACATTACTAAGATTGCGCAAATACCTCTAAAAATGTCTAAGGATTCAATTCTTTTCATTTTAAAATGCCAGTCTATTTTAATTAATGGTGATGCACATGACTTGCCAAGAAGCAAACTATAAGGCTAGTCTGCTAGTGAAATTACTATGCAAATACAAATGATCTCTGTAATAGATAGTAGTCTGTTAGCCCTGAGGAAAACATACTATGCTAGTGTAGCACTTGAGAGGCATGTGATCAGCTATTGAACGCATGCTTTCTTTGTTAGTGAGAGTACTATTGTGCGATAAATGAATTAGCTTAAACTAGCAGCTACGTTATTAAAGGCGTATACCATTAGTCACCATTTTCTATCGTTCTAAATTTACTTTTCGTGGCTAGCAACTCAATAGTTGTAGCTATCCAGTTGTTGTAGATGATTACCTTAACTTTGTAGCTGGCATCTACTAGTGTGGTAGAGGATAGGAAAAATTATTTTTAGTCGATGGGTTTTCTTTTTGGTTGAAGCAGTAATTCTCAATTTTTTGTGCACTTATCCTTTCCTACGATTTTTGTATTGCGACCTACGCTCTGTTCTATTAAGTCTTAGTCAAGAAAGCAAGCGTTCTGCCTTTAGTGACAGACGGGTTTGTGGGGTGATCAAGATAGTCGTAAATTTAAGGTTAATTTCCATTTTTGTGTTATTAGGCGGGGCTGGTGGTATGTGCTAGCCGAAAGTCGTGGCATTTTTTGCAAAGGTATTATAAGAAAGCACAAAAGGGTCTTCAGGTAAGAGTTTACTCAAAAAATTTAGCAATGACGTAACTTTTTTGGCTAGATAGACATGGTTATGAATCCATGCCTATCTAGTATTATTAATTTTTCATTGCATTTATTATATATTGAGTGTACTTATTGGCACCATATTTAGTTAAATGCGGTCTGATAATCACTGGCTCGCCATTTTCAATAATTGTGCAACTATCGTTTTTGCACTGTTCATCTTTGATAGATATAAACTTAACGTTGTGATATTTTTCTGTAACTCTTGATAAAAGAGCATCTAAATTTACTTTTGACTTCGTCAGATCCCTCGAACTACTCTCTGATACTGGGCATTTTCCTGAACTTAGCATATTGGATATAAAATTTGATTTTAATCCAATATTATTTAAGATGCATGTATAAGGGTTGTAACTAGGCTGGTGATATGTTCCGATAATGTAAATTCTTCTATTCTTGTTTATTGATGCGAGCTCTGATATAAAAGTCTCTACTTCTTTTTTTGCATCATCATATCCAAGTTCACCTAAATAAATATCCCATGACTGTGATATTAATAATGGCGTATTTGTATCGCTCGTTAGTTTTTTCTTTAGTAAAAATTTCATTCGTTGGCAGCTAGGACTGCCAACATATTTTGATGATAGCATCGATACATTGCAAGATTCGTTTGCATATACATCAAAGCTAATCCCACGTTGTTCCATGGCTTTGACATACATCAGCGCGTAGCTATCTCCGGTTAATATATACTGTGGAGAACCATTTGCATGATTTATCTCAATTGGATTGTTTTGGATATTCCTGTATTGCATCCAAGGATTATAATATAAGTTATAATCACTCGCTCTCTCCTGCGCTTTTTTATCAACCCTAGATCCTATTCCATCTATTGATACAACCTGACAAGCAGCAATTACTATAATATAGAAAGGGAGTATATGTATAATCTTAGCTCTTCTTTTTTCAATAAGATGGTAAGATATAAATGATAGTATGAATGTGATAATAATAAATGATGGGAATGATAATACTTCATTTAGTTTTCTAGCGAAAACTAATACTGGCCAATGGAAAAGATATAACGAGTAAGACAAGCTTCCAACTTTCTGTGAAAAATAATTACCTAGAAGCCATTCTTTATCGTTTCTTATAGAGAGAACTAATGCTGTAAATATCACTGGTAATGCGGCGTAAAAGCTAGGCCATGGCGTTTTACTGCTGAAAATCCAAATTGAAGATAACACTATAAAAATAGACGAATAAAAAACAATCCGTTTTATTTTTACTGAGGCTTTCAATGGGAATAGATAAGCTAGACCCCCGGCCATCATTTCCCAGCCTCTTGTGTGAATCATAAAATAAGATTCACTTGCGTTAGTTTTTGTTATGTAACATGAAAGAATAAGAGATACCAAAAACAATGAAAGTATAAAATGTTTTAAATGGGTTTTTCCAATGAAAATAGAGGCCAGCAAAACTATTACAGGATAGATAATGTAGAACTGCCACTCAACAGAAAGAGACCAAGTATGAAGCAAAAACTTTTCCAATGAATCAACATCAAAATAACCTGATTCACTAAAATAAGTTATATTTGATATAAATAGCAATGAGTCTCTAGCATGTTTTCCTATTTTTTGATAGTCATATGGTTCAATTATAAAATAGGCGATAAAAACAACTATTGAAACCATTAAAGTTAGCGCTGGTATAATTCTTTTGCACCTTGCTGCATAGAATTTTATAAGAGAAAAACTCCCACTATCAATCCCTCTGTAAATTATTGATGTCATCAAATAACCAGAGATAGCGAAAAATATATCTACACCAACAAACCCAGCAGGCATCCATGTAGGATTGAAATGAAATACCATTACGGCGATGACAGCTAAAGCCCTGAGACCGTTAATGTCATACCTGAAGTTACTGCTTAATTTTTCCATTTTCATATAAATTATATAGTTAGAATTACCATAAGTTTATCATCTGGAGAGCATCTGATCAGCTATTGATCGCATAGAACCCTCAGTAATTAGGGTGTCATCGTGTGAATTGTTTATGTTTGGCTGTTTATTTACAAATTTTTATTTCCTTTAAAGGCTCTCCATCCTCTTGAGTCAGACTATATCGATAAGCCTATAAGTTTTGATTAAGTGTATTGCTCTAGCACTGATGTACTCAAAGGTGTTCTACTTGTTATAGATAGTTTAAGAAAACTGGTTTCGCATCTCTTTGAATACTGGTTTTGGGGTTTAGAGTTCACAAAGCTTAGTAAAACAGATAAAAGCATCACTACCAGCCCTTTCCTAGTGATGCCAATATACATGGAGATATAAATGACCGCGCAATCACTGAGCTGTAGCCATCATTTTTACATTTTATATATGTGGTATTATTTTATCTGCTCCATATTGTGTAAAATGATCTTTATCGAACATGAAAGGGATCCCTGATTTTGATATCATTTCGTTTTCGTTAAACAACTCGTAGACATTAATATACGGAATCCCTTCCTCTTTTGAATAGTTAGCTAAAAGGTCATTGAAATCCGTTGTTTTTTTATCGATGTGAAGCTTGTATTCAGTGGGGTCGCTTTTTATCGCTACCTGATAAAATGGCGATTTAAAAACTGGTGTTTGACCAATGATGGATAAATTATCAGTGATAGGTTTAAATTTTTGAGTAATTAATGATATACCAACTTTGGCATCGTGAGGCCCTGCAGTTAACCAATAAGCCGAGACAATAACCTTATCGAATTTTTTGTCTTCAATATAAGTATCATAAATGTAATTCATCATATCAGTGCATCTGCTGGCACCTAGCGAGTTGGGCCAAGGATGACATCCAGATGCGGTAGCTTGAATAATGTTATATCCGGGATAGAGGTTTTTAATTGCTAGCGAGTATTGTGCCGCATGGCTATCACCAATGAGAAGTATGTTCTTCTTGTTAGGTTCATATTTTAAGCATCCATCCTTATCGAAATCATCAAATGATTTGTTAACACTTGTCAAAAAACATAAATGGGGTTTAGCTCCAAATTGTTTTTCTGATTGAGGAGAACCACCATAATTTTTATACGAGTATAACTTTTCAATTTTTTTATTCATAAAGTAGTTGGCTGGAGCTGCTAATGAATAAAATACTATAGGCGCTATAACTAAAATCTTAGTGTTATCTCCGTTGAATCTTTCAAGGAATCGGTGAGACAAATGGGCTAAAACAAACGAAGCGAGAATTGATAGCGTTATAGTTTGTGGGCTAAATTCAATTTCATTATTTACTAAATAATAGAATACAATCCAATGCCAAAGATATAGAGAGTAAGATATTGTGCCAATGTATTGAAAAATAAAATTCTTAAGTAGACTTTTCGAATTATCTACTTGTGAGTAGATAATAAGACCAGCACCAAGAACTGGCAACGCTGTTCTGATATCAGGCCAGTTTTGTGGGTTTGCTAAGAAAAATAATGAATAAAATATTAATATAAGTCCAGAGATCTCAATTACTCTTGGGTTTAGTTTTTTTGTTGCGGCAATAGTGAAATTAAAGCCCCAAACAATAACTCCCAAGACCTGCTAGCAATTCCATAAAACGACGTATTTTTATCCTCACTATAAAAGTATAGGCAGAAATACAATGATATTGTGAAAAGAACAATGTAAAGTGCAATTAAACTACGTTTCCCAAATATTTTAAAGTACAAGAAGGTAAGTATTGGGAATAGTATGTAAAACTGCCATTCAACAGATAACGACCAAGTGTGTAGCAACCATCTGCTATCTGAAGATACATCAAAATATCCGGAATTGTACATGTAGAAAATATTTGATATGAACAAAAGCGCATATTTTGACTCATTGAAAAAATCAGTCGATATAAATGGAGAACCAGTAAAGTATAAAAACAGATATGTTATTGCGATTGTTGAAAATAATGCTGGATATATTCTCGAAAATCTGCTTTTGTAAAAAGAATATATCCCAATAAGCCCTGTGTCTAATTTTTTTAGATATATTTTAGACATGAGAAATCCAGAAATAACAAAGAATATATCAACGCCAGAAAATCCACCGTTCAATAATGGTACTTTAAAATGAAATAAAACAACCATCATTACAGCTAAGCAGCGTAGTCCATTTATATCATATCTGAAATTCATCTTTGTCTCGTTTAATCAACCAATAAAAAAGTAGCACCAAAAAATGCTACTTGAACTAAACCAATAAATAAACCAAAAGGCGAGCGATATTTTATCAGTATCGTAACCATATATCCACAAGCAGATAGTTGTATAAATATTCACTGATTAAATTATTTGTTCAATATATGAACTGAAGTCGCCCTGTTTACGGGAGTGTGGTCGTTGCTGGGGCGTCCTGTGCCGATTGTTATTGAAACTACAGCCATTTAGCTCATGCTGAAAACTACAATGACGTGAAGTTTGTTGCTGAAGATGGAGGATTCGATGCATGTGGCTAATGACATATCGGTGAGCATGTTTGATCCTAACTCGTGTATGTGGGGTAACGAGGACAATCGTTGAGCACTCGATAGTCGGCTAGGCTTCGGCAATTCTCTGTGTTGTTTCTGTGTAGCGGCTGTTGGATATGACAAATAATTAGTATGGTATGACGCCGCGAGAATGCAGTAGCTGTCTTTAGAATTAATCGGGCATTAGCTTTTGGCTACAATTTAATCAATGGGGCGGCGACTTGAGCTCACCACGGTCCACTGAGAAACCCAAAGGCTTGCGATAACTCGCAGGCCTTGTTTATTGGGCCGTGCAGCAGCGTTTTCCCAGGAAAACGTCTATTTGCTTTTATATCACAATGGTGACGAGCGGAAACATGTTTTCTAGATCTTCTGTGCAATGTCCCAAATAAAGCCAAAGGGATCTTTCACGCGTGCTTTTAAATCACCCCAGAACATTTCTGCTGGTTGACTCAATATGGTGGCTCCGGCTTTTTGCATACCATCCACTAGCGCTACTGCATCATCAACGTACATATAGAAAATGAATGGTGTCGAAGAGCCAGATGTTTGTGGGCTGCTTAAGTCAGAGTCCCAGCCTTCCTTATTAATCGTAAAATTCGTACCACGGTAGCGAATACGAGCAAACAGTAACTCACCATCGTCCCCCTCAAGTTCGGCAATCGCCACCATGCCCATAGCATGAGTATAAAAATCAACGGCTGCGCTGACATTGGGAACGTTAAGCGCGGTGGTTAGCCAAGTGAGGCCCATTCCTTCCCACGGATGTGTACGATCTTCAACATTGTTGAACCAGATGAGTTTATCCATTTTTGTTTCCTTCAAAAATTAGCTGTTCAATATTTATATGTAGGCGTTCATCCATTGAAGCGTTATCGCCTACAACAACGATATTCTATCGAGCTCAAAAAAATAATACTGTATATAAAAACATGTAAAAGGTTACTTTTTGTTGCTAGATTTGTCTGCTTTTTTTAGCGGATGATGAGTAATCCTAAGTATGAAAGCGTATCAAGGGAATTCATCGTTTTTTGTTCATAGAGCGTTTAGTCGGCTGTCTATATAGTGCGTTGGCGTTCATATAAAGAGCTAACGCCGCGAAAAGCGAGCGCCGGAGATAAGCGCCGGATTGAACGTTGTTTATTGATGCACAGGCTGTCATTTCGTAAAGAGAGCATCTATTAGTTAACTAATGACGAAGTGCAATAGCAATAATTGTTAATTATAACATACGGTATTATGACATAGTGATTTGGCCCCGTTAAAGAGCTAACGCCACCGAGAGTGAGTGCCGGAGATAAGCGCCGGGATGGGGCAGAAGTTAATAAAATAAGGCCACCGAAGGGTGGCCTTATTTTTTGTATGTGGCAAATCTAAAACTCATTTCAGCCGAAATTTACCATAGTAATAATATTCCTTTTATTCATCACCATTGTGTGTTCCATAGCTAGTGGTAAATACGATTAACGCTCCTGCAATAGGTGCTAATAAAGTGGATATTCCTGCAGTGAGTTCGGCGCCATCAGAGATATACAATGCTCCGAAGTAAAGAGCAGCAGCTAGGATCGCCATGCCAAGGCCGCTGAGTACCGCGTACATTGCACCTCGGCGAGAATATGCAAACAAACTAACGGTAAGGATGGCGAGTAACAGGATAACAAATCCGTAGAGGGGTTCCATCGTCAAGCTCCTTTAGCTAAGTTTCCTGTTTACATGATGGCTTTTAATTTGCATCAAAACATTAACCTTAGTCATGAGATGTTTGATTTTATTGACGATAAAAAATTTAGTGTAGGTCATCACCCAACGCCGTGAAATTTATTCCACAACGTCACAAGGGCCCAAGCAGAGCCAACCCAGCAAAATACGGCGATAATGAGGGAAAATGAGAGGCGCAAATGCGCAATCAGAAAATAGAGGGATAAAAGATAGATAAAGTAGGGGATGATAGCCCATATGCCAAAGATGATGGTTGAGCGCAACGCTTCAATAGAGCGTTCTGTACCAACGATGTAGTGGGCAATAAGAGCAAAGGTAGGAAAAAGAGGAATTAAGCCAGCAATATAGTAGTTTTTACTTTTAGCCAAAATAGCAATCAGCAAAACGACTGATGCACCCAATAATGCTTTGAACAGCAATCCCATCTTCAGCCACGCTCATTTTCATATAATTACGCATTATCATTGCATAATAAAGCAGGGCGAAAAACTATATCAATACAGAACAGCATAAGATTTGGCCTACAGCGCGGTGTAAGCCAAATCTAGGCAGATTATTGGCGGTAGGCGTGTTTAATCTGGCAAATAGCGTGCTTGAAAGACTCTGACTGAGAGGCATCTTCGAGCTGGGCCGCAAATTTTTCCATGTTAATAATAACTTTACCCGCATCGGCTTGGCCCATGGCTTTTAACATGAAGGTCAGAGTGGCTTTTAAGCACGCGACTTCATTGGCCAGAGATTCGATAGTGGATTCGGTTGAGAAATCTACGTTGCTCATATTGTACCTTTAGTGGTGTGTTTTGCCCTAAATGCATTTAAATTGGTCAGCGCATGGGAAGAACTGTTCATCAAGGGCGGATTTTTTAAGCCCAAGAGTATACCACAGGTTAGAAACTTTGAGGATGGATGAGCACGATTGCTTTTATCAAATCATCGGTTTAACTTTTATCTGCTGATGAGTTAAATAGTTTCAATCGGTTAATGTTTGTTCTGGGTGAGTAAAATATATTCAGATTGTTATTGGTAATAATAGATTTCATTACCAAGACGATATTTTCGGTTGGAGACTGTACGCGTGTATAGCAAAAAAACTATTAACTTCACGACTTGTTTACGTTTAATTATACAAAGATATTGTTAATGTTGATTTATTATTAACTTATTGATTTTTTTGTATATATTTTCACGTAATCTTCTTTCTTATTCACTAATCATGCAGTTTTTTCACATGAGAATGGTTGTGAAATAGAAAACTGTATCTTCAAGAAGATAAAATCAGTATTAAGCGATTAAACTATTCATTCTTGCTAAAAAAAACAGTATTATCGAAGCCTACTGGCAATAAAAACATGTCATTAATTCCTTCTTTGGGGAGACTTTTCTTTGATCAGCGTTCTTCTTGTTGATGACCACGAACTGGTGCGCGCAGGGATTCGACGCATTCTTGAAGATATCAAAGGGATCAAAGTTGTTGGTGAAGCACAATGTGGCGAAGATGCTGTCAAGTGGTGCCGCAGTAACAGCGCAGATATCGTATTAATGGACATGAATATGCCAGGCATTGGCGGGCTTGAGGCGACGCGGAAAATATTGCGTTATAACCCCGATGTCAAAGTCATTATGCTAACGATTCATACGGAAAATCCGCTGCCGGCAAAGGTTATGCAGGCGGGGGCGTTTGGGTATTTAAGTAAAGGTGCCGCGCCGCAGGAAGTGGTGAACGCGATACGGGCCGTTCATTCAGGGCAGCGTTACATTGCGTCTGACATTGCACAGCAGATGGCCCTGAGCCAGCTGACGCCGCAGACAGATTCGCCGTTTGGTTGCTTATCCGAACGCGAACTCCAAATTATGCTGATGCTTACTAAGGGCAGCAAAGTGACGGAGATTTCTGAACAGCTCAATTTGAGCCCGAAAACGGTAAATAGTTACCGCTATCGTATGTTTAGCAAACTCAATATTAACGGTGACGTCGAGTTGACTCATTTAGCAATTCGCCATGGATTGTGCAATGCAGAGAACCTGTTAAACAGTGACTGAACGTTTTGATTCTGTAGAGTTTCTAAAAACGGTGACCAATCAGCCCGGCGTCTATCGTATGTATGACGCCACTGAGACGGTTATCTATGTCGGCAAGGCCAAAGATCTCAAAAAGCGTCTATCGAGTTATTTTCGCCAAAATGTGGGAAGTCGCAAGACGGAAACGTTGGTTAAAAATATCGCTCAGATAGATGTTACCGTAACCCATACGGAAACAGAGGCTTTGCTGCTTGAGCACAACTATATAAAGCTTTATCAGCCGCGTTATAACGTATTGTTGCGCGATGATAAATCCTATCCTCTTATTTTCCTCAGCGCTGACAACCATCCACGGTTATCCATTCACCGTGGGGCAAAGCATGCGAAAGGGGAATATTTTGGCCCGTTCCCTAACTCCTATGCAGTGCGTGAAACACTCGCACTTTTACAGAAGCTTTTTCCTATTCGCCAGTGCGAAAATAGCGTCTATCGCAACCGCTCACGCCCTTGTCTGCAATACCAAATTGGTCGTTGTTTAGGACCCTGTGTCAAAGGTTTGGTGAGCGATGAGGAATATGAGCAGCAGGTAAACTACGTTCGCTTATTCTTGTCCGGCAAAGATAACCAAGTGCTCGATTCACTTGTTGTTCGAATGGAAGAGGCTAGCCAAGCGCTCAAGTTTGAAGAGGCCGCCCGGATCCGGGACCAAATTCAGGCGGTAAGACGCGTTACGGAGAAACAGTTTGTTTCTGGCAACAGTGATGATCTTGACGTTATTGGTGTGGCGTTTGACTCGGGTATGGCGTGTGTACATGTACTCTTCATCCGACAGGGTAAAATATTAGGCAGCCGTAGCTATTTCCCTAAAGTACCCAGCGGGACTGAACTGAGCGAAGTGGTGCAAACCTTCGTGGGGCAGTTTTATTTGCAAGGCAGCCAAATACGTACGCTACCAGGCGAGATTTTGCTCGATTTTTCGCTGCCTGAAAAAGATATTCTGTCTGACTCTATTTCAGAGCTTGCTGGCCGCAAGGTTAATATTCAAACACGGCCGCGAGGCGATCGCGCTCGCTACCTAAAATTAGCGAAAACCAATGCGCAGACGGCATTGATCACGAAACTTTCTCAACAGTCGACTATTCATCAGCGGCTGACTGAGCTTGAGAAAGTGCTGCATCTGTCTGATATTCGTCGTATGGAGTGTTTTGATATCAGCCATACTATGGGTGAAGAAACCGTTGCTTCTTGCGTCGTCTTCGATCAGCACGGACCGGTTCGTTCTGAATATCGACGCTACAATATTACCGGTATTACGCCGGGTGATGACTATGCGGCGATGAATCAGGTATTGCGCCGACGCTATGGCAAGGCGCTTGAAGAAGATAAAATTCCAGACGTTATTTTTATCGACGGCGGTAAAGGTCAGTTAGGGCAGGCAAAAGATGTTTTTGCTGAACTTGATGTGCCTTGGGATAAAAACCGGCCTTTATTGCTGGGTATCGCGAAGGGCAGCGATCGTAAAGCGGGTTTAGAAACGCTTTTTTTGCAACCGGAAGGGGAAGGCTTCTCATTGCCGCCTGATTCTCCGGCGCTGCACCTGATACAACATATTCGCGATGATTCCCACAATCATGCGATCACGGGTCATCGTAAGAAACGTGCAAAGGTGCGCAACACCAGCTCTCTTGAAACTATAGAAGGCGTTGGGCCAAAACGTCGTCAAACGCTTTTGAAGTACATGGGTGGTCTACAGCCTTTGATGAATGCAAGCGTGGAAGAAATTGCAAAAGTGCCAGGTATTTCACAGGCTTTGGCAGAAAAGATCCACAATGCATTGAAACACTAGGGGCATTGTAGCAACATACAAATAATATCCACATATGGAAGATAGTTACCTCACGCTATGCGATTAAATATACCGACCTTACTCACTCTGTTTCGCGTTGTCCTGATCCCATTTTTTGTTGTGGCGTTTTACCTTCCGTTTACCTGGGCTTCTTTTGCCTGCGCATTGATTTTTGTGTTTGCCGCGGTAACGGACTGGTTTGACGGATTCCTCGCCCGCCGGTGGAAACAAACAACGCGCTTCGGTGCATTCCTTGATCCAGTTGCTGACAAAGTGATGGTCGCAACGGCGCTGGTACTGGTGTGCGAGCATTATCACGTTTGGTGGATCACTTTGCCTGCTGCGACGATGATCGCCCGTGAAATCATTATTTCGGCGCTACGCGAATGGATGGCTGAAATTGGTAAACGCAGCAGCGTTGCGGTTTCTTGGATCGGCAAGGTAAAAACTTCTGCTCAAATGCTGGCCTTAGTGGGGCTGTTATGGCGTCCAGATACCTATGTGATCATTGCGGGTGTCATCGCACTGTACATTGCAGCAGTACTGACATTCTGGTCAATGTTCCAATATTTGAACGCTGCGCGGAATGATTTGCTCGAACCGTGATCGAAATGCGTTAAAAATCAGCAAACAGTCGTTGTGAGATAAAAATGATGTTGACGCGGTTCGTGAGATAAGTAGAATGCATCGCATCAGACGGCAACGACGAAAAGCCAGAAGATACAAGCAGCTAAGTTAGTGAAATTTACTAGCTAAAATGCTAAGCGGGAATAGCTCAGTTGGTAGAGCACGACCTTGCCAAGGTCGGGGTCGCGAGTTCGAGTCTCGTTTCCCGCTCCAAATTTAAAAGCTGGCATGAAAGTGCGGGTTTAGTTAGAAAGCTAAAGATTTTGGCGCGTTAACAAAGCGGTTATGTAGCGGATTGCAAATCCGTCTAGTCCGGTTCGACTCCGGAACGCGCCTCCAAATTTCCTTAGCCCGGGTGGTGGAATCGGTAGACACAAGGGATTTAAAATCCCTCGGCTGTAAGGCTGTACGAGTTCAAGTCTCGTCCCGGGTACCAAGGAAATTTACTAGAATAATCAAAGCAATAAAGCAGTGTCGTAGCCGCCGAGAGGCGGTTTTTTTGTGTCTAAAATCCTCCTTGCCTAACATCATGCCTAACATGATTTTCTCTTATCATCATACAAAAGCAGGAATGTTTTAGAATTCACTGCCCGCCAACTACCGGAACGATCTCCGTTTTTCTATCATATCGTGCGGTTTGTGATGTGGTTTTATGTCCTGAAATTTTTTGCTTATCAGAAATACTCCCTTCCAGATCGGAGATTCCCTTTGCCTTTAAATCATGAAAGGTAAAATCAAAAGCTAATTCAGGAAATGCCGTTTTTGCCGCATCCCGCGCTTTTTGCCAGCGGCTATTAAATCCATCGCGAGTATAGCGCTGGCCATGCTGCTGGTGGATTACGTACAAACTAGAAACGCAATCGGAGCCGGGTAATTCTTTAGCTAGCGAGATTACGTCCATCAGCTTCTGGCTCCATGCCTTGATCTGTCGCTTCCCTGTTTTTCCCTGCTCGATGAAGATCCCATCTTTTAATAATTGCTGCTTTGTTAGTCCGAGAACGTCGCCCTGGCGAGCACAGCATAAATAAGCTAACTCCATGGCAACTTTCACTACCGTTGGCACCGCGTGTTGAAGTGTATTCGATTGATGAGGCGTTCATGGATCTTCGTGGTGTGAGCCATTGCCGTAATCTTGAAGATTTTGTGCGTGAAGTACGTGAATAGCGTCTTCACGTTACGATAAAGGCGTGTCGCAGCTTAATCTGTTTGATGAGTTGGGGCCAAAGCCCAACAGCGAGGCGCTGATGAAGGTCCTCGATGAGATAAACAATAAGGGTAGGGGCAAGATTTGGTTTGCAGGTCAAGGGATCGAAGGGCTGGCAGATGAAACGAAACATGCTTTCGCCAGCCTACACCACGCGGTTTTCAGAGTCGCCCATAGCGTTTGCTAAGTAAGTGCCTAGTCCTGCATCAGGATACAGAAAGAGTTTAGTCCGCTAAGAGCGAAAAGCTGTCCTTTGTCATGAGGTGGTGACATTTGCCTCATGGTCAGGATATAAGAATATTGCCCTCAGCCTATGTCTGCTTGAAATGATGGATTCCAGTAGGCGAAGGCGGCTTTCACTGAGATGAACTGCGAGTAATTCTGCCGCTTTCTTAGCGCCCTTTGAGCGAAGCGTATAAAATATTTCGCGATGATTTTCCCTAGCAGGATTCGACCAAACTCCCGGTATTGTAAGCATCAAACATGGCTATCAGCAGGGCAAAATCCGGATGGATTAAGACCCCGGCACGCAGAGCCTACTCGATGATAAAGGCCCGTTAGTTTTGAATAAATTTAACGGCTAAATCGACGCCCCGTGATTTTTTATAATCAGGGCATTTTTATCTTCAGAACCTATTAACTCCAGAACCTATTAACTCCAGCCTTGTTTACTGCGACGGATATAAGGCAATACGGATAATAAAGCCAGAACTGCTAATACCATTCCAATCCATAAAGCTGAACGTAAACCGAATCCTGATGAAATTGCCATCCCACCTAAATAAGAACCGCCACCTAATCCAATATTGATAACGGAAGTATGAACGGCATTGACCATTGGACCTGGATGCGCCACGCTGACAATTCTTGCCATCATTGCCGGATTCATTGGCACACCAGATAAACCGATGAGTATGACAGCCAGAATAGCAATAACTTGATATTGAACAAATAGTGCCATGCCGATCAAAGAAATACTCAATATTGTTAAGCCGACAACCATAACAGCTAAACTATGGCGATATGCAAGACGTCCCGTTACCATATTTCCGATGATATTGGCTAGCCCATAAAGCATCAGAATGAAGGGGACAGTCTGCATTGTAAATTCACTGACATCAGTCAGCACGGGAACAAAATAACTGAATGCCGCAAAGCTTGCGCCTAAAATTAAACAGCTGGTCGTACAGGCTTTCCAGTAGGCTTTATTTTTAAATGCCTTTATCTCTTCGGCCATTTTAATAGCACCGCCGCCTGTCATTTGCGGTAATAAGCGTACTAAGACCAACAAACATATCAATACCAGGACTGCGACCAACCCAAAGCTCATTTTCCAGCCCCAGTATTGGTCAATGATTGTCGCGATAGGTACACCAAAGACATTGGATACCATAAAGCCTGCGATCACTATTGATGCTGCCCTTGGGCGATTTTCTACAGACACAAGGGCCATACTTGTCGCTAGTGAAAGGCTTAAACAACCCGCGCACAAAATACCCGTAACGATTCGAATGGCAACTAACACATTGTAATCAGAGACAAAGACACTTAACCCCTGCACGATAACATAGAGTCCTAGCATCCATAATAACGTTGCCCGGTATGGGGCTTTAAATTTAAGAAAAGCGTAAGTTAATACTGGGCCACCTAGCATCACACCGAATGCATAATACGAAATCAAATGCCCAACTTCACCGACAGTAACGCCAAACGCTTCAGATAGCGTGGTCATCATACCCGCCACCATTAACTCTGCTGTGCCTAATGAAAAAATGGCTAACCCTAAAATATATACAACTAATGGCATGTTTTTTTATTTCCCTACTGTATTGGAATGATCGTTACAAAAATGAATACAAGTAATTAATGAACGTTTGCGCTTAAATTTATAAATTGATTAACAGACCAGCGACGACATCTTCGAGGATTTTTCTATCTGAAATGTTTTTGTTCAGTACACGTAAACCGTAATAGCCTGCCATAAAGCCTCTCGCCATTTCGACGGCTGATGCTTTATTGTTTAGTTCACCGCTTCGTTGACCTTCGATAAAAACGGCGACCAACGTTTGTTCTAAATGCTGACGATATTCATTATTCAGACTGGCAACGGCTTCATCTTTACTGCCCATCTCCAGCGCTGAAAATAAGACCATGGCATCATGCTGCTCTGGCTGAGAAAGATCTTCGGCAATACCCCAAAGCAGAAGGGTATGTAACCGCTCTTTTACCCGGCCAGATTGTGTGAGTATTGATAACTGTGCTGACATAGTTTGTTCATGGCTGCGTAGTAACGCTTGCTCGTACAGAGCTTGCTTGCTACCAAAGGCATTATATAAGCTTCCCCGCCCTAATCCTGTACCATCGCATAAATCTTGCGCAGAGGTACCCGCATAGCCATTGGCGCTGAAAACAGCAACGGCAGCATCAATGACATCCTGATCTTCGAACTTACGTGGACGACCTGGAAAGGTTGGTTTTTCAGCACTCATAGGGATGGGGGGACTTGAAATGAGTTGAGGCGGCATAGTATTGATTATGGAACGATCAGTCAAATAATTTTCATAAAAAAATCAGCGGTGATGCGCAGACAAATTTTCTTATGAATTGCCATGTGTTTCTGTAGAGGAACGTGTGGATTTTATCCTTTCCAGGATAGTACGTTGATAAAATGGCAACTACGCGTAATGGTTAATCATCATGCCTGAATCTGCCGTATTCTAGTAAACACACAACTTCCGCTCTTGGCACAGGGCTGACCTAAAGGTTCACTTTTTCTAAGAGCGATGAACCTCTAATGTGAAGAGAGTAGCAGCTGATGCTGCTCTACATGACTTTTTAAGGAATATATCTGATGGCACTTTGGTTACAGATCCCTGCATCAATATAAACAATCGCTATCTTGATCGTCTTCATCAGCTCTTATGCGCAGGGATTCGAGCGTTATATCTAATGCTGAAGGGGCACTTTCCTTGAACGAAGGCTCTCTTTACGTGATCTCAGCTTATTTGATATAGGAATCCAGTACCTTTAACACAACGTCGAGATCTTCTTCGCGCTGTGCGACGTTGTCCTGATGCACAATATGTTCAGTCAGATGACCTTTAATGACCTCTCGCATTAATCCATTCACCGCACCACGAATAGCGGCAATCTGCTGTAATACCGCAGAGCATTCATGGGGCTCATCGAGCATTTTATTGAGTGCTGCAACTTGCCCTTGAAGCTTGCTGGTGCGGGCTTTCAGCTTTTTTTTATCTCTAATCGTATGTGACACAGCAACACCTTCATAACATTCTCAGGTATGCAATATAGCACTTCATTTATACTGGGGGGTAGTATTTGATACTGGGGGGGAGTATGCTTTTTTGCACCCATAATAGTAAGAATTATTATCATGAACGATTTTGCGTCAGTGTTTCAGCAAGGTAATGCGTGGTTTTTTATCCCTAGCGCGATCCTTTTGGGGGCGTTACACGGATTAGAGCCTGGTCATTCAAAAACGATGATGGCTGCATTCATTATTGCCATTAAAGGCACGGTTCGGCAGGCAGTGATGCTCGGGCTCGCGGCTACGTTCTCTCATACCACCATTGTTTGGTTGATAGCATTTGGTGGGATGTATGTGAGTCAGAAGTTTACCGCCCAGTCCGTTGAACCTTGGCTTCAGTTGATCTCAGCGATGATCATTTTAACCACCGCTGTTTGGATGTTTTGGCGAACGTGGAGAGGTGAAAAAAATTGGTTGGCGGATATGGAATCTGGCGATCATCATGACCACGACCACGACCACGACCACGACCACGACCACGACCACGACCACGACCATGATCACGTACATCAATTTGATGGTTTGCTGCAAGAGAGCAAAGAGTACCAAGACGCTCACGCCCTGGCACATGCCAATGATATCAAAAAACGGTTCACAAATAGCACCGTGACTAATGGACAAATTCTGCTGTTCGGCCTGACGGGAGGGCTAATCCCATGTCCTGCGGCTATTACCGTACTTCTCATCTGCATCCAACTCAAAGCGCTGACGCTGGGTGCCACTATGGTTGTCTGTTTCAGTATTGGCCTTGCACTGACATTAGTTGCTGTTGGCGTTGGCGCCGCGGTGGGGGTGAAGCAGGCACAAAAAAGATGGCATGGATTTAACCTGCTCGCGCAAAAAGCGCCTTACTTATCTAGCGCTCTTATTGGTTTAGTTGGGGTATACATGGCAATACATGGGGGTTTGGCGATCCTAAAATAATCTTCAGATGCCCACTTTGAAGATTGCATTGAGTCCATAATTTTTTATCAAGCCCTGATGCAAGTTAGGGCTTTTATCTGTTGGAAATCCACTCACCGTCATACCGTTTTTTATCTCTTTCACAGAGGTTAAGTCGTTGTGTTGTATAAAGAAATTAATAACTGTGGAAAATTCCTAAATTTACTTCATTGATATTTTATAGTAGTTTGCACCTCGATATATAGCGGGTAATCGAGACACTGCTATGTGTAGCCCACATCTTTTCCTCCAAATTATCCATCTATGTTACAGCGACGGAACGACTATGCGCTGTGCAACCAACAGCGTGTAGGTGGCAATCTTGGGGCTCGCTGCATAGTGCCCGCCATCTGGCTGTTTTTATACCTGAGATTTGCGGCTCCTATAAGTTTTACCCTCTGGTTGGGCAAAGTGAAAAAAATCTCCTATAGATCAACGATACGCCCACGTCACCTGCTCAGTTGCGGCTCTGCACCGCTTTGAAATCACTTTGGGGTTTTTAATGGATTGGATGGTTGATGCATTTACCACATATCTTTATGGCATAAAGATTATTGCGATAACCTTAGCAATACTGATGCTTATCAGCGGTATTGATGATCTTTTCATCGATATTGTTTACTGGGCAAGGCGCATTTGGCGCAGTCTAACGACCTACAAAAAGCATAAACACTTAAGCCACAAAGAGCTGTATAAGCCTGATGAAAAACCGCTGGCGATCATGGTTCCTGCCTGGAACGAAACCGGCGTCATAGGCAATATGGCCGAGCTAGCCGCGACGACGCTAGATTATGAAAACTATCATATTTTTGTTGGCACCTACCCAAATGACCCAGACACCCAGCGTGATGTCGACGAGGTTTGTGCCCGATTTCCCAATATTCATAAAGTTGTCTGTGCACGACCGGGCCCAACCAGCAAAGCCGACTGTCTGAACAACGTACTCGATGCGATCCTTCAGTTTGAGCAGAGTGCCAATTTTAAGTTTTCAGGGTTTATCTTGCACGATGCTGAAGATGTGATTTCGCCGATGGAGCTGAGATTGTTCAACTATCTGGTTGAACGCAAAGATTTAATTCAAATCCCTGTTTATCCCTTTGAACGCCCTTGGACATTGATGAATTTGCTGAACAGCACGGCAAAGATGTACCGGTACGTGAAGTTATCGCGGGGCAGGTACCGAGCGCTGGCGTAGGGACCTGTTTTAGCCGTCGAGCGGTGATGGCGTTGTTAGCCGATGGTGATGGTATTGCTTTTGATGTGCAAAGTTTGACCGAAGACTATGACATTGGTTTTCGTTTAAAAGAGAAAGGGATGAAGGAGATTTTTGTTCGCTTCCCGGTATTGCCAGACGGGGTTAAGCCGCATTCAACGCCGTTCGGCCAGCGAGCCAGATCGGCCAATGTTATTTGCGTGCGTGAATATTTCCCCGATACCTACTCAACCGCGGTCAGACAAAAATCACGTTGGATTATTGGTATCGTCTTTCAAGGGTTCAAAACTCATCATTGGAGCAGCAGCCCGATGATGAATTATTTCCTGTGGCGCGACAGAAAAGGGGCTATCAATAATTTCCTGAGCTTCTTCGCTATGCTGGTAATGATTCAACTGACCTTGCTGGCACTCTACCAACGATTTTGGCCCGATGCGTGGCGCTTTTTATCGATTTTTACCGGCGACACATGGTTGTTCACGCTGCTGTGGATCAACTTTGGTCTTATGGTAAATCGTATGTTCCAGCGAGTCGTTTTCGTGACGGTTTATTATGGACTGCGACAAGGCTTGATGTCGATTTTGCGCTTGTTCTGGGGCAATCTGATCAACTTTATGGCGAACTGGCGTGCGTTAAGGCAGGTGATTCAGCATGGCGATCCACGGCGAGTGGCTTGGGACAAAACCACCCATGATTTTCCTAGCGTGGGTCAGAACCGCGCATTGCGTCTGTTAGGTTCGATTCTGATTGAGCAAGGTGCAGTCACGCAGGAACAGCTCGAAGATGCGTTGGTCAACCGTATTCCAGGTTTAAAACTGGGCAATACGTTGGTACATCGCGGCATCATCACGCCAATGCAGCTGGCTCAAGCCTTAGCAGTACAAAATGATGTTACGGCAGAATCTATTGATGAACGCAAAATAGATCCGGCGCTGATCGAAAAAGTGCCTGCCTCTGTCGCTTTGCACTATGCGGCGCTGCCGATACGCGAAGAGAATGAGAAAATGATCTTCGCTTGCGAAAGTGCGATAGACCCTGTTTCGTTGGCGGCGCTGGCGCGCAAAGTTGGAAAGCGGGTCAGCTACGTTATTGCGCCGAGCGGGCAGGTGGTGGTGGGGCTACGTCATTGGTATGCGCGTCTTCGAGGAAAGGATCACTACGCCATGCTTGAAAAAGCGGTGGCTGAGAAGTGGCTTACTCAGGAGCAAAGCGAGTCAATCTGGTCGAACTTTGTTTCGCGCCAATTGCTGTTTGCGGAAATCTTGGCATCGCTTGGGAGCATTGATGGTGCTTCGCTTAAGGCATTGTTGCTTCGACACGAGCGTAGCATTCTGCCACTTGGCGAGTTTTTAGTGACCGAAAATGTGGTGAGCCAAGCAACGCTGAATCGCGCCCTCGAAATACAAAAAGAACTACAGCCAACGCTCGCGTCATTGCTGGCGCAGGCGGGATTAAGTCAGGAACAAATTCAGATGCTGGAGGCCGCATGATTAAGCGTTGTCACCTCAGCGTGCTCATCGGCTCAGTTTTGATGAGCACGGTGGCTTTTGCGGCGCCGGAACCGGGAAGTTCAGAGGATCTCGGCATTAGTGACCGCCAATACTTCATGGTTTACCCGCATCTGGAAAAAGCGATGCGGGCGCTCAAAGAACAGCGTGAAAATGTGGCTATCAGTGAATTTGAACGAGCCCACAAGCAAGCACAGGAAAGTGCGCGTTTAGCCCTTTATCTCTCTGAAGCTTATCGCCACTTTGGGCATGATAAGCAGGCGAAAGCGGTATTAGATCGGCAGTTGAAAAGAACCCCAAGCAGTGCGCAAGGTTATATCGAATTAAAAGCGGCGCTCGCGGCGGTTCCGGGAAAAACGTGGACTATCAATACGCTGGCAGATTTAAAACGCTATCAAGCTGATTGTGACAGCGATCCTACGACTTACTGTCGCAGCGATGTTGGGCAGCATGCACTGCGTCTGGGTCAGTTTGATATCGCTAAAGCGCAGCTTAACGATGCTACATTTAACGCCACGCCAGAAGGACATACGCTGGCGGATGCCATTATGCAAAGGGCGATCTTCCTGAAAAAATGGGATGACGTTGACGACAGCTTTGAGCGACTACGCACGCAGGGTAAGCTGACATACGAACAGTCAAATCAGTGGTTTGGTATTTTACTGGCACAGCATAGCGACGACAGACTCGTCGCGCTGCAAGGGATCAACGTGATGAACGCGCCCTTGCAGCAGCTACATTATGCTCAGTCGCTGGCGCTGCGTAATGAAAATGCTCGCCTTAGTACCTATCTACAAACGCGAACGCCGCGTTTTGTACAACAGGATCAGGAACGCGGTTGGCTCTATTTACTGGCAAAATACAGTCAGGATCCAAGTGAGGCGTTAGCCAGCTACCCCACTGACTTTGCTGAAAACCAAACCTATATCGCGCAAACGCTAATCCCGGATCGCATTGCACAGCACGATCTTGCGGGGGCCAAACGCCTACTGGCGGGATATTCCCGCGATCAGCTGTTAGAGCAGCGGTTGCAATTGAGCGAAGCGGAAAACGATACTGCGCAAATAGTGCAGCTTGCACGACAGATGTATCAGCGATCGCCGCAGGATCTCACATTACTCGATCGGCTTAGCTATCAGCTGGTTCAGACCGGGCAGAAGGCAGAGGCTAGCCGCTTGTTACTGGCGCGCTATCCATATCAAAACGCGGGCGCAACGGGACAAAACCTGACTGGCCGCTTAATGCTTCTGCTAAAAGAGGATCCCCGTTTGCTGACGGCAAAAGACATCGAACGATTGTCGGTGCCGTTGCCAACGCCACAGCAGCGAATGCAGCAAGCATCGATATTCAACACTGAGGAACAGTGCCCGATTGTGCGTCGTTTGCTGGGCGATATGTCGCCAGAATATGGTGCTACGGCATGGTATCAATTAGCTAACTGCTATCACACTGATTCGCCGGGGCTCGCTCTGTTCGCGTATCAGCAGGCCGATCGGCGTCAACCGAATACCTTCAGCAAGCGCTCGCTCGCCTACCAAGCCTATGCGGTTCAAGATTTCCAAGCAGCTTCACGCGCATGGTCTGCGGTTCCGGTGGCTGATATGAGCGCGAACGACACGATGGCGGCGGCAAATAGTGCGCTGGCTGCCCACGATATCCATGCGTTAACGGGTTGGCTTCGCGAAGCGAAGAAGCATCAGCAAGATCAGACGGCGGAATATTGGTGGCTGCATTCTCATAGCCAAAACGCTCCATCCGGCGCTCTGGCTGACTTGAATCGTTCCATTGAAATTAAACCGATGGCATCAGCGTTGGCCGACCGTGCGGCGCTGTATCGCCAACAAGGTCAGCTTAATCTCGCGTTGGCTGATTTGCGTCAGGCGATCGCCTTAGAGCCTGATAATACGGCCAACCATGCGGCGTTGGGTTATGCCTTATGGGATGCGGATCAAATTGCGCTATCTCGCGATGAGCTGAAACTGGCGGAACAAAATACGCCAGACGATCCTGCTTTGATTCAACAGTTGGCCTATGTAAATCAACGTTTAGATGACATTCCACAGGCGCAAAGCTATACCGAACGCGTGGTGGATGATATCGATCGAGCCTATGCGCCGCAGGGATTGAGCGAGCAGGATAGCGAGCGTCGATTCAATTTCCGCCGCATGCATGAAGACACTGGGCGTCGCTGGACATTTAGCGTTGATACATCGATGGGGCTGTCGGGTAAGAATAGCATTCCAAACAGCAGCGTATTAGGCAGTTCGGCCCAGCCGTATGCCGCGCGCAGAAGTTACGGGCAGATGGAGGCGGAATACCGCATCGGACACAACCAAATTGTAGATGGTGATTTGCTATCTGTTTACAGTCGAGTGTTTGCCGGTAGCGGAAACGAAGGTAACTTCTTACCCACTAAGGCACCGATGATGGGGCTTGGCGTTCGCTGGAAACCGCTGCGCGAGCAGGTGTTTTATTTAGCGGCAGAACAGCAAATTCCGCTGGATAGACATGAAAGCGAAGCGGATATGCTACTGCGCGCCAGCGCATCCTTCCTTAACGGCGGCAAGTATAGCGATGAATGGCATCCTAATGGGAACGGTTGGATCGCGCAAAACCTCTATCTGGATGCGGCTCACTACGTCAAACAGGATAGCCAAAGTTACACCGCTGATTATCGACTGAGCTGGCATCAGAAAATCCCTAATATTCCAAGTGCGCAAACTGTGGAACCCTATGGGCATCTGCAATATAACGCCACTCAGAACGGTGCATATTCTGATGCTAAACTCGGTGGCGTTGGCGTGCGCTGGAATATGTGGTCAGGCGAAAATCATTATGATGCCTACCCGCACAAAATCAGCGTTGGTATTGAATTCCAACATTTATTTAGTGGGAAGAACCAAATCGTGGAATCTAAAAATGGCGCCTTTGTGACCTTTGGAGGACGCTGGTAATGACAATAATCTCTCGCTGGTGCGTCTTATTACTCTTGCTGATGGCACCTTGGGCGCACGCGATGAACGCCATAATTTATCAGCCGCAGCTTAGAGATATGAGCGCGGATAAATCCCAGTGGCGAACGCTGATGGACACATTACGCGATGCGGGTTTCGATACCTTAGTGCTGCAGTGGAGCGAATATGGCAGCGCCTTTAGCCAAGGGGAAGAGCAGCAGTGGCTGATGGATCGCGCACGCGTTGCGCACGACCGCGGATTGCATATCGTGGTGGGGCTGCATGCTGACCCCGAGTTTTTCACCCGCCAAAACCAACCCGTGAAGGCATTAGGCAATTACCTAAACCGCCAGCGCACACAGGATGTTGCCGTTGCTCAGCGCTGGATAGATAAGTTTGGTAGCGCAAATATTGCGGGTTGGTATCTGACGCCTGAGCTGGATGATTTACGCTGGCGTGATGAAACAAGTCGTTCGGTGGCCGTGAAATGGCTGACTGAAACTAAGCAATCGTTGCTGGCTGTCGCCGATAAACCGGTGAGCATCAGTAGCTTTTTTGCCGGTAATATGACGCCAGACACTTACCGCGATACGGTGGCTGATTTTGCGGCGACTGGGGTGAAGATCTGGGCTCAGGATGGCGCGGGTGTGGATAAACTCAGCCAACGCGAACGTTCACTGTATTTAAATACCACGGTAGGATGCGAGAAAACATCGCCAGCGGCGGGTGAGGTTTTTGAAATCTTCCGCCAAATCAAAGGCGATAAAGCCTTTCATGCACAGCCGGCATCGGCGCAAGAAATTAGCTCGGTGTTGCGCCAAACCTCAGCCTGTGGAAAAGATAAGCTGATATTCTCGCTGCGCTATTTACCCGCGGCTGTGGGCATTTTGGCTTATTAAGTTCATGATGTGTTGGCACTTTGCGGATGATTTGCAGGGTGCCAGCATTTTAAAGAAATTTATAGCGTGTAAGCGATAGCTGATGCCGCAGCAGTAAACCCCTCCGAACCTATTTACCATTCTCTTTTCGCTAACGCTGAAACATTCACATCAGATTAGATGCCAAAATAATGATGTAGAGCGCCAGCATCACAACAGTGGTTCCTGCGACAAGATACCGATCTTGGCGTTTGCTATCAGATTTGTTTTGGTTAGGCATATCGGGTCTCAAAAGGTCAATGAGTTGGCTAAGTCTAGGTCAAACTGCCGGAACAGGCCGATTATGGGTATGACAGACCGTAAGGTGACGAACCTTAACATAGGTTTATTTTTCAACGCAATGTTGATTTTTCAACTTCTCGTTGATAATTTGAATCCAACACATCGCCGGGCAGCGATGTGATAAATTATGTATATATCAGGCTGATATTTCGGCTTGAATCATTTCTGATTACTTTAGATGAGTGCGCATGCCGCGTGGTCGGTAAGGTTTTGCTCAGAGAACACCCAGACACAAAGCGGCTTATAACCTATGAATGTTAGACAAACTATTACACTTGGATTTATGACTTTTGCGCTCTTCGTCGGCGCAGGAAACATCATCTTTCCCCCCTTTATTGGCCTAAGAGCCGGTGAGAATTTTTGGTATGCCACCGGGGGATTTTTAATTACCGGCGTGGGTTTACCGGTGCTGGCGCTGATTGCGATGGCGCGTAACAACGGTTCATTGGTGGAATTGACTAAGCCGGCAGGTAAGCTGTTTGGTCTGATCCTTTCACTGATTTGTTATCTGGCGCTGGGGCCGCTGTTTGGCGCACCGCGAACCGCCACCGTTTCTTATGAAATCGGTATTAATCCGCTGTTTTCAGGCCATGTGCCACTCAGCGTATTTAGTCTATTGTTCTTTATTGCCGTGGTTCTATGCTCGCTGAACCCGCTAAAGCTGATTGATATTGTGGGCAAGTTTCTTTCGCCGATCAAAGTGGCTTCGCTTGGCGCTTTGGGGTTGTACGCATTCTGGCGTCCGGCAGGCAACGAACTGTTCACGTTTCCTGAATATGTTGAGAATCCGCTCTCCAGCGGCATGATTAACGGCTATCTCACCATGGATACGCTGGCTGCACTGGTGTTTAGTATTATTATCGTGAATGCGATTAAGTCACATGGCGTTGATTCATCGCAGCGGATCACGCGCTACATGGTAATCACGGGGTTGATTGCCGCAGCAGGGCTGACCTATGTTTACGTCAGCCTGTTCTATTTAGGTGCCTATAGTCTGCCGCTGGCGCGTTCAGCCACTAACGGCGCTGATGTTTTACATGCCTTCATCGTGAATGGGTTCGGCTATCAAGGCAGCATATTTTTGGCCTTTATCATTACTGTTGCCTGCTTGGTGACGGCGATTGGCCTAACCAGCGCCTGTGCTTCCTATTTCAGTCAGATAACGGGTAAATCCTACAAGATGTTCGTGGTGATTTTGGCCGCCGCCTCTATGCTGCTGTCTAATCTTGGGCTGACCGAAATTATTCACTTCTCTTTGCCCGCGTTAACCTCGGTCTATCCGCCATTCATTGTGCTGGTGATATATGGCGCGCTGGCTAGACCGGGCGATCATTCTGTCGCCCTGTGCATGCCTGCAACGCTGGTTGCGTTCGTCATCGGGATTTTACAAAGCGTGGTTCCAGCCGAAGAGCTGCCTTGGGTGGCCGGAAACCTTCCATTCTATAAAGAGGGTATGGCGTGGATTATTCCAACTATCGTGGTCTTTATGCTCAGCGCGGTATTTGCGAAATATAAGAAGCCGGTACCGGTTGAGAATTAAATACCAACAGATATTACGGCAACATGGCGTTGTGTTGCCGTAATGCGGAATCGTCAGTCCTCAACGTATTTTTTTGAACGCATGACGAATTTGCAGCATGTTGATCAGCACCAGCACGGCGGTAAAGACAAAGACCCAGCGGAAGCCCAGCACCGCAGAAACGCTGGAGCCAAGCATTGGGCCGATCACGTTGCCTAAGTACATGAACGACTGGTTATAGCCGAAAATACGCCCCGTCACGCGATCGCTTGAGTATTTCAGCAACAAAGTTTGCACCGCCGGCATCAAGGCTCCATCGGCAAAGCCCAGCATAAAGCGCAGCATCCCCAGCTGTAGCGGCGATCTCACCCAGGCCATCATGGCAAAGAGCACCACGGTGAATCCCAGCGCAAAGATCAAAATACGGCCGGTACCGATTCTGTCGCCCAACCCGCCTAATCGCGGTGCAGATATCAGCGCCGCAATGCCGGGAACCGCGGCAATCATTCCGCTGACAAAGGCGATATTATTGGTGTCTGCGGCGAGTTGGCGGATGAATAACGTCAGAATAGGACTGATCGAGGCATTCGCTAATTGGATCATCAGCGTGGTGACAAACAGAGCGATGATGAGCGTTGGATAGGGCAGAGAGCGAAAAACCTCTTTCCCGCTGAGCTGATCTTCTTTACGAACCACCACACGGCGTTCTTTGATTAAGAACAGCGTCACCAAAAAGCTCACGAACATCATGGTCGCGGTGGAGAAAAATACCGTGCGTAACCCCAGATGGTCGGCCATCAGGCCACCTAATAGAGGGCCGGCGATCACGCCGCAGATTTGTCCGGTCGACAGTGTGCCTAGCGCCCAACCGCTT
Source organism: Hafnia alvei (assembly GCF_964063325.1). NCBI lineage: Bacteria > Pseudomonadati > Pseudomonadota > Gammaproteobacteria > Enterobacterales > Hafniaceae > Hafnia > Hafnia alvei. Next base: position 1,959,883 of record NZ_OZ061315.1, read on the forward strand.
TTTTCCCGAGGCACCTGAGAGGCCACCAGCGCCATCGCATTGGGTATATAGCCAGAGGTCAGCCCCATTAGCGCACGCAGCGCAAACAGCTGCCATACGTTGGTCGCCAAGCCTTGCAATGCGATCACCACGCCCATGCCCAATGAGGCGCGTAGCAGCATCAGTTTGCGCCCCTTGCGGTCGGCTAAACTTCCCCATAGCGGAGCGACCAGTGCCGATACCATAAAGGTGGCGCTAAATACTAAACCTGACCACAGGCTCAGCGATTCGTGATTGTGAACCCCAAGCTGTTCAACGTACAGCGGCAGGAAGGGTAAGATTTGGCTCATGGCTAAGCCAGTAAAAAAGCAGCCAAACCACACCGAGATGAGGTTTATTTTCCAAGATTCCATGACGTCTCAATATGCGGGGGAGAAGGCTAAATGAAAAGATTGTCGATGTAATAATATCACTGGTAATGACGTGCCTGTTACACAAAAAAAGTAAAAAGAAATGACGTTTTATTTTCAATTCATTGAATCAACGAGTTTTTATCACATTTACTAACACTTTCTCGCTGCGTGGGAGGTTTTATTTACACCTTGAGTATCGCCTAACGCCTAAACTAGTGCCGTACTTAAGGTCAAATTTAGCGTGATAATTTATTCAAAGAATAACGGGAGTTTATATGCTGACATTGAATGCCGCTGAAACCGCGCTGGTGCTTATCGATCTTCAAGAAGGGATTTTGCCTTTTGCTGGCGGCCCTCATTCAGCCAGTGACGTAGTGGCCCGCTCGGCGCGGCTGGCGGAACGTTTCCGTGAACTAAATGCGCCGGTGATTTTGGTGCGCGTTGGTTGGAATGAGTCATTTGACGAAGCGCTTAAACAGCCGGTTGATGCACCATCGCCAGCCCATGCGCTGCCGGAGAATTGGTGGAACTTCCCTGAAGCGCTTAATGCGCAGCCGGAAGACATTGAGGTGATAAAGCATCAGTGGGGCGCATTTTACGGCACCGATTTGGATCTCCAACTGCGCCGCCGTGGCATCCGCAATATTGTCTTAGCGGGGATTTCCACCAATATTGGCGTAGAATCTACCGCGAGAAATGCTTGGGAACATGGTTATGCTTTGGTGATAGCCGAAGACGCCTGTAGCGCTTTTGACGATATCCAACACCAACACAGCTTTAAGTATATTTTCCCGCGTATTGCACGGGTATCTGACAGCGAAAAAATCATTGCAGCCATGAAGCCTTAATTCTATAACGGCTGTTATTGAGAGCCATTTCCACAGGCGAGATGCCTGTGGAAAGATAAGCAGGGAATAGGGTGTGAAAGAGACAAAATTCAACGGTTTTACCCAACAGGGATTAAATTTTTTACAGCAGGTACGTATCGAGAATAGTAAGGATTGGTTTGAAGAACACCGTCCGATTTATGATCAACATGTTCTGACACCGTTCCGCGCTTTAGTCGATGAACTCGCGCAGCCCATGCTAAAAATCGATCCACTGTTTGAAACGCGTCCAGCGATTGGCAAAACGCTTTCTCGTATTCATCGCGATACCCGTTTTTCACATGATAAATCGCGCTACCGCAGCCGGATGTGGCTGACGTTTAAACGCCATTCCAAAGAATGGACCGATGCACCGGTGTTTTTCTTCGAAATCAGCCCCGACATGCTGCGCTATGGGCTGGGCTATTACTCGGCGTCGAAGGGAACTATGGATCGTTTTCGTCATTTGGCGCTGCGCCAACCCGCAGAGTTTGCCGCGGCTCGAGCCTGTTGCAAAGCGCCCTTTGAGCTGGTGGGCGATATGTACAAGCGCCCACTCATAAAAGACCAAGCCCCTGAAATTGCTGACTGGTACAACCGCAAAACGTTTGCGGTGATGGCAACAGATCATCACGTTGAGCAGCTCTTCACGCCTGAACTGGCCACCATGCTGGCAAAAAAACTGACGAAGTTAGCACCGTTGTATCAGTTTTTGATGAAGGTAGAGGCACTAAAACAGGTTCCTCTCGAGGATCTATAATTGCGGGTTAGAGTTGTTCGCTCATTTGCTGAGTGAATTCGCCTTCGCTAATTGTTTTAGACTGATTGCGCCCTTGCTTTTTGGCTAGATAAAGCATTTTATCGGCAAGGTTCATGGTGCCGCTGATGTCGAGGGCGGTTTGGCTGGGATCAACCAAGACCGCGCCAATGCTCATGCTGACGTAGTGATCCCCCTCTGGGTTTCCAACATGGGGGATCTTTAATTCTGCAATGGCCAAACGTACGCGTTCACAAAGCTGTGCTAACTGCTGCTTGTCCGTTGACGGAATAAACATTGCAAACTCTTCGCCACCCATGCGTGCCACCAGATTTCCATCAAGATTGCCTGACAGATCCAGCGCGTGGCCTATTTTCGCTAAACAACGGTCACCGGCTAAATGCCCGTAGCGATCGTTATATTTTTTGAATTTATCCACATCTAACATGATCAGACCAATGTGCTGGCCGGAGGCTCTATTTTCTTCCCAAAGCGCAGGTGTATTTTGCGCAAAGTAACGGCGGTTATGTAACCCAGTCAGATCGTCGGTAATGGATTGACGATAATGGCGACGATTATTCTCATCAATCAGCTTGTAGTCGTCCATCATGCGCAGCAACACAATCATCAACATAGCCAGTTTTAATAGCATGATCATGATCTTCCACGTATACCAACCGACGGTATAGCGGGCTTGCCACGATAGGCTAAAGGCGTCATCCAGAACCAGTAGGAACAATGTGAAAAGAAAACACTGTTCGATAAGCCCTTTGTTTTTTAATTTAAACCACAAAAAGATCAGACAAAGAAAATTCACCAAACCAGAGATATAAATTAATCCCGATCTAATCGTGAGTTCACAGTGAAAGTGATTACACTTCTCTGTGAGCAGTGGAATAAAATGAGAGACTAATGGCCCAATGAACGAGGCGACGAGACAACCTAATAATACAAACACCACCGTGCGCCTGAGGCTGAGTGATTTGGGTAAAGAAATCAGAATCGCAGCGCAAATTGAGGCGCTCATTTCTAACAAGAACCATAACCAAACCGAGTTGCTATCATAATCAAACGTAGCACCCACGGCTAAGGCTGTTGGATAATCCGCAATAATGAAGGCTGCTAATATTGCAGATGCTAAATATGCACCGCCGATTGCGTAGGTTTGTCGATTATTGAAAGCCCGAGAGTGACTAAATGCAATGGTGGTAATAATGATATCGCACAGCACACAAACGGCTAAAAAAACCGGCATAAAGTAAAAATTCACAGGCGCACTTTCACTGCGATAGCTACCAGCGAAAATAAACACCGCCAGAGTGAAAAAAATGAGAAGCGGTGTATGAAGTCGCTTAGGGGCTAACTTCAAAAACATATCCATTACTCCATCAGTGCAATGTGTTTACAATATATCAATGCTTAATGACTTTATTTTAACATTGTAATTTTAAGTGAGCGTCTTGCTCTTGGTTTTGTACTCGCCCTAATTATTAGGCACCCAGAGATTTAATAAATAAATCATATGAAACAATATCTTAATTTTTTTGATGAGAGAAGTTTGCTGGGCTAAGAACGCTATTCTCGGCGCTAGTTTAGCTTATCTGAAGAGGTGTAAGAAATAATTCTCAATAGGAATTTTCTGAGCTGAATTTGATGAAACTGTAAAAATAACGCTACATTAAGTGCCGCCAGCGTGACGTAAATATTATAAATAATCTGAGCTAATATAGTTATTCGCTTAGACAGAAGGGGGAGAAATATCTCTCTGCTCAGTGGGAAATAACTATAATGAGTGAGTATTAGTGACAAATAAGATGATATAAAAAAGCCCTACAGCGTAATTAACAATGTAGGGCTTATTAAATTCAATCAGATGAATTATTTATGCATGGTTGCCGGTGTTGCTTTAGGCGTAAAAGGATCGTTGCCCAAAGAACTATAAGGCACCTGCTTTAAGGCAAAATTCATTACCGTTGGCGAAGGGCGTTTTTGGTTGGAAATAAACTGATATTTAGCCGCAATTTCTTGGCTTTTAATTCCCGTCCATTCCGAGAACAGCAGCAAAAAATCTTCGGCTGAGCGGCGTGCTTTTATCGCCCGATGACGCGTGTCATCTGAAGATAGCATCATTAACGGCACCTGATAGTTTTGCTGGTATTTATCATCATGAGACAGAAACTCGTTGCTGGTGCCTTTCTCATGGAATGCTAAGCCATGATCGGAGAAATAGATCATCGAGAAGTTTTGTCCGCTGCTCTTTAGCTGGTTATAAAGCTGGCTGAGAAAGCTGTCCGTTTGCGTAATGCTGTAGAGATAGCATGAGGTCTCTTTTGAGTGCACGAAAGTCTCATAGCGGTCACCGGTACGATCGCAGGCCTTCGGATGTGAACCGATCAGGTGATATACCACCAGTTTTGGCCCCTCGGTAGTTGCCTGTAAAGCATCATCGGTAAAGCGAAGCAGATCGAAGTCAGACGTGGCTTTACCATCTTCAAAATCACCTTTCTTCAAGAAACGCACATCGTCTGCGCGCTTGGCAACGCTGGCTACCACGGTGTCATAGCGGCCAATCTGCCCCTGATTGGAAAACCAATAGGTGTGAAACCCCGCTGATTTGGCCAACGTAATAATGCTGTTTTGGTACTCAGGTTTTCCGTCACGAACCAGATTCAGCGTTTGGCCGAGTGATTTTTGCGTAGAAGGTGCTGCTGAAAGATAGTCGTTAAAGAATACGCCGGGCACTTGGCTTGCGAACGGCGTGTTGGCCCACTTGCCGCCAAAACTGCCGTGCGCGTCACGGCGGGCACTTTCGCCAATCACCAGCACATATACCTGACGATTTGCTTTCACGCTATCTACGTGCCAGGTCGCCGGTACAGAGGATAACTCTTTCATGCGAGCCATTTCGGCTTCGACTTCTTTTTTCCCATGTGATACGTCTTCAACAAAGCGTACTACCGGATAGCCAGTATCACTGAGTTTAAATTCGCCACCGGCTCTCAGGTTTGTCACCGGCGCGAGCAGCAATGCCCCTACGGAAGCAAATAAGAACAATGATTTAGCCATTGTCCAACGGCGTATTTGCGGCGTTTTTCTGCGCAAGATGAAGATACCGAGGATCATAATAAAGACGGCAATCAGATAGTCCCAATAGGGGAAAATCTGCATCATCTCACCGGCTTCCTCTGGGTTCGTTGAGTAAAGCGAAAGGATCGAGTTAAAGTTTGGCGGACCGAAAACGCGGCCAAACGGATAGTAAAATGCGGCGGTTAAGGTACAGACAAACAGCACCGCTTTTTGCAGACGTGGTAAGTAGCTGCCGAGCAGCAGGAAGAAACAGCCGAGGCCAACGGCGTAAATAACGCTAAATTCGTAGCCGAGGCCCAGATTAATCAGCGCTGCGAGCACAAAATAGAGCAGGGTATAAGGACTCAGTAATTCACGAGCCTTATTTTTTGGCTCAAAAGGATTTGATGTAAAGTTCATTTTTATTATCTGAAAGGGTGCAGAGCACCAAAGTTAACCGCGGGATACATCTCCACTCGCATGTTGACGGTCACTGTCATCATTGTCTCTGGTGTGTCATGGGGGAGTTTCCATTTTACTTTTTGCGCTATGCCTAATCTCATGGGGCAAAGCTGCAAGAAGATATGCCGAGCGGGCGCGAATAGCAACAGAAACTGCGGGTTCTTAGTGTGATTTAGGAAGCAAATTTTCTAGTACAGAGAATTGCAGAAATTTAGTCGGTGTTTACAGCGAAAAGTTTGAGAGCTCAGAGGGTTAACAGAACAAAAAACCATACTCACCGGATGATACCAACGCGGTTGATATCATCCGGGATGCGTAGTTTTAGGCACCTTTGTGAACGATGTTGCTGCTTTGTATGTTATGTGTCAGCGTTTGGTTGTTTAAATTGATGGATTGCTGATCAGTTAAGGCGTCAGGAGGAATATTCATGTGGCGCAAAACGTCGCCCATGATCTGACCGAACACCGGACCGGCTACCGAGCCACCGAAGTGTTTACCCGCATTTGGATGGTTGACCATCACCACCAACGCAACGCGAGGATCGCTAGCGGGTGCCACACCTGCGGTGTAGTTGACGTAGCCGCCGTCGTATTTACCGGTGTCGCCCATCTTCTCGGCAGTACCGGTTTTGATGGCAAGACGGTATCCAGGCACGGCAGCAGTCACGCCGCTACCACCGGGTAGGGCATCACTTTCCATCATATGAACCACGGTACGCACGGTTTTTTCATCCATGACCCGCGTCCCTAATACCGGCGGCGTGACTTTAGTGATAGATACCGGACGGAAAACGCCGAAAGAGCCAATGGTGGCATATTCACGCGCCATCTGGAGCGGTGTGACGCGTAGACCATAGCCAAATGAGAAGGTCGCACGTTCAATGTCTGACCAGCGTTCGCGGTGTAGCGGGAAATAGCCGCTGCTTTCACCGCCGATGCCTAGACCGGTGGAAACCCCCAAGCCGAAGCTATGATAAAGATTAACGAGCACGTCAGACGGCATCGCCAGCGCAATATGTGACACGCCAATGTCGCTCGATTTTTGCAAAATGCCGGTAATGGTTAAGCGTGACCAGTGGCCGACGTCTTTAATCAAGTGCCCGTTGACGGGATAAGGCGTTGTGTCGATAACCGAATCAGGGCGGATCAAATGACGCTCTAAGCCCGCCATGACCACCAGCGGTTTTACCGTTGAGCCCGGCTCGAAGCTGTCAGAAATCGCCACGTTGCGCATATCTTTCTGCGGAACGCCCTGATAGTTATTTGGGTTGTAGGAGGGATAGCTCGCCATCCCCAAAATTTCACCAGTGTTAACGTCCACCAGTACCGCTGCGCCGGAATCGGCTTTATTGAGCAACACACCTTCACGCAGGTGGGAATAAAGCGCGTACTGTAAATAGCGATCGATGCTCAAACTGAGCGTGGGTGCCTGCTGTGCAGGATCGTCTTCCATCAGGCTCACTACGTTGCCGTAGCGATCTTTGCGGTACACACGGTGCCCTGGTTTACCTTGCAACAGGTTATTGAACCCGCTTTCGATACCATCCAAACCCTGTTGATCCATACCGACGATACCAATCAGGTTAGAGGCGGCGTCGCTCATTGGATAATAACGGCTAGAATCGGCTGGGGTAGAAATACCGTAGATGTGCAGTTTATTCACATATTCAGCGATATTTGACTCAACTTGACGGCCAAGATAAAGAAAATGGCGATGGGCATTTTCTAATATCTTCTCTTTAATATCTCTTTCAGGGATAGAAAGGGCCGTGCTGAGATAAGGCCACTGTGTGCTCGTTAAGTTAGGATCGCGCTCCAATATATGGATAGGGTCAGCAATGATATCGTTTGATGCCACGCTAACGGCCAGCGGCTGGCCTTCACGGTCGGTTATTGTGCCACGCAACGGCTGAGTAATGAGCGAGCGCAACGAACGCTGATCGGCTTCTTTTTCCAACAGGGGATGGTTCATCAACTGTAGATAGCCCACTCTGCCAAGTAGCAGAACAAGAAAAACGACGATACCAATACAGATGAGAACAAATCGTCCTTGAAAATAATTGCCACGTGAATTCGATGGGCTTTTTTTGCGCATAGTTGTGCCAGTAAAAAAATAATAAAAGCGGGATGCTGGAATGCGCTAACTATAAAAGAGACAGGATGGAAAGGCAGGAAAATGAAACATTTATTCGCACTTCAATTATCATTGAAATAAATGAAACAATTAAAAATATTATGATTAAAAATACCTCACCCTGTGGCAAAGCCGCATGAGGCCTGAACACAACGCCCTTCGTCGAGACGGCCAGAAAATAAATAAGATGGGTGATGAGAATTGTCTGGTGCATTGTACTGATAATGAACCATAGATACAGATTATTCTTTAATGGGTGGATTATATTAAACAAATATTGATCTCTCTAATAGGCAACCCTATTATCCGTCTCACTAAGAGAATGAGGTTAAATATGAACCAAAAATTAAAACAACTGAGCCGTGCCGCGCTGATTTTAGCTGGTGTTATGGGTATGAACGCAGCTCATGCAGATCTCATGGGCTCACTGAAAAGCGCAAGCGAACAGCTTTCGTCTACCAGTTCCAATACTTCAACTAGCGCAAGCAGCCCTTCGTTGCTGGGCGGTGCGTTGGGTTCATTGATGGGAGGAAACTCTCAGGCACTACAATCTACCAGCAGTGCAAACATTGGTGGTGTGCTGAGCTACTGCGTAAAGAACAACGTGCTGGCGGCTGGTAACCAAAAGATCGAATCTGTTAAAGACTCGTTGTTGAATAAATTGGGCACTCAAACAGAGAGCCAGTCTTACCAGAATGGTTTGAACGGTATTTTGGATCTGCAGGGTAAAGATGATGTTAATCTGAACAACTTAGGCTCTATGACGACCGACATGAAGGCAAAAATTAAGACCAAAGTGTGCGGCATGGTATTGGATCAGGCGAAAAAAATCGTTTAATAACCGTAAATGATCCCCGTTTTAAAGGGAGTCGGCATAAGTTGCCACTCCCTTTTTTATTGCAGCCGATTGCGGCAGAAATCGCCAATTTCGGCAATTGCCAAGCGTGACTCTTTCATGCGAGGTACCAGATATTGCCAAACATGCCACATCCCCTGCCAGCGAGAGAAGCGTATGTCAGCCCCGGCGATTTCAGCTTTTTGGGCGAAACGCTCGGCATCGCTATATAAAATCTCCTCACTTCCAACCTGAATCAATAGCGGCGGCAGCGATTTCAAATCTCCAAATAGTGGAGAAACACTCGGATCGGTTAGCGATGCAACACCGCTGTAGGCTTTTACACAGCGCTCGGCTTGATGGAGATGATGCGCAAAAAAAGGATCGCGCGTCAGACGTGTTTTCACGGACTCTCCGCTCATCGAAAGGTCGACCCAAGGGCTCAACACCGCAATGCCTACTGGGAGTGGAAGCGCTGAATCTGATTTTATTCGCAGCGTTAGCGCCAAGGCTAATCCACCACCGGCGGAATCACCCATCACGAAAATGCGTTTGGGATTAATTTCAGGCTGATTCAGCAGCCAGCGGTAAACGGTTTCTGCATCATTGAGTGCGGCCGGATAGGGCGATTCTGGCGCTAAGCGATAATCGACCAGCAATAATGGAATTTTGGCGGCATCGGCGATAAATGATGCCATCGCTCTGTGGCTGGAACATGAGCCCATGTGATAGGCGCCACCGTGTAAATAGAGGATAGCAGCATCAGCGTGAGCATTGGTTGGGGTAAGCCATTCAGCATAAATGCCGGATGGCTCAACGCTTTTAAGATGCGTCCCCTGAGCGAGAGGGAGACGCTCCCCTAACTCATCCATTTGTTTGCGCATGGTAGCCACGTCATCTAGATCGGCCTGAGCAAAATGACGCTTAATGGCATACTTAAACAGATGGCTTTTAAAACTACGCATGTGAATTCCTTTTCTGTCTTGAACATCCGAGTTCGGCCAAATGAAAGCGGTTCAAGACTTATGATTATGCCAATGAGAAAAACAATCAGGCACGGATATCTTGATATTCTGGCGTGGTGTCAAATTCATGCTTGGCGAACGGGCATAGCGGAATAATTTTGCGATTTTCTTTACGCATTTTCTCAACCACTTTGGCGACTAACCGTTTACCAACGCCTTGACCCTTCAAACTTTCATCTACGTCTGTGTGATCGATAATAGCCAGATGTTCACCGGTTGGGACAAAAACCACCTCGGCGATCAGGTTACCTTGTGCATCATTCACATAAAAATTGTTGGTACCTTCAAGAATTTCCACCGTAAGCTCCCTATTTTTGACGATACTTCAGTGCGCCGCTGGGGCAGGTATTGATAACGCTAATCGCAGTTTTGGCATCGACGTTATCAGGAACAATCCAAGGCTGGCGGTTCAGTTTGAATAGGCTGCTATTTCCTCTTACACAGTTGCCAGAATGCTGGCAAATGCTGAGGTTAAAATAGACGTCAATTTCTTTGCCGTGATACAGGCGGTAACCCGCATCTTGTAGCTCTTGATCCATGGGTGTTCTCCTACGACATTGCAGTAAGCAGACTGAGCCGATCTGCATTTTTATTGTTTGTAGCCGGTATGGACTGTAGCCGGTATTGTTAGTAGCCAGTATTGTTAGTAGCCCGATCAAGATTAGCCAAAAATGCCCCTCACGGCATTAACGTCATCGCCTTGCTGATGGATAAGTATCCAAACGAGGCAGAAATTAGGAATTGCCCTTAAAGCGGGACGATTAAAACATCGGTGTGGGTTTTGTCGATAATGTGGGTTGCCGAGTTTAAAATGCGCTTTAGGAAGCCTTCGCAGTGGTTACCACAAATCACCAAATCAACCGGGCTTTCACTACACGCATAAATCACGCCATCAGCTAATTCCCCATTGCAAACGATAGTGCGGCTAATGGGGTAGTCAGCCTGTGAACGCAGCTGCTCTAAAAACAGGTTGGCCTCTTCGTGAATAAGCTCTCGCAAAGAGCCCAGCATCGACCCAGCAAAACTAGAACAAAGGTCGGCCTCATTGCACAAGGTCAGTAGTGTAATTTCGCCCTGATAGGGGCGAACGATTGCGATAGCTTTTTCAACGAGTTTAATGCTGTCCGGTGCCTGTGCAACGGCAACGAGAACTCTCCTGTAGCTCATACCTGCCTCCATTCCCTATGACAATATAACCATGATAAAGAATAGACCACAGATAAGCTGTGGGGAAAATCACAACCAGTTTTACACCATGAGAAAAAAGCACTTATGTCTAATCAAATTCCTGCCGGATGTTATCGCGGATACGTAGGTCATAAAGCAGATGGGTTAATGTATTGATGAGCCAGCTATGTATTTCCACTAACTCTTTATGGGTATTCTGGTTGGATGATATTGCGGTAAAGCGTCAGGGATTTCGTATTTATAAATAAAAATAGATTACGTTATTACATATAAATATTGAGTCTATAGGTATTAAGAAGGGAACGGGGCGGCTTAATGAAACATAAATTTAAAGGTATTATGTTGGTTTTAGTCTGCAATGAAACCGATTACACCGTGACGTATTTCACATTATTTACGCTTATCCAACATTCAACAAAAGATAGTTTAAAATTATAAAATGTTGTTTCGTTTTAACATTAGAATTACTCGTAGAAACCTGTACTAGCAGCAACATAATTTACATGGGTTATTTATAGAAAACATACTTTCAACAAGGATGTAGGACTAAATATCTACAAAAGCTATATAAGTAGCGTTTTAAGCTTTTAATTTAAGATTTAAGGTTTTTTTACTCGAAATACCTGCTTTTTTTATGTGTTTTTTGTATGTGATGTGTTTGAGATTCAAGCGCTTAGCTCTCGTGTTAGGAAGTCGTAATCTTTGACGCATTAATGAACTATTAAATCATTCGTAATATTTATTTACTGATTTTATGTGATCCATGTCACGTTTTTCTTAAATTAACCTGAGGCGCTCGTTGTATATATCTCTTAAACGGGGGTAGAGTTGCCACGAATCAGGAATATTCTTATTTGATTGTAAAATTCCTAAGTATTGTAAGTCTGAAAAAATTGTACATCTAAGATACAACCTCCAAAGATATTACGGTTGAAATCTCCTCTTTTTAGGGGGGGGCCTTGATAGGGTCAGGCTTTCATTTGAGTAGATAGTTATCAGGCGCCATTACTTTTTCGCTCCGCGAGAGCGTGAAAAGTAAATGGTGCGTTTCATTATGTTGGCGAACAAATTTTACAGGGGGAGTAATGAGTACCTCTGAAATACTCAAGCATATTTATGACATCAATTTGTCATATTTGTTATTAGCACAGCGTCTAATTCATGAAGAGAAGGCTTCAGCGATGTTTAGGCTGGGGATTAACAATGAAATGGCAGATTCTTTGGCTCTCTTAACCCTGCCGCAGATGGTTAAATTAGCTGAAACTAATCAGTTGGTTTGCCAGTTCCGTTTCAGCGACCACGAAACGATTCAAAAATTGACGCAAGAGTCACGCGTTGACGATCTCCAGCAGATCCATACTGGAATTATGCTTTCCAGCCATTTGCTGAAGCAGCTTTCGCCAACAGATGCCTGCCCCCCTCACAAAAGAGTCTGATAATGAGTGAAAAAAGCATTATTCAGGAAGCACGCGACATTCAGCTAGCGATGGAGCTTATCTCTCTGGGGGCACGCCTCCAGATGTTAGAAAGTGAAACGCAATTGAGCCGCGGCCGCCTTATTCGGCTCTACAAAGAGCTGCGAGGCAGTCCTCCGCCGAAAGGCATGTTACCGTTTTCAACCGATTGGTTTATGACGTGGGAACAGAACATTCATTCTTCGATGTTCTATAACGTCTATGCCTTCATGATTAACAGTAAATCATGCCGTGGCGTGGAGGCCGTGATACGAGCCTACAAACTCTATCTTGAACAATGCCCCGTCATGCCAGGTGAACAGCCTGTTTTGGCGTTGACACGCGCTTGGACATTGGTTCGCTTTGTGGATAGCGGGATGCTGGAGTCTTCTCCATGCTCTTGCTGCGGTGGCTCGTTTATTGCGCATGCACACCAACCGCTCAGCTCGTTTGTTTGCAGTTTGTGCCAACCACCGTCACGAGCAATAAAAAAACGTAAACTTTCTGACAATCTTGCCGATATGTTCCCACAATTGCTCAATGAGCAAGAGAAACGCGTGGTGTAACCTGATTGAGGCAATCAGTCTTATAGGTTGGCAATCGGTGGGGTAGCAAAAACGATATTGTTTGGCTAAACCACCGGTTAACTTCCTTTCGAGCCGTCATCTGACGACTTCTGAATTCTCCTTCTCCGTCCTCTTGGACAGCGCGTTACACCCAATTTCCATTCTAAGCATTAAGGAATTCGCGTGCTTATTCTATTGGGTTATGCCGTGGTAACTATCGCCGTGCTCGGCGGTTACATGATCGTTGGGGGGCATCTTGGTGCTCTGTATCAGCCCGCTGAGCTGCTCATCATTGCCGGTGCTGGTATTGGCGCATTTATCGTTGGCAACAACGGCAAAGCCATCAAAGCGACGCTACGCACGCTACCCAAACTGGGGCGTGGTGCTAAATACAACAAAGCACTGTACATGGAAGTCATGGGTTTGATGTATCTCTTACTGGCGAAAGCACGCCAGCAAGGCATGCTCACGCTCGAACGCGATATTGAAAACCCGCAGGAAAGTGAACTTTTCTCTAATTATCCCCGAATTCTTGCCGATAAGATCCTTATTGAGTTCATCACGGACTACATGAGATTGATGGTAAGCGGCAACATGAATGCTTTTGAAATTGAAGCACTGATGGACGAAGAGATTGAAACCTTCGAGAGCGAAGCAGAAGGTCCGGCAGATAGTCTGGCGATGGTCGGAGACTCGTTGCCGGCCTTTGGCATTGTGGCCGCGGTTATGGGGGTGGTTCATGCCTTAGCCTCAGCCGATCGTCCTGCCGCAGAGCTGGGCGCGCTGATTGCTCATGCCATGGTCGGTACGTTCTTAGGCATTCTGCTGGCGTATGGATTTGTCTCTCCGCTGGCCTCTCTGATGCGTCAAAACTGTGCCGAAACCGTCAAGATGATGCAGTGCGTGAAAACCACGTTGCTGTCTAGCCTGCATGGTTATGCGCCGCAAATTGCGGTCGAGTTTGGCCGTAAAACGTTGTACTCCACCGAGCGTCCATCGTTTATCGAGCTTGAAGAGCATGTACGTCAGGTGAAAGCGCCTGCGGTACAACAGTCGGCGGTGGAAGAGGAAGTATGAAAAATGGCAACCGCCCGATAATTCTGGTTAAAAAACGGAAGTCCTCCCATAAGGGGGGACATCACGGCGGCTCATGGAAAATCGCCTATGCCGATTTTATGACGGCAATGATGGCGTTCTTTTTGGTGATGTGGCTGCTGGCAATCGCCAGCCCGCAGGAACTGACTAAGATCGCGGAGTACTTTCGAACGCCGCTGGCTGTTGCATTAACTCACGGCGACCGCTCAAGCGCCAGCACTAGCCCAATCCCAGGCGGTGGTGACGACATGATGCAAAAAGAGGGCGAGGTCGCAAAATCTATGCCGGATCCCGCTACCAAAGCAGACAGCGAACGACTGAAGAAACTGCGTAAGCAAATCGATCAGCTCATCCTGACCGATCCAAGACTAAAAGCGTTACAGCCGCATTTGCTGATTAACATGATGGACGAAGGTTTACGTATTCAGATTATTGATAGCCAGAATCGCCCGATGTTTGAAAACGGCAGTGCCAAAGTTGAGCCCTATATGCGCGATATTTTGCAGGCTATTGCGCCGATCTTAAATGACGTGCCGAACAAAATTAGTTTGTCAGGGCATACCGATGATTTGCCGTATGCCAGCGGTGAACGCGGCTACAGCAACTGGGAACTGTCCGCCGATCGCGCCAACGCATCGCGCCGCGAGCTGATTGCCGGTGGACTTGCTGAAGGAAAAATTCTGCGCGTAGTCGGCATGGCCGACACCATGAGTTTGAAATCCCAATCGAGTGACGCGGCGATAAACCGTCGTATCAGTATTTTAGTGTTAAACAAAAACGCCCAGCACAACATTGAACATGAGAATTCAGAAAGTCAGGAAATGGATTTTTCTAATCCTGCGGCAATGAAGCAGTGGAGCGTAGGAGGCGCGGTAAACCTTGCGCCACAGGCATCACCGGTGCAAGCCAGTCCATTAGCACCGATGAATGACCATATTATTACAACAACACCGACCGAAAAGAGGTGACCTGTGAGCATGGATATTACTGCGTTTTATCAAACGTTTTTTGATGAAGCCGATGAACTGCTGGCAGATATGGAACAGCACCTGCTGGAGCTGGATCCTGAAGAGCCAGATATTGAACAACTCAACGCGATTTTCCGTGCCGCTCACTCCATCAAAGGAGGCGCAGGGACGTTTGGTTTCAACATTTTGCAAGAAACCACCCATTTGCTGGAAAACTTACTCGATGGTGCACGTCGTCATGAAATGCGGCTGAGCACCGATATCATCAACCTGTTTCTGGAAACCAAAGATATTATGCAGGACCAGCTCGATGCCTATAAATCCACGCAGGATCCCGATCACGCCAGTTTTGAGTATATCTGTCAGGCATTAAGGCAACTGGCGTTAGAAGCTCAAGAAACCAACGAGCCCGAGGCCGCCGACGGCCAGCATCTCACCGTCGTCGCGCAAGAGAGTGGAACTACCGCAGGCAGCAATAACGAAACCAGCGAAATGGCAGTACCCGAAGGGTGCATTTCTCTTTCCCTGTGCGGGCTGAAGTCGCAAGAAGTGCCGCTGATGCTGGAAGAGCTTGGCAATTTAGGCACCATTCGCCAACACGCTGAAACCGAGCACGGGCTGGATGCGATTCTGGAAACCACGGCCAGCGAAGATGATATTGCTGCCGTACTCTGTTTTGTGCTGGAACCTGAGCAAATTTCGTTTAATCACGGTGCGATGGCTTCGGCTGAAAATACGGCGACTGCTGCTCAGCCCGTGTCGCCAGCCCCAACCGCCGAAGCAAAACCGACCACCGCGCCAGAATTAAAACTGGTGCCTGAGCAGTCCGCTCCGCGTCAGACCGAAGCGCCAAAACGCCCAGCCAAAGCGGCAGAAAGCACCAGTATTCGTGTGGCCGTGGAGAAAGTCGATCAGCTGATTAACATGGTTGGTGAGCTGGTGATTACCCAGTCGATGCTCGCGCAGCGTTCAGACATGCTCGATCCGGTAGAGCACGGTGATTTACTTAACAGTCTCGGCCAGTTAGAACGCAACGCGCGTGACCTGCAAGAGTCGGTGATGTCGATTCGTATGATGCCGATGGAGTACGTATTCAGCCGCTTCCCACGGCAGGTACGCGATCTAGCCAGTAAGCTAAACAAGCAGGTAGAAATTACCCTGCTCGGAAGCTCAACCGAATTAGATAAGAGCCTGATCGAGCGCATCATCGATCCGTTAACCCATCTGGTCCGCAACAGCCTCGATCACGGCATCGAAACGCCAGAAGTTCGTGTTGCGGCGGGAAAAAGCGCGGTAGGAAATCTAACGCTGTCTGCGGAACATCAGGGCGGCAATATCTACATCGAAGTGCGTGATGACGGCGCTGGCTTGAACCGTGAACGTATTTTGGCGAAAGCGCGTTCTCAGGGAATGGCGGTGAGCGACAGCATGACCGATGACGAAGTCGGGTTGCTGATTTTTGCGCCGGGCTTCTCCACCGCAGAACAGGTCACCGACGTGTCTGGACGCGGCGTGGGTATGGACGTCGTGAAGCGAAATATTCAGGAGATGGGCGGCCACGTTGAAATTCAATCGCAGGGCGGAAAGGGCACCACGATCCGCATCGTGTTGCCGTTAACGCTGGCGATCCTCGACGGCATGTCGGTCAAAGTGAATAACGAAGTCTTCATCCTGCCATTAAATGCGGTGATGGAATCCCTTCAGCCTCGCGAAGAAGATCTCTATCCGTTAGCGGGCGGCGAGCGCGTGCTGCAAGTGCGCGGCGAATACTTACCGCTGGTTGAACTGTATAGCGTGTTTGAAGTGCAAGGGGCTAAAACCGATGCCATGCAGGGCATTGTGGTCATCTTGCAAAGTGCGGGCCGTCGCTATGCCTTGCTGGTCGATCAGCTCGTTGGGCAGCACCAAGTGGTGGTAAAAAATCTGGAAACCAACTATCGAAAAGTACCAGGGATTTCAGCCGCTACGATCCTCGGTGATGGCAGCGTGGCGTTGATTGTGGATGTTGCCGCGTTGCAAAACATTAACCGTGAAAAGCGCGTAGCGGTATCTGCGGCATAGCGTGAGCGTTTTATTTTAGCCAGTGGGTGACCGCTGGCTCTTATACCCAAGTAATTTGTGCATAAAGGTGAACTAACATGACAGGACTGGCTTCTGTAACCAAACTGGCGGGAGAAACTGTAGGGCAGGAGTTTCTGGTTTTCACTCTCGGCGATGAAGAATACGGCATCGATATATTAAAAGTACAAGAGATCCGTGGCTACGATCAGGTCACGCGTATTGCCAATACGCCTGCGTTTATCAAAGGCGTCACTAATCTACGCGGCGTCATTGTGCCGATCATCGATCTGCGCGTGAAGTTCTTACAGGAAAACGTGACCTACAACGACAATACAGTGGTGATCGTGCTCAACTTTAGCCAGCGCGTGGTTGGCATCGTGGTGGATGGCGTATCCGATGTGCTGTCGTTAACCACCGATCAGATCCGTCCGGCGCCTGAATTTGCCGTCACGCTATCGACCGAATATCTCACCGGCTTAGGGTCACTGGGCGAGCGTATGCTGATTCTGGTTGATATTGAAAAGCTGTTAAGCAGCGAAGAGATGGCGCTGGTGGAAAGTGTTACGGTGTAACTTTTATATTGCCCCATTGAAATGACCCCACCCCAACCCTCCCCTTGAGATGGGGGAGGCTGGGAGGGGGTCTCCGCAAATTCCGCAACAAAAACTCCGAATAAAAAATACTTTCCCCATAAAGTTTTTCTCAGCTACGCCGATATCCCTTCTATCCGACGTACCGAGAATGAGAAACCATGTTAAACCGTATAAAAGTTGTCACCAGTTTGCTGTTGGTGCTGGGGTTGTTTGGTATTTTGCAAATGACATCCGGAGGATTGTTCTTTAACGCCCTGAAAAACGACAAGGAAAACTTCACTGTTTTACAAACCATCCGGCAGCAGCAGTCTACGCTGAACGGAAGTTGGGTAGCCTTGCTGCAAACACGAAACACGCTAAACCGTGCTGGCATTCGCTACATGATGGATGTTAACAAAACGGGCAGCGGTGCGACGGTCGATGATTTACTGCAAATTGCTAAAACTACGCTGCAACAGGCAGAGGGGCGCTGGGCTGAATATGAGGCACTGCCTATCGACCCGCGTCAAAGCCAAGATGCGACCGCTGAATTAAAACGTCACTACGATATTCTGCACGGTGCGCTATCTGAGCTTATTCAGCTGTTGTCTACCGGCAAAATCAATGAGTTCTTTGACCAACCGACTCAGGGTTACCAAGACGGATTTGAGAAAAGCTACGTGACCTATCTGACTCAAAACGATCGCCTGTATCAGGAAGCCGTTGATGATAACAACAGCTCTTACAGCATGGCGATGTGGATCTTAGTCGGCGTTCTTGCCTTGGTAGCCGCCGCAATTATTCTGGTTTGGTTTGGTATCCGCAGAACGCTGATCGTGCCGCTAAATCGCTTAATTGGCAGTATCAAGCATATCGCCAATGGCGATCTGGCCCGCAGTATTGATGTGAGCGGCACCAATGAAATGGGGCAGTTAGCCGCAAGCCTTAAGCACATGCAGGGTGAGTTGGTACGTACCGTGGGCAACGTTCGCCAAGGCGCTAACGCCATTTACAGCGGCGCGAGTGAAATCTCAGCCGGTAATAACGATCTCTCTTCACGTACCGAGCAGCAGGCCGCATCGCTGGAAGAAACCGCAGCCAGCATGGAACAGCTAACCGCAACGGTGAAACAAAACGCCGAAAATGCGCGTCAGGCCAGCCATCTTGCGCTAAGTGCTTCTGAAACCGCCCAGCGCGGCGGCAAAGTGGTGGCTAACGTGGTGCAGACCATGCATGAAATTGCTGGCAGCTCACAAAAAATCGCAGACATCACCAGCGTTATCGACGGCATTGCTTTCCAAACCAATATTCTGGCGCTGAATGCGGCGGTTGAAGCCGCGCGCGCCGGTGAACAGGGGCGCGGTTTTGCGGTGGTGGCGGGCGAAGTTAGAAACCTAGCCCAGCGCAGTGCTCAGGCCGCTAAAGAGATCAAAGGCCTGATTGAAGATTCCGTTAACCGTGTGGATATCGGCTCAACCTTAGTGGAAAGCGCCGGTGAAACCATGGGTGATATCGTCAGTGCGGTGACGCGCGTTACCGACATTATGGGCGAAATCGCCTCTGCGTCGGATGAGCAAAGCCGCGGGATCGATCAGGTCGGTCAGGCGGTGTCTGAAATGGACCGCGTTACCCAGCAAAACGCCGCGTTGGTTGAGGAATCTGCCTCTGCCGCCGCTGCCTTGGAAGAACAGGCCAGCATGCTAACGCAGGCGGTGTCTGTTTTCCGTATCCAACAAGAGTTCAAAGAAGACATCGGCGAAAGTCGCAGCGTCAAACCGGTTATTTCCACGCCTGCGCCACGTATCGCGGCAGCGGATACTGGAGACAATTGGGAAACGTTCTAAGTTTTCGCTATGACGATCTAACCAGCAACACGGTGGCGAAGATCACCGTCTGTGTGGCAGAGAAAGCGGCCTCACGGAAAAGCTGAAAGACATTTACCTGCTTTATGTTTTAAGCGAGCTGCACCTTGAAATTATGAGTATGTCTTCCTCGCATTGGCGCTGTCGCTGGCAACACGGCGCCAACTGCGTTGGAAATCATTAAACGTGACAGCGCCGGGTACCCTACAAACGAACCGGCCCAAAAGGAAAGCATCGTGTTTAACCGAATCCGAGTATCAACCAGTCTATTCGTGCTGCTGATGGTGTTTTGTCTGCTGCAATTAGGATCTACCGGCTTGTCATTTATGTCGATTCGTTCCGATAACAACAACTTTTCTAACGTTCAGATCGTTAACGATCAGCGAGAAGCGCTGAATCAGTCATGGGTTGCTTTGCTGCAGGCGCGTAACACGCTTAACCGCGCTGGCACTAGGGCTGCGTTGAAAGTCCCGCAGGAAAAAGTGAATGAACTAATGGCCGGTACTCGTTCATCACTGCAAAAAGCGGATCTTTATTTTAATCAGTTCTTAGCCATACCACGCGTGACCAAAGAAGGTATTGAGCTGACGGAAACCACCAAAGTGAGCTACGAGAATCTGCGTACTACGCTACGCGAGCTCATTGCGTTATTAGAGAAAGGCGATCTGCAAGGCTTTATGGATCAGCCCACGCAGAAAGTCCAAGACCTGTTTGAAGTCCAGACACAGGCCTATGCCCAGCACGTAGATGATGTGCTGACAAAATCGGCAACGGAAAATAAAAACTCGTACACCCTCTCAATGCTGATGGTGGTGGGTGCCGTGGCAATGCTGATTGTTGTGATTTTAGGCTCGCTGTATTGGCTACGCAAAATGCTGATTTCGCCGCTGAATACCATGCGCGCGCATTTTGATCGCATTGCCGCAGGCGATCTTTCAGCCGAAATTCACGTATTTGGCCGTAATGAACTGAGCCAGCTGTTTGGCAGCCTGCAAAAAATGCAGCAGTCGCTGGTGAAAACGGTATTAACCGTCCGCCAAGGATCTGACGCGATTTATAGCGGTCTGCAAGAGATTGCCTCGGGTAACAACGATCTCTCTTCGCGCACCGAACAGCAGGCCGCTTCGCTGGAAGAAACTGCCGCCAGCATGGAGCAGCTCACCGCAACGGTGAAACAGAACGCCGATAACGCACGTCAGGCGGCACGCTTGGCCAAAGAAGCCTCGGGAACGGCCACCACCGGCGGTGAAATCGTCAGCAATGTAGTGCGTACCATGCACGAGATTGCCACCAGTTCGCAGAAAATTGGCGATATTACCAGCGTGATCGACGGCATTGCTTTCCAAACCAACATTCTGGCGCTGAATGCGGCGGTTGAGGCGGCGCGTGCCGGTGAACAAGGTCGCGGTTTTGCCGTGGTCGCCGGAGAGGTGCGCAATCTGGCGCAGCGCAGCGCGCAGGCAGCAAAAGAAATTAAAGGGCTGATTGATGACTCGGTCAGCCGAGTGAAGCAGGGATCGGTACTGGTTGAAAACGCCGGTAGCACCATGGATGAGGTCGTGCGTTCGGTAGCTCGCGTCACCGACATTATGGGGGAAATCTCCTCTGCTTCCGATGAACAGAGCCGAGGCATAGAACAAGTTGCCTTGGCGGTAACGCAAATGGATCAGGTGACGCAGCAGAACGCGGCACTGGTCGAAGAGGCTGCATCAGCGACGCAGGCGGTGGAAGAGCAAGCCAATGCTCTGACCCGCTCTGTTGCCGCGTTCCATCTGGTATCAGCACCCGCTGCCCGAGCTGTCGATAATCCTATTGCCAGCTCAGAGCAGTCGCTGCCCAAGGACAAAGATGTATGGCAACCGATTTAGCATCGGCTAAACGGTAGTTAATCGCGGGCGGAGGTTCTCTGCTCGCGTATTGTAAATTGGGTGAGTGATGGCGAATTTATTTACACAGTCAGGAAACGATGATGCTCAGGTACCTGCATTAATGATGCAGAGAGTGCCTCTGGCAGACGCCCATTTTCGTCGCATCAGCCAACTTATTTACCAACACGCAGGGATTGTGTTGGCCGACCATAAGCGGGAGATGGTTTATAACCGACTCGTGCGGCGTTTACGCGCGCTGAATCTGAATGATTTTGGCGCGTATCTGGCGTTATTAGAAAGCAGCCAGAGCCACGGAGAGTGGCAAACGTTTATTAATTCATTAACCACGAATTTAACCGCCTTTTTTCGTGAAGCGCACCACTTCCCCATTTTGGCGGAGCATGCGCGTAAGCGACCACACAACTACTGCGTGTGGAGTACGGCGGCTTCTTCGGGAGAAGAGCCTTATTCGATCGCGATGACCCTAGCGGAAGCCTTAGGCACGACGCCTGTGGGGCCGCAGGTCTGGGCGAGCGACATCGATACACAGGTGTTAGAGAAAGCGGTGCGCGGCGTTTATCGACAAGAAGAAACCAAGCATCTCACGCCTTCACAGCTACAACGCTTTTTTCTGCGTGGCACCGGGCCGCAGGAGGGCTTTGTCCGTGTCAGGCCAGAGCTTGCCCAGCGGGTACACTTTCAAATGCTGAATTTGCTGGCTCCGCAGTGGGATTTACCGGGGCCGTTTGACGCCATATTTTGTCGCAACGTAATGATTTATTTCGACAAAGAGACTCAGGCGCGCATCCTCAATCGCTTTATCAAACTATTGAAACCCGGCGGATTGTTGTTTGCGGGG
Organism: Hafnia alvei; assembly: GCF_964063325.1. NCBI lineage: Bacteria > Pseudomonadati > Pseudomonadota > Gammaproteobacteria > Enterobacterales > Hafniaceae > Hafnia > Hafnia alvei. The sequence continues at coordinate 1,981,912 of NZ_OZ061315.1, forward strand.
CATTCGGAAAACTTTAGCCATATCAGCCAAGAGTTTTATTTGCGCGGACAAACCGTGTATGGGCTGTCCAAGGAGAGTCGATGAGTAAAATTCGGGTGTTGTGCGTTGATGATTCAGCGCTGATGCGTCAATTGATGACCGAGATTATTAATAGCCATCCTGATATGGAAATGGTGGCGGTGGCGCAAGATCCGCTGGTGGCACGCGATCTGATCAAAAAATTTAATCCGCAGGTGCTCACGCTAGACGTTGAGATGCCGCGCATGGACGGCATCGATTTTCTTGAAAAGCTGATGCGTTTGCGCCCGATGCCGGTGGTGATGGTGTCGTCGTTAACGGGTAAGGGCTCAGAGATTACGCTTAGGGCGCTTGAGCTTGGCGCGGTGGATTTCGTGACCAAACCTCAGCTTGGGATCCGTGAAGGCATGTTGGCCTACAGCGAAATGATTGCCGATAAAGTGCGTGCGGCGGCGAAAGCGCGTTTGCCCGCACGCGGCACGATGCCGGTGAAGCCGGTGACGCTCAGCCATACCCCGCTGCTCAGCAGTGAAAAACTGATTGCAATTGGCGCATCAACGGGCGGAACGGAAGCGATTCGTCATGTGCTACAGCCGCTGCCTTCATCAAGTCCGGCGCTGTTAATTACCCAGCATATGCCGCCGGGGTTTACGCGTTCGTTTGCCGAACGGTTGAACAAACTATGCCAGATCACCGTAAAGGAAGCCGAAGAGGGCGAGCGCGTGTTGCCGGGGCATGCCTATATTGCGCCGGGGGATATGCACCTTGAGCTGGCGCGCAGCGGCGCTAACTATATTGTGCGCCTGCATCAGGGCCCGGCGGTTAACCGTCATCGGCCTTCGGTCGATGTGCTGTTTGACTCAGTGGCGCGCTATGCAGGACGCAACGCGGTGGGCGTGATTTTAACCGGCATGGGCAACGATGGCGCTGCGGGTATGCTCAAAATGCATCAGGCAGGGGCCTATACCATCGCGCAAAATGAAGCCAGCTGCGTGGTGTTTGGCATGCCAAGAGAGGCCATTTTAACGGGCGGCGTCGATGAAGTGGTCGATCTGCAACAAGTCAGTCAGCGAATGCTGACGCAAATTAGCGCCGGACAGGCGCTGCGTATTTAACGTTCCCTAATGGGGGGACTTTTGAGGAGTCAGTATGGCGGATAAGAATCTGCGTTTTTTGGTTGTCGATGATTTTGCCACAATGCGCCGCATCGTAAGAAACCTGCTTAAAGAGCTGGGTTTTAACAATGTAGAAGAAGCGGAAGATGGCGCGGACGCGTTAACCAAGCTGCGTACAGGGGCATTTGATTTTGTGGTTTCCGATTGGAATATGCCCAATATGGATGGTCTGCAGCTGCTACAGGCGATTCGTGCCGACGGCAGTCTGGGAACATTGCCGGTATTGATGGTGACCGCGGAAGCGAAGAAAGAAAACATTATTGCAGCAGCGCAGGCAGGTGCCAGCGGCTACGTCGTTAAACCGTTTACGGCAGCAACGCTAGAAGAAAAGCTGAATAAGATTTTTGAAAAGTTGGGGATCTAAGGAGTCACAATGAACGAACATCCTATGCCAGCAACTGATGCGGCGACGGCCAACGATATTATTGCTCGGATTGGGCAACTAACTCGCATGTTGCGCGACAGCCTAAAAGAACTTGGGCTGGATCAGGCCATTGCTCAGGCGGCAGAAGCGATTCCAGACGCCCGCGATCGTTTAGATTATGTGGTGCAGATGACGGCTCAGGCCGCAGAGCGTGCTTTAAACTGTGTTGAAGCGGCGCAGCCACGTCAAACGACGTTAGAAAAAGGGGCGACAGATTTAAAAGTGCGTTGGGATGAGTGGTTTGAAAATCCTATCGAACTTTCTGATGCGCGCGTTTTGGTTTCTGACACCCGTAGCTATTTGGCTGCGGTGCCAGAACACACGGCGTTCACGCATGCTCAGCTGCTTGAAATTATGATGGCACAGGATTTCCAAGATCTAACGGGTCAGGTTATCAAGCGCATGATGGGCGTGGTGCAAGAAATCGAGAAAGAGCTGCTGGCGGTGTTGGTCGAAAACATTCCAGACGTGACGGCAAAACCAAAACGTGACAACGATGGTTTGCTCAATGGTCCTCAGATGAATCAAAACGGCCCAGGCATTGTGGCGAATCAGGAGCAGGTGGATGATTTGCTGGGAAGTTTAGGCTTCTAATCACCTAAGGCTGGCATAGCACGAATGTGTTTGTGACGCTCTGACGGTTTTTATCAAGGCGGGAAACGTTTTCCGCCTTGATGCTTTTTACTCTGCTGGAATGCCCAGAATTGCAATAATCTCGCCGCGATTGCTGACCAGATCGGCAAGCGTGAAGTCTTCCATTGCGGTTAAAAATGCTTCCATACCCACTTTTAGCGCAGCCTGTAACTTGCAGATTTTTATCAATTTGCAGCCGGGTGAATTGCAGTCAATGCCGCTGAGATTGCTCTCTAACGCACGGATCACCTGTCCGATATTAATCTCCGCCGCAGGCTTGCCCAGCTCGATGCCGCCGCCTTTGCCGCGTACCGCATGGATATAACCCAAGCCCACTAACTGCGCCACCACTTTGACCATATGATTACGCGAAATATCGTAATGGGTCGCAATTTCGCCCACGCTGGTGCGCTGACCATAGGGCATTGAGGCCAGATACATCAGAGCGCGTAAGCCAAAATCGGTGTAGGTGGTTAATTTCATGAAGCCGCGTGAAAGAAAGAATATTAACCATGTTTATAACATAATTATGGCGCTTTTGGCTGGCTGTCAGTGAATTAATAGCAAAGTTAAAACTTTATTAACAATAAGTGGAGAAAGTATTAACATTGTCATTATACTGTCATTATCAAGCAGTACATTTTCATGAGGCGACGGAAGTATTCACATCAACGCAGGTTATTGCACCAGCAGGTTTGTGAGGAGCGCGGATGAAACAGTCCTTACCTGGGCTAGCACGATGTCAAATCAGCACCATTCAACAGGTTGTCTCTGACAGCCAAAAAGTCGACGCAGCAAAATGGGCGTCACGGCTTTCTTCCCCGAAAAATTTATCCATACCTCTATTTTCACTCTATTGGCTACGACTGCGCGCCGCAGGGATTGGCTTCGCGCGCGGGTTCGTATTAAGCACGTCTCTATCCTATGAGGAGGTTCTCAGATAAGCGAGTGACAGTTCGTTCATGAAACGTGGAATGACGATTGAAACCAACTGTAAGGTGCCAAAATGGGAAAACAGAAAGCTGTTATCAGAGCGCGTCGTGAGGCTAAACGTGTGGTTAAACGTGATGGTCGTAGTCAACGTCAGCGCGAGGAAGATCAGGCTGCCTCTCTAGTTCAGATGGGCGGTATTGAAACCATTGGCATGGCGCGGGAAAAACGTGATAACGCGCCAGTCACGGCCAGAACGGAAGCGCAGGTCGCTTATCTGTCTGCAATTGAATCCAAACAGTTAATCTTCGCAACAGGCGAAGCAGGCTGCGGTAAAACCTTCATCAGCGCAGCGAAAGCGGCCGAAGCTCTGATCCATAAAGAGGTCGATCGTATTATCGTTACGCGCCCTGTGCTACAGGCCGATGAAGATCTTGGTTTCTTACCCGGTGATGTTTCTGAGAAATTTGCACCGTATTTCCGCCCGGTCTATGACGTTCTGGTTCGACGTTTAGGGGCTTCATTCCTGCAATACTGCTTACGTCCTGAAATCGGCAAGGTGGAAATTGCACCTTTCGCTTATATGCGTGGCCGCACCTTTGAAAACGCCTTTGTGATCCTCGACGAGGCGCAAAACGTCACGGCTAGCCAAATGAAAATGTTCCTGACCCGCTTGGGGGAAAACGTCACCGTGGTGGTTAACGGCGACATTACCCAATGTGACTTGCCTCGCGGAGTGAAATCCGGCCTCGAAGATGCGCTGCAACGCTTCACCGAGGATGGGATGGTCAGTATTATCCGCTTCGACAGCCAAGACTGCGTTCGCTCGGCGCTTTGCCAGCGCACCTTAAACGCCTACCAATAAGCTTTTCCTCATCCAATTTTGCTCTCAGGGCCACCTTCGGGTGGCCTTGCTTATTTAAACGCCTACACATAACACTTCTATGACGTATTTATGACAATCCAGCGTGGAGACTTTATGCTGTTGGTATCTCGATTAATTTAGTGAGAAGTTGGTATGACGACCACGGTTTTTCTGGCGGTGCTGTGTGCCGCATTGCTGCATGCGAGCTGGAATACCCTTGTTAAAATCGGTGAGGAACGCTTTGTTGGCGTGGCGCTGATTGCGGTTTTCTCCGGCGCGGTTTCGCTGTGTGGCTTAGCGTGGGTCGGTTTACCTAGCCTCTCATCGCTGCCGTGGTTGCTACTCTCTTTGGTGTTGCATACCGGCTACTGCCTGTTTCTCAGCCGGGCTTATGGACAAGGGGATCTCGGCCAAATTTATCCGCTGGCACGCGGCAGTGCGCCGCTGCTGGCGATGATGCTCAGCGCGCTGTTTTTGCGTGAATATCCGCCTCTGCTAGGCATTATCGGTGCACTGGTATTGGTTTCAGGCGTGCTGTTAATGGCGCTACGCGGCGGCGGGCGCAGCAAGCTGAATGGTAAAGCCGTACGCTATGCCTTAATCACCGCCATGTTTACCGCCGGATATACGCTTTCAGATGGAGCAGGAGCCCGCGCCGCCGAAGCTCCGCTCACCTACACGCTGTGGCTGTTTACGCTCAACGGGATCATTATGCTACCGCTGTTATGGCTGCATCAGCGAGGAAAAATCTGGGGGCAGATTAAGCGCAACTGGCGGGTGGGTTTAGCGGGCGGCACGATGTCGCTGCTGGCCTATGGCATTGTGATTTGGGCATTGACGCAGGCGCCGATTGGCGTTGTGGCCGCGCTACGTGAAAGTAGCGTGTTATTCGCCATGATATTTTCGGTGTGGTTACTGAAAGAACCGCTGGGGAAAGCAAGGATCGCCGCCAGCTTGGTGATTGTGACGGGGGTTATGCTGTCGCGGTTGGGGTGAGGGTGCAAGATGTTATACCGCGCACCATGAGGTAAAGGTCCCCAATAACACGGTGTTTAAATTTTGTAGAACAGCGTGTTTGGCGCAATGGGAGACTGAACAAAACCAAAGTATTCATAGAACGCCTGCGCTTGCTCATTGATGGCATGGACCATAATGGCCTTAATTCCTACCTGATCGGCCAGATTAGATACACGTATCACCGCATCATTAAGTAACCATTTCCCAAAATGATGACCCTGAGTAGACACGTCAACGGCGAGGCGGCCCAGCAGTATAACAGGGATAGGATTTGGCATATTCTGGCGTAAGCCACGTCCCAAGTCGGCATGGCTTACGGACCCGGTCGCAAGAGAGTAATAGCCAACGACGCGATTGGTACATTCGAGGCAAATAACAAAGGTGCGGGAGGCATTAAGGTACTGATTTTTCATCGCGCGGCGGCGAAGCCAATTATTGAGCACATCATTTCCACTGTTGAAAGATTGCAGTTCGTGCTCTTCGGTCAGTAGCTCAGGAGACGTGATATTTATTCCCATTCAGGTTTCACATCCATCAAGCGTTGGCGGCCTTCAACATTTTGAACCGGTGCTTCTAGCTGTTCAATGAACGCCTGATAACGGGCATCGTCCAAGACAAACACACGTTGATCGAGAATGATATTTTGGGCTTCATGTACGGCTTTCTCAATGATGAAATCAGTCCGATTTTTATTCACTAGGCTGGCAGCGTAGTCTATAACGGCTCTCTCTTCTTCGCTGGCGCGAACGTTAATTTGCTTATTACGTGTAGATTTACGGGGAGTTGTTTGCATAGAAACCTCCGATTGGTAACAAATTGCTATACGTAATAATAGCAGGGCGGATAACAGATTGCTATGCTGGTGCGCAATGAGGATTGCTCTAGAGGCGGTGCTTGTACTGATAGCGTGCTTTGCTTTGTGAAAAAGCAAAGCGGAGGAATAAGTTCCTCCGCTTCACGCGCTGATAGATATTTCAGGAAGACTACAAGAAGATCGTCATCAGGTAAGCCGCAAACAGCGCCAAGTGAGCGGCGCCGTTCAGAACGTTAGTACGCCCGGTGCTAAATGAAACCTGACACAGCATCAATGCGGCGACCATCACCACCACCTGTGGGGCATCCAGCGCAAAGATCAGCGGCTGGCCGGTTAGCGTTGCAATAATCGTGACCGCAGGCACCGTCAGCGAGATGGTGGCTAGCACAGAACCGAAGAACAGGTTCATGGCGCGCTGCACCTGATTGGCCAATACGGCTTTCAATGCCCCCAATCCTTCCGGCGACAAAATCAGCAGTGCCACCAAGAAACCGGTGAACTGCTGCGGTGCATTCAGCGTGCTTAGCAGGCTTTCAAGCGGATTGGCATTGAACTTAGTGACCGCAATAACGGCAATCAAATGCACCACTAACCAACCGGCGTGCCAGGCGCTGCTGTGAGCCGAAGGTTTACCATGGTGCGGGTCAGTCGGATCGTCGCCGTCATCTTCATGCTCGTAAACAAACAGGCTCTGGTGGGTTTTGGTTTGGATCAGCAAGAACACGCCGTACATCGCGGCGGAAATGGCGGCCACCATAAGCGCTTGACCCGTGGTGAAGTTTCCACCGGGAAAGGTCATTGGCAATACTAAAACGATGATCGCCAGTGGGATCAGCGTAATTAAATACTGTTTGATACCGGCCAGATTGACAAACTGAGTGGCAAATTTACGCCCGCCGAGCAGCAATGAAAAACCAACCAAACCACCGGTAACAATCATCACGATGGAATAGAGCGTATCGCGCATCAGCGCCGGAGCGGCATCGCCGGTGGCCATCAACGCCGAGATCAGGCTGACTTCAAGAATAACCACGGAAAGGCTCAGAATTAATGAGCCGTAGGGTTCACCTAAACGGTGTGCCAGCACGTCAGCATGACGCACTACGCTAAACGCGCTGCTCAATATAGCGATCAGCGCGAGGATATTGATGCCGGCAACGGCGGGTAAACTCTGAGTATTGCCCCACAGGGTCAGGACAACTAAGGCGATAACAGGTAGAGCTAATGAGTACTCGCTATGCCGTGTTTTCACGCGGCATGCTTCAGTTTCTGACTTCATTATGATTATTCTCCGTGTAACGATGCGCAGGCGGTCAATCGCAAAATCCAATCAATACTTCGATAAAACTATATATAGCCTATCAAAAAAATGTGTTTTATCGATTAGTTTTTACCTAGCTTTACTTATTTTATGAATTTTTATCACGGTCTGCTCAATTAAATCATGCTAGTTGGCGATACGTTTAACCGCGCGGGAAATGCTGAGAATACATTCATTAGTTTTCTGAAACCAAAGGGAATGACTTTTTTGCGGTATCATTAAGGGATATTAGTGAGAGGAAAGCAAATATGACGGATGCAGGCCAGTGGATTTCAGATTACGGCTATGTTGCGGTGGTGATTGGCAGCATTATTGAGGGCGAAACCATCGCTTTTCTGGCAGGCGCAGCGGCTCACAAGCATCTACTGTCCTATCCTTTGGTTTTGTTGATGACTTTCTTGGGCGCAACGGCGGGGGATTTCACGCTGTATCTGGTGGGGCGGCGGTTTGGTCGTCAGATCTTGGCGCGTTTTAAGCGACAGCAGAAAAAAATCCAACGTTTCCAACAGCGAGTGCGTGAGCATGAAACGCTGCTGATCTTAGGGATGCGTTTTGCCTATGGTTTTCGCACCATTGGACCCATCATCATCGGCTCGTCGGGCGTTAAGCTGCGCAAGTTTGTGCTGCTGAATGTTATCGGTGCGGCGATTTGGGCATTTATTATCGTCACGCTCGGCTATGCCGCCAGTGAGGTGCTGTTCCGTTTGTTCGCCCACGAGCATCAACGGCGCATTGCTTTTGTGGTGCTGATGGTCGCGTTGCTGGTGGGATTAATCGGGGTGAAGTGGTATCGCTCAAAACAGCCTGACAGCGATGCGTAACAAACGATGCATAGAATACAAAGGGCAGAGGGTCCTTTGTATTAGCGCGGGTATGCTGCCCACGCGTTTCATCGTTTACGGTTTTTTAGGACGATACTTTTCCGGCAATTCGGGTACAGGACGCTGGTCGTCAATCAGGTGACGGATGGTAAGTATAGGGTGCCGCCACAGCATTCTCGGGCCAGACCAGCGCATAATTTGCTTCATTTCTTCGCGCTTGGCGGGTTGATAGCAGTGTACCGGACACTGCTTGCAGGCGGGTTTTTCTGCGCCAAAAACACAACGATCGAGGCGTTTTACCGCATAGGCATATAAGTTGTCGTAGTGCTGGTTGTCGTGCTGAGCATCCGGGCTGCGGCGCTGATAAAGCGAGATCATTTTTCTGATCGTCAGCTTTTCCCTTTGAATTCGGCTGTCTGGCATCGCTAAATCTCTCCGCATCATCAATATATAATATTCATTTATCATACATGTATTGATGAGGCCGATTCCATACCCCTTAACGCTGATGGCTAAATGAGGGGCGCGGTGAAATAGAGCGCGCCTGAAACGATACCGATAAAGAGGCAAGCCCAAACGGCGGCTGAACATGCGGTAACACAGTAAACGCGCGTGCGGCTAAAAGTCAGCATTCCGGCGGCCATTGGAACCATATAGCGCAGTACGGCCACAAAACGCGACGTGAACAAGACCAGCAGGCCACCCTTATGCTGTAGTTTTTCGCTGATGCGTTGCAACCTGCCGTTATGGCGAGCGAAAAAACGTGGAAAAAGCATTTTCTGGTTTATCAGTTGGCTAAAATGAAACGTCAGTATTGAGCCAAGAGTGGCGCCCAGCGTGATCGCGAGCCAGACCAGTTCAATAGAAAGCGAAGGCTGGCTGATAGCGATCGCCGCCAGCAACATCAAGGATGCGGGCGGCAGGACCGAGGAGATCATCACGGTAGATTTACCGAGCGCGATAACAAACAACAGGGCAAAAATTTGCGCGGGGTGATCGGCAATCTGTGATAAAAAGCGTTCGAACCATGCCATGAGAATCTCCAAAATATCGGCGCTAGTGAGTGCGTTTTAGCGTAACGGCGCTCAGCAACAGCAAAAGGGAGGCAGAAATCAAGACGGAAACAAACGCCTGATCAAACGCCATATGGGCAAGATGCGTTAGGCTCTGCGCCTGCTCTATATCCATATTTCCCGCCAGCCTCAGGGTTTCGTCGATACTGTCGTAGGCTTCAACATTATCCTCAAACTCAGCGGGAAGAATCAGGCTGTTGCTATAGATAGCCGTCATCATTCCACCCAGCAGGGTAATGCCAAGTACGCTGCCCAATTCATAAGCCACGTCTTCAATCGAGGCGGCCATGCCTGATTTTTCATTCGGCGCGTTGAACATAATGGCGGTTGACGACGCGGTAAATGCACCGCCGATGCCGTAGCCAATCGCAATCAAGTAGCCAAAAATTTCGATAGTGCTTTCCTGATAGCGCAGGGCTAAACCAATGATGCCAAGTCCGGTTATCAGCAGGCTACCCAATACGATCTTCTGCTCGCCATATTTTGGTAGCAAAAGGCCAGAAAAAGGCCCCGCCAGCGCTGAGGCCAGAGGGATTGGCAGGATGTATAACGCCGCCTGCAGCGGGGATAATCCAACCACGAGCTGAAGGCGTTGGCTGAGCACCAGTTCAACGCCAACCATCGCCAGCATAGCGACCAACGCAATGCAGACGCCGCTGAAAAACATGCGATTGCTAAACAGCGAAAAATCAATCATGGGCGACATGGATCTGCGCTGGCGTTTATAAAACAGCACCAAAAACAGGATGCCAATCAGGGCGGAAAGCAACATTATCGTCCACGAGGCATCTGGTTTACTGAGCTCTTTCAATGCGTAGATCGATGCGACCAGTCCTACCATGATCTGAATGGAACCTAGGTAGTCGCAAGGAGAGCGACTGAGGCTGCCACAGTTTGGGATCCGGTGTATCGCCAGCGGGAAAACCAGCAGAACGACCGGTACGTTAATCAGGAAAACGGAACCCCACCAGAAATATTCCAGCAAAGCCCCCCCAATGACGGGGCCGATCGCCGCGCCGCCGGAGGCAACAGCAGACCAAATACCAATGGCTAAGGCGCGTTCTTTAGGCTCGGTAAACGTATGGCGAATAATCGAAAGTGTCGGCGGCATCATCATGGCCGCGCCCACGGCCAAAAATACGCGTGAGGCGATAAGCGTTGCCGCGGTCGGTGAAAATGCGGCGCACAGTGAGGCGGCGGCAAATACCGGAAGGCCATAGATAAATAATTTTTTGTGGCCGATACGATCGCTTAGCATGCCTGTGGCTGGCAATAGCCCAGCGACAACCAGCGGATACGCGTTGATAATCCATAGTTTTTCTGAAGCATTTGCGTTCAGTGACAGCGTTAGTTTAGGTAGCGCGGTGTAAAGTACCGTCATATCAACAACGATTAAAAACAGCGCACTGGATACGAGTGTGAGCGTTAACCAGCGATAATGTACGTTCATCGTCTTGTCTCTAAAGTCTGTGATGCCGCAGGTGGCGACAATCATTCAGCTAACAAAGTTTATGATTGATAATGTATAGTTTTAATCCATACGTACGTATTTAAAACGAGGGTGTCTAAATGGGACGTCAACGCAGTATCGATAGAGAAAAAGTGCTGGATGCAGCGGAAGAAATTATTGCAAACCTTGGCGCTGCTGCATTGACTATCGACTCTGTAGCGCGTGCGATGGGGATCTCAAAAGGCGGGGTACAATACTGTTTCGGCAACAAAGATGCGCTGATTGATGCCATGTTTGAACGCTGGGGAAATGCCTACGATCGCGTGTTTGATCTGGTGGCAACGCAGGATGACTCACCGACTCATCGCGTTGCGGCGCACGTGGTGGCCACGCATAGATACGATCAGGCTTCCAGCGCCAAGGCGGCAGGACTATTGGTTAGTTTATTGCAGACCAAAGAGCATCTCGAAAATACGCGCCGTTGGTATCGTGAGCGCATCGCGAATTTAGACCTCGATTCCGAGCAAGGAAAGCAGGCTCGAATCGCGTTTTTAGCGACCGAGGGCGCATTTATGCTGCGGTATTTTGGTTTGATGGATATAGATGAAACCGAGTGGGAGTCTATATTTAAGGATATTGAAACGATTATTTTACCCGCAGACAAAAACACAGCTAAAGGCATCAATAAATAATGCGAGATTAACGTTTTAGAACCTAATGGCTGTTCAAAAAATGAGTGGTAAATAACTAAAAAGAAGTAACCATTAGCAAAGGGTTGTTTAAGTTAAATAGATTTCGTTTAACTTGAAAGCATTTTTCTAAATATTCAATAAACCAAAATCGGATTATTAAAACGGGTTTATTTTTGCAGTGTAGGATTTCCGTGTTTTATGACGATCTCGTTATGGCGAGGCTCCTATACAAACATAAGTTATCGCCCTGATGGTATCGAGAGAGACCACACAGGGAAATACAGGCATCCATCGAATCAAGGTGTTGCCAAGGTAACTTTCAGCAAAATCAATACATTGCTGAATACGTTGTATAGTGCTAAACCCAAGACGTAGGGATCTACTTTCCTATCTTAGTCTTGTTCGCCCCTATGAGGTTTTAATTCTATAGGGAATCAAACTATGTCTTACCATGTAAAAAATGCGATCCACAATCATAATGATGAGTTTGAAGATGATGCCATTGCTCAATATATGAGTACTGACTTCATCATGCTATCTCATATTCTTAGCGTGCAAGAAGCACGTAAAGTTTTTCTTTCCCAACTCAAAACTAACGATATACCAGCACAGGTCTTTGTTGTTGCCGGCGAGCAATTGTGCGGGGTATTACCCGTTAAAAAATTGCTTCAGGAAATGAATGATAACCAGACTGTTCAGAATTTAATGGAGCATCATTTTTTTCATGTTAGCCCTGCGGATGAAAGAACTGAGGTTATTTCCCGTATTTCCAAGGAGGATGTCGATATTGTGCCCGTCGTCGCGGGCGGTAAATTAGTCGGATGCCTTACCGAAAGAGAGATTGCGCATTTATTAGAAGATGAAGTGACTGAGGATGCGCAGCGTCAGGGGGCCAGTTTGCCCTTGGAAAAACCGTATCTGGAAACCAGTCCGGTAACGCTGTGGAAGAAACGTTCGGTGTGGCTGCTGCTGCTGTTTGTGGCTGAAGCTTACACCAGCAGCGTGATCCAGCATTTTGAAGAAGCACTGGAATCTGCGATTGCGTTAGCTTTCTTTATCCCTCTGCTCATTGGCACCGGGGGAAACAGTGGCACGCAGATAACATCAACCTTGGTGCGTTCGATGGCGCTGGGCGAGGTGCGGTTACGCGATCTGGGTAAAATTATCCGTAAAGAGATGACGACGTCGCTGATGATCGCGGCAACCTTAGGACTCGCGGGGTGTGTGCGTGCGTGGATGATGGGGATTGGCCCCGAAATTACGCTGATTGTTAGCTTAACGCTGGTTTGTATTACGCTGTGGAGCGCCGTGGTTTCTTCCGTGATCCCCATGGTATTGAAGCGCGTGGGAATTGACCCGGCGGTTGTATCTGCACCGTTTATTGCCACGTTTATCGACGGAACCGGTTTGATTATTTATTTCAAAATTGCGCAGTACACCTTGGGAATCAATTAAAGGCGACGCCGCTTTATATTAAGCGAAGTTCGGAAGATATTTACTGATACAAATATCCCTTCCCGTGTGGGAAGGGATACTCATGAGATGATTTAGCCAAGATTAAGAACAGAATGAACCGAATCTACCGACCGGGCACGGCAGCATATTGATATGAACGGAATCGGGATGCAGGTTATACATGCCGCCCCAAAAAGGATCGATCAGCCAGCCCGCGCCTAAGGTGGTCAAGTTACCGAATATATACCAGGCATTAGGTCGCGTTTTTAGCGGCATGATAACAGGCTGGAAATCAGCCTTGGAAAAAGTGATCTGATAGCTCAGCCACCCCAAATAAGTACCCGCTGATTTTGGCAGAGTAACCGTTGTGGGCGTGGTTCCTGTGGCGGCAACTCGCCCGTTATTATCAGAAATAACAAACAGAGCCTGAGACGGTGAACTATCTACATAAACAGTTTGAGATTCATCACCAACGATGGCGGCACATCCCGTCAGTGATAATACGGAGCCTAAGGCGAGAGCGGATAATTTTTTCATGTTAGGGCTTATTATCAAATGGGTACTGAACTAAGAGCGACACATTACGTGCAAACTTTAAATGTTCAGACTTCAATTTTTGCCCCACACAATCAAACGGCGTGAAAAATGGGAATAGCCAATGAAGGCAGATGATCGGACGATTAGCACTGCTGATCTAAGCCAATTTTTAGCGGGAGCACACCGATGGGGTCGCAGCGGCGTAAGCCGCCTGAGCGCCCCGCGGTGTGGTAGAGCCGCTTATCTCGGTCTGATAAATAGCGAGTATTAACCCGATGGCCTCCTGCCATTAATCCCTTATCGTCCTACGCGCGCCATCAATGAAGCAGGGTAGCGATCGCCCACGATTTTCACGGTTTCGAGCGCGTTGGCGATTTTACGCAAATCTTCTGCGTTCAGCGCCAGATCGGCTGCGCCCAAGTTTTCTGTTAAACGATGAAGTTTGGTGGTGCCAGGAATGGGCACAATCCACGGTTTCTGTGCTAATAGCCAAGCCAGCGCGATTTGTGCCGGAGTGACATTTTTCTCTGCGGCTAACGCAGCAAGCAGCGACACCAATTTTTCGTTAGCTTCCCGCGCTTCGGCGGCAAAGCGAGGCACTTTGCTTCTAAAATCATCAGCGCCAAACGTGGTTTGTGCATTGATTGCGCCAGTCAGAAAACCTTTACCCAGAGGGCTAAAGGGAACAAAACCAATGCCCAACTCTTCCAACAGCGGCATGATTTCCTGCTCGGGTTCACGCCACCACATTGAGTATTCGCTTTGCAGCGCCGTAACGGGCTGAACGGCATGCGCTTGGCGAATGGTTTGGGCGCCAGCTTCAGATAATCCAAAGTGTTTAACTTTGCCTTCAGCAATCAAATCTTTCACGGTTCCTGCCACGTCCTCGATAGGAACCTCGGGGTCAACGCGGTGCTGGTAGAGCAGGTCAATGACGTCTGTTTTTAATCGGCTCAGTGAGCCTTCGACGGCGGCACGAATATGCTCAGGACGACTGTTTAAAATCTGTTGCTTATTATCATTACCAAAGGTAAAACCAAATTTCGTGGCAATAACCACGCGGTCGCGGAAAGGCTTCAGCGCCTCGCCCAGCAATGATTCATTGGCATAAGGGCCATAGACTTCGGCGGTGTCAAAGAAGGTCACACCCTGTTCAACGGCGGTGCGGATCAGTTCTATTGCTTGTTTGGTGTCGGTAGCAGGGCCATAGCCAAAACTCAGCCCCATACAGCCTAGACCCAGCGCTGACACTTCTAACCCAGATTTACCTAGCATACGTTTTTGCATATTAATCGCCTTGTTATTGAGTTCTTTATTGCGGGCAAATGAACGGAGTTACACGTCTAGCTTGCGCTGGGTGAGCCATTCCACCATCGCCGGATCGCGGTGAGAGAAAAAAGCGCTGGTGGCGGTATCAAGCGCTGCGATCTGCGTCATGTCCGTATCAGAAAGTGCAAAATCCAGAATATTGATATTCTCTTCCATCCGCGCTTTGCGAACGGATTTCGCCAACGACACAATGCCTCGCTGATATAGCCAACGCAGCACTACCTGTCCGACGGTTTTGCCGTGGTGGTTGGCAATAGCCGTCAACACCGGATGCTGAAACAAACCATTTTTGCCTTCGGCAAAAGGCGCCCAAGCCTCAGGTTGAATATGGCGGCTGTTCATCCAAGGCACGGCGTGCAGCTGCTGATTAAACGGATTGACCTCCACCTGATTTACCGCCGGTACAACACGGTTAAACGCTATCAGGTCGGCAAGTCTGTCGGGATGGAAATTACTCACGCCGATGGCGCGAATTTTTCCTGCCTGCTGTAATTCTTCCATCGCCCGCCACGCGCCGTGCACGTCGCCATATGGCTGATGAATTAAATACAGGTCAATATAATCAAGCTGTAGGCGATTGAGCGAGCGCTCAAACTGCGCCTTTGCACCTTCATAATTTGTATCCTGCAGCCAAAGTTTGGTGGTTACGAACAGCTCATCGCGAGCAATCCCGCTTTGTCGCAGGGCATTACCCACCTGAGTTTCATTTTGATAAGAGGCCGCGGTATCAATGAGGCGATAGCCCGTTTCGATAGCATCAATCACCGCACGTTCGCATTCGGCTGCGTCCGTCATCTGAAAGACGCCAAAGCCGAGTAAAGGCATTTCAATACCGTTGTTAAGTGTGACCGTCTGCATGATGCAGTCCTCCGTATGTGACGATAGAGAAAGCATACTCCAAACAGATTTATTCGATTAGATGCCTAAATGCGCTAGCCTTTATGAGTTAAATTCATGAATGATAAGCTGAGTAGGTGCATTATGAGTATCAACTGAAGAAATGAGGTATTCGCGTTGATAGAAGGTAGATTGCTTGATGAATATTAACAGTATTCGCTAATTAACCGCGGCGCGGTGCCGCGTTAATGCTATGTCACGTTGATGCCATGTCACGTTGGTGCTGTGCCACCGTTATGAACTTCAGGGACATAAGCCGCTAGAACAATGAGGTCATAATTATCAGGCCAGTTATATTATTGTGTAGGATGCACTATTGAAGGAAAAACATGCTCCTTGATAATATTGATAAGGGAATTAAAGTTTCTATTTTTTAACGAAATTTTATTATATGACATATAAATTTTCACAGGCTCTAGTGTGATATCAAGCTCAAGCATTTTAATGTTAAAGCTATCGGAAAATTTATCAAAAAACGATTTTGGAATAAAGCTAATTGCACTGGTTTTTTCTGCTATAGCAATATTCGTAATGATGGAATTGCTGGAGAAAATAAATTTACGGTTGGGGAAGTAATCATCGATATCGCTTTGTACTTTTAATCCTCCGTTATGAGCGATGCTTGAGTAAATAGATTTTTCAGCAAGTATATCTTCTTTGGTTAATTTTGAGTCTAATCGAGGATGATTTTTAGCGCATACGGCAATAACATCTTCAATGAGCAGGATTTCAGAGACAGTTGAAAAACTGTAAAAAGGTTTGACGTCAAAAATAATATCAGCCTTCTTCTGTAATAAGATGTTTTCGATATTATTTTCTTTTGTATCATTGTAATTGTTTGAGATATTGATATTAAGATCCCTGTTTTCGATTTCAGCACAAATCTCAGGGAGTAAACGCACCCCGAGGTAAGGGGACGCGTGAATGATAAATGAACTCTGCAAACTGACGTCTGAGATATAATCTAGACTTTGACGAACATGGGATAGCCCATCCTTGAGGCGATCGTAAATATTTTCAGCTACCGTGGTGGCAAATAGCGTATTTCCTTCACGGACAAATAGCGGATCAGAAAAATAGAGCCGTAGTTTACTCAGTGATTGGCTGATAGCAGAAGGCGTCACGTTCAATATAAGCGCTGTTTTAGTCACGCTTTTGTGCAGAAAAACGGCTTCAAAGATAACCAGAAGATTAAAGTCAATGCCTTTACTTTTTGGTGAGAGATTGCGATGTGTATTTTTCATGGTATTTTCCTTTATATGTTTAATTCCAATTGAAAATATATATGATCTGTTTTCTATTCATAACGGAAATATACTCTATAAAGAGCATGCAATTGAATTGCAAAAAAAATTAAACAATAAAGTAACCAATATTTAACATGGTAAGGTGGATTGTGTGGCTAGTATTGGTTAATGATTTACTGTATAAATTTTTTATCTTTATTGTTTTGCGAAATGATTTTTTAAAAATGTGATACGCTTTATTGGTATTGTAAAACTGATGGCTTAAATAGAGAGTCGTTGTTTTTATTATAGGTATTATAAAGATTAAGAACGCAACTTACAGTCGTGGAGACAATAAATTCATTAGCCGAAAATGGGGTTAATAAACTGGCGACAGAAACCTCATTCTTTGAATTAGCATGCTAATAATATTGCCGCATATACTTATTATGCGCACTGTTCGCTGTTTTAACTCTATGTTAGGTGAGGTTGATAAAACACAACCTCAGCTATTTATTCGTGATACGGAATTTATTTATATTGGAACGTAAGCTCCACGGAGCCTGCAATCGTACCAGACGTTGCCCCTCCTACTGGAGAGATCATTCTGGCATGCAACGGAAATGATGCCTGATGCGTGGCTTGAACCACGGCAGTACTGATGGTATCTCCTGGACCAATAGTGGCTGAGCTGGTTTGCTGAGAAGCAATTTCAATTGCCACGTTGGTGCTACTCCCCCCGGTGTTCTGAAAATATTTCGTCGCACCTTCGGCCTCTCCACTGAGTTTCATATCAACTGAGCGCGTTGAGGCAGGGCAGCTGCTTAGATCAATAGTAAAGTTAGCCCAATCCGTTGCACTGCCGGGCGAATTAAGTACGTTGGCATAAAATGAGCCTAAATTCACATCCTGATTTGCCGAGGCTTCAACGGTGCAGGAGGAGGCAATCACGGTTGCACTCACTCCCAGACTTGTATCCGATGCCAGACAGGAGAGCGAGGTAAACAGCGTTGATATCAGCAAACTGTTTAAGGCAACCCTAGATTGCTTGCTAAGGATGAACATAATGGCTTCCTGTTAGCAGTGAAATCAATGGTAGTTAAAGGTAACGTCGATGGCGGTGGTATAGGTATCCGGCATAACTGCGCCCGTAATAGAGTGCATGCGCGCTTTCACTTTAAAGGAGGCGGCATTGCTGGCTGTCGCAACGTTATAGGTGCCGCTGGCGTTGGTGAGCAGGGTGCTGTCTGCCGACTTTGCCAGCTGAATACTGCCGGTGGTTACAGCGGTGCCGGCGCTATTCTTCATTTGATAGCCGCTGGTATCGCCGCTGATGGCCGGGCCGCTAAACACGGCGTCGATGCTTTTAGTGGTTGATGGGCAACCGCTTAAAGATATGGTGGCATCACCAGACCAGGCCGAGTTGGCATTTGACGCGGCAACATCATTGGCATTTAGAGCGAAATTGAGGGGGATGGATGCCGGAGCCGAGGTGGTGCAGGCTGCCGCAGAGACCGTCGCAGTAATATTGATCACGGTATTATCGGCAGCTCCTGCGGAGCTGGATAATACTGCGGGAAATATAAATGCTAGCGCAAGGGGATATATATTTTTGTTTATCATAGTATGTAATTCCATTTTCAAATTAACGCATTATTGAAATGCGTAGGTTAACGTAACTGTACTGCTGACAGTACCGGTGGTGGCCTCGCCAGAGTCATCATTGTGTAAACGAAACTTTAAGGGGATTGTCTGACTCAACTCCCCACCTGTATTACGTGCTATAACAACACCATTATAAATGGGAGTATTGGTCTCCAAAATGGCAGCGCCTTCGATGCCAATATGCTCAGCTGTTCCTGTTGAACCAATATATGCTGGGTTTGCCGTTGATACTGGGGCGCTTACCGAAATAGTAAAGCTAGTAACTCCGACGCAATCCGTTAAATTTATATCTAACTCTTTCCAGTCCGTGGCTGCGCTTGAGCTAGCAAAATCGGCAGCAATAATATTGCCAAAATTAACTGATGCGAAAGGTGTTGCTATTGTGCATGGTGGAATCACTACCGTTCCACGATAGTGTATTTGTACTATTTCAGGAGCCGCTGAAAACGCATGGCTACTTGTTAATAATAAATAGAAAAACATCATTTTTTTAATCATAAAGTTTCCTTAATGATAATCAAAACTTATTGTTACTGTAGTTTCAAAATCTCCAGCGATTATTTTTTCGCTGCTAGTTGATACGGGTTTTGCATTAATGCTGAAATTTGATCCATTGTATGCATTCATTAATAATCCTTTATTTAATGGTATGGCTTCCCCAGAGTCCGCCCATGTCAGTTTAATGCCTAAATTGCTTTTGTTTGTATTAATAACCCCGTCGGAAGCATTGGCATACCCATTTGCAGATGTCACGGTAACAGTCACTGGTTTGTTTTCATCTGTAGTAGAACATGACATACTGATTGGCGCATTTTTTACCTCTGCGGAGCCATTTTCTATTTGGCTTGGGGATAATTGGGGCCATGTAAAATTCATATCATGTGCTGTTGAAACTGTACACGTGGCACTGTTTATTATTATGGTTACATAAAACCGAAGATATCCAACAACGTTCCTATTTTTATCGTAAAATCTCCCAGCCAATGCATTTTCCCACGTGGTTGAACCTTTAAACCCACTATTATTAAGAACCAAATCTAGCGTCATAATATCCCCAGGCAGAAGGGGAGAGAAACCGCCTCCTAAAAGCTGTATTTGACCTCGTCTTACTCCTGGGGCCATATATACATCGCGTTTCCCACCTGTATTTCCGGTAATCATAAGTAAACAGACATTTTCTGAAGTGACTACATCGCAATGGACAGCATCGTACTTGTACTTATTATCATTATTGGCAATAGCTGGCGTACCTTCACGTCGATAAGCACCGACAGGAATGGTAACCTTGCCAGTTGTTGATATATTATTTACGGTCAAAGTGCCCATGTTAACTATAATATCATCGCTATATGCATACGACGAACTAAAAATAACAATGAAGATAATAAATCTAAAATAAGCAAGTTTGAGTTTGCTATTTATGCTATTAAACATAGAAAACCTTTTAATTTATAGTTTGCAAGTGGCAATGATGATCGGTAATGATTCAGACTGCTGCTGAGCAGTTATCTCATATTTAATTTTACATTTTCGGTTTTTATCAGTGCCCCACTGAGCAATAAGCAATCCTTGCTCAGGTAATCCACTTAAGAATGTTTCACCCTGTTCCCCAACGATGCCTGTACTTATAGAATCACTATTTTTTGTATCGCTTTCCGTTTCATTTAATAATGTTACGGTGGCACCAAAAGGCAACGGCTTACCATCTTCGCGTTTCAGCGTCATCATCACGCGATAACCTACGTGCGCATTAAAATTAGCTCGAACGATCGCTCCGCGTGACGGAATAACATCTTTGGCGCTCTCGTCAAGTTCCACTTTATCGCCCAGCGTTGTGGTATCTAAACCCACGCTGGTTCGACGGTAAGGAGAAAGGAAGGGCACAACGGCATAGCCGCGGAAATCGGTTTTCACCCCGGTGTTATTGACTATTCGGGCATTGTCAGCGCCGGGCGCTTCGACTAAAGCCACGGTATCTCCCAGCGGCTGCGAGAGCGTGATGCCGTGACTATGTGTAATGATACCGCCCTGGAGCCCGTAGTTGACCCGGTGTGAATCCTTGCTGTAGCTGTAGCCGATGTTACTGTTGCCGTATTGCCCTTGATAATTCAGGCTGGTATTCCCGGTGTCGCCTTGGCCTTGATTGGTATAGCCTTCAGAAACGCTGTAGCTAAGATTGTGATCCTCAAGCAACGTTCCGCTGATCCCCGCCTGATTTTGCACCCGACCGTTAGAATCGTGGCTCATGCTGTAGTTTGCCGAGGCGGATTTTAGCCAGTGATCGAGCGGGATAGAGACATTAATCGATATTTGCCGATCATGCTCTTCGTTGCCTACATAGTTATCGTTATAGGCAATGTTGTAAGAAATACTGTTCCATGTATTGCTGTAGCCTGTCTGCAGGGTTTGTTCTTTTTCACTGCTGTCCCAATAGTCTTGCAGGCTGGCAGAAAAGTAGAGAGAGCCGCCATTTTCACCGAGCTGCTGGCTGACTGACCCCTCGACGCGGCTGCGCTTATGGGTGCGAATGTTAAAATCTGCATAATCGTCGTGGTCATCGTTGAGGGTGACCGAATCATCCAGGCTGTAATAACCGCTGGTGGAATAGCGATAGCCCACTAAGCGAAAATCGGTGTCTGTCTCAGCGAAAGTTTTGGCATATAAAAAGCGATAAGACTGGCCGCTGTCGGTTTCATCTTCGGGCGGTTGGGTGCGGGCCTGAGTGACATCGAACGAGATAGCGCCAAGATCGCCCATGTTTTTACCAATACCCAGCGCGGCAGAGGCATATTTTTGCGTGCCCTGCATACCGCCGTAAACCGTTAGCCCTTTGCTGAAACCACGGATCAGCGTGAATTGCGCAAACTCAGGTTTATCGGAGCCATAGCCGTTGCGATATTGCCCAGCCGTAGCGCTGAATTTGAGACGGCCTTCACGTTGCAAAATAGGCACGGAGGCATACGGCTGAATATAGGTTTGCTCGCTGCCGTCTTGTTCTTTGATAGTGATCGTAAGGTCGCCGCTGTCAGAACTAGGGTAGAGATCGTTAATCTCAAACGCGCCCGGCGTGACATAGGATTGATAAACGGTATAACCGTTTTGCTTGATGGTGACCTGCGCATTGGTTTTAGCAATACCGCGGATCACGGGCGCAAAATTTTTCATGCTGTCTGGCAGCATGTCATCGTCGGAGGCAAGCTGTGCGCCACGAAACTGAAAACTATCAAAAACGTCGGCGCCAGAATAGCTGTCGCCCATGGTGAGTTCCGCTTTTAGCGGAACGATGGTGCGCTGCAAATAAGTGTTAACATTGTTGAACTCACGCTGGCCGTTGTTTTGGTTCCAGGTCGAGTAGTTACGCAAACGCCAAGCACCAAGGTTGAAGCCGCTGCGAAGGTTTAAATAGTAGTCATTCTGATCGTCACCATTGGCACCGGTGAAATTGTAATTCAGCAATAATGCGGAAATACCGTCATCCCATAAAGCGGGGTCAACGTATCCTCTGGCCGAATTAGAGACAAAAATCTGTGGCACGCTGATATCTAAACGCAAGCGGTCAAAATCAAAAGTCGTTTTTGCCGCGGGAATAGCCTGCAAAAGGTTACTGCACTGTGCGGTTGATGCTGATGCTGTGGCTGAAGACGCGGTGTCTTTTTTATCGGTACTCTCCGCCTTTGTTGGTGTTGTTGGCGTTGTTGAACTTGCCGCCATTGACTCGGCCGAATCTGTTTTAACCCCGTAGTTACGCAACGTTTCTTCCGTAAAGCAGGGGATTAATCCCGTGGCGTCTTTTTGCACGACCGCTGCCGGAGCCGTGATAAATTCGACTTCTCGGTGATCGACAGGATTACCATTGAGATAAACATCAACCAGATATTTGCCCGGCATTTGGTTGTCAGACTGTGCTGCGAAGGAGGAAAGGTCAGAAACATCGCTGCCTGCGCCTAAGTTTTCTAAAAACGCAGGGTTAAAGTTTGATCTTGCAAAGCAGTGCCCCGACAACACCAGCAGGGTAAGAGTACTCAAAGTAAAATATCTATGGCTTTCCCTGCACAAAGAAGTCAATGCATTCATTTTTTTCTTTGTAGATATTATTGACGGCAACATGTTTGTCTCTTTAATAAACAATCGAGGTAATACGCAATTAGTGTGCAGTTACAGTTTTTGACACGCCGCCGAAATCATTGATGGCGCTAAATGATATCTGCCCTCGTTGCCCAGCAGAGAGCGGGTAGTGGGCTTCTGATTTGGCCTCAACCATGTTTATTTCTTTCACGTCTTTACCGCCAACGGTGATTTCATTAAAGCTGACGGAATACTGGGAAGGGTTTTTCACCACCAGATCATTACCCTGAATAGACCACTGAAGTTGCTGGTAGGCGTCTTCAGGTTTGCCCTGCAAACCTTTTGGGCGATAAAAGAGTTTAATCCGCGTTTTAATTGCCACCTGAAGCGTATTTTGTGTAACCGAGTCATCAGGCACGGGAGGAATAGCTTTAACGTTAATATAAAACACAGATTCTTTATCATCAGGAAGATTGCCTGATGTTTTAACAATGCGTAGCATATTTAACTTATCTGCACCTAAACGGAATAACGGCGGGGTTATTGCAAAAGGTACTTTCTTATTTCCTGTATTGTCATCAATCCATGACTGAACGAGGAAGTATTGATCGGTATTTTTATTCTTAATAGAAACAGAGGTTTCTTTATTACTCGCATCGTATACAACCCGCGTGGCACTTAAAACCACACCCCCTGAGTCCGTCGCAGCACTAAATGCGGAGTGAGAAATAGCTAATAATACAAAAGAGCAGAGTGCGGATTTAGCGTGCATGATATTAACCTTTTGGCCTATGAGATTTTAGGTCATAGCGCCTTATAAAAAATAAGCCCAAGTACAAATATGAAAAACAGTTGTCCCTTGGGCTTTAGCCAATAAATAGATTAAATGAAGGCTATTAAATTATTGGTAGGCGATAGTAAAGTCGGTTGTGGCGTTAGCATCACCCGTGGTTGCGGTACCCAAAGATTTATAGCGGGCATTGAAATACAGAGACTGAGAGGCTGCTTTAGGCGTCAGAGTCATAGCCGCTGACGCTTTGTTTGGTGAAAGCACCGCACCTGCTGAATCAGAAATTTCGATACCTACGTTGCTTGCCGTGGTCCCCGTGGCTGAACCATCAGGAGAGTTTACGGCGAACAGAGTTGGATCCGCTACGCCAGCGCCGCTTGGTGTGGCCACTGATCCGCCAAAGGTGATTGATGCTGATTTCACTGTTGCGCTACAGTTCAGCAGATCAACTTGGAACTGTTTAGATTCTGACTTTGCGCCAGCAGTCGCCATTTGTGATGACGGTACGTTGCCTAACGTAACATCACGGTTCTGACTTGGAATAGAAACTGTACACGGTGCATCGGTAATTTTACCTGTAAAGTTGATTTTGCCATCGGCTGCCATTGCAGATGTTGAAGCAGCAGAAGCCAAAGACAGCGCAATAAGAAGTGCAGTTTTATTAGTCGACATTTAAATTTCCCTTTTTTACTAACATAACTAAAATAATACTAGGTAGTGTAAATAAATCATAAATGCGGAGAACTGGAAGAGTAAATGCTCATCGCTCTTGCATCCTTGCATCGATGTTTTATCTTGGAGGCATCATACAATCAGAAAAGTATCATTCAAGTTATTATATCTAACAGCGCGATTTAGTTTAATTAAATACCTGCTGATATATTGCGTAAATATCGCATGGTAGAACAGTTTATATTGTCATGAATCACTATGATCGATAATTTACCCCGGTTATTTCCAGCAGGGTATTATTCTTTGATAACTTGGCTACGATTTATTTAGGCAGGAACCCCCTTAATCCGCCGTAGTATATATCTGAGAACGCCTTAGGGAGGCCGTTAGATCAGGCTATGTTCTCAACAAAAGGAATGACACGGACTAAATTTATGCCTGAACAGCAGCCTAAAGGCGAATGTGACTTCGTCAAGCTGGCGGTATGCTAGAAAAATGACCGGAGAATCGTTGGCACGGAATCTTCAGAAAAATGGCGTGAGAGTATGAGAAAACCTTGCAGCGCTGCGCCGTCATGTATCAATAACTCTCAGTAAATAATTATAAATCTCGCGAAGTTCAGTATTTTCTTATTAATAATATTTTCCTAAGAGTATAAATTAGGCATGTTGATAAAAAACAACCGCCAGCTAAGTAATAACACTCTCTAAATTTCAAAGGAATGTTCGTGTTTATAATGGTTATATTTTTTATCAACATGAGGTTATTTATGGTTATTTCAGAATAGTGTTAATGAATAATCTTTTTTTTGTATTTCTCGCGATCTGACATCCTTTAAAAAAAGGGGGATCGATATAATATCCGCTATATTATTCTTTATTTCTATGAATGAGATCAAATGAGACTAATAGGGTTTATTCGATTATTTCTCTCTTGTATAATTCAAACTTAAATAGGCTATTCGATAAGATGGATGAGGATAATGAGATTCTATTTTTAACGGCGAAGGCCAATGATATTGAAGGTTTAAGTCACACAGGAGCTTACGGCTAATGAATGATGTAAGTAAGGATGACACGATATTCATCCTTGGGGATGGCATTCGGTTTGAGCCTGAAAAGCGCTGTCTGATTAATGACTTTGGTACAGTGATTAACCTACCAGAAAATAGTTATAGGTTCTTGCTTCTTTTATTGGAAGGGGAAACCGATAAACAAAATATTATCAATCAGGTATGGCATGAGCAGCGGGGTTCGGTGAGTGACAGTAGCTACTATGGCCAAATCTATATGTTGAGAAAGTCATTTGATCAGATCGGTCTTTCAAGCGCATTTATAAAAACGATACCTAGAAAAGGCGTTAAGTATATGGGGAATGTGCTACGTGAAAAAAAGTTTCTACCCGATAGCGGCCCTGAGGCTAACGCGGCAATACTATCGTTAGCCACATCGACTGGAATCACTGACGCGCCAACGTCTCCCTTAGAGGCCATGGGATATGCTTACCAGAAGGAGACATCGAATAGCGGGAAAGAGTGGTATCACTCACGCCGGTGGAATGTTTTTATCTCAATATTATCGCTGCTGGCGGTGTGTTGGATATCAACGCTTGTCGTTGTGGTTATCTTATTTTTTGCTAAATAACTCTCAGCGTTGTTTATCAATCATAAATTATAAAAACAAATATGACCTCAATAAGGACTCCTGAGGTGCAATATATTCTAATGGCTCCGTCGTTACCTATGGGGCATCGGCAACAACAAGATGGTTATTAACACGCCACCGAAATGGCGGATTTAAATTTACAAGGAATACCAATGAACACTTTTTTAACTAAATGTTATGTGGCTGCTCATGTTCGTTTTCATGAGTTTGGTAAAGATCAACGCGGCGTGACTGCGATTGAATATGCATTAATCGGCGTAGCCATGGCTACACTGTTGGCATTTATTCTTGGCGATCAGAACTCCGGCTTCTTGGGCGCATTGAAAGAAACGTTTGATAAAATTGCTGAAGCAATCAAAAGCGTTACTATCAGCAAAACTACGCCGTAACGGATTACAACACCATAATGCACTAACAATAAGTTAGAACGTATTTATTGTAAGGCTCTCTGTTTAGCAGCAAGAACATCATGGATGATATTCTTGCTGCATTTTATTGTTCACCTTTCTAATAACTAAAATGGAAATAGACATGGCGTGGTTAATCAAAGCTAATTTTATTGTCACCTGCATAATTTTGATTTTTATTATGTGGCAGGACATTTTTTTTAGAAAGATTACCCACACGAGTCTTTTGCTACTCGCCATATCGCTATTGCCAATGATTCTTTTGCAATCACACCTACCAAATATTCTGTTCGGTCTTATCGCTTTAACCGGCGGTTTTGTTCTTTTCATTGCTCGGTTATGGGGCGGCGGTGATGCCAAACTGGTCACGGTATTAGCAATCTCCTTTCAGGGCAGCGCATTTTATGATTTTTTGTTTTTAACTGCATTTATTGGCGGCATTGTCGCTATCGGCGGTCTTATTTTTTTTCGTAATAATCTACGTAGTCACGGCGTGCCTTACGGTGTCGCTATTTCTTTAGCATTTATCCTTATCTATCCCGTGGCGTCTTTTTATTATTAATCCTGCTTAGGACATCTTAATGAACCATCGCATGCTTTTTTTTCTTTCAATAATTGTTATTGCAGTCGGAATCGCCGGTATTTTTGTGCAAAAGCAAACGCCAGAGATCGCGGAGGTGAAGCCTGCGCCTCAGACAAGTCATACCATCATGGTGGCTGAAGCCATAAGGGAGCTAAAACCTTATGACATCTTAGATCGTGATGATTACAAAATAACGTCGATTGAGATTTCCAAAGAAAGCAAAGATCGCCGTGATATTTCCTCATTAGATAACGGAGATCTTCAGGGATACTTAATTAGACACAATATTTCAAAAGGCAGCATTATTTTACCTGAAATGGTGGAGTCACCGAAGAGTCCAACCTTCTCAGCTCACTCACTGAGAAGCAATGAGACACCTTATAGCTATAAAATTAAGCCGGAGGACGAATATCTTCTTTCTTCTCTTTCTATTGGTGATGAAGTCTCACTCTACATCCGATTAGTTGAGGTTGATAAAAGCAAAAAAAATAATGTGGGTCTGGTGACTGAAGGCAGTAATAACCCAGACAAAAACATGAAGCGCTATGCAATTAGCCGCGTGATGGGGCCCATCTCTATCGTAGATATAAAAAAAACACCCAAAGCCGTCAGCAAAAGCTATAGCGGGGATGATTCGGTCGGAACCGTGGTATTGAGATTAGACAGTCAACAGCTGGCTGAACTCAAGGTCGTTGAGAAGGCAGGTGAAATTCTATTATTCCCGTTTGACGAATATGAGAATGAGAACAACCAAAAAATAAGAATGGATGAAGTATTGCCCCAGTTTAATTCCGTTAAAGAGTTGAGAGGTGGAGAGTGATTTTTTGTTTAACAAAGCAACACGATAAATACCCAAAAATAAGACGAGTAAATTCAAGAGCGCTATGGCTGCTGGGCGTAACGGGTTTATTTCTCTCCTATTGTGCGCATGCTCAAGAGGTCTACATGGAGGCCGGAGAGTCTCAGGTTATTCAAGTCGACGGAAATATTGACACGATTTTCATCTCTGCGCCTAAAGTGGCCGACTATGAGATTATCGGTGACCGAGGCGTGATGGTTTATGCCAAAAGCGATGGTCAAACCGATCTCATTGCCTTTGATAAAAATGGTGACCAGCTCATTAAAACCACGCTGGTGGTTGACCCCATTTTAAGCGCGGTGCAAAAAAAAGTGGGGCAGTTGGTACCGGATAGTCAAATTTCGATTCAAAAAGTGGGCAAAACCTACATTTTGAGCGGAACCGTGGCCACAGAAGAAGATCGCGACCGTGTTTATCAAATTGTGGGTGAAGGCGTCGGCGCTAAACGCACGGCGAATAAAAAAGATGTGCCGAGTATGAGCGGCGGCAGCGCGGGTGGAAGCGAAAACAGCAATGCCTGGCTTGATGAGGTGGTTTATCAGGAGGTGATCAACAAGTTAAAACTGCCGATCACCAATCAAGTCAACGTGAAGCTCTCGGTCGTCGAGGTGACCAAGACGTTTAGCGATAACGTGGGCATTGATTGGGGAACCATCAGCGGAACCGGCGGCAATATTACGCCCGGCACGTTCCGCTTTGTGAAATTCAACGCCGACACGCTGAGTTCGCTGGTGCATGCCATCAGCAATGACTCGGTGGCTCGCGTGCTGGCTGAGCCGAATCTTTCCGTATTATCGGGCGAATCCGCCGAGTTTCTGGTTGGGGGGGAGGTGCCGGTGGTTACCAGCTCTGCCAATGGGTCCAATGTCCAATATAAGGATTTTGGTATCAAGCTCAACGTGGGCGCCAAAGTTAGCAGTAGCAAACGTATCCGCGTGACGCTGGGGGAAGAGGTCAGCAACGTGGATAG
Organism: Hafnia alvei; assembly: GCF_964063325.1. Taxonomy (NCBI): domain Bacteria; kingdom Pseudomonadati; phylum Pseudomonadota; class Gammaproteobacteria; order Enterobacterales; family Hafniaceae; genus Hafnia; species Hafnia alvei. The sequence continues at coordinate 2,010,264 of NZ_OZ061315.1, forward strand.
CACCTACAGCACCAACGCCGGCGACTCGTTCCCTGCATTCCAAACGCGTCGGGCAAAAACTACCGTTGAACTTGCCGATGGAGAAAGCTTCCTACTGGGCGGGCTTATCAGCAATAACGAACGCGAAGATCTCTCGCGCCTACCGTTTATTGGCGATGTACCGATTCTTGGTGCGTTGTTTAGAAATGCGAAAACCGAGCGCACACGCGGCGAACTGGTGGTGGTCGCCACCGTTAACCTGGTTAAACCCGTCACCATGCGCGACATCGTTTTGCCAGATTTTCAACGTACTTCAACGCTTGCCCGTTTTATGAATTTTGAAGGCATTAGTAATTTACGCGATAGAAAACTTGCTGAAGGCTTTGTCGAACAGGGAGGATTTATTAAATGAGGATCTCATATCTATTCCGTTGTGCTCTTTTATTCATGGCGGTGGCATCGTCTGCCAGCTGGGCTAGCCAATTAGAAAAGCACGGTTCACCACAAATAACTGAACAGGTCATTGCGCTAACGTCAAGCGACCAAATTTCTAAAGAAATTGCGGTGGGCAAAATTATTAATCAAGCCAGCGGTGGATTTAACGGTTATATCCGCCTTGAGTGGTTTGATGATGATTTTTCGACCACCGCCAAGCAGGTGAGACAAGATCTGATTACCAAAGGCATCACGCCGGAGAGGATCTCTTTAGCCTATCAGGGCGGCGGCTATCGCACTCAAGAAGCCTCGGGTATTCAGGTTCATATTCAAAAAATTACGCTGCGTTTACCTGAGTGTCGCTATATGACACAGAATTATAAGTTTGATCTTTATGATGATACGGGATGCGCCATTAACAACAATCTCGCTTCCTCACTGGTTAGCCCATACAAATATTATTTCTGAGGAAGAGCAAATATGCTGTTATTCCCACAAAAGGACGATGTTAAGTCAGCGCAGAATGAGAAAGCATTTTATGTTTTATCCTCGCGCAAGGTCATTAATGAAGAGCTAAGTCAATTATTGCGATTAGCCGGTTTTAATCAGGTCACCAGCGTCCTGCAAGATTTAGATTCAAGCCATAATCTGGCTATTTCTGAAAAAGACTATGGCATCGTTATTGATATTGGGCGTCAAGAGTATATCGATAATATTGTGCCCGCTATTTTAGCCATGGTGCCGCGTGGCGTATGGTGCTGCGTAGTTGGTGACAGCGATTCTATTATGCTGGCACAGGCGTTCTTGCGCGATGGTATTCAATATTTCAATTTAAACTCTCAGCGTGAGCTTTTTGTTCAGTCGGCTATTTCGAGTACTAATCTAAAATCAATGCGCTGGGCGGTCAGCATTAGCATATTGGGCTGCAAAGGTGGGGTAGGTAATAGCGCTATTGCCTACCAGACCATCAGTAATATTGTGCAAGCCAAAGAAATGCCGTCGCTCTTTGTTCAGGGCGCGGCCGGTTCGCGCGACCTTGATTTGCTTACGGGCAAAAAAATGGTGCAGGAAATTGTGGCTGGGCAAAAGAATCTTGATCTTATGAGCAGCAGCAGCCCGCTATATCCCGATCTCTCATTAGATGGCTTCCAAAAATATAATTTTGTGCTGTTTGAAGAGGCTATTAATACCGCCAATAAAGAGACGCTACGCCAGCTGGTTGAAAGTTCCTCCTGCCTAGTTTTAGTCATGGATCGTTCAATGGCATCAGTGCGGGTTGCGCGCGGCATGATCGAAGTCGTCGAGTCGCTTAATCGCTCCCAGCTGGCACCGCGTAGGCTATTTATATGCCTAAATGACAGTCGACCATTCAGCATGAATATGTTGAGTATTGAAGATCTCCAGTCGCTATTAGGACGACCGATGGATGTGGTGTTTCCCTATAACAAACAAAAGGACGGTATCACGCGTTTTGCTGGCCTAAATCGCAAAGTTGCGCCTATCGACCAACTCACTCGCTTAATTCTCGGCGGGGCTCCGGTCCACAAAGGATCGATCATCCATCGATTGATGAAAAATGGCCTGCTGAAAAAAAGTCAGGTGGCGTAAATGGACATCAGCGTTGAAATTCAAGAAGCACTGCGCGATGGCGTATTACAAAATATCGAGATTAATACCATTGAAGCATTAGTAGACGATCGTATCCAGCTGCTAGCTGAAATGAATCGTGTGCTGGAACGCGTGGCTGAACAGCAAAATATCTATTTGAATTCCCAAAACCAAAATAGCTTTGCTGAAATGATGGCGGATGAAATCCTTGGCTATGGTCCATTAAGGCCGCTGCTGGAAGATGAAACCGTCAGCGATATTTTAGTTAATGGCCCCGAAAATATTTATATCGAACGAGCGGGTAAGCTGGAGCTCACAAAATGCCGGTTTATTAATAATAATCAATTAACCGATATCGCCAAACGGTTGGTACAAAAAGTAGGTCGCCGCCTCGATGAAGGGCGACCGTTGGTGGATGCGAGGCTACATGACGGCAGTCGATTAAACGTCGCGATCCCGCCAATAGCGTTAGACGGAACCTCTATCTCTATCCGTAAATTTGGTAAAAGCAATATCGAGCTGTCCGATCTTATTCGGATGAACGCCATGAGCGGACAGATGGCTAACTTCTTGATCATCGCCGCGCGGTGTCGGGTCAATATTATTATTTCCGGCGGGACGGGCTCGGGGAAAACCACGCTGCTCAATGCGCTGTCGAAGTATATCGATCCCAGTGAACGCATTATTACCATGGAGGATGCGGCCGAGCTGCGCATGATGCAGCCCCACGTTTTAAGAATGGAAACGCGCTTGGCGGGGGTTGAAAATACCGGCCAAATTACCATGCGAGCCTTATTAATTAACTCACTCCGCATGCGTCCCGATCGAATAATTGTTGGGGAGTGCCGTGGCGAAGAGTCCTTTGAAATGCTTCAGGCAATGAATACCGGGCATGATGGATCTATGTCTACGCTGCATGCGAATAACCCTCGTGATGCCATTTCCCGCTTGGAGAATATGGTGATGATGGCTGGAATGAATATTCCCATGGAGTCAATTCGCCGCAATATTGTCTCCGCCATTAACATCGTTATTCAAGTATCGAGATTAAATGATGGTAGCCGAAAAGTAATGAACATTAGTGAGGTTATGGGGATTGAAGGCGATCGCGTAATTCTGCAGGATATTTTTACTTTTCAAAGTCAATCTGACCGTGACGAAAATGGAAAAATTAAAGGTGAGTTTATCAACCATGGTTTGTTAATGCGTTCTACCGTGATGCGTAATGCGGTGATGTTCAACGTAAGCGATGACCTAAAGCATATATTTGGCATGGAGTGAGAAATGTCGTTTCTGATTCTATTTATTGGTTTGGTGGTTTTTGGTCTTAACTTTTATAACTGGCGAAAGCTGACCAAGATTGCTGCTAAAAGCACGTTTAATCCCAGACAGTCCCTTGTATTTAGCTATATCAAAAATACGTGGCAAGAGTGGAAACTCTATGCGCTGGGAGATTACAGCCTAAAAGGTATGAAGGGCGGAATCATTGCCTGTGGGCTGCTGCTGGTCTTGCTGTTTCTGAATGCCAATTGGCTACAGTTTGACGTTTCATTTTTTCTACCCGTGACGTTGATCGTGATGTTTATTGCCCAGCTGAGAATTGGACGCAGCCTGCATCGGCGCTATTTCGAAGATCGTTTCCCAGAAGTGCTATCGGTGGTCAATGCGGCGGTATCCGCGGGGAACAGCATCCATCAGGCATTGCATCGCTGTGGCGAAGGCATTGATGGCGACTTAGGCGCGACGTTTCATCGCATCGATCGTCGTTTGAATCTTGGAGAAGAACCCGAGCGCGTTTTTAATGACGCGTGGCAAAACTATCGCTATCGAGAGTTTTATTTCTTTGTGGTGGTGATGCTGGTGAGTTTGCAACACGGTGGGCAGCTGCGCACCTTAATTGGCCGATTATCGCGAATTGTGAATAACAGCAAAAATATGGCGCGGCGTAAGTCTGCTATGACCTCAGAGGCCAGAACGTCGGCCAAAATTGTGGCATCTATTCCACTGCTGTTTTTCTGCGGCATGAAATATTTCAGCCCGCAAAACTTTGATTTTGTGGTTCACGATCCCGTTGGTCGCCTGATCCTTTATTACGTCATTGCCAGTGAGGCGATTGGCATGATCATTATCTGGATTCTGTTAAGAAGGGCGCTCTAATGACGATGCTTTATTTAACGATGCTGCTGCTCGGTATTTTTCTGGTGCTGGTGGCTATACGCCAACAGCAGCATTGGAAGAAACAGCGAGAAATTATTGAGCCGAGAAAAGAGGGCAAACAACAGAATCAGTTTTCTACCATCGACTATCGTGCGTTGATTATTAGCAATAGTGCTTGGCTGACATTTCTCAATGAATTAGAGAAAAGCCTACCGCTCAAAGCGCGCATTTGTGGCGCTATTGGTGGCGTATTGCTGGTTCTAACGGTTATCGGTGTTTTCTCTATCAGCATGAAAGCCTTAGCCATGATCATGTTGTTTGTATTCATGATTATTTTGGTGCTACCGGCCATGATGTTGAATCCGGCGATTAATACACGAATCAAGTTAATGATGGATGCGCTTCCCTATTTCGTCGATTTGATCGCCGTATGTGTTCAAGCGGGGATGACGGTAGAAAGCTCGGTAAAGTTTATTGCCGAACGCTCTGATGATCTGGATAAAAATTTGGCCGATTTGATGTCGCATTTAGTCAGGCGCGCCGAAGTGAGCGGTTTAGAAGAGGGACTCATGGATCTTTATCGCTCAATGGATATGACTGAAATGCGTATGTTTTGTGCCACGCTACAGCAGAGTGTTCATTACGGAACGTCGCTGTATGAAAATTTGATGGAGCTATCGAAAGATATTCGCGATATGCAGCTGCTGAGCTCAGAAGAAAAAATTGGCAAGCTATCGGCCAAGATGAGCGTACCCCTTATTCTTTTTATTATGTTCCCGATTACTATTTTAATTGCCGCACCAGGTATTCTAAGGATTATGCAAAATGCACATTTCTAAAAAAATCACGATGGGACTTTTGTGTGTCGTCTTATTAAGCGGATGTGTGCAACGAGCACCAACTTCTACCAGTGATATGAATTATCAAGAGGATATTCTACTTAAGGCAAAAAACTATAATGGTTTAATTAATCTTTATCGTAGCTGGCTGAAGAAAAAAGAAGATCCGGCTGCACGTCTGAAGCTCGCACGTTATTACTACCAGTCAGGAGATTACAAATCGTCGATCTATTTTATGCAGCCGCTGTTTAAAACGCCGGACCTGAATGTTTATACCTTGCAGGCGCAGAATATGATCGCCTTAGGCGATTATCCTCAGGCCATTCGCGTCACTGAAAAAATGTTGCAGCGCGAACCTCAGAGCGCCGAAGCCTATAATCTCAAAGGGATCGCGCTGGCACAGTCAGGCAAGCTAACGGAAGGCTTAGCCGCTATTGAGAAATCACGCAGCTTATTCATTGCGGACGATGTTGCTATTAACAATATGGCGATGGTGGCCATACTGGATCACCGTTATCAGGATGCGGTGAGTTTACTGCTGCCACAGTATTTACGCGGGCGTAAGCAATCTCAACTGCTGCATAATCTGGTTTTATCTTTGGTTAAGGTTGGCGATCGTCGTTACGCCCGAGACATTATTCAAAATGAGAGTTTATCAGAGAAAGGCGATGAATTAATCGATGCGTTGGCCATGATTAATCCCGCAGAAAAAGGGTTAGGATAATGAAACGATGTAGACATTTTGTCAGAGATAATAAAGGCGTCGCCTCCATTGAGTTTTCTTTAACGGTTATATTATTTATCGCCTTGGTCCTGTTTGTCGCTGAGATTGCCAGGATGGCCTATATATCCTCAGTGATTGATTTAGCCGTTTCCGAAGCCGCCAAGGAATCGAAAAATGCTTCCGCCTCCGATAACGGGGGCTATGACAGTCGCTTTCAGGCACGCATCACACAACAAGGTGGTGCGATATGGGGATTTCTGACACGTCCTGATGCCGTTACGATGGATATTACCTATGCTGACTCAATTACCGACATGATTAATACCGGTGGCAATACAGGAAATTCTCGCTATAAGCCATTGGCTCGCTATCAGTTGGAATATAAATATACGCCAATGTTTTTCCCATTCCCCGGATTTTGGGTTAATAACTTATTAAATAGGGAGGTGATCTTTGTTCAAGAATATGAACGTTCCAAATTTATGGACTGATAAACGCGCTGCGGTTTCCGTCGAATTTGTTCTTATCTCTATTGCGCTAATATTTTTTATTTTCTTTCTCACCGATCTGGTGGTTCGTCAGGCAACGGTCGGGAAATTAGACCGCGTGTCCTATTCGGTTGCCGGTATTTTGCGTGAAAGGATCCAACTGTATGACGCCAGAGAAACGCTGAACCAGCAGGATGTTGACGCAGCCGCTGATTTGGCGAAAAAAATACTCACCGATATGAATAGCACTATCGATCTTTCTCAAATGAGTCTGCACGTTGAGGAGATGCATTTTGAAGACCCCATTCGTCTTGGTGATGATAGAAAGCAGATCAAACTGTATAAGTCGTGGGACAACGGCAGTGCGGGGCAATGTTTACCACCGCAGCCGCTCAACCAACTTCAGCAACTTACGCCGCGTGGTAGTTATGGGCGATGGGTGCCGTTGTATCAGGTGACCGTTTGTTTGCCGACGTTTAGCTGGTTTATGCGTTTAACGTCGACGGAAGAAACGCCCATGATGTCTTCATTCGCCATCGTGATGCTGCGATAGATGATGCGATACGGACTTTTATTTAGCCTGCTGCTGTTGTTTCTTCCGGTTAATGCGGCAAAAAATCAGGCGGTCATTTTTATTGATTCATCCAAGGTAAATCAGCAGGCGTTAATTGGTGAAATAAACCAAATGCTTTTTTACAGCCCAACGCTGAGAGCTAAAATCAGTATTAATGTTTTCGATATAAACCCTGACGGGCCCGAGTTTATCGGTGAGATTAAATATATCCATGACCGAACTGGGCGTGCTGTTGCGCAATATCGTCCGGGACCGTTGCCGTTTTTAATTTGCCAAACGGGGAAGAAAGTCAGCAGTCGTGGAACCTTAAATACTAAGGAGCAACTATGTTTGTGTACCAACCATTGTTAGCCAGTATCCGACGTTTTAAACAGGATCGTAGTGGGGCATTTGCGATTAGTTTTGTCATGATGTCTGGTTTTTTACTTAGCATGGCGGCTTTTGGGCTGGAAGGATCGCGCTATATTACCGAGCGTGCGCGTCTTTCCGACGCGATGGAGCAAGCCGCTCTGGCGTTAACCGCAGAAGATAACGGCGACGGCGCACAGCGAAATTATGATCTATCGAGTGACTATTTTCGTGCCTATATGCGCCATGACGTTGACGTGTTTAAACCTACCGTCATTGTGAAAAGCGGTGTTTCACCGAATAATCAAAATCTCTCCTACGTGGAATATCGCGTCAGCGGGCAGACTTTGCAGGATTCTTGGTTTTCTTCTACTTTTTTTCCTAGCTTTGACGATCGGGTCGTTATCGGTGACAACGGCGCTGCGCGTAAATTTCGTTCAAACATGGACGTAATTTTTGTGACCGACTTTTCCGGTTCGATGAATGACGGGTTTGGCGGCAGCAATAAGCTGACCGAATTAAAACGTATTGTATTAAAGCTGTCGGATGAACTGTTTTCCTACAACATTGACAATAAAGTGGGGTTCGTTCCCTTCGGCTGGGGAGGAAAAGAAGGGGCGAACTGTGATTTTCCATTTGTCAGTAACAGTCCGGTGCCTTCGAATATACTTTCCAACGGTAATTACAAAGCGCTGGAGCCCTATGTGAATATAGCGGGCAGCGTGGCGGCGATCCCTAGCCCGGTTCATGATATCCAAATTCCGCTTTCAGCCGTGAACGCCAGCACATGTCTACAGCAAAGTTCTTCGTGGAAAGTTCCCCTGACCAGTAATCCTAGCGAAATTAATCAGATTAATAATATGACAGCCTCCGGCGGCACCTTGGTGAGCTCTGGCGTGTTGCTCGGGGTCCCTTATTTAGCCTCAGGGACAGCTTCGAGAAAAGTGATGGTGATTGTCTCTGATGGTACCGATGATCCTAGCAATGTTTATATCACGCCAAATCTGATTAAAGCAGGCATGTGCGATAAGATCCGGCAGGTGCTAAGTACGGACGAATCGGTAGGGAAAATTTCATTTATCGGGATCGCCTATTCACCTACCGTTGATTGGAAAAGCTGCGTAGGTGATAAAAATTTCTATCTCCCTCAAACTATTAGCGAGTTAGAAGACGACTTACGACGCGCCGTATTTGAAGAGGTTGGGCATAATATTCTTAAAGATAATTAAATTTCATCTTAATTCATCTGTCTTACTTTTATCGCTTTAATTACTGCTGAAGCTTTGTGAGGAAAAGTGAGGTTTTTTTCAAGAATAAAACTAATCCATTCCGTAAGCTTGCTTTCGTAATATAACGACGCCGATACGAACTAAAAGGTAAATGTAAATGTGTAATAAGGAGTATTACATCGCAACGTTAAATTTGAAGTTGATCGTTTATTTAATGACGCGTAATGCCTTTTTTTAAGTATTGTCATCTGTCTATTACGCAATGAAACAGAATAGAACGGATAAATATTATTGCTGGAAGGTGAGTTATTTTCCTGCGAGGTATTGCTCTATCTGTAAAGAGGCATTTTATATAACAAGGATTTAATTTTTAAATGAAAACCAAAACTATGTTGTCTGTATTGGCCGGTCTCGTGATGTCTGCTTCTGCAATGGCTTCTACGCCTGCCAGCTATGATACCAAGTTCAACGTTAGCGCCAACGTTCCTGATAGTGCAACGATTACCGATCCAGGTGGTCGTCCTATTACTGATATGGACGTAGAGCTGACGCCAGCGGCATCAGGCTACATGGAAGCACAAACCACGGCGTTGAAACTCTGGAACAACGATGTGACTAAGCTGGAAGTCGCGCTGACCATGGATGATAGCCAATCTGTTACCGGTGATGCGTTTACCCTGTATAGCACTCAGGGCGGCACGCTCAACGATATGACCTATAAAATCAGCAGCATTACTTCTGCCGGGAGCCAGGAGTTCGCTGCATCGGGTGATTCCAAAGATTTTACTCTGAATGCAAACGGTACTCACGGCGAACTGCCAGTGATGTTTAAATTTGTCTCAGATAAAACCTATGATTCATTAGGCCAAGGTCATTACACCGGCGTTGTATACGCTAACGTCAATGCCAAGCCTTAATCCTCTTCATTAAATCAGGCCAGGGCCAGCATTATGCTGGCCCTGTTTAAAACATGATTAAAAATAACTGTGCCGCCGGAATTATTGCCGTGCTTTTGTTATGGAGTCAGGCAGCGTTTTCTGTACCCAATTCGCAGGTTGATTTGGATGTCACCGCTGAGTCGATAGCAAGAATCGCCTTATATTATGAAGATAAGCCGCTCAGTGGTAAAGAATTTGACTTTCCACTGCCTATTAACGGCATCTCGCAAAAGTTTGAAAAAACGTCGAGCTTTTTTCACCTAGTGGGGAATGTGAATAATGCTGAAATTGTCTTTTTAGAAAAGCAGTTTGTTCTCCCTCAGGTGTTTGGAGGCAATACTCACATTAATCTTGATGGTAGCTTTATTCACCAAGGGATAGAAACCGACGCTACTAAAAATCTACGCGTGCCTGTTTTAAATAATATTAGTCAGGCCACCACGGCGAACGGCGTAAAGGTCAAATTTATTTCTGAACTGTTAGCCGGAAATTATACCAAGGGTAAATACGCAAACACCTTTACATTAATTGTAATGCCTATTTTATAGATAGAGACAGAGAATAATGAATAATAAAATAACTGCCAGCATTGTTATTCTTGGTGTCGGTTTTGGCTGTGCATTTACTCCGCTGATGGCGTCTTCTATTCCGCTTCCTGCCGGCTTTGAAGACATTTTTAATGCCAAACAAAGCGGCGTGCTTGATATTATTTATGCAGACTCATCCATTGGTTCTATTGGCGTAGAGTTCGACCAAAACGATGTTTTGTTGATGTCGCCGCAGGTGATTGTCGATCAAATAACCGCCGTGGATATGCCCGCACTCAGCGTGTCCGCCGCTGAACTGCTCAAAAAGCTTTCTGTTCCGTTACGTCGGGTGAATAAGCAAGGTTTTTCACAGGATGAAATTGTCGCCACGGTCAATGAATCGGATGCGTCAGTGCATCTGATATTCCCCGCATCGTTGTTTAAAGCGGGCGATAAGGGCTATGACAAAACCTATATTCCACACCGCAGTCTTGCCGGTTTTGTGCATAGTCATAATCTGAATTACCTGTCTGATACCTATGGCGACAGCCTAAGTCTATCTTCCAACGATACCTTAAACCTCACCGGTAATAGCTATGTGAAAGGCGCATGGAGTTATTCCAAAGAGATTGATTTTAATTTGGATGAATTGGCGCTGTATCTCGAGCATGAAAATACCCGTTTTAAAGCGGGGCGTCAGCGGTTAAGCGACAATCTGGTGTCCAGTACGCCGTCCGTCACCTACAGTTTTTTTAATCCTGTCAGTTTTGATGGTATATCGCTGGGGTATATGACGGATAACTATCTTAACCCCGGCGACGGTGCCGCCTCGCCGGTGACCGTCTATTTGCCGCAGGCCGGTACGGTTGAGGTCTATCGCAACGGGCGTTTAATCGATCTGCAGCAGTTTCCCGCCGGTTTGCAGCATTTAAAGACTGAAGGGTGGCCGTCTGGCGGTTACGACGTTTTGCTGGTGTCTAAGCTGGTGAACGGCAGCCGCGAAGAGAAGCTACAGCCTTTTCTTAAACGTAATGGGTCGTTTCGCTCCGGTGATTTGGAGTATGTGGTTCAGCTCGGGCGCTATGACGATCATCAGGGGCAGTTTTCGTCGAACCGCTACGCCTGCCGCCATTGTGACAAAGATGACAATGACCCCAATCAAAACGGCAGTCCGAGCCACTTTGCCGGCGTATCTCTGGGATATACCACTAATTCCGTGATGTCTTTGGGCAGTGGATTTCTCCTTGATAACGAAGATGGTTATGCCAATGCCAGCCTAGATTTGCCCATTAATAGCTGGTTTGCCGAACGTCTTTACGCCGATGGCGTTATGGGCGCAGATGGCAGCACCGGCTATCAGGTTGGGTTGATGAAAAATCTGTATGCCCTGAGTATGAACATGAGCTACCGCGATAACCGATTTAAAGGCGATGAGCAGGATTATCACCGCTATGGTTTGGTTCCCGCCTATGATTTTGAATATCTGCAGTTCGGTGCCAATACGTTTTTACCTTGGAATATCGGCCTAGGCGTTAACTTCGGCTTAAATACCCTGTATCAAGACTACGGACGACAAAATAAAACCGAATTTGAAAGCTGGGATGTAAATTTAAATCGCGACTTTACGCTATCGGATTATCTTAATTTACGCGTCGATCTGGGTTATCACCGGGGTATTAATGAGCTGGTTAACCGTTACTCTCATAACAGCACCACGGAAGATAAAATTTTTGCTCAGTTTACTCTCGGCATGCGTGAACGCAGCTATAACCACTATCAATCGCTTTATTTACGTTCGCGGATGAGCGATGAGGGCAGCAAACAAAATATCTACAGCGCCGACTATTCACTTAATTTAGATAATCCAGAGTTCGATCGCGGTGGGAAATACACGGTTAATGCCAGCGTTAATCACGGACCAAACAGCGAAAATAATAGCGGTGCAGGCATCGTTATGGACAACGATTATGGCTATACCTCAGTCGGCGTCTCCAAATCATTTGGTAATAACAGCTATAGCCAACAATACCTTTCCCAACGTAGCGGGTTTGCTATTGGTGACGGTGAGTTCGGATACGGTAAGGTCGACAATACCGCGGCGCTGATTGTGGATGCGAGCTCGCTGCCTGAAGACCAATATTTTGAAGTGCGTAACCGCAGTAATGAACCGGTGGTGGTTGAAGGTGGCAAAAAAACCACGCTGACTATTCAGCCATACCAAAAGATTTCACCGAAGGCTGAGCAGGTTTACACCACCGATACCAACGCATTTTATAACCTTTCTACCCAATCATCTTCAACCTGGGCCATGCCGGGGCAGGTCTATCACGTCAAAGTGAACGCCACGAAAAATCAGACGGTCACCGGGCGCTTATATCTCGACGGTGTGCCATTAGCCAATGCGCGCGTGGTGGGTGGCAACGCCATGACCGATGCTGAAGGCTTATTTGTGGGTGACTTCACGTTAGATACCGATAGCCAGTTAGATAAGTTGAAGGTGAATAAAGAAGGGCAAGGCTATGTATGCCCATTAAATAGTTCGAACGTCAAAATGACTCAAGGCATTATGCAAATACGTGAGGTTAATTGTGAAACTGAGTAAATTGGCAATTCTGCCAGTGGGTATGGCTTTGCTGATGACTGCGGGATTCTCGCAGGCCATTGAAGTTTTTCCTATCGTGAAAGAAATTAAGCAAGAAACGCCGCGTGATAATTTTATTACCGTTAAATCAATGTATCGCGCGGTGGATAGCGTAGACGTTAATAAGTCAGAAAATAAAAGCTATGAATTTGTCACGCTGGAGCTATTCCATATTACTAATCCAGGCGACACCAAGGAAAATAAGGTGAAAGAGCTCGGGGCTCAAGATCCGACGCTAGTTTTTTCACCCACCAAACTGATTATTCCCTTTGGCGAAGAACGCAAAGTGAGAATTATGCCGCTGAAGCCGGTTGAGCGCGAAACCGTATATCGCCTGCGTATTCGGCCAAGTTATCCAGAGCAAGAGATGGATAAAGGTAAGGTGCGTTTTGCTATCGGCTATGACGTTTTGCTGCGTTATTTGCCCGAAGGCAAGCGGACTCAGGGGCTGGCGGTGACCTGTAGCAGTAATGAGTGGACGTTGACGGCAACGGGCAACGTGCGCAGTGAAATGCGTGATTTAGTGATCGATGGGCGTAAGGACAAAGCCATATTCAATGTTTATCCAGAGCATTCGCGCACGCTGGCGGTGCATAACAACTTGGCATTTAACATGGATGGCAAACTTTATACCTATGAAAAGTGCCAGCTTAAGGAGTAATTCATGAAATCTCCGGTGTTATTTGCCGCGTTGCTGCTACAGGCAAGCAGCGTGATGGCGGGCGCTTGGGTGATTCAGCCCCAGCCGAATGGCGCGATTCGTATGCTGCATGAGGGGATCGGCGATGCGAGTGGATCGGATACGCTCACAGTGCGTCAGCCCGCGCATAAATCGCTGACTTTACTGGTTTCTCCTGCGGGCGGAGGACGCTGTGAGGGGGGCGATCTGGTGCTCGGAACCCTGCGTTTTCCGCTGCAGCTTTTTATGCAGGAACGCCCCGTGGTATGTGGCGATCTGGTGCAATTTTCAGCTCAGCCGAACGAAACTCGGGTGGGGGTGCGGGCGGTAAACCGCAGCGTTAAAGGGGAGCGCTCATTCAGCGAGTTTGGCGCGTTTCCACGCGTGCAGGTAGGTAACATCAGCTTTAACGTTGAGGGTGATAGCGGTGGCGAAAATTACCCTATCTATCTGGATCTTACCGCATTACACACTGAAGCAGTCACCATTCAAGCCTCATTTGATAAGCCGGCACTGTCGATGGGTTTAGTGGGCGAACTCAACGACGCCACGGCTAACGCGCGCTTGAAGATAGCTAAAACATCGCAGTCCGGCGATGAGGCACTGCCTTACATCCTAACGTTCGAGTCTACGCAGCAGCGTGATAATCACTATCAGCTGCGAGCGTCGAAAGGCGCGATGTCGATCCCGTATCGAATAAGCATTGACGGAAAAGAGATAGCGCCCGGTTTTCAATATCGAGGAACCATACCCAGCGGCACGGCAACGGTGGATTGGGTGGATATCCAATTTGCACTGAGCGGTAAATCGACCCGTGGATTGGCCGCGGGAACACGGCTGATTGATACGTTGACGGCTGTTATTACGCCAAATAGTTAAAAGGAAAAGCGACATGAAATATTATTTAGCGCTGAGCCTCGCGGCAATGTCATTGACGACGGTAAGCAGTTCACAGGCTGCGATCTCGGTGAGAACCAGCATCGATGTGCAGGCTGAAATTAGCACCAGCGTGCGGGTCTATGTGGCGGGAAACGATGTCACCAATGGCTCGATTCGCCTGAAGCTCAACGATAAAAATGGCTATATGTACGGCGTTACGCCGGCATTTAACTTTGTGGGAAATGCCAGCGCAGTCTCTCTTTCATTGAATACGCCAGCAGGGAATCTGCTGGTAGGGGATAACGGCGATACCATGCAAATTAACCCCGCATGGATCCGCGTGAATGGCGGTGAGGTTTCAGCATCATATCCACTGAATAATCAGGTTGTTTATCCGACTGTTCAGGATATTCCCGATCCGTCTCAGGGCGTAAAAGTGCAGTTTACCTCGGCTAAACGCAGTGAAACGTATCCACTCGGCACCTACAGCGGAACGTATGAAGTTATTGTAACGCCATCCGTATAGTCCTATCAGGGCATTTAATGATGCTTAAATGCCCTGATAGCGGTCATCAGATATTTATTATTGAATAGTAAAAGCGATGAGACTCATGCGATAGGGGAGTTGATTGAATGTGGATGTCGCTTTTATTTTATCGGGGCTTCTTGAGTGATAAACATCTTTTTTGATGATAGGAATGAATATTATAAATTTGGGCTGCTAGGTTTATTACATGAGATTATAGAACTTCATACCGATCAAAAAATACATCTATTAGGCTCAGAGAAAAAATTAACGCGGGCTGATATTATTATTCGCGCCTATCCCGCAGGGGCAGAGACATTATGTCACCCAGAGCTGATTGAACGTAAGCAGGGGAGCTTATTGGTCGGAATTTATGAAGGGGATATGCAGACGTTAAACTCATCATTAATGCCGAATTGCTTTGATAATACGATTTTTATTCATCGAACAGAGCCGATAAAACGGCTGATGAATCGAATTCTGTTTGCATGGATGCGTGCAAAAATAAAAGTTGATGGAAGAACCGGCTGTCGGAAAGGGTGCCGTGATTGCAAGTCGGTAGAGCTTTCGCTGCAAGAGATAAAGATCATTAGCTATATTTCTCACGGGTTTACCATTGCACGCATTGCGAATATTTTGGGTTTGAGTGTGAAAACGGTGAGTGCACATAAGCGCCGCGTGATGCGAAAGTTTAATATCAGAAGCAACGTAGAATTAATCACGCTGTGCAAAGTGACGCTGCAAATAAGCAATCACTCCAAAGTGTGTTTTATTCCTTAGTGCGCAGATAATGATATAGGACTCCCGTCCCCAAATAGGGGGCGGAGGTTTGTTGCATAGAGTGTCACTCTGTGGGTATTGTTGCGGCATAGGCTTTTGCTGAAGCGATTGCTCGGTCGTCGAAAATGTATTGCTCCGTATTGCCTGAAATATTACGGACACGATAAATTTTCCATTTTCCATCTTCTAACCGGAGATAAACCTCAATTTTAATATGTTTCGTATCCTCTATTCCGAGCCAGACATCAACCACTTTCCCTCCCATAAAATCTCTAGCATGGCCAACTTTTAATAGCGGTATCCATTCTGGCGCATAATCCTGCGTGTAGGTGAAATAGTCAGATCCCGTTATCTCCTGCTCGCGAATTGCATGAATTTCCGTGAGTCGCCGTGCGGTATCGGCGGCAATGTAGTCGTGAGAAACTGATGAATCATCCTTTATCTCCGATGTGTTTTCGGCATAAGCACGAAGGTATTTTTGATAAAAATCCTCAGTACGCTTTTCAGCGCTTTGATGCACACAGCCTGAGATAAAAAAGCTAAAAAGCAGGATTAAAAGGCGCATTAGTCTTTCCTGTAAATTATGTGGGGTGGTTTATGCGAGCGATAGCCTGGTCCGCCCCACATATCTCGTTGCTGAAAGTCAGAGTAAAACTAAACTATTGACACTCCGCCAATTCATTTTGTTTCGCCAGACGGGTGAAGGTATCTAGCGGGCAATATCCCAGCGCGGTTTGATCGTCACACCCCGGTATTTTTAGCGCCATGCTGCCCGCAGGTTCATCCAGCGTGAGTGGGGTTTGATTACGCAGCTGTGCCAGCGTTTGATACATCATCTGTACGCTCACGTATTTTTTACCCGCTTTATCTGACCAACGTTCAAAAACTAAAGCGCCGCCGGGAGGCGTGTTATCCGGCTGGCCGGCGAGTGTCCACGACAGGCCGAGCATGCCTGCAATATTGGCAATGTTGGTGTCATGCCCTGCCAGAAACAGGATCTTGTTATCCGCTGATAACTCGGGCAATTCTCGCGTGCCCGTTTGTGAGTTGATTGCACTAACGATGGTTTGTAATAGCGGTGTGCCGTTATGTTTGGCGATATATGGCGTGCGTGACATCAAATCAAATTGCGCGTTATGCAGCGCCAGCAAAGCGTTCCAGTCTTGCTCGGAGTGGATTTTTCCCCACGCGGCATTCGGCATGCCCTGCGCATGTTCAAGCAGGAAAATTTCGGCCAGCGTTGACGATAAACCTACGGCCCCGTCGAGTGCCACTTTATTACCATCGTCTTTGATTGAGAGCTTGCTTGGCATGACCTGTGCGAAGTCGCAGGTTTGGTCTGCGCTATGTTGCTGGCAGTACGCTGACTTTGGAAAATTCAGCACGCGGCTCATCAGCGCCAGTGCAGGGCGATAGTGCTGGTTTAGCTGAGCTATGGGCATACCGGCCTGTTGTTCGACGGCCTGCTGTACCTGTGTTTTCTCCATGCTGCAGACGCCCGCTTTCACCGGATGAAATAGCGGATCGGCCTGCTTGATGTCTTGCTGATGATGAATACTCAGATGGCATTCAGGTGCGAGCCCCGCCAAAAACGCCTCGCCTGTTTTACGCGTGCGCTGATCGACGTCGGCCCAAACATAGACATCATTCGCGGTCGGACAGCGATCTTTAGACAGGATCCCTAACTGCTGAAATGTCTGTCGATAAAACCCGCCCATCAGGCTCACCAAATGCTCGCCTCTTGGCGTGATATACCCCAGTTTGACCGGCCATTCAGGCCAAGCATCAGGCGTAACGTCACGCATGGTTTGCGTCATTTTAGTCGGGGCGCGAACGCCATGTCGGCTGAGGATAACCACTTTCTCAAGCTGATAGCCGGAAGGCACGGTTTCGCTGGCGTAGCTCGTCGTGGTTAGGATGCTGGCGGCGATCAGTGCCAGAGGTATGCGCTTTAGCAACCGAGTGGGGCAGTGCGTAAACAGAGAAATTGTCATTTATCGCCTCTTAATTTTCGAATTGTCATGCCAGTCATTGCGGCGTGAAAAACGCGTTTACAGGGAGCCGATGCCGAGCATAGGCCGCATGCGAATCACTATACGCCAGAAGAGAAAGCGAGCGGTGCGCCAGCGCGAGTTTTACGTGTGACGGTGAGGAAATATTTAACTCTGGTTCAAACCTCTGGCTCAAAACCCTCCGGTTGTGACCCACTTCAACCTTTCTGTTTGTGTGCCGATTTTTGTTATTCCCTTTTTATTATTGCTGCGAGGATGACTTCAGATGAGTGGGCGCTGCCGTTAGGTTAACCCCCATAAAATGATACCCATCACTTTATGGGGCTGAACATAGCCGTTGTAGCTGCAGCGGGGATCGGGCTTAAAAAAACAAGGGACACAATGGAAAAGGAACGGATTATTCAAGAGTTTGTTCCCGGTAAACAGGTGACTCTGGCTCATATCATTGCGCATCCCGGTGAGGATTTAGCCAAAAAGATAGGCGTCCCCGGAGCCGAAGCGATTGGCATTATGACGCTAACGCCGGGTGAAACCGCAATGATTGCCGGCGACTTAGCAACCAAAGCGGCGAACGTGCAAATCGGTTTTCTCGACCGCTTTACCGGTGCGTTAGTGGTTTATGGCTCGGTCGGTGCGGTGGAAGAGTCACTACAACAAACGGTCACCGGGCTGGGCAATTTGCTCAACTACGCCGTGTGTTCGTTGACACGGAGCTAACGATGACGCGCGCTATTTTTGTGGGCGCGGTCGGCGCCGGGAAAACCACTTTATTTAATGCGCTACAGGGTGATTACGCGCTGGCCAGAAAAACGCAGGCCATTGAGTTTAATAACGAGGGCGATATTGATACCCCTGGTGAATATTTTAGTCACCCACGTCTCTATCACGCGTTAATCAATACGTTAGTTGAGTGCGAATTGCTGATTTATGTTCACGCCGCCAACGATCCTGAATGCCGCATTCCGGCAGGGTTACTGGATATTTATCCGCGCTTACAGCGCGTTGCCGTGATCAGCAAAGCTGATTTGCCCGATGCAGATGTGGCAGGCGTAAAACAGATGCTGGCAGAGGCCGGATTCAAGCCTCCGATGTTCGTGGTGAACAGCCACTCGAGCGACAGCCTAGACGAGTTTAAGGCATTTTTGACCGCACAATACGGTCAGGACAAAAGGGTTAAGTGATGAAAAAACTGATCACGGCGAATGACATTCGCACCGCACAGGTTCAAGGCCAAAAGAGCATCAATATCGTTTTAGCCGACTACATCGTCACGCCAGAGGCGCGGGTGGTTGCCGAGCAGCTCGGGGTTGAAATTATCGAGCAATTAACCGCGGCACCTACAGCGCTCACATCTGCGGCAAGCACCGCCACGGATGTGCCAGTCACTGTGTCGCAAGCGGGCAGCTCAGCCGCTGAACGCCAGCGTATTCGTGAACACATCTTAGCCCAACTGCCGGAAGGCAGCGTGACGGAAACATTGCTCGCGCAGCTTATCGAAAAGGTACAGCAAGAGCAGCGTGCGCAGAAGCAGCCAGCGGCTGCATCAAATAGCGCCCAGCCGAGCTTTCGTTCTGTGACAGGTAAAGGCGGGGTCAAAGTGGTGGATGGTTCTTCGGTGACTTTTGGCCGTTTTGACGGGGCGAAAGAGCATCAGGTGGGACTGACCGATCTGATCACGGCCCAAGACGGCAGCAGTATGGCGGCGGGGTTCATGCAGTGGGAAAACGGTTTTTTCCCTTGGACGCTGAATTACGACGAAGTTGACATGATTTTGGAAGGCGAACTGCACGTCCGTCACCAAGGCGAAACGCTGGTGGGTAAAGCGGGCGATGTGATGTTTATCCCGCGCGGTTCGAGCATCGAATTTGGTACTACCAGCCATGTGCGTTTTCTTTACGTCGCATGGCCCGCTAATTGGCAGGAATGCTAAGAGCCTACTGGGATAGGCCCTAAGCAGGGGGACAATTATGACAACTTTTATCACTGAAGACTGGTTACGAGCCAATCATACCCTGAGTGAGGGAAGTGAAATTCGTTTGCCGTCAGATAGCCGCATGACGCCATCGGCGCGTGAGCTGATAGAAGGGCGTCGTCTGTTGGTGAAATTTCAGGATGAGCAAGGGCGATTATTTGTCGCTGCGTCGCTAGATGAAGATAAAGCGCAGCCTGAGCTGCAGCCGGTGCATGGGCTGACCAGCCAAGATCGTGCTGCGGCGGCAAGCTGCGAGCTGTGTCATCAGGCCGTAGTGGATAAGCCCGATACGCTGACACACCTTAATGCACAGGTCATGGTTGCTAAAAACGATCCACGCTTAGCCTTTCGCGCTCGCTTGGATGCCAGTATCGCCACCGCCGTCTGGTTGCAAAGTGAACTGAGCGCGATGGATTCGGCAGCCCACTGGCTGGCTGATATTCGCTCGCTGCTGGGTAACATTATGCGCGCCGATGCCTTGGACATTCCCTTGGCGGCTCAGGAGATTGCAGGGCTAACGGCAGATGAGATCCATCGCTTATCGCATCAGCCGCTTAAATTCCTCGGGCACGATCATATCGTTCCCGACGTAAATCAAGGGCGCGACGTTGCGCTGCTGAATTTGCTGCGCGCCTCGGTGCGTGAAACGGAAATCACGGCGGCTAAGGTGTTTATCGGTGCTGATTATCATGTGCAGAAAGCCGATTTGCTGCAGGCGCTTAATCGCTTATCCAGTGCGGTGTATGTGCTGATGATCCTGTGCGTACGGCAAAACAGGCAGCAAGGTGAATGGCCGAGCGCTGAGCAGCTTAAACAATCGATCGCACGCGGAGGGGCTCATGTTAATTGATCGCTGCCGCCGCCTAGCGCAGAACCATCCACGGCGGGTGGTGTTCCCCGATGCGCTGGATAAGCGCGTGCTTGAGGCTGCGCACTATTTATTGCACCACGGTTTGGCTCAGCCCATTTTGCTGGCGAATCCCTTTGCCCTACGTCATTTCGCGCTCAGTCACCGTTTAACGCTGGACGGCCTAACGGTGATTGATCCGCAAAGCGCCGATGATTGGCACCATGAGTTTTGCCAGCGCCTAACTCAGCGTTTGGGTGAGAAAACGCCCGCCGACTGCGCAGAGAAAATGCGTCAGCCGCTGTGGTTTGCCGCCGCGATGGTGACCGGTGATAAAGCCGATTTATGCATTGCCGGTAATCTCTCATCCACGGCTGCGGTATTACGTGCGGGGCTGCGGGTTATCGGACTTCGGGCGGGAACCCAAACGCTGTCATCGCTCTTTTTAATGCTGTCACCGCAGGGGGAAACGCTGGGATTTGCCGATTGCAGCGTGGTTCCTCAGCCCACGTCGGCACAGCTGGCGGATATTGCTATCAGCAGCGCGGCGACCTATCACGCGATTACGGGCGAAGAGCCTCGCGTGGCGA
Source organism: Hafnia alvei (assembly GCF_964063325.1). Lineage (NCBI taxonomy): Bacteria > Pseudomonadati > Pseudomonadota > Gammaproteobacteria > Enterobacterales > Hafniaceae > Hafnia > Hafnia alvei. The sequence goes on from NZ_OZ061315.1 coordinate 2,031,036, forward strand.
TGCTGTCATTTTCGACCCGCGGCAGCGCCAAGCATCCGGCGGTGGCCTCAGTGCAGCAGGCGGCGGAGCTGGTTCGTCAGCGCGTACCTGCTTTAACCGTGGATGGTGAAATTCAGTTTGATGCAGCTTTTGTGCCTGATGTTGCGCGGCAAAAAGCGCCGGATAGCGTATTAGAAGGACGTGCCAATGTGATGGTATTTCCTTCGCTTGAGGCGGGAAATATCGGCTACAAAATTGCTCAGCGTTTGGGCGGGTATCGCGCTTTAGGGCCGTTGATTCAAGGGCTTAATGCGCCTATGCATGATTTGTCTCGCGGATGTAGCGCGCGTGAAATTATTGAGCTGGTGCTGGTGGCACAAACGCAGTGCACGTCGCCAATCGCGCCAGTCACAGCGAATAAATCTGTAACGCAGCGCCAGCCAGAAATGGCGGCATCTGCAAATGAGTTGATGTAGCCCGCGTTGCTGCATCAAGTGAAAACGTGGTTATAAAACCGGTCCCAACGGGATCTCATTGAGAGGTATATATCATGGAAGCATTAGGATTGATTGAAACCAAGGGTCTGGTCGCACTGATCGAAGCATCGGATGCCATGGTCAAGGCCGCTCGCGTTAAATTGGTGGGCGTGAAGCAAATTGGCGGCGGTTTGGTTACCGCGATGGTTCGCGGTGATGTGGCGGCGTGTAAAGCGGCCACCGATGCAGGCGCGGCAGCGGCGCAGCGTATCGGCGAGCTGGTTTCTGTGCACGTTATTCCACGTCCGCATGGCGATCTGGAAGAAATTTTCCCTATCAAAATGTCTGGCGACAACCCGCTGGATTAATCGATGTTCGCGTGACGTCGTCATCTGACGTCACGCTATTTTAGCAACACATCATTTTTTGCTGCCTGCGGGCGGTGTGGGACGCTTTTACCCTGCATTTACCCAAAACGTTTTTAACAGAGCAAGGAGTTAAACGTGAAATTGGCCGTCGTGATAGGACAGATCGTATGTACCGTGCGGCATCCCGGGCTTGAGCACGACAAGCTGTTGCTGGTTGAGACCATCAACCGACAGGGTGAACCAAGCGGGGAATGCAGCGTCGCCACCGACAGCATAGGTGCAGGCAACGGTGAATGGGTGCTGGTGGTGGGAGGAAGTTCCGCCCGCCGCGCACAGCACAGCGAGGCGTCACCGGTCGATCTCAGCGTCATTGGCATCGTAGATGAAGCCGTGATGGAGAGTCAGGTGATTTTCCATAAGTAATTTCCCACAGTGAGCCGCTTAAATTCAAGCAGCTATCAATTCGGGGCGAACAGTGAACATGGATCAGAAAGAAATCGAACAAGTGGTGAAGGCGGTACTCGCTGGCATAGCGTCAGCTCCAGCGGTAACGGCTTCGGCACCTAAAACACCCGATACGCACGTGTACGGCGCAGGCGTTTTCGCCTCGCTGGACGACGCCGTTTCGGCTGCCAAAACGGCCGTTGCGGGTCTCAAAACCGTGAGTATGCGCAAGATCGCGGTGGATGCTATTCGCCACGCGGCGGAAAAACATGCTCAGGTATTGGCTGAAATGGCCGTGGCTGAAACGGGCATGGGACGCGTTGAAGATAAATTCGCTAAAAATGTGGCTCAGGCTCGCGGCACGCCGGGCGTGGAATGTTTAGCGCCGCAGGTGCTGACCGGAGATAACGGCTTAACGCTGATTGAAAATGCGCCGTGGGGCGTAGTGGCATCCGTCACACCGTCCACTAATCCGGCTGCAACGGTGATCAACAACGCCATCAGCATGATCTCTGCGGGGAACAGCGTGGTTTTTGCGCCGCATCCGGCGGCAAAAAAAGTCTCCCAGAAAACCATCTCGCTATTAAATGAAGCGGTGGTGGCCGCAGGTGGGCCAGCCAACCTGATGGTGACCGTCGCCAACCCAGACATTGATACCGCACAGCGCCTATTTAAATACCCAGGTATCGGTTTGTTAGTCGTGACCGGCGGCGAAGCCGTGGTGGAGTCGGCGCGTAAGCATACTAACAAGCGTTTGATCGCCGCAGGCGCGGGTAATCCACCGGTAGTCGTCGACGAAACGGCCGATATTCCTCGCGCGGCACGCGCTATCGTGCACGGCGCTTCTTTCGATAACAACATCATCTGCGCCGATGAAAAAGTGCTGATCGTCGTCGACAGCGTGGCCGACCAGCTGCTGGCTGAGATGAAGCTGCAACATGCGGTGTTACTGAGCTCGGCGCAGGTGGAACAGCTAATGCCTCTGCTGCTGAAAAATATCGATGAGCATGGCAAAGGAACGGTTTGTCGTGACTGGGTGGGCCGTGACGCCGCCAAAATTGCCGCGGCGATTGGGTTAGAAGTGGATGCTAAAACGCGCCTGCTGCTGGCCGAAACGTCGTCTTCACATCCTTTTGCCGTGACAGAAATGATGATGCCGGTACTGCCGGTGATCCGCGTGGGCAACGTCGAACAGGCGATTGCGCTGGCGGTGAAATTGGAAGGCGACTGCCATCACACGGCGGCGATGCATTCTCGCCACATTGAAAATCTCAACCAGATGGCCAATGCCATTGATACCAGCATTTTTGTCAAAAACGGGCCGTGCATCGCGGGGCTGGGGCTTGGCGGTGAAGGCTGGACGTCAATGACCATTACCACGCCAACCGGTGAGGGTGTGACTTCCGCCAGAACCTTTGTCCGTCTGCGCCGCTGCGTGCTGGTGGATACATTCCGCATCGTATAACGGAGGCGTCAATGACTCGAACCGCACAGGAATGGCTTCACCCGCGTTTGTTACGTGCCGCCGAATTGCAGCAAGGATCCGCCGCGCCAATTGAAACCAGCCAGCCACTTTGGCTAGGAATTGATTTGGGTACCTGCGACGTGGTGTCGATGGTGGTTGATGCAGACGTTGTTCCCGTCGCGGTGTGTTTGGACTGGGCGGATGTGGTGAGAGATGGCGTGGTGTGGGACTTTTTTGGCGCCGTCAATATCGTGCGCCAGCACTTAAACACCTTAGAGGCGCAGTTTGGTCGGCGTTTTGAATATGCTGCGACCTCATTTCCTCCGGGCACCGATCCGCGTATTTCCATCAATGTGCTGGAAGCCGCAGGGCTCAGCGTCACCAAGGTGTTAGATGAACCCACCGCCGTGGCGGACATGATGGGCCTAACCCGCGCGGCGGTGGTGGATATCGGTGGTGGAACCACCGGTATTGCCGTGGTGGCGCAGGGTAAGGTGGTTTACTCCGGCGATGAGGCCACCGGCGGCCACCACATTTCTCTTACGCTTGCGGGAAATCAACGAATTTCGTTAGAAGAGGCCGAGCAAATAAAGCGCGAGCGCGGCGCTGAGATCTGGCCCGCGGTGCGTCCGGTTTACGAAAAAATGGCGGATATCGTTGAGCTGCATCTGCAAGGTCACCGCGTGGATGAGCTCTGGCTCGCTGGCGGTTCTTGTATGCAGCCAGGGGTTAAGGCGCTATTTGAACAGCGCTTTCCGCAACATCAAATCCATCTGCCACCGCAGTCGATCTTTATGACGCCGCTGGCGATTGCCGCCTGCGGGATCAGCGAAGAGGAAGGGTGCCATGCATAACGCATCATTATGTGAAACGTCACCGGACGATTTAGTCCAGACCGCACTTTATCAGGCCTTGGACATGATGAATGCGCGTCAGGTGCGTGAGTTTGCAGTGCCTCCTTCCACCCTGATGGGGCCGGGGGCGGTTAGCCGTTGCGGTCAGTCTCTGGTGGATCGCGGCATTGAGCGTGTCTTTCTGATGGTTGACGGCGGTTTGCATCAGGCTGGAATGACGCAGGTTTTGCTGCGAAGTCTGGAGCAAAGCGGCGTGGCCTATGAAATTTGGGCCTGTCCGCCGGGTGAGCCTATTGATACCGATGTTAGCGCCGCGGTGGCACAACTATTACAGGTGCAGTGCGACGGCGTGATTGCTTTGGGCGGCGGCTCGGTGCTGGATGCGGCGAAGGCCGCTGCGCTACAGGCGGCCAATCCCTCGCTGAATTTTGCTGAGCTGACTCCGTCTTTGCGCCTTAAACGTCGCTTGCCGCTGATTGCCATTCCGACCACCGCCGGAACGGGCTCAGAGGCGACCAACGTTTCGGTCATTATCGCCATGCCCCAGCACCGTAAGCAGGTTTTGGTTCACGCGCTGCTCATTCCTGATATGGCCATTATTGATGCCTGTTTAACGCTGGGCGTGCCGTCGCACGTGACGGCCGCCACCGGTATTGATGCGCTGACTCACGCCATCGAGGCCTATGTTGCTACCAATGTAACAGGGCTGACCCGTGCGTTGGCACATCGTGCGATTACGCTAATTGGTCAGGCATTACCGCAGGCGGTTGGGCAGGGGCAAGATCTGGCTGCGCGTGAGTCGCTGATGATGGCGTCTTACATGGCGGGAATGGCGTTTTCTAACGCCGGTTTAGGCCTATGCCATGCCTGCGCGCATCAGATTGGCGCGGCGTATGGCATTGCGCACGGCGTGGCGAACGCCATCATGCTGCCGCAGGTGATGGATTTTAACCGCTTGGTATGCAAAAGAACGTTTGCCGAAATTGGTCATGCCCTGACGCGGGAAACCTGCGACGCGGCAGGCACCATTCGTGCAATCGCGCAGTTGATTGACGATGTGGGATTGGGCGGCAATCTGGCGAGCTATGGCGGGCAGGAATCTGACTATGCCGAATTCGCCCGTGCAGCATTACAAGACGTGTGCATTCAAAGTAATCCACGCACCGTCACTGAGGCTCAAATTTTGGCGCTGTATCGGGGCTCGTGAGCTGACTTAAACAGGCTTTGAAGGAGAACAGGCTATGGGCATTAACGAAATTATCATGTACATCATGATGATCTTCATGCTGATTGCGGCAGTGGATCGCATATTTACCCAGTTTGGCGGCTCGGAACAGATTTTAGGCAAAATCGGCCTTGGCTCGGTAGGAAAGAGTATTTCTGGCTCGGGTGGTCAATTCGAAGAAGGCTTTATGGCGATGGGGGCCTTGGGCTTAGCGATGGTGGGGATGACCGCGCTGGCGCCGGTGTTGGCGTATTTGCTGGGACCGATCATTATCCCTATTTATGAAATGCTGGGGGCGAATCCCTCCATGTTTGCAGGCACCTTGTTGGCCTGTGATATGGGCGGTTTCTTCCTTGCCAAAGAGCTGGCGGGCGGAGACATCGCTGCATGGCTTTACTCTGGCTTGATTCTCGGTTCCATGATGGGGCCAACCATCGTGTTCTCTATTCCCGTAGCGTTGGGGATTATTGAAAAATCAGATCGTCGTTATTTGGCGTTAGGTGTATTAGCAGGCATTGTCACCATCCCGATTGGCTGTATTGCGGGCGGCTTGGTAGCGATGTATTCCGGCGTGGAAGTGAACGGTCAGCCGGTGGTATTTACGCTTAGCCTGATCCTGATGAACATGATCCCCGTACTTATCGTGGCCGCGCTGGTCGCGCTGGGGCTGAAGCTGATCCCCGAAAAAATGATCAACGGTTTTCAGATTTTCGCCAAAATCTTGGTGGCGATTATCACCGTGGGGTTGGCCGCTGCGGTGGCTGAGTTTGCCGTTGGCTGGACGATCATTCCTGGGCTAGATCCTATCTTCATGAGCGAAGGCGATAAGCCCGGTCAGGTGATGCGCGCGATTGAAGTGATCGGCTCCATCTCCTGTGTTCTGCTCGGCGCCTACCCGATGGTATTGCTGCTAACCCGTTGGTTTGAAAAACCGTTAATGCGCGTGGGGGGTGTTCTGCGGATTAACAATATGGCCGCGGGTGGCATGGTCGCCACGCTGGCTAACAACATCCCGATGTTTGGCATGATGAAACAAATGGATGCGCGCGGCAAAGTGATCAACTGTGCGTTTGCGGTATCCGCCGCCTTTGCGCTGGGCGACCACCTCGGTTTTGCCGCGGCGAATATGCCTAGCATGATTTTCCCGATGATCGTCGGCAAGTTAGTTGGTGGGGTTACGGCTATCGGCGTCGCCATGATGTTAGTGCCGAAAGGGGAAGACGTCGCCGTTAACGCTGAGCAACCTGTGTCTGAGGAGGCCTAGCGTGAAAACTCTCGAACTGCTTAGCGTTGGTATTGATATTGGCACCACTACCACGCAGGTGATCTTCTCACGCCTGTCGTTGGTGAACCGTGCGTCCATTTCTCAGGTGCCTCGCTATGAGTTCGTGAAGCGCGAGATTATTTGGCAAAGCCCGGTGTTGTTTACACCGGTTGATTTTGCCGGTTTTCTGCGCGAAGAAGAGCTGCTGGCTCTGGTGCTCGCACAGTATCAGGCCGCAGGCATTGCGCCTGAAACCATCGACTCGGGCGCCATTATTATCACCGGTGAAACGGCCAAAACCCGTAATGCACGCCCGGCGATCGTGGCGCTTTCTCAACGGCTGGGGGATTTTGTGGTGGCCACTGCGGGGCCGCATTTAGAGTCGGTTATTGCCGGTTTTGGCTCGGGGGCACAGGCCTTATCCGAACAAAAAATGGCGCGGGTTTTAAACATTGATATCGGCGGCGGCACGGCGAACTATGTGCTGTTTGAAGCGGGACGGGTGATAAGCTCCGCCTGCTTAAACGTGGGTGGGCGGTTGATTGAAACCAGCCCCGACGGTCGCGTACTGCGTGCCCATCCGGCGGGGCAATGGATCGCGGATTCCCTGTTTGGCGCAGGGGTTAACGTGACAAGCCTGACGCGGGCACAGCTTGATCAGATTGCCGCACGCATGGCGCAGCTGCTGCTCGAAGTGTTCAATGGCGCACCTTCTCCGTTAGCTCAGCGGTTACTGATGACCGATGCGCTACCCGCCTGTGATTCTCTATACGCCTTAACGCTTTCGGGCGGGGTGGGCGAGTGTTTTCGCTCGAACGACAATAGTAATCCATTCCGGTTTGGCGATATCGGCCCGCTGTTGGCGCAGGCGATTCACCAAGAACCGGGATTTGCCGCGCTGCCGGTGCAGGTACCGAATCAAACCGTGCGAGCCACGGTGATCGGCGCGGGGGCGCATACGCTTTCCCTTTCTGGCAGCACTATCTGGCTGGATGGCTTATCTCTGCCTATTCGCAATATTCCGGTTGTTCATCCTGATGCGAGTCATGCGACCTCGCTGGTAGACGCGTGGTTGCAGGCGCTCACCCAAATGGATTTACAGCCCCAGCACGATCTCTATGCATTGGCGTTACCTACCGAGCTGCCGGTGAACTATGCCTCGGTACAGCACTGTATCGACGCCTTGCAGGAATTCAGCACTCGCTTTTCAAATCCGCATCCGCTGCTGGTCGTTGCCTGTCAGGATTTTGGCAAGGCTTTGGGCATGCTGCTGCGGCCGATGATGGCACAACGTCAGCTGGCGGTGATCGATGAAGTGATCACTCGAACCGGCGATTACATCGATATCGGCACACCGCTCTTTGGCGGCGCAGTGGTGCCGGTCACCGTCAAGTCACTGGCTTTTCCTTCTTAAGGGAATTTGTTTATGAAACTAAAAACACAGTTATTCGGTAAGTCGTATCAGTTCAAGGATGTGAAGCAGGTGTTGGCGAAGGCCAACGAACTGCGTTCGGGGGATGTGTTAGCTGGCGTGGTGGCGGAGAGTTCGCAAGAGCGCGTAGCGGCCAAGCAGGTGCTGTCAGAGATGACGATTGCGGATATCCGCATGAATCCGGTGATCCCTTATGAAGAAGACTGTGTCACGCGCATTATTCAAGATGACATCAATGAAACCGCCTATGCCCGAGTAAAAAACTGGAGCATTAGCGAGCTGCGCGAATACATTCTGGATGATGAAACCAGCGTGGATGACATCGCTTTTTTACGCAAAGGGATCAGCTCCGAAGTGGTTGCCGCCGTGGCGAAAATTTGCTCCAACGCCGATTTAATCTACGGTGCTAAAAAGATGCCGGTGATTAAGAAAGCCAATACCACCATTGGCATTCCCGGCACGTTTAGCGCACGTCTACAGCCGAACGATACGCGCGACGATGTGCAGAGCATTGTGGCGCAGATTTATGAAGGGCTCTCATTTGGACTGGGCGATGCGGTCATCGGGGTGAATCCGGTCACCGACGACGTCGATAACCTGAGCCGTGTGTTAGATACCATCTACGGCGTCATCGACAAATTTTCTATTCCGACCCAAGGCTGCGTGCTGGCGCATGTGACGACGCAAATCGAAGCGATCAAGCGTGGTGCGCCGGGTGGTCTGATTTTCCAAAGTATCTGCGGCAGTGAAAAAGGGCTGAAAGAGTTTGGCGTTGAGCTGGCGATGCTTGATGAAGCACGCGCAGTCGGTGCGGAATACAACCGAATTGCCGGTAGCAACTGTCTCTATTTTGAAACTGGCCAAGGCTCTGCGCTGTCGGCTGGGGCTAACTTCGGAGCCGATCAGGTCACGATGGAAGCGCGCAACTATGGCTTAGCGCATCACTACGATCCGTTCATTGTGAATACCGTGGTCGGCTTCATTGGGCCAGAGTATTTGTACAACGATCGCCAGATTATTCGCGCCGGTTTAGAAGACCATTTCATGGGCAAACTGAGCGGAATTTCTATGGGCTGCGACTGCTGCTACACCAACCATGCGGATGCCGATCAGAACCTGAACGAAAACCTGATGATCCTGCTGGCGACCGCCGGATGTAACTACATCATGGGGATGCCGTTGGGCGACGACATCATGCTCAACTACCAGACCACGGCATTCCACGACACGGCTACGGTGCGCCAGCTGTTGAACCTGCGTCCATCGCCGGAGTTTGAGCGCTGGCTCGAAACCATGGGGCTGATGGCGAATGGCCGTTTGACCGCGCGCGCCGGTGATCCGTCGCTCTTTTTCTGATTTCTGAGGTAAATCATCATGGATCAAAAGCAAATAGAAGAGATTGTGCGCAGCGTGATGTCACGTATGGCGCAGCCAGAAACCGCTGCGCAACCGACCGCAGCTGGAGTCGTCACGGGCGTGGAGAGCGGCGAATGTTGTGCTGTCGATCTCGGTTCTGACGAGGCTAAGCAGTGGATCGGGGTTAAGAACCCGCATCGCCTAGACGTGCTACAGGAGCTGCGGGCGAGCACCGCGGCCCGCGTATGTACTGGACGCGCTGGCCCTCGACCACGTACTCAGGCGCTGCTGCGTTTTTTGGCTGACCATTCGCGCTCCAAAGATACGGTATTGAAAGAAGTGCCGCCGGAGTGGGTACAAAAGCACGGGCTGTTGGAAGTGCAGTCGGAGATCAGCGACAAAAATCTGTATCTCACCCGTCCAGATATGGGACGACGTCTTAGCGCTAATGCCATTGAAACCTTGAAAACCCAGTGCAAAGCCAATCCCGATGTACAGGTGGTGATTTCTGATGGTTTATCAACCGATGCGATTACCGCTAACTATGACGAGATCCTTCCGCCGTTGCTGAAAGGGCTGGAGCAGGCGGGGATGAACGTCGGCACGCCGTTCTTTGTGCGCTATGGGCGCGTGAAAATAGAAGATCAGATTGGCGAGTTATTGGGCGCGAAAGTGGTGATTTTGCTGGTGGGAGAACGTCCAGGCCTGGGGCAGTCAGAAAGCCTTTCCTGTTATGCGGTCTATTCACCACGCATGGCTACCACGGTAGAGGCCGATCGTACCTGCATTTCAAATATCCATCGTGGCGGCACGCCTCCGGTAGAAGCAGCAGCGGTGATTGTGGATTTGGCCAAACGGATGCTGGAACAGAAAGCCTCCGGTATTTCGATGACTCGTTAAGGAGTAAGCACCATGCCAGCATTAGATTTGATTAAGCCGAGCGTCAAAGCGATGAGGGTGATTGCCGCGCTGCAGGAAGATTTCCACCGTGAGCTGAAGCTGCCGTCGCATATTCGCAGCCTTGGCCTGATTACCGTGGACTCCGACGATGTGGCTTATATTGCCGCCGATGAGGCCACTAAACAGGCTCAGGTCGAAGTCGTTTATGGCCGTTCTTTGTACGCCGGTGCCGCGCACTCGCCGTCACCCTCTTCGGGTGAGGTAATTATTATGCTCGGGGGGCCAAACCCAGCTGAAGTGCGCGCTGGTTTAGATGCGATGCAAGCCATGATCGAACAAGGGCCGGCCTTCCAATGGGCTAGCGATGCCGAAGACACGGCGTTTCTCGCGCATGTGGTCTCGCGCACCGGCTCTTATCTGTCTGGTTCTTCCGGCATTCGGTTAGGCGATCCGTTGGCGTATTTGGTTGCACCGCCGCTAGAAGCGACCTTTGGCATTGATGCGGCGCTGAAAGCCGCCGATGTGCAGCTGGTGACCTATGTTGCACCGCCGTCAGAAACTAACTATTCCGCCGCGTTTTTAAGCGGTAGTCAGGCGGCGTGTAAAGCGGCGTGTAATGCGTTTAGCGAAGCAGTATTGGAAATAGCACGCTGTCCTATTCAGCGCGCTTAACGGAGGACGGCCATGATCAACGCACTAGGATTACTGGAAGTGTCAGGTTTGGTGGCGGGCATTGACGCCGCCGACGCCATGCTGAAAGCGGCTCAGGTTCGGGTCCTCAATCATGAAGTGGTTGATCCGGGTCTGGTGACGCTGGTGATTGAAGGCGATCTGGCGGCCTGTCGTGCGGCATTGGACGCCGGTGCGGCGGCAGCCAGCCGAACCGGTATGGTGATTAGTCGCAAAGAGATTGGCCGCCCCGATCCTGATACTGAATGGTTAATTTTAGGGCTGAGAGGTTTAGCGCCAAAACCGTCTCCTACGCCTGAAGCTGCGCCCGCGCCTGAAATAGCACAGCCAGCGCTGACGGAAACCGAGACTTCAGACGATGAAATTGCGGTAACGCAAGTATGGCTAGCGGAGATCGCCAGCCATGCCCAAGGTATGACGGCGGGCGAAATGGCGGCTCGCTTTCAACTGAGCTTGAAGCAGACCAGACATACGTTAGAAACGCTGTTGCGGGAAGGCAAACTGCGTAAGCGGGGCAGCCGCTATCGTATAAAAGTGGCGAAGGAGGAGGGGCATGAATAACCCGAGCCAAATACGCATGGCGCTAACGCCTGAGGAGATCCGTACTCGGGTAGCAGCGGCGGGTGTGGTGGGATCGGGCGGTGCTGGCTTTCCGACTCACGTGAAACTTCAGGCGCAGGCGGAGATTTATTTAGTCAACGCCGCCGAATGTGAGCCGCTGTTGCAGGTCGATCAGCAGCTGGCTGCTCAGTCGGCGGCTCGCTTGCTGCGTGGGCTGCAGTATGCCATGTGTGCCACGGGTGCCACCGAGGGCATAGTTGCGATTAAGCGTAAATATCATGTCGCCATAGAGGCGCTAACGCCGCTGCTGACAGCCGGAATTCGGCTGCATATTTTACCGGATGTCTATCCTGCGGGAGATGAAGTGATCACCATTTGGCTGGCGACCGGACGGCGCGTTCCCCCTGCGTCGCTGCCGCTGTCGGTTGGCGTGGTGGTGAACAATGTGCAAACGCTGCTGAACGTTGCCGCAGCGGTGGAAACACAAACGCCGGTGACTCAACGCACCTTAACCATTAACGGCGCGGTGGCTGAACCGATGACGCTCACGCTGCCGCTGGGGACTTCATTGCGCGAGGCGCTGGCGCTGGCCGGCGGTGCAACCGTCGCCAATCCTGCCTTTATCAACGGCGGCCCGATGATGGGACGCTTGTTGGCATCGTTGGATGAACCGATCACGAAAACGACCGGCGGACTGCTGGTTCTGCCAAGCGATCATCTGTTGATTGAACGTCGAATGCGCAGTGAGCGGACGGTGCTCAATCAAGCGAAAACGGTGTGTGAACAGTGTGGCATGTGCACCGAATTGTGCCCTAGACATCTGATGGGGCATGAACTGCCGCCGCATTTGATTGTGCGTTCGGTGAGCTATGGTCAGCTCTCTTCACTTTCTTCTGTGACGGCGGCGTTAACCTGCTCCGAGTGTGGCGTGTGCGAGGCGTGGTCGTGTCCGGTAGAGATCTCCCCGATGCGAATTAATCAATTGCTGAAGGCGGAGCTGCGTGCCAAGGGCGTTCGTTATCAAGGTGAACTAGGCCCAGTTTCGCCGATGGCAGAGTATCGACTGCTGCCGGTTAAACGGCTGGTGGCGCGTTTGGGATTGGCGCCCTTCATGCATAAAGCGCCGATGCAAGAGACGACGTGGCAGCCTCATCGGGTCGGGCTGACGCTTAATCAGCACATTGGCGCGCCAGCCACGCCTTGTGTCGAGATCGGACAGCGTATCACGCAGGGTGAGTGCATTGCGCAGATGCAGAACGGTGCTTTGGGCGCAGCGCTACACGCCAGTATTTCCGGCGTGGTTAGCCAAGTGGGATCATGCAGTATCACGTTGGTGAGGGAGTAGCGAGTTATGGTGTCGCAGAGCAGGATTATCACTGGGGTTAAGACCTATAACGCTATCGGGATGGTTGAGCTGTCGAGCATCGCTAAGGGGATGCAGGTGACAGACTTCATGCTGAAAAGCGCCAACGTCGGTTTGCTAATGGCCAAGACCGTTTGCCCCGGCAAATATGTGGTGATGGTGGGAGGGGACGTTGCTGCCGTGACGCAGGCGATAAGTACCGGCGAGCAGCAGGGCGGCACGCTGTTGGTTGACAGTTTTTTGCTGGCCAACGTGCACCCTGACGTCCTGCCCGCTATCAGCGGCGTGACCGATATGCCCGATAAGCAGGCGGTGGGCGTTATAGAAACCTTCAGCGTAGCGGCCTGTATCGAAGCGGCTGATTGTGCGGTTAAAACCGCAAACATCACACTAATTCGCTTGCATATGGCGTACGGTATTGGCGGGAAATGTTATGTGGTGATGAGCGGCGATGTGGCTGGCGTTACTACGGCTACGCAGGCGGCAAGTGAATCAGCAGGAGAAAAAGGCGCGCTGGTATACAGCATGGTGGTGCCTAACCCACATCCAGAATTCTGGCAGCAACTGGTGAGTTAACGCGTGGTTGCCGTCGAGGAGCGCATATGAAAAAGAAGCCAGATCGTAATTTGCATCATCTTTTTTCGGGGGATATCGACCCTGTAAACAGTAAACCGCTGGTTGAGCGTGAAAATGTTCATCAGCGCGAGTCGCAAGATGTGTATGAACACGCCTGTACCATCACGGCATGGCAGCAACTTTATGATCAGCTCCGCCCCGGCAAGTTTAAAGGCGAACTCACCGAAATCTTGTTCGACGGCGTGCAGATTTTCCGCGAGTACACCAACCTGACGCTGCGTCAATCTTGCATGGTGTGGCCGAATGCGTTCTGGTTTGGCATTCCTGATGTGCGCGGTGAGCACGGTTTTATCGGCTCACAGCCGTTGGATTCGCAAGAAATTGCGGTACGTCCTGGAGGTAAAGAGTTTGAGCTTAGTACGCCAGATGATTACACCATTCTTGGCGTGGTGGTTTCGTACGATGTGTTGTTTAGCCACGCCTCGTCGCTCATCGATCCCGACCGATTATTGCAACTGCTTAACAATAACCCCGCGCTCGAAGTCAATGCGTATCAAAAAGAAGCGCTGTGGTATTTCATTAATCAGGCGTTATCGCACGGCAGCGTTGATCCTGAATCGATGCAGCAGGCAAACGTGCGTAAGGTGTTATGCCACAACCTACTTACTGCGATGACCCACTTACTGGAAGGCGCACAGCCAGTTTCAACTCGCCAAGTTTATAGCCGAATTAACTACCAGCACTTAGTTTCACAGGCGCGGGAATATTTGCTGAGCCAAACGTCTGAACCGGTGACGGTGCTCGATTTATGCCGTGAATTACACGTCAGCCGCCGAACGCTGCAAAACGGATTTCATCAGGTGCTGGGCATTGGGCCGAATGCATGGCTAAAAGCACTGCGCCTGAACGCGGTACGCCGCGAACTGGTCAGCCCATATTCTGAGTGCCATACCGTGAAGGATGCCGCCATGCAGTGGGGTTTTTGGCATTTAAGCCAGTTTGCTACTGACTATCAGCGCCTGTTTAACGAGAAGCCTTCGGCTTCGTTAGCGGCGCGTGGGGCGAGGTTTATTTAGGTCTTAAAGCATTTATATAACAATCAGTACAGCATTATTATTTCGCTGTACTGATTTTGAGGGCTACGCATTCTTTAATTGGGATTTAAAAACGGCGAGCTGATACGGGCAATCACTACCATTTCCAGTAGCTTCAGGAAGAAGCCAAGGCGATTTTGTGCAATTTATGTGATCATTAATCTTATCTTTGAGAAGACAAAATGAGTACATAGGACATTCAGAATTAAAGGTTGGCTCGTTTGTTATGGTGTCTCCGTTATAGTGCAACATCGTATAATGTGTACTAGCTTGCAGGATTTGCCATCCTTGAGAATTTTTAAATGTAGCATTATCTTCACCAATAATAAAATTGCTATCACCTTCAAATTCATTATTTACACAAACAATGCATCCTCCTGAACTTTCAATAAGTTCTCTTAGCTTTTCCTTATGGTTTCTTTTATTAATGCTTTCTATAAAATCCAATTCAGGATAGTTTTTTATCTTTCGATTTTGAATGTTTTTCTTAATGGTTTTGAATAATGATTTTATAAAATTGCCATGAATAGGATCATCGTAAGGAAATCCAGTTTGGATCTGAGCTACGATTCTATCTACCCACTCCTCCTGCTGAGAAATCAATGAGATAAAGTTATTATTTAAAATATTATCGATGTTAGATTTATTTTTGATGTTTTGCAATATATACAAAAAAGCAGCGTGTGGGGCGATATGCTGAGTACAGACCAGTATTAATTTAATAAATTGTGTTTCATCTAAAAATTCTGCATAGTGATTTTTAAGCGATTGTCCAAATTTATAAGGTATAGACGCTATACCATCATCAGGGTTTTTCATTCCTATTTTTAATCTATAAGCCTTTTCTAGTTCGTATGCCGCGCTCTCCAAAAAATCAGACAGTCCAAATTGAAGGTTATATTTATTTCCATCAATATAACCTTCAAATATTACAGGCTTAAGCAGTTTCTCAAGTCTAGCGACATCAGACTCGTTATCGTTGGATGCAGATAATGTAATCTCTGGCAGTTGTTTGAAAGTAATATTTTTTTTACCACTATACTGATTTTTTGTTTTGAAAAAGAATTTTAAATTCCCATGAGCATATAATGCTCTGTCACGAGATTCTAAATCACTATTTTTATCAACGAAGTTTCTTGTGTTATGCCAAATTGATATGAGCGAATCACAGTGCCAAAGGCCTGAGGCACACGAGATGTTTTGCAAATGGTGAATGTACTCATGAAAAAGCACGGCAGTTTCTTCATCACTAAAACAATCTAGCGTTTTTTCAGTATCTAATTGAGTAGTATGTAGTTTCTTAATAAACAGTCTAAAGTAAAACTTATTGTATGAGCCAGCGGTTTCTGAAAAATAAATATTTTCCATGATAATTATCCTTGCTTATTATTCTCTGTGTAGTTCCAAAGATTGAATGGTTAGACCATTATAATAATCGATGCTAATAATGAATAGTAAAAATTTCACGTATATTATATTGGCATAAGAAAATAAATACTAAAGTTGGAATGTAATTTTATCCTATATGAGCAATACATCATGTGAAATATATTTCATCGCTGCGTTAGATGTGAGTTCAGTAGTCACAATGCTCCGATTCGAGAAATTAGATGGTCAAAACAAAAATCCACGCCGAAGCGTGGATTTTTTTAGCTAGCAAGAGCAAGAAGGGGCGATTTAGACGTTGAACAAGAAGTTCATCACATCGCCATCTTTAACGATGTAGTCTTTACCTTCTGAACGCATTTTACCGGCTTCTTTCGCGCCTTGTTCACCCTTGTAGGTGATGAAGTCGTCGAATGCGATGGTTTGAGCGCGGATAAAGCCTTTTTCGAAGTCGGTGTGGATTTTACCGGCAGCCTGTGGTGCGGTAGCGCCAACAGGAATGGTCCATGCGCGCACTTCTTTCACGCCAGCGGTGAAGTAGGTTTGCAGATTCAGCAGTTCGTAACCAGCGCGAATAACGCGGTTCAGACCGGGTTCTTCCAAGCCGAGTTCAGCCATGAATTCGTCACGGTCGGCATCGTCAAGCTCAGCGATATCAGATTCAACCGCAGCACACACGGCAACGACTACAGAACCTTCTTTTGCAGCAATTTCGCGTACGATATCCAAATACGGGTTATTTTCAAAACCGTCTTCGTTGACGTTAGCGATGTACATGGTTGGTTTCAGCGTCAGGAAGCTCAGGTAGCGGATGGCAGCCTTGTCTTCATCGGTTAAATCCAGCGCACGCAGCATGCCTGCATTTTCCAGCTGTGGCAGGCATTTCTCTAGCGCAGCCAGTTCAGCTTTTGCATCTTTATCACCGCCTTTGGCTTTCTTCTGCACGCGATGCATGGCACGTTCGCAGGTGTCTAAGTCAGACAGCGCCAGTTCAGTGTTGATAACGTCGATATCGTCAGCAGGATCAACTTTGTTGTTCACGTGAATGATGTTGTCGTTTTCGAAACAACGAACAACGTGGCCGATCGCTTCGGTTTCACGGATGTTGGTCAGGAACTGGTTGCCCAAGCCTTCGCCCTTAGAGGCACCTTTTACCAAACCTGCGATATCAACGAATTCCATGGTGGTTGGCAGGATGCGCTGTGGTTTTACGATCTCAGCCAGTTTGTCCAGACGCGGATCAGGCATAGGAACGACGCCGGTGTTCGGTTCAATGGTACAGAACGGGAAGTTCGCCGCTTCGATACCCGCTTTGGTCAGCGCATTGAACAGAGTGGATTTACCCACGTTTGGTAGGCCCACAATACCGCATTTGAATCCCATGTGTTATCACCTTAACTTATTGAATATCAACAACTAAATGATAGTATGTCGAAGAAATTGGAAATTATCCGCCAATTATACACGCAAAGTACCTTTTTCTCGAATCATCCATCGGGAAAGGGCGCGCGTATATCATCAGCGTGGCGTAGATTTGAATCCGTTCATACTCGCCATTGCACGATCGATGCCTTCTTTCAGCAGTACTTCGGTACAGCGCAGCGCTTCATCAATAGCGTCGTCAATCAATGGCTGTTCGCTGGCGAGCGGCTTGCCCAACACAAAGCCGACAACCTTGCTTTTATCGCCTGGATGGCCAATACCGATGCGTAGACGGTAAAAGTTTGGGTTATTACCTAGTTTGCTCTGAATATCTTTGAGGCCGTTATGACCACCGTTTCCGCCGCCTAACTTTAATTTGGCAACGCCCGGTGGGAGGTCGAGTTCATCGTGCGCAACCAGAATTTCATCGGGTTGAATACGGTAAAAAGTGGCGAGGGCGGCAACGGCTTTGCCACTTAAGTTCATAAAGGTGGTTGGCACCAATAAACGTACGTCGTTGCCAGCCAGATTCAGGCGTGCGGTATAGCCGTAAAATTTACTTTCTTCTTTCAGTGACTGGCCGTTACGTTCAGCCAGCGCATCGACAAACCATGCCCCTGCGTTATGACGTGTTTGTGCGTATTCCGCTCCAGGATTGGCAAGGCCGACAATTAGTTTGATAGTCACGTTTTATTCCACGTATCAGAGAAGAAATTCAGCCGCGCATTTTACCCCTATGCGGCGGGAATGCAAAAACTTGGCTTAAAGGAGGGGGGTAAGTTAAAAAATAATTATTGGTTGGATAAACCATGAGCACGCTATGAACCCGTGGTGTTAAGGTTTATGTAAAAATAACGTAAAGAAAGATAAGCGAAAAAGCACAAATTGTGATGTATGGCGCAATAACCATACGCCATATGAGTCTATACTTTAAGCATAAGGAAAGATTGAACGCCGAAAGGCGTAACACATTAAGTGTTCTAACTTGAGGAGGTGATTTATGAAACGTAAAACTGCCATGAGGCTCGGTAACGTTTTTATGGGGTTAGGCCTGATCACCATGGTTGGCGGCGTAGGTTACTCCGTTCTTGCCCAGCTGCCTCAGCTCAATTTACCTCAGTTTCTGTCACACGGCGCTGTTATGAGTATCTTCGTTGGGGCGCTGTTATGGTTGGCCGGTGCGCGTATCGGTGGTCATGAACGTGTTGCCGACCGTTACTGGTGGGTTCGCCACTTTGATAAACGCTGTAATCGTAATACTCGTCATTCTTAACCTTTCACAAACGGTTGCTTTGAATAATAAGATTGCGTTTTAGAAGTTGTTAGTGAATAAGATTAAATGAATATTAGCTTGATAAATTAAAACGCCGCACTGCTTTCGCAACGCGGCGTTTTTTTGTTTGCGTCCTACCCAGTACAAACAAAAAACGGCGGATTTCTCCGCCGTTTTGCTGCATGTTGAACGAAATCTTAGTGTTCGAACATCGCAGAGATAGATTCTTCATTGCTGATACGGCGGATAGCTTCAGCCAACATGCCAGACAGTGTCAGGGTGCGAACTTTCTTCAGCGCCTTGATTTCGTCAGACAGAGGGATGGTATCGCAGACGATGATTTCATCAATCACAGAGTTTTTGATGTTGTCGATCGCGTTGCCAGAGAAGATAGGGTGGGTTGCGTAAGCAAATACACGTTTAGCACCACGTTCTTTCAGTGCTTCAGCGGCTTTACAAAGCGTACCACCGGTGTCGATCATGTCATCAACCAGCACGCAGTCGCGGCCTGCAACGTCACCGATAATGTGCATCACCTGAGAAACGTTAGCACGAGGGCGACGTTTGTCGATGATAGCCATGTCAGTATCGTTAAGCAGTTTAGCGATAGCACGGGCGCGAACAACACCACCGATATCCGGAGAAACCACAATTGGGTTTTCCAGATTCTGTTGCAGCATATCTTCCAGCAGGATCGGGCTACCGAATACGTTGTCTACCGGCACGTCGAAGAAGCCTTGAATCTGTTCAGCATGCAGGTCCACGGTAAGAACGCGGTCAACACCTACGCTTGACAGGAAGTCAGCCACGACTTTCGCCGTGATTGGCACACGCGCAGAACGCACGCGGCGGTCCTGACGGGCATAGCCAAAGTAAGGGATAACTGCGGTAATGCGGCCGGCAGAAGCGCGGCGCAGCGCGTCAACCATAACAACCAGTTCCATTAGGTTATCGTTGGTTGGTGCACAGGTGGACTGGATGATGAAAATATCACCACCGCGTACATTTTCGTTGATTTGTACGCTCACTTCGCCGTCGCTAAAACGACCTACAGCGGCGTCACCAAGGCTGGTGTACAAACGGTTGGCAATACGTTGTGCTAGTTCCGGGGTAGCGTTACCAGCAAAAAGCTTCATATCAGGCACGAGAAGAACCTCAGGCTTGCGTCCAGAGAAGTTGGCAGTACAGACACGTTAAACAGGGGGTGGTAATAGCGTGCTGCAATACCCTACGGGTGTTTCAGAACTCAAATATTCAAAGCGGTTGCAACCAAATGCTCAGGACTTTGAATATGTCTAAGTTCTCTTCATTTGCCAAACAAGACAAATGGCCGAGTCAAAACGTGGCTACTTGCGCTCAATTGTGCTCATAGTTCGCGCTATTGATGCGTTGCTGATACTTAAAACACGTATCGAACAGGGTGCATCAAACGTAAAAATCATTTTACGGACTCAATAAGCTCTGAGCGGACAAGGTGTAACGGTGAGGTATTAACGCCACGCGCAACAAAACCCTTGATCCACTCGGGGGCTCTGCAAAGCACCTGACGGGCAGAAGACTCGGTGTCAAATTCAGCAAACACACAAGCACCTGTGCCAGTCAGACGCGACGGCGCGTATTGTAACAGCCATGAAATGACCTGTTCAACCTCACGGAAACGTTTTCTTGCGGTAAGTTCGCAATCATTTGCGTACGGAATACGGAGAAGTTCCTGCAAAGACCGCACAGGAGTATCTCTTTTCAGCTCCGGATCGCCGAAGATAGCAGGGGTAGGAATATTTACACCGGGGTGTGCAACAAGGTACCATTTTTCTTCAGGATGTGCTGGATGTAACAATTCACCAACACCTTCTGCAAAAGATGCAAAGCCATTAACAAAAATAGGTACATCCGCGCCGAGCGTTAAACCTAACTTTGCCAGCTCGCTGTCGCTGAGATTGGCTTGCCATAATGTATTGAGTGCCACGAGCACGGTTGCCGCATCGGACGAACCTCCACCAAGACCTCCCCCCATCGGAATGATCTTTTCTAGCGCAATATCCGCTCCACAGTGTGAGAAGCGTTCAGGCAAATTGTCGCGCAGCAGTTTTGCTGCACGAATAATGAGGTTTTGCTCATTTGGCACGCCGTCGATAGGCGTGAGCAAATTGATCTGACCATCATTACGCGGCGTGATAGTGAGCCGATCGCCATAATCCAAAAACTGAAACAGCGTTTGCAGATTATGGTAGCCGTCTGGACGACGGCCCGTGATATATAAAAACAAGTTTAGCTTGGCGGGCGCAGGCCAAACGCGGGTGGTCGACATCATTTTTGCAGCGTCCAATTATCCATTTTGAGCTTGATACGTTGTTCACCTTGCGTAATTTCTAACTGAGCGGGCAGAGAAGGTTTGCTGTCGGCATCATATTTCAGGTAGTTCACTTTCCACGTGAGGCCATCTTTACTGTATGTCAGATCTTGCAAACGATACTGGCTATCGAGGGTGAACTCTGTTGCGTCACCCGGCAGGCCCAGCATCCATAGACGCAGGCTCTGCAGCGGAATTTGCATGCCGGTCAGTTTTTGGATCATTTCGTCAGCGTTATCGCTGACATAGCGCTTGCCTTTATTGTCTGTCAGTTGCACCACGCCCGGAATAACGTTTAATTCCATTTCAGTGCTGCCTAGCGGGTTAGTCAGCAGCAGTCGATAACGTTCGGGGGCCGTTTGTTGCCAGAAGAAGCGGGCATATACTTTTTGCTTATCGGAAAGATAGGCAAAAGCTCCGCGAGTTTGATATTCGGCGATTTTCTGAACCTGAGACTCATGTTCGCGCCACTGCGGTGCGGTAGGGCTACCGGCTGGGCCTTTATTTTGCGTAGTGCTACAAGCAGCCAATAAAACACAGCTAAGCGGCAGTAATTTAAGTAGTTTTAGTTTTTGCATCGGGTTGTCCGTTCAGATTCTCGAGGGTGGGGCGGAGAATGATCATTGCGGCTAACGCTAGCGGTCTTATCTAGCAGCGTCAATGCTTTCTGCGTGTTGTGTAGCAAATATTAAGGGTAAAAGTCAGAGAAATTGATTCAATAAGATACATCCCGATTTCGTGTGGCTTTTATTGATCTCGCGCATCAAGTAGAATGCCCGCATAAATAAACGAATATACCCGTCATACTTCAAGCTGCATGTGCGTTGGCTGCGTTCAATCACCCGAATCACTTACTTGATGTAAGCCCATCGGGATTCATTCTCTCGCCGCCTGCCTGCAGTTCGAATTACTTAGGGTATCTGAAGCGATACTATTCGACGATTTGTCATGAGCCTGCTTGCACTTGGAATCAATCACAAAACTGCGCCGGTAGCACTCCGTGAGCGGGTGACGTTTTCACCTGAAACACTGAACCATGCTATTGAAAGCTTACGCCAGCAACCCCTGGTGCAGGCTGGCGTTGTGCTGTCTACGTGTAA
Organism: Hafnia alvei; assembly: GCF_964063325.1. Taxonomy (NCBI): domain Bacteria; kingdom Pseudomonadati; phylum Pseudomonadota; class Gammaproteobacteria; order Enterobacterales; family Hafniaceae; genus Hafnia; species Hafnia alvei. Next base: position 2,052,614 of record NZ_OZ061315.1, read on the forward strand.
CCGCACCGAGCTGTATCTCAGCATGGAGCAACCGGAAGATGTGCCGCCGCAGGATCTGCATAAACAGATCGTTGATTGGCTGTGCGCTTACCACAAACTGTCCCCTGACGAAGTCAACAAGAGCCTCTATTGGTATCAAGATAACGATGCCGTGAACCATTTGATGCGTGTAGCAAGTGGATTGGACTCTTTGGTATTGGGCGAACCGCAAATTTTAGGGCAGGTCAAAAAGGCCTACACGGAATCTCAACGTGAGCAGTCGATGTCTGCTGACCTTGAGCGTCTGTTCCAAAAAACGTTTTCGGTCGCCAAGCGCGTGCGTACGGAAACAGATATCGGTGCGAGTGCGGTATCGGTGGCTTTTGCCGCTTGTACGCTGGCGCGCCAGATCTTTGAATCGCTTTCTGAAGTCAATGTGCTGCTGGTTGGCGCAGGTGAAACCATCGAGCTGGTGGCGCGTCATCTGCGTGAACATAAAGTGCGGCATATGATGATTGCTAACCGCACCCGTGAACGCGCTCAGGCGTTGGCGGATGAAGTTAACGCGGAAGTGATTACGTTACCCGAAATTGATGAGCGTTTGGCGCAGGCTGATATCATCATTAGTTCTACCGCAAGCCCGTTGCCGATCATCGGTAAAGGCATGGTCGAGCGTGCGCTTAAAGCTCGCCGTAACCAGCCGATGCTGTTCGTTGATATCGCGGTTCCGCGTGATATTGAGCCGGAAGTCGGCAAACTAGCCAGCGCCTATTTGTATAGCGTCGATGATTTGCATTCGATCATTCAAAGCAATCTTGCCCAGCGCAAAGCCGCAGCCGTTCAGGCTGAGCATATTGTGCAGCAGGAAAGTGCCAATTTTATGGCCTGGCTACGAGCCCAAGGTGCGGTGGAAACTATCCGAGATTATCGTTCACAGGCCGATCAAATGCGCGCCGAGGCGGAAGCTGAAGCACTGGCCGCGATTGCACAGGGTGCCGATGTTGAAACCGTCATCCATAAATTGGCGCATCGGCTAACCAATCGACTGATTCACGCACCAACCAAATCCCTCCAGCAGGCCGCGAGTAACGGCGACATCGAAAAATTACAGGTGTTGCGCGACAGTCTCGGGCTGGACCAAAATTAGTTCCTCTTATTACATACAGGTAAATAGCCACGCATGAAGCCTTCTATCGTTGCCAAACTAGAAGCATTACAAGAGCGTCACGAAGAGGTGCAGGCGCACCTCGGAGATGCCGGAGTGATTGCCGACCAAGACCGTTTCCGCGCGCTGTCACGCGAGTACGCGCAGTTGACCGACGTCACTCGTTGTTTCCAGACCTGGCAACAGGTACAGGAGGATCTCGCCACGGCTGAGCTGATGCTAGACGATCCTGAAATGCGTGAAATGGCGCAGGAAGAGATTTCTGAAGCTAAAAATCAGATCGCAGACCTTGAGCAACAATTGCAAATTCTGCTGTTGCCGAAAGACCCTGACGATGAGCGCAGCTGCTATCTAGAAATTCGTGCAGGAACCGGCGGCGATGAAGCCGCATTGTTTGCTGGCGATATGTTCCGCATGTACAGCCGTTATGCCGAGGCACGTCGCTGGAAAGTTGAAGTGATGAGTGCTAACGAAGGCGAACACGGCGGCTTCAAAGAAGTTATCGCCAAAGTGATCGGCGAGGGTGCCTATGGTCGCTTGAAGTTTGAATCTGGCGGCCATCGCGTGCAGCGCGTCCCAGCAACGGAATCGCAAGGTCGTATCCATACTTCTGCCTGTACCGTTGCGGTGATGCCAGAAATTCCAGAAGCTGAATTGCCGGATATCAACCCAGGCGATTTGCGTATTGACACCTTCCGCTCATCGGGCGCGGGTGGACAGCACGTTAACACCACGGACTCAGCGATTCGTATTACTCACTTACCAACCGGTATCGTGGTTGAGTGCCAGGACGAACGTTCCCAGCATAAAAACAAAGCGAAAGCGTTGTCGGTGTTGGGCGCGCGTATCCGTGCGGCTGAAATGGCTAAGCGCCAGCAGGAAGAAGCGTCAACGCGTCGTAACCTGTTAGGCAGTGGCGATCGTTCGGACCGTAACCGTACCTACAACTTCCCGCAGGGTCGTGTGACCGACCACCGCATCAACCTGACGATTTATCGTCTGGATGAAGTGATGGAAGGAAAACTGGATTCGCTGATCGAACCTATCGTTCAAGAATACCAAGCGGATCAGCTGGCTTCACTTTCTGAGCAAGACTGATGCGATTTGACCAGTGGCTAAAACAGGCGATTGACAGGCTGTCTACCGGTGAAAGCCCTAAGCGTGACGCCGAGATCCTGCTGGGTTTTGTTACTGGCAAAACACGCAGCTATATTTTAGCGTTTGGCGAAACTGTGCTTTCGTCAGAGCAGGCGCAACAGCTAGAGCATCTGCTGGCGCGCCGCGAACGGGGTGAACCGGTGGCTTATCTGGTTGGAGAGCGCGAGTTTTGGTCGCTTCCGCTAGAAGTGTCACCTGCGACGCTGATCCCTCGTCCAGATACCGAATGTTTGGTGGAGAAAGCGCTCTCGCTGCTACCCGCAACGCCTTGTCGGGCGCTGGATTTAGGGACTGGCACTGGCGCAATTGCCTTGGCGCTTGCCAGTGAAAGGGCGGATAGCCAGTTCATCGGCGTTGATTATTCAGCCGATGCCGCTGCGCTTGCCCTGCGTAACGCAACACGTTTAAACCTCACTAATGCTTCATTTGTTACAGGGAGCTGGTTTGAGCCGGTTGCAGGACAGCAGTTTGCACTGATCGCGAGTAATCCGCCTTATATTGATGAAGCCGATCCGCACCTTTCGCAGGGCGATGTTCGCTTTGAGCCGGCGAGTGCATTAGTGGCTCCTGAGCAAGGGTTAGCGGATTTACGCCATATCGTGGAATATGCGCCCGATCATCTTATCCATGAAGGATGGCTGATCATGGAGCATGGCTGGCAGCAGGGCGAAGCGGTACGTCAATTACTCAACGCGCGTGGATTTGTGCAGGTCGCCACGCAGAGAGATTATGGCAACAATGACCGGATTTCATTCGGTCAGTGGATAGGCAAATAGCTGGAACACACGTTTTTATCGTGCCCAATGTCGTTGACTACAAAAAGAGGAAATAACGTATGGAAGCTTATATTGGGATAAAACATCTGCATTTGCTGACGGTAGCAATAAGCGTTGTGCTATTCATTCTGCGTTTCTTCTGGAAATGGCGTAATTCAGCTATGATAGAGCGCCGTTGGGTGAAGATTGCGCCACATGTGAACGATACCCTGCTATTTGTAACCGGTATTGCCTTGGTCTTTATCACTCGATTTTATCCATTTACCCCGCAGGGGACTTGGCTGACGGAAAAACTGGTCGGTGTTATTATTTACGTCGTGCTTGGCTATGTTGCTCTGGGCAAACGACCACGTAGCCAAAAAGTAAGATGCTTTGCTTTTGTGGCAGCACTCGTATGTTTGTACTTAATTATTAAACTGGCAATGACGAAAATGCCGTTGCTGATGGGGTATGTATGAGTTCCATAGCTGATTTTGAGTTTAACCGCTTCCCTCTGAGCGAAGGGGTTATTCTAGTTTCGCAAGCTATACGTCGTGATTTCCCTGCCGATACAGTGCGCGAAACATTGCAGCAGCTGTCTGAGCAGGCGTTGGCGCGTATTGATGCGGAATTAGATCAGGATCAGAAACTTGAGCGGCTGATCGATCTGTTCTTCAATGAGTGGGGATTTGGCGGCGTGGGCGGCGTATACCGTCTCTCTGATGCGCTCTGGCTGGATAAGGTTCTTAGCTCACGTCAGGGAACGCCGGTTTCTTTAGGGATTGTTTTCCTGCATATCGCGCACCAGCTTGATTTGCCTCTGCAGCCGGTTATTTTCCCAACCCAGCTGATCATGCGTGCAGATTGGCTCGATGAAGAAATGTGGCTGGTTAACCCGCTCAATGGCGAAACGTTAAACGAGCATACGCTAGAAGTTTGGTTGAAGGGCAATCTTGGCTTAATGGCCAGCCTTGAAGATACCGACTTTGACGAAGCAGAAAACAGCATGGTGGTGCGCAAAATGTTGAGCACCCTGAAAGCCGCGCTGATGGAAGAGAAACAGATCGAATCTGCACTGCGTGCCTGCGAGGCCTTGCTGGAATTCGACCCGGAAGATCCCTACGAAATCCGTGACCGCGGCTTGATTTATGCGCAGCTGGATTGTAATCATATTGCGGTTTCTGACCTCAGCTACTTTGTTGAACAGTGCCCAGAAGATCCCGTGTCTGAAGTGATTAAGGTTCAGATACACTCCATTGAGCAGAAAAATATTGTTCTGCACTGATTTATTTTTCCCCATGAACGCCAACCGCGCTTGTGGGGTTTAAATTCGTTATTTTTGCCTCCATTTATTGATTCTTATGCCGGACGTTTTGTTATCGCTGTTACAACAGCGACTTCAGAGCCAAAAGGTATACACGGTTACTTGAACATTAAGGCGCAAGCATGAAACAGAAAGTTGTCAGCATTGGTGATATCAAAGTCGCGAACGATTTACCGTTCGTTCTTTTCGGTGGCATGAACGTGCTGGAATCGCGTGATTTGGCGATGCGTATCTGTGAGCACTACGTTACCGTTACTCAAAAACTGGGTATCCCTTACGTTTTCAAAGCTTCTTTTGATAAAGCCAACCGTTCTTCCATTCACTCTTACCGTGGCCCAGGTCTGGAAGAGGGAATGCGCATCTTCCAAGATATCAAACAGGCTTTCGGCGTTAAAATTATCACTGACGTGCATACGCCAGAACAGGCACAGCCTGTTGCCGACGTGGTTGATGTGATCCAGCTGCCTGCATTTTTGGCCCGCCAAACCGATCTGGTTGAAGCCATGGCGAAAACCGGTGCGGTAATCAACGTGAAAAAACCACAGTTCCTGAGCCCAGGCCAGATGGGGAACATCGTTGATAAGTTTGAAGAAGGCGGCAACGATAAAATCATTCTGTGCGATCGCGGCGCTAACTTCGGCTACGACAATCTGGTTGTTGATATGCTGGGTTTTGGCGTGATGAAAAATGCGTCTAAAGGTAGCCCGGTGATCTTCGACGTAACCCACTCACTGCAGTGCCGCGACCCGTTTGGCGCCGCATCTGGCGGACGTCGTGCGCAGGTGACCGAGCTGGCTCGTTCAGGCATGGCGATTGGTTTGGCTGGCCTGTTTATTGAAGCCCATCCAGATCCAGCCAATGCACGCTGCGATGGCCCATCTGCACTGCCGCTTGATAAACTTGAGCCATTCTTGGTTCAGATGAAAGCGATTGACGATCTGGTGAAAAACTTCCCAGAGCTAGATACTTCTAACTAATCTTATTGAGATTTTAGTTAGGATATGAAAAAGGCACGCATGATGGCGTGCCTTTTTTGTCTCTAACGAGCTTAGAACTAAGAGGAAACGCTCTCGTTCAAATGTTTAACTGCGTCTGGCAGGGTAGAAAAGAAGGCGAGTTTGCCCGCGATGGGCGCGATCCGAGCGCGAGCAAAGGTTTTCAGCGGTTGGAAAGGAATATCGGTGATAATCAACTGTTTCCCTTCGGGTAACGCTTCAACGAAGCGCTGGAATGCGTTCAACCCTCCCGCATCAAGCACCGGAACCGCGTCCCACTGCATAACGAGGGTATTGTAATCTTCGCTTTGTGCCAACAGCTCAGAGAAGATACGTTCGGCAGCAGCGAAGAATAGAGGCCCGCTAACGCGCAGCATCAGCGTTGACGTTTCGGCCGATTCACTCAACACGCTTAAGCGCGTCATCCGTGCAATACGACGCATAAACAGCAGAGATGCCAGCACAATCCCCACTGTTATGGCAATCACCATGTCGAATAGCACCGTCAATGACATGCACATCAGCATAACGATGATGTCGTCTTTCGGGGCGCGACGCAGCAGATAAACCACTTTATGCGCTTCGCTCATATTCCACGCCACCATTAGCAGCAGTGAAGCCATTGCGGCCAGCGGCAGGAAGGAGAGCCATGGCGCTAACACCAGCAGGGCGAGGATCACCAGCAGTGAGTGAATAACGGCAGAGACAGGGGAGGTTGCTCCCGCGCGAACGTTAGCGGCTGAGCGCGCAATCGCCGCCGTAGCAGTGATACCGCCAAAGAAAGGCGCAGCAATATTACCCAATCCCTGCCCGATAAGTTCGCCGTTAGAATTGTGCTTTTTCCCGGTCATACCGTCGAGAACCACTGCGCACAGTAGGGACTCAATAGCACCCAACATCGCCATAGAGAAGGCCGCTGGCATCAAGGCGGTGAGCGTGTTCCAGCTTAAATCAATAGGCTGCCCATTTCCCGATGGCAGATTCCACGGCAGCACAAACTGCGGCAAAATCGGCGGTATGCCTTGGCCTTGGGTACCGTCGGCGAGCAGGTAACTAAAGCGAGAACCGATAGTGGCTACGTGCGTATCAAAGAGCGCAAAAATACCCATGATGGCAGTACCAGCCAGTAGCGCAGGTAAATGCCCCGGTAAACGCAGCCCTAATCGAGGCCAGAAAATTAATACTGCCAGCGTGGTTACGCCAATCAGCGTATCTGCCCAACTAATGGTGGGCAGAGCCTGCGCTAACGCCGCGACTTTCATGAGATAACTTTCTGGCACATGTTCGAGATGCAAACCAAAGAAATCTTTGATTTGCATGGTTCCAATGGTAATCGCAATACCAGAGGTGAAACCAAGGGTGACAGAAAGGGGGATATATTCAATCAGACGGCCAAAACGAGCCAGCCCCATCAGCAGTAAAAATACCCCAGACATCAACGTTGCCAGTAACAGGCCGGATAGACCAAACTGTTGCGACACTGGATACAAAATAACGACAAAAGCAGCCGTCGGGCCTGAAACACTAAAACGTGAACCGCCGCTTAATGCGATCACAATACCCGCAACGGCTGAGGTATATAAACCATATTGAGGCGGTACGCCGCTGCCGATGGCAAGGGCCATCGCCAAAGGAATCGCAATAATGCCGACGGTGATGCCGGCAATAATATCTTTAACAAAGCGCTGTGCGTTATAAGGCTCACGCCAGCAGGCCTCTATCAGCGCGCTAAACGGCATCACACCGTTAATTTTATGCGTTTTCATTATACGAATTGTTAGCTAGTGACCTAGCTCCCTAAGAGAGGTTCAACGACTACACCATTGGCATCTGGCCAAATGGACTCCCGCTGGTGACAAAATGGGCACAATTTTGGTACACCCCAAGCTTGCTTTATCGCGATAAATCCGCTGATTCACACAAAAGAATCACTCCAGCGACGAATCGCTTTGGAACCGGAATATAACGGATGAAACAGAATCTCAAAGAAGGGCACAATTTCTAACCACTGTTTTCATCAGACCTAGAACTAGGTTACTGAATCAACCACCATCCATGACAGTTTACACCCAGTTGGCTGAAATTGCCTTGACTAAAGTCTATAACTCTCTCTCAAAGTCAAAAAAAAGCTGGTTTATCAATCTTAAAGAGCAAATTAAACCTGATGCCAAAGTCGGGCCTAGACTCGCGAAAATGAGGGTGAGAAAGAATGGATTATGTTAGCGATAATTAAAAGTGGAATAAAAATCCTATATTGACTCTTATGATAATATTTATTCTTATTAGAAGATAAATTCGCATGAATTTGAGGAACGCTAAGTTATTTGATCGCTTTTACTCATAGGTTATCTACCAGCGAAACTATTTTCTGTTGATTCTTATCACGCTAATGCCATCGACTATTTACTTTTAGATAAGTCTACATAAAGCGCTATTAATGACATATGGCTGAGCATAGCAGTGAGCTTTTCAATTTTTTTTACTATTATTTTAAGCAATGGAGTTTGTGGGTGAACTATACGTCGTCAGCTAAATTATTTGTTTTCATGGTGTTTTTATTGATTATACTCAGCGCTTCGGCGCTCATCTATCTGATGAGTCATTAACCAGTGCTTTAGCGATGCTGGCAGGTAAGTCTTCTAGAGATGAACGTCAGCGCGAAATACTCCGCTTAAATGGCGCATGCGTAAATTAAAGATGAGCAATTAATATATATCGGTGCGAATGCTTAATTGACACCGTGGTGGCTAATGACTAATTAGTAGAAAATTGTGGTGCCGACAGCAACATTGCGGGTGAATAACGCTATTTTTTTGCGATAGATATCGTGGTTTATTGCTGCGCCATTGCTCAATACAGACAGTATATTACGCTATAGCAATGGCGAAGCTGAATGAAGTCAATTTCTACTTTTAGTCGGTATAGCGGTTAACGAGCGGTTAACTTGAGAAAACGAGATATTACGGTTGTTACTATCTGGTGATCGTCAAGTTGCGGAGCACCAGAAACAGTGATGGTTCCTACACATCCAGTGTCCTTAATGATCAGCGGAAAACAGCCGCCGTGCGCGGCGTAGTCATTTAAACTTAGGCCGTAGCGTTCTTCCAGCGTCGAATTGCGTTGCTGTAACCGCAGACCGATAGCATAAGAGCTCTTATGAAAGCGATTAACCACGTTGCGTTTCCGACGGATCCATTCGGCATTATCTGGAGATGTGCCGTGCATGGCGTAATGGAATAGCGTGTGCCCAGCTAACTGAATATCAATACTGACGGCAACCCCACGGCGTTCAGCTTCGGCTTTCAGCGCAGAGCCAATTTCCCATGCGCTATCGGTATTAAATGAAGAAAACTGCAAGTTGGCTTCTTCTGCGGCAAGCAGGGCTAATTCGTCTTCAGTATTCATTGAGGGTTTTCCTTCATCTAAAAATGGCAGCATAACGTTTGGCATAGCGCAGAGCTAGACCGGTTAGTTATAACTCAGCACGTTCAACGTTAATTCAGCCGCGATGCTAATCACGAATCTAATTCACTAGATAGCAAAACGCCGTCTCTGCGGGCAGAAACGGCGTTTAAGAAAGAATATACATTAGCGGGCGAGGGCAGTAACCGCGCTTACCAGTGAGCCACCCACGGTACGTTTTAAGGTCAGAATGGCGATGCCTTTAACTAAAGAGACCGCGCTACGGCGAATGGTGCTATCAATGTAGTCTTTGTCCTTTTGCACAGACAACCAGCCCATTGCCTCAATCTGAGCGAGCAGAGCTGCTGCTTTGACCTGCTTAGAGTCAAAACGAATCGCCACCGAGCCCGCATAAAGGCGGTGAGTGATCTCTTCAATTCCATCTGTCGCTTGCAGTTGTTTGATCGCTTCTTTGACAAGCTTTGGATTGCGCTGAATAAAATCCGAACGTACACGGATGCGATTTTGAGTTTGGTGCAGGTAAGGTGACATGTGAGCCTCATACATGATAACCGTAATGAGAATAATTTATATTAATGAAATCACTCTGTCTATCCCTTGTCGACTTTTTCCGCACTTTCAGAACGTATCAATTCTCACTTTCGATCATTAATTGATGGACCGCAAACATAGCGCTAAAAGCTTACTTTTAGTGTGAATACCTATAGCTTTATACGATAGATTAGCCCTAGACATCCAAAGTACTTTGCACTTGAACGCCAATGATGAACGGGATTTTTCATGCAGTTAGAAGATTTAAACGGACTCATGACGCTACGTCGCTTTGTTGAGGTGGCTCATCATATTCCAGGGCGCATTCGTTTGCGCTTCACCAATCGCCTGATTTCAGGTTTAAGCAAGAACAAGCTGTCTGCACTTGAAGAAATATGCCACCCAGAGGGCTATCTGCGTAGCTATTCACTGAATACGGCCACGGGAAGTCTGGTGCTGGAATACAGTGCCGCGCACATTTCACCAACAACACTTAATCAGCTTTTTGGCGATGACGACGCTCTCGCTCATCAGGCTCTTGAGCAGATTTACTCCATTCTTTCACATTCAGAAAGCAAATAAGGGATCACACTATGAGTAACGACAACAATAACCCAATGAATCAGGGTGCACCTTATTATCCACCGTTTGGCTATCCGTATTACCCGCCGATGCCTGAGATGCAACAACAGCCTGCTCAGCAGATGCCCCCGCAGCCGCAGCAGCCGCCGATGGGCTGGCCACAGCAGCCGGTTTGGTATCCGCACATGATGCCGGGATTCCCTCCAATGGGCTATCCGATGCCGCAGCAGCCAATGATGCCACCGCAACAGGCTATGCCACATCCGCATCATCCACATCACCATCATCACGCAGCTGCTCCGGGATTTGATTGGAGCTCACAGGCGCAGGGTATGGTTGAAGGCATGATGGGCGAACAGGCTGGTTTGCTGAAAAACATCATCAGCACAATTGGTGCCGACGATAAAGAATTCTGGAAAGGCGCGATGATCGGCGCAGCTGCCACGCTGCTGTTGACCAACGAAAGCGTACGCAACATGTTGATGCAAACCGTGGCTAACGCTGGCGATTTGTTGAAAACCGGCGGTGCGAAAGTGAAAGATGGCGTGATGAGCGGAGCAGAAACGATCAAAGAAACCGCTACTACCAGCAGCACGATTTTTCGTGACACGCTGAAAGCCGGTAAAGATGGTTTCACTGAGTCAGTAGAACGTCATCGCCAGCCTGCGCCTGCCGCCGCTGCGATGGGAGAAGGGCAAGAGACGGAAGGATCTCTGGATGAGCAACAATCGTGATGAATTAAGTTCCGTCAGCCGCGCGTTGATTGCTGGCGCCTTGGTAGGAACGACGACGTCTTGTATTGAACAGTGGCGCAGCTATCAGAACGGTGAGAAAAGCCTCAATCAAACGGCGGCGAAAGTGGTTAGCGATGCCACCAAAGCGGGTTTGGTTAGCGGTGCTGTGATGGCGGTCGCCAGCGCAACGGCGGGCCGCCCACTCTTAACGATGTTGACCGTGATCAGTGCCGGAGCTGCCGGACTTTATCTGATGGACGCAATGAAAAATAAGGAAAATGACAATGAATCAGCCTAACTATCCTTATGGTTACCCGTATTACTACTACAACAATGCGCAAGGCTATGTTAATCCACAGCAGATGCCTGCACAGCCCGCTGCGTCTCAGCCTTCGAACTATCGTCAGGCGAATGGACGTACTCACTTGCTAACTGGCATGGTGGCTGGTGCAGCTATCGCGTACTTACTGACTAATCGTCAGGTTCAGCAGGGGATCACCACCACAGCGAGCAAAGCATGGGGAACCGTGCGGGGCGAAGTGGAAGAGCTCAAAGAGCGTCTGGCAGATTTACAGGCCGAGCTCGATTATTACCACAGCAAGGAACAGGACGCCGAGTGAAAGCTATCTCTCCTGACATGATTGTTGTTGTACACCGTCTGCCAGGGCGTATGCGCGTGCGTGTTCCTCAGCTTCGCACCATGCCAGATTGTGCGGCATGGTTGAAGCGTCAGCTGCTTTCATTCCCCGGTGTGACGGGGACACGCCTGCGGCCTGAGGCACGTTCGGCAGTCATCACCTATGACGTGGCGGCGACCAGCGAGGAACCGCTATTAGCTAAGCTGCGCAGCCTCGATTGGGCGCAGCGAACCGAAGGCGAATACGAAACCGAATACTGTGGCGGGGATAACCTACTTAACATCGGTGGGCTGGCGCTTTCTCAGCTGTTACCCAAAAAATGGGCGGCGTTGCCAACCTTATTGCTGACGTCATCGACGTTGAGCGAAGGGGCACATCAGCTTGCCCAGCGTAAGCTGAAAGTCGAAGTGCTGGACGCGCTGGCGCTAGGGTTATCGATGGCGCGCGGTGATTATCGTACCGCGATGCTGACCCAATCGCTGTTGACGCTTGGCGAATATATGGAGCAGGAAACCAGCCGTCATTCCGATGCGTTGTTGGCAAGCCTCATGCAGCCGCGCGAGCATCCGGTTTGGGTTGAGCGTGATGGGCAAAGCGTTGAAATCCAGTCTGAAGCTCTGGTTAACGGCGATGTGATGCTATTGGGGCCGGGCGATAATATTCCCGCCGATGGCACCGTGATTCGTGGCGTCGGGTTAATCAACCAAGCATCGATGACCGGCGAGGGCGTTCCCGTTCGCCGCGAGGTTGGCGCGTGGATCTATGCGGGTACGCAGGTACAAGATGGCAATATCGCCGTGCGTGCCGAACGCGTTGGCGATGATTCTTCTACGGCCAATATCCGCCGCTTTATCACTGACTCATTAAGCCAGCGTAGTGAGACGCAGAAGGTCACGCAGGAAATGGCCGATCGCCGTGTGGCGATCACCATGGGCGTGGGCGCAGCGGTATTTGCAATGACCCGTGACTGGCAACGCTTGGCCTCGGTGTTCTTGGTCGATTACTCATGTGCGTTAAAACTTAGTACGCCAATCGCGTTCAAGTCGATCATGTATCGTGCTGCGCGCAACGGCCTGCTGTTGAAAGGCGGTCGTGCAATCGAGCAGTTGGCAGCGGTTGATACCGTCGTCTTCGATAAAACCGGCACGCTCACCCATGGCGACATGCTGGTGACCGATGTGGTGAGCTTCGATCCGGAGCGCACGTGGGCTGAACGTTTGCTGGCTATTGCCGCGTCGGTTGAAGAGCACAGCAATCATCCATTGGCGCGTGCGGTGGTAGCAGCGGCAGAACATCACGAATTACCGCACATTAACCACGGCGAAGTTGAATACGTGATTGCTCATGGCCTATTGAGTGAGTTGGACGATCACCAGATGGTGATTGGTAGCCGTCACTTCCTCAGCTGTCACTATGATATCGATTTTGCCCCGTATGCGGATGAAATTGCTGAGCTGGAACAGCAAGGCCGTCATCTTCTGTTTATCGGTTTGGATAATCAGCTCGTGGGTATGATTGGTCTACAGGACAACGTGCGTGAAGAGGCTGCTCAGGTAATTGCACAGCTGCGCGAGCATGGCATCAACAACGTTGTGTTGCTGACCGGCGATAAAGCGGAGAAAGCGGAGCAATTAGCCGCGGAACTGGGCATTGATCGTTTTTATGCGCAGGCAACGCCAGAAAGCAAAGTTGACGTGGTGCGTCAGTTACAAGAGCAGGGACACCGTGTCTTGTTCGTGGGCGACGGTATCAACGATGCTCCGGTGCTAACGCAGGCCAACGTAGGCTTAGCGATGAACCAGAGCACGGAGCTGGCTCAGCAGGCGGCAGACGCCGTGCTGTTGCAGGATCATCTGCACGGCATTGTGGCCGCACGTGAGCTCTCTTTGGAAGCGATGAAGCTGGTCAACAGCAATATTCGTCTAACGGAGTGGGTGAACAGTTCCATTATGCTGGCTGCGGCGCTGGGCTGGTTAACGCCAACCGCCAGTGCGTTGCTGCATAACGGCACTACGCTGGGTGTGCTACTGCGCTCTTTGGCAGCTAAAAACGCCGGAAAGTAGGTGGCTAACGATTCTTGGCCTGACGGAATAGTGTGAGGCCAAGAGTCATACCCCAACCTAAATTTTAGATATAAAAAAGCCCCGAATTTTCATTCGGGGCTTTTTTATAGAATATGGCGGTGAGAGAGGGGTTCGAACCCTCGATACGCTTTCGCGTATACACACTTTCCAGGCGTGCTCCTTCAGCCACTCAGACACCTCACCGTTTCGTTGCCGTGCTATGCACTGCAACGGGGCGCTACTATAGGGATTCACCCTCGCAGGGTCAAGAATAATTTCAGTAAAAACGCGCGTCTGGCGAGGGAATAGCCAATCGGAGTGCTCTGACATCATCCTTGGTCGAGATGTACTACAGTTACCCAATATAAGTGAGTTACCAAATTAAAGTGACTAAACCACAATTCTCTAATCAGCCAAAAGGAAAACGTTATGTCGATTGAAAAAGTTGTCTATCGTGCAAAAGCGAAAGCCACCGGCGGCCGAGATGGTCGTGCCACCTCATCTGACGGTGTGTTGGATGTTAAGTTGGGCGTACCAAAGGAAATGGGCGGTGCCGGTGGTGCGGTGACCAATCCAGAGCAGCTCTTTGCCGCAGGGTATTCGGCCTGTTTTCTCGGCGCACTGAAATTTGTGGCCTCGAAAGAAAAGGTCAAAGTTCCCGCCGATGCTCAGATTGAAGGTACCGTGGGAATAGGCGAAATTCCAGGAGGCTTTGGGATTGAGGTTCAGCTGGATATCAGTTTGCCAGGTATCGAACGTAGCGTGGCAGAGGATCTGGTGAAGAAAGCGCATCAGGTATGCCCATATTCCAACGCAACCCGTGGCAATATTGATGTGAAACTGAACGTCATTTAGCCATTTAGCACGCACGCCTGAATGATAAAAAACAAAAAGCCCTGAATTTTCATTCAGGGCTTTTTGTTAGAACAGAGAGCCCGCATTAGTTATTTTGGTCAAAAATAGCATTGTGATGTTCTATATATTTTTTAAAACGACTTAACTCAGTTACATTGATATTATCTAGATTTAACTCTTCGCCATCACATATACCCAATCCCTTCAGTTGCTGCTTATCACAATGCTGAGAAATTTTTAATATGCACTTGTAGCCTTGAAATTTAAAAGTAATCATATAACGGTCAAACAGTTTATCTATGTGAGAACACAATAATATACCATTAGCGCCATCTAACCTTTCATCCGAGCTTTCACAATCTCGCCAGGGTTTTATGTGAGATGCTATTAGCATCTCTCTAATATTTACTAATGTTACTGCGCATTTTTCCCCGCCCCAGGTTTTAATCACATTCTCTTTAAAACGGCCTTGACCAATACGCGCCTTGATAAGCGTATCCTTCTCAGTATCGCTCAAATCGGAGGTAAGAATGCTAGTTATATCGGATGATAATGGATCAATATTGTCTTTTTTCCCTTCGAAGGGAGCTTCATCTGTATTCAGTAAAATATATCTATGGTTTTTTATGTTCTCTGTAATATCTATTGGATTGTTATATAATACAACATCATCCGGTTTGAACTTTATATTGAAATTTAGAAGGGCTGATGTGTTTTTAGTTATCGATGTAGGCTCTAATCCAATTGAGGATAAATCATGCTGCATTTTTGCTAATCGACCATTTTCCCCGAAGTGGTTAATAGCACTTTGGGCTTCATGCTCATCTATACAGACCACATTCGCTATGTGACCTATACAGATTTTTTTGCTAGATGCCTTCTCAAAGTAATATAAATATATCGTGTAGACCCTCCCTTTATGAGCATTGTTATTAATGGGTTGAAGAAAAGAGTACTGATATCCGTGAATTAAATTTGTATAGTCGAACAACCATTCCTCGTGTCCAAATCCAGGGTTCACTTCGAATGAGTTGTTATCAGTACTTTTTCCATTCGGGCCTGAAGGCTTTTTCCAATCATTACTATTCCAGCAGATACGAGCTATTTTATTATCCATTTTTTCATCCATAAAATTTAGCTTTAATAGATTGTTATGCTAAATAAGCAACGTATCTATTTATATACTCAAAAATCCAACACATAAATGATCTGTATCTTGTATTAAGATAAAACTGTATTTTTATCGTATGCCGATTTGCGAATTAGAGAGGATGGGCATGTGTGATGCTAGACGAGGGGAAAAACAAAAAGCCCTGAATTTTCATTCAGGGCTTTTTGTTAGAATATGGCGGTGAGAGAGGGGTTCGAACCCTCGATACGCTTTCGCGTATACACACTTTCCAGGCGTGCTCCTTCAGCCACTCAGACACCTCACCGTTTATCGCAGCGTCGCCGTTGCGATGGGCGCTAATGTAGGGAAAACAGCGTGATGCGTCAACTTTATTTTTATCAAAACCAACTGTTTAGCTAAACAATCAGCAGATTGTTGTTTTCCTCAACGATAGCTGGCGTCTTTTACAACACCCTGTTAGTGCCCGTAGCGTTTTTGCCATTCAGCTTCCAATGCCACTTGCCACGACGGATGAGGCTCCGCGATGGCATTAAACAGCGGTTTCTGCGCGGTAAATAGTGCGCGCTCAGCCGGTGGTAAACGCTCAACGTCTAAAACGCTCGGATCTCCCCACTGTTTACTATCAGCCTTACGTGCCTGTGCCTCTGGCGACATGAGGAAATTAATCACAACTTCGGCAGCGGGTTTGGCGCGTGCGTTGAAGGGGATCGCTAAGAAGTGCACGTTGGTGAGTGCACCCTGATTTAATGCGTAAGTTTGCGCATCGGGCGGGAGGCTACCGGCGGCAATAGCCGCTGGCGCAATGCCAGGATTGAACGTAATCGCCATATCAAGTTCATTATCGTTAAACATCTGGATCATCTGCGCATCGCTGGTTGGGAATACTTTCCCTTGCCGCCACAGGAACGGATGCAGGGCGTCGAGATAAGCCCACAGCGGTGCCGTATCGCGGGCAAATGTCTCTGCATCGACCGGTTTGTCTAGCGCAACGCCCGACGTTAGCCCGATCAGCGCCATTTTCAAGAAACTGGAACCGTGAAATTGAGGAGGGCGTGGATAGGTAATACGTCCTGGATGAACTTTCGCATAATTAAGCAATGCGGAAAGATCGGCAGGAGGATTCGGCGTGGCTTTTACATCATGAATAAAGACCAGTTGCCCGACGCCCCAAGGCGCTTCAAATCCGTCGGTAGGTACGGTGAAGTCCTGCGTTACCGGCAGTTTTTTATCCACCCATTGCCAGTTGGGTAAAGCCTGTACGAATGGGCCATACAGTAAACCATTTTGTTTTAAGGCGTTGAAGTTTTCGCCGTTGACCCACACCAGATCGGTGCTGCCATTTGCGGTATTGCCAGCGGCTTTCTCAGCACGAATGCGATTAACTGTCTCAGCAATATCTGCCACTTTTACCTGTTTTAGCGTAATACCGTAGCGGGTTTGCAGCTCGGCCGTTACCCAGTCGAGATAGTGATTCACCTGCGTGCTACCACCCCAAGCGTTGAAATAAACCGTTTGACCCTCTGCCTGTTTTAGAGTTTGCACCCATGCCGCCGTAGGTTCCGCTGTATCGGCGTACACCGCTGGGGTGAGCAAACACAAACTGGTCAAAAGGGTAGGGAGTAGATTTCGCAGACGCATAATCAGCCTTATCAATAATGAAAACCAGATTGTAATGGCCTTTGTATATAAAAACATTAGCTTCAAGATGTATACATGAAGGCGACGTAAGTTTTTAAAACCAGCAAACGTGAATAGTTACGCCAATAAACTGGATAAATAATGACTAAACAGACGAAATAACAACATTAACTCTGGTGTTTTGGATATTTATCTCGCTAAATGAGAACGAGGCTTGAACAAAAGATAACGGAATAATAGCCAACAAGCCCGCCGATCCTAGGCCCAGGTAATCCTCAGGAAGAGTGTCTACAACATCATTTAGTAAGGGGACAGCGGTGAGCTCGACGACACCCATTCAACCATCATCACA
This sequence comes from Hafnia alvei, assembly GCF_964063325.1. Taxonomy (NCBI): domain Bacteria; kingdom Pseudomonadati; phylum Pseudomonadota; class Gammaproteobacteria; order Enterobacterales; family Hafniaceae; genus Hafnia; species Hafnia alvei. Next base: position 2,069,938 of record NZ_OZ061315.1, read on the forward strand.
CCGCAGCGCCATTCCGGCTGGCTCTGGTGCACTATTCTTTATCCAAACCTTTTCAACGCTTGGTTTTGCCGTGCTTTACTCCACCTTGGTGCTGTATGCGACCAAGCGGCTAGGATTCAGCGAAAGCGATGCCAATGCCATGATGGGCGTCTTTGGTGCGTTTAACTATGGGCTGCACCTGTTTGGCGGCTATCTCGGTGGCCGTTGCCTGAGCAACCGTAACCTCTTTATTTTAGGTATGGTATTGCAGGTCATCGGCTGTTACATGATTGCTGAGTTGGGCGTATCAGGCCTGTATTGGGGATTGGCGATGTTCCTTACCGGCAGCGGATTAAACGTCACGTGCCTGAACATGATGCTGACCCAACGCTTTGCCCCAGACGACGATCGCCGTGAAGGCGCATTCCTGTGGAACTATGCGGGCATGAACCTTGGCTTTTTTGCCGGTTTTGCCGTCGCGGGGTATTTCCAACTCAGTGAAAACTATCGCGCACTGTTCTTATTTGCCACCATCGGTAATGCGGTTGCCATTCTGGTTACGCTATCGCGCTGGCGCATCTTGGCGGACATCAATACTCCTCTCAAGCAGGCATCGCGCAAATCTTTCTATTTGCGAATGCTGGCGGGCTTGGTTGTGCTGGTGGCATTGGTGCCGATTATCCGTGTGCTGCTGACCCACGCCGATTTCAGCAGCTATTTCGTGGTCGTGTTAGGCATTCTGATTTTCATTATGCTGTGCATTATGACGCTGCGTCATCGTGAAGCCGACGAGCGTCGTCGTATGGTGGCCTACCTGATTTTAGCAGCAGGATCTTTAGTGTTTTGGTCGCTGTACCAGCTGGCCCCAATGGGCTTGATGCTGTTCTCCGAGCATAATATCGATCTGAATGTTTATGGTCTGCGCGTAGCACCTCAGTGGATCCAAAATATTAATACGGTAGTGATTGTCGTCGGTGGACCGCTGATGGCACTCCTATTTAAACGCTTACGTGAACGTGGCTTAAACATTGATATACCTTTGCAATTTTGTGCCTCACTGTTTTGCATGGGATTAGGTATGCTGGTTCTGCCGCTGGGGATCCAACTTGCAGGCGGTGATGGTTTAGTCGCATTCAAATGGATTGCGTTGAGCTATGTGTTGCAAAGCTTTGGTGAACTGATGATTTCGCCAATTGGCTACGCGATGATCGGAAAACTAGCGCCGGCACGCCATCAAGGTTTGATGATGGGCTGTTGGATGATGGTCACCGGCGTGGCCTCCGTGCTGGCCGGATACGTTTCAGGGTTGATGCCGCAAAATAGCGGCAGCACACCGTTAGAAACTAACCCTGGCTACAGCAGCGTATTCAATGCGTTAGGCTGGGGTTCTGTCGCCACCGGCGTGGTGTTGGTGTTGTTAATCCCGCTGCTGCGTCGATTAATTGCCCAACAGCATCAGGCTAGATAATACCGCGCGAGCGAACAATGTGATTAAGACAGAAAACTGGAGGCACGAAGTGGATATCATTTACTACCATCCGTTTTTTAATGCGCAGATTTGGCTGGATGGTATGCGGAAACGCTTACCGGAAGCGAATATTCGCCAGTGGCAATTTGGGGATGATAAGCCCGCAGACTATGCGCTGGTTTGGCAACCGCCGTTTGAGATGCTGGCTAAGCGTCAAGATTTACGCGGCGTATTTGCGCTGGGCGCAGGCGTTGACGCGATTTTAGCTCAGGAAAGGGCGAATCCAGGAACGTTGCCGAAAGGTGTTCCGCTGGTGCGTTTAGAAGACACCGGAATGGCGTTGCAGATGGAAGAGTATGCGGCGGCCGCCGCGCTGCGCTATTTCCGTCGCTTCGACGAGTACGAGCAGCAACAGCGTCAGGGTGTCTGGCAGTATCTGGCACCGCATGACGCCTCGCAGTTTGTGGTGGGGGTTTTGGGCGCGGGGGTTCTGGGCGGAAAAGTGGCTGAGCGTTTGGCTTCGTTTGGCCTACAGGTTCGCTGCTGGAGCCGCACGGAAAAACACTATAGCGACGTTCAGAGTTTCTTCGGTCAAGATCAGTTTGCGTCGTTCCTCCAAGGGACCCAGTTGCTGATAAACCTGCTACCGAATACGCCAGAAACCGTGGGTATTCTCGACCAGTCTCTGTTTGCGCAGCTTAATGCGGGTGCCTATATCATCAACTTGGCGCGCGGCGCGCACATGAAAGAGGATGATTTGCTGGCTGCGTTGGAGTCTGGACAGGTTGCCGCGGCAACGCTCGACGTGTTTGCCAAAGAACCTTTGGCGACCGATCATCCTTTCTGGAAACACCCTCGAGTGACGATTACGCCACATATCGCCGCTATCACCCTGCCCGACGTTGCGATGGATTATGTCGCACAAAACATCTTGGCGATTGAAGCTGGGAAAACGCCGGAAGGTGTAGTAAACATGGATTTAGGTTATTGATGCTTTAGAAAATATTCATTGCTGTATGAATACGTTCTATTTGCTAACCTTATAGGGACACGCCTGCTGGTGCCAAAACCAGCGGGCCTTAGACAGGAGAAGCCATGTATCCCGTAGATTTGCATATGCACACCGTGGCAAGTACCCACGCTTACAGCACCCTTCATGACTATATCGCCCAAGCAAAAAAGTGTGGTATCAAACTTTTTGCCATTACCGATCACGGCCCTGATATGGCCGATGCGCCGCATTATTGGCATTTCATGAACATGCGTGTGTGGCCACGCATTGTTGATGGCGTGGCTATTTTGCGCGGCATCGAATCTAACATTAAGAATACGCAGGGCGAAATTGACTGCACGGGCCGTATGTTAGACGAGATGGACCTGATTATTGCGGGATTCCACGAGCCGGTGTTTGCACCGCGCGACCGCGATAGCCATACCGAAGCGATGATCGCCACCATGGCCAACGGCGATGCTGACATTATTAGCCATCCGGGCAATCCGAAATTTCCAATCGATATTCGCGCGGTTGCTGAAGCGGCTGCGCGTTATAACGTGGCGCTAGAGCTGAACAACTCCTCATTTACACATTCGCGAATTGGTAGTGAAGCAAACTGCCGAGCCATTGCGGAAGCGGTGCGTGATGCCGGTGGCTATCTGTCGCTAGGGTCAGATTCGCATGTTGCATTTTCGCTGGGAAGTTTTGATCACTGTATCCGGATCATGAATGAGGTAAACTTCCCGCAGGATCGGGTGCTCAACGTAACGCCGCGCCGTCTGCTCGATTTTCTGGTTGAGCGAGGGAAGGGTGCGATCCCAGAACTGGCCGATTGGTAATTAATTAGCAACTCGCGTGAAGTGACAATGTCACATTTTTTAGCCGTATTTGCAGGCCATATTTTTCAGGCCATATTTTTCAGGATTAGAGATGAACGATTTTTCTATCATCTGCCGTTTGTTGGGAAGCCTGTTTTCCCGCCAGCCGCAGGATGCCGTATTGACTCCCGTATTTGAACTGATGACGCAAGGTAAACTGCAGCAGTTTTGGCCCATTGAGCAAGATGCGCTGCTGACCCGTTTGCAAACCGCAGCGAAAGATCGTGCCGCGTTAAGCGCTGATTACGACGCCATGTTTAGCGGTGACGACGCGTCCGTTGATATTCATCGTAGCGATTATCAAGAGAATGCCACCGAGCAGGAAGTTCGTGATTTTTTAACCCAGCGTGGAATGCCTTTGAGCGACCAGCCTGCTGACGCCTTTGGGCAGCTGTTGCTTGCCGCATCGTGGTTGGAAGATCAGTCTGCCGAAGACGAAGTCCAGGCGCAAATCGCGCTGTTTGATGAGTATTTATTGCCGTGGTGCGGTAAGTTTCTGGGTAAAGTCGAAGCGCATGCAACCACCGCGTTTTATCGCACGCTGGCTGAGTTGACGCGTGAAGCGCTTCAGGCCATGTGGGATGAACTTTCTGAAGATGAGAGCTCTGCCGAAGACGCCGAATAAACGTTTTCGAACTGCTCAATAAAAAAGCCGGCGTTCAATCATGAGCGCCGGCTTTTTATTATGGCAGGCCGAGTATTAATCAGTGAAAGGAATAATGATTTCGCCCGGTTTAACTTCGATGCCTTTAGCCAGTTTTTTCGCCAAGGCTTCTTTTTCGCTCTTATTCGGATCCAACGTATAAACGGCTTTTTCGTTAAAATAGGTTTTTAACGATTGGTTTAAATACGGAACCACCGCTTTCATCACGCCAGACATTTTTTCAGGTTTAACCGTGTAATCGGTTAATTCCATATCACGCAGGAAAATGGCACCTTGCTCGTTGTTATAAACCGGCTGCGCCTGCAGTGTGATTTGTAGATCGCTGGTCTGTGGGCCAAGAATTGAGCTGATATTGACTTTGGCATGGCCCGTTAGCGTAATTTTATTGGGGTCAGTTCGTCCAATTTGGCTGTTAAGTTGGTCGACGGTGATATCGGCGTCAACTAACCCTGAAATACCAATTTGCTTCTGAAAATTATTATACTTTTGCAGATATTGGTTCATATCCTGCTCAGTAATGGTGTATTGGGTCAGTTTATTACAGGCTACTAATACCAGCCCCGCAGCAACGATCCCTGCAATATAAATCGCCTTTTTCATATTATCTGACCTCTAAATACAGAATAAAATAAGTGTGCTAATTAACATGTTAATGCTATCGACCTGATTGTGTCATAGATCTATCAGAGAGAAAAATAACGTATGTTTCATCCTGTTAATGCGCATTAATCGCCGGACGAAAAACACCTTTTTCACAGATGATGGGCAAAATGTTCAAATGAATTTAGAGGGAACGTACTGCGTTCTGAATCAGATAATGACGAAAATTCAGAACGCAGTACTTCAGCGGAGCTTAGCTCCCACCCAACACGGCAGGAGCGATGCTGCGTTGATTGAACTGCCAGTACAATAGAATCAGCGTAAGCACGCCGACCACACCGAGTAAAAACCACGGCAGTTCCGGTGTTCCAAGTGCTTGGCCGGTGTCATACATCCAACCGCCGCCGGTATAACCGATAGCGCCACCCAGCGCCAAGCCTAAACGACTAAAGCCCATATAGCTGCCTCGCGCACGCGGATCGGCTAATGAGGCACTTAGCGTCTCACGTGCTGGCTCAGCGATAATTGAGCCGAAGTAGAAGCAACAGATTAAAATAAACAGCGTGCGCAGCTCGGTCGCTAAACCCACAGGGAACATACTGATGGTCATAATCAATAGCCCAAACATCAACCGTGTTTCGAGACGGAAGTGCTTTTCGCTCCAGCGCGCGATAGGGTAGAGCAACGTCAGAGACAGCGTAGCCTCTATGGCATACATCCATTTTACCGCCGTTGGTGTGCCTGCAATTTCGTTGACCATAATGGGCAACATCAGCATGACCTGAACAGCCAGCATGTAGTAACCCGTCAGCGTCAGAACATAAAGCAGGAAACGCCGGTCGCGAATAACGCGCATCATGCCTTCTTTTATCGGCGCACGAACCGTCGAAATTCGATAGGCGGGCAGTAGCCACGCATTACAGGCCGCCGCCAGCACGAAAATAGCCGCACCGACCCAGCACACATAATGAAAATCGTACTGTAGTAGCCAGCTGCCGATCAGCGCACCCACCACGGCGCCTGCGCTATCTTGCATCATCAATAATGAATAAAAGCGGCTGCGCTCATGCGGGCGGGTCAATTTAATCACCAGCGCAGTGCGCGGCGGGTCAAACAGCGTTCCACCCAGCGCAGAGAGGGCGCAGGAGAGCCACAGGATCCAAGGTTCGCTGGCAACCGCCATTGAGGCGAACCCCGCAGCGCGCAGCAACATGCCAATGACGATCATCGGTTTTGCGCCAAAGCGGTCGGCGATGGCACCACCAAAAATGCCTAATCCCTGCTGGACTAATTGTCGCAATCCCAGCGCTGCCCCCACCACTACCGCGGCCCAACCGAGTTGGTCGACGAAGCGAATCGAAATAAGAGGGAAAACGACAAAGAAACCGAGTACAACCAGTAAATTGTCTAACAATAAAAAGTACTTACCCAAGCTCCTAGCTTGCGACACCAGCGACATGTTTCACCATCAGCGAGAAAATAAAAAAGGAGGGATTGACTCGTTCATTTTCTACCCATTTTCAGCGTGGGTATAGGTTTGATTAATAATATTTTTCTGCAAATAGTCACCCTAATAATACTTTTCATTATGAGCAGTAAGAAATTAACCGTTAACCAGACAGCAGAAATAGAATAAAAAGGCCTTAACCGCTGCTAAGTGCGCAATATTGCTACAGCTAAGGTATTACCCGCCATACAAAGAGCGGTTATAGTGATAAGTAATAAAATTTTTGTACGTGGGGCTGGAGGATCGATGTTTGGCTATCACAATAGCGGGCCAAAAGTCCGTTTAACCACCGATCGTTTGGTGGTGCGTTTGGTTCATGACCGCGATGCCTATCGTTTGGCCGACTATTACGCAGAAAACCGCGAGTTCCTAAAACCATGGGAACCTGTACGCGATGAAAGTCATTGTTATCCTTCGGGCTGGCAGGCTCGATTAGGACTCATCAATGAGCTGCAAAAACAGGGTAGCGCCTACTATTTTTTGTTGCTCGATCACGATGAGAATGAAGTTCGAGGTGTGGCTAATTTCAGTAACGTACTGCGTGGCTCTTTCCATGCTTGCTATCTTGGCTATTCGCTCGGTGAGAAATGGCAGGGGCAGGGCTTAATGTATGAAGGTGCGCAGGCGGCGATTCGTTATATGTTCCGCCAGCAGCGGCTGCATCGGATTATGGCTAACTATATGCCGCATAACCAACGCAGTGGGGATTTACTCAAGCGTATGGGCTTTGAGAAAGAGGGCTATGCCAAAGATTACCTGCTGATCAACGGTAAATGGCAGGATCACGTTTTGACTGCGCTGGTTAATCGAGAATGGACTGCGCCGCGCTAACTGTTTGCGTTCACAAGGATCTAAGACCAATGAAAAACCCATTATCTCCACTTGAAGCTCGCGTGATTGGCTGTTTTCTTGAGAAGCAGGTCACGACGCCCGATCAATATCCACTTTCTCTCAATGGTTTAACCACCGCCTGCAACCAGAAAACCAACCGTGAGCCGGTGATGGATCTTAGCGAGTCTGACGTGCAGTCAACGTTGGATATGTTGATGAAAAAGCATCAGGTGCGTTCATTAAGTATTCCCGGCAGTCGCGTGATGAAATACGAACATCGGTTCTGTAACTCAGAGTTCGGAAACCTGAAATTCTCAGATGCCGAAGTTGCGGTGGTGTGTTGCCTATTACTTCGCGGGCCGCAAACCCCCGGCGAGTTGCGCACGCGTACCAACCGCATGCATGAGTTTAGCGATGTGACTCAGGTTGAACAGGTGTTGAATGAGTTAGCATCGCGTGAGGATGGCCCTTTTGTGGTTCGTCTAGAACGTGAGGCGGGTAAACGTGAAAGCCGCTATGCGCATCTCTTTAGCGGTGAGGTTGAAAACGTTGCGACCTCGGCTATTGAAAGTACCTACAGTGCGCCGGCTGATAGTGGATTAGCCGAGCGTGTCGAAGCCCTTGAAGCCGAAGTGGCCGAATTAAAAGAGCGCGTACAAAGCCTGCTAGATCACCTTGCTGACTAAGAGAACAAGAATGACGAAATTACGTATTGGCGTTGTTGGTTTAGGTGGTATCGCGCAAAAAGCCTATTTGCCTATTTTGAGTCAGGCAGAGCGCTGGCAGTTGGTAGGTGGTTTTTCTCCCACGCTGGCTAAGGCGCAGGGAGTTTGCGATAGCTACCGAATGACGGCATTTTCTCGTTTAGATGAACTTGCCGCACAGTGCGATGCGCTGTTTGTGCACAGCAGCACCAATACGCATTTTGATGTCGTGCGCGAGCTTTTGCTGCGCGGCAAACATGTTTACGTCGATAAGCCGTTGGCGGAAACGCTCGATCAGGCCGAGCAATTAATTACGTTAGCTGAGCAGAAAAACTGTCGTTTAATGGTGGGATTTAATCGCCGGTTTGCCCCGCGCTACGTGCAAATAAAACAGCAGGCCAGCGATATAGCCGCCATTCGCATGGATAAACATCGACATCAAAATATTGGCCCCAAGGATGCTCGCTTCACTTTGCTTGATGACTATCTGCACGTGGTGGATACGGCGCTATGGATGAGCGGCAAAAACTTAAAGCTAAAGTCGGGTACCTTGCACACCAACGACGTGGGGCAAATGATTTATGCCGAGCATCACTTTAGCGCAGGGCAGATTCAGGTTACCACCTCCATGCACCGTGCGGCGGGATCGCAGCGTGAAGTGATGCAGGTTGTCAGTAACGGGGCGATTTATGATGCGCAGGATCTTAGGAGCTTGCACATCGAACGTGATACCGTTTTGAGTGAGTTGCCTATCTCTGGCTGGCAATCAACCCTTGAGCAACGAGGATTTGTTGGCGCAGTGAATCATTTTATCGACAGCGTTGAGAACCAAACGGCGCCAATAACCTCGGGTGAACAGGCGATTGCCGCTCAGCGAATTATTGAAAGCCTACTTTCTCAGTAGGCGCATTGGCGCGCATTTTATCTCCATCATCTTGGTTTGTAACATCTCTAGCTAGATCTTCCGCGTGAGATAAGTAGACTAGTGCTCCTAAATTGCCCTTGCTGTTATTCAGTAAGGGCCGCAACCGTTGAAAAAACTAACTCATGAATTTATTAAAATCACTGGCGGCGGTCAGCTCGATGACCATGTTTTCGCGCGTGTTGGGATTTGCGCGGGATGCGCTTGTGGCGCGTATTTTTGGTGCAGGAATGGCAACAGATGCCTTTTTTGTCGCATTTAAACTGCCGAATCTGTTAAGACGTATTTTTGCTGAAGGCGCGTTCTCACAGGCATTTGTGCCTATTTTAGCGGAATACAAAAGTCAGCAGGGTGAAGAGGCAACGCGGACCTTTGTTGCTTACGTCAGCGGTATGCTCACGTTGGTGCTAGCGGTGGTTACGGTTCTCGGCATGCTGGCAGCGCCGTGGGTGATTTATGTAACTGCGCCGGGCTTTGTCGATTCGCCGGATAAATTTACGCTGACTTCGTCGCTTTTGCGCATCACTTTCCCCTATATCTTATTGATCTCTTTGGCCTCGTTAGCGGGCGCAATACTGAATACGTGGAATAGGTTCTCGGTGCCTGCTTTCGCGCCGACCTTTTTAAACGTCAGCATGATCGGTTTTTCTCTGTTTGCGGCTCCGTATTTCCATCCACCGGTGATGGCATTGGCGTGGGCGGTCACCGTGGGTGGCGTATTGCAGTTGGCTTATCAACTGCCACATTTGAAAAAGATTGGGATGTTAGTCCTGCCGCGTTTGAACCTGCGTGATGCAGGCGTTTGGCGCGTGATGAAGCTGATGGGGCCCGCCATTATTGGTGTTTCCGTGAGCCAGATTTCATTGATCATCAACACCATCTTCGCGTCATTTTTGGTGTCGGGCTCGGTTTCTTGGATGTACTACGCTGACCGTTTAATGGAATTTCCTTCCGGCGTTTTGGGCGTGGCATTGGGCACTATTTTGCTGCCTTCATTGGCGAAAAGCGTTTCAAGTGGACGGCATGAAGAGTATTCCCGCCTGATGGATTGGGGGCTGCGTCTGTGCTTTGTATTGGCACTGCCGAGCTCAATTGCGCTGGGGATTTTATCTAAGCCACTGATTGCGTCTCTGTTCCAATATGGTCAGTTCACCGCATTTGATACCGAGATGACGCAGCGAGCGTTGATTGCCTATTCAGTCGGTTTGATGGGGCTCATCCTGGTAAAAGTGTTGGCACCCGGGTTTTATTCCCGTCAGAACATCAAAACACCGGTGAAAATTGCCATCGCCACATTGATTCTGACTCAGCTGATGAACTTAGCTTTTATTGGGCCGTTTAAACACGCGGGGCTTTCTCTCTCTATTGGTCTTGCGGCCTGTCTTAATGCTAGCCTGCTGTATTGGCAGTTGCGTAAGCAAAAAATGTACACCCCTCAGCCGGGCTGGACCCTATTCTTGGTTAAGCTGGTGGTCGCGGTTGTTATCATGACTGCGGTGCTCATTGGTATGATGTGGTTTATGCCAGCGTGGGACTCAGGCAACATGCTGATGCGTTTGTTACGCTTAATGGCGGTGGTCGTGGTTGGTGCGGGCTCCTATTTTGCAGCATTGGCACTGCTTGGATTCCGTGTACGAGACTTTACGCGCAACGTCGTGGTGTGATGATGTTTGTTAGACAATAAAAAACCGGCCATCAAGGCCGGTTTTTTATGTCAGAGCAATATGACGAATAATAAACGAATTACATACGCTCTACGGTTTCGATACCCAGCGTATCCAAACCTGTTTTCAGCGTTCGTGCCGTCAGCGCAGCCAATTTCAGGCGGCTGTTACGCTGTACTTCGCTTTCGGCTGTCAGGATAGGGCACGCTTCGTAGAAGCTTGAGAACAGACCCGCTAAGTCATACAGATAGGTACACATGACGTGCGGAGTGCCTTCACGAGCCACCTGAGTAATGGTTTCTTCGAACTGAATCAGGCGAGCCGCCAACGCTTTTTCGCGATCTTCCGTCAGGACGATATCACCGGTCAGCGATTTTTCATCAATACCGGCGCGTTTGAATACGGAAGACACACGCGTATATGCGTATTGCATATATGGCGCGGTGTTGCCTTCGAACGCCAACATGTTGTCCCAGTCGAAGATGTAATCCGTGGTACGGCTTTTTGACAGATCCGCGTATTTCACGGCGCCAATGCCGATAACTTCAACCAGCTTAGCCAGCTCTTCGCCGCTGAGATCTGGATTTTTCTCGGCGATCAGTTTGCCTGCGCGTTCAACCGCTTCTTCCAACAGATCAGACAGTTTAATGGTACCGCCTGAACGGGTTTTGAATGGCTTGCCGTCTTTGCCTAACATCATGCCGAACATGTGGTGCTCGAGGCTAACAGAGTCTGGTACGTAGCCCGCTTTACGCACGATAGTCCATGCCTGCATCAAGTGCTGGTGCTGGCGGGAGTCGATGTAATACAGCACGCGGTCAGCGCCCAGCGTTTCGTAACGATATTTCGCACAGGCAATATCGGTGGTGGTGTACAGGTAGCCGCCATCCTTTTTCTGGATGATGACGCCCATAGGCTCACCGTCTTTGTTTTTGTATTCATCGAGGAATACAACGGTTGCGCCTTCGCTTTCCACCGCTAAACCTTTGGCTTTCAAATCTGCAACGATGCCAGGCAGCATGCTGTTGTATAGGCTCTCACCCATCACGTCATCTTTGGTTAAGGTGACGTTCAGACGTTGATAGTTTTTCTGGTTTTGCGACATAGTGATGTCGACCAGTTTGCGCCACATTTGGCGACAGTATTCGTCGCCGCCCTGCAGTTTGACTACATAGGCACGTGCGCGCTCAGCAAACGCGGCATCTTCGTCATAATGCTTTTTCGCTTCGCGATAGAAGGCTTCCAAATCGGAAAGGTCCATTTCATTCGCGTGTTCGTTCTGCATTTTCTCCAGATAGGCGATCAGCATGCCGAACTGGGTACCCCAGTCGCCGACGTGGTTGGCGCGAATAACGTTGTGGCCAAGGAATTCCAAGGTGCGAACGGATGCATCACCGATGATGGTGGAGCGCAAGTGGCCGACGTGCATCTCTTTGGCGACGTTAGGCGCGGAGTAGTCAACCACGATAGTTTGTGGTTTCACCGGAGCAACGCCTAAACGCTCATCTGCCAGCGCTGCTTCGACTTGTTTTGCCAACCATGCAGGATCTAAGAAAATATTAATAAAACCCGGACCCGCGATTTCGACTTTGTTAGCGATACCGTCTAGCTCAAGATGGGTTAGCACCTGTTCTGCCAGTTGTCGTGGAGCAATACCCAGAATCTTTGCCGCGCCCATGACGCCATTGGCCTGATAGTCGCCGAATTGCGCTTTCGCGGATTGACGGACAAGAGCTTCGCTGTTAGCAGGAGCGCCTGCAGCCACCAGAGCTTGGGTGACTTTATCTGAAAGAAGTACCTGAATATTCACCGGGTTACCTTAAGTTTGTAACGCCAGACGTGTGTGACGACGGCGTTTTATATGTGAGATCGTTAATCGAGGCGCATATGCACCAAAACAGCCGATAATTATATGTCAATTCGCTGTGTGAGTCAGCAAGCATGCGCTTATGCAGCGAATATAGCCGCCATAAATAGGGCGTGGAAGTCTGTGAAAAGAGCAGGTAAAGTACGCAGCCTTGTAGATAGCGGAGAAGAGAGAAAATGACATTTTTGGCAGAGATTGAAACACTGCGCGATTTAGATGCAGATTTAGATCGTTTTACTGCGCTGTTACTGGGGTTTGCCGACAAGCTTGAGCTCGATTTGTCTGCCTTCAGTGCAGATCATATCTCTTTACGCTGTCACCAGAATACCACGGCCGATCGCTGGAGAGCGGGGTTCGAAACTTGTGGAGCACTGCTGTCTGAAAATATGATTAACGGTCGGCCCATTTGTTTGTTTGACCTCAGCCAGCCGCTTCGTGTGGGACCGTGGCTGATTGACTGCGTGGAGCTGCCTTACCCGGGTGAAAAACGCTATCCGCACGAAGGCTGGGAGCATGTTGAATTGGTCATTGGCGGCGATCCTGAAACCTTGCATCCGCGCGCGCTAGAATTACTGTCAGATTCGGCACTGCTGGCGCCGGGCATTAAGTTGAAATTCAGCAGCCCAAAAGGGGAGCAAGAGCGTTTGCCAAATCCGACATTGGCGGTCACCGATGGTGAAGTCACGATAAAATTCCATCCTTACTCTATTCGTGAAATTGTGGCGAGCGAACAGCAGTAAGCTTGAGTTTCAAAGTAAAAAAGCGCCATTCCGTTGTGGGTTATGGCGCTTTTTTTATGGAAAATTACAGGGCGTTGATGGCATTTTCCATGCGGTCGAGCGCTTTGACCAGAAGATCACGATGGCAGCCAAAATTAATGCGCACAAATTTGGCATCACCAAAATCTGCGCCCGGTGACAGGCCGACGCCGGCCTGCTCGAAGAACGCATGTGGATTATCAACCGGCAGTTCGGATGCATCGACCCAAGCCAGATAGGTGGCAGCGAGATTAACGGTAGACAGACCTTTCATCGCATTGATGCGCTTCACCAGCAGATCGCGGTTGCCTCGTAGGTAATCAAGCTGAGCGTCAAGCCACGCTTGTCCATCACGGTAAGCAGCCTCGGCGGCAACGTAAGCTAAAATATCTACATTAGGAACCAGCCCCGCGCGTTCAGCGTTGAAACGATCGCGTAGGTTTTTATTTGGAATAATGGCAATAGTCGCGCCGAGTCCGGCAATATTATACGTTTTTGATGGTGCCATCAGCGTGACGCTGCGCTGGGCTGCTTCATCGCTCAGAGAGGCGATGGGAATATGTTTTGCTCCCGGTTCTAGTAGCAGATCGCAATGAATTTCATCAGAACAGATGACGAGGTCGTGACGCTGTGCAAAGGCGAGCTGAGCCTCAAGCTCTTCGCGCGTATAAACGGTACCGCCCGGATTATGCGGGTTGCACAGCATCATGAGTTTTTCATTGCCAGTAAGCTGTTGCTCAGCGCTGTCTAAATCCATTACCCAGCGTTGATCGCGTAACTTCACGGGAATAGACAACTGTTGACGATGGGCAAAGCGGGATGATTTAACAAACGGTGGATAGATTGGGAAGGGCGCCAATGTGTGCTGCTGAGGGGCGGTAAATGCGCGAACGCTTAGGTTCAAGCCGCAAACCATACCCGGCAAAAAGACTAGCCATTCAGGTTTTACATCCCATTGGTATAAATTGCGCATGCGCTCAATAAATATACTCACCAATTCCTGTGATGGATCACCGTAGCCAAATACGCCTTCAGCAACGCGTTTTTGCAGCGCATCAATAACAGCCGGTGGGGAACGGAAATCGGTATCAGCGACCCACATCGGAATGATGTCTTTGTTCGCATATTTGTTCCATTTCTGACTATCACTGTGACTTCTGTCGACCCATTCATCAAAATTGAATGTCATAGTATTCATCCTTTAGTAGGCTTAGTTCCTGCCCCAGTAGGCAATAGTAAAACAGACGGTAAAAACGTCATGGCGATGATTAATGTGCGTTTTTCTGCCGGTTTGTATGAGTGTTCTTAAGCGTATCAAGAGTTCGTTACTGGGAACGATACTTATCACGTTTTTTGTCAGCCTACGCGAGAAGGTTCCACTTTCTCAAGTGTCATTACGTTGGAATGAAAAGTTTTCACGTAACGTAGTCTGTTTTGGCGGTTTTTTTTGGAGGTTTTTTCATTATGAAATTGGAAATTTGTTGTTTCGGGGTGGAATGCGCCCTGACGGCGGAACGCGCAGGTGCAGACCGTATTGAGCTTTGTGCAAGCCAGTTAGACGGTGGTTTAACGCCAAGCTACGGGACCCTGAAACTAGCTCGCGATAAGGTCTCTATTCCCGTACATCCAATTATTCGGCCACGCGGCGGAGATTTTTGCTACAGCGATACTGAATTTGAAGTGATGAAAAATGACATGGCGATGATCCGCGATATGGGCTTCCCCGGCGCTGTCATCGGTATGTTAGACGCTGAAGGTCATATCGATTTGCCAAGAATGCGTGAGCTGATGCAGCTGAGCGGTAATATGGCGATCACCTTCCATCGCGCTTTTGATATGTGCGTGAGCCCACTCGTTGCGTTGAGCCAGTTGACCGATTTAGGGATTGCGCGCATTCTGACATCTGGTCAGCAGCAAAGCGCTGAAGTTGGCTTACCGCTGCTTAAAGAGTTGCTTAATGAAACTCAAGGGCCGGTCATTATGGCGGGTGCAGGAGTGCGTTTAACGAACCTGCATAAATTCCAAGAGGTTGGTTTGAGTGAAGTACACAGCTCTGCGGGCCATATGGTGCCGTCAGCGATGCGCTACCGTAAGGCGGGAGTGACGATGTGCTCAGACAGTGAGTTTGATGAATTTACTCATTATTGCGTCGATGGTGAAGTGGTCGAAGCAATGAAAACCGCGCTGAGTCTTGGTGAACCGTATCCACGTTCTGCCTAGCGCAGACGTGTGTTGAGCAGTTCCAGTAGAAGTAGTACGAATTTTAGTGGATGTCTCACTAAACAGTATGGCCCCAACAATTGTTGTTGGGGCTTTTTTTCGTTTGACGCTTAGGGTTTACGCGCCACGATGACCGCACGGATAGGGGCAGGGTAGCCTTCTACGGTTTTCGTTTGGTCGTTAGGATCGAGGAATTCCGCCAATGATTCGCTGATCATCCAGTCGGTGCGGCGCTGTTCATCCAACGTAGTCACACAAGAATCAACGATGCGAACATCAACAAAACCGCATTTTTCGAGCCATTTTACCAAGGCTTTAGCCGAAGGAATAAAATAGACGTTGCGCATTTGTGCATAGCGATCGCCGGGCACCAAAACCTGATTCTCATCGCCTTCGATAACCAAAGTTTCAAGCACCAGTTCGCCCTCTTTGACCAGTTGGTTTTTTAACTGGTAGAGGTGATCAAGGGGGGAGCGACGATGGTAGAGCACGCCCATCGAGAACACGGTGTCAAAGGCGGCTAACTCGGGTAGCTGCTCAATGCCGAGCGGAAGTAAATGCGCTCGCTGATCGCCACCTAACAATTTGCGCACAGCTTCAAACTGGCATAGGAAAAGCTGCATTGGGTCGATGCCCACGGCAAAATGCGCGCCGGCGCCAATCATGCGCCACAGGTGGTAACCACTGCCGCAGCCAACATCGAGGATAGTGCGACCTTCCAGAGGAGAAATATGCGGTAAAACGCGTTCCCATTTCCAATCAGAGCGCCATTCGGTGTTGATATGAATGCCGTACAAATCGAATGGACCTTTACGCCACGGCATCAACGCACGCAGCATTTTTTCAATGCCTTCTTTTTGTCCAGGCCCTAGCTCAGGTTCTGCCTGGGCACTGACGCCGTGAAGTAAATCTAAAGCATGTGGCGTAATTTCAGGGAGACGATCGACGGCGTTAAACCAGTCTTTAAATTTGCCATGCAGCGACTCGCGTTGCCATACGGCCAGCTGTGCCGGTAACACTTCCAGCCAATGGCTGAGTGGGCTATTGGCAATGCGTTGATAAAAATTACCAAACTCGATCATGCGACGACGTCTCCCTTCACGGCTAACAAGGAGCCGAAGTTAAAGCATTGGAACCAGATTTCAGCGTGTTCAAATCCGGCCTGATTCAGGCGTTTTTTATGGGTTTCTACTGAATCTGTCAGCATGACATTTTCCAGCATGCTGCGCTTCTGGCTGATTTCTAGTTCGCTATAGCCGTTGGCACGCTTGAAGTCGTGGTGCATGTTAAATAGCAGCTCGCCCAGCGTTTTATCTTCAAAATTAAATTTCTCAGATAGCACTAACACGCCACCCGGCAATAGGCCTTGATAGATTTTATTCAGCAGTGATTGACGCTCTTCGGGCGCTAAAAATTGCAGCGTGAAATTGAGAACCACCATCGAGGCGTTTTCAATGTGAATATGTTGAATATCGGCTTCGATAACATCGACGGGGGTCTGTGCGCGGAACGCGTCAATATGGCGACGGCAGCGCTCTACCATCGCCGGCGAATTATCCACGGCGATAATTTGGCATCCTTCGGCACGAATATTGCGGCGCATAGACAACGTCGCCGCACCTAACGAGCAGCCCAAGTCGTACACGTTTGTTTTGGGTTGTGCAAAACGCTCTGCCAACATCCCGATCATTGAGATGATGTTGGAATAACCTGGCACCGAGCGCTGGATCATATCGGGGAATACTTCAGCGACGCGCTCGTCAAAAGTCCAATCGCCGAGCTTAGCAATCGGGGCCGAGAAAAGCGTATCGCGGTCAACGCCTTTCTTATCATCAAAAGTGTTATCAGAATGAGTATCGCGGTTTGACATAAACAGGTGCATGCGGTTTCAACAAAGGGCGCACATTTTAGCAGATAAACCCCTGCGAGAGCTATTCCCTTGCGAAGAAGAGGGATGTGGCGGCGGTGATAAGGCATAGATAGCGCCTGATGAGTGCGTTGACGAATGGATAAACTGGCAACAACTAGCTCGCCTAGCATGAAGTTTGGCTTGATTGCAATAGGCCGGAAGTGATACAAAGCAGCCCGCAATGTAAATAAAATAATACGATGCGCCACGATTCAGCGTTCACACAGCGCGAATGACGCTTTCGCACAGAGGATAAAATGGGCGATCTGCAACAAGAAGAAACCCTACAGAGGGGATTGAAAAATAGGCATATCCAACTGATTGCACTCGGAGGTGCGGTTGGTACGGGGCTATTTTTGGGTATTGCGCAAACCATTAAAATGGCAGGCCCATCGGTGCTGCTGGGTTACGCTATTGGTGGCTTTATCGCATTTTTGATCATGCGCCAGCTGGGTGAAATGGTGGTTGAAGAGCCGGTAGCGGGTTCATTTAGCCACTTTGCCTATAAGTACTGGGGAAGTTTTGCCGGTTTCTTAGCGGGCTGGAATTACTGGGTTATGTTCGTGCTGGTAGGGATGGCGGAACTGACCGCGGTGGGTATCTACATCCAATATTGGTGGCCGGATATTCCCACGTGGATGTCGGCGGCTGGCTTCTTTGTGATCATCAATATTGTCAATCTGGTCAACGTTCGCGTTTATGGTGAAACTGAATTTTGGTTTGCAATCATCAAAGTCGGCGCGATTATTGGCATGATTGTCTTTGGTGCATGGATGTTAGCTTCCGGCTCTGGTGGTCCGCAGGCAAGTATCACTAACCTATGGACTCAAGGTGGCTTTTTACCAAATGGCTGGCACGGTTTAATTATGGCCATGGCGGTGATTATGTTCTCCTTTGGTGGTCTTGAGCTGGTAGGAATTACCGCCGCAGAGGCAAGCGAACCGCGCAAAAGTATCCCTAAAGCCACCAATCAGGTGGTCTACCGAATTCTGATTTTCTATATCGGTTCATTGACCGTTTTGCTGTCTCTCTACCCGTGGCAAAACGTTGTACAGGGCGGAAGCCCGTTTGTGATGATCTTCCATGCGCTAGATAGCAACTGGGTGGCCACCGCGCTAAATATCGTGGTTCTCACTGCGGCTCTGTCTGTTTATAACAGCTGTGTGTATTCAAATAGCCGTATGCTGTTTGGGCTAGCAAAGCAAGGTAATGCACCTGCGGCATTGACGAAAGTGAACCGTCGCGGCGTACCGATTCTGTCGATTGGCCTCTCTGCATTAACAACGTCAGCGGTAGTTTTGATTAACTATATTATGCCGGGCGAGGCTTTTGAGCTGTTGATGGCGCTGGTGGTCTCTACGCTGGTGATTAACTGGGTGATGATCTGTATGGCTCATCTCAAGTTCAAAGCGGTAAAAAACCAACAGGGTGTGGCGACGGCCTTCAAAGCGCTTTGGTATCCGTACGGCAATTACTTATGTCTGGCTTTCTTGGGGCTCATCTTGGTGATCATGTATATGACACCGGGGATCCGAATTTCAGTGGTCCTACTTCCAATTTGGGTGGCGGTTCTGTGGGCTGGCTTCATGCTGTCTCGTAAGAAAAACAAAGCATAAGCTGTACGCGCTGAGCAAAAGACAATCTTCGGATTGTCTTTTAGCCATGTCATTCGGCTGAAAATAAAAAACCTCGCTGGTATGCGAGGTTTTTTATTTTGTGACTGCGGCTGGTGACCACGGTGCACGTTAGTATTCTTCAACTGGACAAATATAAGACGGCAGGGCAAGCAAGTCAATTTATTGGCAGTTACAACAAACTTAATAAATCTTACCATAAACACTGGTTGTATATACAGTGTCATGGCATATAATCATTTTTGTTGAAATGAATAACGTGTTTTGAGCCGCAATCGGGCAACGAGTTTAAAGTCCTAGCCAATAGCGAGTGGTGTCGATTGGTGCCTTAACTCAAGGAAGCACGTTAGTATTTTTCAACAATCCGATGGCTGATAGGCTGCGGAAAGGCAAGGTCATCGTTAGTGCTCCTGACTAGGAGAGAGCGTATGAAATTTCTAGAACTGCTCACAGTTCTTGCAAAGTTCATGGTTGCTGCGTTGCAACTGCTTGAAACAGCATTGAGATTTTTTAGCTGATTTAGGTCGCATCTAAGGAGGAGAGGGAACTCTCCTCCTTTAACAAAAGCACGTTAAGACGATGTTTTAATCTAGCGTAAACATTTGATCCCACGGTAGATAAAACAGGTTGGCGATCACCATCAGTACCAGTGAGATATACGTTGCACTCATTCCTGAGCGACGCCAGCGAATTTCACGGTGACGTAAACCGTAGGAATGCATTAGCCGACCCGCGATCAGTAAAATTCCGCATACGTGGATCATCCAAATCAGCGAACCGTTCATTTCCATCATAACCAGCAGTATTGCCGCAATTGGAATGTATTCAACGGCATTGCCATGTACGCGGATTGCGGTTTGCAGCTCATAAAAACCGCCGTCACCGTAGGCAACACGATACTGCATACGCAGTTTTACAACGTTCAAAGATAGCTTGATCAACAACAGTGCGCCGAGCACGACATAAAGCGCGCTTACCATTTTTAGCTCCATTGCCCAATAATTTACCTACGAATGAATAATAGCGGGCTCAAAGAGCATTGTCCTTAGGAAATATCGTTGTAAGTAAAATAGTTAGCTTGTTAAAGCATCAGTCAGGTTGGGGTTGTGATGCAGGTATTGAAATTTTGCTACCTATCAAAACATATCTGTTTGCAAAGGCCAATCGGGCTGAGGCGGCAAATTGCGGATATATTTGGCAAGAAGTGGCCAAAGCGCTCGTGCTTGCTGTGGTGCATCGGTACAGTCAGGTGTGTGAACGAAAAGATAGGGCGTGGTGGTGCTACCCCATTCAGTCAGCTTATTTCCCCACTGGTCCAGCCAGCGACGATTGTCATCTAACACATCGCCTCCAACAAAACGCACGAGTGGATTTTCAGCAGTCAAAACAGCATGTAAGGGAAGTTTTGGTTTCTTTTGCTGCGCATCACGGACTGCTGGAGTATGCGGTGAAGCATGATGAACGGGTCTGCTATCTAATATCACGCGGTTTATTTTCCGTTCATAGAGTCCACGGTTAAGCGCACGTTCAGCGTCGCCTTTGGCAAAAAAGTCTGTGTGGCGGACTTCAACACCATAGGTAAACTCTTTCGGCAGTGAATCTAAAAATTGCCATAGACGGGGTAAATGCTGTGGCGAAAATGCAGCAGGCAGCTGTAGCCAAAACTGACCAATGCGTGAATGGACAGGGGAGAGGCTGCTAAAGAAATCCTGAAGATGTGTATCACAGTGGGCTAAGGCGGCTTGATGGCTGATTGCCGATGGAAACTTGAAGCAAAATCGAAAGTCATCATCAGTCATATCGCGCCAACGCCGTGAAAGCTCTTGTTTGGGCAGTGCGTAAAACGTGGTATTGCCTTCAACACAGTTGAAGTATTGGCTGTAATCCGCAAGGTCCTTGAGCCCGATTTTATGCCAAGCGGCGTGTTGCCATTGTGGAAGGCCGATAAACATCATGATGTCGATATCTCTCTAAAATAAACGCAAGAGAAATATAACATAAAATGAATATTAGCGGGCTAGGCAAAAGGGTAGATAGACTTAATTAAATAAGCCTATCTACGCTATGGTTATTATTTAAAATCTACGACCATTTGCTCAGGTATTGATTGATTTGCTGTAGTGGCTACACACTTAGCAACATAGTCGGTGAATCGTGGCGGTGCAGATATTCCAAGCTGGAGTAATTTCTCGTTAGAAAAACGGACATTCAGAATCGAGAACTCTCCATAGAGACGCATAGCTCGTAGCATCAGTCGCTCGTTACACTGTCCAAATATGCCTTTAAAACTTTTTCTGGATTTAACTAATTCGATATATTCTACTTGTTCATAAGAGAGATTAACCGGTTTTGTCTCTGTTGCTTGAGCAATAGCACTGTCTATTTCACCGAAAGTCACGCTGCCCGCCTCACCTGCTGAAATATGAAATATTTTTTCATCCATATTTTCTTTTTGTAGAAGAAGGAGAAGGGCGTCAGCGCAATAATCAACGGGGATAACATCAATTTTATCGTCCATTGAGCACATAAATTTGCCCAACATTAGCGCCATGCGGAATACCCAGAATATGCTGGTAGACGGTGTACAGCCTTGCTCGCTGTGACCCACAATAATCGAAGGTCTGGCAATCACTAACGGTAAATCAGGGCACTCTGTCAGCATACGATTCTCGATAACAGATTTTGAATACGTATACTGCACCAGATGTTCGTTTTCATCTTTTAACGTCAGGCTTTCAGTGACGACCGAGTCTGCCTCTGGCACACATGACATTGCTGTACCGACATGTACGAATCGCTGAAGTTTCGCATGTTTAGACATGTGAGCGGCAAATTTTAATGTGCCTTCAACATTCACTTTCCAAATGAGTGGGTTTTCGCCAAACGAAGCGATAGCCGCGCTATTAATAACGTGAGTTATATTGTTTAACCTTTCATCGTGAATAAAACCATCAGGGTCAGAAAGATCGCCGATGAGAATATTATCACTCGTTAGTTTTTCTAATGTTTTTTCAGAGCAGCCAAAATTAACCAGATTCTTTTTTATCCTAGCTAAAGCATTTTGCGAATTATCTGAGCGTACTAAAAGAAGAAGAGATACTGGCTTGTCATCAAGCAATACTTTTGCGAGTACGGCACCGCCTAAAAAACCAGTTGCCCCAGTAATAAGTAGATTCATTTTTTCATTTCCAATGCTAGATAAGATATTCGAGGGTATGTTATTCCTGAATGGTTAAACGATTAGTAAATAAAAAAGGGAGTCATTGCTATTTGAACTGAATTTAATTTATTTGAATTAAGTTTTTTATTTGATTCTAAGTATATAAAAGTATCGGTATTTAAATTGCATTCATTACTTACAAAATAATGTTGTATCTCTCGACTTTTGACGTTTTTATTTAATCTTCGTTGAACTATTGGTCGGAATGGATAAATTCTGGCGCTCACGTGCCTAAGACGTAGTGTGTAGGTCTGCCAGCATATTGATAAGTTCTCTATTTCGATTTTGAGATCCGTGGGTGATGTATGAGGCTATAGGACGTGCGTGTACTCTTATTCTCCCCTGATAATGCAATAAGTCTTGAGTTTGTCTGCGGTGAATTTGCTTTGTGAATGAAAGATTATTGTACTTATTTGATTCTTATCAAATCGTAGATATGCGTCATAGCGCAAAAATGGGAAACCGTTCATCATCGGTATGTGAAAATAGCCAGTAAAACGGCGACAGTGCAACAAGGCCTTTGTTTAAAGAAAACGCAAAATAAGCCCGTTAAACGTAACGGGATGTAGCAACGACTTGGTGACGATATTCTGTAATTCGTTAATTTAAAAAGAAAATGTGTTGTATCAATAAGTTAACAAGCAGTATCCTGCATAGCGGCGAGAGTATAGACTGTTTTGATGAGATGGCGAGAATCCGCGCAAAGTGCGCGCCTGCTCTTATCGCAGCGGCGAATTTCCTTTATAATAGCCGCCTTTTTTCATCGAACATGTAATCTATCACTGCTATGCCGATCTACGAATACGCTTGTAGCGAATGCAATCATCAGTTAGAGAAATTGCAAAAAATGGCCGATGCGCCGTTGGTTGATTGTCCGGAGTGCGGCAGACCGACGCTGAAAAAACGCGTTTCTGCTGCGGGTTTCCAGCTAAAGGGAACCGGATGGTATGCCACTGACTTCAAGCCGAAGTCAGGAAAATCAGAGAATTAGCACGACTCGAGTTTAAAATATTATAGGGCTGCACAGGCAGCACCCATCCGGACTTATGTTCGGATGTGGCATCGGTGAAGTACATAAGAAAGCCAAAGGATATCGTTATGCGTACTAATTATTGCGGGCAGTTGAATTTGTCCCATGAGGGTCAGGAAGTCACGCTTTGCGGTTGGGTACATCGCCGCCGCGATCTGGGTGGTTTAATCTTCATCGATCTGCGTGACCGTGAAGGCGTGGTACAGGTATTCTTCGATCCTGATCATAAAGAAGCGTTCCAGCAAGCTTCAGAGCTGCGTAACGAGTTCTGCGTGCAAATCACGGGTACCGTTCGTGCACGTCCAGATAGCCAAAAAAATAAAGACATGTCCACCGGCGAAGTAGAAGTATTTGGTCATGCTCTGACAATCATTAACCGTTCAGAACCACTGCCGTTAGACTTCAATCAGACTAACAGCGAAGAAAACCGCCTGAAGTATCGTTATCTTGACCTGCGTCGTCCTGAAATGGCACAGCGTCTGAAAACGCGTGCGCGCATTACTGCGTTTGTACGTCGTTTCATGGATAACCACGGTTTCCTTGATATCGAAACGCCGATGCTGACTAAGGCAACGCCTGAGGGTGCCCGTGACTATCTGGTGCCAAGCCGCGTGCATAAAGGCAAGTTCTATGCATTGCCACAGTCTCCACAGCTGTTCAAACAGCTGCTGATGATGTCTGGTTTTGACCGCTACTATCAGATCGTTAAGTGCTTCCGCGATGAAGACCTGCGTGCTGACCGCCAGCCTGAATTCACCCAGATCGATGTCGAAACTTCTTTCATGAGCGCAGAACAAGTGCGTGAAGTGATGGAAGAACTCGCTCATTCTCTGTGGCAGGAAATCAAAGGCGTTGATCTGGGCAAATTCCCCGTTATGACGTTTGCTGAAGCGATGCGCCGTTATGGTTCTGATAAACCAGACCTGCGTAACCCGCTGGAGTTGGTTGACGTTGCTGATTTGGTTAAGGACGTTGATTTCAAAGTCTTCTCAGGTCCTGCTAACGATCCTAAAGGCCGCGTAATTGCATTACGTGTTCCAGGTGGCGCGCAGCTGACACGTAAAATCATTGATGAATACGGCCAGTTTGTCGGCATCTATGGCGCTAAAGGTTTGGCATGGATGAAGGTCAATGACCGTGCCGCAGGTATGGAAGGGGTTCAAAGCCCAATTGCCAAGTTCCTGAACGCTGAAGTTTTAGAATCTATTCTGGAACGCACCGGTGCACAAAACGAAGATATTCTGTTCTTCGGCGCGGATACTAGCAAGATCGCCACCGATGCCATGGGCGCGCTGCGTCTGAAAGTGGGTCGTGAGCTGAAAATCACCAACGAAAACAGCTGGGCACCGCTGTGGGTTGTTGATTTCCCTATGTTTGAAGACGATGGTGAAGGTGGTTTGGCAGCGATGCATCATCCGTTTACCGCACCTCGTGATATCTCCCCAGCAGAGCTGAAAGCACATCCCGTTGGCGCTATTGCTAACGCATATGACATGGTCATGAATGGCTATGAAGTGGGCGGTGGTTCTGTGCGTATTCATAACGGCGAAATGCAGGAAACCGTATTCGGTATTCTGGGTATTACCGAGCAAGAACAACGCGATAAGTTTGGCTTCCTGCTGGATGCGCTGAAGTACGGTACGCCTCCACACGCAGGTCTGGCATTTGGTCTGGATCGTCTGGTGATGTTGTTAACCGGTACCGATAATATCCGTGATGTTATCGCATTCCCTAAAACAACGGCTGCCGCTGACCCGCTGACCGATGCGCCAAGCTTTGCAAATCCTGCATCGTTGCAGGAGCTCTCTATCGCTGTGGTTGCCAAAAAAGGCAGCGCAGACGACGCAGAGAAAGCCTAATGGCATATAAGCGTCCTGAGTCGATTCTGGTGGTCATTTATGCCCGCCAGAGTGGTCGGGTGCTGATGTTACAGCGGCGCGACGATCCTGATTTCTGGCAGTCGGTTACCGGCAGTTTAGAGGAAAATGAATCTGCGCCGCACGCCGCACAGCGTGAAGTAAAGGAAGAAGTCGGTATTGATATTTCAGGTGAAAGCCTGTCATTGATGGACTGTCAGCACTGTGTGGAGTTTGAGTTATTTGCGCATTTGCGCCATCGCTATGCACCCGGTGTGACTCGCAATTTGGAGCACTGGTTCTGTTTGGCGCTGCCGTCAGAGAGAGAGATCCCACTGACGGAACATCTGGCTTATCAATGGCTAGACGTTGAGCAGGCTGCCCAGCTCACCAAATCGTGGAGCAACCGGCAGGCGATTGAAGAACTCGTTCATTGATTAAGTGCCTGTGTGGCAAACCGTGTTAAGCCAATAAGCTTGGCGGTTTGTCACTATTCATCCTAACAGGCGTAAAGTTTGTCATTTTTAAAGCCCTACGGCTTTTACCGGAGAAACATATGGCAGGTCATAGTAAGTGGGCCAACACGAAACACCGTAAAGCCGCGCAGGATTCTAAGCGCGGTAAAATCTTCACCAAAATTATTCGCGAGCTGGTTACCGCTGCGAAATTAGGTGGTGGTGATCCGGGTGCGAACCCACGTCTGCGCGCAGCAATTGATAAAGCGCTGTCTAACAACATGACCCGCGATACGTTGAACCGTGCAATCGCGCGTGGTGTTGGCGGCGATGATGATACCAATATGGAAACCATCATCTATGAAGGTTACGGTCCTGGCGGTTCTGCGATTATGGTTGAATGTCTGAGCGACAACCGTAACCGTACTGTGGCTGAAGTGCGTCATGCCTTCACCAAAACCGGCGGTAACTTAGGAACTGATGGCTCCGTTTCTTATCTGTTCACCAAAAAAGGTGTGATTTCCTACGCCCCAGGTTTGGATGAAGATACCGTGATGGATGCCGCGCTGGAAGCCGGTGCTGATGACGTTGTCACCTATGACGACGGCGCTATCGACGTGTTCACTCCGTGGGAAACCTTCGGTGAAGTGAAAGATGCGTTAGATGCTGCCGGTCTGGTTGCTGAATCTGCTGAAGTTTCTATGATCCCTTCTACTAAGGCAGAAATGGACGAAGAAACCGCACCGAAACTGATGCGCCTGATCGACATGCTGGAAGATTGTGATGACGTGCAGGAAGTTTATCACAACGGTGAAGTTTCCGACGAGGTTGCGGCTACTCTGGAATGAGTATCATCCTCGGGATTGACCCCGGTTCGCGGATCACAGGCTATGGCGTGATCCGCCAGGTGGGGCGAAAGCTCGAATATCTCGGCAGCGGGTGCATCCGCACCTCTGTCGATGATTTACCTACACGTCTTAAGCTGGTGTATGCCGGCGTCAGCGAAATCATTGCTCAGTTCCAACCCGATATTTTTGCCATTGAACAGGTCTTTATGGCTAAAAATGCCGATTCAGCCTTAAAGCTGGGTCAGGCTCGTGGGGCCGCGATTGTGGCCGCGGTGAACGTTGATTTGCCCGTGTTTGAATATGCCGCACGGCAAATCAAGCAAACCGTGGTTGGAACGGGGGCTGCGGAGAAATCGCAGGTTCAGCATATGGTGCGTTCTCTGCTCAAACTGTCGGCAAGCCCACAGGCTGATGCTGCCGATGCGCTGGCGGTAGCAATCACGCATTGTCATGTGAGCCAAAATGCGCTGAGAGCCAGTCCAACTCGCTTGAACTTGGCTCGTGGGCGTTTAAAGTAATTAGGTATCGAACTCAATGGGCTGGATATTCATCCAGCTTTTTTTATGGTATAAGCTGTAAGCCATAATGAAAGAGTTAACATTTTAAGAGGAATTGCGCGTGATAGGTCGTCTCAGAGGTATTGTTCTGGAAAAACAGCCGCCGGAAGTGCTGCTGGAAGCCAACGGCGTAGGTTATGAAGTCCATATGCCGATGACCTGTTTTTATGAACTGCCTGATGTAGGGCAGGAAGCCATTATTTTCACCCATTTTGTGGTGCGTGAAGATGCGCAGTTACTGTACGGATTTAATAACAAACAAGAACGCGCACTGTTCCGCGAGCTGATTAAGGTTAATGGTGTTGGGCCAAAGTTGGCGCTAGCTATTTTATCCGGCATGTCAGCCCCGCAGTTTGTTACCGCTATTGAACGTGAAGAAGTTAGCACGCTGGTGAAATTACCCGGCGTGGGTAAGAAAACGGCGGAGCGTCTTGTCGTTGAAATGAAGGACCGCTTTAAAGGTTTAACCGGCGATCTGTTTAATAACCACAGTGACCTGCCAATGCCTGAAGCGAAGAAACCGGCCGCTGAAATTGATGCTGAAGGTGAGGCCGTTGCTGCACTGATTGCGCTAGGCTATAAACCGCAAGAGGCCAGCCGGATGATAAGTAAAATTGCCAAACCAGATGCCGATAGCGAAACATTAATTCGTGATGCACTGCGCGCGGCGCTGTGATCGCCAGTGAGGTAAATGAAGGATGATTGAAGCTGACCGTCTGATTACTGCGGAAGTGCAAAACGAAGAAGAAATTATCGATCGCGCTATCCGCCCAAAAAGCCTCTCAGAATACGTTGGGCAACCACAGGTGCGTGGTCAGATGGAGATTTTCATCAAAGCGGCCAAACTGCGCGGCGATGCACTCGATCACCTGTTGATTTTCGGCCCTCCAGGGCTAGGGAAAACCACGTTGGCGAACATTGTCGCCAATGAGATGGGCGTGAACTTACGCACAACCTCTGGCCCGGTGCTAGAAAAAGCGGGCGATCTCGCCGCCATGCTGACGAACCTCGAACCTCATGATGTACTGTTTATCGATGAGATCCACCGTTTGTCACCGGTCGTTGAGGAAATTTTGTATCCGGCGATGGAAGATTATCAGCTTGATATCATGATCGGCGAAGGGCCTGCGGCACGCTCCATTAAAATCGACCTTCCTCCTTTCACGCTGGTGGGGGCAACGACGCGAGCGGGCTCACTCACCTCGCCGTTGCGCGACCGATTCGGTATTGTACAGCGCTTGGAGTTTTATCAGGTTGCTGATTTACAGCACATTGTTGGCCGCAGCGCGCAATGTCTTGGTTTATCATTGACGGAAGAGGGCGCACACGAAGTGGCGCGTCGCTCTCGCGGTACGCCGCGTATTGCTAACCGTTTGTTGCGCCGAGTGAGGGATTACGCCGAAGTTTGCGCCGATGGCAATATCAACGGCGATGTGGCGACGCAGGCGCTAAATATGCTGGACGTTGATGCCGAAGGCTTCGACTACATGGATAGAAAGCTGCTGCTGGCAGTGATTGATAAGTTCATGGGCGGGCCAGTAGGGCTCGATAACCTTGCGGCGGCCATTGGTGAAGAGCGTGAAACCATTGAAGACGTGCTGGAGCCTTATCTTATTCAACAGGGCTTCCTGCAGCGCACGCCACGCGGTCGTATGGCGACCAATCACGCTTATAAGCATTTTGGTCTGACCCGCGAAGAATAGCCTTCATAGAGAGGATCTCGTCCAAGAGAATAGTTTCTCTCGTCGAAAAAAAAGCCCGAGCATCTTCAATGTCTCGGGCTTTTTATATTTACGTAATTCTACACGCTCTGCTTTTTACTCAAACTGAGAATAAACATCGCGGTAGCGCATAGCACCACTGAGGGGCCAGCTGGCGTATCGTAGAAAGCAGAAAATGTGAGGCCGCCGGTTACGGCTAAAATACCGATGATAACGGCGATTCCGGCCATTTGTTCCGGCGTGCGTGAGAAGCGGCGCGCCGTGGCGGCAGGGATAATCAGCAGTGAGGTGATGATTAATGCCCCTACGAATTTCATCGCTAAGCCGATGGTTAGCGCAGTGACTAGCATTAATATCATACGCACACGTTCGAGATTAACGCCGTCAACGTGGGCAAGCTCTGGGCTTATCGTTACCGAAAGCAGTGGTCGCCATTGCCACCATAAAATTCCCAGTACGACGGCGACACCGATGGCAATCATAATAATGTCGTCATAGGTGACGGATAACAGATCGCCGAATAAATACGCCATCAGATCCACGCGTACGTTTGACATCAAAGCCACTACCACGAGTCCCAACGACAGTGCGCTGTGGGCCATAATGCCGAGCAAGGTATCTACGCCGAGCGTTGGGCGTCGCTCTAGCCATACAAGGCCAATGGCCAGCAACAGCGTAACGACGATAACGGCAAAGAAAGGGTTTACATTCAACAGTAGGCCAAAAGCAACGCCTAGCAGGGACGCGTGAGCCAGCGTATCGCCAAAATATGACATTCGGCGCCATACGACAAACGAGCCAAGCGGGCCAGCAGTTAACGCCAGCAATGTGCCAGCGATCCAGCCGGGGAGAAGTAACTCAATCATTGCGGCTGGCTCCCATTACTTTTCAACACAATTTTTCCCTGCAGATCGTGGCGATGATTATGATGATGGCGATAAATCGCGAGCTGTTCCGCGCCGCGGTTGCCAAACATAGCGATAAACTCAGGGTGCATAGAAACCACTTCCGGTGTACCTGAACAACAAATATGTTGGTTCAAACACAACACTTCGTCCGTTTTTGCCATCACCAAATGTAAATCGTGCGATACCATTAGCACTGAGCAGTTAAGCTCTTGCCTGAGCTGATTGATTAAATCGTACAGCGCCAGTTGTCCGTTAACATCCACGCCGGCGGTAGGTTCATCCAACACCAACAAATCGGGTTTATTGAGCAACGCACGCGCCAGTAGAACCCGCTGGTTTTCACCGCCAGAAAGTTTTTGCATCGGTTGATTGAGCAGATGAGCCGCATGTACACGCTTCAGAGCAGGCAACACATCCTCTTTGCGCACGCCAGGGCGCAAGCGCATGAACCGACTGACGGTTAACGGCAGCGTTGCATCGAGGTGCAGTTTTTGCGGTACATAGCCAATGGTGAGCTTTTCTGCGGTGGCAATAGTGCCTGAGGTAGGCTTAATCAACCCAAGCACGACGCGAACCAGCGTAGACTTTCCTGCACCATTTGGTCCCAGCAGCGTCAGAATGCGTCCGGGTTTGAGATCGAGCGATATGTGAGAAAGCACATTGCGAGCACCGAAGCTTACGGTAATGTCTTTCAGCGATACCAAACTACTTTTGTTTTGAACTGTATTTTGACTCGACATGTTTTTGCATATTGCAGAATGGATGAAATGTTATAATATAACGATCACCCAAATTGAAGAAGAGAATTTTGACATGATACACAAAAAAGCCTGGTTTAAGCGCACTATTATTGCTGCTGCACTGGTAACAAGCGCTGGGATCAGCTGCGCACAGGCTGCGGTATTAACCTCAATCCGTCCTTTAGGATTTATCGCTTCGGCAATTGCTGATGGTGTTACGACAACGGAAGTTTTGCTTCCTGATGGGGCGTCACCGCATGATTATGCACTTAAGCCATCCGACATCAAACGTTTGCGTGACGCTGACCTTGTTGTGTGGGTAGGGCCGGAAATGGAAGCTTTCCTAACAAAACCAGTCCAACAGCTCGAAAATAACAAGAATCTGATGCTGACAGGGCTGCCAGCCGTTCACAGCCTGCTGATGGCCGGTGATGACGATGACGATCATGACCATAAAGCGCATGCAGCAGAAAGCAATGTAGAAAAATCTGAAAAATTTGCTACACATAATGTTACAAATGGCGCTGAGACTGGTTCAGAAGAGCATCATGATCACGATCACGGGCAATATAACCTGCACATTTGGCTCTCTCCAGCCATTGCAAAACAGATAGCGATAGCGATACACGACAAATTATTGTTACAAAGCCCACAAAACAAAGACAAACTGGATGTCAACCTACGTAAATTCGAGGAACAACTAGAGCAGACAGAAAAAAATGTTGGTATGATGCTGCGGCCTGTGCAAGGTAAAGGGTATTTTGTTTTTCATGATGCCTATGGTTACTTCGAGAAAACCTTTGGTCTGACTCCTTTAGGTCACTTCACGGTCAATCCCGAGATTCAGCCTGGCGCACAGCGTTTACATCAAATTCGAACACAGTTGGTTGAGCAGAAAGCGGTTTGCGTTTTCGCTGAGCCACAGTTCAGGCCAGCAGTAATCTCAGCGGTTGCGCAGGGGACAAAAGTCCGCCAGGGAACCTTAGATCCCTTGGGAAGCGCGATCGCACTGGGTGCTGATAGTTACATGAGGTTCTTAACTCAGCTATCGCAACAGTATTCAAGCTGCCTGAACGGAGATTAAGAGGAATAACCGAGTGCAGCAGATAGCGCGATCTATCGCCCTAGCGTATAACAACTTGCCCCGACCACATCGGGTTATGCTAGGGTCACTGACCGTCATCACGTTGGCCGTCTCTATTTGGCGGCCATTCGTTTACCAACCGAATATTGATAGCGATAGCGCTTCTGCTAAAATTATCCCATTGGATAACAAACAGTTGCGAACGCTTGTCCCTGAGGCTAGTGAGCCACTGGATCAACCCGCCCCAGAAGATGAAGTTCCTACCGACGAATTAGACGATAAAGCAGATAGCGATTCTGGTACCCATGATTACGTGGTTTCCACCGGTGATACGCTTGGCAGCATTTTGACCCAGTTTGGCATTGATATGTCAGAGGTGTCCGCATTAGCGAAGAAAAATCCAGCACTGCGTAACCTCAAGATAGGCCAAACGCTGTCGTGGGCAGTGAATGATGCAGGCGAACTACAACAGCTGACTTGGGAAGTGAATCGTCGCGAAACGCGCACCTATAATTTGGTGAACGGTAACTTTAAAGAAGCCGTTGAGTCACAGCAGGGCGAGTGGAAAAATAAAGTTGTCACGGGAACATTGAACGGCAGCTTCGTCAATAGCGCGCGTGCTGCAGGTCTGAACCGCTCAGAAGTGAATGCCGTGATCAAAGCGCTGCAGTGGCAGATGGATTTTCGTAAATTGCAGAAGGGCGATCAATTTTCCGTTCTGATGTCGCGTGAAGAGCTGAATGGTCGTAGCGAGCAGAGCCAGTTGCTGGGCGTAAGAATGCGCTCGGGTGGTAAAGATTATTACGCGGTGCGTGCAGATGATGGCAAATTCTACGATCGTCAGGGCAGCGGTTTGGCAAAAGGCTTTATGCGTTTCCCAACCACAAAACAATTCCGCGTATCATCCAACTTTAATCCGCGCCGTGTGAATCCGGTAACAGGCCGTGTAGCACCGCACAAAGGTGTAGATTTCGCAATGCCGGTGGGAACACCTGTATTAGCCGTTGGTGATGGTGAAGTGGTCATCGCTAAACGTAGCGGTGCTGCGGGCAACTATGTGGTTATCCGTCACGGTCGCCAATATACGACGCGCTTTATGCACCTGAAAAAAATTCTGGTTAAGCCGGGGCAAAAAGTAAAACGTGGTGACCGCATCGCATTGTCAGGCAATACTGGACGCTCCACAGGACCCCATCTGCATTATGAATTCTGGTTGAATAATCAGGCAGTGAATCCATTGACGGCGCAACTTCCTCGCTCTGATGGTTTGTCTGGCAAAGATCGCCGCGAGTATTTAGCTCAGGTGCGTCAGGTTGTTCCGCAACTCCAGCTAGATTAAGATTAGACATCGTTTATAACAGCCGGTTAACCGGCTGTTTTTCTTTGCGCTGTTTATGTGCAAATTTTTTCAGTCGTTTTACGCCCAAGAGTTATATCAAAACGTATATCAAAACGTATTGATGTCACTTAGGTGTATAATTAGCTGATGTTTTATTAAAGAGCTTTTCTATGGAAAAAGAACAACGGTCAAACGTGGAGTTTATCCCTAAGTTTGAAAAAAGCTTCCTGCTGCCTAAATACTGGGGAGCGTGGATAGGCGTTGGGACCATGGTTGCGATGGCCTATTTGCCGGTGCGCCTAAGAGATCCTATCCTTGCTACCGTTGGGCGCTGGGCCGGGAAACTCGCAGGTGGAGCAAGGCGCCGCGCAAGAATAAATTTGCTGTACTGCTTTCCAGAATTAACCGAAGCTCAGCGTGAAGACATTATTGATCGCATGTTCGAGCGTGCAGGGCAGTCTATGTTCTTAATGGCCGAGCTAACGCTGCGCGATCCACAGCGCGTGTTAAAACGCACCCGCTGGCATGGCATGGAGCATATCGAAGCGCTGCGTGAAAGCGGTAAGAATGCCATCTTTTTAGTGCCGCACGGTTGGGCCGTTGATATCCCCGCGATGTTGCTAGCTGCACAAGGTCAGCCTATGGCCGCGATGTTCCACAATCAAAAGAATAAGATGGTGGACTGGCTGTGGAATACCTGTCGTCGGCGTTTTGGTGGGCGTATGCACGCCCGCGACGACGGAATTAAGCCTTTCATCAGTTCGGTACGCCATGGCTATTGGGGCTATTATCTACCCGACCAAGATCATGGGGCAGAACATAGCGAGTTTGTCGATTTCTTTGCTACCTATAAAGCCACGTTGCCTGCAATTGGCCGCTTGATGAAGCTTTGCCGTGCTCAGGTCATTCCGCTTTTCCCTGTGTATGACGGGAAAACTAGCATGTTGGATATCTATATCCGTCCACCGATGGATGATATAGCCGATATGAATGAGCACGATATGGCTCGTCGCATGAACGAAGAAGTTGAGTTACTGATGGGGCCACACCCAGAGCAATATACGTGGATCCTGAAGCTGCTAAAAACCCGCAAGCCGGGCGAGCTTGAGCCTTATAAGCGAAAAGACCTATAGGTTTCGCTTAAGCTTTCAGAGCCGATCCCAAAGAAAAAGGGCGCAATTCAATTGCGCCCTTTTGTTATTTCTTTTTTCGTAATTTATTCAACGCGTAGGATTCGGCTGGTATTAGTGCTACCGATGGTGCCCATTACATCACCTTGGGTCACGATAACGAGATCGCCCGAAACCAAGAAGCCTTTATCGCGCAGCAGATTTGCAGCATGCTGAGCCGCCGCCACACCGTCGCTGGTGCTATCGAAGTAAACCGGTGTTACGCCACGATATAAGGCTGTCAGGTTCAACGTACGTTCGCGATGGGACATGGCAAAGATTGGCAAGCCAGAACTAATGCGAGACATCATCAGCGCCGTACGGCCTGATTCGGTCATGGCGATGATAGCGGTAACGCCTTTCAGGTGGTTAGCCGCGTACATGCTAGACATCGCAATCGCTTCTTCAATATTGTCGAACTGCACGTCTAAACGATGCTTAGAAACGTTGATGCTTGGGATTTTTTCGGCACCCAAACATACGCGAGCCATCGCAGCGACCGTTTCAGCGGGATATTGTCCGGCAGCTGTTTCTGCTGACAGCATCACGGCATCAGTGCCATCCAGCACGGCGTTAGCCACGTCCATGACCTCAGCGCGCGTAGGCATTGGGTTGGTGATCATTGACTCCATCATTTGGGTCGCAGTGATAACGGAGCGGTTTAATTTGCGTGCGCGGCGGATCAGCTGTTTCTGAATGCCAACAAGTTCAGGATCGCCAATTTCGACGCCCAGATCGCCACGCGCAACCATCACGACGTCGGAGGCTAAGATGATGTCATCCATCGCTTCTTCGCTGCATACCGCTTCGGCACGTTCAACTTTAGCCACGATCTTGGCATCACAACCGGCATCGCGTGCGAGACGGCGTGCGTAGTTAATGTCTTCGCCGGTGCGGGGGAAAGAAACAGCCAGATAATCGACAGAGATTTTTGCCGCAGTGGCGATATCAGCGATATCTTTTTCGGTTAAGGCTTCTGCAGACAGACCGCCGCCTAACTTGTTAATCCCTTTATTATTGGATAGAGGGCCACCGACGGTCACTTCGGTAAATACTTTGCTGCCTTTAACTTCGAGGACTTTTAGCTGCACGCGGCCATCGTCGAGCAACAGAATGTCGCCAGGAACCACATCTTCTGGCAGGCGTTTGTAGTCGATACCGACTTTCTCTTTATCGCCTTCACCTGTGGTGAGATCGGCATCGAGCAGGAATTTATCGCCGATGTTAAGGAATACTTTGCCTTCTTTGAAGGTGGATACGCGGATTTTCGGACCCTGCAGGTCTCCGAGGATGGCAACATGTCGTCCTAGTTTTGCTGCAATTTCACGGACTTTATTGGCACGAGCAAGATGATCTTCAGCTGTACCATGAGAGAAATTGAGACGTACGACGTTAGCACCAGCAGAAATAATCTTCTCTAGATTATTATCGCGGTCGGTTGCTGGGCCTAAGGTGGTTACGATCTTGGTTCTTCTGAGCCGTCTGGACATGTGTAACTCCGTTGACATGTGAAGCATTGGTGTTGGTGCCAATACAACGAACAGGCAGTTGATTACGCATCCGCGTAACCCGATTGTTTTTTAAGCTAGCATTAGGCACGTTCTTACTTACGCTTAAAAATGACTGGGTAGATCAACTCATCAAGCCTGCTCGCATGAAACCGCAAAAGAAAGCATGCGGTTGATAAATACCCGTATCTTCATTATCTAGCAGAAAATGACAGGTTGTTTTTATGTTTTGGTGCCTGATTGACGTTAAACTTATACTTTCTATCTTAGCCCTTTACCGCATTAATCGAAATGGTGGGGCAGCGCCAGTCCTTTATCAAAGCGCGATTCTTTCAACGCTTCTTTGACTCGCTTCAAGTTATCTCTGAATTTTGCGCCTCTGCGCAGGGTAAAGCCAGTTGCCAGCGCATCGATAAGCGTCAATTGAGCAATTCTTGACACCATTGGCATGTAGACATCGGTGTCTTCTGGCACATCCAGAATTAAGGGGAGGGTCGCTTCAAGTGCAAGGGGGGTATCACGAGAGGTAATGGCAATCACGGTAGCGTCATTTTCGCGCGCTAAATGTGCCATCTCGACCAAGCTTTTGGTGCGTCCAGTGTGGGAGATGAGGACCACAACATCACCTTCGTTTGAATTCATGCAGCTCATTCTTTGCATGACGATGTCATCAAAATAAACCACAGGAATGTTAAACCGGAAGAATTTGTTCATGGCATCATGGGCAACCGCCGCGGATGCGCCTAAACCAAAGAAGGAAATTTTCTTGGCCTGAGTGAGCAGATCAACGGCGCGATTAACCGCGGCCATATCAAGGTTATTCTTGGCCATTTCAAGGCTGGCCATCGCAGATTCGAATATTTTGCTGGTATAAGCATCAACGCTGTCAGTCTCTTCGACGTTTCGATTGACATACGGCGTCCCATTAGCAAGGCTCTGTGCTAGATGAAGTTTAAAATCGGGGAAGCCTTTGGTTTCTAAACGACGACAAAAACGGTTTACCGTGGGTTCACTGACATCAGCCATTTTCGCCAGCGTCGCAATGCTAGAGTGAATCGCGGTTTGCGGTGCAGCCAAGATAACCTCGGCAACTTTGCGCTCGGATTTACTGAGTTGGTCCAGGTTGGCCTGAATTTTGTCCAGCGTATTCATATACAAATTCACTCATGGATTGTATGCCCGTCATCTTTCAAACTGGAGGTGTGTTGGCTGCTCGAATCACTTACTCTGGTAAGCTCATCGGGTCTTGTTCGCTCGCCGCCTTCCTACATTTTGACATCTATTGAGCAAAACGATTTCAAAGAAAGGAGAAATCTATGATTGTTTGATGAAAATATACTACGAGCCACAACTGCTTTGCAGCGAGATGATGCCGCTTCGCGGGCTTTTTTTACCAGAGTATGACGCGTGTCTAACTTTCGATATGGTAATATTAGTTCAGTTTTGACAGAAAATTACATAATGTGTCTGTCATTACGCGGTCTGCGGCGGGGTCAACGAAAATTTCATACCATTTATGTTTAAATTTTCGACAAAAAAGCATGTTTACTGGCTATAGTCAAAAATAGTACATTAATTATGTAATAAAATTACAAGCATCCTGCAACGAGGAGATGAACATGGCGGTTACGTCAACAGCACAGGCCTGTGACCTGGTCATTTTCGGCGCCAAGGGCGATTTAGCCCGCCGTAAACTGCTGCCTTCCCTGTACCAATTAGAAAAAGCCGGTCATATCCATCCGGACACTCGTATCATCGGCGTAGGTCGCGCCGATTGGGATAAAGACGCCTACACTAAGGTCGTTCGCGAAGCACTGGACACCTTCTTGAAGGAAAAGGTTGATGAAGAACTGTGGGCGACGCTCAGTGCGCGTCTCGACTTCTGTAACCTTGACGTCAATGACACTCAGCATTTCAAAAATCTGGCAAAAATGCTGGATCAGAAGAAACGCGTCACCATCAACTACTTTGCTATGCCACCAAGCACTTTCGGCGCTATCTGCCAAGGTTTGGGTGCATCCGGTCTGAATAAAGATCCAAGCCGCATCGTGATGGAAAAACCACTCGGTACCGATTTGGAATCCTCACGCGCCATCAATAATCAGGTGGCTGAATTCTTTGACGAGTCACAGGTTTACCGTATTGACCACTATTTGGGCAAAGAAACGGTGCTTAACCTGCTGGCGTTGCGCTTTGCTAACTCCCTGTTTGCGAATAACTGGGACAACAGCATGATCGACAGCGTGCAGATCACCGTTGCCGAAGAAGTGGGCATTGAAGGTCGCTGGGGCTACTTTGATAAAGCTGGCCAGATGCGCGACATGATTCAAAATCATCTGTTGCAAATTTTGACTATGATTGCCATGTCACCGCCGGCGGATCTCTCTACCGACCGTATTCGTGATGAAAAAGTCAAAGTGCTGCGCTCACTACGTCGTATTAACCATTCCAACGTGCGTGATACCACGGTACGTGGCCAATACACCGCGGGCTTTGTCCAAGGCAAAAAAGTACCAGGATATCTGGAGGAAGAAGGGGCGAACAAAAGTAGTAACACGGAAACCTTCGTCTCTATTCGCGTTGATATTGATAACTGGCGCTGGGCTGGCGTTCCGTTCTATCTACGTACCGGTAAACGTCTGCCATCAAAATGTTCTGAAGTAGTTATTTACTTTAAGAACCCGCCGCTCAACCTGTTCAGCGACTCTTACCAAGAGCTGCCGCAGAACAAACTGACGATCCGCTTGCAGCCTGATGAGGGCGTACAGATTGACATCCTTAACAAGGTGCCAGGTCTGGAGCATAAGCATCGTTTACAAACCACTAAGCTGGATCTGAGCTTCTCCGATACTTTCCATCAAGAGCATTTAGCTGATGCCTATGAGCGTTTGCTGCTGGAGACCATGCGTGGGATCCAAGCGCTGTTCGTGCGCCGTGATGAGGTGGAAGAAGCGTGGAAGTGGGTCGACTCCATTATGGAAGCATGGGCCGCTGACAATGAATCTCCTAAACCATACCAAGCCGGTACTTGGGGCCCTGTAGCCTCTGTTGCGATGATCAGTCGCGATGGCCGTGCATGGAATGAATTCGAATAACGTCACAACGTTATTTGATCGCAAAGTATCACGGAGGGAACACCCTCCGTGTGTTGAGATTCAAACAGTTTAGGAGTGGTTGAAATGGCACAGTTTAAAGAATTTACGAGCGCACAGGCGCTTAACGAACAGTTTGCAGAGGAAATAGCCGCAGCTCTGAGCCACAGCATTAGCGCTCAGGGAGAAGCCAGTCTAGTCGTGTCGGGTGGTCGTACACCGCTAGGACTGTTCGAGGCGTTAACTCAGCAAGCCATTGAGTGGAGCAAGGTCACCATCACCTTAGCGGATGAGCGTTGGGTCGATGCAAATGATGATTCCAGTAACGAAAAGCTGGTACGAGAACATTTGCTGAAGGGCCACGCCTCAACCGCGAAGTTTGTTGGTTTGAAAAATAGTCATGCCACCCCGTTTGCCGGAGCCGCAGACACCGAACGTGCGTTGCAATCTATTGCTCGTCCGTTTGACGTTGTGATCCTCGGCATGGGTGATGATGGCCATACCGCTTCACTCTTCCCTGGGGCAGAGAATCTGTTCCCAGCTCTCGCGATGGATTCTGGCCGAGTCTGCATGGGGATGACCCCGCTGACCGCGCCACTCGATCGTATCACCCTAACACTTCCGGCTCTGCTCAATAGCCGCCATATCTACCTGCATGTGGTAGGTGGCAGCAAGCGTGATGTTTATCAGCGCGCAATTCAGGGCAC
Source organism: Hafnia alvei (assembly GCF_964063325.1). NCBI lineage: Bacteria > Pseudomonadati > Pseudomonadota > Gammaproteobacteria > Enterobacterales > Hafniaceae > Hafnia > Hafnia alvei. The sequence continues at coordinate 2,108,771 of NZ_OZ061315.1, forward strand.
GGATGTGAATGAGATGCCGATCCGCGCGGTGTTACACCAAACACAAACGCCGGTCGACATCTACTGGACGGCATGAGGCAGCAATGAACCCAACAGTATCCCGAGTTACTCAACGCATTATTGAACGCTCCCGCGACAGCCGTGCGGCCTACTTGGCCAAAATCGAAAAAGCGCGCAGCAAGAAGGTACATCGTTCTCAGTTAGCCTGTGGCAACTTGGCGCACGGTTTCGCCGCTTGCGGTCAGGATGATAAAGCGTCTCTGACCAGCATGATCAAGAGCAATATCGGTATCGTAACCTCGTATAACGATATGCTCTCGGCGCATCAGCCCTATGAAACCTATCCAGAGCAGATCAAAGCCGCGCTGCATTCGGTTGGAGCGGTAGGGCAAGTGGCCGCTGGCGTACCTGCGATGTGCGATGGTGTAACTCAGGGACAGGACGGCATGGAGCTCTCATTGATGAGCCGCGAAGTGATTGCCATGTCTGCCGCAGTGGGTCTTTCGCACAATATGTTTGACGGCGCGCTGTATCTTGGCGTGTGCGACAAAATTGTGCCGGGTCTGTTTATGGCCGCGATGTCTTTTGGCCATTTACCGACCCTGTTCGTTCCAGCCGGTCCAATGCCGAGCGGTTTGCCTAACAAAGAAAAAGTCCGTGTTCGCCAACTGTACGCGGAAGGCAAACTGGGTCGCGATGCGCTGCTTGAAGCTGAAGCAGCGTCTTACCATGCGCCAGGCACCTGTACTTTCTACGGTACGGCGAACTCCAATCAGATGGTGATTGAAGTGATGGGCCTGCATTTACCGGGATCATCTTTCGTTCAGCCAGATATGCCATTACGCGCCGCATTAACCGATGCCGCGGCGCGTCAGGTAACTCGTATGACTGAGACGAGCGGCAATTACATGCCAGTGGGCCGCATGGTTGACGAAAAAGTCATCGTGAACGGTATTATCGCTCTGCTAGCCACCGGTGGTTCTACCAACCACACCATGCATTTAGTGGCGATGGCGCGTGCCGCGGGCATTCATATCAACTGGGATGATTTCTCTGACCTGTCTGACGTAGTGCCATTGATGTGCCGCATCTATCCAAACGGTCCCGCAGATATCAACCATTTCCAAGCAGCGGGCGGCGTGCCGGTGCTGGTAAAAGAGTTGTTGAAAGGCGGCTTGCTGCATGAAGATGTTGAAACCGTAGCTGGCCATGGTTTGAGCCGTTACACCCAAGAGCCTTTCTTGGAAGAGGGCAAGCTGGTATATCGCCCAGGTCCTGAAAAATCCCATGACAGCAACGTCATTGCGAGCTTTGCATCACCGTTTGAATCTCACGGTGGTACAAAAGTGCTGACGGGCAACTTAGGCCGCGCCGTGATGAAAACCTCTGCGGTGCCTGCTGATAACCAAATTATTGAAGCCCCTGCGGTGGTATTCCACAGCCAGCACGACGTGGTTCCTGCGTTTGAAGCCGGTAAATTGGACAAAGACTGCGTAGTGGTGGTTCGTTATCAGGGACCACGCGCTATCGGTATGCCTGAGCTGCACAAATTGATGCCACCATTAGGCGTTCTGATGGATCGCGGGCTGAAAGTAGCATTAGTCACCGATGGCCGTCTGTCTGGCGCCTCAGGCAAAGTGCCATCAGCGATCCATGTTACCCCTGAAGCTTATTCAGGCGGCCTGCTGGCGAAAGTCCGTGATGGCGATGTGGTTCGCGTTAACGGCAAAACCGGCGAACTCACTTTGCTGGTGGATGAAGCTGAATTGGCAAGCCGTGAACTGGTGCACCCTGATTTGTCCGAAATGCACGATGGCTCAGGCCGTGAGATGTTTGCTGCGCTGCGTGAGCAGCTCTCCGGTGCCGAAGAAGGCGCTAGCTGCATTAAATTCTATTAATTCAATGACGCGAGCTGATGTGAGCTCGCGTTAATGATTCTTTTTGGCGTTGTGTACCCTAAATCATTCGATCCACATGAAGAAAGAGGGGTATAGCAAGGTTTTCCTGTTTGAGAACAGCAGCGCCAGCCATAAACCATGCCGCAAGGCACCATGGAGATAATAAGCAGATGAAAAACTGGAAAGTAAGCGCCGAGTCAATCATGACAGCCGGCCCGGTTGTACCTGTAATCGTTATTAAAAAAATTGAGCAGGCCGTGCCTTTGGCTAAAGCGCTGGTTGCCGGTGGCGTGCGTGTGCTGGAAGTCACCCTGCGTACCGAGTGTGCGGTTGAGGCGATTCGCCTGATCGCTAAAGAAGTTCCAGAAGCTATCGTGGGCGCGGGTACCGTTACCAATGCCAAACAATTGGCTGACGTCACCGAAGCCGGTGCTCAGTTTGCTATCAGCCCAGGTCTAACCGCTGATTTGTTGAAAGCAGCAACTGCCGGTTCAATCCCACTTATCCCAGGTATCAGCACGGTTTCAGAACTGATGTTAGGTATGGATCATGGCTTGAAAGAATTCAAATTCTTCCCAGCCGAAGCTAACGGCGGCGTTAAAGCGTTGCAGGCTATCGCAGGTCCATTCTCGCACGTTCGTTTCTGCCCAACTGGCGGTATCAATCCACAAAACTATCGTGACTATCTGGCACTGAAAAGCGTGCTGTGCATCGGTGGTTCTTGGCTGATCCCTAACGATGCTTTGGATAACGGCGACTACGCACGTATCACTGAACTGGCTAAAGAAGCGGTTGCAGGCGCGAAAGCGTAAAATATTTTGTCCATTTTTTGTGAGCACAAAAAGCGTTGTTTTATGCACAGTGCATAATAGTTAAGCAACGCTAACTCGTTGAGGCTCCACAGAAATCAAGCCATCCATTTAGGGTGGCTTTCTTTTTTAATTATCTAACTTGCTTATTTATATTCATTTTTCTGTGAAAACTTGCAAAAAGGCGGTTTGCTTAATAAAATTGCCTATGATACAAATAATGCAGTTAATTAAACCTGATGAGGACACTGAACAAACCGTATGGTAGGGAGTAGGTACGGGGGGAAGATGTAAACTATTATGAAAACTCACAATCGCTTGATGATTAAAACTTCTACATATCTCTTATTCATTTCTACAACGCTTTCTAGTGAACATCACTGGTGTAGCGAGCTTTAGCTTCTTTCTCCACTTACGGTAGCTGATAAAACCAGCGACTCAGCCAGATGTTGTCTGCGTTTATCCTAGCCGAATAATTCTTACCGATCCGTATTTAACATCGGAACACCAATTATGGTTTTCTGTAATGTTATTTAGCCTTACTGCGCCTATTTTCGAGCCTGATAGGGTTAAACATTAAAAAATAACGGGTCGAATAAAAAATAAAACTCTGTGGAGAGAAAAATGATTTATTGGATCTTTTTGGCATGTGCCATCGCGGCCGAAATTATCGGTACGCTATCAATGAAATGGGCAAGTCTGAGCGGCGGTATGACGGGCAATATCGTTATGCTGGTGATGATTACCATCTCTTATATCTTACTTTCTTTTGCGGTGAAGCGTGTTGCTTTAGGCGTTGCTTACGCACTGTGGGAAGGTATTGGTATTCTGTTTATTACCTTGTTCAGCGTAATGTGGTTTGACGAAAGTATGTCCCTGATGAAATTGATGGGCTTGGTTACGCTGATTGCGGGTATCGCGCTGGTTAAATCGGGTACGGTAAAAACTAAAAAACCATCTGCTAAAACAGGTGAACAGAAAAGCGCCGTAGCGATGAAAAATAAACCTGCGCAAACCAAAGCTAACGTAGGAGGCAATCATGCAACAGCTTGAGTGGTTCCATATTGCGTGGTTAGCATTTGCTGTCGTATTAGAGATTTTAGCTAATATCTTCCTGAAATGGTCAGACGGCTTCCGCCGTATTTGGATGGGATTGTTATCGCTGGCCGCGGTGTTAGGTGCATTTAGTTCCTTGTCACAGGCGGTGAAAGGTATCGAACTGTCCGTGGCGTATGCGCTGTGGGGCGGTTTTGGTATCGCAGCCACGGTGGCTGCCGGCTGGATACTGTTCGGTCAGCGTTTGAATAAAAAAGGTTGGGCGGGATTAACCCTACTGCTGGCTGGCATGATAATGATTAAGCTGGCGTAACAACAGATTAGCTACAGGAAAAAGCCGCTCAATATGCTGAGCGGCTTTTTTTACGAGCACATTAACGTGCCGCGATAATCTTGATTTCAACTTTGTATTTAGGATTCATCAGCTTGGCCTGAACGGTACAGCGCACCGGGGCTTTTCCAGCGGGTACCCAAGCATCCCATGCGGCATTCATCGCCTGAAAATCGTCGCCATCGGCCAAGAAAATCGTGGCATCAAGAATACGCGTTTTATCCGTGCCCAGTTGATTAAGGATCATATCAATAGCTGCCAGCGCGTTGGCCGTTTGTGAAGTGGCGTCATCATCCAAGTTTTCAGGAACGCTGGTATAATAGATAGTGTCATTGAAAACGGTGGCGTCTGACCAGCGCTTTTCTGGATTGATACGTTCGATAGACATACATAACTCCTTTTAGGTTTAGAGCAAAGCAATCCATAAAGTATATAGAAAATGGATGAAAAACACTGCTTTCAACTGTCGGTCTGTGGCATTCTCGAAGAGACAGACAAGAACTAGAAATTATAAGGAGTCATAAATGACCGTATTATTGCAAATTGATTTTAAAATGCCGGGAGACATGTTAGGCGATCGCTTGGCCGAAATGGCAACGCCGTTGGCGCAGAGCATCACACAGGAGCCGGGTTTTATCTCAAAAATCTGGACTGAGAATGTAGATGCTGGTGAAGCCGGTGGTATTTATCTGTTTCGTGATAAAGCCAGTGCAGAACAGTATGCCGCCATGCATATCAAACGCGTAGCGCAAATGGGGGCGACTGATATTCGCAGCCGCATTTTTGATATTAACGTTCCGCTGACGCATATCACCCGGGGAAACCTTAAACCGGCGATCTAAGCTATCATCCCATTTATGTATGATTAAGGCCGCCTTCGGGCGGCCTTAATCATATATGGGCTATAGCAAAGTAGGTGGTTGTTAGTGCCAACACTTGGCATAATCACGTCTTCACCAAATGAAAGAGAGGCTGTGTGACAGACGATTTCGCGCCCGATGGCATTCTAACTAAAGCGATACGGGGTTTTAAACCGCGTGAAGCACAACAACATATGGCCGAAGCTGTCACCAAAGCGATTCAATTCAAAGAAGAGTTAGTGGTTGAAGCGGGAACCGGAACGGGAAAAACCTATGCTTATTTGGTTCCCGCCCTGCGTTCTGGCGCAAAGGTGATTATCTCTACCGGTTCTAAAGCGCTACAGGATCAGCTCTATGCCCGCGATTTGCCTACCGTTCGCGATGCGTTAAAGTTCACGGGAAAGTTGGCTTTACTGAAAGGGCGTTCGAACTATTTGTGCCTTGAGCGTTTAGAACAGCAATCTATGGTCGGCGGCGAACTGGCTTCTGATGCGTTATCCGATCTTATGCATCTGCGTGGTTGGTCTATCCAAACGGAAGATGGGGACGTCAGCAACTGCCATGGCGTATCGGAAGATAGTACGATCTGGCCACTCGTCACCAGCACCAATGACAACTGTTTGGGCAGTGACTGTCCACAATATAAAGATTGCTTCGTGGTTAAAGCGCGTCGCCGAGCGATGGATGCTGACATCATCGTGGTTAACCACCATCTATTTTTGGCCGATCTGGTGGTGAAAGAAACTGGATTTGGTGAACTTATCCCAGATGCTGACGTGATGATTTTCGATGAAGCTCATCAGCTACCCGATATTGCCAGCCAATATTTCGGCCAGCAGCTGACCAGCCGCCAACTGATGGATTTGGCCAAAGATATTACGATTGCCTATCGCACTGAAGTCCGTGACACCGCGCAGCTGCAAAAATGCGCTGACAGGCTAAGCCAGAGCGCTCAAGATTTTCGTTTGGCGCTCGGCGATCCCGGTTATCGCGGAAATTTACGTGAGGCTTTAGCATTACCAGAAGTGCAGCGTGCGCTGGTGTTGCTCGATGATGCTTTAGAGCTTTGCTATGACGTGGTGAAAATGTCACTCGGGCGTTCGGCGTTACTTGATGCAGCGTTTGAGCGAGCCACGCTATATCGTAATCGCTTGAAGCGCCTGCGCGATGTGTCGATTCCCGGCTATAGCTACTGGTATGAATGCAACTCACGCCATTTTGTGATGGCGCTGACGCCGCTCACCGTGGCGGAAAAATTCAGTGAAGTAATGAAAGAGAAGCCAGGTTCATGGATCTTTACCTCTGCAACGCTGGCGGTGAACGACGATGTTTCTCATTTCACGGCGCGGCTGGGGTTAAATAAAGCCAAAAGTTTATTACTGCCGAGTCCGTTTGATTACGCCAACCAAGCGATGCTGTGCGTGCCTCGGTTTTTGCCCACGCCGAATCAGCGCGGTGCGGCGCGTCAACTGGCGCGAATGTTGAGGCCGGTGATTGAGGCTAACGAAGGGCGCTGCTTCTTCCTGTGTACCTCACACGCCATGATGCGTGATTTAGCCGAAGAGTTTCGAGCCACGATGACGCTGCCGGTGTTATTACAAGGTGAAACCAGCAAGCCTCGTTTATTGGCAGAGTTCGTTGCTGCCGGTAACGCACTGTTAGTTGCAACCAGCAGTTTTTGGGAAGGCGTGGACGTGCGCGGTGATACATTATCCTGTGTGATTATCGATAAGCTCCCGTTTACCTCACCGGACGATCCGTTGCTCAAAGCGCGAATTGAAGACTGCCGCATTCGCGGCGGCGATCCTTTTGCTGAAGTCCAGTTGCCTGATGCGGTGATTACCCTTAAACAGGGCGTGGGGCGTTTAATTCGTGATACCAGCGATCGTGGCGTGGTGATTATTTGCGATAATCGTTTAGTGATGCGGCCCTATGGCGAGGTTTTCCTGAACAGCCTACCGCCAGCGCCACGCACACGCGATCTCAATAAGGTGATTACGTTTCTTAAAGCCGGTAGTCAAGCAGCGCACGATTAACATTTTCCAGTGAGATGGAACGCTGAGGCGTTTCATCTCTGTTCCGCTGCGAGCTTCCTCGCATATCTCGATTTTTTCAGCGCATCAAACCCTTCAGAAGCATCAAAACACAGGCTGTGCTATGATCCGCATCCTGATTTTTCTTTATTCATTCACTGTCCCGCCCGAGGTTGGCATGTCCACGCGAATTTTAGCGATCGATACGGCAACAGAAGCCTGTTCTGTTGCACTCTGGAATAATGGCGAAAAACATGCGCTGTTTGAAATCTGTCCACGCGAGCACACGCAGCGTATTTTGCCCATGGTACAGCAGGTGTTGGCTGAATCAGGCGTTACGCTGAGCCAATTGGACGCATTGGCTTTTGGCCGGGGTCCGGGCAGTTTCACCGGCGTGCGTATTGGTATCGGCATTGCTCAAGGGTTAGCAATGGGGGCTGAATTGCCAATGATCGGCGTTTCCACGCTGTCCACCATGGCGCAAGGTGCGTTTCGCGTAACCGGAGCCACTCAGGTATTAGCCGCTATTGATGCCCGTATGGGCGAAGTCTACTGGGGACAGTATCAGCGACAAGATAATGGTGTGTGGGTAGGAGAGAGCACCGAAGCCGTGCTAACACCCGATCGCGCGCAGCAAAATATTATGGCGTTAAGTGGTGAGTGGGCACACGTTGGAACCGGTTGGGGGACTTATCCTGATATGGCTTCTGATACCGCCATTCGCTTGATTGACGGCCAGATGTTGCTCCCACAGGCTGAAGATATGTTGCCTCTTGCGCTAGCTGATTTTGCCTTAGGTAAGGTTACCGCGGTCGAAAATGCGCAGCCAACCTATTTACGGAATGAAGTGACATGGAAAAAACTACCGGGGCGTGAATAATTCAGGCAACTTCTGTCTAAACTAATAGTCATAAGAACAAGATAGTTAGTTTTTGGAGAATAAAATATGCCTTCAATGCAATGGGTTCGTCGGTTAGTCAGCGTGGCGATCGTTTGTAGCCCGCTGTTGTTGTCTGGGTGTGTGACAATCCCGGACTCAATCAAAGGCACGTCGGCAACGCCGCAGCAGAATTTCGTTGCGGTTCATAACGCGCCGGATCTTTATGTCGGGCAAGAGTCTCGCTTTGGCGGCACCGTGGTTAACGTGATTAACCAAAAAGACGCCACGATGTTAGAGATAGCGGTGATGCCATTGGATGACACCGCGAGGCCAATCCTGAATCAGCCTTCGGTTGGGCGTTTGATTGCCAAGAGCGCAACATTCTTGGATCCGGTTGATTTCAAAGGTCAGCTCGTGACGGTCGTCGGACCGCTTACCGGCAGCGTCGAAGGCAAAATCGGTAAGACGCCGTATACCTTTGTCACGATGGACGTGCAGGGCTATCAGCGCTGGCGTGTCACTCAGGAAATCGTGATGCCGCCACAGCCGTTTGGGCCGTGGGATTATGGTTATGGTGCCTACGGTCGCGGTGGCTTCTGGGGGCCAGGCTTTGGTCCCGGCTGGGGTTGGTATAACCCAGGTCCAGCCAGAGTGCAAAGTGTTGTAACAGAGAATTAATCTGCTTACGCGTTTATTTAAAACAAAGCCCCGATTTCGGGGCTTTGTCATGTTAGGTGCGTGCTGATTAACGGCCTTTTTTCTTACGTCCGGGCTGGGTAAAGCGCTTGCGTGAATTCGCATCTCCTGCACCTTTAGCGGCGGTTTTTGGCCCTTTAGCCGGAGCGCTTTTAGCGACCGCGGGTTTTGCCTTCGGCTTGGCTTTTTTCGCCGGTTTGGCTTCAGAAGAAGAGTCTTCAATAGACTTAAACAGTTCGATAAGTTCATCGTCGGTTAAATCGCGCCATTCGCCCAACGGTAGGCCTGCTAGGCTGACGTTCATGATACGCGTGCGCTCGAGCTTGGTGACCTCGTAGCCAAAATGTTCACACATCCGGCGAATTTGGCGGTTCAAGCCCTGAACTAAAGTGATACGAAATACAAAGGGCGCTTCTTTTTTCACTTTGCACTTTTTTGTCACCGTACCGAGAATCGGTACTCCCGCACCCATGCCACGAATAAATTCATCGGTTACCGGTTTATTCACGGTGACCAGATACTCTTTTTCATGGTCATTACCGGCGCGCAGAATTTTATTCACCAGATCGCCGTGGTTGGTGAGGAAAATGATGCCCTGTGAATCTTTGTCTAAGCGACCGATGGGGAAAACACGAGTGCTGTGGTTGACATAATCCACGATATTATCTTTTTCGCCGTTCTCCGTGGTGCTTACGATGCCAACAGGCTTATTGAGCGCGATGAGTACGAGATCGTCGGCGTCACGGGGCTCAATCAATTGGCCATTAACTTTCACGACGTCACCCGCGAAAACCTGATCGCCAATTCCGGCACGTTTACCGTTGATAAAAACATGCCCTTGCTCAATGTAGCGATCGGCGTCGCGTCGTGAGCAAATGCCACTTTCACTGATGTATTTGTTCAGACGAGTCGATGAGTTGGTCAGCATGGTTCCCTCCGATAAAAAGCGGAATATACATGAGTTGAGCTCCGATACGAACCGCGATTTATCACTTCTTGAAATATTGAGTGTTGCATTGGTCACAGTCGCCATCTAGGTACGCAATTACAGCGGAAAAAATAAGCATGTTGATGTTTTTTTAGACTAAAAAATTGCTAATTTTACAAAAAGTTACTCTTTTTGGTATTATATCCACAGCGGCCACGAGGCCGCTTTTTGCTTTTATACCGACCTGCCTATCTCAATATATGCTGGGTAAGACCTGAGTAGAGGCCATTTTAGTGATGCATATCGCAACCTGAAAATTGTTTACACATGAACTGGTACGCTGAGTTAAAATTTTGTTAAACATTAGATATTGTTCTGTTGTTTCTCATGGCTAATAGTTCAGGTGTGCGATGCAAACGATGCTTAAACAAGATAACAATAATTACGGGAGAACGACCTTGGAAAAGGTTTGGCTGAAACGATATCCCGCAGATGTTCCTGCGGAAATCGATCCTGATCAATACACCTCTCTGGTGGAGATGTTCGAGCAGTCGGTGGCGCGTTTTGCTGACCAGCCTGCGTTCATCAACATGGGGCAGGTGATGACCTTCCGTAAGCTTGAAGAGCGCAGCCGTGCATTTGCGGCCTATTTGCAAAATGAATTAGGGCTGAAGAAAGGCGATCGCGTTGCACTGATGATGCCTAACTTGCTGCAATATCCGATTGCGCTGTTTGGCGTGCTCCGTGCAGGGATGGTTGTGGTTAACGTTAACCCGCTGTATACCCCGCGTGAGTTAGAACATCAGCTAAATGACAGCGGCGCGAGCGCGATTGTGATCGTGTCTAACTTTGCGCATACGCTGGAGAAGGTCGTATTCAATACGCAGGTGAAACATGTCATTTTGACCCGCATGGGTGACCAGCTTTCTGCGGCAAAAGGGACGTTAGTTAACTTCGTGGTGAAGTATATTAAACGGCTGGTGCCCAAATATAACTTACCCGATGCGATTTCTTTTCGCTCTGCGTTACAACGTGGGCGACGTCAACAATATATCAAACCTGATATTACCAATAATGACCTCGCATTTCTGCAATACACCGGCGGTACTACCGGCGTTGCGAAAGGCGCGATGCTGACGCATCGGAATATGCAGGCTAATCTGATTCAGTCTCGTGCGGCTTATGGCCCATTGCTGAATGAAGGACATGAGCTGGTGGTTACGGCGCTGCCGCTGTACCACATTTTTGCCTTAACCGTGAACTGCCTGCTGTTTATCGAAATGGGCGGTTGTAATCTGATGATCACCAACCCGCGTGATATTCCTGGCATGGTGAAAGAGCTCAGCCGCTATCCATTTACGGCGTTAACGGGTGTCAACACGTTGTTTAATGCGTTGCTGAATAATGAAGATTTTCGTGAATTAGATTTCTCAACGCTACGTTTGTCGGTAGGCGGTGGGATGTCAGTTCAGCGCTCAGTAGCCGAAAAATGGGAAAAACTCACCGGGCGTCATTTACTGGAAGGATACGGATTGACGGAGTGCGCGCCATTGGTTTCAGGCAATCCCTACGACTTGAAGCATTACAGCGGCAGCATCGGTCTTCCGGTTCCTTCTACCGACGTGCGTTTGGTCGATGATAACGGCAATGAAGTCCCGCACGGTGAGGCAGGGGAGCTGCAGGTGAAAGGGCCGCAGGTGATGCTAGGCTATTGGCAGCGTCCTGAGGCGACCGACGAAATTCTAAAAGATGGTTGGCTATCTACCGGCGATGTTGTCACCGTCGATGATGAGGGCTTCTTGCGGATTGTCGATCGTAAAAAAGATATGATATTAGTATCTGGTTTCAATGTTTATCCGAATGAAATCGAAGAAGTGGTCTCAATGCATGATAAAGTGCTTGAGTGCGCGGCGATCGGAGTTCCGAACGGGGCTTCAGGCGAGATGGTTAAAATCTGCGTTGTGAAGAAAGATCCCTCTCTGACTCGCGATGAGCTGATTGCACACTGTCGTAAACATCTCACGGGCTATAAGGTTCCGAAGAAGGTCGAGTTTTACGATGAGTTGCCAAAGTCTAACGTAGGAAAAATCCTACGCAGAAAATTGCGTGAGGAGCAAGCGGCCTCGCAGGAAAGCGCCGCATAGCTCCCCATTATTCTGAGCAGATAAACTTTGACGCCGGTTGCTACCGGCGTCGTTGTTTGTACCGGCTCACTCAGCTGGCGTTGTGATAGCGCCAGAAATATGAAAATGAGAATGCTGTTTTGAATTATCAGTTAATTACTACCAGTAGCGAACTTAAGCAGGTTTGCGAGCAGGCAAGCCACCACGCTTACATTGCGCTAGATACCGAATTTGTTCGTACCCGCACTTACTATCCCCAGTTAGGCCTAATTCAGCTTTTTGATGGTGAAACACTGTCCTTGATCGATCCGTTGCCGATTACCGATTGGCAACCCTTTGTTGAACTGTTGAAAAACCCAGACGTCACCAAGCTACTGCATGCCGGTAGCGAAGATCTGGAGGTTTTTATCCATGATTTTCAGACGCTGCCAACGCCAATGATCGATACGCAGATTTTAGCTGCATTCACTGGTCGCCCGCTTTCCTGTGGTTTTGCCGCCATGGTGAATGAGTATTTGCAGGTTGAATTAGATAAAAGCGAGTCGCGTACTGACTGGCTGGCTCGTCCGCTGACTGAACGTCAGTGTGAATATGCTGCCGCTGATGTTTTCTATTTGCTGCCGCTAGCGCATAAGCTTATTGCGGAAGTGGCTGAGGCTGGCTGGACCGATGCCGCAAACGACGAGTGCTTGGCCCTGTGTCGTCGTCGTCAGGAAGTGGTGGATCCGGCATTAGCCTATCGTGATATTACCAACGCTTGGCAGCTGCGTACGCGTCAGCTAGCGTGTTTACAGAAACTGGCTGAGTGGCGTATTAATCAAGCTAGACAGCGTGACATGGCGGTTAATTTCGTGGTGCGTGAAGAGAACCTGTGGCAGGTTGCGCGTTATCTACCGACCTCTCAAGGCGAATTAGGCGAGCTGGGATTGAGCGGTCCTGAGATCCGTTTCCATGGCAAAACGCTGGTGGCAATGGTGGCTGAGTCTGCCAATATTCCTGAGTCTGAATGGCCACAGCCGGTTGAACGATTGGTTGATCACAGTGGCTATAAGCATGCGTTCAAGGAGTTAAAAGCCGTAGTACAAAACGCGGCTGAACGTAGTGGATTAACGGCAGAGCTGATTGCTTCGCGTAGACAAATAAACGCACTGCTAAGCTGGCACTGGCAGCTGAAAGACGAACAGCCTGACTTACTTCAGGGGTGGAGAGCAAATTTGCTTGGCGAGCAGGTAAGGGCCATTTTGGCTACGTTGTGATTGTTGCCAAGGATAACAATAAAAATAAAGACAGCGATTGGCTGTCTTTATTTTTTTCGAACAGATCAGAAAATGAATCAATAATATAAAAACAAAGCTTATAGAAAGTAGTCTACGTGAATATTTTTAATAGCCATTGGCGCATTAATTAATATTAGGAATAATCTTGATAATAGCTATTCTTGAGATAATTACTTATTAAAAGGTCTGTTTATATATACAGGCGTTCCCTTATATTTCTATAAGAGAACGTCAGAATGATAAAATCATTTAGCTGCTTCTTCTGCTTCAGGCAAGGTCACATTAAGCTCTAATACCGAAATATCATCGCCTTTTTGTTCAAACTGTACCGTCAGCATTTCTGGATCTATCTGCACGTATTTGCAGATTACAGCCAAGATATCTCGTTTTAACTGGGGCAAATATTGTGGCTCACTATCACCGCGACGTCGCTCCGCGACAATAATTTGCAGCCGTTCCTTGGCTATATTGGCTGTCGGCTTTTTGCGCGACAGGAAGAAATCAAGTAATGCCATGTTTTATCCCCCGAACAGGCGTTTCAGGAAGCCTTTTTTCTCTTCTTCAACAAATCGGAATGCACGTTCTTCGCCCAGTAAGCGATCGACCATGTCTTGGTAAGCCTGACCGGCGTCTGACTCTTTATCCAGTATAACAGGTTCGCCTTGGTTTGATGCGCGCAGTACGGATGGGCTTTCTGGGATCACGCCAACTAATGGGATGCGCAGGATATCCAGCACGTCTTCCATGCTCAGCATGTCACCACGGCTCACACGGCCCGGGTTGTAGCGAGTCAGCAGCAGATGCTCTTTGATAGGCTCATCGCCTTTCTCTGCACGGCGAGATTTTGACGCCAAAATACCGAGGATACGGTCTGAGTCACGTACAGACGATACTTCTGGGTTGGTGGTAATAATGGCTTCATCAGCGAAATACAGTGCCATTAATGCGCCGGTTTCGATGCCTGCTGGTGAATCACAGACGATGAAGTCAAAGTCCATCTCACCGAGATCGTTTAAGACTTTCTCAACGCCTTCGTGTGTTAATGCGTCTTTGTCGCGAGTTTGTGAGGCTGGAAGAATGTAGAGATTTTCTGTACGTTTATCTTTGATTAACGCCTGATTGAGAGTGGCATCACCCTGAATCACGTTAACAAAATCATACACTACACGACGCTCACAGCCCATGATCAGGTCTAGATTACGCAGACCGATATCAAAGTCGATAACAACGGTCTTTTTACCTTTTTGGGCCAAACCGGTAGCGATGGCTGCGCTAGATGTGGTTTTACCAACGCCCCCTTTACCGGATGTAACAACAATAATGCGTGCCATGTATATGGGTTCCTTGTCGAAGGGCCTAGAATAGAGGTTGTATAGTTAAGGCACTGTCACTCAAATTGAGTCTGGCAGCTTGCCCATAAAAAGCTTCAGGGATTTGATCGCTCAACCAGTACTGACCGGCGATAGACACCAGTTCAGCGGCAAGGTGAGCACAAAAAATCTGACTGGATGTATCCCCGCTGGCTCCGGCAAGGGCGCGGCCGCGCATCATGCCGTAAATATGAATATTGCCATCGGCGATGACCTCGGCACCCGCGCTGACGCTGCCGGTGACAATCAAATCACAGTCTCGTGCATATATTTGCTGTCCAGACCGAACCGGCGTACTCACAATTCGGGTTTTAACCGGTGCGGGTGGCTCGGGTAACGCGACGGGCGCACTTTTCTTAATACCTTTCCCTTCACTTAGCAAAGGCAAGCCTGCACGCGTTACAGCACGTTTAAGCCCTTCATCGGTGCAACCACTTACGCCAATGACATGCAGCCCAGCTTCGGTAATGGCCTGTTGTAATTTCTGCCAGCTTGCGCCTTCAGAGACGTTAGCAATATTAATAACAACAGGGGCATTTTTCAAAAAAGCGGGCGCTTGCTCAACTTTTTCGATTAATGCCTCACGTATTACCTCCGGTTGCGAATTATGCAAATGAACAACCGAAAGGGTAAAACTGCTGCCTTTTAGTTCTATTGGCGATTGTGACATCTATCCTGACTCAGTTTCAGCAACTTTAAATCCCCGGAATAACCACACAGGGGGTAATATTCCGATGTACATTAAGCATGTTATAGTCAGTGCTATATCTAGGCAAGTCGCCGTCTGAATTAATTAGAGTGAAAAAATGATTTGTACCATTTACAGAAGTTCAAAACGCGATCAGACCTATCTTTATGTCGAAAAAAGAGACGATTTCTCATCGGTGCCTGAAGAACTGATGAAAAGTTTTGGCCAACCACAATTAGCCATGATGATCGATTTAGAGAATAAAAAGAAGCTGGCGTCTGCTGACATCGAAAAAGTCAAACGCGCCTTGAAAGAGCAAGGGTATTATTTACAACTGCCTCCGCCGCCTGAAAGTTTGCTAAAGATGCATTTCGAGCAAACTAAAAAATCTTCTGGTGAATGAATAGTGTGATGTTATTCACATAAATATAGAGCGCCGAGCTAACTCGGCGCAAATCCATTGAACTGTTGATGATTGCGGCTGTAGTTTCATACCTAGCTTCATATCTAGAGAAGAAGGGCAGGAGGCTCAGATGCCGTTGGCGGCTCGATTCTCGCTTCAGACCAAGTATGCCCTTGAATAACGTGGACATAACATCGCGTTGGGTATAACCACAGGAGAAGTCTATGTATCAACATCGTGATTGGCAGGGTGCCTTACTGGAGCTTCCTGTCAATAAAGTGGTTTGCGTTGGCAGTAACTACGGCGATCACATCAAAGAAATGGGCGGTATGCAGGCACCAGAGCCGGTCTTATTTTTAAAACCGGAAACGGCTCTTTGTGATATTCGTCAGCCTGTTGCTATCCCTAAAGATTTTGGTTCTGTTCATCATGAGATTGAGCTGGCCATTCTGATTGGTACACCTCTGAAGCAGGCTAACGAAGATCGTGTTGCGCGCGCTATCGCAGGTTACGGTGTCGCTTTGGATCTTACGCTGCGTGATATTCAGGCTGAATGCAAAAAAGCAGGACGTCCTTGGGAAAAAGCGAAAGCCTTTGATGGTTCTTGCCCAATTTCTGGATTCATCCCTGAATCTGAGTTTGGTGACCCGCAAAACGCTGAACTAAGCTTAAGTATCAACGGCTCTATTCGCCAGCAGGGCAACACGCGTGACATGATTACGCAGATTCTGCCGCTGATTAGCTATATGAGCCGCTACTTTACTTTGCGTGCGGGCGACATTATTTTGACCGGAACGCCACAGGGTGTGGGTCCTTTGATCTCTGGTGATATGCTAACGCTATCCGTCAATGGTAACTCATTGAGTACCCGCATTATCTAGCCAGCAGCGTCCTTACTAAGCCCAGTTTTAGTAAGGACAAAACTTGCATCTCACCGTTAAAGCGTCTATATAGTGCAGCCCAACTGTAATTATCGGACACACAAGCATGACAACTCTCCCTTTCTGGCAAGAAAAAACATTAGCTGAAATGAGCAATGACGAATGGGAATCACTTTGTGATGGTTGTGGGCAGTGCTGCTTACATAAGCTTCAAGACGAAGATACCGACGAAATTTACTTCACTAACGTTGCATGCAACTTGCTCAATATCAAAACGTGCCAGTGTCGTCACTATGAGCGCCGCTTTGAGTATGAAGAAGACTGTATCAAGCTAACCCGCGAAAATCTGGAAACCTTCGAATGGCTTCCTCCTACCTGCGCCTATCGTATGGTGCATGAAGGAAAAGACTTGCCAGAGTGGCATCCCCTCAAAGTAGGCTCTAAAAAAGCGATGCACGCTGAGCGGATCTCGGTGCGCTACATTGCCGTGCGTGAAAGCGAAGTCAATGACTGGGAGGATCACATCATGAACAAACCCTTCTGGGCGACTAATGGGTCTGATTCGTAAAGACTAAAAGCTCATTTTAGCCGCTGTTCTGGACTGTCTAATTATCCATTTTTAGCCAGTCCCAAATGGTTCACTGCGGCTTCTGATCAGGTTAACTCATGTCGTTCGGGGTAAACGTTGAAGTTTTTCGGGTGATATAAACCCCATTTGCAGGAATGTCTTTATTTACGAAAGACATCGCGCCAATTTTAACGTTATCACCAATGGTTATTGGGCCAATCAGGCAACAGTTAGCGCCAATGTCGACGTCGTTTCCAATCTGAATGATCGAATCTGGCGGCATATCTTGCACTGCGCCGATAGTTGTATTTTGGCGAATAATAAAATTGGATCCGATTCGAGCATGCTTGGATATAACAACGCCTGCGTGATGTGGCATGTGTAAGCCAGGTCCAATGACTGCACCCAATTCAACATCTGCTGCATAGCGCGTCTTTAACTTGTCGCATATTCTTGATGCAATTTTTTGATGGTGCTTTGAGCCGTGTTTGTCCATTTCGCTGGCGAGGCGCCACCAAAAGAGAAAATTACGTCTGCGGTTGGATTTATTAGTTAGCAATCTTCGCCATGAAAATTTGTCCTTTCGGACAATCTCGATTCGCCAAAACTCTCGAAGATCTTTAGCATCCTTAGACAGTGCAAATATCAAGCAAGTGAGTAATTTAATGTGTCGCATCCTGTGATGATTTGCCGTATGTTCGGCTGATCTAGATTTGACGACCATTATACATTCATTGAAATTATGAATGCGAGCATGAAGCGAATCTAATCGTGTAGGGAAACGGTGTTAGCTTAGGGGGGGCTTGTATATACTGAATGCTTGTTAGCAACTGTGATTCATTTTTCTCTCACTTTCCTACAGATCTAGTCTATGCATGTGTTACTTATCAGACGAGTGATGGGTGACTAGAATAAACCTGTATTAAGAAATATAAGTTATTTATAAGCAGGTTAATTATTTCATTTCTTCATTCGCTTCTCAATTTACGTATTTTATTTTGAGTAAAAAATGTCCAGGGGTTTAATTAACCTAAATTTAATATAAAAAAATCAGTTCATATAAATATATTTTTTTAAAATAAATGTTGGAATTTTCAATGCTATGTGTTGAATTCATGTAAATACAATAAAAAAGTAATATCTTTCTAATTGCCGTGTGAAGCGGTTTAGAACCCTATTTTATAATTCATGAAAACATTTAAATTAAGACGTAATAAGTTATCAGTTTTTTATGGGTTATTTTTCGAGTATTTATTTTTAATGTATGACATTTACAATAAAATAATAACTCAGTATTATCGCCGCACTTTTTCCTTTGGGGTTATATAATTAAATGAATAAAAAATATGCTTTATTAATTTCTTCTTTGGTTTCTGTAGTAGCGTTAACCGGTTGCCAATCAAATGCTGATAGCTATGCAGCCGATGTTTATGAAACCAGTAATTTGAATGGTAAGCAGGAGACGAAAACTGTTAACTTGATTTCAATCCTACCTGCGAAAATCTCCGTAGATAATACCGAAAATAAAAATGCAGCCCAGACTTTTGGCGCCATTCTTGGTGCGGTAGCAGGCGGCGTAGCTGGCCATAATGTAGGTACTGGGTCAGCATTAGGCACCGGTGCTGGAGCTGTTGGCGGCGGCGCTGTAGGCGCAGCCGCTGGCTCCTTAGTGAAAGATAAAGTATTGGTTGAAGGTGTATCTTTGACTTACAAAGAAGGCACTAAAATCTATACGTCTACTCAGGTGGGTAAGGCTTGCCAATTCACCACAGGGCTGGCTGTAGTTATTTCTACAAAAGAAAATGAAACCCGTATTCAGCCAAATACAACTTGCCCTGTTAAGAAATAAGGACTTATCTCGATGCGTAAGGTATTATTTTATATTCTAACGTCATTGCTGATTTCTCCTGCATTCGTTCACGCGTCTTCCCTACAGGACCAACTTTCTGCGGTTGCACAAGCTGAAAATCAAGGTAAAGCGCAAGAAAGTCGAGAGGCTGATTTAAGGCAGGCTCAATATGAGCGTGAATTAAGAAATGAGCAATCTCGACGAGCTAAAGCAAATACTTTAGCTGAAAAGAAGCGACAGGAAAAAGCAGCTATTGATGCAGCAGAAAGAAAACAGCGCTTGGATGTTGCGAATGCCGATAAAAAGAGAGAGCAGTCGTACGAAGATGAATTGAGACAGTTAGAAATCCAATCCAGAAAATTAGAATTGGAACGACAGGCTGCCCGCGCTAAGAGAGAAAATGATTTTATCGATCAAGACTTAAAATCTCAGGCAGCGAAAACTGATGTTATTCAGTCTGAAGCGGATGTGAACCGCAACCTTTCTGTTGGCGGTAAAGAGTTGATGCAAAGTGAAGGGAAGTCTCGTGAGAAAAAAGCCAGCAGCTGGTTTAATTAATAGTAGAATTTAAATATTATTAGCTGTGCGAGATCTCTAAAAGATAAAGAGCCTAGTAGATATCTTCGAATTTTATTCGTTGATAATCTACAGGCTCTTTTACGTTAAATTTTGCTTCAATGGCTAACTTACAGATGCTGTAGTCGTTCAACCGAGAGTATGTGCAGATCTTTCGCGCTGGCGCTAAGGTATTGCGCCACGTCAATCAGCGCGGCCTCTAGAACCTCTCCATCTTCTTTACTCAATGTGGCTTGCCCGTTCATGATGAAATCATGAACTTCGTTGTTCGATCTGTAGACAACTTTGAATTGGTGCATCATAGGTTAGCTCTCTGAATGTTGGATGTCATCATTCAAGACTAGAGGGCTGAGGCGAGGGATTCAAGGATGCGAGGATAAATAGGCTAGCAACTGTGACAATCCACCCGATTTACGCCAGTTTGATACCGGTGAGGTGTAAAAAAAGCACCTATTAAGGTGCTTTCGTATACTAAAGAGGTCGTTAGCGGCCAAACAAATCGCGGCGTTTCGGTTTCACAAACTGCGCAATGAACACCAATGCTGCAACCAGCAAAAACGCAGCAAAGATACCGACTAACCACTGCGGCATCTCTAACGTCAGAAACTCCCACTGACGGACTGAACAGTCGCCTGATGCCGAGAAAATGCCCGGAGCCCATTTGTCTAACGGCAACCACGAAGGGAAGGAGACAAAGAAATCACAGGTGACAAACGGTGACGGATGCAGTTGAATCATGGTGTGTTTCCATGCCAGCATCAAGCCCTCATAGGCGCTATAAATCCATATCAGGATAGCAACCCAACGTAGCGGTGTTTTGGGCGCAATGGCACCAACAATGCCTGCACCCATAATGCCAAACAATGCGCAGCGCTCATAAATGCATAATACGCAAGGCTTTAATAGCATGACATGCTGGAAATACAGCGCGACCAACTCAAATATTAATGCGGTAATGGCTAAAAGTACCCAAGCCCCGCGTCCACGAGAACAACCATTCAAAAATTGCAACATATCAGATCCATTCCATGCCACAGCTAGATGTGCGCAGTGTAAACGATATTGTCTTACCTGCCAGCTATTTGATTGAAAAACTAGTCATTGTTTAAGTATTAATGATGTTGCTAATTAATGCTCGACAATACCTCATTGACCGGCGGTACAGACAGCCAATGCCACTGGTAAAACAGCTGAGTCACCGGTTCTAATGTGAACTGGACGCAGGCCAACCCAACAAGTGTCATTACAACGGTATAAGGCAGAGCCATCCACACCATCCGCCCATATGATAAACGAATAAGCGGGGAGAGCGCTGACGTTAATAAAAACAAGAACGCGGCTTGACCGTTTGGCGTTGCAACCGATGGCAAATTCGTACCGGTGTTGATCGCAACGGCCAGCATTTCAAACTGTTTAAGCGAAATCGCGCCAGACTCCAATGCCGCTTTAGCCTCATGAATATACACTGTACCCACGAACACGTTGTCTGAAATAGACGAAAGTAGACCATTAAACAGATAAAAAAGTGTTAATTGATGTTCTGGTGATGCCTGAAGCACAAAATGAATGACCGGTGAGAATAGCTGCTGGTCGATGATAACGGCGACAACAGCAAAAAATACGGTTAACAAGGCGGTAAATGGCAGTGACTCCTGAAAAGCCTTGCCGATAGCGTGCTCATCGGTGACACCACAAAATGCTGTTGCTAATACGATAACACTTAAACCAATCAAACCTACCTCAGCAAGATGGAACGCTAAGGCCGTAATGAGCCAAATACCAATCAGTGCTTGAATAAATAGTTTTTGACGTTCCTGACGCGTGCGCTTACGCGTAGCGTTTTGATCGTATTCACGGAGTACCTGACGAACGCGCTTTGGCAACCGGGTGCCGTAGCCAAATACGTGGAAACGCTCAACCAAATAGCAGGTCAATATCCCACCAATGAACACGGGGACGGTGACAGGCGCCATACGTAATAGGAAGGAAACAAAATCCCAGTCAGCGCTTTTAGCAATAATTAGGTTTTGTGGTTCACCGACCATGGTCATTACGCCACCGAGCGCGGTGCCCACGCCGGCGTGCATCATGAGGCTACGCAAAAAAGATCTGAACTGATTTAAGATCGAGCGACGGCCTGCGTTTTGTAGATGGCTATCATCATTTAGTGCCAATGATTCATCTATGCCTGAAGCGACTTTATGATAGATACCATAGAATCCGACGGCGACGCTGATGACAACCGCGATGACCGTCAGCGCATCGAGAAACGCAGATAGAAAGGCTGATGCAATACAAAAAGCCAATGAGAGTGCGATTTTTGAACGAATGTTAAGCAGCAGCTTAGTAAATACAAACAGCAGTAGCTGTTTCATGAAATAGATACCCGCCACCATGAAAATAAGCAGCAGTACGACTTCTATATTAGCGGCTACCTCGTGCTTAACCTTTTCCGCCGTAGTCATCCCGATGAGAATGGCTTCAAAAGCGAGTAGGCCACCAGGGAGCAGGGGATAGCATTTTAGCGCCATAGCGAGAGTGAAAATGAACTCGGCAACCAGCAGCCACCCAGCCGTAAACGGGCTGACAAAAAAGAATACCAGTGGATTCACTAGCAGAAAGAGCAGAATGGTTATTTTGTACCAGTCTGGCGCGTTACCGAGAAAATTTTTGCTGAAAGCCTGAGAAAATGTGGTGTTCATAACAACTCTGCACCCAAAATTTGAACAAACAGATAGAATATTTTAATGCGAAGCTCTGACTATACTCTTTTTGTTCTATGACGTAAAAGTTGACGGGAATAAAATAATTCCTTAAAAATCATTTCATTATTATGGTTTTTTATCTGGATAATTTATGTCTGTACAGAATATGAACATGAATGCGACGTTTTACCTGCATCGATAACGTCGCTATACTGCATTTATTGATCTAGCGAGGTATTCTGTATGAACGAAGATATTTTTGATTTTGACATTGATGCTCAGCTTGAGCAGGCTGAAAAGCGTGCGCAAGAAAAAGCCAATGAAGTCCCTGTTGAGCTGAACGATGAAGCCGACTGCGAAGGCTGCAAAATTTAGTTGCGCAAGACACAAAAAAACCGCCGTTCAGGCGGTTTTTTTATGCACATCACAATAGCCTAATAGGCTTCTCTAATATCGCCAATCACGGTTTGCGTTACCGGCAATGCAATATTGAGATCGCCCATAGCGCTCATTGCTGGCAAAGAGATATTGAGATCGCCAACGTCAGGGGATTTTCCATCCTCTAAAACGCAAGCTTCAATTGACTGTTGATAATGTGGTTCAGACTTAGGCTGAGGTTTCCGGAAAAAACGCGGCATACCGCTGCCACCATAGACCGTCACCAGTAGGGCGGAAGTCGTTAACACACAGGATGCGCTAATCAAAATACCTGCAAGATCCATACTGTCCTCTGAACTCGATTGATAACGATTGTTATTTTAACTCTCATAGCCATCAGCAATCCAGATCTAATTGAGTTTTATTCTTATTTGATAACGAGGTGTTAATTGTTGATGGTATCTTTTACATAGAAATGCAGGTGTGTAACATAATTACCGTATGGAAATGAGGTTATTTTTGTGATGGATGATCTATTGTTTCGTGGAATCTAAAGCATCAACGCTATATCAGCCATAGGCGATCTGGTATGATGAGCGCCATGTTATTAGTGGAATATCGTCGTTACGGAACGTCAAAATATGGTTATTAAGGCGCAGAGTCCAGCAGGGTTTGCAGAAGAGTATATCATTGAAAGCATTTGGAATAATCGCTTTGCACCTGGATCGATCTTACCGGCAGAGCGTGAGCTGTCTGAGCTCATAGGCGTCACGCGCACCACGCTACGTGAGGTTCTACAGCGATTAGCTCGAGATGGTTGGTTAACTATTCAGCATGGTAAACCAACAAAAGTGAATAATTTCTGGGAAACCTCAGGTTTAAATATCCTGGAAACGTTAGCTCGTCTCGATCACGATAGTGTTCCGCAGCTTATTGATAATCTATTGTCTGTGCGTACCAATATCGCGTCTATCTTTATCCGTACCGCGGTGCGTCAGCATCCAGATAAAGTGCAAGAGATCTTGGCTCAGGCAGAGACAGTGGACGATCACGCAGAAGCTTTCACCGATTTGGACTATGGAATTTTCCGCGGTCTAGCCTTTGCTTCTGGCAATCCTATCTACGGTTTGATCCTCAACGGTCTGAAAGGGTTGTATACCCGCGTTGGGCGCTATTACTTCTCAAATCCGGAAGCGCGCAAATTAGCGTTGACCTTTTATGCCAAGCTGAGCCAGCTGTGCCACGAACAGAACTATGAAAAAGTCATGGAATACGTTCGTAACTATGGAAAAGACAGCGGTGCTATCTGGCATAGTATGCAAGGATCAATTCCAAGCGATTTGGCGGAAGGCCGTCGCTAGTTGATTGGGTCGTAATAGAGAATAAAATAAAGGGCGCATGATGCGCCCTTTTTGCGTGCAGCGATCGGAAAACGGTTAAAGCTGATTGGGCCGAGCGGGGCAGCGTTCCAGCAGTTCGACGTTGCCATCTTCGTTTAGCTGCTCCAAATACACATCGAATCCCCATAAACGATGCAGATGCTTCAATACTTCGCGGCGGCCTTTATCCAACGGGGCCCGATTATGCGGCACATAACGCAGCGTTAATGAGCGGTCTCCGCGCAAAGCGACATTCCATACCTGAATATTCGGCTCGTGGTTACTCAAATTATACTGAGCTGATAATTGCTCACGGATGCGGCGATAGCCTTCTTCGTTATGAATCGCGTCGATCTCCAGATAGTTATTCCGGTCATCATCCAATACGGTGAAAAGCCTAAAGTCGCGCATCAGCTTGGGTGATAAGAATTGGCTGATAAAGCTCTCGTCTTTAAAATCACGCATGGCGAAATGCAGCGTATCAAGCCAATCCGTACCGGCGATAGCAGGGAACCAATGGCGATCCTCTTCGGTTGGGTTTTGACAAATCCGTTTGATATCTTGGAACATGGCAAAGCCCAGCGCGTAGGGGTTAATACCATTATAATAGGGGCTGTTGTACGCGGGTTGATACACCACGTTAGTATGGCTGTGCAAAAATTCCAGCATAAACCGGTCATTGACCAGATTCTCGTCATAGAGATGATTCAAAATCGTATAGTGCCAGAAGGTGGCCCAGCCCTCATTCATCACCTGAGTCTGTTTTTGCGGATAAAAATACTGGCTCACCTTACGCACGATGCGTACGATCTCCCTCTGCCAAGGCTCAAGCAACGGGGCATTTTTCTCTAAGAAATAGAGGATGTTCTCCTGCGGCTCGCTAGGAAAACGGGCGGCCTCAACCGCATGCTCTTCACGCTCACGGCGCGGCAATGTTTTCCACAGCTCATTGACTTGGCTTTGCAGATACTCTTCGCGTGACTTTTGACGCGCAATTTCATCTTCCATGGAGATTTTTTGCGGGCGCTTGTAGCGGTCGACGCCGTAGTTCATCAGTGCGTGGCATGAATCTAATAGGCGCTCAACCTCATCAACGCCGTAACGTTCTTCGCATTGAGTAATGTAATGACGAGCAAAGAGCAGATAATCCACGATCGAACTCGCATCTGTCCAACTACGAAATAGATAGTTGTTCTTAAAAAACGAGTTATGCCCATAACAGGCATGAGCCATCACCAGCGCCTGCATGGTTATAGTGTTTTCTTCCATCAAATAAGCGATGCAAGGGTTGGAGTTTATGACAATTTCATACGCCAGGCCTTGCTGACCATGCTTATAAAGCTGCTCAGTTTCGATAAACTTTTTACCGAATGACCAATGGGTATAGTTGATAGGCATACCAACGCTGGAATAGGCGTCCATCATCTGTTCGGCGGTAATCACCTCAATCTGATGCGGATAGGTGTCCAGTCGGTAGTGTTTAGCAACCCGATCGATTTGATCTAAATAATCCTGTAGCAACGGAAATGTCCAATCAGGACCATCACTTAATGTGGTGGCTTCCCGTGCCTGCTTGCGAGTTGAAATAGTCATTAGCGCATCTCCCGACGAAACATGATTGTCAGTGGACTTTTTGTCAGTGGATCTGTCAGACATGCAGACCCTGTAACAAGCGTAGCTCAAGGGAGAAAAAGCGAGATGTTTTGTCGTGCTACCAATCACTTAAAGTGACGAAAACGCGTTATCAGAAAGGTTTTTTGCTGGCTAGAAATCTTACTCTTTATAGTTTTTAACTCCACGCATATCGCTTTATTTCAGCATTAAATTTTATTCATGGTGCTGTTCCTAGTGACGATATGACCCAGTTGATTGCAACGTAGTTGCTCAGTTAATTTTGTAGATAACGAAATGAAAATTGCCACTTTATGCTGACTTTTAGCTTTCGTGTAGATGCATGTGGCTGTTTGATACTGGACAAGCAAGAGAAGTCACTACGAGTCACATTTATACAACATAAAGTAAAGCTCGGCGCTCAGCACGGCTGTTTAGAATGTCATATGCTTAAGACTGATGTTACAAGTGTGTAAATTAAATAATGATTCGGATTGTTAGATTTCAATGAGTTAGTGATAATTTTCTCTATATAGAGAAATAAGCGTCATTAACAGAAACCTATGAATAATCGTGATTTAATTCACACTTGCGCCAAGAGATGTTGGATAGGCTTTTATATTTGGTTATTTTTATGTAACTAGAATATTGTGCTTTTAACCATCGGGATGTGGAGTCGTCTATGCGTGTTATCGTGCTGGGTAGTGGAGTCGTCGGCGTGGCGAGTGCTTGGTATCTGGCGCAGGCTGGCCATGATGTTGTGGTGTTAGATCGTCAAGATGGCCCTGCGCTGGAAACCAGTGCGGCTAACGCTGGGCAAATTTCTCCTGGCTATGCGGCTCCATGGGCTGCACCAGGCGTTCCGTTAAAAGCGATTAAATGGATGTTCCAGCGCCATGCACCGCTGGCGATCCGTTTGGACGGCACCAGCGATCAACTGCGCTGGATGTGGCAAATGCTGCGTAACTGCGATAGTTCTCACTATGCGCTGAACAAATCCCGCATGGTGCGTTTGTCTGAATACAGCCGCGATTGTTTAAAAGCATTGAGGGCGGAAACCAATATCCATTATGAAGGCCGTCAAAAAGGGACGCTGCAATTGTTCCGCACCGCGCAGCAATTTGAGAATGCGGCGCGTGATATTGAAGTGCTGAAGGACGCGGGGGTACCCTATCGTTTGATGGAGGCGAGCGAGTTAGGCTCTGTTGAGCCGGCATTGGCACAGGTTCAGCACAAACTCACCGGCGGTTTGCAGTTACCCAATGATGAAACCGGCGACTGTCAGCTGTTTACCCAGCAATTGGCAGCCATGGCGCAACGAGCAGGCGTCGAGTTTCGTTTTAATGTATCGATTGATCGTTTGCTGAAAGAGGGCAACCAGATCACCGGTATTCAGTGCGGAAACGACGCTATTACCGGCGATGCTTACGTGGTGGCGTTAGGCTCTTATTCCACTGCTCTGCTGCATGACATGTTGGCGATCCCGGTTTACCCATTGAAAGGCTATTCGCTGACCATTCCCATCACAAATCCTGATGGTGCGCCGGTTTCTACCGTACTTGATGAAACTTATAAGATCGCGATCACTCGCTTTGACCAGCGCATTCGTGTTGGGGGAATGGCGGAAATCGTCGGTTTCAATACTAACCTGCTGGATGCGCGTCGTAAGACGTTGGAAATGGTGGTTCGCGATCTTTATCCAAACGGTGGCAATATTGAGCAAGCTAAATTCTGGACAGGCTTGCGCCCGATGACGCCAGACGGAACGCCAATGGTCGGCAAAACGCCGATTAAAAATCTGTATCTAAACACCGGGCACGGAACATTAGGTTGGACGATGGCCTGTGGCTCTGGGCAGCTGCTGGCCGACATTATTTCCGGCGTCACTCCAGCTATACCTTCGGAAGATCTTTCCGTTGCACGCTACGACAAACGTTTTCATCAGCAAAGCGGGCGTAGCTTAAGCGATATCCATACCGCACATTAATAAAAAATAACGCGTTTATGAGAGGCAGTTTATGCACTCATAAACGCTGCGGTTCACCTGCATCTTGCTTTAATTTCACAGGAGAGGGCTATGCCTCGCCCCATTCACGCTACGGTACATTTATCGGCACTGACCCATAATTTGCGTCAGATACGCCAGCAAATTCGCGGCGCTAAAATTTGGTCGGTGGTTAAAGCCAATGCTTATGGCCATGGACTCAGTCGGATCTGGTCAGCGTTGAAAGAAACGGACGGCTTTGCTTTGTTGGATATCGACGAAGCCATCCTGCTGCGTAAGCAGGGCTGGAAAGGACCGATTCTGCTGCTGGAAGGTTTTTTTCACGCGCAGGATTTAGCGCTGATTGATCAATATCGCCTGACTACGGTGATTCACTGTGAGCAACAGATACGGATGCTGCAGCACGCACACCTAAGTCAGCCGATAGATATCTATCTCAAAGTTAATTCGGGAATGCATCGTCTGGGCTTTATGCCAGAGGATCTGATGACGGCTTATCATTCGGTCAGTGCGCTGCCTAATGTGGGGCAAGCCACTTTGATGACTCACTTTGCGAACGCTGATAATCATCTTGGCGTTGAGCCACAGCTCACTGCGTTTAACGCAGCTTGCGCAGATATTTTGGCGCCGCGCTGTTTAGCCAACTCGGCAGCCGTGCTTTGGCATCCACATACGCACGCAGACTGGGTTAGACCCGGAATTATTTTATATGGTGCATCGCCAACTGGGCGCTGGCAGGACATCGCCGATGCCAATTTACAGCCGGCGATGGGCTTACACAGTGAAATTATTGCGATTCAAAATATGGCGTCGGGCGATGCTATCGGTTATGGCAGTCGCTACCAAGCGGATCAGCCGCAGAGAGTCGGTATCGTGGCATGTGGCTATGCTGATGGTTACCCAAGGCATGCGCCGTCTGGAACGCCGGTGTGGGTGAACGGAGTTCGTACTTCGCTGTTGGGGGCAGTATCGATGGATATGCTCGCGGTAGATTTAACCGCGCTGCCCGACGTGCAGACGGGTGCGTCTGTCGAACTGTGGGGACAAAATCTGCCGGTTGACGATGTTGCTCAATCTGCGGGAACGATAGGCTATGAACTTCTCTGCGCCGTAGCGCAGAGAGTTCCAGTGATCATTCGCTGATGGTGCAAGAGCCCTAATCGAATCAGGCCTGATTAACCGACTTAACACGACCTTTGAGTTTGCTGCTCAATAATCGGGCTGATAAGGCTAATAAGCCACCGAGTAGCATGACAATCGCCAACGCAGGCTTAGCCGGCATTGGCAACGCAATGGCGATTAGCGCAATAGTTGAGCCAATCGCCATTTGCACAAAACCAACCAAGGCAGAAGCAATGCCTGCCTCGTCGGAATATGGCTCCAGTGCATAGCTGGTGGCGGGCCCCATAATAAACGCTAATCCCGCACAGGCACTGGCGACGGGTAGCATATAGCTAAGCCAGTGTTGGCTGGCAGCCTCCGGTAGTAAATGCATCCCGGCGAATAAGCCGACGCAGCCTAACCCCATCAGAATGGTGCCGAGCATAAGACAGAATGGGCGACCCGCGCGTTGAATCACTTTATTTGCCAACAGACTGACCAGCAAAATCCAGAAACCATTACCGCCAAAAATAAGCGAGAAAGTCAGCGGTGAAAGCTGGCCTTCCGTCATCAAAACGGTGGGTGCAAATGAGACATAGGTAATTGCCATCCCCATCGCGCCGGCATTCACTAAGGCAAAGCGCACAAAGCGTCCGTTGCTGAGAATACGTGCATATTGTTTCAGCGGTAAACCTGTGACCGGTTTGGTATCCGCAGGGCGAGTTTCGGGCAGCCAGATAGCCATAATGATGAAAACCACTACGGCATAGAACACCAAGAACCAGAACGGTGCGCGCCAGTTAAATAACTCTGCCAATATGCCGCCTAACAGCGGTGCCAAGGCCGGTACAATGTTGAGCGTTCCGTTGAGGAAACCATAGGCTTTTGCCGCCTCGTTGCCGCTCAGACGGTCACGAACCCCGCTGAAACACACCACGCCGGTACAGCAAACGGCACAGCCTTGAACTACGCGGGCAATAACGAAAATATCGGAAGAGGTGGAAAGCGCCGCCAAGATCGAGCCCACGATATAGAGCGAAATTCCCACTAGTGCGATAGGGCGGCGACCAAATTTATCTACCAACGGGCCCGCGATAAGCTGACCCAGCCCCATGACTAATAAAAATAGGGAAATGGTGGACTGAATGACTTCGTTCTTAACCTGAAAATCAGCGGCAATGGCCGGGATAGTCGGCAGGAAAAGGTCGATCCCCAAAGGACCAAACAAAACAAGCGTAAGCAGTAGCAGAATATAGTTTCGCATAATAATTTTTTTAATGGTGATTGGCAGTTAAGCAGGTGTTTCTCATCTGTATTTTGGGAAATTTTTACTGATGATTTTCAAGTGCAGACGGTATCATACGTAGCGAACGGAAGATATCTGAGACGTAACGAGCCTGATGCCGAGCATCATCCAACGGCAGATGCGGTACGCCTTCAAAAGCACGCGTTTTCTTAGGGTCAAAGCCAAGCGTGCGCGCCAGCGTGACTAACGTGCGCACATCTTGCGTACGCCAAAAATCCCACGGGCAGTTCATTTCAAGCTGACCATAGGCATGTTCCAGAATTGAGCAATCGAACTCTTTTCCATTGCCCCATACGTGAACTTTATCCGTTGTGTGAATCTGAATAAAACGGCTGAACTGAGTCAGTACTTTCTTCAGGGTTTCGGTGCCGGAAAAGGCCTCTTTACGCGCCGCGTCAGACTGTTGCGCCCACCACGCGACCGTATCTGCGCTGATGGTGCGTTGTGGCTGAGGTTTTTGCGGGCTGACCTGAGCGGTAAAACTTTCGCCCAGTTCCCCCGTCATCGGGTCGAAAAATACGGCTGCGACAGAAAGGATCACCGCACTTGGCGTGGTGTCCAAGGTTTCAATATCCAGCATCAGATGGTGCATAACCTAGCCTTTAACGATAAAAAGAGTGAAAAAAAGAGACAAAAATGCCCGCGGTCACGGGCATGGTCTGAAGGGATGAGGCGCGTTACACGTTGGCGCGGAAGATGGTTTCTTCACCCCAGTACAGCTCATCTTTATCTGTTTTAGAGAATGCTAATGGCAAGACTTCGTCGCTGCCTTCTTCCCAAATTTTTTCAGCTAATACTTCATCATTCTTAGCTAATTCGAAAATTGCGTGTGCGATTTCGACAGATGTCTGACGTAGGCGCGCCCAATCGGCGATGTGGTGTGGATCTGACATAACAGCCTCCTTAAAGATGAATGAGGTAACCTGATCTAGTATGAACTTGTTTTCGCTGTTGGGTTAGTTTTTAGAAGCTAAGTGCTATAAATTTAATCACTTACCGCGGAGGGTTAGCTCGAAAATCAACCGTAACGGCTTAATCTTCACCTTAGCGCAGGTGTCAGCGTCTAGCCACTGATATATACTCCAAAATTGTTTCATTGCGTCAATATGAGAAAAGAATGAAGACAGGACTATGGTCAAAATGGGTTTTGCTTGCGACCTGCGTGATGCTGCTCAGCGGCTGTGGCAGCATCATTAGCCGGACGGTGGCGAAAGGGCACGGTTATCAATATTATCCGGGCGTACAGTGGGATCTTCGCGATAGCCCTTGGCGTTATGTCACGGCTTTAGATGTGCCGTTTTCTCTCATTGCCGATACGTTTATGCTGCCGTTTGATGCTAAACATGGCCCCTATAATTGAACATGGCTGAGCATAACTGAACAGATCATTTGGTTTGCAAGAGTCGCTTGCGGCGCAGCAAATTTTCATCGCCAATAAGGCGGTCAATGGCGCTTAATAATAACGTCTTGCGTTCAAGGCTGGTTTCTTGATCGGCAGAGTGAGCTAACGAGTTAATTAACTTACCATAAACGATATCCCCCTCACGCCCGACTAAATCACTGACGGCCTCGCCGATAACCTTTGAAACTTCATTGCGAAATAAATTCTGGGCGACATCGTCAATTAATAAGCTATTCATCAGTCAGTTCCTACACTCAGGCCAAGCTAGGTCAGCATTTAAGGATGCACTTGAATAGTGCAAAAAAGTAAAACCTCAAAAGTATAGACCTGTTTTCAGCCTGCCCACGGTAAAAGAGAATGATGATAATTAGAAAAATGTTAGCAAACATTTTGATATTTTACATAATAGCCAAAAACATTAAAATCTCTTATAAATACAGGTTGTGGCCACATTATCCCAGAACTCTGTAGGTATTTAATTAACCGAATTTTTTCTAAAATTAAGCCCTGTTTTATATGAGTCTATTTCATTGTCATCAAAAGTATTTTTTGTGCAATAAAACTTACATCTACATCCGGTAAAACATCTGCGCCTTCAGAAGAAATAGGCAAGGCATAAAAAATACGTAATTGCAGATAACAACATTGATGGATGAGACAATGAAAAAAAGCGCGTTGGCAATGATGATGACATTGGCGGTTGCTTCTCTGGCAACATCTGTTTCGCAGGCGGCAGAAGTTTACAATAAAGATGGTAACAAGCTGGATATGTACGGCCGAGTGAAGGCTGAACATTATCTTTCTGACAATAATGCGGTTGATGGCGACCAGTCCTATGTGCGTTTCGGATTCAAAGGCGTCACGCAGATCAACGATATGATGCAGGGCTTTGGTCAGTGGGAATATCAAATTGCCGCCAACCGCGCAGAAAGTGATGGCGCGACAGGAACGAAAACACGTTTAGGCTTTGCAGGGCTGAAGTTTAGCGAGTTTGGCTCATTCGACTATGGCCGTAACTACGGTGCGCTCTATGACGTTGAAGCGTGGACGGATATGATCCCCGAGTTTGGCGGCGACAGCTATACCAAAGCCGATAACTTTATGACGGGCCGTAGCACCGGTCTCGCAACCTATCGAAACCGTGATTTCTTTGGTCTGGTTGATGGTTTAAATTTTGCGCTGCAGTATCAGGGTAAAAATGAAAACGATCGCGACATTACCAAACAGAATGGTGATGGTTACTCTTTATCGACAACCTATGAAATCGTTGATGGTATTTCCATCGGTGGCGCGTACGCCTCTTCAGACCGTACTCGCGCGCAGCAGGCGGCTGCATTTGGTCACGGCGACAAAGCGGATGCTTGGACCGGTGGCTTAAAATATGATGCTAATAATGTTTACTTAGCTGCCATGTATGCGGAAACACGTAATATGACCCCAATATCAGGCTCATCTGTGATTAATGGGGTCAATACCAGCGTGAAGGGACTCGCTAATAAAACGCAAAACGTTGAAGTGATTGCGCAATATCAATTCGATTTTGGCCTGCGTCCGTCGCTGGGATATATCCAATCAAAAGGTAAGGATATTGAGGGCGTTGGCGATGCAGATTTAGTGAAATATATCGATGTGGCGGCAACCTATTATTTCAATAAAAATATGTCGGCGTTTGTGGACTACAAAATAAACCAGCTAAACGACAATAATCCGCTGAATTTGAATACGGATGATGTGGTGGCATTAGGATTGGTTTACCAGTTCTAACGGATATCATTTCAAACAATAGCGTGTTCATACATTGAATAAACCCCGCGTACTGATAGTCAGCACGCGGGGTTTGTTTTAGTGATTAAGCGAGCTAATTTCAATCACGGATGGGGCAGAGTAATAAATCTCTTCTTGGTCAGCGTCGGCCTGCTTAACAAATTTCCAGCGAATATTGTGGAAAGGTGCCACGCTGCTACGGTGTGCGACGCTTATCAACGTGGTGTCGGGTAGCATGTGGTTGATCAGTTGATAAACACGCTGCTCGGTTTCCTCATCCAGCGCGCTGGTGGCTTCATCCAGATACAGCACATCGGGTTTTATCACCAGTGCGCGGGCAAATGATAAACGCTGCTGTTCACCAGGGGAGAGCTGATGAGTCCAGTTAGCGCGAATGTCTAATGCCTGATGTAGATGATGTAAACGGCAGGCTTTCAAGACCTGCTGCAACTCTTCGTCGCTATAACCGTCTGAACTCTGCGGGTAGCAAAGCGCATCACGCAGTGTACCAATTGGCAAATAGCTGCGTTGAGGCAAGAACAATACGGTGCGTTGGTCTGCCGGAGGTTGTGAAATTTCCCCGTGACCATAAGGCCAGACACCCGCAATGGCGCGTAGCAGCGTTGATTTTCCACAGCCAGATGGCCCCGTGATTAAGATTTTATCCCCGCGTCGTGCGTGGAGATTGGCATGGCTGAACAGTTCGCGCCCCTGATGCAAACTCAAGGTGAGATCGCGGGTGACGAGTGAATCATCACGGTCGGAGCAGGTCGTGTGGGAAAGATTATTGGGGTGTTGCTCAATCGCCGTTATTGCGGCGTTAAAACCGGCCAAACGGTTTACACAGGCTTTCCACGAGGCCAAATCGGTAAATGCACCAATGAACCAAGAAAGGGCACCCTGTACCTGTCCAAACGCTGAAGCAACCTGCATCAGCGTACCGAGCTGAATGGCGTTGGAGAAATAACGGGGTGACGCCACCAGAATAGGGAAGATATTGGCAAACTGATCGTAAAAGGTAGAGGCCACATTCAAGCGCTTAGTTAAGCGCATGATCGACCACCAGTTTCCGCGAATGTTTTCAAACTGGCCGCTAAGCTGATTTTTTTCCTGCTGCTCACCGTGATACAGCGCAATCGGGTCGGCATTGTCGCGGATTCGAATCAAACCAAAACGAAAGTTTGCTTCAAAACGTTCTTGGTCGAAACTTAATCCAACCAGCGGACGCCCAATCCACCAAATCAAAATCGACCCCATACCCGCATAAAGCAGAGCAAACCACACCATGTAACCGGGGATAACAAACTGGTGGTCATTCAACATGAACGAAATGGAACCGCTGACCGTCCATAATATAGCGACAAATGAGAATAGTGTTACCAGGCTGGAAAGCAGGCCGAGGCTTAAAGAGAGCGTGCCATTGGTGAGTGCGTTGAGATCCTGCGAAATACGCTGATCGGGGTTATCAATGGTTTGTTGAATTTCCGTGTGGTAATAAGCCTGATGCGAAAGCCATTTAGTCATGTATTTTTCGGTCATCCAACGACGCCAGAGCATCTGCAAGCCCTGAGTCAGATAGATACGATAAATCGCGATAACAATAAAAATGACTGCCAGATAACTAAAGCGTATTAGCTGCGCTTTAAACACGGCGTAATTACGATTTTGAAGGGCATCGTAGAAAACACGATTCCATTCGTTAAACAAAACATTGATATACACGCCAGCGAGCGTGAGGGCGATGATCGCAATAAGGCGAGTCCAGGCGCTGACTTTTTCCCCAGAAACCCAGTAGGGTTTAATCAATTGCCACACTTCTGACCAGTGTGTTGTTCGGTGAAGAGGTTGCTGCATAAGACGGTATTCCTGATGCAATGGTGACAATAAAAGTGATAAACAAAGCGACAAAAAAACTGCTGTCTAGATTGTGACAGACAGCACAATCCCACAAATGTTCAGTTGTAAATGAAGGTGTCAGCACGGAAAGAACAAAAAACCGCCAGCGGAGGAGAATTCCGCTGGCGGTCAAGGTTGCTAACTTAGTTTTTGTTAACTTGAGCCTGAAACAGTTCTCTAAATACAGGGTAGATGTCATCGGGTTCACGAATATGCTGCATTGCAAAGTTTTCAAACCGTTGTTTGAGCCCTTCGTACTCACGCCATAGCGTCTGATGCGCCCGGCGAGTAATTTCAATGTAGCTATAGTAGCGAACCTGCGGCAGAAGCTTATTGGCTAACAGCTCAGAGCACAGCGGTGAGTCATCGGCCCAGTTATCGCCATCGGAGGCCTGCGCGGCATAAACGTTCCACTCTGCCGAGTTGTAACGTTCACGCACAATTTCATCCATGAGTTTAAGCGCACTAGATACAATGGTGCCGCCAGTTTCCTGCGAGTAGAAGAACTCCTGCTCATCAACTTCTTTGGCTTGGGTGTGGTGACGGATATACACCACGTCGACGTTTTTGTACGTTCTGCTCAAGAAGAGATAGAGCAGGATATAAAAACGCTTAGCCATATCCTTAGTGGCTTGATCCATCGAGCCCGAAACGTCCATCAAGCAGAACATCACGGCTTGGCTGGAGGGTTCAGGGCGGCGTTCATAGTTCTTGTAACGCAGATCGAAAGTGTCAATGAATGGGACTCTGTCGATCCGCTGGCGCAGCTCCGCAATTTCTTTGCGGATACGCTCTTCTTCCAGCAGCTGCGCCGGTTCGCTGTGACGCAGTTCTTCAAGCACGCTTTCGAGTTCGTGCAGTTCACGCCGTTTCCCCGCCGTCATGGCGGTACGGCGCGCTAATGAATTTTGCAGCGAACGTACCACGCTAATATTGGCGGGCACCCCGTTAGAGGTAAAACCCGAGCGATGGGTTTTATACTCGGTTAGCTGTTTGTATTGGTTTTTGCGTAGGTTTGGCAGCGCTAAATCTTCGAACAGAAGATCGAGATATTCATCTTTCGATATCTGGAAGACAAATTCATCTTCACCTTCGCCGTCTTTGCTGGCTTCACCTTGACCACTTCCGCCGCCACCTCCGCCACCTTGTGGGCGTTCGATGCGGTCGTTTTGCACAAAGTGATCGTTGCCCGGATGGACACGATGACGCTCGCCGCCGCGTCCCTGATGAAACATCGGTTCATTGATGTCTTCATTTGGAATCGAAACAGACTCACCGCTTTCTACGTCGGTCACCGAACGTTTATTGATAGCGTCGGCGATAGAATGTTTTATTTGCGACTTATAGCGGCGTAAAAAACGCTGGCGGTTAACCATGCTTTTATTCTTGCCGTTCAGTCGCCGATCAATGAAATAGGCCATATTTCCCCCAAACGACGTTACCGTCTGAAATACGCCGTAAATTCCCGTATGCCAACTCGGGTAAGCCGCGCCGGCGGATGAGCCGACGCGGCTTTGGTTACGCGCATTATGATGATTTTCTTACTCGCAGATACCATTCGCACAGCAGGCGAACCTGTTTGCGGGTATAGCCTTTTTCCATCATACGGTCGACAAAATCGTCGTGTTTTTTCTGTTCATCGGTCGAGGTTTTGGCATTGAACGAAATCACCGGCAACAGCTCCTCGGTATTCGAGAACATTTTCTTCTCTATAACGGTGCGGAGTTTTTCGTAGCTCGTCCAGTTCGGGTTATGTCCGTTGTGATTAGCGCGGGCACGCAGCACGAAGTTAACGATTTCATTACGGAAATCTTTCGGGTTGCTAATGCCTGCCGGTTTTTCAATTTTCTCCAGTTCCGCATTTAAGGATTCACGATCGAACAGCTGACCGGTTTCAGGATCGCGATATTCTTGATCCTGGATCCAGAAGTCGGCATACGTGACATAGCGGTCAAAGATATTTTGTCCGTACTCGGAATAAGATTCTAAGTACGCGGTTTGAATTTCTTTGCCGATAAATTCAACGTATTTCGGGATCAGATAACCTTTCAGGTGCTCCAGATATTTCTCTGCAACGTCCTGAGGGAACTGTTCGCGCTCAACTTGTTGTTCCAATACATAGAACAAGTGAACTGGGTTAGCCGCTACTTCGCTGTGATCGAAGTTGAACACGCGCGACAGGATTTTGAACGCGAAACGGGTAGATAGCCCGTTCATGCCTTCATCAACGCCGGCGTAATCGCGGTACTCCTGATAGGATTTGGCTTTCGGATCGGTATCTTTCAGGCTCTCGCCGTCGTATACCCGCATTTTTGAATAGATGCTGGAGTTTTCCGGCTCTTTCAGACGAGACAAAATGGAGAAGCGTGACAGCGTTTCCAACGTACCTGGCGCACACGGTGCGTGATCCAGTTCGCTGTTGCGCAGCAGCTTGTCGTAGATTTTCATCTCTTCAGACACACGCAGGCAATAAGGCACTTTGACGATGTAAACACGGTCAAGGAAAGCCTCATTATTTTTGTTATTACGGAAAGTTACCCATTCCGATTCGTTGGAGTGCGCCAAAATGATGCCGCTGAACGGCAGGGCGGAAATCCCTTCGGTACCGTTATAGTTGCCTTCCTGTGTTGCGGTTAGCAACGGATGCAGCACTTTAATCGGGGCCTTAAACATTTCAACGAACTCCATCATCCCTTGGTTCGCGCGGCATAGTGCGCCGGAGTAACCATAGGCATCAGGATCGTTTTGGGCGTGATTTTCGAGTTTACGAATATCAACTTTACCCACTAGCGCTGAGATATCTTGGTTATTCTCATCGCCCGGTTCAGTTTTAGCGATGGCGATCTGTTCAAGGATTGATGGCCACACTTTGACAACTTTAAACTTGGTAATATCACCACCAAAATCATGCAGGCGTTTGGCCGCCCATGGCGACATGATGGTGCCAAGATAGCGCGGAGGAATACCGTATTCTTTATTCAGAATATTGGCATCTTCCTGTGGATTGAACAGGCACAGCGGATGATCGTTAACCGGGCTACGTTCACCGTTGGCGCTGAGAACATAGATGGGCACGCGCTGCATCAATGCTTTCAGGCGTTCCGCCAGCGATGATTTACCGCCGCCGACAGGCCCCAGCAGATACAGGATTTGTTTTTTCTCTTCCAGACCTTGCGCGGCGTGTTTGAGATACGCCACGATTTGTTCGATGGCTTCTTCCATGCCATAGAATTCTTCAAAAGCAGGGTAGCGGGCTATGACCCGGTTCGAGAACAAGCGTGACATGCGTGATTCAAGCGCAGTGTCGATCATGGCAGGCTCGCCGATAGCCATAAGCAGACGCTCAGCGGCGTTCGCGTAGGCGCTACGATCCTGACGGCAGATTGCAAGGAAATCCTGCAGAGTGAACTCTTCGTCCTTGGCAGCTTCATAACGCTGGCGATAGTGGTCAAATATGTTCATAGCGATGCCCGTCCTGATAAAATGGTTGGGAACAAAAAAAGTAACAGTCTTCATTTTGGGGGTTAAAATTTTGAAACTGTTACCATATTGTTATGAGCGGCTTTCATCAGTTGGTCAAGTTACCTACGGGTAAGATTCATATAAAATTTATCGGCATGATGAAAAGCATTTAGATATAAATGCTGAGGAAGGTGGGTGTGAAAGGGATAAATCTACGGTTTGTGCTAAAAAGCATATAACGCTGCCAATATTTTCGCAGAATTCACTACAACAAATATTTATTAAAGGTATTTGTATAACGGCAGATATGGAGGCTGAAGCGTAAAAAATAGTTATGTTTCGGCGCAGCCTGTTTGACAGATGTAAAGATTCCGAAACTGCCTGAAAAATTGTAAAAAATCGACTTAAAACAAGTTTTTGGTCTACAATCAGCGCGTTGTTTATAGACTATTTAGTTAGGGACAAAACATAAACGTGAAAACTTTAAAATTAACTACGCTAGGTCTGCTCGTGTTGGCTGCTACAAGTGCCGCTCAGGCCGGAACGTGGTCTTTGGGGGCTTCTGCGTTAGTCAGCCCAGACCCTTATCGCGGTAATAACGATCGCGTATATCCTGTTCCGATCATTAACTATGAAGGCGATGATTTTTATTTCCGCAGTCTGACCGCCGGTTATTACCTGTGGAAAGATGAACAGAACCAACTGAGCGTGATGGCTTTCTATAACCCATTACACTTCAAGGCGAGCGATAGCGACGATCGTCACATGAAGCAGTTGAGTAACCGTCATTCCACCGTGATGGCGGGGGTTTCTTATACCCACAAAGAAGACTGGGGCTCCATCCGTACCTCATTCGCCGGTGATATTTTGGATAACAGCAACGGCCTGATCGCCGATGCCGCTTATTTGTTCCCCATTACAGCCGGAGACTGGTCATTTACACCGGGCGCGGGTGTGACTTGGAACAGCTCTAACCAAAATGATTACTACTTTGGCGTGAGCGGTAGCGAATCAAACCGTAGCGGCTACAAACGCTATACCGCAAGTGACAGCTGGAATCCGTATGTTGAGCTAACGGCTCGCTACCAGATTAATAGCAGCTGGAATGCGTTCTTCACCGGGCGTTATATCCGCCTGAGCGATGAAGTGAAAGATAGTCCAATGATTGATAAGAGCTACAGCGGTTTGCTGTGGACCGGTGTGACATACACCTTCTAAGCATGGCATTGACTGTTGAAAATGAGGGACGCATAGGCGTCCCTTTTTTATACGCTTAAATCAGCGCTAAGCGGCAGGGAGATTAGCGCAGAGGGCGCGCACGCAGCGTCACGGAAAGTCGTGACGGGGTATTCGCGGAGGTTTTCATCGGGCTAGTGACATGCGCAGTTTCTACACAGACCATGGTCTTGTAGCCATCGTTTGGCATATCGGCCATGCTGACAGAAAGCTCAGACCACGGGTTCCATGCAACCACATCAGTATTGTTATGGTGATGCACTTCAATCACGCGCTGTAGTGCTTTGTCCGTGATGACGCTGAATGGCTCAGGCTTGGTATAGATACGGTCTGTGCGCGTGGCAAAGGTCAAATTGCCTTGCTGTTCGCCGGTGCCTGGATTGACTTTATCAATGTATGGCGCGCCCAAACCGCTAACGTCAATCTGGGTGATGTCGCCGATATTGAAATAGGTATGAAGCGCGGCGGCATATTCGTATTCACCGTGAGACTCCAATTCCATTTCGCATACTTCACCGAGCTTGAATCGTGCAATCAGGCAGAAGTCATGCGGCCAATGTTTTTTGCTGTCAGCGCTTTGCTCAAGAGTGAACGTTAAGATAACGCCGCTTTCATCTTCATCATGCGCGGTGAGTGTCCAAGGTAGATTACGGGCAAAACCGTGCGCTGGCTGACCTGCAGGACCAAACCAAGGCCAACAGATAGGAATACCACCGCGAATCGCCACGCCGTTTTTGAACGCAGTTTCGCTGCTCAACCACAGCACTGGTTTCTCGCCAGAAGGTTGCCAAGTGAGTAAATGCGCGCCTTGCAGGGTGACAGCGGCCCGCACTTTGGGGTGGTTAACCACGACAACGGGAAGTTCGTCGATTTGGCGTTGAGAAATGTACGGGGTGATTTGTTCTTGAACGGGCAGGGTAAAGATCTTTTCAGACAGATTTTGTTGTGACATCAGATTGGCCTTCATATGCTAGGTGCAAAAAACCAAAAAAAAGGGCGACATAAATGTCGCCCTCTCATCAACTTCTCATCGCTAAATTATTTAGAGATGTGAGCG
The DNA here is from genome assembly GCF_964063325.1 of Hafnia alvei. NCBI lineage: Bacteria > Pseudomonadati > Pseudomonadota > Gammaproteobacteria > Enterobacterales > Hafniaceae > Hafnia > Hafnia alvei. The sequence continues at coordinate 2,149,299 of NZ_OZ061315.1, forward strand.
ATCAGATCCAGAACTTTGTTTGAGTAGCCAGTTTCGTTATCGTACCAAGAAACCAGTTTCACAAAGTTGTCGTTCAGCGCGATACCCGCTTTAGCATCGAATACTGAAGTGCAAACTTCGCCGTTGAAGTCAGTAGAAACTACGTCATCTTCGGTGTAACCCAGTACGCCTTTCAGCTCGCCTTCAGACGCAGCTTTCATTGCAGCACAGATTTCTTTGTAAGTTGCTTTCTTCTCGATACGAGCAGTCAGGTCAACAACAGAAACGTTAGGGGTAGGAACGCGGAACGCCATACCAGTCAGTTTGCCGTTCAGTTCTGGGATTACTTTACCTACAGCTTTAGCAGCACCGGTAGATGAAGGAATGATGTTCTGGGATGCGCCGCGGCCGCCGCGCCAGTCTTTGTGAGACGGGCCATCAACGGTTTTCTGAGTTGCGGTAGTCGCATGAACGGTAGTCATCAGTGCTTCAACGATACCGAACTTGTCGTTCAGAACTTTAGCCAGTGGAGCCAGGCAGTTAGTGGTGCAAGATGCGTTAGAAACGATATCTTGGCCAGCATAAGTCTTATCGTTAACACCCATTACGAACATTGGGGTGTTGTCTTTAGAAGGACCAGTCAGAACGACTTTCTTAGCACCAGCAGCGATGTGCTTACGTGCAGTTTCGTCAGTCAGGAACAGACCAGTTGCTTCAGCAACAACGTCAACGTTGACTTCGTTCCATTTCAGGTTAGCCGGATCACGTTCTGCGGTAACACGGATAGTTTTGCCGTTAACGACCAAGTGGCCATCTTTAACTTCAACAGTGCCGTTGAAACGACCGTGAGTAGAGTCGTACTTCAGCATGTAAGCCATATACTCAGCGTCTAACAGGTCGTTGATTGCAACGATTTCGATGTCAGAACGTTCTTGAGCAGCACGGAAAACAATACGGCCGATACGGCCAAAACCGTTGATACCTACTTTGATAGTCATATATTCCACCAGCTATTGGTTAGTGAATAAAAGGTTGCTTGTAAAATTACAAAAACCTTATAAAGCGTCAAGCGGAATCGTGTCAATTATTGCTGTAAATCAAAGCGAAGCCTTGGCTGAGCACATATCACACGCTTCCATTTAACACTCTGTTTCGGATTATACATGGGGGCAGTCATCTGAGTCTCAAGCCATCTTGGCTTTCATTTGTGATGTTCATCACAAAAATGAGGCTGCCGCCGATTCGCTAAACAGTTTAGACCAAATTTGGCTGAACCGTTGTTAACTGTTTGTTATAATTAATCGCCAAAAAAAGTGATCAATGATAATCAAAAACAACTCTTCGAGAACGCACAAATGGCTAAAGACGATTTCTCTGCACAACACCCGAATGACTTAACTGAAATGCAACGCTACGTCACACAGCAGCGGGGTACTGAACCACCTTTTAGCGGTAAACTGTTACACAATAAACAAGAAGGCATTTATCACTGCCTGTGTTGTAACAGTCCACTGTTCTACTCAAACAGCAAATACGATTCTGGCTGCGGCTGGCCTAGCTTCTACCAGCCCGTTAGTGCGGAGGCTATCCGCTACCTTGAAGACAACTCACATGGCATGCAGCGTACTGAAATTCGCTGCGCTCACTGTGATGCGCATCTTGGCCATGTTTTCCCTGATGGACCACAGCCTACCGGTGACCGCTATTGCGTGAACTCTGCATCGCTTAGCTTCACCGATGAAGACTCCGGTACACAGACTCAGGGCTAACAGCAAACTCTTTTCTATGTGCTTATTATAGCGCAGAAGAAACGATTCAGCAAAGTGCATATTAAGCGAGGTTTAAAATGGAACTTGACGATTTGCTGTCGGCGATGACGCCAGAAATTTATCAACGCTTGGCAACCGCGGTTGAACTCGGCAAATGGCCTGACGGCGTGAGTTTGACGCCAGAGCAAAAAGAAAACAGCCTGCAAATGGTGATGCTGTGGCAGTCGCGCCATAACACCGATCCTCAGCACATGAGCATTAATACGCAGGGCCAAATTGAAATGAAAAGTAAGCAGGACTTTAAAAAAGGTTTTGAGCGCGATGCCATCATTCGCTTTAAGCCTGAAGCATAAATCTCTCTTTAGGTGATTATTCAGGTGACATGGCTTGGGAACGATAGGGGGGAAGCGTCGATTGACGTCCGCCCTATGAAAGAGAATAAAGGTTTAGAATTTGACGTCGCTTAACGTCATTAACGTTGCGCCAAGCGTTTGCATCTGCTGGAGCGCAATTTTGCTGTCTTCAGGCTTAATGTTTACTCCCCGGCAGCCGTCGGTAATGACGACTACGCGATAACCCAGATGCAGTGCATCCATCACGGAGTATTTTACACAGTAATCCGTCGCCAGCCCCATCATGTAGAGCGTGTCGATTTGGTGCTTTTTCAGCCAGTGATGCAACTCGGTTGAAGCCCTGCGTCCATTGTCGAAAAAAGCGCTGTAGCTATCGATCGAGGCATCGGTGCCTTTATGCACGATGTGGTCAAACTGGGCGGCATTCAGCAATGGATGAAACTCAGCGCCCTCGGAACCTTGAACGCAGTGATCGGGCCACCAAATTTGTTCTAAGCCTGCCAGCTCCCCCATCTCACCAATATTTCCTCCAGACTGGCTGGCAAAACTACCGTGATGCGCGGGATGCCAATCCTGAGTTGCAATAATTGGCACGCTTTTATGCTGAGCCTGTTTGATCGCATCCAAAGCAATAGGTATTACCCGATCGCCTTCGGAAACTGCCAGTGCGCCCTGAGGGCAAAAGTCATTCTGTAAATCGATAAGCAATAATGCGGCTGACATTGGCAGTTCCTTTTTTATCTTTCTTAATCGGTGATGCTCAGCTCTCCGCGAAGATCCTGTTTCATCAGTTCGCGAATTTGCTCTGGGCTGAGGTTTTGGCACAACAGATAGTGCAGTTTTGTTAGGGCCGCTTCAACCGTCATGTCGAAACCGCTGATTACGCCCGCATGCGCCAGCGCATTTCCCGTGGCGTAACCTTCCATATTAACGCGGCCCGAAATGCATTGAGTCAGGTTAACTACCACGATCCCTCGATCTGAAGCTTCCTGCAATTCGGCCAGCAAATCGGCTTTTTGCGGGGCGTTGCCGACGCCGTAAGAACGCAAGATAAGAGCCTTGACTGGTTGGCGCAAAAAGTTACGCACGACATCAGCAGAAATTCCAGGATAAATCGTCACTACGCCAATCGGCTGCGGCGTAATTTGATGAACCTTCAGCGGCGCGTTATGTAACTGAGTGATCAGTGGCGCAATACGACGGATATTAATCCCAACCTCAAGCAACATCGGGTAGTTAGGTGACGCAAAAGCATCAAAACCGTCGGCGTGCGCTTTGGTCGTGCGGTTGCCGCGAAACAGCTTGTTGTTGAAGAATAGCGAAACTTCGTTAATCGGATAGTTGGCGGCTAGATATAGCGCATTGAGCAAATTGATTTGCCCATCTGAGCGTAGCTCCGCCAACGGGATCTGAGATCCGGTAACGATCACCGGCTTCGCGAGGTTTTCGAGCATAAACGACAGCGCAGAAGCGGTGAACGCCATGGTGTCGGTGCCATGCAGGATCACGAAACCATCATATTTGTCGTAGTTGGCTTCAATGTCATTCGCAATATGCTGCCAGTCTTCTGGCGTCATATCTGAGGAGTCAATCAACGGCTCGTAGGCATGAAGCATGAAGTCAGGCATTTCAGGACGATGGAACTCCGGCATCAAGGCCAATTGGCGCTGCAAGTGGCCCGAAACAGGAATGTAGCCATTCTCTGAACGCTGCATGCCGATGGTACCGCCGGTGTAGGCTACGTAAATGGATTTCTTCTGCATGGCTTAGGATTCTGTGTGGCGAGATTTTCGCGGTGGATTAAGCGCAATGGCCTAGAGATGGAGTGGATTATAGGGCGAACGCCAAATAAAAAAAGCCCACCAAGCCGATAAACCAGAATAATGGCTTAATCAATTTGGTGGGCCAGCATTTTACTTCTGTGTTTTTACTTCACATCACCGCAGCTCATGCACAGCGCATAGCGGTTTTGTGGATCGTTCAAGGTGGCCATCCAGTCGGTTTTATCTTTCAGCAGGGCAGAAATACGCACTAAAGACTCTGGCAGCATGGCACGTACGGCTGAAGGCAATGCCGCTTGCACCGAGCCGGTTAACTGTCCTAACACCATCTGTCCAAAGCTTGGATCTTCAACAAACCAGTTCAACTGGTAAGTTTTTAGCTTGGCAAGCTCTGCCGCTTTGGTCACTGCGTCGTCGAAATCACCCAGTTGGTCAACCAAACCGTTCTTCTTCGCATCAGTACCCAACCACACGCGGCCCTGAGCGATGGCATCAACCTGTTCAGGCGTCTTGTTACGTGCTTTGGCCACCAGCGTAATGAAGTTTTTATAGCCGTTCTCAATGTTGATTTGCATCATCTGTGAGAAAGCGTCAGGCAGCGCTTTGGTGACCGTGAGATCGGCCAATGGCGATGTCGCCACGCCGTCGGTATGAACGCCAATGCTATCGAGCGTATTTTCGAAGGTGTTAATCACGCCGAAAATACCGATAGAGCCGGTTAACGTACTTGGGCTTGCAACGATGTAGTCAGCCGGTGTGGAGATCCAATAGCCGCCGGAAGCAGCGAGCCCACCCATGGAGACTACCACCGGTTTGCCTGCCGCGCGTGCAGCAGCCAATTCAGAACGAATAACCTCAGAGGCTGAAACGCTACCGCCAGGGCTGTTGACGCGTAAAACAATCGCTTTAATTTTAGGATTTAAACGCGCATCGCGGATCTGGTTCGCAGTGGTATCTCCACCCACGTTACCCGGCGTGGCTTCACCATCCATAATGGCACCATCGGCAAAGATAACGGCAATTTCACTCCCGCTTTTCTTCTCTGCTGGTGGGGTGTAGTCATACATGCTGATGGCGCTGAAATCTTTGGTGGTTTTATTCCAGCCAAAGGCTTTGGTAAACAGGTTTTCGACGTCTGAGCGTGAAGCCAAGCCATCGACCAGTTTATTATCTAGCGCATATTTAGCCGTATCGCCGCCCGCAGCCTGTAGGCCTTTCAATACGCCTTCTGCGCCAGGGAACAGTTGCTCAGCGGTGATCTGACGGTTTGCTGCAACGGTTGTGACGTAGTTATTCCACATGCCGCTAAGCCACTCGTTATCCGCATCGCGTGCCGCTGGTGACATATCGTCGCGGATCATCGGTTCAACCGCAGATTTATACGTGCCGACGCGGAAAATATGGGTGCTGACCTTGAGCTTATCGAGCAAGGTTTTGTAGTAAAGATTATTGGTCGCCATGCCGTGCAGATCGACTACGCCCTGTGGTGACAGATAGATTTTGTTGGCATAGCTCGCCAAATAGTATTGGGCTTGGCTATAGCTATCGGCGGTGGCAAAGATAGGTTTGCCGCTGTCGCGGAATTCGCGCAGCGCTTTACCTATATATTGCAGCGAAGGTTGATCGGCACCGGCAAATTCATTAAGCGACAGCACCATGCCGGTGATATTCGGATCGGTCTTGGCCTGACGGATCATATCGACCACGTCAAACAGCGAGTTTTCCTGCAGGCGGTTGCTGCTCGCGCCCAGCAATTCTCTGCCGATTTGGCTAAATTTATTGCTGATGGCAGGATTGTCGACCACGACGCCGGTCAGGTTCACCAGCAGGGCGCCTTTAACAGGTTCGACGGGTTTGGTTTGCATCTGGAAGTAAATTCCCACACAAACCAAAATCAGTAGGATCAGGAATACGTTCAAAATAAACTCGCGGATAAAATTCAGTATCCGCCAAGTCCATCGAAATACGCCTGAAATGCATCTCCACAAAAAGTGCATGTGCTCTCCATATAAAATTGGGTTGTCTTATGTCTTGCTTATGACTAATGCTGGCTGCTTAAGCTTGATTTTAGGGGGAGCACACCGATGGGGTCGCAGCGGCGTAAGCCGCCGGAGCGCCCCGCGGTGTGGTAGACCCGTGTATCTCGATCTCTTAAACGATCGGCATTATGTCTTTGACCGTATTTTTCTAAGAATATCAGTTTTTAAAAACATCAGCATTTTGCGATTCTCGCACTATGCCAGAGTTAGGGTTGCCGTGCCGTATTTTACTGTAACAAGCATAAATGGTTCTTATAGCTTTTGCTTTTCATATGGGTGAACGCTGATGGCGCCGCGCATGATGCAAAAACGATAATGTCTAGGTTAACAAATCGTGATAATGTTGATAACAATTATCAATTAGAAACAACGTAATTTCGGAGATCGTTATGGATGCGCTGGAAATATTATTACAACGCCGTTCGGCTTCACGCTTGACCGCACCGGCACCTACCGGTGATGCGTTAGAAGCCATTTACCAAGCGGGCCTACGTGCGCCAGACCACGGAACATTGCAGCCGTGGCGTTTTATCACCGTTGAAGGTGAAGGCCAAGCGCGGTTGAGTGAGTTACTACATGGCATTGCCGTGGAAGAACAATTAGATGAAAAGGGGATTGAGAAAGCGAAAAATGCCCCGTTTCGTGCGCCGCTGATTATTACCGTTGTGGCTCACTGTAATACGGAAACCAAGGTTCCACACTGGGAACAAGTTGCTTCAGCCTGTTGTGCCGTTATGGCCATGCAGATGGCCGCGCAGGCGCAAGGATTTAACGGTATTTGGCGTACCGGAAAGTGGACGAGCGATGAGAAGGTTCGTGCGGCCTTTGGCTGCCGCGAGCAAGATGAGATAGTTGGATTCCTGTATCTCGGAACGCCACAGCTGAAGTCTCCGCGTGTAGCGCCACTCGACAGCAGCCAATTCGTCCGCGCTTTCTAAACTATTGTCATTTTCACTCTGCCGCGCAGTGAATGTCTCGCCGCAGAGTGAAAACTATTGCGTGACCCACCAAAAATCTTAAGCAGAAAACTATTTTGCTGGTTTACTGCGCAATCACGCGATTTATTCCACAGATCTTTCCGGTATTTCCTTCACTCCCTTACTAAGTTCGGCTTCAAGCGCTAACATAGCATCCATAAATTAAATGGAAAGGAGTAGATATGACTGCGCCAGCCATTCGTTTGACTCAGTACAGCCATGGGGCGGGATGTGGATGTAAGATCTCCCCTAAAGTGTTAGAAACCATTCTGCACAGTGAACACGCTAAATTTGTTGACCCAAATCTGTTGGTAGGCAACGAAACGCGTGATGATGCCGCCGTTTATGATATCGGTAACGGGATCGGGATCATCAGTACCACCGATTTCTTCATGCCAATCGTTGACGATCCCTTTGATTTTGGCCGCATAGCCGCCACCAACGCGATTAGTGATATCTACGCGATGGGGGGAAAACCGATTATGGCGATTGCTATTCTCGGCTGGCCGGTGGATAAGCTAGCACCAGAAATCGCGCAGCAAGTGATTGAAGGTGGACGCTTTGTTTGCCAACAGGCGGGTATTTCACTGGCCGGTGGTCACTCGATTGACGCACCGGAGCCGATTTTTGGCTTGGCTGTCACCGGCATGGTAAGCACCGATCGCGTGAAGAAAAACAGCGCTGCTCAGGCGGGGTGTAAGCTTTATCTGACCAAGCCGCTGGGTATCGGTGTGTTAACCACCGCAGAGAAGAAAAGCAAGCTGCGTCCAGAACATCAGGGCGTCGCCACTGAGACTATGTGTCAGCTGAACAAACCAGGCGCAGATTTCGCCGATATCGCGGGCGTTACGGCGATGACCGATGTAACGGGTTTTGGTCTTCTTGGTCACCTCAGCGAAATTTGCCAAGGCTCAGGTTTACAAGCCACTATCTGGTTTGATCAAATACCGAAACTGCCTGATGTCGAAAGCTATATTAATGAAGGCTGCGTGCCGGGCGGAACAGGCCGTAACTTTGAAAGCTATGGCCATTTGGTGGGCGAAATGACGGATTTACAGCGCCAATTGCTGTGCGATCCGCAAACCTCTGGCGGTTTGTTACTGGCTGTTTTACCAGAAGCAGAAGCTCAGATCCAAGACGTAGCCAATCGCTTTGGACTGACGCTAACGGCCATCGGTGAGCTCCATCCGCGCCAGTCAGAACAGCCTCTGATTGAGGTGCAGTAATGGTTTTGCCGTTCAATCCACGCGTTAACTCGCGAGCCAACGGCGTGGATTACCATCGTATTTTGGTTGATGATATCCCCTTAATTGATGTTCGTGCTCCCGTTGAGTTCGCTCAGGGAGCATTTCCCTGCGCGCAAAACTTGCCACTTATGTTAGACAGCGAGCGCGAAGCCGTCGGCATTTGTTACAAACAGCATGGACAGGATGCGGCGATTAAACTGGGTAATGAACTGGTTTATGGCGCGGTGCGTGAGGCCCGTCTTGCTGCATGGCGCGAACAATGTGCTCGTTACCCCGAAGGCTATATTTATTGTTTTCGCGGTGGGTTGCGTTCACATATTGTTCAGCAGTGGCTACATGAAAGCGGGGTGGACTATCCGCTGATTGAAGGTGGCTATAAAGCGCTGCGTACTTTTGCGATGAAAGCCACTGAGCAGGCATCATTGCTGCCGATGGTGCTTATTGGTGGCAATACCGGCAGTGGTAAAACCCGCATGCTGCGAGAGCTGGCGGCGGGTATCGATTTAGAAGGTGTAGCCCACCATCGAGGCTCATCGTTTGGCCGCACGTTGGTCAAACAAAGCAGCCAGATCGATTTTGAAAATCGTCTGGCAGTCGATTTATTAAAGAAACAAGATCGAGGCATACGCCACTGGTTTCTCGAAGATGAGGGGCGAATTATTGGCTCAAATCATCTGCCGATCTGTTTTTACGATCAAATGCAAAGAGCGCCGGTTGCGGTGGTGGACGATCCCTTCGAAATCCGCGTTGTGCGACTGCAGGAAGAGTACATTGATCTGATGCGCGTTGAATTTGAGCGAGCCTACGGGCGAGATTTAGGTTGGGATAATTACGTTGAATACCTGCATCACGGTTTGTTTGCGATCCGTAAGCGCTTGGGCATGGAACGTTATACTAAACTTAAACTCTATCTAGAGCAGGCGCTTATTCAGCAACGTGAAACGCGTATCAGCGATGGGCATCTCGCGTGGCTAGTGCCGCTGTTGCAAGAATACTATGACCCGATGTACCGCTATCAACTGGAAAAGAAGGCGGGGCGTATTGTCTTCCGAGGCAATTATTCGGAAGTTAAGGACTATTTATTGGCGACCAGCCAGACTTACGGTGACTGATGCGTCTGTTTATTGCGGAAAAACCAAGCCTGGCGCGCGCGATTGCCGACGTGCTGCCAAAACCCCATCGACGTGGTGATGGGTATATCTCTTGTGGTTCAGGTGACACTGTCACGTGGTGTGTTGGTCATTTGCTCGAACAAGCGGAGCCAGATGCTTACGACACACGCTATGCGCGCTGGAACTTAGCCGATCTGCCGATTGTGCCTGAAAAATGGCAGCTAAAGCCTAAGCCTTCTGTTGCTAAGCAGCTCAACGTCATTAAGCGATTACTGGGTGATGCCCAGCAGGTTATTCACGCGGGAGACCCCGATCGTGAAGGACAGTTGCTGGTGGACGAGGTTTTAGATTACCTAGAACTGGCTCCCGAGAAACGCCAAGCCGTGCAGCGTTGTCTGATCAATGACTTAAACCCGCAGGCGGTTGAACGTGCGGTTTCGCGGCTGCGTGATAACCGCGAGTTTATTCCGCTCTGCGTGTCCGCGCTGGCACGCTCGCGTGCAGATTGGCTATACGGCATCAATATGACCCGTGCTTATACCATTTTGGGCCGAAATGCGGGTTATAACGGAGTGCTGTCGGTAGGTCGTGTGCAGACGCCGGTATTAGGTTTGGTGGTGCGCCGTGACGAAGAGATTGAAAACTTCGTCAGCAAGGATTTCTACGAAGTTAAAGCCCATATTGTGACGCCAGCGGAAGAGCGTTTTACGGCAATGTGGATACCGAGCGAATCGTGTGAGCCTCATCAGGATGAAGAAGGACGCTTGCTGAATAAGGCTCTGGCTGAGCACGTGATCAAACGGATTGAAGGCCAGCCAGCCATCGTCACCGGTTATAATGATAAACGGGAATCAGAAACCGCACCGCTGCCGTTCTCGCTCTCAGCGCTGCAAATTGAAGCCTCAAAACGCTTTAACCTAAGTGCTCAGCAGGTGTTAGATCTCTGTCAGCGACTGTATGAAACCCACAAGCTGATTACGTATCCTCGTTCCGATAGCCGCTATTTACCTGAAGAGCATTTCGCTGGACGCCATGCCGTGATGAACGCAATCGCCTCCCATGTTCCAGAACTACAGCAGGTTGCCGCCGTTAATCCCGACAAACGCAATCGTTGCTGGGATGATAAGAAAGTTGATGCTCACCATGCGATTATCCCAACCGCGCGTGCAGGTAATATCAATTTAAGCGACGATGAACGTAAAATTTACACCTTGGTTGCGCGTCAATACCTGATGCAGTTTTGTCCGGATGCTATGTACCGTAAATGCGTTATCGATTTAGATATTGCCAACGGTAAATTTGTTGCCAAAGCGCGCTTCCTTGCTGAAGCTGGCTGGCGTGCTCTGCTGGGTGCCAAAGAGCGGGATGATGAGGATGAAGGCTCGCCGCTGCCGGTTGTTGCCAAAGGTGATGAACTGCTATGCGAGAAAGGTGAGTTGATGGAGCGCCAAACTCAGCCTCCGCGTCCGTTTACCGATGCAACGCTATTATCAGCCATGACGGGTATTGCTCGTTTTGTCCAAGATAAAGAGCTAAAGAAAATCCTACGAGCGACCGATGGTTTAGGGACCGAAGCTACGCGTGCTGGAATTATAGAATTATTGTTCCGGCGTACATTTTTGTACAAAAAGGGTCGCTATATACATTCGTCAGAAGCGGGCAGAGCACTGATCCATTGTTTGCCTGAAATTGCCGCAAGACCTGATATGACCGCAGATTGGGAAGCTACGCTGACACAAATCAGTGAAAAGACACGGCGCTATCAGGACTTTATGCAGCCGCTGGTGGGCACTTTGTACCAGCTTATCGATCAGGCGAGAAGTAATCGAAATCCTCAGGCGTTTCGCGGTTTACCTCCGGCGGCTGAAAAAAGCGCCAAGCGAAAATATAAGCCAAAAGCAAAGGAGAACAAGGCATGAAAAAGAGTGCGATAGGATTCTGGGTATTGCCGTTGGTACTGCTCAGCGCCACGGCGATGGCAAATCGCAACAATGGTATTGATGTCGTGGTGCCGGTTTCTCCAGAAATTCTTAATAACACCAATGGCTATAGTAATAACGACAGCAATGTGAATTGTCCGCGCTGCTGTATTTATGATAATCGTAGCTATTCCGAAGGTGCGGTGGTGAAGGCCGAAGGGGTATTGTTGCAGTGTTCAGCGGATAAAAATGTATTGAGCACCAATAATCTCAAGTGGGTTGTGTTGAAAAAAGGTTGATGCCACAACGTTAGCAAGCCGCTGCAAAAAATCCCAAGGCTTATTGGGCAAATGAAATTAAAAAGGCCAGCGTTTAGCACTGGCCTTTTTACTTATCTACGCCTCATCATCTTGTTGCGACAACCGCGCTAACTTTTGTTGATAAGCGTGTAGCAGGGGGATATCAGCGGGGGCTAAATCATAAGACTCGGCCTGTTGCGGAGTTACCCATACCAATGCAGCATGCTCGTTGGCGGTGAATTCACCCTCGGTATGCTGCACGCGCCAAGCATGCAGATGGATGGTTTTATTCTCAAGTCTCAGTGTGCTGCTGGCGACATAGTCCGCCACGCTGCATCTTACCGACAGTTCTTCTGCCAGCTCACGGCACAGCGCTTCAGGCTGAGTTTCGCCAATCTCGACCTTACCGCCGGGAAACTCCCACAAACCAGCCTGATCTTTGCTTGCCCCACGCTGAGCTAACAAGATTTTTCCTCGGCACTCAATAATGGCGGCAACGACATCGATCGTATTATGAGATGCAGTCATTTCCATTACGCCAACTTAAATTCAGCCCAAATTGGTGCATGATCCGATGGCTTTTCCATACCACGAATTTCGTAATCGATACCGGTATCAATGCACTTTTCAGCCAGCGGTTGGCTTGCTAACACTAAATCTATGCGCAGACCACGGTTGTCATCAAAGCCTTTCGAACGATAGTCAAACCACGAGAACTGATCGTTACGCTCGGGGTTGGCTTGGCGATAGGTATCGATAAGCCCCCAGTTTTTCAGGCGTTCCATCCATTCACGCTCTTCCGGCAAGAATGAACATTTCCCTGTGCGTAGCCAGCGCTTACGGTTTTCTTCGCCGATACCGATGTCTTCATCGGTTGGACTAATATTTACGTCACCCATAACGATCACTTGTCCCGCAGGTGTCTGTTCTGACTCAAGATAGTTCTGTAAATCTTGATAGAACTTAGTTTTCGCAGGGAATTTGGTGGGGTGGTCGCGGCTTTCGCCTTGAGGGAAGTAACCGTCGATAACCGTGAGCACGCCGGTCGGCGTAGCAATATCGGCCATGATGATACGACGCTGAGCATCTTCTTCATCGGTCGGGAAGCCTTTGCGCACGGCTAGTGGTTTTTCCTTTGTCAGCAACGCAACGCCGTAATGGCCTTTCTGACCGTGATAGAAAATGTGATACCCCAGATGCTCTAAATTAGCCAGTGGGAACATATCATCGTGAACTTTTGTTTCTTGCAGGCCAATTACATCAGGCTGATGTTTTGCGATGATGGCTTCAAGTTGATGTGGACGGGCACGCAGTCCATTGATATTAAAAGAGATAAATTTCATAAGTGCAGGCCATATTGAAGCGTTCATGTTAACAAAGCGTTGTTAAACAACAGTTGTGAATGAATAGTAGCAGAAAGCCCACCAATTCTAAAATCACGGTCAGCCACTAGTCCCAACGGTTCAAATTATGTGGTTGATAGTGGTCGAATTCTTTTAGGATTACCGCAGGATCTTCTAAACAGACCAGCGTATCGACATACAGTTGACGAACAAAGCCTTGCTGGGCGCTGTAGCGTAAAAATTCGATGAGTTTTTGGTAATAGCCAGCAACGTCCATGAGTGCAATAGGTTTATTGTGATAGCCGATTTGGCTCCACGTCCAGATTTCGAATAACTCTTCTAGAGTGCCGATGCCGCCGGGGAGGGCGATAAATCCATCAGACAACTCAGCCATGCGCGCCTTGCGGGTATGCATATCGGGAACAATATCCAGCGAGGTTAAGCCATAGTGTGCGGTTTCCGCTTCGACTAAGCGCTGCGGTATGACGCCATGCACTTCGCCCCCAGCCTCAAGGACCGCATTAGCTAATACACCCATGAGCCCTTTGCTGCCGCCGCCATAGATTAACCGACGACCTTGCTGCGCAAGTGTGTGGCCAAGCAATTTAGCTGCATCGGAATAGGCTGGATGAGTGCCTTCACTGGCGCCGCAAAAAACGCAGATATTGTTACGCATGACATATCCTACTGCTGAGAGAAAAGCAGTGGTATAGCGGATTGATGCTAGGAATTCAAGGGGATGATGGAGAACAGAAAATTATATCGAGAGCGTAATCGAAGGTTCTCGACCTTCCTCATGGGGAATATGCGATTTTTATATTTGTTTGGGATTGTGGAGCTAAGAAAGGATGGTGGTGGGGGAAGGATGACTCATCGCTGCGCTCTTCGCCCTGCGGGCCGTCGCAAGCGACGTTGTTTCGCTGCGCTCAACTCGAACCTTAATCGAAGGTTCTCGACCTTCCCCGTGGGGAATATGCGATTTTTATATTTGTTTGGGATTGCGGAGCTAAGAAAGGATGGTGGTGGGGGAAGGATGACTCATCGCTGCGCTCTTCGCCCTGCGGGCCGTCGCAAGCGACGTTGTTTCGCTGCGCTCAACTCGAACCTTAATCGAAGGTTCTCGACCTTCCCCGTGGGGAATATGCGATCTTTGTATTTGTTTGGGATTGCGGAGCTAAGAAAGGATGGTGGTGGGGGAAGGATTCGAACCTTCGAAGTCTGAGACGGCAGATTTACAGTCTGCTCCCTTTGGCCGCTCGGGAACCCCACCACGAAATTCGTGGTTACGAATTGTTGCCCGGTTTTCTCCGGAAAGCTGCGGCTAACAGCTTTTTTATCTCATCCTGAAAAAGAGATGGTGGTGGGGGAAGGATTCGAACCTTCGAAGTCTGAGACGGCAGATTTACAGTCTGCTCCCTTTGGCCGCTCGGGAACCCCACCAGATTTTTAATCGCTCCGTTATCACCGGAAGCGGGGCGCATAATAACAAATCGCGCCGCGCTGTAAAGCATTGGGAGGTAAAAAATATTTTGTTTGCCGTTTTTTTGCACTTAACGCCTTTTGTGTGAACAAAAAGCAGAGAAAAAACCGCCAATCAGAATATAACTGTACGATTCCCATAAACAAATACCCGCTGTGCCAGCACGCGGTACAGTGCACGACTGAGCACATTTTTTTCAACGTCGCGCCCTGCGCGCATCATTTCATCGGCGGTATAAGTGTGGTCAACGTTAATAACGTCTTGCATGATGATTGGACCTTCATCGAGATCGTTATTAACGAAGTGCGCGGTTGCACCAATAATCTTCACACCGCGCTCATAGGCTTGATGATATGGGCGTGCGCCAATGAAAGCTGGAAGGAAAGAGTGGTGAATATTAATAATCTGGTTGGGGAAGTGACTGATGAAGTCAGGCGTTAATATCCGCATATATTTCGCTAGCACCACGTAGTCGGGCGCATGTTTTTTAATTTCAGCCACCATGGCGGCGTCATGTTCATCACGCGAGAGACCTTCATGGCTGACTAGCGTGAAAGGTATATCGAAACGCTCAACCAGCGATTGCAACGTGGAGTGGTTGCCAATGACCGCTGCAATTTCGACGTCTAATCCCCCAAATGCACTTTTCATCAGCAGGTCGCCAAGGCAGTGAGCCTCTTTGGTGACAAGCACCACAATGCGTTGACGGCCTGATACCGTAAGTTCTCGCTCAGAGCCGGAGGGTAGTGCGCCATCCAGATCGGCCAGCAACGTCTCATCGTTGAAAATACCTTCCAGTTCGGTACGCATGAAAAAACGGCCGGTGAGATGGTCAACGAATTCATTATTTTGAATGATATTAAGCTGGTGTTTATAGCAAATGTTGGTGATCTTGGCGATGAGCCCCTTCGCATCTGGACAGATGGTGCGGAGAACTTTGCGTTGAATAACGGGTTGTGACATGTGTTGGTTTCCTGTCTAGATATTTTTATTATTGCGGATGATCTTATTGATCACAGCATTTCTTATATTTTTTGCCAGAACCACATGGGCAGGGATCGTTTCTGCCGATCTGCGGTTTGGTTCCATCCACATAATACCAACGTTGATCCAAACGAATAAAGCGTGAACATTCATGAATCGAATTATTTTGATTTTCGGCATCAGAATGGTAACGCGCGAAGAATTCAACAAAGCCTTCATCCTTGTTCTTACCGCTGGCAGTTTTAACAATCGTTAATCCTAGCCACTCGGTATCAGCAAAACTCTCTTCAATCGCGGCGCGTTGTTTGTCCATGCCACATTCTGGATGCCAGGTATCCACCAGATAATCTGCGTTGCGCACCACATAGGCGGTGTAACGTGAACGCATCAGCTGTTCGGGCTCAGCGGCCATACGTTGCCTGCTAATAATGGGTTCACAGCATTGGGCAAAGGCGTTGCCGCTTTGACACGGGCAGGGTGAATGGCTATCAAGCGGTATAGATGTGGTGGGGATCATGGTGGTCGAACCTTATTGAAAGACGAATTGGGATTATGGTATCGAATCCTTATCTCAGCCGCCATGAGGGAGTGTGGCTGAGATAATATTCTGAATCAGTAGCTAATAAATAATTGTAACGAATAGACCTTTTAGTTAAATGTGCGTAATAGTGCGCAAAACGCGTCATTCCAGAAATATCTATGCAGCACAAGGCTGCATATTGAGCCAGAATAGAAGGAGCACTAGTGAAAGGAGGTTCTTAATGGCGTTGCCACTGGAAAGTAAGCGAGTGATGATCGTCGAAGACGACCCTGTCTTTCGCTGTGTACTGGCCGGCTACCTCCAATCCCAAGGCGCTTTGGTCCAAGAAGCAGCCAATGGAATAGAGGCCTTAGGTTTACTGGATGAGTTCACTCCAGACGCAATCCTTTGCGATCTTGCGATGCCAGAAATGGGCGGGATCGAGTTTATTAAACGGTTAAGAGAGCGAGGCTTTCAAACACCGGTAGTTGTGATTTCTGCAACTGAAGAAATGGCTGACGTTGCGAATGCAATGCGGCTTGGTGTTCGTGATGTATTGCTCAAGCCAATAACCGATCTCAGCAGATTGCAGGAAACGCTTTTATCTTGCTTTTATCCCGATCTATTTGAATCACCGGCTTTAGAGAAAGACGAGTTTATCCATGATTGGGAGCTATTAAGCCAAGATCCTGAATATGCAGCGCGTTTGCTAAAACAGTTACAGCCGCCGGTTCAACAAAACATTTGTGGCTGTAAGGTTAATTATCGACAGCTCACGTCTCTGAATAATTCAGGTTTGGTATTAGACATTGCGCCGTTATCCAGTAAAGATCTCGCATTCTATTGTTTAGATGTTTCGCGAGCAGGAGAAAACGGCATTTTGGCGGCACTGATGGTGCGGGCGATTTTTAACGGGTTGCTGCAAGAACAGCTGGCTCACCAGGAATTGCGCTTGCCTCAAATGTCTACCATTCTTAAACAGGTCAACCACCTGCTGCGTCAGGCAAACCTTGAAGGGCAATTTCCTTTGCTGGCTGGGTATTATCATGTTCAGCAACAGAATCTGATTCTTGTTTCTGCGGGATTACATGCCAAAATTCATGCGGGTGATAATCTGATCCAGCTCAATAGCGGTGTACCTTTAGGCACGATGGGGTCAATTCACGTCAATCAGGTTAGCCAGCGATGTAGTCATTGGCAGAGCCAAATCTGGGGCGTGGGTGGGCATCTGCGTTTAATGCTGACTTCACCGTAACACTGACTTTTCAGCTTTATCTGCTTTTTAATTTAATCAGTTAATGGGTCGCTATTTATCTAAAAGGCTGGTTGCTTGTAATATCTCCAATCAGTCTGCAATTACTTTGAATTTAATGCGCACAAAATACGAACTGGTATACTCGCGCTGGAAATTAGCATTCATGTCCGCCGAATAAAATGGATATGAACACGGAGCTAAACGATTAGAGAGGTTGTATGTCAACGTCAGTAAGAAAAATCAGAAAAGCCGTAATACCTGTCGCAGGGCTAGGAACGCGTATGTTGCCAGCCACCAAAGCCATTCCAAAAGAAATGTTGCCGTTGGTTGATAAGCCACTGATCCAATATGTTGTGAATGAATGCATTGCTGCAGGGATTAACGAAATAATTCTGGTTACACATTCTTCAAAAAACTCTATCGAAAACCATTTCGACACCAGTTTTGAATTAGAAGCAATGCTGGAAAAACGCGTTAAGCGTCAGCTTCTAGCTGAAGTGCAGTCTATTTGTCCTAAGCATGTCACCATCATGCAAGTTCGTCAGGGATTAGCGAAAGGTTTAGGCCATGCGATCCTGTGCGCATATCCACTGGTTGGCGATGAGCCATTTGCCGTTATCCTGCCAGACGTGATCTTAGATGAGTACACCTCCGATCTAAGTAAAGACAACTTGAGTGAGATGCTGTCTCGTTATGAAGCAACAGGCCATAGCCAAATTATGGTTGAGCCAGTACCGATGGAAGATGTTTCTAACTACGGCGTTGCAGATTGCAGCGGCGTTGAGCTGAAGGCGGGTGAGAGCACTCCGATGAAAGCGGTAGTTGAGAAACCGGCACGCGATAAGGCACCGTCAAACTTGTCTATCGTAGGTCGCTACGTGCTATCACCAGAGATTTGGCCACTGCTGTCTAAGACACCTCCAGGCGCTGGCGAAGAAATCCAATTAACAGACGCGATTGCGATGTTAATGAAGAAAGAAACCGTTGAGGCTTATCATCTGAAAGGTCTGAGCCATGACTGCGGAAATAAAATGGGTTACATGCAGGCGTTTGTTGAATATGGCATGCGCCACGCTTCTTTAGGTAAAGAATTCACCACGTGGTTAAAGTCGTTAGACTTGAACGACTAAAGGCCATCATGGCTAAAGAAACTTTGTAAAGGATGCCTAGGCATCCTTTTTTTATGCGAGCTATCTTAGCAATGTGAGGCCACTTAAATAATTTTCTAAGCAAATAATGACTAAATGTATGACCTCTTTGATTTAATCCCCATCCCGTGGTTTCTCAAGCCTTCTAAAGAGCGCCTAGAAGCATCAAAAGATAAGTCTTTTTTAATAATGATGTCTCGCTAAAAAGCATTTCTCTTGAATTAAGGCGATACGGGAACAATCCCATACCTTGTTTGTGGTATATGTTGGGTAGTAAATCAAAAAATATTAACTTTACTGAAGATTGATTATATCAATATAGCCATAGTTACTGTTGTTTATTACTCAGATGTTTACTATCAATTTAAGGTATTTTAAATGCATGGTTATCACCTGTTTCCATACCTACTGCCACGATGAGAAATTAATGTAGAGGGGCGTAATTACAGGAATGACTACAGCGTGAAAGATAAGTCCTACAGCGGTGTAGGAGCGCTGCTGTAAATTCACAGAAGAGGGCATGTAGTGCTAGACGGTGTTTTCTGATCCATATTGTTACTGGCAGTAGTATGGCTTCTGGTGCCATGCTATCCAAAATGGATTTTAAAAATCGAATTTATTTAAGTGCAAAGAATGAAATGCTATACAACAGAGTTTAGATGCATAAGACCATAGACGAATTAAGGGCAAAAAAATAGCCTCATAAGAGGCTATTTATACAGATTTAGATGTAATGCTTAGAAGAAGATTACAGCAGGAAATCGTCCAGAGACTTACCTTGTTCTTCGATAGCTTGCTTAATCACAGCTGGAGTACGGCCTTGGCCAGTCCAGGTTTTAGTTTCGCCATTTTCATCAACATACTGGTATTTAGCAGGGCGAGCAGCACGTTTTGCTTTACCCGCTACTTTACCAGCAGCCATGCTTTGCAGCAGTTCATTAGGATCGATACCGTCAGCAATCAGCATTTCGCGGTATTGCTGTAATTTACGAGTACGTTCTTCGATCTCAGCTTGTGCCTGACTATCTTCTTCACGACGTTCGTTTACAACAACTTCCAATTTCTCCAGCATTTCTTCTAGAGTTTCTAAAGTACATTCTCTAGCCTGAGCACGAAGAGTACGGATGTTGTTCAGAATTTTTAATGCTTCGCTCATTGTCCTAATCTCAAATTATATTGGTGGGGGGCGTCTCGATTATAATAGAGTGCCAGTTTATTTAACGCAATAGTGAATTTTGTAAGATTAGCAAAATATTTCGTAATATAAGCAAATAATGCTTCTTTAAACACTATAACGAATATAGCTACTTGTTATTCAGATTACAACATCAGGTTCAAAGAGGCTAGGGCGCCAAACCGAAGTCTATTAAAATATAATCGTGTTGACGGTATTGTTATGTTTCACAGTAGATATTTTTTGTTGATTAAATCTACAGATCTTTAAGCTTGGTCACACTCCTCATTGCTAATATAAGGCAAAAACCGGTGAGAATTATCGGAAAAACGAGTGTACTAAAGTCCTTTATAGTAACGATCCCATCAATTAGCAAAATCAGAGTTCGGTGTGACATCATTTCTTAACAGAGTGTTGTGTCCCTCTCATTTTTAGACAAAATATTGTTTTATCAGATATTGATATAGATTCAGGCTTTAAGAATAACGTCTTTGGCTAGACGTTTTTTTTCATAATTTTATGCCATCATCGCGACGTTGGCTGTGATAAAATCCGGCCAGTTACGCGATTCTATATGGGGCTTAGAGCAGGCTGTGGCACAACTATATTTTTATTATTCAGCGATGAATGCGGGCAAATCAACGGCGTTACTTCAATCTTCCTATAACTATCAGGAACGAGGAATGCGCACGCTGGTGTTTACCGCAGAAATTGACAATCGTTTTGGTGTGGGAAAAGTTAGCTCGCGTATTGGTCTGAGTTCACAGGCTCAACTTTATAATAGCGAAACACCTTTGTTCGATATGATTCGGCAGGAAAATGATCTTTTGCCTGTGAACTGCGTGTTAGTGGATGAGTGTCAATTCCTGACCAAAGATCAGGTTAATCAACTTTCCGATGTAGTCGATAGCTTAGATATTCCAGTGTTGTGCTATGGACTGAGAACCGATTTTCGCGGTGAATTGTTTGGCGGAAGCCAATATCTATTAGCTTGGGCTGATAAATTGGTTGAGCTTAAAACGATTTGCCACTGCGGGCGCAAAGCAAATATGGTGCTACGTCTAGATGAGCACGGTAAAGCGTTAAAAGACGGCGAGCAGGTTGTGATTGGTGGTAATGAAAGCTATGTCTCAGTCTGTCGTAAGCATTATAAAGACGCGCTAGCGTGATACTCGGTGTGAGCGTAGGCAAAGTATAGATATTGATGCACACGTCTTCTCAGGGCGTGTGCTGAATGATAAACCAATCCCCTTAGTTCAAGTTTACGCATTGATGATGCCACTCTCGCTATATATCAACGCCGTTGCCGGTGTAAGGGCATCGATCTTTAACGCCTTCTATATTTCATTTCCCTAATTCCCCATCTTTAATCCCAAATCAGATTCGCGGTGCTGGCCGAATATTGCTCTGTGAGGTCCAATGTTTGGATGTTGAGTTGCGTGTTCGTTTATATGCATTTCTATTTATGATGATAGAAGGACATTAAGAGAATAGTGGGTATCAATAGGCACAAAAAAACCCGCCAGCGGCGGGTTTTCGTATAACAGAATCTAATTATTTCTTAGATTTTTTCTCAGCTTTGGCGGCAGGTGCTTTTACGGCTTCAGCTTCGAGTGATTCACTGAACTCACGGCCGTAGAAAGTATCCATCAGAATTTGCTTCAGTTCTGAGATCAGCGGGTAGCGTGGGTTAGCACCTGTACACTGGTCATCGAATGCATCTTCAGACAGTTTGTCAACTTTAGCCAAGAAGTCAGCTTCTTGAACGCCAGCTTCACGGATAGATGCTGGAATGCCCAGATCTGCCTTGATGTTGTCCAACCATGCCAACAGTTTTTCAATCTTCGCAGCAGTACGGTCGCCCGGTGCGCTCAGACCTAAATGGTCTGCGATTTCAGCATAGCGGCGACGAGCCTGAGGGCGGTCGTACTGGCTGAAAGCAGTCTGCTTAGTTGGGTTATCGTTCGCGTTGTAGCGGATAACGTTAGAAATCAGCAGGGCGTTTGCTAAGCCGTGTGGAATATGGAACTCAGAACCCAGCTTGTGGGCCATGGAGTGGCATACACCCAAGAAGGCGTTGGCAAAAGCGATACCTGCGATAGTTGCCGCATTGTGAACACGCTCACGTGCAACTGGGTTTTTAGCCCCTTCATGGTAGCTTGCTGGCAGGTTTTCTTTCAGCAGCTTCAGCGCTTGCAGAGCCTGACCGTCAGAGTATTCGTTAGCCAGAACCGAAACGTAAGCTTCCAGAGCATGAGTTACGGCATCCAGACCACCGAACGCACACAGTGATTTTGGCATGTTCATCACTAAGTTCGCATCAACGATCGCCATGTCTGGTGTCAATGCATAGTCAGCCAGTGGGTATTTCTGGCCTGTTGCATCGTCGGTGACCACGGCAAACGGAGTGACTTCTGAACCGGTACCTGAAGTGGTGGTGACGGCGATCATTTTCGCTTTCACGCCCATTTTAGGGAACTTGTAGATACGCTTACGGATATCCATGAAGCGCAGTGCCAGTTCTTCAAAGTGAGTTTCTGGATGTTCGTACATCACCCACATGATTTTCGCTGCGTCCATTGGTGAACCACCGCCCAACGCGATAATCACGTCTGGTTTGAAGGAGTTCATCAGCTCTGCACCTTTACGTACGATGCTCAGCGTTGGGTCAGCTTCAACTTCGAAGAAGACTTCAGTTTCGATACCGTGGCCTTTCAGGACTTTAGTGATCTGATCTGCGTAACCATTGTTGAACAGGAAGCGGTCAGTCACGATGAAGGCACGTTTTGCACCATCAGATGCTACTTCATCCAGCGCGATTGGCAGAGAGCCACGGCGGAAGTAGATAGATTTCGGAAGTTTATGCCACAACATGTTTTCTGCTCGCTTCGCCACGGTTTTTTTGTTCATCAGGTGTTTAGGCCCGACGTTTTCAGAGATGGAGTTACCACCCCAAGAACCACAACCCAGAGTCAAAGATGGAGCAAGTTTGAAGTTATACAGGTCACCGATACCACCTTGAGAAGCAGGGGTGTTGATCAGGATACGTGCAGTCTTCATTTTTTCGCCGAAGTAATTTACACGCTCAGGCTGGTTATCCTGATCGGTGTACAGGCAAGAGGTATGGCCGATACCACCCATCTCAACCAATTTCTCAGCTTTAGTGACAGCTTCTTCAAAGTTTTTAGCGCGGTACATTGCCAGCGTTGGAGACAGTTTTTCATGAGCGAATGGTTCAGACTCATCAACAACTTTCACTTCACCAATGAGGATCTTGGTGGTCGCTGGAACAGTAATGCCGGCCATTTTTGCAATTTCAGTGGCTGGCTGACCTACGATAGCCGCGTTCAGGCCGCCATTTTTCAGGATGATATCCTGAACGGCTTTCAATTCTTTACCTTGCAGCATGTAACCGCCGTGAGTGGCGAAACGCTCACGTACTGCGTCATACACGGAGTCAACCACGATAACAGACTGTTCTGAAGCACAGATCACGCCGTTGTCGAAGGTTTTAGACATCAAGATAGAAGCAACAACACGTTTAATGTCGGCAGTTTCGTCAACAACAACCGGTGTGTTACCTGCACCAACGCCGATAGCAGGCTTACCAGAGCTATACGCTGCTTTAACCATGCCCGGGCCACCGGTGGCCAGAATCAGGTTAATGTCTGGGTGATGCATCAGTTGATTAGACAGTTCAACGCTTGGTTGATCGATCCAGCCGATGATATCTTTTGGCGCGCCAGCTGCGATAGCTGCCTGCAGAACGATATCTGCCGCTTTATTCGTCGCATTTTTGGCACGAGGGTGCGGAGAGAAGATGATACCGTTACGGGTTTTCAGGCTGATAAGTGCCTTGAAGATTGCCGTGGACGTTGGGTTAGTTGTTGGCACGATACCGCAGATGATACCGATAGGTTCTGCGATAGTGATAGTACCGAACGTGTCATCCTGAGACAGGATGCCACAGGTTTTTTCATCTTTATAAGCGTTATAGATATATTCGGATGCAAAGTGGTTTTTAATCACTTTATCTTCCACGATACCCATACCTGATTCCTCAACGGCTAATTTAGCCAACGGGATACGGGCATCAGCAGCAGCCAGAGCGGCGGCGCGGAAGATTTTATCTACTTGCTCTTGAGTGTAATTGGCAAACTCACGCTGGGCTTTTTTAACACGTGCTACTAACGCATCTAGTTCAGCGATATTGGTTACAGCCATAATGCTCTCCTGATAATGTTAAACTTTTTTAGTCAATGAGCCGCACAAGCAACAAGTATAGACAGATAAATGTGCTCTCTTTCAGAAACTTCACTTACTGAAAAGTTCCCGTTGGCTGATTTGCTAAAACAGCTTAGCTAGCAGTGGAGAAGTAAAGCCTGTGTGAAACATGAACGGTTTGGCTTTCTGCTAATCAGTGGGCCAGATGATAATAGCAGGCCTTTACTGTGACTCTGAGCTTACCCATTCTTAGGTAGTTGTTTTGTGATTTGAATCACAAAAATGCCAAGCTGACACCTTTCAGCAATATGATACTGAGAGTCTTTATCATTAACGGGCAAAAGCGTCGAATTTTGCAGCGAAGTATCGATAAAATAACAATTTTGCAACAATGAGCCTCTTTTTACGCTTCTGAGTAAATGGAGTAAGAAATTAATACATTGAGCATAGATCGGGGCCATTATTTCCATTACATTACGCCGCAAGAACGTATCACTTCTATTGTGATTTGCTAACATTGTTCACCAAGTGGGTTTGCTAGTGACAATGTTGAAAATGACAGTCGCATTATTAATCTGGTTTTGGAGAGCATGGTGAGCCAGTCTTTGCTGGATTTATCTGGTTACATTAAGTTTTTTGTTGGTCTCTTCGCGTTGGTAAACCCAGTAGGTATTCTGCCGGTGTTTATTAGCATGACGAGCTATCAGGCGGTTGCGGCACGCAACAAAACCAATCTGACGGCCAATACGTCAGTTGCCATCATTTTGATCTCTTCTTTATTGCTGGGCGATTCAATATTGATGTTCTTCGGCATCTCGATTGATTCCTTCCGTATTGCGGGGGGCATCTTGGTGGTGACCATTGCGATGTCGATGATTAGCGGGAAACTGGGCGAAGATAAGCAGAATAAACAAGAAAAATCAGAAACTGCGATCCGAGAAAATGTAGGCGTTGTACCGTTGGCATTGCCATTAATGGCTGGACCCGGCGCAATCAGCTCAACGATTGTTTGGAGTTCTCGCTACCACGGTTGGCAAAACCTGCTTGGGTTTTCCCTGGCCATTATTCTGTTTGCGTTCTGTTGTTGGCTACTATTTAGGGCTGCACCGTTGCTGGTCCGCCTGCTCGGTCAAACAGGCATTAACGTCATCACGCGAATCATGGGTTTGCTATTAATGGCGTTAGGTATTGAATTTATTGTTACAGGCCTGCGATCTATATTCCCCGGACTGTTATAACCCATCAAATATCACGATATGATGAAACCGCTGTCGGCGTTGCCGATGGCGGTTTTTTTCACTGGGCCGCATACTTACTTCAATAGTGCGTTGTTTCGCACTTCAGCCATAAACCTGCGTTATTTCAATAAGTTTGTTTTACTTACGTGATGATTTATTGACGTAATGAGCACAAATTTTGTTCAAAAAATCACATCACAACATTCTGCTGAAACCCGTTATTAACGGGCTTATAGAATGCTCATAAGATCATCAATGGTTGAATCTTCTTACATTTGTTAATTTAACGATGTATTACTTCATAACTTTCCTTAAGCCTGAATGATTTGCTTTATAACATAGGTTGAAGAAAAGATATTATGTTATATCAGCGAGTTATCATTGATCTTTCCCCTCCCTCAGTGCAGTCTGTCAGAAGGCTAGAGTCGTAATAAAGAGAATTGCGTAACATTTCTATAAAAATAATTAGCAGTGATTTTAACCATCTGTTAGCTTCTGGGCATAATCACTGCGCTTAGCGTTGATGAGAAAACTTTGTGCTGAAGCATTACCAGAAAAAGCGCCGCTGAATATTTCTGTGTCTGACCTGAGTCAAAGATTGCTATCGCTAAAAGTTCTAGATCTGAAACAGTAATGACGTTTTAAAACCACCTATCATGTCGGCAACTTCGTTCCTTGCTGATCTGGCCATAAAGCTAACAAAAGTTGGCATGTCCTCATGGACATCTTATTAAAGGGGAGTGGGTATACAATGAGCAAACACATCAAAAAGAATTTACTGGCCGTAAGCGTTATGGCGGCATTGGGCATGTTTAGTATTGCGCAGGTCCAGGCGGCGGATGTTCCTGCCGGTGTTAAGCTGGCCGATAAACAAGAGCTGGTCAAAAATAACGGTTCTGAAGTTCAGTCATTAGACCCGCATAAAATTGAAGGCGTACCCGAAAACAACGTCACTAATGACTTGATGGAAGGTTTAACCCAGCACGATCCTCAGGGGAAAACTATCCCAGGCACGGCGGTGAGTTGGGACAATAAAGATTTTAAAGTATGGACTTTCCATATTCGCCCTGATGCCAAATGGTCAAATGGTCAGCCTGTTACCGCAGAAGATTTTGTTTATAGCTGGCAGCGTATTGTTGATCCAAAAACCGCATCGCCGTACGCCAGCTATCTGCAATACGCTCACGTTGAAAACGTAGATGACATTATTGCGGGCAAAAAAGATAAATCGACGCTGGGCGTGAAAGCGCTTGATGATAAAACTTTCCAAATTACCTTAACCGAGCCCGTACCGTATTTAGCAGAAATGACGTCGCATTACGCCATGAAACCGGTGAACAAAGCCGTGGTGGAAAAATTTGGCGACAAATGGACGCTGCCTGAAAACTACGTGAGCAACGGCGCTTATAAATTAAAAGATTGGGTCGTTAACGAGCGTATTGTTTTAGAGCGTAACCCTGAATATTGGGACAATGCGAAAACCGTTATTAATAAAGTCACGTTCCTGCCTATTGCTTCTGAAGTGACCGACGTCAACCGCTACCGTACCGGCGAAATCGATGTCACCTATAATAATATGCCAATCGAACTATTCCAGAAGTTGAAAAAAGAGATCCCGCAGGAAGTTAAAGCCGATCCCTATCTGTGCACTTACTACTATGAAATTAATAACCAGAAGCCACCATTTAACGATGAGCGCGTGCGTGAGGCCCTTAAGTTAGGGATGGACCGCGATATTATCGTTAACAAAGTCAAAAACCAGGGCGATCTGCCAGCCTACAGCTTTACCCCTCCTTATACCGATGGCGCTAAGTTAACCCCGCCTGAATGGTTTGGTTGGTCACAGGAAAAACGTAATGAAGAGGCGAAGAAGTTACTCGCCGCTGCGGGCTATGGCCCAGATAAACCACTGACGTTTAACCTGTTGTACAACACCTCCGATTTGCATAAAAAACTGGCGATTGCCGCAGCTTCTATTTGGAAGAAAAATCTGGGTGTGAACGTTAAGTTGGAAAACCAAGAGTGGAAAACGTTCTTGGATACCCGTCATCAGGGCACCTATGATGTTTCGCGTGCGGGCTGGTGTGCCGATTACAACGAGCCAAGTTCATTCCTGAACATGATGCTGTCTGACAGCAGCAGTAACACGCCTCACTATAAGAGCGCAGCCTTTGATAAAATCATGGCTGGCGCACTGCAAACCAACAGCAAAGAGGCGCGAGCCGCCGTTTATCAACAGGCTGAACAGCAGCTTGATAAAGATTCTGCCATTGTCCCTGTCTATTACTACGTTAATGCGCGTCTGGTGAAACCCTATGTAGGCGGTTATACCGGTAAAGATCCGCAAGATAACGTATATGATAAAAACTTGTACATTATTCAGCACTAATATATCTAAATTTATCAACGCCGTAGCAAATAAGGCTACGGCGTTTATAGCCGATATAGAAGTAGCAGTGGCAGGGTAACCTCGCCACTTTTCAAAAATATAATCAGCCATAAGGCTGAAGTGCAGGGCTAGGGCAATGTTAAAATTTATCTTTCGGCGCTTGCTTGAGGCGATACCGACGCTATTTATCCTGATCACCATCTCATTCTTCATGATGCGCTTAGCGCCGGGTAGCCCATTTACCGGTGAACGCGCTTTGCCGCCAGAAGTTTTGGCTAATATCGAAGCGAAATATCATCTTAACGATCCTATCTGGAAACAATACGGACATTATTTAGTGCAATTAGGCCACGGTGATTTTGGCCCCTCATTTAAATATAAAGATTATTCCGTTAATGATTTGGTGAGCGCGTCGTTTCCTGTTTCGGCCAAATTAGGTTTTGCAGCCTTTTTATTGGCGGTAGTTTTTGGTGTGACGGCAGGCGTGTTAGCTGCGCTAAAACAAAATAGCAAATGGGATTATGCGGTTATGGGGGTGGCCATGACCGGTATTGTCATCCCCAGTTTCGTGGTTGCGCCGTTATTGGTGTTAATTTTTGCCATTCAGCTGAAATGGCTGCCGGGAGGCGGGTGGAACGGCGGGGCGCTCAAGTTTATGATTTTGCCAATGGTGGCACTCTCATTAGCTTATATCGCCAGCATCGCGCGTATTACCCGTGGCTCCATGATTGAAGTTTTGCATTCCAACTTTATTCGTACCGCACGGGCGAAAGGCTTACCGATGCGTCGCATTATTTTGCGTCACGCATTGAAACCTGCGTTGCT
Source organism: Hafnia alvei (assembly GCF_964063325.1). Classification (NCBI taxonomy): domain Bacteria; kingdom Pseudomonadati; phylum Pseudomonadota; class Gammaproteobacteria; order Enterobacterales; family Hafniaceae; genus Hafnia; species Hafnia alvei. The sequence continues at coordinate 2,177,354 of NZ_OZ061315.1, forward strand.
ACCAGTGCTCTCGTATTTAGGCCCAGCCTTTGTCGGTATAATTACGGGTTCGATGGTTATCGAAACTATTTATGGATTGCCGGGGATCGGTCAGCTGTTTGTTAACGGCGCACTGAACCGCGACTATTCCTTGGTGCTGAGCCTAACCATTTTGGTTGGCGCGCTGACCATCCTGTTTAACGCGATTGTCGATGTGCTTTATGCCGTCATCGATCCGAAAATCCGTTACTGATTCGGGAGATCGCAAATGTTACTGAATAAAAAAAATGCGCAGGTGGTCGAAAATTTCGGTGAACAACTGGAAGTGGAAGGTCGTAGCCTGTGGCAAGATGCGCGCCGTCGTTTCGTTCATAACCGCGCCGCGTTGGCGAGCCTGTTTGTACTGAGCCTGATCGCGCTATTTGTGATTTTTGCCCCGATGCTGTCGCAATTTGCCTATGACGACACCGATTGGGGAATGATGTCATCGGCGCCAGATATGGAGTCAGGCCACTACTTTGGCACGGATTCTTCCGGGCGTGATTTGCTGGTGCGCGTGGCGATTGGCGGCCGTATTTCGTTAATGGTAGGGATTGCGGCGGCGCTGGTTGCGGTGGTCGTTGGCACCTTGTATGGCGCGATGGCCGGTTACGTGGGTGGCAAAACCGACTCGGTGATGATGCGCCTGCTCGAGATCCTCAACTCCTTCCCCTTCATGTTCTTCGTGATTTTGCTGGTGACCTTCTTTGGGCAAAACATCCTGCTGATCTTTGTAGCGATCGGCATGGTGTCGTGGTTGGACATGGCGCGTATCGTGCGCGGGCAAACGCTGAGTTTGAAGCGCAAAGAGTTTATTGAAGCGGCGCTGGTGGGCGGTGTATCCACCCGCAAAATTGTCACCCGCCATATTGTTCCCAACGTGCTGGGCGTGGTAGTGGTGTATGCCTCTTTATTGGTGCCAAGCATGATTTTGTTTGAATCCTTCCTCAGCTTCTTAGGGCTAGGGACTCAAGAACCGTTGAGCAGCTGGGGCGCGTTACTCAGCGATGGCGCCAACTCAATGGAAGTGTCTCCGTGGTTGCTGATGTATCCGGCTGCGTTTCTGGTTGTGACGCTATTCTGTTTCAACTTTATCGGCGATGGTCTGCGTGACGCCCTCGACCCGAAAGATCGTTAAGGAGTTTACGATGATGACAACAGATAAAAGCGCAGAGCGGCTGCTGGCGGTAAAAGATCTCCGCGTCACCTTCACCACCAACGACGGCGATGTCACGGCGGTCAACGATTTAAACTTCTCGCTGCGAGCGGGTGAAACGCTCGGTATCGTTGGCGAGTCGGGTTCAGGGAAATCACAAACGGCGTTTGCGCTGATGGGATTGTTGGCACAAAACGGCAGTATCGGCGGCTCCGCGTTGTTCAACGGGCGTGAAATACTCAATCTACCGGAGAAGCAGCTCAATAAACTGCGCGCCGAAGAGATTGCAATGATCTTCCAAGATCCGATGACCTCTCTGAACCCTTATATGCGCGTCGGCGAACAGCTGATGGAAGTGCTGATGCTGCATAAAGGCATGAGCAAAGCGCAGGCTTTCGAAGAATCGGTGCGTATGCTGGATGCGGTAAAAATGCCGGAAGCGCGCAAGCGCATGCGCATGTTCCCGCATGAGTTTTCCGGCGGTATGCGTCAGCGCGTGATGATTGCCATGGCGCTACTGTGTCGGCCTAAACTGTTGATCGCTGATGAACCCACCACGGCATTGGACGTTACGGTGCAGGCACAAATTATGACGCTGCTCAATGAGTTGAAAAGCGAGTTTAATACCGCGATTATCATGATCACTCACGATCTGGGCGTGGTTGCAGGCATCTGTGACAAAGTGTTGGTGATGTATGCCGGGCGAACCATGGAATACGGTCAAGCACGCGACGTATTTTATTCGCCTAGCCATCCCTATTCGATTGGCCTGCTAAACGCAGTGCCGCGTTTAGACGGCGAAAATGAATCTCTGCTAACCATCCCTGGCAATCCACCCAATCTGTTGCGCTTGCCGAAAGGCTGCCCATTCCAGCCGCGTTGTCCTCACTCTACTGAGCAGTGTATGCAAATGCCGCCGCTGGAGTCATTTGGGGAAGGGCGTTTACGCGCCTGTTTTAGAACCGTGGAGGAATTGGCATGAGCAACGAAGACAAAAAAGTATTGCTCGAAGTTGCCGATCTGAAGGTTCACTTCGAGATAAAAGACAACAAGGCGTGGTTCTGGCAACCAGCCAAAACCTTGAAAGCGGTCGACGGTGTGACGTTGCGCCTATATGAAGGCGAAACCCTAGGCGTGGTTGGTGAATCGGGCTGCGGTAAATCAACGCTGGCGCGTGCATTAATCGGTTTAGTGAAAGCGACCGATGGCCGCGTGGCGTGGCTCGGTAAGAGTCTGCTGGGCATGGACGCCAAACATTGGCATGAAGTCCGTCACGATATCCAGATGATTTTCCAAGATCCGCTGGCATCGCTGAACCCGCGCATGACCATCGGTGAAATCATTGCGGAGCCGCTGCGGACATATCATCCCAAAATGGCGCGCAGCGAGGTGAAAGAGCGCGTCAGAAATATGATGATGAAAGTGGGGTTATTGCCGAACCTGATTAACCGCTATCCTCATGAATTCTCGGGCGGTCAGTGCCAGCGCATCGGGATTGCTCGAGCACTGATATTGGAACCCAAGCTGATTATTTGTGATGAGCCGGTTTCCGCGCTCGATGTGTCGATTCAGGCGCAGGTTGTTAACCTGCTACAGCAGCTTCAGCGAGAAATGGGGCTTTCGCTGATCTTTATCGCGCACGATCTTGCTGTGGTGAAACACATTTCCGACCGCGTTCTGGTGATGTATCTCGGCCACGCGGTTGAGCTCGGCACCTATGATGAGGTGTATCACAATCCTCAGCATCCTTATACCAAAGCGCTGATGTCTGCGGTGCCGGTTCCTGACCCAGATTTAGAGCGCAATAAAAAAATTCAGCTCTTGGAAGGCGAGCTACCTTCGCCGATCAATCCACCATCAGGCTGTGTGTTCCGCACTCGCTGTCCAATTGCTGGGCCAGAATGCGCATTAACGCGGCCGTTAATGGAGGGGAGTTTCCGCCACGCGGTTTCGTGTTTGAAGGTGGATCCTCTCTAGTTAGACCGCCTCACTTGCGATGGAGCACAAGGACGTGCTCCTTCAACGCTGATACCCGTGATACGTCAAGCAACTTTAATTATGACGGTGATAGAACAAGAAACGCCGCGCGATTTCGGCTGATTTTCCCTCACTTGATGATTTGTCTCCCTCTCAGGCTTGAAAGCCGAGCTCGCTCTACTCATACTGCAAGCACAAGATTTTTATCTCAATTGATTGCTAAAGGATATTCGTCATGGCAGAAGAAACTATTTTCAGCAAAATTATTCGTCGTGAGATCCCGTCAGATATCGTTTATCAGGACGACTTAGTAACTGCATTCCGTGATATTTCTCCACAGGCACCTAGCCATATTCTCATTATTCCAAACCAGCTGATCCCAACGGTGAATGACGTTAAGCCAGAAGATGAAGCGGCGCTGGGCAGAATGGTCACCGTAGCGGCAAAAATTGCCCAGCAGGAAGGCATTGCTGAAGATGGCTATCGCCTGATTATCAACTGCAACCGTCATGCGGGGCAGGAGGTTTATCACATCCACATGCATTTGTTGGGCGGCCGTTCATTAGGTCCTTTGCTCGCTCGTTAATGTCATCCTGCCGCGTTTTGCTAGGCAGAAAATATTCAGTTGGAGTTCACCGTTATGCGATTCTCATTATCCAGATGTACATTGACGGTGATCTTGCCGCTGGCATTACTCGCAGGGTGTAGCACGCCGAGCCACATCGCCGTCAGCGATGGGCAGCGAGTGGTGATGGATCCTTCGGTACTCACGGCAGGCGTGACGGCGGATAATCCAACCGTATCGTCGGGGGATATCTATCCTGTGGCCAGCGCCGTGGTTAATTATGGTGAAGAGCAACAGCCTGTCACGCTGAACTACCGTTTTTATTGGTATGACGCCAAAGGTCTGGATATCTTCCCACACGAACCACCGCGGACGATTAAGCTAAACCCAGGCCAAGAAGTGCGTCTGGAATCCACCAGCGCGAATACCCGAGCAAAACAGGTACGTCTCTACCTCTATCTATAAATTAAGCCACAACCTCATGGGAGAGGGATGATGAAGAAGCTTTTAGGTGTGACATTCGCGGCGATGGTGCTGGCGGGTTGTCAAACGATCACTCAACAAGGTAGTGAAACCACCACCGAACCAGAAAAGCCAACGCAAACACAGCCGCCGGTGACGGCACCGACCACGCCGCCCGAACAGCCACCGGTGACTACGGTGCCAACGCCGCCAAAGGTACAAAGCTTCAACTGGAGCGCTAGTCTAACGCCGCTGATTAATCAGATGCTAGGCTCGCCAGACGTCACCGCGGGCAGCGTTTTGCTGGTGGATAACGTGCAAAACCAAACCAACGGTAGCTTGCAGGTATCAAACGCCACGGCTGAATTGAAAAAGGCGCTGCAGCAGGGCAATAAATTTACGCTGGTTCCCGCTAATCAGGTTACCAGTGCCAAACAGTCACTGGGCTTATCTGCCGAAGATAGCTTAGGTTCACGCCGTAAAGCGATTGGTTTAGCGCGCATTGTAAACGCTCAATACGTGCTGTATAGCACGGTAGAGGGCGACGTACAGTCACCTAAAGTGGCGATGCAGCTGATGCTGGTGCAAACCGGTGAGATTATCTGGTCTGGCAATGGGGCCGTGACACGCTGATTCTATGTCGAATGCTTTTCACCCCCCGTTGCTTTCTGTGCGGGCCGTTCTGGCCCGCTGTTTTCCATCTGTAGCACCGCATGAGTGGCAGCTTTCGCCGGTTGAAGGTTTAACCGGCGTGAATTGGAAGGCAAAACTGAGTGACAGTGTCACTTATTTAATTCGTCCCCAAACCGTAGAAAAAGCGCAGCTAGGCATCGAGCGCAAACGTGAGGCTCATGCATTACAGCTAGCGGCGGGTTATGCTCTCGCGCCACAAAGCATAGGGCTGCACGATGGTTGGTTAGTCACTGAGTGGCTTTCGGGCGACGTGCTCAGCGAAACAACCTATCAGCCGCATCTGCAAGCTTTAGCCGAAAAAATCGTTACGCTGCATAATATAAAACCCTGCGGGCAGGCGCGGGATTTTCATCGTCATTGCCAATCCTACTGCCAACTAAGTTCCCACCAGCGAGTGACGCCGCAAGGATTAAGAATTCATCAGTACTGGCAGTCTCGCCACGTCCCTCAGCCATTGAAAATTGCCATGCTGCACATGGATATTCATCCGGGCAACATCGTTTTGACGCATCACGGTCTGCGGTTGATTGATTGGGAGTACGCCGCAGTGGGCGATATTGCGTTGGATCTTGCCGCCATGTACCGTAGTTTCGGTTGGGAGTATGCACAGCGACGCGATTTTACTCAGCGATACGTGCGGGCCGGAGGCTATTGCGATGCGAAAAAATTGCAACAGCATGTTGAGCAATGGCTGCCGCGCGTCGATTATATGGCATGGTTATGGTATGAAGTGCGTTGGCAACAATCAAAACAGAATTCATTTCGTGAGACCGCCAATCTGTTGCTTTCACAGCTAAAAATGGGAAAGTAGCACAGATGCGGTATGCGCGATAAAAACACTGACGGCGTGAAATCACGCCATCACGCAATATAGTTAATATCTACACCCTGAATAATTGGCGTAGCCAACATGGATGCAGCTTCAAATTATGATGGGTATAAAGGAGAATCCCTGTGGGTCCTGTAATGTTGGATGTGGCAGCCTATGAACTGGATGCTGAAGAGCGTGAGATTTTGCAGCATCCGCTGGTAGGCGGTCTGATTTTATTTACCCGAAACTTCCATGATGCCGAGCAGCTTCGTGAGCTGGTGCGCCAGATCCGTGAGGCGCCACGCAATCGTCTGGTTATTGCCGTGGATCAGGAAGGCGGCCGAGTGCAGCGCTTTCGCCAAGGCTTTACGCGACTGCCCGCTGCGCAGTCTTTTGCCGCAATAAATAGCGATGCAGAGGGGCGCCGATTAGCGCAGGAAGCGGGCTGGTTGATGGCTAACGAAATGATGGCGATGGATATCGATATCAGCTTTGCGCCTGTTTTGGATCTCGGCCACGGCAGCGCCGCCATTGGTGAACGTTCTTTCCATGAAGATCCGCAGATTGCGATTCGTATGGCGGAAAGCTTCATCGATGGCATGCATGAAGCGGGCATGAAAACCACGGGCAAGCATTTCCCCGGGCATGGCGCAGTCACCGCAGACTCGCATAAAGAAACGCCGATAGATCCGCGCCCGCTGGAAGAAATCATTAATCATGATATGGTTATTTTTAACCAGTTGAATTCACGCGCTAAGCTCGACGCAATTATGCCGGCTCATGTGATTTACCCTGCGGCGGATAGTCTTCCGGCCAGCGGTTCGCCATACTGGCTGAAGCAGGTATTACGCCAGCAGCTTGGCTTTAACGGCGTGATCTTCTCTGATGACCTGTCAATGGAAGGCGCTGCGGTAATGGGTAGCTACGCTGAACGCGGGCAGGCCTCGCTGGATGCGGGCTGCGATATGATTCTGGTGTGTAATCATCGCGCAGGCGCGGTGAGCGTGTTAGATAATTTGGCACCGATCACCGCAGAACGCGTTAGCGCCCTGTATCATAATGGTAAATTTACACGTGAAGAGTTAATGGCTTCACCGCGTTGGAAAACGGCGCATCAAGAGCTGGAGCAACTTCATCTGCGTTGGGAAGAGAGCAAAGCATAAGCTCGACGCTCAAATGACAATAACGCAAAGCGGCTGAGGGTTAGCCGCTTTTTGGGAGCAGTGAGAACATGATTATTTATCTTCACGGTTTTGATTCCACCAGTCCGGGCAATCACGAAAAGGTGATGCAGCTGCAATTCATCGACCCCGACGTGCGTTTAATTAGCTACAGCACCCGTCACCCTCGTCATGATATGCAGCATCTTTTGAAAGAAGTCGATAAAGTGGTTCAGCAGGCAGGCGATAGCCATGCGCTGATTTGCGGCGTTGGCCTCGGCGGTTTTTGGGCTGAGCGTATCGGCTATCTGTGCGGTATTCGACAGGTGATGTTCAATCCTAATTTGTTCCCGCAGGAAAATATGGTGGGTCAGATTGACCGTCCAGAGGAGTATTTGGATATTGCGACCAAGTGCGTTGAAAACTTCCGTGAGAAGAATCGCGAACGGTGTTTAGCGGTGCTTTCTCGCACCGATGAAGTGTTAGACAGCCAGCGTAGCGCTGAATATTTGCAGCCGTTCTATGAAATTATTTGGGATGAGCAGCAAACGCATAAATTTAAAAGTTTGTCGCAGCACCTGCAAAAAATCCGCGCGTTCAAAACGGTTTCTTGATGATTTTTGTTGTTTGATAATTCCCGGCATCCACACAGGGAGGCCGGGAAAGATAGAGATTAACGGCCTGCTTTCAGCTTCTGGAAGTAATTTTCGTAAATTTCACTGGCGCTGCCCACATCATTTTGCCATTCGCCATGGGCGATGGTTTCTGCGTCAGGGTACAGTGATTTATCGCCAGAAATTGATTTAGGTAACATCTTCTGAGCGGCTAAGTTCGGCGTTGGATAACCGATGGTTTTCGCTACCTGCACCGCGATTTCAGGGCGCAGCAGGAAGTTAATTAACTTCATCGCGCCTTCTGGGTTTTTCGCATTGGCAGGAATCGACAGGCTGTCCATCCAGAAAATCCCACCTTCTTTTGGCCAAATAACCTCGAGCGGCGTTCCAGCTTCACGAGCAACAAACGCTGAACCATTCCAAACCATGCCCAGATTCACTTCGCCTTCCATATACGGATTGGCTGGATTATCTGAGTTGAAGGCCAACACGTTAGGCATCAGTTTTTTCAGCTCTTCATAAGCGGCTTCAATTTGTTTGGGATCGGTGGTGTTGCCCGAATACCCGAGCTTAAGCAGGGCCATTTGGAAAACTTCGCGGGCATCATCGGTCAACAGCAGGCTGCCTTTATATTCTGGTTTCCACAGATCGGCCCAGCTGGTCACGCTTTTTGGATCAATGGCATCGGAATTAACGCCGATCGCCGTCGCGCCCCAGATATACGGAATAGAATAGTCGTTCTCTGGATCGAAAGGCTTGTGCAACAGATTTGGATCTAAGTTATGGAAATTGGTCAGCTTAGATTTGTCGATCTTTTGCAGCATACCTTCTTTACTCATTTTGGAAACAAAGTAAGTGGAAGGTACAACTAAGTCATATGCGCCGCTTTTATAGGTTTTCAGCTTGGCATACATAGTTTCGTTGGACTCGTAGGTGGAATAAATCACCTTAATGCCGGTTTCCTTGGTGAACTGCTCAAGCAGTCCCGGCGGCACATATTCAGTCCAGTTATAGAAATAGACAGTGTTATTGTCATTTTCCGTTTTCGGCGCATCGGCAGCGATTGCGGCATTAACTCCCAAAGCCAACAAACCTGCGGCTACCAGAGGTGACCACTTTTTCATTCAGCGTATCCCTATAGTGAAGGTCGAAATAAAGAGAAAATCTCTATGAATCCTGAATGGAACACTTCAACAAGAACAAAACGTTTTTATGGGAGTCGCGCCATCAGGGCGGTCATTATAGGAGCCGTGGGAGTAGGGGTAAAGGTAAAGCGGGAGGAGAAAGACATTCGCGCCGCCAATCAAAAAAACAGTGGCGGCGCAGCTAATCGAGCCAAATAAATGCTTAGCCTAAGTTATCGTCAGGCGGTGGATTTTTCTTGAGTTGAACCGCATAGGCTTTTTCATGTTCCCCTTGTTTGCGGGCATAGAACATCAAAATGCTTAAGCTGATGATAAAGGTGGCGGTCAGCTTGAGGTTGTCAGCGCCTGACAAAGCGATAAAGCAGAAGATACAGCCTAACGTTGCGGCCATTACGCTCACGATATTTCTCAGCGAAGCGCCTTCCATACGAATCAACGCTACGCAGGAGTAGAAATACGGCAGCATGGTAAGCAGAACCGCGATCCCGATGAGCTCCCCAAAAATATCGGATGAGTTACTGCCTTTCGAGCTCATAAAGGTCATGAACGCCATCAACAGCGTCATTTTTATGGCTGACAAAATAATCCCTTTGCGCGGTACGCCGTGGCTATCGACCTCGCCGTAAATTTTAGGGAAGTTACCGTCACGAGCGGCGCGTACGCCAGCCTGACCGACCAACATCATCCAAGAACCTAATGCCGCGAGGCAGGCAAACGCAGTGAAAGCAGACACCACCGGAGCGGCCCAACTACCGACCATCAATGAGGTACTGGCGGCAAACGGTGCACCGGTTTTCGCCATCACTTCAGCAGGGAACATTCCGCTCATCACCTGGGTGGCTAAGATATAAACGATGCCCGCCAGCGCGGTGCCCAGCATGGTGGCGATAGGCACGGTACGCTGTGGGTTTTTAACTAAACCTGAGCTAACTGCCGCCGATTCGATGCCGACGAACGCCCATAGACAAATCAAAATGCTGTGCATAACGGCTTTGCTGTCGGTATGCGTCGAGGTGTTCCAGTTTGCCTGATAAAGCGCAGGATCAAACCAATGCCAGCCGGCAACTGCGGTGCCAATGACGGGAACTAAAACCAGAATTAGCCCCAGCGTGGTTAAGCGACTGACCCAGTTACCACCCATCATATTCACCAGCGCCATGATCCAGATAATCACAATGCTCGCGATCCCTGCGGGGATCGGGTGATTGAGCGCGGGGAAAAAGATCGAGAGATAAGCCACACCGGCCAAACAGTCGGCTAGGTTACCAATCCAGTTGGCGTGGTAGTAAAGAACGGCGGTTTGAAAACCGAATGCAGGGCCTAATCGACCCGCATAGGCGATTGGCCCACCGACCTGCGGGTCGCGGGTCGTCAAACGAGCAAAAACATACGCCAATGACATGGCGCCGATTAAAGTAATGATCCAGCCGAAGAGTGCAATAGAACCAATTTTGGCGAGGTTCGCAGGCAGGAGCGCTATACCGCTCCCCATCATGTTTCCCGCGACGATACCGGTACAGGCGATGAGCCCGATTTTTTTAGAAGACGCCATGTTAGCCCCGTTAACATCAAGCATTAGCTGTGTTCCGTCACGGCATGCTGTCGTTTTATCGAAAGAAATCCTGGATGAATTATATGACAAATTGCGACGTGGATCACACTTGCCCCAGCGTTAACGACAATGCTTTGAGCTAAAACAGTCTTGTATAGTAATTGCTGTAGGAATACACAATAAATATAGATCTTGGGGGCAATAAAGCGATCTGCTGTGTGAAGTTTTTATTGAGGGGCGGTTTTTTAGCGAATATTTCAATGGTTAAGCAAAGTTTACTGCCGGCCAAATAGCGACCGGCATCGTTTTTCACTCTACTTATTTGCCGTTCTATCACGCAAAATAAGCTGGCTGCCCAGAACCAAGACTAACGAAAGCACCAACAGTATAGTGGCCAATGCGTTTACCTCTGGTGAAACGCCGACTTTCACCATCGAGTAGATTTTCAGCGGTAAAATTTCATAGCTTGGCCCCGTCACGAATGATGAAACCACCACGTCATCCATGGATAGGGTAAAGCTCAACAGCCAACCCGCAGCCACCGCCGGCATCGCCAACGGCAGGAGAATTTTTCGCAGAATTGTCACTTCACCCGCGCCCAAATCCTTTGCGGCTTCAAGCATTCGCACGTCGAAACCTTTTAAGCGCGAATACACGGTGACAACCACAAAGGGCAAGCAGAAGGTGATATGTGAGAACAGCAACGACCAAAAGCCCAAAGAGACGCCCAGCAGCATAAACAGGACTAACAGCGAAATTGCCATCACGATATCGGGCGACATCATCACCACGAAAAGCATCCCGCTAACAAACGGCTTGCCACGGAATCGGTAACGGAAAAGTGCCACCGCCGTTAACGAGCCAATGAGCGTGGCAAAAGTGGCAGAAAGGACGGCCATGGTGATGGAATGCCCAGCCGCTTGCAGCAGGCTATCATTGTTCATCAACGTGCTGTACCAATCAAAGGTGAAGCCTTTCCAGTTGATGCCAAACCGCGAACTATTAAATGAGTTAGCGATCAGAATAATAATAGGAATATATAAATAGGCGTAGACGATGGACATAAATCCACCGCGCAGCAGGCGTCCGATCATTCCAGTTCCACCTTTTTATTCATCAGTTTCCCAACGCGGTAATAGATATACAGCAAGATCCCCATGACCAGCGTTAAACAGATGCTGGTGGCCGCGCCGAATGGCCAGTCGCGGATATTCAGGAACTGGCTTTTGATCACGTTGCCGATCAGCAGGTTTTTCGCGCCGCCCAGCAGGTCGGAAACGTAAAACAGCCCCAAAGAAGGCAGCATGACCAGCAACGAACCTGCGACAATTCCGGGCATGGTAAGAGGAATAATAATGCGTATAAACGTCTGGAACTTATTTGCGCCTAAATCACGCGCGGCCTCTAAAACCGATTTATCCAGCTTCTCGATGCTGGAATACAGCGGCATGACCATAAACGGCAGCAGAATATAAATCAGCCCAAGGATCACAGCCTCAGGCGTATACATAATGCGCAGCGGTTTATCAATAATCCCAATCCACAGCAGAACCTCGTTTAAATAGCCTCGGGTACTGAGGAATAATTTCAGGCCGTAAATACGGATCAGCGAGTTGGTCCAGAAAGGCACAATCAGTAAAAACAGCAGAAGAGGGCGAACTTTTTCCGGGAGCCGCGCCAGAATAAAGGCAAAAGGATACCCGATCACCAAACAACACAGCGTGGCGATGATGGCCATATTCAGCGAGTGCAGCAGCACTTCGGCATACAATGGATCAAATAAGCGAGTGTAGTTATCGAAGGAAAACACCATCTTTATCAGATGGGTGTCATCACGAGTTAGGAAGCTGGTGCCGATAATCATCAGATTCGGCATAAAAACAAACAGCACCAGCCAAGCGACCACGGTTGTGATCACCACGTTTTGAAAATACTTACGCGACTTCTTCATTAGCCAGCACCACCTCCCAGCTTTCGACCCAAGTCACGGCCATTTTCTGATCCAACGAATGATCGACGTCGGGGTCATCTTCGTTAAAGAATTCGCTCACCAGCACCATCTTGCCGTTTTCTAATTCAACGGTAGATTCCAAGGTCATGCCTTTATAGTTACGTTCGCGCACGTATCCGATGATGCCATCAACCTGTCCGGCATCGTGGATTTCTTCAACCCGGACATCTTCAGGGCGCAGCAGCACGTTCAGCTTATCGCCTGGCTGTACGTCCATTTCAGCATTGACGTAAATATTGCATTCACGGCCTTCAACGTTAGCACGCACGCGATATTCATCGACGCGGTGCAGAACCTCTGCGTCAAAAATATTGATCTCGCCAATAAAGCTGGCGACAAACAGATTCTTGGGTTCTTCGTAGATTTCGCGCGGCGTACCGTCTTGCTCAATCTTGCCATCACGCATCACCACGATGCGGTCTGACATGGTCAGCGCTTCTTCTTGGTCATGGGTGACGAAAATAAAGGTAATACCCAGCTTACGCTGCAAGGCTTTAAGCTCATTTTGCATCTGTTTACGTAGCTTATAATCAAGCGCAGACAGCGATTCATCCAGCAAAAGCACCTTGGGTTTATTTACCACCGCACGCGCAATCGCCACGCGCTGCTGCTGCCCACCAGACAGTTGATGAGGACGACGCTGGGCGAACTCCTCTAACTGCACCATGCGCAGCGCTTCATGAGCGCGAGGAATAATTTCTGCTTCAGGGCGTTTCTGCATGCGCAACCCAAAAGCGACGTTGTCGAGCACGGTCATGTGCGGAAACAGCGCATAGCTTTGGAATACCGTATTTACGCAACGATTCTCAGCCGGGACGTGAGTAATATCATCACCGTCCAAAATCACGCGCCCATCATCAACGTCTTCCAAACCGGCAATAAGACGCAAAACGGTGGTTTTCCCGCAGCCAGAGGGGCCGAGAATGGTTAAGAACTCGCCATGATTAATAGTAAGGTCAAGATCGGTGATGATGTCTTTATCATCAAAAGACTTACGGATACCTGTCAGACGAACAACAGGCTGTAATGCTGCGTTAGAACCCAGAGAAGATATCTCAGTCATTTATTTGCTACTCTATCCCGTTACGTGTTGCAGATAGAACCGCCGCTGAAAAAAAAGACTGTAGAAGCAGAAGACTCAAAGCAAATCAATGAGTCAGGTAGCTCAAAACCAGCGGCGCCACTCAAAAATTAAGGCGCGAATAATAGACTGTGTGAACCTTAATTAAAAGCCAGCCTGCCAAGAAAACCTGATTTTCCCGCCTTAGACGCACCATGATGCACTAATTTACCCCAAATGGGGCAGAAATCCTGCGAAACGGCTATTTTTATCCGGTATTACTTTCCTTACTTTCTTTAACTTTAGCTAAAAATGACCTGACGCAATATTTCCGTTTTGTGCCCTACGCATAATGTAAAACCTATGGCGAGGGCCTAGGGGATTTTTCATAATAAGAGACAGATCACATGATTATGAAGAGATACCCTTGCAAAGCCCCCACTTGACGTTGTCAGGCTAGCCCATTAGTCGATTGTTTAAACCCAGCATAAAATTTCAGGGTTATTTATCTAATGCGGCACTTGTCCTTCATTCTTAACCATCGATTATGGGAATGATGTGGACTGCGACGAATAACGAATCATTGCGAGACACTTTTATGAATAACTTACTCGATCGCTTTTTTAATTATGTTTCTTTCGACACACAGTCCAAAGCAGGTGTACGTCAGGTTCCTAGCACCGATGGCCAGATGAAGTTGGCGCGAGCGCTACAGGCAGAATTGGTTGAGCTCGGTTTCGAGCAAGTTACGTTAAGCGATCATGGCTGTGTGATGGCAACGCTGCCGTCTAATGTTAGTTGGAAAGCGCCGACCATCGGTTTTATCTCGCATTTGGATACCGCACCCGACGCCAGCGGTAAAAATGTGAACCCGCAGATCGTTGAAAACTATCGCGGTGGTGATATCGCCTTGGGCATTGGTGATGAAGTTCTCTCTCCGGTGATGTTCCCCGTATTACACCAGCTGTTAGGCCAAACGCTGATTACCACCGATGGCAAAACGCTGCTGGGGGCCGACGACAAAGCCGGTATCGCCGAGATCGTGACCGCCATGCTGCGCCTCAAGCATAACAACATTCCGCACGGCGATATTCGCATCGCGTTTACGCCTGATGAAGAAGTCGGCAAGGGGGCTCAATTCTTTGACGTTGAAGCCTTTGACGCTGAATGGGCCTATACCGTCGATGGTGGTGGCGTGGGCGAGTTGGAATGTGAAAACTTCAATGCGGCATCGGTGACGATTAAGATCGTGGGTAACAACGTGCATCCAGGAACGGCGAAAGGCGTGATGGTTAACGCGCTGTCACTCGCGGCGCGTATTCACAATGAATTACCGCCAGAGCAAACGCCTGAACACACAGAAGGCTATGAAGGTTTTTATCATCTTGCATCGATGAAAGGTACGGTTGAGAAAGCCGAAATGCATTACATCGTGCGCGACTTCAGCCGTGAAGGCTTTGAAGCACGCAAGAAAAACATCATGGATATCGCGAAGAAAGTAGGTAAAGGGTTGCACCGTGACTGCTATATCGAAGTGACGTTAGATGACAGCTACTACAACATGCGTGATGAAGTGGCCAAACACCCACATATCATTGAATTAGCAAAGCAGGCAATGCACGACGTTGGCATTGAGCCGATTATGTGCCCGATTCGCGGTGGTACAGATGGCGCGCAGCTCTCTTTCCGTGGTCTACCTTGCCCGAATCTGTTCACCGGGGGCTATAATTTCCACGGCAAACATGAATTCATCACACTAGAAGGCATGGAAAAAGCGGTATCGGTGATTATGCGTATCGCCGAGCTAACCGCGTTGAAAGCCAAAGGCTAAGCGCTTAGCCGCACAAAAAAGCCGCTGAAATATCAGCGGCTAAAGTCATAGACACAGTGGCAATAAAAACTGTTAGCAAACAGAATGATCGGTCAAGATGCGCAGGGTGACAGATTCTACCTGATCCTGCGTTTCTTCATGGTGGCGAACCATGTGTACCGTTTTAAGATGGGCATCCAAATGCGCGTGAGATTCCCAACGTTCAACCATGAAAAGTGTGTCAGCGGCTAAACTCTGACGCTCGATAGCGGGCAGGGCATCCGTGAGCGGCGTGTACTGATAGCAACCTTCCTCCGCCAGCACTTCTGCCTGCAAAGCCTGAAAGCGCTTAACGATAGCGTCTAAATGTCCCGCACGAACTTTGATTTCGGCAATAACAGTAATCATCGCAATCTCTTATTTGTTAGCAAACACGGTTGCCAAATGGTCGCGGTAGCATGCAATGTTGTGCTCCACATTTGGATTCTTGATCACGTCAGTGCACAGGAAAGTTGGCAGACGAGTCATACCCAAGAATTCGTTGGCTTTATGGAAATGCATGTATAGGCCGTCAACGCCCTGACCGTGGAAGAACTGGTCTGGATCGTCGAAAGCTTCCTGCGGCGCATTCCAAGTCAGAGACAACATGTGCTGCTTACCCTGAATCAAGCCGCCAGAACCATATTTTTTGCTCGCGTCTGAACGGGTACGACCATCGCTGGCGTACAGACGGCCATGACCTTCGGTGAAGACTTCGTCGATATATTTTTTAACGATCCACGGCTCGCCCATCCACCAGCCCGGCATCTGGTAAATAACCACGTCGGCCCACAGATAGTTTTGAATTTCTTGTTCGATTTCGTAACCGTGGTCAATCGTGGTTTCACGCAGTTCGTGGCCCATCGCAGCCAATGTCTCTTTAGCGACGTCATGCAGAGTGGTATTCAGTTGACCCTTAGAATGGCCAAACGCTTTCATACCGTTGATCAGGAAAATCTTACTCATAATTAAGCTCCTCATGCGGCGCAGAATAGGGCGTGGCGCCGTGTTGTGATTCGATAATGTCATTAGCAACTGAGGCAATTATCACACTATTTATTTTCATAAAATAGGCGATCTGAATCACAACACCTTTGCGTTTGAGTCAATAATTGAAGGTGGAATAGGATTAGTCTGGGCATTTGTGATTGTTGATCACAATACATTTGCAATTAACGCTATTTATAACAAAAAAACTTCCTCACATACTCACTCTCAGCAACAGGGCAACGCTTATGCCCAACATCACTCTGTTACCTTACAAAATCAAAAGGATAGAAAATGAGCAACGCTAAAATGTTGATGCCAAAACTGGGGCTGGGAACGTTTCGCCTGAAAGAGCAGGTCGTGATTGATTCTGTGCGCAATGGGTTAGAGCTGGGTTATCGTCATATCGATACCGCGCAGATCTATGGCAATGAGGCTGAGGTTGGACAAGCTATCGAAGAGAGCGGCGTACCGCGTGATGAACTGTTTGTCACCACGAAAATTTGGCTAGAAAATCTTGCGCCTGAAAAGCTGATTGAAAGCCTGAAAGAAAGCTTGAAAAAACTGCGTTTGGCGCAGGTCGATTTAACCCTGATCCACTGGCCAACGCGTGATGCATCGCCAACCATTGCTGACAGTATGCAGGCGTTGTATCAGGCTCAGAAAATGGGTTTAACCAAAGCGATAGGGATTTCGAATTTTACTATCGAACAAATGAAGCAGTCCATCGATGCCGTTGGCGCGCAGAATATTGCCAGCCAGCAAATTGAGATCCACCCGTTCCTGCAAAATGAACAAGTGGCCACGTTTGCTGCGTCTCAGGGTATTCCAGTGACCGCCTATATGCCTCTCGCCTATGGCAAAGTGCTAACTGACACTGTCATTAATCAGATTGCGCAGGCGCATGGTGTGAGCGCCGCGCAGGTGGCTCTGGCGTGGTCGTTGCAAAAGGGTTACACGGTGATCCCTTCGTCCACCCAGCGTGAGAATTTGGCAAGCAATCTAAATGCGTTGACGATAGTTTTAAGCGATGCGGAAATGAAGCAGATTGCAGAACTTGAACGCAATGAGCGTTTAGTCAGCCCTGAGTTTGCGCCAGATTGGGATTGATTTTTATCGGTGAAAAACGTCTGTTGATCTAATGCCGAGTGTTTAAACAATTGAGGCACATGGGGCAAGCGCCACATGTGCCTCAATGCTTCAGATTAAACGACAGGCTTGGCAATAATACTGCGCGTTTCTAGGCGCACTTCAACCAGATAAACCTGCAGGGCATCGCCCGTTTGATAAACGGTTTCGCCTTTGATCTGTATGGAGCCGGTTTCTTGGCTGCATACCAGTTCATCACGCACGGCGTGAATAAAGGAAGATGGAATAAACGCCATCGCACCGTTATCAACCAAACGCACGCGCATGCCGCCCCGCGAAATATCAACGATTTCAGCGTTAAAGTGAATCGCTGGATCCGCTTTATCTTTCAGGAAGCGAGCATATAACCAATCACCCACGTCGCGTTCTGCCATACGATTCAGGCGGCGGCGTTCTGCCATCTGCACGGTAATAGCGTCATCAGGACGTTCGGCGGGTTTATTCGCAATCAGCGCTTTCAGCAAACGATGATTCACCATATCGCCATATTTACGGATCGGCGAAGTCCATGTTGCGTAAGCTTCTAAGCCTAAACCAAAGTGCGGGCCTGGCTCGGTGCTGATTTCAGCAAAGGTCTGGAAACGGCGCACGCGGCTATCAAGGAACGTGGTTGGCAACGAATCCAAATGACGACGCAGTTCGCAGAAGCCCTGCAAGGTTAATAATGCTTCTGCGTTGGCAGATACATCGTTGGCTTGCAGAATGCTCACGGCCTGTTCAACCAGCGCCGGATCGAAACCAGAATGGATGTTGTAAACACCAAAGCCTAAACGTTCGCGCAGCATGATGGCGGCGCAGACGTTAGCGGTAATCATGCACTCTTCCACGATGCGGTTGGCCACACGGCGATGTTCGGCAATGATATCAACCACGCTGCCTTTTTCGCCTAAAACAAAGCGATAATCTGGGCGATCTTTAAATACCAACGCGTGCTGCTGACGCCAATCAGAACGGGAATCCGCTAAACGATGCAACAGGCGAACCTGCTGTTCGATTTGGGCATTTTCCGGTTTCCAACTGCCAACGCCTTCCAGATAATCTGAAACTTCGTCGTAAACCAGTTTGGCTTTAGATTCAATCCAGCCAGCAAAGAAGCGAATATCGTCAGAAATAGCGCCGTCTTTCTGTATTGTGACGCGGCATAGCAGCGCAGGGCGGCGCTCGTTAGGGCGCAGTGAACACAGATCGTCAGACAAATCGCGTGGCAACATCGGAATGTTGAAACCAGGCAAATAAGTCGTGAAAGCACGCACCTGAGCGATTTTATCCAGCTCGGAATCTTGTTCAACGTAGGCCGTTGGATCGGCAATGGCGATGGTTAAGGCCAGAGAACCGTCTTCGTTCTCCTGCACATACAACGCATCATCCATATCTTCCGTGCTGGCGCTGTCAATGGTGACGAATGGCAGAGAGGTGAGATCTTCACGCTCCAAGCCTTCTTCATGCATTTCACTACCAGACCATTCTGGTGCCGTGCGATCCAAACCATGACGGGAAAGCGTGACCCACCACGGCGCGAAATCATCATCCGCATCGGTAATAAACGTGGTGATATTGGCAAAGAAAGTGCGGTCGCCTTTCAGCGGATGCCGGTTCATCTCGGCAACGGCCCAATCGCCTTGCTTAAACTCATGCGTGACGTTGTTGTCGGCTCTGCATGGGATTGCATCTTTCAGCAATGGATGGTCGGGGATAATGGAAAGGCGGTTATCACCATCTTTTTTCTGCACGCGGCCAACGAATCTTGTCAGGAAAGGCTCAACCAGCTCTTCCGGCTCAACGACTTCACGATCTTTCTCAGTGTGAACAGCAGCCAGAACGCGGTCACCATGCATGACTTTTTTCATGTATGGCGGCGGGATGAAATAGCTTTTCTGGGCGTCAACTTCCAAGAAGCCAAAACCTTTGTCGGTCCCTTTAACGACGCCTTCAACGCGTGGTGTCTGGGAGTGCAGTTGCTGTTTTAGCTGCGCGAGCAGCGGGTTATCCTGAAACATAGTATTGAAACGTAGATTCCGGCAGGTGGATGAAGTGAATGACCTCAAGAGCGGTTCACATTTTTACGCGAATCAGTGCCTGTGAGCAAGCCCATGATGCGACTGTGGATGAAATGATCGGCAAATGGTGGAAATCTGCTCATTCCCCCAGCGAAACGAGTAGCCGCTGGCTCCACGCGCCGGTTGCTAGCGCAATGATAAGCTCAAGAATTTCTGCGGCAGACAGCCCCGACTGAGTTAAAGACGCAATGTGATCGGGCGAGAACAAGCAGGGGGTTTGCGTGAGTGTCAGACTGGCCTGAATGATAGCCTGTTCTCGACGACTGCATTGAGAAAGCGCGGTAACGGGATTGGCGAGTACCGCATCCGCCTGCTGGCGATGTTTACTCAGCAGCAAGAAGCGACGGGCGTGGTGCTGGCTACTGCGATGACAGCCGAGAAGTCGGGCGCTGACTAAAAAGGCCAGTTCGCGCAGCGGTTGACGCAGTAGATCGCTACAGTTATAGCCTTCGCTAAAAATTTCACTAGTGATATCAACACCTTCCCCGTCATGCATCTTAATCAGCATTAAGACGATGGCGAGCCCCGATGGCGCCCCGCATATTGCCACCGGTGCCAGCGTGGCATCGGCACCGAGTGGTAGCCAAGGACGCCATGCCGCCGATGTCGCTTCCGTTAGCGGAGCCAATTCAAGGGTGGGAAATATTCTTGGCTCAGATGGTAATGGGCAGCCGGAAAGAGCCGCTGTCCCGGCAATAAGGCGAGATTGCAATACCACAAAGCCCACAATCTGTGACAGTGTCACTATATCGGGATAGGACAATTTTACCGCACGCAGCGCGCGCAAGGTTTGTTTCGTACTGCGCGTGGGGTCCCATGCGAGTAACCGAGCGTGCTCGGTAATTTGAGCTAAGCGCTGATTGCTTTCACGGGTGTTATGCGGGCAATGCAGCGGTGCCAACTGCTTGGCATAAAAAGAGCACAAAGGCGTCACCTGAGAAACTTGTGCCACGGTGAGCGCAATGCTTAAGCGATCATAGCGTGAGAGAGAGTACTCGCGCGAGACTTCAGGCTCTGAACCTAACAGCTCACGATAGGCATCGCCAACCTGTCGGAAATAGGTATCACGTTCAGTTCGTTCATTGAATAACGGAAAGCGGCCCTGAGCCAAATGCTGGTGATTATCCGCCTCAGAGGTCGGTGCGTTATGGCGTGAGCTAAAAATCGTCAGCGGCGAGTTTGGTCGCTCCATCGGATATCCTTCAGGCGTCGGGCAAGAAAAGGGGGAACCCTTTATGAAACAGGGTACTATCCTTGCCGAATGCGGCCTAGAGATGAAATATTGTTAAGGAATAGCCTAGGCTGAAAAGGAATAACCGCGCAGAGATAAAAAAATCCCCAGCCGAAGCCAGGGATTTTTCAGCAGAATAAACGACGGAAATTAATCCAGTTCCAGTTCGTTCATGGCTGCAATGTTGAAGCCGCCATCGACGTGCAGGATTTCACCAGAAATACCGCCTGCCAGCGGTGAGCACAAGAATGCGGCTGAGTTACCGACGTCTTCAATGGTAACGGTACGGCGAATTGGGGTAACCGCTTCGCAGTGTGCCAGCATTTTACGGAAGTTTTTGATACCAGACGCCGCCAGCGTACGAATTGGACCCGCAGAGATACCGTTAACACGGATACCTTCAGGGCCCATCGCGTTAGCCATATAGCGAACGTTAGCTTCCAGAGACGCTTTCGCCAGACCCATAACGTTGTAGTTAGGGATTGCACGTTCTGCGCCCAAGTAGGACAGAGTCAGCAGACCTGAGCCTGGGTTCAGCATAGTACGGCATGCTTTTGCCATCGCAACGAAGCTGTAAGAGCTGATGTCGTGTGCGATTTTGAAACCGTCACGGGTAACCGCATTCACGTAGTCACCGTCCAACTGGTCGCCTGGAGCGAAGCCAATGGAGTGAACAAAACCGTCGAATTTCGGCCAAGATTTTGCCAGCTCGGTAAACATCGCATCGATGCTTTCGTCTTCTGCTACGTCACAAGCCAGAACCAGATTAGAACCCAACTGAGCGGCGAATTCTTCTACGCGAGATTTCAGTTTGTCGTTCTGGTAGGTGAAAGCCAGCTCGGCGCCTTCACGGTGCATAGCCTGTGCAATACCGTAGGCAATGGAGAGTTTGCTGGCTACGCCAGTGATCAGAATGCGCTTACCGGTTAGAAAACCCATACAAATAGTCCTTGTAGTCTTAGTTTATGCCGTACTGCGATACCAATAATATTGGAGGAGCAGGGCATAAACTGATAGAGGCGGAGGAAAACCAATTCACATTTTTATACAGAAACAGGAATTGTTAATTCTTCCAGCACTTGTGTTAATAAAACAAAACCGAGCGATTCTATCACGCTTGATTCACTGTGGAATGCTTTTGATGCTCTGCTCGGAGCAGTGGCTGAATTTTAGTCCGTAATTGGCGATAAAATCGCTTTTTAGAAAACGCCACCGTCACGGCGCCATGCATCGGCCGTTAACGCTTCACCAAAATGACTATTAATGAGGCGTTTAGTTTGCTCATGCAGTGGAGCCGCCAAGACTTCTGACGTGCTACCGCGCTCCACAACTTCGCCATGATGCATCACCATGACCTGATCGCTAATATGCTTCATCATGCCCAAATGCTGGGTAACATAGATATAAGCGATACCGTGTTTTTGCTGCAGTTCCAACATCAAATTTATAATCTGTGAACGCATCGACATATCCAGCGACGCTAACGCTTCATCCGCTACGATCACCTGTGGCTGCAATATCAAGGCGCGAGCCAAGGCGATCCGTTGAATTTGTCCGGACGCTAACATATGCGGATAGTAATAGGCGTGATCGGAACGCAAGCCGACTTGGCGCAGCGTTTCATTGATACGCTGTTCACGTTGTGGTGCATCGAGTTCGGTATTTAACCGCAGGGGAACGTCAAGGATCTGGCCGATACGCTGGCGCGGATTGAGTGACGTAGACGGGTCCTGAAAAATCATGCGGATCCGCTGGCTGCGGTAGCGAAAATCGCCGTACTGCAGCTGCTTGTCATCAATGACGATATCGCCCGCAGTGGGTTCAATCATGCCTGACAGCATTTTTGCCAGCGTTGATTTCCCCGAGCCGTTTTCGCCAATAATCGCCAGCGTTTGCCCTTCGCGCAGGGTAAAGCTAACGGGTTTAACCGCTTCAAGATTTTGGCGACGAAACAAGCCGGTGCGGTAGCGGAAGGTTTTTTGTAGATTGTGCACCTCCAACAGCGTACTCATTGCGTCTCCTCCATGTTAAGCGGGAAATGACAGGCAAACTTATGCGTTTTTACGCTGCGCAGAGGCGGTGTCTCAATGCATTTTTTCTGCGCATACGGACAACGAGGTCCTAAGCGACAACCAATAGGTAAATGTTCTAACGAAGGGATCGCGCCCGGCAGCGTGTTTAAGCGGCTTTTATGGGGCAATGCGCGGCCAAAGTCAGGCATCGCGCGGATCAGCGCCTGCGTGTAGGGATGATGCGGCGCAACTAAAATATCTTCGCAGGCTGCGCTTTCAACCGTTTGTCCGCAGTACATCACGTTAATGCGGTCAGCCCATTTACTCATCATTTGCAGGTCATGGCTAATTAACAAAATCGTCGTGTTATTGTTTTGATTCATGCGCGACAGCAAACGGAATATCTGTGCCTGCGTGGTTGGCTCCATCGCATTGGTCGGTTCATCGGCAATCAGCAGACGCGGTTGGTTAGCCAAGGCGATGGCAATCATGACCTTCTGGCATTCACCTTCCGTCAGCTCATACGGGAAGCTACGCATGATGTCTTTGTGGTCTTTAATCCCGACGCGGTGCAGCAGTTCAATGGCGCGGCGTTTACGCCAGCGAAAACGCTGCCACCAGCGGCCTTTATAGGTCCAACCGGGGATCGCCTGAATCACCTGTTTACCAATACTCTCAGAAGGATCTAGACAGGACTGCGGCTCCTGAAAAATCATCGACACGTTATGGCCCACCAACCGACGCCGTTGACGCGGCGTTAAGCGCAGCAGGTCAATGTCGTCAAAGCGGAAACGGTCGGCGGTTACCTTCCAGTTATCTTTGGTGACGCCGCAGATCGCTTTGGCGATTAAACTTTTGCCTGAGCCAGATTCACCAACCAATCCGCGCACTTCGCCTTCGGTGAGCGTGAGGCTGACCCGATCGACGGCTTTGACCGGCCCTTCGGCGGTCATGAATTCAATGGTGAGGTTACGAATATCAAGTAACGGCATTTTGTTTCCTATTCCACACCGGCGTTAATCGCGCGGCGCATTCCGTCGCCTAACAAATTCACCAGCAGCACGCTGACCATAATGGCAGCCCCTGGCAACATCACCGTCCACGGCGCGACATAAACCAGCTCCAAGGAATCGCCTAGCATGGCTCCCCATTCCGGCGACGGCAGTTGAGCCCCCAGATCGAGAAAGCCTAACGCGGCAATATCTAATATCGCCATGGAAAGGGCACGGGTAAATTCACCTACCAGCACGCCAGCGATATTGGGCAACACGGAATCCCACAGGATAAACCACGTTGATGCGCCGTCTAAACGGGCGGCAACCACATATTCTTTCTCAAGCTCTTCGTGAACCGAGGTATAAACTTCTCGCACCATATGTGGCAAAAGCGCTAACCACACGGCCAGCATGGCGTGCTCAAGGCGCGGCCCTAAAAAGGCGACAACCACAATAGCTAACAGCAGAGAAGGGATAGACAGCAACGTATCCAGAATATGGTTCAAAATAGCGGAACGCAGGCCGTGGGTAACGCCCGCTAGAATACCGATAATGACGCCAAAAAAGCTGGCGGCGATGGTGACGACCAGCGCGGAACCAAACGTAGGCGCGACGCCGCTTAATAGGCGGCTAAGAATATCGCGGCCGAGATCGTCGGTGCCAAGGAAGAATGAAACGTTACCGTAGCGCGACCACGACGGCGGCAGCAGTTGATAACCAAGGAACTGCTGATCCAACGCATAGGGAGCCAGCATGGTGCCAAAAAAGCACAGGGCGATCAGCAGCAGCATGCCATACAGACCAATCATGGCGAGGGTATCGGCATGGAAATGTAGCCATGTCTGACGCAGCGGGCTCGGTACGCGTTTTTCGCGGTATACGTTATCGAAGTGCATACCATTCCTTATGTTTCAACGGATTTGTCAGCGCACCCACAATATCAGACAGCACGTTGACGACTAAAACCAACGTGCCCACCAGCATGACACCGGCTGAGATTGCGGCAAAGTCTTGTTGGCGGATGGCGTTAATCAACCAGCGGCCGAGTCCCGGCCAGCTGAACACCACTTCGGTAATCATCGCCAGCGTCAGCATGGTCGAAAATTGCAGTCCCAACCGTGGAATAATCGGCGGCAGCGCATTGTGCAACACATGACGGCGAATAATGGTGAAACGCGACAAACCGCGGGTGGCGGCGGCTTTAATGTAATTCTGGCTGACGACGTTATCGGTGCTGATACGCATTAGGCGGATAACTTCGGTCATCGGCACCAGCGCCAGCGCCGTTACCGGCAGGATCATATGACGGGCAACGCTCATCAGCATGGCATCACGATATGGAGAATCTGACAGCCAAGCGTCAATCAGCGCAAAACCGGTCACGTTTTTCATTGGGTAGAGCAGATCGTAGCGGCCTGAAACCGGCAGCCAGCCGAGATGCAACGAGAAGAACAGCATCAGCAGGATTGCCAGCCAAAATACCGGCATTGAATAGCCAAACAGCGCCAGTGCACTAATCGCACCATCCTGCCATTTGCCGCGCAGTAAACCGGCAATAATGCCCAGCGGAATACCCACTACCAGCGCAAAGACGAAGGCCAGAATGCACAGCTCCATGGTGGCCGGGAAAACTTCCTTCAGTTGTTCGATAATCAACTGCCCGTTAATGCTGGAAACGCCGAAGTCGCCTTGCAGTAGGCTATGCACATAGAAACGGTAGGCGTCGAACAGCGAAGCGCCGCCTAACGGCGCATGTGGCGTGAAATAGAGCAGGCTAAACCCTACTAGCGACAGGAAAAACAGCGTCACCAGCAGCAGTAAAAGGCGACGCAAGGTGAAGATAATCATGGTTTATCCTCCACGACGACAGGGGGTTCTGAGGCTGGCGTCGGTGGTCCCGCATCAGGATCGTTGGTGGCAGCCGGTTCTGGCTGTTTTTCACGATAAACACCGGCAAATGAGGCGTTACCAAACGGGCTCAAGACCAATCCTTTAATGTCATAGCGATACGCCTGTAGGCGCAACGATGAGGCCAGAGGCAAGATCGGCAGCTGTTCTTCTAAGATCTTTTGCGCGTCCTGATAATCGTCAATGCGCTGTGACAGTTGCTGAGACAGCAGGGCTTTATGCAGCAATGAGTCAAAAGAGGGATCGCACCAGTGCGCCAAGTTAGTCTGTGACTGAATTGCTGCACAGCTCAACAACGGACGGAAGAAACTGTCTGGGTCATTACTGTCGGTTGCCCAGCCGGAGAGCGTCATATCGTGGCTCATGTCGCTAAGGCGAGCCTCTTGGAATCGACCTTCCACCGGAATAATGCTGACCTTAATTCCCACCTGCGCCATATCAGCCTGAATCAGCTCGGCGGTTTTTAGCGGGCTCGGGTTGTAAGCCTGAGACGCCGTTGGCACCCACAGCTGTAAATGCAGATTGGTAACGCCGGCCTGTTTCAACAGTTCGCGTGATTTCTCTGGATTGTATTCGGTAATCTTTGCTTCGCTGTCATACGCCCAAGAGGCACGAGGCAGCAGCGAAGCCGCGGTTTCCGCCGTGCCGTAGTAGATAGACTGCATCAGGCGCTGGTTATTGATGGAATAAGCAATGGCACGGCGCACGTCTAGATTATCCAACGGCGGCTTGCGGGTGTTGAACGCCAAGTAGGCGACGTTCATTCCAGGGCGCAGCGTTAAACGCAAACGCGGATCGTCGCGCAGAATACTCAACTGGCTGGCCGCAGGGTAAGCCAGTACGTCGCACTCGCCGGTCAGCAATTTGGATAAACGCCCCGTACCGCCGGCGCCGAGGTCAATAATAACCTGTGGCATCCGCGGTTTACCTTTCCAAAACGCATCGTTGCGATCCAAGCGAATATATTGCCCCGCGTGGTACTCATTGAGCATAAACGGCCCCGTGCCCACGGGCAGGCGGTCAATATCTTCCTGTTTGCCTTTTTTCGCTAAGTTATCCGCGTACTCGGACGAGAGTATTGGCGCGTAATGCGTGGCAAGGTGCCATAAGAAAGAGGCATCCGGCTGTTTAAGCCGAATTTCTACCGTTGAGCTATCCAATTTGCGTATGCTTTGCACTGCGTCGCTAAACTGCAAACTCTCGAAATAGGGATAATGCCCGCCGTTCACTTCATGATACGGATGGTTAGGATCAAACATGCGGTTAAAACTAAACACCACATCATCGGCGTTCATCTTACGCGTTGGTTTAAACCAGTCTGTGGTTTGGAACGGAACGTCTTTACGCAGATGCAGCACATAGGTCGCGCCACCGTCTAACACTTCCCAGCTCTGGGCTAATTCAGGAATGAGGCGGTAGGTATAGGGGTCAACATCTAACAGACGATCGTAAAGCTGCGCGGCGAGGGTATCGACCGTAAGACCGCTGCTTGCCATCTGTGGATTGAAGGTATTCAGGATCCCGCTGACGCAATAAATGAAGCCGCTCTGGCGGATATCCGGCAGCGGTTTGGTTTTGGTCACAGGGGCAATTTCGGCTGCTGTCGCAACGGCAGACAGGCAACTTAATGCCAGCATCAGGGTTTTTAGACCACGCATAAACGCTTCAAGAGGTTGTTGAGCAAAGTGTTTAGTGTAACGTACATTGGCTGGCAGCCCAATCATTCCAGTGAGATGAAGGGGTTATTTGCCTTTTGCTTAACCAATCTAATGGTAAGCATAAGTCAGAAATCACGGAACAGCGGGGTTTTGTGCTAAATATTGCGTAATAAAGCGGCCACGAAGATGTGAGCTGGCGCACGCTGCAAATACAAATAAGAAAAATTCGCAACAAACCACTTTACACATGGTAGTGATAACCATTATCATCCATCTCGTTCTTTAGAGAATGCCTCCTCAGGGCAATCAATTCTCTTAAGAGCACGACATTGCTCACATTGCTTCCAGATCTACTTTATAGCCAGCCGGGTGCTGGCTTTTTTTTATCTGTAATTTACCGAAACCTCGTTGCTAACCTTATCCCTGAATCCCCAACTTCTTCATGATCCCACGCAGTTGGTGATAGGTCAGATTTAACAACTCTGCGGCCTGACGCTGATTGTGTCGGCTTTCTTGTAGCGCCTGAATAATGATCTGTTTTTCGCGTTCTGCCAGCCAATCTTTAAGATCGATGGGTAAAGACGGCTGCACCGTTTGAGCATCCCCTTGTAGGGCCGCAGGCGTGCTGGCCGAAGAGGGCAAGCTGGCTGTGTGATGTTTAAAAGGATTAATCACAATCGCGTCTAACAGCTCGGGTGAATCACCATGACGATAGACCGAACGCTCCACGACGTTTTTTAATTCACGGATATTGCCGGGCCAGCCATAGTCCAACAGCGTTTGTCGTGCGGCATCGCTAAAGCCGGGAAAGAACGCGAGCCCCAGTTCACCACACATCTGCATAGCAAAATGCTCAGCCAATAACATGATGTCGCTGCGACGCTCTCTTAACGGCGGCAGTTGAATAACGTCAAAAGCCAAACGATCCAGTAAATCAGCGCGGAAGGTACCCGCTTCAGCCATGGCCGGTAAATCGGCATTGGTCGCGCACACTAAACGCACATCGACCTGCAAGGGCTGGCTGCCGCCTACGCGTTCTAAATGACCATATTCAATCACGCGCAACAGTTTTTCCTGAATTAACATTGGCGCGGTAGCCAGCTCATCAAGAAAAAGCGTACCGCCGTCGGCACGTTCGAAGCGGCCTAAATGGCGCTTCTGAGCACCGGTAAACGCGCCGGCCTCATGGCCAAAAAGTTCGGAATCTAACAAGTTGTCATTGAGCGCGGCGCAGTTTAGCGACACGAATGGCCCCTGCCAACGGTTAGACAAATAGTGCAGACGATGAGCGATCAGCTCTTTGCCTGTCCCGCGTTCGCCAATAATTAATACCGGCTTATTCAACTTCGCCAGCTGCGAAGTCTGCTCCAGCACTTCAAGAAAGCTGTTGGCTTGGCCGAGCATATTTTCAATATTATCTGACATCGCAGGATCCCATTTAGTGAATTTCGCTATCTGTTGGCTAATTTCATCACATCACGATTTACCCATTAATGGCAATGATTTTTATTATTTCCTTATAAATCAATTTATTAGTTTTAATTTAAAAGTTGGCACGATAGTTGATTATGTATTTGCGAGACAGCAAACCATTTTAACAACGGATGTGCCGAACCAAACGCACGCCGCAACGCAAGAGTGAGGGTATTAACAATGGGTATTTTTTCTCGTTTCGCCGACATCGTAAACGCCAACATCAATACTCTGTTGGATAAAGCAGAGGATCCACAGAAGCTGGTTCGCCTGATGATTCAGGAAATGGAAGATACTTTGGTCGAAGTGCGTTCCACTTCCGCCCGCGCTTTAGCCGAGAAAAAACAGCTGATGCGCCGTATCGAGCAGGGTGAAACTCAGCTCAACGAGTGGCAGGACAAAGCCGAGCTGGCGCTGCGTAAAGATAAAGAAGATCTGGCGCGTGCGGCGTTAATTGAAAAACAGCGCGTGAGTGATTTGCTGACCACGCTGCGCCATGAGGTGAGCAACGTGGAAGAAACGTTGGATCGCATGAAGCGTGAAATCACCGAGCTGGAAAGCAAACTGACTGAAACACGCGCTCGCCAGCAGGCATTGGCGCTACGCCAGCAGGCTGCGGCCTCTTCTCGTGAAGTTCGTCGTCAGTTAGACAGCGGTAAACTAGATGAGGCGATGGCGCGTTTTGAGCAGTTTGAACGCCGTATCGATCATATGGAAGCCGAAGCTGAAACCATGGGCTTGGGCAAAAAGAAATCGCTCGACCAAGAGTTTGCCGATCTGAAAGCCGATGATGAAATCGGTCAACAGCTGGCGGCGTTAAAAGCCAAAATGAATCGTTCTGAATAAGCGCGATTTAAAATCAAATGACCGGCGTTATGGTATGGAATACATCCATAACGCCGGAGAAGGGAATAGACTGTTGCTAACGGCTGTAAACTAATAATAAGGAATTCACGATGGGCTACCTTTTTCTTGCCATCCCTCTGACTATTTTTGTGCTGTTTGTATTACCTGTTTGGCTGTGGCTGCATTACAGCAATCGCCAGCAAAATGATAGCGTCTTGCAAACGCAAGAAGTGCAGCGCTTAGCGCAGTTGAATGAAGAAGCACAGCGCATGCGTCAGCGTATTAGCGCATTGGAATCCATTCTGGATGCGGAGCATCCAAACTGGAGGGACGCTTAAATGACAACGCCGATGAGCGGTAAAAAACTGTATCGCATTCCTGAGCGTGGCGTGGTGAAAGGCGTTTGCGCAGGGCTGGCCGAATATATGGGCGTTCCTGTTGCTCTGGTGCGCGTGATGGCGGTGCTGTCGATTTTCTGCGGCCTGTTTATCATCACCGCCATATTGTACGTGGTGCTATCAATGACGCTGCCTACCGCCCAAGTTGCGGAGCTTAGCGGCGATCATCAACCGTCACCGCGTCAGCAAATGCAGGTGGTTACCACGGAACTTAATGAATGCGAGCAGCGCCTGCGTCGTTTAGAACGTTATGTGACCTCGGAAACGTTTGGCGTCAATAAGCGTTTCCAGAATTTATAGTTTTATTAATGACACGCTGGGGAGAAAACGATGAGTCAATTTAAACCTGCTGATATGCTGCGTGCAGGTGGCCGCAAGGCTCGGCGTCATCTGCCTGGCCTGATTAAGAACGGTTTGCTTTTGGGGCTGACTTTTGCTCCAGCCGGTATTGCCGCCGGTGTATTACGTTATGTAACGTGGCGGCCATTGCGCTGGCTGTTAATATGGGGCTTAGAGCCCTTATTACAGCGCGCAGTTCGTCAGGCAACGTCTCGTTATCGCCACGGAGCTGAAAAGCCATAACGGCTTCGTGTAAGGAGAGGAATGAAAAGGCTACAAAATGAATTAGTGTCTCTGGTTAACCGAGGTGTCGATTGCCATTTACGTTTGGCGGTGACCGGGTTAAGCCGGAGCGGAAAAACCGCATTTATCACTTCTCTGGTCAACCAACTTCTACATATTCACAGCGGCGCTCGTTTACCGCTGTTTTCTGCCGTGCGTGAAGAACGGTTACTCGGCGCAAAACGTGTACCGCAACGCGATCTTGGCGTGGCTCGCTTTACCTATGATGAAGGGCTTTCTCAGCTCTACGGTACGCCGCCAACGTGGCCAACGCCGACGCGTGGCGTGAGTGAGATCCGTTTGGCGCTGAAGTTTCGCAGTAATGATTCACTGCTGCGCCATTTTAAGGATACTTCGACGCTGTATCTGGAAATTGTCGATTATCCCGGCGAATGGCTGCTCGATTTGCCGATGCTAGAGCAAGACTATCTGAGCTGGTCGCGTCAGATGAATGGCTTATTGCAGGGGCAGCGTAAAGAGTGGGCCGCTGAATGGTTAGCGCTATGTGAACAATGCGATCCGCTGGCGCCGGCAGATGAAAAACAGTTAGCGGCAATTTCACAGGCTTATACCGATTATTTACTGCGCTGCAAAGAGGAAGGGCAACACTTTATTCAGCCGGGGCGTTTTGTGTTGCCCGGCGACTTAGCCGGTGCGCCCGCGCTGCAGTTTTTCCCTTGGCCGCAGGTCGAAAGTATGGGGGAATCTAAACTGGCTCAGGCCGATAAGCATTCCAACATCGGCATGTTGCGCTCACGCTACAGCTATTATTGCAACGAAGTGGTGAAGGGTTTCTACAAAGAGCACTTTGTCCGTTTCGATCGCCAAATTGTGCTGGTGGATTGTTTACAGCCGCTGAATAGCGGACCGCAGGCGTTTAATGAAATGCGTTTGGCGTTAACTCAGCTGATGCAGAGTTTCCATTACGGCAAACGTACGCTGTATCGCCGACTTTTTTCGCCGTGCATCGATCGCTTAATGTTTGCGGCCACCAAAGCCGACCACGTGACCGCCGATCAGCATGCCAATCTGGTGTCTTTGCTCCAACAGCTGGTGCAGGACGCATGGCAAAATGCGGCGTTCGAAGGGATTAGCATGGACTGCGCCGGTATCGCCTCGGTGCAGGCCACACAGAGCGGTTTAGTTGAGCATCAAGGGCAGAAAATTCCCGCGTTGAAGGGATATCGCCTTGCCGATGAGAAGCCACTGACCGTGTTTCCCGGCGAAGTGCCCGCGCGTTTGCCCAGCAACGAGTTTTGGCAGAAGCAAGGGTTCCATTTTGAAGATTTCCGCCCACAAAGTATGAACGTGGACAGCCCATTACCGCATATCCGCATGGACAGCGTGATGGAGTTTTTATTGGGAGATAAGCTGCGATGAGCGAACCGATAAAACCAAGAATTGATTTCGACCAACCGCTGGCGACCGAGCCGGAAATGGTGCTGAAAGCCAGCCAACAGTTTGCGCCACAGGACGCTGAAAATTTCCTCCCAGCCGAGCCAGAAGTACTGACGGAAGAGCAGGACGAAGGGCGCGCAGAAGGCATTATCAATGCGGCGCTGAAACCAAAGCGTAGCCTATGGCGGCGCATGGTGGGGGCTGGTTTAGCCCTGTTTGGCGTGAGCGTGATAGCCCAAGGTGTGCAGTGGTTTCATCAGGCATGGGTACAGCAGGATTGGATTGCGCTGGGCGGAACCGTTGCCGGTGGCCTGATCGTATTAGCGGGCGTTGGTTCATTAATTACGGAATGGCGGCGTCTGTATCGTTTACGCGAACGAGCGCAAGAGCGTGACGTTGCGCGCGATTTATTGCATAGCCACGGCATCGGGCAGGGTAAGGCGTTTTGTGAAAAACTGATGCAGCAGGCGAATTTAGACCAGAGCCATCCGGCGGTACAGCGCTGGCAGGCGTCGCTGCATGAAACGCATAACGATCGAGAAGTGGTCGAACTGTATTGCAAACTGGTGCAACCGGTGCTGGACGTTCAGGCTCGGCGTGAAATCAGCCGCTACGCCGCGGAATCGACCCTTATGATCGCTGTGAGCCCGTTGGCGCTGGTGGATATGGCATTTATCGCGTGGCGAAATATCCGCCTGATTAACCGAATTGCGGCGCTGTACGGCATTGAATTAGGCTATTTCAGTCGCATCCGCTTATTCCGCTTGGTGCTGCTCAATATTGCCTTTGCCGGTGCTTCCGAGCTGGTGCGTGAGGTGGGCATGGATTGGATCTCGCAAGATCTGGCTGCTCGTCTTTCAGCACGTGCCGCGCAAGGCATTGGTGCCGGGTTACTGACCGCGCGTTTGGGGATTAAAGCGATGGAGCTATGTCGTCCTCTGCCGTGGCTGGAAAATGACAAACCGCGTTTGGGTGATTTCCGTAAGGAATTGATTTCTCAGTTGAAGCGCGTTGCGCCGAAGAAGGGCGATCGGCCTTCAGTAGGCTAAATTAAAATGGAGGGGCTAAAATGTCCCTCCACTCTCTTTTCCCCGAATAATGCAAACCCTCATTCCAATATCCTAATTTCAGCCTGCCTAAATGGTTTGGATACACGCTTACGTATATTATATCGGTTGAATCTTATCTAATAAGCGCTCAGCGGATAGCCGTTTTCATATGAGACAAATATAAGGATGCAAGGTGAAGCAGAATAAATGGATATTTGGTGTGCGGCCAGCAGGCATTAGCCTCAATGGATGTCGATGAGTGTGAATGGTGGGCTGAAGGATGCAGCATGGCCAGCTACCCATTTTATGCCCCCGCGAATGACACTCGCAGTAATTTGCTCATGTTGGCCTCTGAACAACATCATTTTGCTTCGCCTTTCCGGCAAATTACCACCGATGAACGCAGCTACCGTGAAACGCCTTTTTATATTACCCGCCTTAAAACGACTGATGGTTTTGACGAAACAGGAAGCATTGTTATTCCTGTCGACGTGCAGGCGCTGATGGCGGACGCGCGTAAAATGAGTATTAATCTGGAGGGGGTATCACTAGAGCCGAGCTACACCAATATGGATGGCGGCCGCTGGGTGTCCAACAACCCTGCAACGTTACAGCGTTTTTTTAGCCAATTATTGGCGGATACGTCCCTGACTGATGAGCAGCGCCGCGCTTTGGCCAACGAACGCATTCGTTTGTTGCATGACGCCGAAGAAGAGAAACAGCAGGCGGATCAACCATTCCCCGCAGATTCGCACGCCCAGGCATTTCGTGATTATCTGGCGGGCATTGATGCCTTTTATCGCGGTAATTTCTCTGATGCAGAAGCAAAATTTATCGCGTTGAAGCAAAGCTCGCAATCATGGGTGGCTGAAACCGCGCAGTATATGCTATTTCGTATCGCGCTTAATCAGATTGTCGCTGATGCGGTAGATGACATGGGGATGTTTGATAGCGCGAAAAGCGATAAAGCGGCTGCCGCGCTGGCTCTACAGAGAGGGGATGAATACCTGAGTAGCTTCCCCGCGGGACTCTATGTTCAATCTGTTCAAGGGCTGTATCGCCGAATCAATTGGTATATTGGGGATTACAATGCGTTGGCTGTGGCGGGAGAAAAATCCATTGCTCAGGCTCCAACGCCAGAAGCGCTACAGTCGGTGATCAATGAACTGGATACGCGATTGCTGGGGAATCAATACCTCTAGCCACCGTTTATTGGTGAACCTAACAGCCCACAAATAACGTTTACTCAGGTGTTAAAACGGCTGCGTGAACATTACCAAACAGAAACAACGGCGACGCCGGTGACTGCAGAAGAATTGGCAAGTTATAAGGCACTCTTTGAGAAAGCAAATATGCTGCCTGCTTGGCAGTATTTGCAAACGGCATGGGCATTCTACCTGAAGCATGATTATGCCGGCGTACTCAGTGCTGCAGCACCCGAAGACAAAGATGCGCTAAATGATACATTGTTGTTCAGCCAACAGGTGCTACGGGGCCTTGCGATGCAAGGATTAGGGCAATGGTCTGATGCTGAAACCTATTGGCGGCATTTGCTGACTATCGATCATGCAGGGTTACAGCAGGCGTTTTTGCAATATCAATTGGCCAATAGTCTGACTCATCAGGGAAAAATTGAAGATATTTTTGCGGCTAGCAGCCCGGTGGTAAATCTCGCCTATCGTTCAAGCGTGTTGAAGGTGCTGGCGAGCCAAGAATTACTGCGTAAACAGGTTGAAACAGGGCAAAGTGCGGAAGAGCAGATTATCGCCCTGCATACGTTGTTGGCGAAGGAATTACTAAACGGTGACTATCAAGGATATTTACAAGATAAGCCCCGTACCGAACTGTTTAAGCAGCCCGTGCGTGATGATATGAAAGATGTCGCGCTTAGCGATTTCACTTGGGATGGCCGCAATGCGGAAGAGGGATATGTCTGTCATGCGCTTGATGACGTTGTGTCAACCTTGGCGCAGCGCCCAAAAGATGCTCGAGCCTTAAACTGTTTAGGCGAATATTTTCGTACTTCCAACCTCGTGATGCCTGATGGCTACAGCATCAGTATCGTCGCTGATTTAACCAAGGTTGATTCTCAATATGCCGATCGTTCGGTCAGTCGCTTAATGAATTACCAACGCGTGATTGGTATGCCTGATGCGCCCCCTGAAGATAAAAGCTATGCGCTTTACCGCGCGGTGATGTGCTACGCCCCGTCAGGCTATAACGATTGCGACGGGCAAGATATTGATAAAAATACCCGCCAAAGATGGTTTCTTCTGCTCAAAAATGATTATCCCGGCAGTGAGTGGGCGAACCGCTTGCGGTTTTATTGGTGAGTCTCTGGCGCTGGGGAATAATAGGGCTGATCCTGAGTCTGAGCGTACATGCTGATGAGGGGCGGGTGGACGCCAAGCGTTATCATGCATTTTGGTTATGGTCAGCCGTGCAACCTCAGCCGGTGCTAAAACAGGCGCAAATTTTGTACCTACATCAGGCTGAGATTATGCTTCGGCAGGGTAAACCCGTGCTACATAAGCGGGGTTTGCCTTATTCAGCGGTTAAAGTGCCTGAGCTCTGGATTACGGTGCGGGTGTCAACGCTGGATATCCCTGATTCGATGCTGAATGCGTTATTAAAACTGCGCCAGAATTGGGTTAAAACGGGAAGTCATGTGGTGGGTATGCAAATTGATTTTGATGCCAACAGCTATCGTCTTGATCAATATTCTGTTTTTTTGCGAAAGCTGAAAAACAAACTGCCGCCGAATTGTAAGCTGAGCGTCACAGGGCTATTAGATTGGGCTAAAACTGGCAGTATCGAACAGCTTAACCAACTTCCTGTTGATGAAATTGTGATTCAGACTTACCAAGGACGGCATACGGTTACGCGCTATCAAGAATACCTGCCGGCGCTACTAAGGCTTAAAATTCCCTTTAAAATCGGGCTGGCACAAAACGGTGTGTGGGATCTGCATTGGCAGCGCTATTTAGCAACGTCCCACCATTATCTGGGGGAGGTTGTATTTTTATTAAATGGGCAATAATAAAAATCGATGTTGTACATAGCGGTATCAACGACTGATAGGGAGCTCTTCTCTTGCTCCCCATTCGCTCCACGAACCATCATAAAGTGCCACGCCGTTGACCTGTAACGTGGTCAGAGCCAGAACCACCACCGCTGCAGTGACGCCAGAACCACAGCTAACAATAATCGGCTGTTCAAAACTCACGCCCGCCGCGGCAAAAATCGTTTTCAATTCTTCGTTTGGTTTTAATGCCCCGTCTTTGACTAAATCGCCCCACGGTACGTTATGGCTGCCGGGGATGTGGCCTTGGCGTAATCCCGCTCTTGGCTCGGCGACTTCCCCTCTAAACCGCGCAGCCGCACGTGCATCAACGATTTGAGCACTTTGAGTTTGGGTTGCCAGCAAAACGTCGTTGGCGTTTTTAATCACGCGTGGGTCGAGCTGAGCGCTGAAGGACGCAGGTTTAGGCGTTGGCACGCCGCTTTCTAGCTCGCGGCCCTGTGCTTTCCATTGATGAAAGCCACCGGCCAATATCGAGACTTTTTGGACACCGAAAGTGCGCAGCATCCACCACGCACGCGGGGCAGAGAACAGGTTTCCCTCATCATATACCACCAGATGTTTCTCCCGATTTATTCCCAACGCTTGCATATCAGCAGAGAATTTTTCGGCCGACGGCATCGTATGAGGCAATGGGCTAGCGTGATCGGAGAGGGCATCAATATCAAAAAACAGCGCACCGGGTAGATGTGAAGCGATAAATTCAGCATGGATATCGCGCAGATTTTCTTGTCCGGCGAGAGGCATACGTGCGTCGATGAGTTGAATATCATCGTCGTTCAAATGTGCTGAAAGCCAGTCGGCCGTAACGAAAAAGGTGTTTGTCATGGGAAATAATCATCCATTTAATCTAAGAAAATCTCATTGAAACAATATCTAAGCCGTTATTTATACCTCAAACGCTACAAGGTGGTAATCTTTTCCATCGAAGCGGAAGCGTGTGACATCGCTCATGCCAAGTCCTTGAATGTGGGCAACCAGCGAGTGTGGATTATCGTCGGCGATAAAGGCTAAACCCGCGTCGTATTTTCCATGCATATGCGATTTTACCGCGGCGAAGAGCTGAGAAAGCACGCCAGCGCCGCGAAAACGACGCGAGATGCACACGGGACCATACAGAAAAGGGCTGAGTTCGGTCATTGGACGTTGATTGAGCGAATGGGTTTCTGCCTGTTCAAGCAACGCATCAATCACTGGAGGGTGAGGTTTGGCGCAGGTCGCGGTCATACAGACGAATCCAGCGACGGTTTTGCCTTCAACGGCAACTAAAATGCCCAGTTTGCTGTTGATGGCTTCAAGCTGCGCTCGGCTCATTTGTGAAACGATATATCCCTGTTGGAGGTTTTCGGCATCCAGATTTTCAGGCGTGTTCAGTCGCTGAATTTCCAAAATGCTATCATAGTCTGTAGGGACGGCCTGTCGGATGATCATATGCTGCACTTCCCCTATTTATATCTAAAATGTGTGATGAATAGGTGATAAGATTCTGCTGTCTAGACATGATGATATAGGCATGATGCCTACCTAGAAGATAATTATATAGCTTGTAGTAACAATTGTTGAGGTGTCATTGCGCTAGTTTATAGTTAGCTAAGTTGTAAATCAGAAATGACTGGCTGGATAACAATAGAAAGATCTGTCAACTTATACTGACAGTTACTGTTTCAGTTGTCGTACAATCGCCATAATAACGAGCGTGATGTAGGGCAATTGGTTTTCTCTCGTGTATCTACACGTATGTTTTACACACCGTAATATGCAGATTAAGGTCAAAACTGATGCGCCTGGAAGTTTTTTGTGAAGACCGAATCGGCTTAACCCGAGAACTGCTGGATCTGCTGGCAGCGCGTAATATTGATTTACGTGGGATTGAGATCGATACCATCGGTCGTATCTATTTGAATTTTAATGAACTTGACTTCGAAGTCTTCCGTCAGTTGATGGCAGAGATTCGCCGCATCAGCGGTGTTACCGACGTACGCACCGTGCCATACATGCCGTCAGAGCGTGAACATCGTGCGATGTGGGCGCTGCTAGAATCACTGCCAGAGCCGGTTTTCTCTATTGATATGAAGGGGAAAGTTGAGCTGGCAAACCAAGCGGCGTTAATGCTGTTTGGTACCACGGAAGATAAGATCTGTAATCAAACCGCGGGTGGACTGATTGGCGGCTACAACTTTTTGCGCTGGCTGGAGAATGAAACCGTTGCTCCGCATGCCGAAAAAGTGGTTATTCGCGGTCAGGATTACCTGATGGATATCACGCCAATCTATCTGGGTGAAGAGCAGGGCGAAATGTCTGCGCCGGTAGGGGCGGTGGTGGTGTTGAAATCGGCGGTTCGCATTGGACGTCAGTTGCAAAACCTCGCGGTGAATGACGATAGCGAATTCGAGCACATTATCGGCGTTAGCCCGAAAATGCGTCAGGTGTTAGATCAAGCGCGTAAGCTCGCGATGCTAGACGCGCCTTTGCTGATTGTGGGTGATACCGGTACCGGCAAAGATGTGCTGGCTCGCGCCTGCCATCTGCGTAGCCCACGCGGTAAGCAGCCATTCCTTGCGCTGAACTGTGCAGCGTTACCGGATGACGTTGCTGAAAGCGAACTGTTTGGCCACGCCGCGGGCGCCTATCCGAATGCGCTGGAAGGCAAAAAAGGTTTCTTTGAACAAGCCAACGGCGGTTCGGTGTTGCTGGATGAAATTGGCGAAATGTCGCCGCGCATGCAAACCAAACTACTGCGTTTCCTCAACGACGGGACGTTCCGCCGCGTGGGTGAAGAACACGAAGTGAGCGTAGACGTTCGCGTTATCTGTGCGACCCAGAAAAACCTGATCGATCTGGTGCAACGTGGATTGTTCCGTGAAGATCTTTATTATCGCCTTAACGTCTTGACGCTAAATCTGCCGCCGCTGCGTGAACGTACGCAGGACATCATGCCGCTGACCGAGCTGTTTGTATCGCGCTTTGCTGATGAGCAGGGGATGCCAAGACCGCGTTTGGCGCCTGAGCTGAACGCGTTCCTCAGTCAATACGGCTGGCCGGGTAACGTTCGTCAACTAAAGAATGCGATCTACCGCGCGTTAACCCAGCTTGAAGGCTATGAGTTGCGTCCACAGGACGTTGTTCTGCCTGAGTTTGAAGCTGAAATGGCGCTAGGCGATGAAGTTCTGGATGGTTCACTGGATGATATTTGCAAGCGCTTCGAGCGTTCAGTGCTGACCCGTTTGTATCGCAACTATCCAAGCACGCGAAAACTGGCAAAACGCTTGGGCGTATCGCATACCGCGATTGCCAATAAACTACGCGAGTATGGCCTTAGCAGCCGGCGTCATGTGGAAACACACCCAGACGCAGAAGAGAACTAAAAAAAACGCGGTGCTGAAATAGCACCGCGTTTTTGTTTCTATCGTTACAACAATCAATATCGCAACAATTTTACTTCAGCGAAGCTAATGCCGCATCGTAGTTTGGCTCTTCGGTGATTTCGTTTACCAGTTGGCTATAGACCACGTTGTCATTGCCATCTAAAACGACCACGGCACGTGCGGTTAAACCAGCCAATGGACCATCGGTAATGGCTACGCCGTAGTCATGCTTGAAATCGCCGCCACGCAGGGTAGACAGTGTGATGACGTTGTTCAGGCCTTCAGCGCCGCAGAAGCGAGACTGAGCGAAAGGAAGGTCGGCCGAAATGCACAACACAACGGCGTTATCAGTCTGGCTTGCCAGCTGGTTGAATTTTCGCACTGATGCTGCGCAAACGCCGGTATCAATGCTTGGGAAGATATTCAGGATTTTACGTTTACCAGCCAGACTTGCCAGATCAACATCGGAAAGATCTTTAGCTACCAGTTTGAAGGGTTTGGCTTTATCGCCAGCCTGAGGGATTTGGCCTGCTACGTGCACTGGGTTGCCTTGAAAATGAACTGTCTGCGTCATTATGGTATTTCCTATTACAGTTAGTTAACACGAACTAGAGTTTACGCTAACACGATAACCTTGAATATACGAACAATTTTAAATATCTGCATATACCCTTCATACTTCATGCTGCATTTTTGTTAGCTGCATTCGCACACCCGAATCACTTACATAAGTAAGCTCATCGGGATGCGCTCACTTGCTGCCTCAATGCAACATGAATTATTTTGGGTATAACATTATGATGATATTGGCTAATACTTCAGCTATCTGCATCCTGCCTTTTATTAGCGCTAAGGAATAAGTATGAAAACAATGCGTTTTTATTCAGAAGTCTGGCCTTTGCATACGCCTTTTGTGATCGCTCGGGGCAGCCGAACCGAAGCTTACGTCGTCGTCGTGGAAATTGAACACGATGGCGTGGTTGGCGTCGGTGAATGTACGCCCTATGCGCGCTATGACGAAAGCGTGGACTCTGTGCTGGCGCAGCTTGCCTCGGTGAAATCAGCCATTGAGAATGGCCTTGATCGCCGTGAGTTATTAGCGCGATTACCCGCAGGCGCAGCGCGTAACGCGGTTGACTGTGCGTTATGGGATTTGGTGTGTAAGCAGACTAACACCACGCTGTGGGAGCAATGTAATGTCACACAGCCAGAACGTATTGTGATGGCGCAAACCGTGTCGATTGGATCGCCGGAGCAGATGGCCTCCACCGCGCTTTCTTTGTATCAGAAAGGCGCTACGCTGCTGAAAATTAAGCTCGACGATCATCTTATTACTGAGCGATTGATGGCGATCCGCGCCGCTGTGCCCGAGATGATGTTAATTGTTGATGCCAATGAGTCTTGGCAGGCCGAAGGATTAGCGGCGCGCTGCCAGTTGCTGGCCGATGTTGGGGTGGTGATGCTGGAGCAGCCTTTACCGGCGAACCAAGACGAGGCGCTAGCTCATTTCATTCATCCCTTACCGATTTGCGCTGATGAAAGCTGTCATACCCGTGATGATTTTGCTGCGCTAAAAGGTCGCTATGACATGATAAATATCAAACTGGATAAAACCGGTGGTCTGACTGAGGCAATAGCGCTGCGGTCATTGGCGCAGAAAGAGGGCATGGCGATTATGTTGGGCTGCATGATTTGCACCTCTCGCGCTATTCGTGCGGCTTTGCCGTTAGCGCCAGCGGCCAAATTTGTTGATCTTGATGGCCCTACGTGGCTGGCGCAGGATGCCAGCCCTGCGCTGAATTTCAGCTGTGGTGGCATTCAGCTTAACGTGCCAGCGTAAAACACGGATTATAAATCGTAGTCGATCAGCGCCAGCAGTGCCGGAAGGTATTTTTCGCTGGCGAGATCGGCAGAAATCGCGGGTAGCTCTAGCGTGATGCAGGGCAGGCTGAGGTCGGCACACCAGCTACCAAATGAGCCCGGCGTTTCATACCCTACGTTGCTCACTAAGGGCAGTTCAAAATCGGCGGAAAGTTGCTGTCCGAGCAGCGTTTGGTGCGGATCTTCCACGCAGGCCAAAGGCTCATGTAGCGAAACCACCCACGCCGGTTTTAAACGGCGAATGAGCTGGCAAAGCGCCTGCGTTTCAGGTTCAGAACCCGCCGCGTCGCCGGTGGATAATTTAACATCACGTTCGCTGCTGGCGCTGTTCCAGCGATATACGCTATGACCGGATAGCCAGTTAGCCGCGGGAAAATTACGATTGAGATCGACGCCCGCAGAATTTGCTCGTAGTCCTAGCTGACAGCCGTCAGGATTGACTGCCAAAATGACATGGTGGCGTTGTTGCATCGGCTGCAGACTGCGCAACGCGCAGGACAGGGCGATGACCGCGGTTGTTTCGTCACCGTGAGTGCCGGCAATAATCAGCCCGGTATCACGATCGGGCTGAACGGCGGGGAAATAAAGAAGCGGCGCACCGAGCAGCGAGTGTCCATAAGTGACCGCCGTCGCGCTAATTTGGCCGCGTTCGGAACGAGGGCGGATCTGTTTTACACCATTTCCCATGCAACAGGTTTCCCGTAATAGTAGAATAACGTTGTCATACTTGAAGCTGCATCTGTGCTCGCCATCTGCTTGGATGCACTCCAATTATTTGGGGCTAAGTCTGAATAATTTCCGTCTGTTAACCTTCTTATTAAGGCATACTTTTTGACCTCAGAAAACGTTCGCAACGACAAAAATAAACGAGCGTGAGGAATGAAGGTGTCTGGGATTAGGGAATGCCGCCGGCCGTGCCAATGATTTTGGATATATAGGGTTCCATTTATGCATCTTTTTCGTATTACTGCATTATCCGCATTGATTGCTTCGGGGTTCGTTTCTGCGCAGGCCGCGCAGGTTCCTGCGGGAGCCGTATTGGCTGAAAAACAAGAGATTGTTCGTCATATTAAAGATGAACCTGCTTCGTTAGATCCGGCAAAAGTGGTGGGATTACCTGAGGCGCAGGTGGCGAGAGATCTGTTTGAAGGGTTGGTTAATCAGGGCGCAGACGGTAAACCGACGCCGGGTGTGGCCCAGAGCTGGAAAACAACCGATAACAAACGCTATGTGTTTAAACT
The DNA here is from genome assembly GCF_964063325.1 of Hafnia alvei. Taxonomy (NCBI): domain Bacteria; kingdom Pseudomonadati; phylum Pseudomonadota; class Gammaproteobacteria; order Enterobacterales; family Hafniaceae; genus Hafnia; species Hafnia alvei. The sequence goes on from NZ_OZ061315.1 coordinate 2,219,778, forward strand.
GCGGGAGAACGCCAGGTGGTCGAACGGTGAGCCGGTAACGGCCTATGATTTTGTTTATAGCTGGCAGCGTTTAGTCAATCCTAAAACGCTGTCGCCGTTTGCTTGGTTTGCTCAAATGGCGGGGATCGCCAACGCTGAAGGCATTATTAGCGGTCAAGTGCCGGTACAAAAGTTAGGTGTTGCTGCGCCAGATTCGCATACGCTGGTGGTACAGCTGAACAAGCCGGTGCCGTTCTTTGTAAACCTGCTGGCTAATTTTAGCCTGTTCCCCGTACCTCAGAAAACGATTGAAAGATACGGTAACGATTGGACTAAGCCAGAGAATTTGGTGGGCAATGGCGCATATGCCATGCAGGAGCGAGTCGTTAACGAAAAAATCGTGTTAAAGCCTAATCCGTATTATTGGGATCGTAAAAATACCGTTTTAACTAAGGTGACATTTATCCCTATTAACCAAGAGTCGGCGGCAACCAAGCGCTATCTGGCAGGGGATATTGATATCACGGAATCCTTCCCTAAAAATATGTACCACAAATTAATGAAGGATATTCCTGAACAGGTCTATACGCCGGACCAGCTAGGCACCTATTACTACGCGTTTAATACCCAAAAAGCACCGCTCAATGATGCTCGCGTGCGCAGAGCGCTTTCGTACGCCATCGACAGACAGATCATTGCTGAGAAAGTTTTGGGTACCGGCGAGAAGCCTGCCTATCACCTAACGCCGGATGTGACCGCAGGATTCGAGCCTATACCGCTGGCTATCCAGAAAATGACGCAGGCCGAACGCAATAAACAGGCTAAAGCGTGGCTGAAAGAAGCGGGCTATGGGCCGAATAAGCCGTTAAAACTCACCTTGTTGTACAACACCTCTGAGAACCACCAAAAAATTGCGATTGCGGTGGCTTCAATGTGGAAAAAGGCGTTGGGTGCACAGGTAAAACTGACTAATCAAGAGTGGAAAACCTATATTGATAGCCGAAACACCGGCAAATTTGATGTGGTTCGCGCGTCTTGGGTGGGTGACTACAATGAAGCATCGACGTTCTTGACGCTGTTAACATCGAGCCATAGCGGAAATATCGCCAAATTTAACAGTCCCGGATACGACAAGCTGCTAAAACAGGCCAGTGAAGAAACTGACGCAGGTAAACGTAACGCCGACTACGCGCAGGCTGAACAGATTCTGGCCGACCAAGCGCCGATTGCGCCCATCTACCAATATACCAATGGCCGCTTAATTAAGCCTTGGGTGAAGGGGTATCCGATTACTAACCCTGAAGATGTGGCCTACAGCCAGACGATGTACATCATTAAGCACTAGGTTTATTGGGAGCAGGCGAAATAGCCTGCTCTTTCTTCTGTTGCTGCTGCTTGATTAGCGTGTAAGCAACGTAATATTTGAAAATATTACTGACGTACTGCACCGTTTCATTCCCTATTTTTAATTGCGCCACGCGCTCTACGTTATTAAACCAACGGTTAGGATCAAGCCCCATCAGCTTGGCCTGTTTTCTCAGTCTCTCTATTTTCGCAGGGCCTGCATTGTAGGCTGCAAAGGTGAAGAGCATTTTATTGAGCTCATCCATGGGCTGATCGGCAAAATAACGGTCTTGCATAAAACGGATATATTTAATTCCTGCATTCACATTCGGTTCTGCCTGTGAAATATCGCCGACTTTAAGATCTTTTCCCGTGCTTGGGAGTATCTGCATAATGCCAATGGCGCCGCTATGGCTCCGTTTACGTTGGTCTAGCTGCGACTCTTGATATCCCTGAGACACCATCAGTAGCCAGTCTACGCTGTACTCCTGTCCGTACTTTTGGAAAATGGTGGTGAGCTGATTAAATTTTGCGATCTCGTTTTCTGATGTCGCGCTTTTTACCCACTTAACGCTGCGCAAATATTTATAAACCTGCTGGTTACCAAACGACGTGCCTAATTTGTGCGCTTTACAAAATGGGTTAAGGACGGCGAGCAGCTGCGGAGAATTTTTCCGCACGGCTAAGGCAATATTGCCGTCGCTTCGCAATGCGAATTGGTCGTAGGTCACCAAATTGGGATAGATTTTCTGCCATAGCAAGGCGAGATAGCGATCGACAACGGTATAACCTGCCAAATTCGCATTTACCATTTCTAAAATATCTTCAGGCTCGAGATTACCTGGGGCATTAATGACTTCAACCGGCGCCAGTTGGTTGCTAGCGAGGTGTTGATTAAGCTGCGCAATGCTCTGTACATAGCTGGTGGATGGATTGATAAAAACGCTTTTGCCCGCTAAGTCATCTCGCGTTGTTAGCGCGGGTTGAAGTTTATTGGCCACCACAACTTCGTGCACGCCGCTGGCTAACGGGATCGTGAAATCAACCAGCTGCTGACGCTCTGGTGTAACCGTAAGGTTTGCGGCGATCAAGTCGCCTTTCCCCGCCAATAAATCAGGAATAAGCCTATCGCGTGAGGTGGGGATGAGAACGATGTGGATCTTTTTATCAGGCTTAATGCCGTGATTAAGTGTTTTATCAAACTGTTGCATCAGCTCAACCATCAGCCCACGCGGAGTGCCTTGGTTATCTAAAAAATAGAAGGTTTTGCTGTAGGGGATTAAAACACGAACGATCCTACGCTGTTGCATGGCATCAAAATCACCATAGGCAGAATTGATGGTGGTAGGAAGCGAAAGGGTTTTACTCGGCGCTGCGTGGCTCGCGGTGCCAATGGAGAGGAGAGCAATGAGTAAAAATAGGCAGCGCACCATATTTCCACCTAAATATTTCCACCCGAATCGGGGGCTGGAAGAGGGATGGGCGAGAAGTCGCACAATTTGATTAATTATAGTTGCTGGTAGTTCAGCTGCGGTTTTTTTGTGCAGTCCACATCGTTAATATGCGCCGAACAACAGATCAATCTGATTCACGAAGGTTAATTTTTTGTGCATATTAGCAGCGAAACCGTTAACAAACTGAAATGTATAGCAAAAATATTTTAGTAACGCATTGATTTACTGGCATTTAAATTGCCTTTTCCTCTCTGGCTGTTAGTATAACGGGTGTTTATAAAACGGGCAGTTCTACAGCCTTGTACAATTAATTGATTATCCTTCGGCCTGAAGGGTAGCTGATAAGACTGGGAATCAAGCATGAAGCGTGCACTACCTCTTGTAACTATGTTGCTTTCGGTATGGATGGCAGGGACGTCTGTCGCCAATGCAACCGAATATCCTTTGCCGCCGCCAGACAGCCGTTTGATTGGCGAAAACACCACGTTTACCGTACAGAATAATGGCAAACCTCTAGAGGATGTTGCCGCGCGCTTCCAAATCGGGTTGCTAGGGATGCTGGAAGCCAATCCGGGTGTCGATCCTTATTTGCCGAAACCGGGTACGGTTCTGACTATTCCGACTCAGATGCTGCTACCGGACGCGCCGCGCGAGGGGATTGTCATCAATTTGGCTGAAATGCGTTTGTTCTACTATCCGAAAGGACAGAACAAGGTCGTGGTCTATCCGATTGGTATTGGTCAGCTGGGGCGAAATACGCCAGAAATGGTGACCAGCGTTTCTCAGCCGATTGCTAACCCAACGTGGACGCCAACGGCGAACATTCGCAAGCATTATAAAGCTGAGGGCGTCACGCTGCCTGCGGTGGTACCTGCTGGCCCAGAAAACCCGATGGGGCTGTTTGCCCTGCGTCTATCCGCGCAAGGTGGGGTCTATTTGATTCACGGCACTAACGCTAATTTCGGCATTGGAATGCGCGTCAGCTCCGGTTGTATTCGCCTGCGTCCTGATGATATTGAAGCATTATTCAAAACCGTTCCGAAAGGAACGCGCGTGCAGATCGTGAATGCGCCAGTGAAAGTGTCGGTGGAGCCTGATGGCAAGCGCTATGTAGAAGTGCACCAGCCGCTATCACGCACTGAGAAAGACGATCCGCAAACGATGCATATTGCGCTAAAGCCTGCCGCGAAGAAGTTTGCTGATAGCCAACTAACCGATCGGTTGGTGTTTGACGACGCAGTGAAGCGCCGGTCAGGTATGCCGGTGATTGTGAACCACGGTCAGGAAGTGAAATCAGAGCCTGAGACGAACGCTGTGAAGATTACGCAAGCTAAGGCGACGTCGACTAGCGTAGCAGAGTAAAAACTATCAGCGAGCGTTGAGCGTAGTCTTACGCCGTTTAACAGGGATACCGCAAGGTGTCCTTTTTTTATTGCTGTGATGTGGGCATGCACGTGTCGGGCTTTAAAAAACGGGCTATGCGCAAGTAGAAAAAGAGGAGGGCGAGAGGGTGTGGAATCGAGAGATAAAAAAAGGCGCACCGAAGTGCGCCTTTATTACATGACTCAAGAAATATTATTTCTTGTATTTAGTAGCCATGTTGTCCAGACGCTGGTTAGCGCGTGCTGCGTCGTCTTTAGCAGTCTGCACGTCAGCGCGCATTGCGTTAACGTCGTTGCTCAGCTGATCAACTTTGGTGTTCAGAGTCTGAACATCAGTAGACAGTTGGTCGATTTTAGCATTGCTTGAACAACCAGCCAGCATAGTAGAAGCCAGGATTACTGCGCCCAGTACCAGTTTAGTACGATTCATTATAAAACCCTCTAGATTGAGTTAATCTCCATGTAGCGTTACAAGTATTACACAAACTATTTTCTAAAGAGAATAAATTTTTCGTACTTAATCGCTTTATTTTGATCGTTCGCTCAAAGAAACGCCTTCTTTTGCCAAAAGGTTAAAAAAAGGAGAGAAAACAGGTCATTTCTATTGGATTCATCTTATTTGATTTGAAAATTAATTATAATAATAATACGAATTCAAGAGGAAAAAATGCTGTACAAATGTAAAAAAAAAGCGCCGGAAACCGGCGCTTGATATATTGAGAATAAATGCTATTACAGAACGTGCACAGATGCCGTGTTGGTTGTGCCGCTGGAAACCAGTGCGCCAGAAACCATAACGACGATATCGCCTTTCTGAGCCAGTCCACTTTCAACCGCAACTTCTTTACCAATACGGTAGAAATCGTCAGTAGAAGCGATCTCTTTAACCAGCATAGGAACAACGCCTTTGCTCAGGATCAGCTGGCGAGCGGTGACTGGGTTAGTAGTCAGAGCTAGGATCATGGCATCTGGGAAGTATTTACGAACGGCTTTCGCAGATTTACCACCGGCAGTCGCTACCACGATCAGTGGAGCATCCAGTTTTTCAGCAGTTTCTACCGCGCCACGGCAAACAGCTTCGGTGATGCGCAGTTTACGGCTGTCGTGCAGAGTATCAATGCGGCTCTGCATTACGCGGTCAGTACGCTCACAGATAGTTGCCATGATGCTAACGGCTTCAAGAGGGTATTTACCCTTAGCACTTTCACCAGACAGCATCACTGCGTCAGTACCGTCCAGAATGGCGTTAGCTACATCGCCTGCTTCTGCACGGGTTGGGCGTGGGTTTTTGATCATGGAATCGAGCATCTGAGTTGCAGTGATAACAACTTTACGTGCACGGTTACATTTTTCGATCATCATTTTCTGAGCGAAAATAACTTCTTCAACTGGGATTTCAACGCCCAGGTCACCACGAGCAACCATGATGCCGTCAGAGGCTTCCAGAATTTCGTCGAAGTTGTTCAGACCTTCTTGGTTTTCGATCTTAGAGATGATCTGAATGTTTTCGCCACCGTGGGCTTTCAGGTGCTCACGGATTTCCATGACGTCAGAACGTTTACGGATGAAAGAGGCCGCAACGAAGTCAACGCCTTGTTCGCAACCGAATACCAGGTCACGTTTGTCTTTTTCAGCCAGCGCTGGCAGTTGGATAGAAACGCCTGGCAGGTTAACGCCTTTGTTTTCGCCCAGGTCGCCTGCGTTCAGAACCTTACATACCACTTCAGTTTCTGAAACTTCGATAACTTCCATACCGATCAAGCCATCGTCAACCAGCACGGTGTTGCCGATTTTCAGGTCAGCGGCGAAGCCAGGGTAGGTGACCGCAACGCGGCTGGTGTTGCCGATAACGCTCTGGTCGGTGGTGAAAGTGAAAGTCTGACCAGCGGTCAGCGCAGCGTCTTTGCCGCCTTCCAGTTTCATGGTGCGGATTTCTGGACCTTTAGTGTCCAGCAGGATCGCGGCTTTCTTGCCGGTTTTTTCCATAACAGCGCGGATATTTTTGATGCGCTGTCCGTGCTCTTCATAATCACCGTGGGAGAAGTTAAGACGCATAACGTTCATGCCTGCGGTCAGCATGTTGTTTAGCATTTCTTCGGATTCGGTCTTAGGACCGATGGTGCATACAATTTTGGTCTTTTTCATGAAGTTTAATTTCTGCAAGTTGTGATGGATTGAAAAAACAGAGTGTCCAAGGCATTGCCGTGGGCAAGAGATGAAGCCGATAAAACGATGTTGCTTAAAAGGTTAACGTTGCCTAAAAATTTGAACGTCGGTAATCGGGATGTAGAAACATGACTAAGAATAGATGACAGCTGAGGGATGGATGCGGAAAAGTGTTCTCCGCGTTTAAATATTGATAAGCGCGAAAGCATATATGAGTTGTAGTTTGCGTAGCGACAGATCAAGGGCTGAAACCATTCAATTGAAATGACGTTTCGTATTATACGGTCTTAGTCTTAGAAATGACAACGAATTTGCCTCAATCAACACGTGATTAGTTAAAAAATCGACGATTGCTGCGCAAATGTAATAAATCCATTGCGTTTGTTGCGCAACAAATGAAACCACCGCGATAATAACATTTAGGCCAGCAATATGTGGATGAATGAGTAATAAGGAATTGTTCTAAAGTTTGAAATAGATAGGGTAAGGAAAGGTTTTAGAAAGAAGGCGATATCGAGATTGAATGGTGCGTCCGAGTGAACTCGAATCACCGACCCCCACCATGTCAAGGTGGTGCTCTAACCAACTGAGCTACGGACGCATCGAAGAATCTCTTAAGAATGGTGCGTCCGAGTGAACTCGAATCACCGACCCCCACCATGTCAAGGTGGTGCTCTAACCAACTGAGCTACGGACGCAACGAAGAATTTCTTAAGAATGGTGCGTCCGAGTGAACTCGAATCACCGACCCCCACCATGTCAAGGTGGTGCTCTAACCAACTGAGCTACGGACGCATCCTGTACTGCTTTGTTAGCACGTTAGCCGTGCCAGACAACGGGGACGAATATTAACGGCACATGACACGGCTGGCAAGGGGGATTGCCAAAAATTCCTCTTAAATTCACACGATTGCTGATGATATGCGCATCTGGGTGAAAAAAACGGCATCTAGGATGCCGTTGAATTGCCTTGATTAACGCGCTGCGCGCTGCAAGATCCACGCCGCGGGCTGATTTTGTAGCCAGCGGATACGCAGCGCCATCATTATAGCCGCCGATGTGAGACCGATGATAAAGCCCGTCCAGAAGCCGCTTGGCCCCATGGCGGGAACAATATAATCCGTCAGCGCCAGCACATAGCCGGTTGGTAGCCCTAAAATCCAGTACGCCGTAAAGGTAATAAAGAAAATCGAACGGGTATCTTTATAACCACGCAGTACACCGCTGCCGATAACCTGAACCGAATCCGAAATCTGATAAATTGCCGCTAGCAGCATCAAGTGCGATGCCATGGTGATAACTTCAGGGTTATCGTTGTAGAGCAGGGCAATGGGTTCGCGGAAAATTACGGTGAAAATAGCGGTACATGCCGCCATCGTCATTCCTACGGCAATACTGGTGCGCGCCGCGACTCTCGCATTTTCTGCCGAGCCTTCGCCCAAGCGGTAACCCACACGAATAGTCGCGGCCACGCCGAGTGACATTGGCAACACAAACATCAGCGAGCTGAAGTTCAGCGCAATTTGGTGTCCCGCAACGGAAACAATACCCAGCGGTGAAACCAGTAAAGCGACAACGGCAAACAGCGTCACTTCGAAAAACAGCGCTAAAGCAACCGGCATACCGATATTAATTAGGCGATGGATCGTGGCCCACTGTGGTGCTTCCATGCCTTTTTGACGTAAATCACGTAGGCTGGATGAGCGACGAACATACCAACGCATGATGAAATACATCACCCAATACACGCTGCCTGTAGCCACGCCACAGCCGACGCCGCCCAGCGCTGGAGCACCTAATTTCCCGTAGATGAAAATGTAGTTAATCGGAATGTTTACCAACAGGCCGATGAAACCAATCACCATTCCCGGTTTAGTTTTCGATAGGCCTTCGCACTGATTACGCAGTACCTGGAAGAACAAATAACCCGGCGCGCCCCACATAATCGCGTGCAGATAGCCGATGGCCTTGCTCGACAAATCATGATCGATGTTATGCATCATATCGATGATATGTTTGGAATTATAAAGGACTATGATAATTAAAACCGACACGCCAAACGCCAGCCAAAAACCTTGTCGCACCTGATGTTCAATTTTATCGCGACGCCCCGCGCCGTTTAGCTGGGCGATGACCGGCGTTAAAGCCAGCAGCAAACCATGGCCAAACAAAATAGCCGGTAGCCAAATGGAGGTCCCAACGGCAACCGCCGCCATATCTGTGGCGCTAACGCCGCCTGCCATGATGGTGTCAACAAAACCCATGGCCGTTTGAGAAACCTGCGCAATGATAACGGGAATAGCCAGAGCTAATAAGCTACGCGCTTCTATCCAATACTTCTGCACGTATACACCTTTTTATTTTAAATGAGAGAGAAAACAGACAAGTAAACGCCTCTTCGCGGAAAGTCCTAAAGAGGGTAACGCGATACTCAGCATTCGATCACCGATGCGGCGTCAAACGTGATGAGTATAAACAGTGAGTGAATGATTCTACCTGCAGATACGGCACAAGAGAATGAAAAGTGTAGTTGATGAGTGGGGCATATGCTGTTTTTTGCCGGCTAGATTTGGATTTATCTATGGTTTGCGGCAAACTGCTAGATAATTGTTTTCGAAAAGACATTATTGCAGAGGCATCATTTATGTTTACCGGCATTGTTCAGGGCACCGCTCCCGTCGTGTCCATTGATGAAAAATCAAATTTTCGTACTCATGTAGTCAAATTCCCGCAGGAGTTATTGCCTGAACTTGAGCTCGGCGCATCCGTTGCTCATAACGGTTGTTGTCTGACCGTGACGAAAGTGGAAGGTGACCTTGTTAGCTTTGATTTGATGAAAGAAACGCTGCGTATCACCAATCTGGGCGATGTGACAGTGGGTAGCGTGGTGAATCTTGAGCGAGCAGCGAAGTTTAATGATGAAATCGGTGGGCATTTGATGTCGGGCCATATCATCTGTACGGCTGAAATCGTAAAAATCCTGACTTCAGAGAACAATCGCCAAATTTGGTTCAAAATGCCAAATCCTGAGCTGATGAAGTACGTATTGCATAAAGGTTTTATCGGCATCGACGGTATTAGTTTGACTATCGGAGAGGTAACGAAGAGCCGTTTTTGCGTACATTTGATCCCAGAAACACTGCAGCGCACTACGCTTGGCGTGAAGCGTCTGGGGGATAAAGTCAATATTGAGATCGATCCGCAGACTCAAGCCGTGGTTGATACGGTAGAGCGCGTGTTAGCCAGCCGTGACGCAACATTGCAAGCGGCCATGAATGTTGACTCCGTGGCTTAATATTGTAAAAAGCGCAGCCGGATGCTGTTTTCACCTCATCCGGCTTTTATCCTTATTTCAAATAGCCTTTAAACTGACGGTTTTCCATCAGCGCCACCTTTCCTTTGGTATAGAAAATCACCTGATAATTTCCCTGTGAATAGACGGACGCATCGGCATTTTTTTCATCTAATGCCGCAGGCTTACCATCAACGGTGACAATACCATCAGCACCACGCTTGACCGTTACGCCATAGCCGGTTTTGACCACAGGTTTATGTGTTGCTTGGCCATACTGTGCTTGCGCATTTTCTAGTGCCTGTTTCTCGGCCGCCGAGTTAATTGCGTTTTGTCGGCTTTGTTCGGCGATATAGCAGGCGTCTTTGCTGATCCCCTGAGACTCACATTTCGCCATGCGATCGGCTTGAGATGAGCAGGCCGCAAGCGAGCCAATTATCAGTCCTGCAACGATTACTCTTGGCATTTTCATTCTATTTACCTTACTTGTCAGGGAATAAGTCTTAATGTTAACCGTCGTCATTGCACCGCTTTTTTGCTCACCTAGGAATATATATAGATGAGTTTCATCAAGTGGGCGTTAGGGGGCGGCGAAAATACCCACTGTTTACATACTACAGTGGGCATTGTGTTAATTAGTATGAAAAACCGATGCCAACACCCGCGCCAAAATCTGACTGAGTATCTGCTGAAACGCCTGCTTTTATCACGGTATGATCGCCTGCATTGAATGAAGCACCGACGGCAACAGCGCTTTCGCTATTGAATGTACCAGCGCCTGCAGAGACCATAAATGAGTCACCAGACTTGACCTGCGGCATTGATGCAATGGCCGTTGCGCCAGCGATGCCTGCATTAGCCTCTTTGCGGTTATCATCTACCGAGTTTTTCAAGCTGCTGAAATTGCTGTTCAGCTTGTTGATAGACGCCGTGTTATCGCTTACACGCGATTGGGTTGAACGAATGGCTGAATGGGTATTTGTTGCCAAGTTCTGAATTTGCTCACCGTAGTAAACAGAATCAATGCGTTGTTGTTTGGTTAGCTTCTGAACACCGGCAGCATTCTTAGCGACACCATCACGGTTAGCTGTAATTTGTGTTGCGTGATCGGGCTGAGCAGATACAGAAGAAACTATGTTTTTAATCTGCTGCTGAGTGTCAGCCTGTTCAGCGTTGTGCTTAGCTGCAATCATTCCCTGCACGCGTGAACCGTTCTGAATGGCTTCCTTCTTCTGAATACCCGTTACAGTCGCTTTAGCCTGGTTGATTTGGTCGTGATTGCTTTTGGCATACTCGGCAACGGTTTCTAAATTAGATCCATTCTGTTCAATAGCTGCTGCGTTGGCCTTAATACCTTGCTCGTTTGCTGCAATGTGGCTTGACAGATTGAAGGTGTTTTTCAGCGCTTGATTCGCGTTGACATTGGCATGATCGGCTGATTGCTGCGCATGGTCTGCTTTATCGGTAGCTGTGTTAGCGGTCACCTGTGCGTGGTCTGCTTTGTCATTGGCGATTGTTGCAGCGGTCTGTGCCTGGTCTGCCTTGCCATTTGCAATGTAGGCAACATCTAACGCGGTGGTAGCCTTAGTTTCTGCAAGATTGGCTGTTTTTGTTGTGTCATCAAGCGTTGTTTTTACAGACGCTATTTCACTGGTGTTCGTTTTAATGTTGGCCGTGTTGGTGTCAACGTCTGCACCTATCACCATTGCTTCATGATGGACTGTGTCGGCATAGTTATAAGCAGAATTTGCTTTGTACATGGCCTGTGTTGCGGTGGCGTGTGCGTCATTGATTGCCAAGTCTTGACCGTTATCACGTGCGGTCTGTTCATCTGCTGTAATGAGTGGCGCGATGTGTTGCGATGCTGTGCGCACGACATTGGCGGCTGCTCTAGATTCACCACGTTTAGCTTCAATATCGGCTTTTAATTTGGCTGTCTTTAGTGCGGCAAACTGAGCTTTCAATTGCGCCTGTGTTGGCTGTGTTACAGGTGCTGCTGGGGCTACTGAAACCAATGGATGAAGCTGTTTTAACGTCGCTTCTTTGTTCCAACCTGCTGGCGTGATTGCGGTAGGTGCATCCGTTGAGAAATCGTTATACATACCATCAGAGATACCCGCGCGGCTATGTGTTTCATCCACGATCAAACGGTCACGAGCGTTAAGATTTTGGTAAGCGTCGCGCACCGCGTTGAAGGGGGTGCCTTGGGCAGTTGCTAACTTTATAAAGTTGTTTACGTCGGTATTTGTCGCGTTAGCTGCATGTGAGGCTGTCAGTGCGGTTGCAACGAAAAAAGCTATGGAGGTGGTTTTCATCAAAGTTATCTCTAAAAAAAGTAATGTTAAATTATTGTGTCTACAGAAACGTCTTTGTGTCGCTTTACGCACATCTTAGGCGTGAATTATTATTCTGGTCTAGTGACTAAAATCACACTGTAATCGTTATCATGATAATAACCGCTCTTACAGAAACGAATGTACGTATCTATTAGGTGCGTTAGTGGATTATTTATTTTCATTACGAATTAAGTTTTGTTTTGTAAATTGGTGTAAATATATGAATCATCGTGAGATTTGATTTTGTCGCAGAAAGCAACAATTTTGTGATGGGTGCAGAAAGTGGTAAAATCAACTTTAATTGATAATTATCAAATTTCTATAAAGGCGGTGAATGTAATGAGTGAAGCGTTTAGAGAAACATTTGAACGCATGGAGATTGAGCCAGCTTTACTTACGCTGCTGTGTCAGGTTCATAGATCAACAAGTCATAAGTGGTTAAGTGGTGATGTTAAAGAGATCCCTGCAGCGGCAGAAACGTTGATTAGGTTGCTTGAGTTTGTGCAAAAGAGGTCGCCTGAGCTTTTCTGTGAGTTTATGATTCTGCAAGATTTCCGCACACCTTCAGAGATTTACCTCAGCGATCCTGCTTTCTGGAAAAGCTACGAATTCTGCAAGCACAAAGTGACGCCAAAAGTTTTGGACTATCTTGAAAAACATCTACCTGAATAGCCATCTCAAGCGCTCCTTTCGTGGGCGCTTTTTTTTACTAAATTCTGCTGGTTCTTAAGCGTTCTATTTAAATTTTATCAAACCGTTATCATAAGAATGGTTCAACGTTTAAAGAGAATATGCTCTTACTTTTCAATCTATTGAGGTTTTTTGGCTGGCTGCTGGCTAGGTGGAATAAAGCGGGCTGGCTGTTTGGAGCGGAAATCCCAACGAGGCGATTTTAGGCAAAACATGCCGTCAAAAACATGCCGTCATTGCGCAACATTATCAATGACGGCATGGTACAGCTTTAGTATGTTATTGAGCGGCTGGCTTTGGTTGGCGAATGCGTAGGCTACTGACAATCGCGGCACAAAGCGCGAATAGGGCACCCAGTAGCAACGACGAATGCGTACCCAGATCGCCAAACAGGTTGAACATCAGCGCCACTAAAGCAGCTCCGCTGGTTTGTCCCAGTAGACGCGCAGTGCCAAGCATTCCACTGGCGCCGCCGCTGCGATGGCGCGGCGCGGAAGAGATCATGGTGTGATTGTTGGGGGATTGAAAAATACCAAAACCCGCACCGCACAGCGCCATCCGCCAGATAATATCGATGTTAGTTGGATGGGAAGGAAGCAACGCCAGCGACAACAACCCAATAGCAAATAGCATCAGCCCAATACTCCCCAGTAGCCCCGCGTTAAAGCGCTCAAGCAGTCGTCCGGCAATCGGTGCCATTATCATGGTGGCAATAGGCCAAGGCGTTAGCAGGAGCCCGGTCATCACTTCCGTTTTGCCGAGAACCGTTTGCAGGAAGAAGGGCAGTGAAACGAATGCTAGCATCTGTGCGCTGAAGGAACATATTGATGTTCCTACCGACAGCGAAAAGATTGGAATACGCAATAGATCGACGGGCAACAGCGGAAACTCTTGATTGAGCTGACGGCGCACGAAAAGTGTACCTACAATCAACATAACGACCAGTTCGCCCAACAATAAAAAGTTATTCTGGCGCTGGGCAAATCCGCTAATGGCCGAAATCAGCAGGCCGAAAGTGAGGGCGTTAAGCAACGCGCTGTAGCCATCAAACTTCGGTTTACCCACTTTTGGCGGATTTTCTGGAAGAAATTTCATGCCGCAAATAAAGGCGGCAATGCCAATCGGTACGTTAACGGCAAATAGCCACGGCCAACTACTCACGGAGAGAATTGCTGCTGCGACCGATGGCCCCGCCGCCGCCGAAACCGCGACGATTAATGCGTTAATCCCCATTCCTCGGCCGAGAAAACGTTGAGGGTAAATTAGACGCACCAAAGCGACGTTCACGCTCATTACCGCCGCCGCGCCGAAGCCTTGCAGCACTCTAGCAAGGGTGAGCGTCCAGAGTGAGTCGGACATGGCGCAACCCAGTGACGTTACGCTGAACACCAACAATCCGGTGAGGTAAATTTTGCGGTAGCCGATGATATCGCCTAAGGAGGCCAGCGAGAGCAGAGAAATGGTAATCGCTAGCTGGTAGGCGTTAACAATCCAAACCGACGTTGCGGCAGAGGCGTTAAGATCGCGGGCAATAGTGGGAAGGGCGACGTTAGCAATCGCGCCATCAAGGACCGCGACGGTAATACCCAGTGCAATGGCTAAAATTGCGCCGTATCGTTGAGGCAGTGGAACGCCATCATTTATGGTTGATTTCATTCAGCAACAATCGTTAAGAGTTTATTAGTCAGTTGCGGAACTATAACTTTTATTATCACTTGAGACCACCGTCACATTTAGCTTTGTTTGTAACAAAGGATCTAGCGTGCGGAAACGGTTAACCACCTGATTAACCTGTTTAACAGGCTGTATTTCAGTAGCTGTTCCTTTTATAATGAAACATAGGTTCGATTTAATCATCTGATAGGGTAAAGAAATACAATGTCAACAGATATAGATAAACAACCCGATTCGGTCTCTTCTGTACTTAAAGTGTTTGGGATTTTACAAGCGCTCACCGAGGAGCGCGAAATAGGCATCACTGAGCTGTCACAGCGCGTCATGATGTCGAAAAGCACCGTTTACCGTTTTCTGCAAACCATGAAGTCTCTTGGCTATGTTTCGCAGGAGAGTGAATCAGAGAAATATTCGCTGACGCTTAAACTGTTCGAACTGGGCGCGCATGCTTTGCAAAATGTTGATTTGATCCGCAGCGCCGATATTGAAATGCGCGAGCTTTCGCGCTTGACGCGTGAAACTATTCACCTGGGCGCTTTGGATGAAGATGGGATCGTCTACATTCATAAAATTGACTCAATGTATAACCTGCGTATGTATTCGCGTATTGGTCGTCGCAATCCGCTGCACACGACCGCCATTGGTAAAGTGTTGCTGGCTTGGCGCGATCGTAGCGAAGCAGAAGAAATCATCAGCCAGATTGAGTTCAAGCGTAGCACCGATAAAACGATCCTTACCCCTGAAGCGTTGCTGGCGGCGCTAGACGCGGTGAAAGAGCAAGGCTTTGGTGAAGATATCGAAGAACAGGAAGAAGGGCTGCGCTGTATCGCTGTGCCTGTTTTTGATCGCTTTGGCGTGGTGATTGCGGGGCTGAGTATTTCGTTCCCAACGATCCGTTTCTCCGAAGATGCTAAACACGAATACGTTAAAATGCTGCATACCGCAGCGCGTAATATTTCTGAGCAGCTGGGTTATCACCACTATCCGTTCTAAATAAACGCGTTCTAATTTATTGCGATAGATAAATATCAAAGGGAGCCAATGGCTCCCTTTTTTGCAAATAATATTCGCTAATTACTGATGTGCCAGCTCGGCTTCTTCTTCAGAGTCAAATACGCTCTTATCGGTTTGACGCAGGATCTGGCTGGTGATGGTGCCGGCCGCCATAGAACCATTCACGTTCAGCGCGGTACGGCCCATATCAATCAGGGGCTCAACGGAGATAAGCAACGCTACGAGCGTAACGGGTAACCCCATCGCGGGTAACACGATCAGCGCAGCGAAGGTTGCTCCGCCGCCAACGCCTGCAACGCCTGCCGAACTCACGGTGACAATACCCACCAGCGTCGCAATCCACAGCGGATCGAGTGGGTTAATCCCTACGGTTGGCGCAACCATCACCGCTAACATCGCAGGATAAAGCCCCGCACAGCCGTTTTGGCCAATAGTGGCACCAAAGGACGCTGAGAAGCTGGCGATAGATTCAGGTACGCCAATGCGACGGGTTTGTGCTTCCACGTTCAATGGAATACTGGCAGCGCTAGAACGGCTGGTGAAGGCGAATGTCAGAACCGGCCAGACTTTGCGGAAGAATTTCAGTGGGTTAATGCCGGTAAACGACAGCAATAAGCCGTGTACCACAAACATGATCGCCAAGCCAAGATAGGACGCAACCACGAAGCTGCCGAGTTTGATGATGTCGTGCATGTTCGAACCCGCAACCACTTTGGTCATCAGCGCCAGTACGCCGTATGGTGTCAGCTTCATAATCTGTCGAACCAGCTTCATCACCAGTGATTGCAGGGTGTCGATAGCGGTAAGAACGCGTTTACCTTTAACTTCATCATCTTTTAGCAGCTGCAGCGCCGCCGTTCCCAAGATCGCCGCAAAGATAACTACGCTGATAATAGAGGTGGGGCTCGCACCGGTTAGGTCGGCAAACGGGTTTTTAGGGATAAATGACAGTACCAGCTGAGGAACGCTTAGGTCTGAAACTTTACCCGCATAGTTGGTATTGATCGCGGCCAGACGCGCGGTTTCTTGTACACCCTGAACCAAACCTTCGGCCGTTAAGCCAAATAGATTAGTTACCAACACCCCAACTAATGCTGCGATCATCGTGGTGAACAGCAGAGTGCCGATAGAAAGGAAGCTGATTTTGCCCAGCGATGAAGCGTTATGTAGCTTAGCGACGGCGCTCAAAATAGAAACTAACACCAGCGGCATCACAATCATTTGCAGCAGTTGTACGTAGCCGTTACCGACAATGTTGAACCAGCTAATAGAGTCTTTGAGTACGGGGTTGTCTGAACCGTAAACCAGCTGTAGCCCTAAACCAAATAGGACACCCATAAATAAGCCGACTAAAACTTTTTTAGCGAGGCTCCATTTAGTACGACGCGTCTGTGCCAGCAGCAATAAAAGCGCCACAAACACCAGCACGTTAATCACGAGCGGTAGGTTCATCCCAATCTCCAAATTTCTAATATATGTTTTTATACGTTCCGGCGTGCCCTAAGGACGCCGCAGCCTCGTTGGGCCACGTGCTAACCTACGCTGAAACGTGATTGTCTTAATCAATGCTATATATGCTAACAGCACCCTACATGTGATGCTTATATCCAAAATGAATTTATTATAATTTTTGCATCGAGTTTGTGTGCTAAACAGTCAAAACGAAGGGTTTGTAACCAGTGCAGTGTGATTTCCGTCATAATTTATGACTTACATATCTGAGTAAATCGTAAAAAGGCATTAAATCACCGCCCCAATATAGTGCATAGCCCACCAGAGACATGCATAAGATCCGCTCTAACTGATTGCCTTTCTGAGAATTGAGTATCGGTAGCCGGAAACGCCAGCGAATGGGCCATAGCAAAGGCACACCGGCGGGGGTGAGCATATCGGCAAGCAGATGGCTGAGATATCCGATCACCATTGCGTGCATGGCGTCAACGGGGATCCCCATGTAGCTCGGCATTTCACAGTTCAGTAGAAAAACGCCGCCGATGACCGCAAGCAGGCTATGCGTAAAGCCGCGATGACCAAACATGCGCGCGATAGGTGACGACAACCATTTAAGGCGTTGCCCAAGAACTGATTTTGGATGATCGATATCTGGCCACAAGCAGGTGAGCAAGGCACCGGGAATGATATGCCACCAGTCTCCATGGGCGAGCGCAGGCGTCAATTCCGCTTTTTTAGCGAAAATGGCACAAGCGACAGAAAAAATAAGATGGCCTTCCGCCGTCATGATAAAACTCGCCGAGGGTACTGGTAATTTATCCAGCATATCGGAGTTTTCGCAGGAAGCAAGAGGTGACAGCGTAACAGATGACTGTTTGCTGTATAAATATACATAAAACGGAGCCTAAAGCAGGCTCCGCTTGGTTTTAACGTTGATTAAGGCTGAATATTCGCCGCAGTGAGTTCGTTGAGATTGTTTAACTTCACATCGGCTAATGCCCAGCGAGGATCGTTAATATTCTCCGGCGCGGGTACCACAATAGAGCGCATACGAGCAGCTTTGGTGGCGATCATGCCGTTAAACGAATCTTCGAGCGTCACGCAGTTGAGGGGATCTACGCCAAGTTGCTGAGCGGCGTTAAGATAAACTTCAGGGTGCGGTTTGCTATACGGTAATGCTTCTGCCGAAACCACGGCGTCGAAATACTGGCTGATGCTAAACATGTCCAGCACTTCGTTAAGCATATAAAGCGGTGACGCCGAGGCTAAACCGATTTTCATTCCCTGCTGACGACACAGTTTTAACGCGTGTTCAACGCCGGGCAGCAACGGTTTGGTCTCACGCACCAGATCAATGACGCGGCGAATAATGCGCTCAGTCACTTCTTCTTGGCTTGCGCCTTGCCATGGCGTGCGCTGATACCAAA
Organism: Hafnia alvei; assembly: GCF_964063325.1. NCBI lineage: Bacteria > Pseudomonadati > Pseudomonadota > Gammaproteobacteria > Enterobacterales > Hafniaceae > Hafnia > Hafnia alvei. The sequence continues at coordinate 2,237,988 of NZ_OZ061315.1, forward strand.
GTTTTACGACTAAATCGATGCGTAGGCCTAGGGTTTCAGGAACATTCGCTGCATCAACGTCGATGCCTAAGGAGGAAAATACATCGTGTTCTCCTTGAGTCCATAGTGGTTCAGAATCTATCAGTAACCCATCCATATCGAAAATTACGGCTTCAATGCGACTCACAGGCATTCCCTCATCTAGGTGGTTTAAGACCGCCTGAACCTATGTTCAGCGTCATAACTTTATTTGCTGCGGGTACTCTAACATTCACGCCGCTTTTGGTTAAGCCAGTTATACTAGACGAACCTAAAGTATCAGCAAACCTGACCAATCAATTCAATCAGTTGAGATTGCGATAACGGAAACAGCCACGTAGACTGCCGTTATTCAAGGCGATAATTACGCATCTAGCCAACGTAATTCGAGTTGCAGTGTGTCGGCAAATGAGCGCGGCCCACAAAGAGGCAGCTTGAAATATGACGGGTATTTCAAATTAAGGGGATGGCATGACCTACCAACAAGCTGGTTGGGTTGCGGTGGCAAAACGGATATTCGGGTGGATAGTTTTTATTCCAGCGCTGCTTTCAACCACGGTGTCGATACTTAACTTTCTTTATCAGCATAGCCAAAAGCAAGAAGGGCTTAATGCCGTCATGCTGGACTTCGTGCACGTGATGATTGATATGGTGAAGTTTAATACCCATTTTCTGGATGTGTTCTGGTTCAATTCACCGCAGCCGGTATTAGGGCAGGGATTTACCGGCGGTAATATCATGTTTTGGATCATCTACTGGCTGATCTTTGTGGGAATGGCACTGCAAGCCTCGGGGGCTCGCATGTCACGGCAGGTGCGTCATATTCGCGAAGGTATTGAAGACCAGCTGATTTTAGAACAGATGAAAGGGGCTGAAGGGCATTCGCGTGAAGCGTTAGAAAAACGCATTGTGTTGCCGCGCCATACCATTTTCCTGCAGTTTTTCCCACTGTATATTCTGCCAATTATCGTGGCGGTGATCGGGTACTTTATTTTGAAGCTGCTCGGGTTGGTGTAACTCACGACAACGCGGGTAGGCTAATAAAAAAGCTCACTTTACGGTGAGCTTTTTTACAGGGAAGCAGAAAATCTACGCCACATCTTTCTCCATCAAACGGTCAATCGCTTGAATAGCGGTCTCCAAATGTGGCCCTGCGAACAGGTTGCACATATTCAACTGATGATAGAGCTGATAAACGGGCTGACGCTCAATAAATGATGTCGGCAGCGGCCAAACGCTTTGGTAACCGTCATAAATTTGGGCGGGCAGCAACGAAAATAGCGGCAGCATGGCTAAATCACATTCGCGGTCGCCCCAGTAGCAAGCAGGGTCGAAAATCACCGGCCCTTGCGCACTGAGCCCCATATTCGCCGGCCAGAGATCGCCGTGCAGCAGTGAAGGCTGCGGCTGGTGGTTGTGTAAACGCTGCTCAACGGCGGTTACGATGCTGTCGATATCGCCGAAATGAATGCCTTTTTCCGCAGCGAGCTGCAATTGCCAGCCGATACGTTGTTCAGAAAAGAATTTGGCCCAGCGGCGCTGCCAAGTATTCGGCTGTGGGGAAGTGGAAAGGTGATTGTCGTAATCGAAACCAAATTGAGGCTGTTCGCTCCACTGATGTAAACGCGCGAGTTGCTGACCGAATAGATAGGCATTGTGGGCATCAAGTGGACGCACCGGCAAATACTCCAGTAGTAAAAAGCTGGCCTCGCGCGTGGCACCAACGCCATAAACCTGCGGTGTTTTTACCGTATGGCTACGCGCCAAGCAGGCTAACTGATCCGCTTCAGCCTTAAAATCTTGTAGGAAGTCGGGGGTGTCACATTTGATAAAGACCTGATGTTCGCCATCGCTAACACACCAAGCCTGATGGACTTCGCCGCCAGGGAGTTCACGTTTTTCGCGGATAGTAAAGGCTCGGTCAAAGTGTCCGCATAATAACTGACTTACAGCTTGCCACATGGTGTACCCCCTATATACCCGTCATATTTCAAATGGCGTCTTTGCTGGTTGTGTTCATTACTCCGAACCTGATACCACCGCAATGCAACTCGAACTATTTTGGATAGCGTTCGTGAATGGAACTGGCATTATATTTCCCTTGAAATCATTCATGAGCGCGAATGTTCTAGGGCATATATATAGGTGAACATAGTTATGTGATGCTATTTTGACCGTAACCGCTGTGCTAATGAACGTAAAGTACAAAAAAGGGCAATCAGCTAATTTCTGTTAATTACTTGATCTGAAATAAAATAGGCAGCTAATGCTGCCCTTTAGATGGATTCCTTGTCGCCCAAAGCTGGGTGAAATATTCATCGCGCAAAACGGCTTCCACTTCGGGTTCTTGGCCCAATGCTACTTTTCCTAACGCCTGAGCAAGGCGCTCAACGTCGGTCTTATCCTGTAGGCTTGTGATGGCGTAGCTATTGGGTCCCAGTTCATGGGGAATACCGTCAGAATCCGCGACGGTAGTCGCAAACCCCTCCAACATGAGTTGGTTGTTGAGCTTGGCGGTTTCCGCAAGATCGGCCTGCGGATAACTGAAGGTCACTACATAGCAAGCAATAGCAGATTGACTCATGGAGTACCTCAATTGGTGCATTTAACTGAATAATCATAGCCTATAAATAGACGAAAAATGTGTGTAAAAGGGTGAATTGAGCAACAAATCGTAAAAATCAACTAGCCAAAGACCTTTTTTTTCTGGCAACATCCACCACGGACCAACATACGCAGAGGATCTCGCAACGGTGAAGAAACGAATCAGTTGCATGTTGGCGGTATTGCTTTTGGCTGGGTGTGCGAAAGAGCAAACACCGCCTCAAACAGTAAAGTTAAACGTCAACAACAATGCTCGCGGTAGTTTTCTAGATGCACGAACGCCACCTGATGGAGAGTTTGGAACCTATATCCGAACGGCCTCAAACAGTTATGGCATTGATGAAACCTTAATAAAGGCCATTATTCAGGTTGAGTCAGGAGGGAATCCTCACGCAGTCAGTACATCTAATGCCATCGGGCTGATGCAGTTAAAAGCTTCAACGGCAGGTAAGGATGCTTACCGCAAGAAGGGACGAGGCGGGCAACCAACGTCGCGTGAGTTAAAAGATCCTGCGGTTAATATTGATTTAGGCACTGCCTATCTCAATATCTTGCAGAATCAGCAGTTAGCCGGAATATCAAACCCTAAGACCATGCGCTATGCGATGATCGTATCGTATGCCAACGGAGCAGGGGCCATGTTGAGGACGTTCTCGCCAAACCGTAAGGTCGCGATCGACAAAATCAACAGCATGTCACCGGAAGCTTTTTATCAGCATATCCAAAAACGACATCCGGCAGCGCAGGCTCCGCGTTATCTGTGGAAGGTAAACACCGCGTATCTCGCGATGGTGCAATAAAACGCATTCAAGCAGTACATCAGGCCATGTCCTGACTGTGGTTAGCCCTTATAAGGCTGTAGGTTAACCACAGTCATCTCCCTCTTCCCTCTGCGCCATTGAAACCACAGCTGTGTTGGCTGCATTTGTTCGCCCAAATCACTGACTAATGTCAGCTCATTGGGACTCACGCATTTGCCGCCTTGCTGTGATTCCAATGGCTTTGAGGGCTTTCATATTGAAACCACAGCGGTGTTGGCTGCATTCGCTCGCCAGAATAATCACTGACTAATATCAGCTCATTGGGACTCACGCATTTGCCGCCTTGCTGAGATTCCAATGGCTTTGAGGGCGTTCATATTGAAACCACCGCTGTGTTGGCTGCATTCGCTCGCCAGAATAATCACTGACTAATGTCAGCTCATTGGGACTCGCTCATTTGACGCCTTGCTGAGATTCTAATGGGCTTTGAGGGCGTTCATATTTTGAAACCGTAGCTGCGTTGGCGGCTTTCATGACCCAACGTTGGGATGGTCTAGCCGCAATTTTTGCGGTTTTTTGTGCTGTAAAATTCAACTTTTGTGACTTTTTTATCAAAATTCTTTATCCTTCTCTCCGCACTTATTCCGCAATCGTTTTGCTTTTTTGATAACTCATTGTTTTTAAACGTTCTTAGAACTAATGAGTGTCGCCTGCGGAATTGAACTCTGTGCTTCCTGCGCGATATGGCCTTAGGCCAGCTCATAACAGCGATCTACAAAAGTGCAGGACACATTTGGGCAGAACAGGATGTCTGCGTTGGCCCACGTTTCACAAAGAAGGTAAGTGAATTAATGAGTATTATTTCCCCTGATGCTGGTCGGGTAGCGACAGAACGCCCGTCCAAGTGGAATAAAACAGACACAGTCTGGATGTTTGGGCTTTATGCCACGGCGGTTGGTGCGGGTACGCTATTTTTGCCTATCAACGCCGGCTTGAACGGCCCGTTAGTCTTGATTTTGATGGCGATTTTGGCTTATCCATTAACCTATTTGCCGCATCGCGCACTTAGCCGCTTTGTATTATCAGGTTCAAGCCGTGACGGTGATATCACCGACGTGGTTGAAGAGCATTTCGGCATTTTGGCGGGTAAGGCCATCATGGTGCTGTATTTACTGGCCTTTTTCCCGATAGTTTTGGTGTACAGCATCTCCATTACCAATGCGTTGGAAAGCTTCTTGATAAACCAGTTCCACGTTACGCCGCCGCCGAGGATCTGGTTGAGCTTAGGCGTAGTAGCGGCGCTGAGTTTGATCCTGCGCACCGGTAAAGAGACGATTGTCGCGGCAATGGGGATTTTAGTCTTCCCATTGATTGTGTTCCTGCTGGGTATCTCTCTCTATCTGATCCCGTATTGGCACGTATCTGCATTTTTCACCGGCCTGCAGCAAACGTCGGTGAGCGACCCTCAATTATGGCGTTCACTCTGGCTGGCGGTTCCGGTGATGGTGTTCTCATTTAGCCATGCACCGATCATCTCTTCGTTCTCTTCCACCCAAAAGGGACTGTACGGCGAGGGGGCCGAGCGTCGCTGTGCGCGTATCATGCGCTATAGCTACATGATGATTTGTGTCAGCATTTTGTTCTTTGTCTTTAGCTGTGTGATGAGCCTGTCGCATGCTGAAATGTTGGCGGCACGCGATGAAAATATTACCGTGCTGTCGAGTTTGGCGAATAAATTCTCAAATCCATTAATCGCCTACTTAGGACCGGTGATGGCGATTTTGGCGATGTCGAAATCCTATTTGGGAACCTCGCTGGGCGTGACCGAAGGTGCCACTAGCTTGATTGACGGCGCGTTCCGCAGCGTGGGTAAGAAAGTGTCGTCCAATGTGACTCACAAGATCTCTGCGGTGTTGTTGTTTGCTGTAACGTGGTTGGTGACCTTCTTGAACCCAAGCGCGTTGCATATTATTGAAACCATCAGTGGACCACTGATTGCGGTTATCCTGTTCATTCTGCCAATTTATGCCATTCATAAAGTGCCAGCGATGAAAAAATACCGTTCAATCACCAATCCTTTTGTGTTGATAATGGGCCTGATTGCATTGTCAGCGCTGGTCTACAGCCTGATCTAATCTTACGAAAATGCTCAAGTGAAAAGCCGTGCTGTGAAGCGCGGCTTTTTTTGTTTTTATCGAGCCTATTCATACTTAGAAAAGCATTTCGTTTGTAATTACGGGCAAGATTCTTTATTTTTACGTGCAAATAAAACTTATTATCATTACCAATTGACCATTTTGGTCATTCCAGGAGAGCTTTATGGCACGTTCTTTCAATCGATTAGCGCTGGTATGTGCGCTGGCGGTATCTGCCCCCGTTATCGCAACGACTTATCCTCTGACCATCACAGACACATCCGGCCAGCGTATTACCTTGCAGCATGAGCCGAAGCGCATTGTGGTGCAGGATGGGCGTGACATCATGACGCTGGCATTGCTCGATCGTGCCGATCCGTTTAGCCGAATTGTGGCGTGGAACAATTTGCTGAAAAAAAGCGATCCTGAAACGCTTGCGGTGCTGAACCAAAAGTGGCCGGGAGAGGCAGATAAAATTCCTGATATGGGCTTTAGCGATAAGGGCGAGGTGAATTTAGAAAGCGTGATAGCACGTAAACCGGACTTAATGATAGCTCAACTGCGTGCCAAGCCCGCGCTAGCCGATACCGGAGTGCTGAAACAGCTAGCGGCACTGAACGTTCCCGTGGTGTTCGTGGATACCTTTTTACAGCCTATCGCCAATACGCCGAAAAGCATCCAACTGTTAGGTGAAGTACTTAATCGCGAACAGGAAGCAAAAGAATATACCGATTTTTATCAGCAGCACTTGCAGGCAATAACGTCGATAACCGCCAAAGTCACGCCAAAACCGCGCGTATTTGTTGAAGCAAAAGCGGGCGTTGGCGGGGCGCAAGCGTGCTGCTTTACCCATGCGCACGTTGGTTTTGGCGGTATGGTTGAGGCGATCGGCGCGGAGAATCTCGGGTCAGGGTTATTACCGGGCGCGACCGGTGAAATATCGATGGAGAAAGTGATCAGCCTGAAGCCGGATGTTTACGTGGTTTCCGGTGCTCGCTGGAAAAATAAAGACAGTATTGCTATTCCATTCGGTTACGGTGTCAAGTCTCAGCAGGTGGATGACCGTTTTGGTCAGTTGAAAGCCCGCAATGGATTCAACCAAATAAAAGCCGTGCAGGAAAACCATCTGTATGGCTTGTACCACAATTTCTATAACCATCCTTACAACATTGTAGGATTGGATTATTTAGCCAAGTTTATTTATCCGCAGCAGTTTACCGACCTTGAGCCTGCACAAACCTACCGCACCATCATTGCGAAATTTACCCAGATCCCACAGTCCGACGCTGTTTTTGGCGCACAGGCTCCAGTGAATAAAAAATAAGTTGTAGAGTTTATGGTGTTGTTTACCAGAGTCTTATTTTAGTGAGAGCACACCGATGGGGTCGTAGCGACGTAAGTCGCCTGAGCGCCCCGCGGGGTGCAAGCCCCGTGTATCTCGGTCGTATAAGCAAACGATGTTGGTCGAGTTTTGGTGTTTTTATCCATAACCCAATAACTACGCTATCACCTCGACGCGCGTGCAAATCTGCTCCAACAATGCCCGCTGATGACTAAAAATAATCATGCTCAGCGGGCGCTGCTGCGACTCAATGATCAGTTGCTGCCAGATATCCCGCTGAATATGAGGATCGAGCTGTGCGGTGACCTCATCGGCAATTAACACCCGCGTGCGGGGATCTAACGCTCTTAACAGCGCAATACGCGCCAGCTCGCCGCCAGAAAGTTGGTTGGGCTTACGGGTTAACCATTCTGCTTTGACGTGAAAACGAGAAAGTTGTTCAGCATCTGGGTGCCAAGCATCGCGCAATGCTTGCCCCGTGGTGCGGTAAGGGTTGAACGTCAGTTCAGGATGTTGAGGAACGAGCTGAACAGGGCAATACCCCTTGCAAGGTAACGCCGCATCGTCAAGCGTAATACTCCCTTGCTGATAAGGCTGCCAGCCGGCTAATACCCGTCCTAATGTTGTTTTTCCGTAGCCGCTAGGGGCTGAAATTCCTACCCGCTCTCCGGTCAAAACGTTGAGCGAAAAGTCATGCCATAGCTGGCGCTTATCTTGTTCTATGCTGAGCGCTGAAATACGCAACATTAAACGCGCCTCATTTTACAGGTTGCGAGATCATCAGCGGGCACGTGGGTAAATAACGGATGGTGCTCCGGCTGGGCGAGCCAGTGTTTTTGTAGCGTAGGGCTGCCGTGCCCGTTTTTTAGAGCGTCGATCGTGATGTCATCGCTGACCCGCCCTTCGTTGAGGGCGACGATACGATCGGCGAAGCGAGCGGCTAATGACAAATCGTGAGTCACCCACAAAACACCGGCGCCTTGTGCACTGAGATCGCGTAGCTGCTGCAACAGCTGGCAGGCCAGCGGCTCGTCGAGCCACGCGGTGATTTCATCGGCCAGAATATAGTGCGCGCCGCCCAATGCGGCATTACAGGCGAGCACTCGTTTGGCCATTCCACCAGATAGCTGACGAGGATATTTCAGCAAAACGTCGGCTTGCAGTTGGTAATGTTTAATTTGCTGTTCGAGAGCAAGCGCACAGGTATGGCTGCCGCTCAGGTGCAGGCTGCGAGAGAGTTGAGTGCCAACGTTGAGCAGTGGATTGAGAGAGCTCACGCCCTGTGGCACATAACATAAGGTGTTACCGCGTAACTTTTGGCATTGCAGCGCATCAAGCGCTTCGCCGTTTAAGCGAATATCGCCGCGTTTGCGCAGGTTCTGCGGCAGTAGGGCTAAGGCGCTCTGCAGCAATAAACTTTTTCCTTCGCCGCTGCCGCCCACCAACGCGACCACTTCGCCACGGCGTAGCGTAAAATTAATATCGCTCAGGATGGGCGACCATCTTTTACGACCAAACCAGCTATAGCGAGCGCTCTCGATAGTCACGTTGTCGAAATTCAGCATGATTGATTCCTTAGCCATAGCTGTTGAATCGCGCGAGCGCATTGATCAAACAGCAACACGATCAGCAGAAGGATTAGCCCCGGAAATACCGCCAGCCACCAGCAACCGTTGCTGAGAAAACGCAGTGCGTCAGACAACAAAATGCCTAACGAAGGCTCATGCGGCGCTAGGCCGAAGCCGAGAAAGCTAAGTGCCGCGCTGTGTAACACCGCATGCGGAAACATTAATAGCGTGCCAACAAACCATTGAGGCGCTAGAGCAGGCAAATAATGCGCTCGCCAGCAATACCAGCGGCTATTTCCCAAACGCTGGGCGAGAGTCATATAGTCACTGGTGCGGATACGCTGTGCTTCGGCGCGCAGAATCAATGACAGCTTCGGCCAGTGGGTTAACGCCACGGCCAAAATAACGCCGTGTTTGCCACCGCCAACGGTAAAGCAGATGAGTATTAATAACAGCAGGTGCGGCAACGACAGCAGGGTATCAACGAGTAACCGCAGCATATGATCGAGCGCAGGATGCAGCAGTGTCAGGCTGGCAACCAGCATGGCGATGATCCCGCTACACAGCGAAGCGCCGATACCAATCTGCAGGCTCGTTAGCGCGCCTTGAAAGCAGCGCAACCACAGATCGCGCCCCAGATTATCAGTACCAAACCAGTGTACGGCGCTAGGCGCCTGATAGCGTGCCAGCAGATCCAATGGGATATCTGACGAGAGCAACGAAATCCCATACAGCGTGAGAGTCACCAGCACGAGGGCCGAAAGCACAAAGCGTAACAGCGACGGCGCGGGGTTATGCAGCATCATTGACGTTCCAAAATTCGATTCATTCTTGCCAACAGCACCGCGGCTAACGTATTTCCGCCAAAGACTAACAGGGTGCTGAATAATACGATGCCCATCAACAAAGGAATATCGCCGCGCAGGCCCGCATCAATCGTGGCTTGCCCCAGTCCGGGATAGGCAAAGATTTTCTCTGCCAGCAGAGAACCACCGAGTAATTCACCTACCGAGGCAAATTGAAGACACAGCGCGGGCGTCAGCGCGTGGCGAAATACCTGAATCCGTAATAGGGACCAGCCTGAATCACCTTGTGCCTGCGCGTAGCGTACGAAGTCACTGTGCATAACTTCGGCGACTTTCTCGCGGGTATGCAATGCGATCTGTCCCAAGCCCATCAGACTGAGCGCAATCATGGGCAAAATCAGGTGGCGAATGCGTTCAACGATCGTTGCATCCTGTGCGCTGCTACCCGGCTCCCAAGCGCAGCATACCGGAAACCATGGCCAGTGGACGGCAAAAACAACCAGCAGTAAAAGCCCAACCCAAAAAGTGGGCAGCGATGACAACAGATAGCTGATACGGCAAATCAAGCGGTCGGGCCAACGGTTGAGATAGCGGCCCGCGCTAAAGCCTAGCAACATGCCTAAAAAACCGGATAACAACCATGCGCTGGCCAATAAGGCGAAAGAGGTGGCGAATCGCTCGCCGATCACGTCGGCTACGGGCGCGTTATACAGCATCGAGTAGCCAAGATCGCCGTGCAGCACCTGTGAGAACCAGTGCCAAAAGCGCAGCCACAGCGGTTGATCTAATCCCCAACGGGCGGCAATCAACGGGTATTGCTGCGGGGGAACATGCAGCAAGTCATTGCCGATATAGGCACGAATGGGATCGATGGGGGAAAAACTGAGCAGCGTGAACGTGCCCGCCGACACCAGCGTCAGCAGGCAAGCTAAACGAAAGAGGGTATACACAGCCTGACGCAAACCGCGTAAACGCGTGAGTATCAGGCTGAGATCGGCGAAGCGTTTTAATGGCACGTCCACTTCCAATCTTGCAGATTATTGAGAACGGACCAGCTACCGTGAATTTCAGGTGCCGCTTTACCTAAATCGACGCAGGGGTTGGCTAAGTAGGTATGCTGCACATTGAGCAACCAAGCCCAAGCCGCATCGCCTTGTACGCCCGCACCCGTTTTGCCATCCCATTCGACCTGTTGCCAGAACGGTACCGCTTTTTGCCACGTTGGCGCATCGAGCGCTTGCTGCAGGTGCTGATCGACGATCTTGTTGCTGTAATAGCCCGGATTGTAATACTCCACCCCGGCCGCTTTGCTGCTGTAATGATGATACAGCTCCATCGGATCTAAACTGCCCCAGCCAAACAGCGTTGGGTTTGCATGCATGTTGCGTTCGACGGTTTCCCAACTACCGGACTGCAAATCCATTTTGATACCCAGTGGTTGAAGCATGGAACGGACGGCCTGCGCCAGATCGCGGCGGGTGCTGTCGCCGCTGGTGTACCACAGGGTTAATTCGGCTTTCTGACCATTTTTCACCCGCACGCCGTCACTGCCGACTTTCCAGCCCGCGTCGTCTAAAATCTGCTTGGCTTTGGCAATGTCACCGTCTTTAAACGCTGCGGCTTTGCTGTCCCAAGGTAATCCTTGAACCGCACTGTAGGCAGGGATCGCGTGGCCTTCCATCAGTTGATCGGCGAGCAGTTGGCGGTTAATGGCGTAGTTGATGGCACGACGAATGGCGACATCGGCGGTGACGTTATTGCCAATCGGATAACCATTGGCGTCTTTTTTCCCTGCCTGCGTGGTTGGGAATACGATGCCTCGATTTTCTACGCTTGGTCGCACCCACAGCTTCAGGCCATTTTGTCCGCTTACCGACATAGATGGCGCAATACGCACCAAGCCAAGCTGACCGCTTTGTGCTGCCGCATAGGCACTGTCTTCATCTAAAAAGACAAAAACTAATTTATTGAAATCATTTTTGTGGCCGGCGTAATAAGGGTTTGCTTCAACGATGAGCTGTTGACCCGGCTCAAAGCTTACCAGTCGATAAGGGCCCGCACCGATAGGCTTCTGAGCGTAGGTTTTAGCATCATATTTTTCTGCGGAAACGATGCCCAGTGAGCCTAATACGTTAACGAAAGTGCTTTGCGGTGCGGAGAGCGTCATTTCTACGCTGCGCGAATCTAGCGCTTTTGCCGAAGCAAAGTTGCCCATATCGATCTTGCCGCCGCCGCGTGCGGCTTGGTTGTAAGTGAAGGCGACATCTTTGGCCGTGAGCGGTGAGCCGTCAGAGAATTTTAAGTTAGGCTTTAGCGTTAGCGTCCACGTTTTGCCATCCTCGCTGTTGGTGACTTTTTCTGTCAGCAGGTTATCCCAGCTAAGATCGGCCTTTTGTTTTAACAGTGGGCTATGTAACAGCAAGTAGCTACCGTGGCTCCAGCCAAGTAGCGGATCAAAACCTTCAGTCGGCTCTTCGCCAATGGCCAGTTTAAGCGTGTGCTGCGTGGCTGGTTGCGCGCTGGCGTGAGAAATAAGTGGCAGTGCGCCAAAAATGAAGGCGAGTGCGTAGGGCAGCGCTTTTAGTTTTAGTGGCATGTGGATTCCTGATCGTCCCATTATTTTTGTATGACATAAAACGCTGGGATTTATAGCAGACGCCTATCTGCGCAAACATGATTTGTGTCAACTCGAACCGGCAAAGTATGCACTTTATACTTTTTTTGCATACTTTACGCATGACCAGATTTTTTTTGCGCTCATTTAGCCTACATTTCTGGCTGAAATGTTTGTGACGAGACATAATTGATTGTTATCAATATACGGAATTATCACTTGGTGGGCAGAATACAATCAGGTGAGATTTATGGCTCTGGATAAAAGGAAGAACGATGGATTGGTATCTGAAGGTTCTGAAGAACTATTTCAATTTTCGTGACCGCGCTAGACGTAGAGAGTATTGGTGGTTCGTACTGATAAACGCCATCATCACAATTCTATTGGGGTTCGTACAGGATGCATTAGGCTGGAGCAATGAGAGTGGCGAAGGCGTGCTGACCGTGGTTTACGGCCTGCTGTTAATTATTCCTTCGATTGCGGTTATGGTTCGCCGTCTCCACGATACTGACCGCAGCGGCTGGTGGGTGTTGATCGGTCTTATCCCGATCGTTGGCTGGTTTGTGTTGTTTATCTTCGCCGTCTTCGATAGCCAACCAGGCAGCAACCGTTTCGGTGCTAACCCAAAAGATGTTGCCGCGCCGACATCGTCGATTATTAGCTAGCCTGAAAAAACATGGTTTTTAGGAAGTAATGACGTTGGTTTAAGAGATCGAGATACACGGGTCTACCACACCGCGGGGCGCTCAGGCGGCTTACGCCGCTACGACTCCATCGGTGTGGTCCCCCTAAAATGTGACTTTAGCGGCGTGCATTACACATCAATTGGCTATTTTCCTCTTAATTACACTTGTCTTGTCACATTTCACGAATATATTCACATCCTGAAACAATGATGATGACTCATTAGCATCACCGTGGTTTCACTCGCTGCAGATTGCGTTTAGCCTTAGCGTCCGTTTAATTATTGAGTGAATCCGACAGGTCGTTTTGCACCTGTATCTCCAGTCATGAGCCGTTTGCTAGAGCCATTTCGCGACCACAGTGCTGAAGAGACGCTGTTTATCCGCCGTTCAATTATTGCCGCGGTGATGGTTGTGCTGCTTTTCGGCGTATTAGTGCTTAATCTGTATCACCTTCAGGTAGAAGAGCACGATCAGTATCAAACACGCTCGAACGCCAACGACATTAAAACCCTGCCCATTGCGCCGGTACGCGGGTTGATTTATGACCGCAACGGAACGCCGTTAGTAGAAAACCAAACGCTGTATCAAATTGAACTGATTCCTGGGAAAGTCGCTAACTTAGACGAAACGATCAAAGCGCTGACGCCGATAGTGGATTTAACAGCGGATGATATTAATAACTTCCACGAGGCGATGAAGTCCTCTCGACGCTTTGCTGAAGTGCCCCTCAAAGAAGCGCTGACCGACGTTGAAGTTGCGCGCTTTTCTGTCAATGAATTTGAATTTCCCGGCGTGTCGATTAGCAGCTATCAGCAGCGTTACTATCCATACGGCGCTGAGCTAGCCCACGTTGTTGGCTATGTTTCAAAGATTAACGATCGCGATGCCAAACGGCTGAATGAGGCCGGTGAAGGTGAAAACTATGCGGCGGATCATGACATTGGCAAGCAGGGAATCGAACGTTATTACGAATCCCAACTGCACGGTACCACGGGCTCGCAGGAGGTTGAGGTCGATAGCCATGGGCGCGTGGTGCGAGAGTTAACCGAGACGCCGCCGCAGGCCGGAAAGAATATTTATCTGACGATAGATCTACCGCTTCAGCAATATATTGAGAAACTGCTGAAGGGACAGCGTGCGGCCGTGGTGGTGATGGATCCGCGCGATGGTGGTATTTTGGCGATGGTCTCTAGCCCAAGCTATGACCCGAATCCCTTCGTGAACGGTATATCGTATAAGTCTTATCAGGCTTTGCTCGATAATTCTGACTTACCATTGATTAACCGTGTCACTCAAGGGATTTACCCGCCTGCATCCACGGTGAAACCGTTCATGGCCACATCTGCACTCTTTGCCGGTGTTATCACGCCGCAGACCACGTTTTTTGGCCAACCTACTTGGGTGCTTCCCGGCACTAATCGCCATTATCGAGACTGGCTGAAAACCGGTCATGGCATGTTAAACGTGACCAAGGCGATTGAAGAATCAGCGGATACGTTTTTCTATCAGGTGGCCTATGAGATGGGGATCGATCGCATCCATGAATGGTTGAGTAAATTTGGCTACGGGCAATATTCCGGCATCGATTTAATGGAACAGGCCAAGGGCGTTTTGCCCGATCGAGCATGGAAGCAGAAAGTCCACAAAAAAATGTGGTATCAAGGCGATACTATTTCTGTAGGCATTGGGCAAGGGTATTGGACCGCCACCCCGATTCAAATGGTTAAGGCCTTGAGTACGCTCATCAATAATGGCACAACGAAAACGCCGCATTTGATGTATTCGATGAAACAAGGGAACCATGTCGAGCGCTATCAGCAGGAAGAACATTCGCAGGTGGCCGATCCGAAATCGCCGATCTGGGGTATTGTGAAAAAAGGCATGTTTGGTATGGCAAACTATCCTAACGGCACTGGCTACAAGTATTTCCACACTGCGCCTTATGAAATTGCCGCCAAGTCAGGCACCTCTCAAGTATTTGGGCTGAAACAAGATCAGGTTTACAACGCCAAAATGATCCCGGTGAAGCTGCGCGATCATATTTTCTACACGGCGTTTGCGCCGTATTCAAACCCTAAGGTTGCGATTGCCGTCATTTTAGAAAACGGTGGTGGGAATGGTGTATCTGCAGCACCGACAACGCGTGCCATTCTGGATTATATCTTTGCTAAAACTAAACCCGTTGAACCGCCGGTATTACCTACGCTTGATGCCACGCAGTTACGCGATGCGCATTAATCATTAAAAATGGATTTCATTTCCAATTCTTTTCAAACTTGTTGATACACCTAGACAAGGTTATCAAATTATCCTTGCCTAGGGCTTTCCCATTATGCAAAACGCATGACCCAAGCATCGCTCTGGCGATCGTAATGGTTGCGGTAAAGCAGGGCGTTTTTGCCATCTAGCAGCGCGGGAACGGTGGTTTGCTCATCCCAGCCGTCAAGCTGCATGCAAAGATCGGTGTTTGATTTGCAAGGTATGCTGAGCGTATGGCTCTTCAACTGGCTATCTGGCGTTTTCGACAGTTCTGCATCTTCCACTTCAAAGATCCCGATTCGAACGAATGATTTTCCCATAACTTCTCTCCTGATTGATTCATATACGTGTGCGGTTACCAGATGGCCCGTTATTTAGCATAGAAGGGGATAGGTTTTTTTCCACAAATAAACGGAATTCATTTCCATTTTAATTTTTAGCGCAGTGTTAACTCTTTATTTTTCTGGGATTTATCTGTCACATAAAAAATACAAAATTTTTACCGAAGCATAATAACCATAAATATTTCGCGGCTTCTGTCGATAACCCTTATATGTCGTGCGGAGCGGTCAAGTGTGATTTGAATGGTCATGCACAATAGGTTGGCCTATCAGAGGTAAGGAGGGGTTTAGGCAATGTATACGCAATTAAAGCGGTGGTTTGGGCATAAACATGAGCGGCCGGTAAGGCAAATAACGACAGACTTAGCGCCAACATCGGAAGCCGTGTTGATAGAAGACGTTGATGTTACTCAGAAGTCATATGGTGAATTGCTGTGTCATAGCTTTCTTTCTGGCATCGGCGCGATAGAAATTATTCGAGACTCATTGCTGCACTCTAGCCAAAGCTTGATGGAAGAATTAGTGACGGTTGATGAGCTTAACCAAAAAAATGAACAGGCTCGTCTGGGAATGGGGCGGCTTGCTGAATTGGTTAGCCTCATTGAACAGCATTCCGGTGAGAGTATTGGCTACATTGACGAATTAATTGCTGTACTCAAAGGTATTAATAACAATATCGATGCGATTAATAAGCTTTCTAAACAGACCAATCTGTTGGCGATCAACTCAGCCATCGAGGCTGCCCATGTTGGTGGACGAGGGGCTGGATTCTCCGTTATTGCGAAAGAGATCAAACAGCTCTCTTCGGAGATTCAACTTCAGGCGGGAAATATTACCGCCTTGACTCAGGATATTAACCAGCATGCGAAAAGCGTGAGTGCGAGCGTTGGGGAAAATAATCAGTCCACACACGATATTCGTCACGCGACAGAACAGGCTTGCCAGATGTTACAGCAGGTTATTGAACTTTCAGCGCATATGCAGGAAATCATTCGCTTTATCGCCACCCAACAGTTTCTGAATACGGTTAAACTCGATCACGTTATTTGGAAAGTCAAAGTTTATGAACTGATATTACAACAAGATGAAGTTGCTGAAGTTAACAGCCATACGGATTGCCGCTTAGGGAAATGGTTCTATGGCGACGCGGGGCGGGAGTTTTCGCACCTTAGCAGCTTTGCTCAGCTTGAAGCTCCACACGCCGAAGTGCATCGTTCTGGCCGAGAGGCATTGGTGGCATTTAGGGCAGGTGACGATCAGCATTTAAAGGCAAGTTTAGCCACTATGGAGCACGCCAGCACGTTAGTGATTAAGCGGATTGACGAACTCTTGCTGCAAATCGGTCCACATTAGAACAGGTGAGGGAAGTCAGCAGCGCGGGTTGCTGGCTGCCAAAAATCGTCTAGTACATTTTCAAGCGGGATACATCCGCCGCGTTGAATTCGCTGCACATTCATCTCGCGTACACATTGCTCTTCCGTATCAAAACCACCAAGGTACAAGCTTTCACAAGGGCCGCTCAGATAACAGACCATCATAACGAGTGCGTACATAACAAACCTTTATTCATTCAGCGGAATTCATTCGGGTGTTTTATTCAATTCTACCCAAGGAATTTTTTATTTTCTCGTATGATACTTAATCTAAGATAAATCTTATAACAACAGCATTTATTAAGTTCTGAGCGATTAACCTACTCACTATCCTTATAAAATAATGCTGCTACAAGGCTATGCTACATCACATAAATGCCCAAAATAACAAAACAATGGGAAAACTCATTGGCCATGTTAATCCAATCAGTATGGCAGTGAAGATCCTGATTTTGAGCGAGGGGTCAGCGCAGGCTTTGAAAGTCAGTAACGCGGAGATGATTGAGCCGATCAAATATACCGTTTTTATAAAGGCCCATGCTGCTGGATACATCTAATTACCTTGGTTTGTGAAGTAGCTATAAAATCAAAAAAAAACAACTCACTGCGAGTGAAGACAAATGCCTCAATCGGAACATAAAATGGGATATTGAGATATCGAAAACTAACGTTAGCTAGTGTAACAAATTATGACTGAAAAAACATCGATATCTAAACTGAAAAATACGAACGAAACTCAGCAGCGCTGTTCATTTATTTATACACGTAATAGATAAAAATCATCTCGTCTTTTTCTTATTATAATGCATAAAAAATGAATATTCATGCGCGATGCGCCCTTAAAGCCTTTTATTACCGGCGGGTTATTATATGTGGATGTTTCTATGCATCGATGAGGCTATCGCTTTTTATGACAACAGTTCTTTCTGCTTATCTGCGGATGCTGGTATTTCATCTAGCGCTGAAAGTTATGTGTTTTTAAATTTTATTTTCCTGCTCTTAAAATAAAAAAAGCCCGGTATAATACCGAGCTAAAGGCTGTTAATATTTACTTTATTATTTTTTATTGATCATGATGCTGCGCTTAGAACTGGTAAACAATCCCTAATGCTACGGTATCATCAGTGTCAATGCCCGCTGAACGAGTAAAGTCGTTATCATCGATCATGTTAATTTTATAATCTACATACGTAGACATGTTTTTATTAAAGAAGTAGGTTGCACCAATATCGATAAAGTTAACCAATTTCTGATCGCCATAATCGCGAGATGCGCCATTGCTGCCTAAGTCTTTACCTTCAACATAGTTCCAGCCAACGAAAGGTTGCAAGCCGAAATCAAAGGTATAACCAGTATACATTTCTACGCCTTGCGCTTTGTTTGCGTAACCATAGGCTTCGTTATGGTCATTAGAGTTACCAAAACGAATCGCGTTATAGGATTGTGTATAGTTTGCCGCGGCATAATAACCGCTGTTTTCGTATTTCACGCCCACAGTATAAGCTTCGGCCTTATCACCATTACCCATAATATCATTATAGCGACCACCTTTACCGCCGCTGTTCTGGTCGTTGGTTCGGTCAGATTGGAAGTAGGCGCCACCGAGGCTAAAACCATAGCCCAGATCGTAAGAGAGTGATAAACCGTAACCATCACCATTTTGGCTTAATACATCACGGCCATCTTTGTTTTCGGTTGGGTCGTCATTTTTACCTTGATACTGAATGCCGAAGTTTAGGCCATCGACCAAGCCAAAGAAATCACGGTTATGGTAGGTTAGCACGCCGCCAGCGCGTTGGAACATGAAGTTATCAGCGCCAACGGTGCTACCGTCAAACTCTGGCTGCATATCGGTCCAAGCCATGATGTCGTAAATAATCCCAGAATTACGCCCGTAATCCAAAGAGCCATAATCCCCGAATTTAAGGCCGGCGAAACCGAAACGGCTAAAGTTTCTATTATCTTCGCCTTCAGTATGGTTTAGGTTTGCTTGATATTCCCACATGCCATAGCCGGTCAGCATATCCGTAATTTGCGTTTCGCCACTGAAACCACCACGGACATAAGAGTGATCGCCATCGGAGTTATCATTATCTGAAATATAGTGAAGGCCATCGACTTTGAAATGTAAGTCTAGTTTATTGCCATCTTTATTATAAATTTCGGCAGCATGGGCTGCTCCTGCTAATGCCATTAATGTTGGTATTACCACTGCGAGAACTTTGCGTTTCATTTTATTTTCCTTAACCTTTATTATTGCATTGATGCCAATTGCTTTTTTTATACTCAACAATATTAACTCATTTTTATGAACTAAATAAGCTAAGTGCTGTCGATATTGTCGGCTTTGCAGATGGAGTAAAAGCGCAAAAAATGCGGAATTAAATAAAAGTTTGAATATGATAACTCTCACTTGTTTGGTTTACTTACGTTAAGATCTAGCTTTTGAACTATATCGTCAATCACCGTTAATAGTTTTATTGGCTTAAGCACCTTTTGTTAATTTGATTTCTAATCATAGGAATACTATTTTTAGGCCACTGCATGCCAATGCAGATTACGTAGTATGTCTTACTATGAATATTCATTCTTTTCATTATTTTTATTGCCGGGATTCTTCCCGGCGCTTTATTTTTATATTTAAAGATTAAAAAATATAATTCCTTTTATGCAGCCTCGTTATATTTATTAATGACCCGTGCGTTATTTTATTGGATGGCATAAATATGCAACCATAGCCGCCGTTGTCTAGTCAGTTTTCAGTCAATGGTCATCAGGTACAGCAAAATATGGACCTACGAAGTTGAACAGCCCGTCATCACTATGAACTTTCACTGAGTGTGATCTGTTTGAAAAATTTGGAAATGCCTTTTCTTTAACCCGCTGTTATTTGATCTAACGTAACATCTGCCAAGTTGAGAGCAGGTAAGAATCGCTGTGTAGCCGTGTTTTTGTTTAACCCATTCTCTGTGGGTGTTAATATCGGCGGTAGTGGGTGTGAGTATTCAGGGGTGCATAGCGTTTTATGTATCACGCTGCGTACATATCTTGCAAAGTACAGCAGGATGGCGCCCATAAAACGATGATTTTAAATACAAATTGTTTTCTATATGTGGCCTGTCGTGTGGGTCACCACTGTAGATAAGGAATATAAATGCCTGTTATTACACTTCCTGACGGTAGTCAGCGCCAGTTCGACAAACCTGTATCCGTAATGGATATTGCTATGGACATCGGACCTGGCTTGGCGAAAGCCTGCATTGCGGGTCGCGTTAACGGTGAGCTGGTTGATGCTTGCGATCCGATTACACAAGACGCCAGTGTTTCCATCATTACCGCAAAAGATCAGGAAGGCTTGGAAATTATCCGCCATTCCTGCGCGCATCTTTTGGGTCATGCGATCAAACAGCTGTGGCCGAACACTAAAATGGCCATTGGCCCGGTGATCGACAATGGTTTCTACTACGATGTAGACCTTGATCATACCCTGACGCAGGAAGATCTTGAGCTGCTCGACAAGCGTATGCATGAGCTGGCAGATAAAGATTACGACGTGATTAAGAAAAAAGTGAGCTGGCAAGAAGCCCGTGACGCTTTTGAAGCACGTCAGGAACCATATAAAGTGGCGATTCTGGATGAGAACATCAGTCGCGATGACCAGCCGGGTCTGTATCACCACGAAGAATATATCGACATGTGCCGTGGACCGCACGTGCCAAATATGCGTTTCTGCCACCATTTCAAACTGCAGAAGTCGTCTGGTGCCTACTGGCGCGGCGATAGCAATAATACCGTTTTACAGCGTATCTACGGCACCGCATGGGCAGATAAAAAGCAGTTAAATGCCTATCTGCAGCGTCTGGAAGAAGCCGCAAAACGCGACCACCGCAAAATCGGCAAGCAGCTCGACCTGTATCATATGCAGGAAGAAGCGCCGGGTATGGTGTTCTGGCATAACGACGGCTGGACTATCTTCCGTGAGTTGGAAGCGTTCGTTCGCGTTAAACTGAAAGAATACGATTATCAGGAAGTAAAAGGTCCGTTCATGATGGACCGAGTACTGTGGGAAAAAACAGGGCACTGGGAGAACTATAAAGATGCAATGTTCACCACGTCTTCGGAAAACCGCGAGTACTGCATTAAACCAATGAACTGTCCAGGTCACGTTCAGATCTTCAACCAAGGTCTGAAATCTTATCGTGATTTGCCACTGCGTATGGGTGAGTTCGGTAGCTGTCATCGTAACGAGCCTTCGGGTTCACTGCATGGCCTGATGCGCGTGCGTGGATTCACTCAGGATGATGCGCATATTTTCTGTACTGAAGAGCAGATCCGCGATGAAGTAAACAGCTGTATCAAGATGGTATACGACATGTATAGCATCTTCGGCTTTGAAAAAATCGTGGTGAAACTGTCTACTCGTCCAGAAAAACGTATCGGCAGCGATGAAATCTGGGATCGTGCGGAAGAAGACTTGGCCGCAGCGCTGAAAGAAAACGGCATTCCGTTTGAATATCAGCCGGGTGAGGGCGCTTTCTACGGACCTAAGATTGAGTTTACTCTGCATGACTGTTTGGATCGTGCATGGCAATGTGGTACTGTGCAGCTCGACTTCTCGTTACCAGGCCGTTTAAACGCGTCTTACGTGGGTGAAAACAACGAACGTTTAGTTCCGGTGATGATTCACCGTGCTATTCTTGGTTCGATGGAACGCTTCATTGGTATCCTGACTGAAGAGTATGCTGGGTTCTACCCAACTTGGCTCGCACCAGTACAGGTACAGGTGATGAATATCACCGATGCACAGGCTGATTATGTCGATGAATTAACCAAAAAGCTGCAAGCTGCTGGTATTCGTGCGAAATCAGACTTGAGAAACGAGAAGATAGGCTTTAAAATCCGCGAACACACTTTACGTCGTGTCCCATACATGTTGGTTTGTGGCGACAAAGAGGTCGAATCTGGCAAAGTAGCCGTTCGTACCCGCCGCGGCAAAGACTTGGGAACCATGGATGTAAATGAAGTGATCGAAAAGCTGCAAAAAGAGATTCGCAGCCGTAGTCTTCACCAATTAGAGGAATCGAGTTATTAAAGGCGGAAAAAGAGTTCAACCGGCGCGTCCTAATCGCATCAACAGAGAAATTCGCGCCCAAGAGGTTCGCTTAACAGGCGTTGATGGCGAGCAGATTGGTATTGTCAGTCTGAATGAAGCTTTGGAAAAGGCTGAGGAAGCGGGCGTTGATTTAGTAGAAATCAGCCCAAATGCCGAGCCGCCAGTTTGTCGAATCATGGATTACGGCAAATTCCTCTATGAGAAGAGTAAGGCCACCAAAGAACAGAAGAAGAAGCAAAAGATTGTTCAGGTTAAGGAAATCAAATTCCGACCTGGAACCGACGATGGCGACTACCAGGTAAAACTCCGCAGCCTGGTTCGCTTTCTGGAAGATGGCGATAAAGCCAAAATCACTCTGCGTTTCCGTGGACGTGAAATGGCGCACCAACAGATCGGTATGGAAGTGCTTAACCGCGTGAAAGAAGATCTGAGTGAACTGGCAGTAGTCGAATCCTTCCCTACGAAGATCGAAGGCCGTCAGATGATCATGGTGCTCGCACCTAAGAAGAAACAGTAAGGCTCTCAAGTAATACTGCCAGCGATGGGTTTCGGTCTGTCGCTGGCGTTATTCGCCTCACTGATTCATGTAATTAACAATGCGAAGTGGAAATCGAAATGCCAAAGATTAAAACTGTGCGTGGCGCTGCCAAGCGCTTCAAAAAAACCGCCGGTGGTGGTTTTAAGCGTAAACATGCTAACCTGCGTCATATTTTGACCAAAAAATCTACTAAGCGTAAGCGTCATCTGCGTCCAAAAGGTCTGGTTTCCAAAGGGGATCTGGGCTTGGTCGTAGCGTGCTTGCCGTACGCATAAGTAAACATTTTTTGAATCAAGATTAAGACTTAAGGAGAGCATATGGCTCGCGTAAAACGTGGTGTAATTGCACGCGCACGTCACAAAAAAGTAATGAAGCAGGCGAAAGGCTACTACGGTGCCCGTTCGCGCGTCTATCGTGTTGCCTTCCAGGCAGTAATCAAAGCAGGCCAGTACGCTTACCGTGACCGTCGTCAACGTAAACGTCAGTTCCGTCAGCTGTGGATTGCACGTATTAACGCTGCTGCACGTCAGAACGGCATCTCTTACAGCCGTTTCATCAATGGTCTGAAAAAGGCTTCTGTTGAAATCGACCGTAAGATCCTGGCTGACATCGCTGTATTCGACAAAGTAGCGTTTGCTGCTCTGGTAGAAAAAGCGAAATCTGCTCTGGCGTAAGCCATCAGATAAAAGAGGGAGCTTGCTCCCTCTTTTGCTTTTTGTTGTTTGGCTTGTGTTTGGCTTGACATTCGGCCCGCTAAGTTTTTCAATAGAATCAGTTTTTTCACTTTTTTAAGGTAATGCAAGCATGCACGCTGCTATTTTCCGTTTCTTTTTTTACTTTAGCGCCTGAATTCAGGAGGCTTTGCGCGTAAGAAAAGAAACGAAAAATAGCGCTGAAAGCCTCCCTCGTGGAGGCTTTTTTTTTGCTTTAACATGGTTTACCGATTTAGGTTTATTCATGAGCGCACTTAAGACGATCGATACCCCCAAATGCGTGAAGTTGCGCCAGGGCAGCGTCAAGCATGAAGGGTATATACCCAGAGCATTTGAAGTGGCGGTTTCTATAGCAGCAACTTCAAGTGCGAAGGGGAGACTCTCACCATCGACAATCGGGCCTAACAGGCTGGAAGAAGAGGAAAGCAATGCCACATCTCGCAGAGTTGGTTGCCCAAGCAAAGGCAGCCGTAGAGAATGCTCAGGATATTGCCACGCTAGATAACGTGCGTGTTGAATATTTGGGTAAGAAAGGCCATTTGACGCTGCAGATGACGTCACTGCGCGAACTGCCAGCAGAAGAGCGTCCCGCTGCGGGTGCTGTGATTAACCAGGCTAAACAGGAAGTTCAGGAAGCTCTGAATGCCCGTAAATCAGATCTGGAATCGGCAGCGCTCAATGCCCGTCTGGCCGAGGAAACCATCGATGTATCTATGCCAGGTCGCCGTATGGAAAACGGTGGCCTCCACCCAGTGACCCGCACTATTGAACGTATTGAAACGTTCTTTGGCGAATTGGGTTTTGCCGTTGAAACTGGCCCAGAAATCGAAGATGACTATCACAACTTCGACGCTTTAAATATTCCTGCTCATCATCCAGCGCGCGCAGACCACGATACTTTCTGGTTCGATGCAAAACGCCTGCTGCGTACCCAAACTTCGGGTGTGCAGATCCGCACCATGAAAGAACAGCAGCCGCCAATTCGCATCATTGCGCCGGGCCGTGTCTATCGTAACGACTACGATCAGACCCACACGCCAATGTTCCATCAAATGGAAGGCCTGATTGTTGATAAAGATATTAGCTTTACCAACTTGAAAGGCACGTTGCACGATTTCCTGAATAACTTCTTTGAAGAAGACTTGCAGATTCGTTTCCGTCCTTCTTACTTCCCGTTCACCGAGCCTTCCGCCGAAGTTGACGTGATGGGCAAAAATGGCAAATGGCTGGAAGTATTAGGCTGCGGTATGGTGCATCCAAACGTGCTGCGTAACGTAGGTATCGATCCAGAAGTTTACTCTGGTTTTGCATTCGGGATGGGCATGGAGCGTTTAACCATGCTGCGCTATGGCGTAACCGATCTGCGTGCATTCTTCGAAAACGATCTGCGTTTCCTCAAACAGTTTAAGTAAGGCGGGATTATCACATGAAATTCAGTGAACTCTGGTTGCGCGAGTGGGTTAATCCTGCCATTAGCAGCGAAGCATTATCCGAACAAATTACAATGGCCGGTCTGGAAGTTGACGGCGTAGAACCGGTTGCTGGCGAATTTAACGGCGTTTTTGTGGGTGAAGTGGTTGAGTGCGGCCAACATCCAAACGCAGACAAACTGCGTGTCACTAAAGTTAACGTGGGCGGTGAGCGTCTGTTAGATATCGTTTGCGGTGCACCAAACTGTCGTAAAGGCCTGAAAGTCGCTGTTGCGACTATTGGTGCGGTATTGCCTGGTGATTTTAAAATTAAAGCGGCGAAACTGCGCGGTGAGCCTTCAGAAGGGATGCTGTGCTCGTTCTCTGAGCTGGGTATTTCCGAAGATCACGACGGCATTATTGAATTGCCTGCAGATGCGCCTATCGGCACCGATATCCGTGAATACCTGAAGCTCAATGATAACGCGATTGAAATCAGCGTAACGCCTAACCGTGCAGACTGTTTAGGGATTATTGGCGTTGCACGTGATGTTGCCGTGCTGAATAAGCTAGCTTTGAACGTGCCAGCGATGGATGCGGTTCCTGCGGCAATTCATGACACCTTCCCAATTACGGTTGAAGCGACCGATGCGTGCCCACGCTATTTGGGCCGTGTGGTGAAAGGTATCAAGGTTAAGGCCGCAACGCCATTGTGGATGCGTGAAAAACTGCGTCGTTGTGGGATCCGTTCAATCGATCCGGTGGTTGATGTAACCAACTATGTTCTGTTGGAACTGGGTCAGCCGATGCATGCGTTTGATTTAAACCGCCTAGAAGGTGGCATCGTTGTGCGCATGGCGAAAGAGGGCGAAAAGCTGACTCTGCTGGACGGCAATGAAGCCACGCTGGCGGCTGATACCTTAGTGATTGCCGATCAGCAAAAAGCGCTGGCGATGGGCGGTATCTTCGGTGGTGAACACTCTGGCGTGAACGAAGAAACACAAGACGTTCTGCTGGAATGCGCATACTTCAACCCGCTGTCTATCACCGGTCGTGCACGCCGTCAGGGTCTGCATACCGATGCTTCTCACCGCTACGAACGCGGCGTGGATCCGGCATTGCAAGCCGCGGCGATGGAACGTGCGACGCGTTTGCTGATTGATATCTGCGGTGGTCAAGCTGGCCCAGTCATTGATGTCACCAACGAAGCAACGCTGCCTAAGCGCGCCACGATCACGCTACGTCGTGAAAAATTGGATCGTTTAATTGGTCATCACGTTGAAGACGCACAGGTTACCGATATCCTTGAACGTTTAGGCTGTAAGGTCAGCTTTGCCAACGATACTTGGCAGGCAGTTGCACCAAGCTGGCGTTTCGATATGGAAATCGAAGAAGATTTAGTGGAAGAAGTTGCCCGTGTTTACGGTTACAACAATATTCCAAACGTGCCGGTGAAAGCTGATCTGATCATGACCGCTCATCGTGAAGCTAACTTGCCGCTTAAGCGCGTGAAAACAATGCTGGTCGATCGTGGCTATCAAGAAGCGATCACCTATAGCTTTGTTGATCCTAAGGTTCAGGCGCTGTTGCATCCGGCGGAAGAAGCGCTGATTTTGCCAAGCCCAATCTCGGTAGAAATGTCAGCGATGCGCCTGTCTCTGTGGAGCGGTTTGCTGTCTGCGGTGGTCTATAATCAAAATCGTCAACAGTCACGTGTACGTTTGTTCGAAACGGGTCTACGCTTTGTTCCTGATACTGCAGCTAATCTGGGTATCCGTCAGGATGTCATGCTGGCCGGTGTGATCGCGGGTAACCGTTACGAAGAGCACTGGAATTTGGAACGTCAGGTTGTCGATTTCTACGATCTGAAAGGTGATTTAGAAGCTATTTTAGATTTGACCGGTAAATTGGATGACGTCCAATTTAAAGCAGAAACTAACCCTGCTTTACATCCGGGACAGAGTGCGGCAATTTATTTAGCAGGCAAACGCGTTGGTTTCATTGGTGTTGTTCATCCTGATCTGGAACGTAAACTGGATCTGAATGGTCGCACCGTGGTGTTTGAAATTGAGTGGGAAGCCCTTGCAGAGCGCCGTATTCCGCAGGCTCGCGAGGTTTCACGCTATCCTGCCAACCGTCGTGATATCGCCGTTGTGGTGGCTGAAAATGTCCCTGCAGAAGATATTTTGGCAGAGTGTAAGAAAGTTGGCGTAAATCAGGTAGTTGGCGTAAACTTGTTTGACGTGTACCGTGGTAAGGGTGTTGCCGAGGGTTATAAGAGCCTCGCAATCAGTCTGGTATTGCAAGATACCACCCGTACACTGGAAGAAGAGGAGATTGCCGCTACCGTCGCAAAATGTGTAGAGGCATTAAAACAGCGATTCCAAGCATCCTTGAGGGATTGAACTTATGGCGCTTACTAAAGCTGAAATGTCTGAACACCTGTTTGAGAAGCTTGGGCTTAGCAAACGGGATGCCAAAGACCTCGTAGAAATATTTTTCGAAGAGGTTCGCCGCGCTCTGGAAAATGGTGAACAGGTTAAGTTGTCCGGTTTCGGTAACTTTGATCTGCGCGACAAAAACCAGAGACCGGGACGTAACCCGAAAACCGGGGAAGATATCCCGATTACGGCGCGCCGTGTTGTTACTTTCCGTCCGGGGCAGAAGCTCAAGAGCCGGGTCGAGAACGCGACACCGAAAGAGTAATACGCAAAACAAAAAGGCCGCCTGCGGGTGGCCTTTTTCTTATCTAACGTCCATTAACTCTGATATTGCGAGATAATCTATAGATGAAAGTGAATGACCTCGTTAGTGTTAAAACCGATGGTGGCCCGCGCCGAATTGGTAAAATTATTGAAGTTGAAGAATTCAGTGAAGGGGTGATGTATTTAGTTACTCTGGATGGTTATCCAAATGGCGTATGGTTTTTTAACGAAATAGATAGCCATGATGGTACATTTGTTGAGCCTTATCACGGTGATGAATAGCCGAAATTCATTATTGTACCCACACCCGATG
Source organism: Hafnia alvei (assembly GCF_964063325.1). NCBI lineage: Bacteria > Pseudomonadati > Pseudomonadota > Gammaproteobacteria > Enterobacterales > Hafniaceae > Hafnia > Hafnia alvei. The sequence continues at coordinate 2,265,286 of NZ_OZ061315.1, forward strand.
TTTTATTAGATCACTTTAATTAGCCCTATGCCAAACGCCGACACGCCAACACTTTCATATTTCTCCCTATTGCAGCAGCGCCAGAAGCAGCACGATCGCCGAAAATTGTGGTTCCTAACGCTATTTTTGCTGTTCGCAGTGATAGTCAGCTTGTGCGCGGGCGATCTCTGGATGTGGCCCTCGCAATGGTTAAGCGAAAGTGCCCAGCTTTTTGTCTGGCAGCTCCGCTTACCACGGGTGTTAGCGGTGATGGCCGTCGGTGCTGCGCTGGCTATATCTGGTGCGGTGATGCAGGCGCTGTTTGATAATCCGCTGGCTGAACCGGGGCTTTTAGGGGTCTCCAACGGCGCAGGTGTCGCGCTTGTATTAGCAGTATTACTCGGTCAGAGTTTGCTCCCCGTGTGGGTGCTCAGCACCTGTGCGATTATCGGTGCGCTGGCGATTACCGCTTTACTAATGATATTTGCACATCGCAAATCGCTGACAAATTCTAGGCTGCTGTTGATTGGTGTGGCGCTAGGTATTGCCTGTAGCGCCGTGATGACGTGGGCGGTGTATTTCAGCTCCAGCTTGGATTTACGCCAACTGATGTATTGGCTGATGGGCGGATTCAGCGGCGTTGATTGGCGGCAGAAATGGCTGGTAGCCGCGCTCATTCCGGTATTCGTTTGGCTGCTGTATCAGGGAAAAGTACTTAACTTGATGTCTCTGGGCGATATCCAAGCGCGACAGCTTGGACTCTCGCTGGTGGTGTGGCGCAATTTACTGGTGGTGGCGATTGGCTGGCTAGTTGGCGTAAGCGTTGCGCTGGCGGGCGTGATTGGCTTTGTCGGATTAGTTGTGCCGCACATGCTGCGGCTGATGGGGATCACCGATCATCGTGCACTTTTACCTGCCTGTGCACTGGGTGGTGCCGGTGTGTTGCTGTTTGCCGATGTGGTGGCGCGCGTAGCACTTTTCTCCGCCGAGTTGCCGATTGGTGTGGTGACATCGTCGCTCGGTGCCCCTATTTTTATCTGGATGTTGCTGCGACCACGGAGTGTCAAAGCCTAATGGTGAATCAAAACAGAGATTTTCTTCCGCTGAACTGTCTTTCGTTAAACAACGTCTCCGCCGGGACGCGTCTATTACCTTTTAGTGCGCAGGTGAAGCGTGGGGCGCTTATTCATATCATTGGGCCGAATGGCGCAGGTAAAAGCACGTTGCTATCGCGCATCGCCGGTATTTTACCCGGTGAAGGCGCGATTATGCTTAATCAGATCGATATTGAAAAACTCACCGCGACCGAGCTGGCCCGCTATCGCGCCTATCTACATCAGCAGCAACAGCCTAGCGCAGTGATGCCTGTTTTTCAGTTTCTGGCGCTGCACCAGCCCGCAGGCTGTGATGGGGAGCTGGCTGATGGCGTGGTCGACTATCTGGCAGAAACGCTTAACTTAAGCGATAAACTGGCACGTCCACTAACCCATCTTTCTGGCGGTGAGTGGCAGCGGGTGCGTATCGCTGCCGTGTGTTTGCAGATATGGCCAACGCTCAATCCCCAAGCATCGCTTTTGTTGCTGGATGAGCCGATGAACAGTCTGGACATTAGCCAGCAGGCGGCGGTGGATCGGTTGCTCAAGCAGCTTACTCAACTTGGGATTTGCGTCATCGTCAGTGCGCATGATTTGAATCATACCCAGAGACACGCACAGCAGGTTTGGATGCTCAAGGCTGGGGTGGTATCACAACAAGGTGCTGCAAGGGACGTGATGACGGTGCAAAATCTTTCTGCGCTGTTTGAAATAGACTTTCGTGAATTAGAAAGCGAGGGGCAACGCTGGTTTGTTTATACCCTTCATACTTGAAGCTGCTTCGGTGTTGGCTACGCTCATCGGGATTTACTCACTTGCCGCGTTACTCGGCGATGCCTCGCCCCGTTGGTGCCAGCGCAATCGCTGTTCAAAAGTCTGGAGCCTTTTGTGAAGCAACTCCAATTATTTTGGGTATAACAGACTTAATATTAAATATAGTTAAGCAAATTAATAGCAGGGTAAGTAAATATTTAATTAACTATTACGTTAAATTTTCGATTTAATTCACTTAAATCAATATTCCTTCAACCAATCCCATACTTTTTCCCCATCATCCGCTATGTTTAGACTGCGTTTATCTTAATGTTAATCTAAGCTTTTATACTTATTCTCAGCATAGACAAGCGCTAAGACACGCTTTGGTATTTCTAGTCGCTTTGATTATGTGCTTCAAATTGGATGCCTCGGCATAGAACAAATATAAGGTAACGGATGAAAGAGTTTCTCCCATTTTCTGTCCCCTCAATGGGGGAGGATGAAATCGCTGCGGTTGCTGAGGTATTACGTTCAGGATGGATCACCACGGGCCCTAAATGCCAGCAGCTCGAATCTGCTTTCAGCCAGTACGTTGGTGCGAAACACGCCATTGCCGTGAGCTCTGCTACCGGCGGGATGCACGTGACGCTAATGGCGCTGGGCATTGGCGCGGGAGATGAGGTCATTACGCCATCCCAAACCTGGGTGTCGACGATCAATATTATTACTCTGCTAGGCGCAGAGCCGGTGATGGTTGACGTTGATCGGGATACCTTGATGGTTCAGCCCGCTCAGATTGAAGCGGCCATTACTGAAAAAACCAAGGCAATTATCCCGGTTCACTATGCGGGTGCCCCAGCAGATTTAACGGCGTTAAGAGAGATTGCGGCGCGACACCATATTCCACTGATCGAAGATGCGGCCCATGCGGTCGGCACGCGTTTTGGTGATGAAATGATTGGATCGCAGGGAACCGCGATTTTCTCGTTCCACGCCATTAAAAATATGACCTGTGCCGAAGGCGGCATGGTGGTAACCGATGATGATGAGCTGGCTGATAAAGTTCGTTGCTTTAAGTTTCACGGACTCGCGGTTGATGCGTTCGATCGTCAGGCTCTGGGGCGCAAACCTCAGGCCGAAGTTGTCGCCCCAGGCTATAAATATAACTTAGCGGATATCAATGCGGCGATTGCGTTAGTTCAGCTGGAAAAACTTCCTGCGATGAATGCTCGCCGCCAAGAGCTGGTTGCTCGTTATCGCAAGGCGCTTCAAGGTTCAGCTTTGTTGCCGCTAACCGTTCCGGAATATCCACATCACCATGCATGGCACCTGTTTATGGTACGTGTGGATAAAGACCTGTGCGGAGTCGATCGCAATACCATGATGGAAAAGCTGAAAGAGCATGGCATCGGCACCGGCCTGCATTTCCGTGCTGCGCATACCCAAAAATATTATCGGGAAAAATACCCCGAACTTTGTTTACCTAATACCGAATGGAACTCGGCAAGTTTGATGACCTTACCTCTGTTCCCTGATATGCAAGACAGCGATGTGGATCGCGTTGTGAAGGCAATATCTGACATTCTGGAGTCCTGTAGTGAGTAATAGTGAAGTGAATAAAAATACGGATAACACAATAAAAAAAGTGTCCGTGGTTATTCCTGTCTTTAATGAGCAGGAAAGTTTGCCTATTTTAATTAAACGTACCCATGCGGCCTGTGAGTTGTTAAATAAGCCGTATGAAATTATTTTGATTGATGACGGTAGCCATGATGCTTCTGCGGAAATATTAACGCAGGCGGCTGAGATCCCAGAAAACCATATTGTTGCTGTGCTTTTAAACCGTAACTATGGTCAGCACTCGGCTATTATGGCTGGCTTCAATCAGGTTTCCGGCGATCTAATTATTACCCTCGATGCGGATTTACAAAATCCACCGGAAGAGATCCCGCGCTTGGTTGAAACGGCAGAGCAGGGCTATGACGTGGTCGGCACCGTTCGTGCCAAACGCAAAGACACCTGGTTCCGCAAAACGGCTTCGAAGATGATCAATATGATGATTCAAAAGGCCACCGGCAAATCAATGGGCGATTACGGCTGTATGCTGCGCGCCTACCGTCGCCCTATTATTGAAGCCATGCTGCATTGCCACGAACGCAGCACCTTTATTCCAATTCTGGCCAATACGTTTGCCCGTCGAACCATTGAAATTGATGTTCGCCACGATGAGCGCGAATTTGGGGAATCGAAGTACAGCTTCTTAAAACTCATCAATCTGATGTATGACCTCGTGACCTGCTTGACCACCACGCCTTTGCGCCTTTTGAGCATTGTCGGCAGCGTGATTGCGCTTTCAGGCTTCACTCTGGCGGTCTTACTTATCGCGATGCGTTTGATTTTTGGTCCAACATGGGCCGCTGAAGGGGTATTCACGCTGTTTGCCGTGCTGTTTACCTTCATCGGCGCTCAGTTCGTTGGGCTGGGATTATTAGGCGAGTACATCGGTCGTATCTACAACGATGTGCGCGCACGTCCACGCTATTTTGTGCAAAAAATTGTCTCCGCAGACGCGTTGAAGACCCATGAATCTGTTGAACAACAGGAAGAAGAGTAATGAAAGCCATTGTATTTGCTTACCATGATATCGGCTGTGCAGGACTGAAAGCGCTGAAAGATGCGGGTTATGAAATCTCTGCCGTGTTTACCCACACTGACGAACCCGGTGAGAACCATTTCTATGGTTCAGTTGCACGTGTTGCTGCCGAAATGGAACTGCCTGTTTATGCACCAGATAACGTCAATCATCCCCTGTGGATCGATCGCATTAAGGCACTGAAGCCGGACGTTATTTTCTCATTCTACTACCGCAACATGCTGTGCCAGGACATTCTGGATATCGCACCTCGCGGCAGTTGGAATCTGCATGGTTCACTGCTGCCTAAATATCGTGGTCGTGCACCGGTAAACTGGGCTCTGGTTCATGGTGAAGCGCAAACGGGCGTAACACTGCATCAAATGACGCGTAAAGCGGATGCCGGCGATATCGCCGGACAGTTAGCGGTGGATATTGCTGCTGACGACACAGCACTGACGCTGCATGGAAAAATTCGCGACGCGGCGGTTACTCTGTTAGGCCAGCAGTTGCCATTAATCAAAAATGGTGGTGTAGAAACAACGGCTCAAGATGAGTCTCAGGCGACCTACTTTGGGCGTCGTACTGCCGCAGATGGCCTAATTGACTGGAATAAGTCTGCAACAGTGGTTCACAATTTGGTCCGTGCGGTAACCGAACCTTACCCTGGTGCATTTAGCTACTTAGGTGATAGAAAAATTACCGTGTGGCGTAGCCGAGTGATCGAAGATAAATCAGGCAGCAAGCCGGGTACGGTGCTGTCGGCCAAACCTCTGGTTATCGCCTGCGGTGAAAACGCGCTGGAGATCGTCACCGGGCAAAGCGATGCAGGCTTGTATGCGCAGGGTTCTCAACTTGCCAACGAGATGGGCATTGTGGCGAAAGTTCGCCTGTGGGATAAGCCGAACAGCCTGATCAAGCGCCGCACGCGTGTACTGATCCTGGGCGTAAACGGCTTTATCGGTAACCATCTGACAGAACGTTTGCTGCAAGATGATAATTTCGATATCTACGGGTTGGATATTGGCTCTGATGCCATTGAGCGCTTTATTGGCAATCCGCGTTTCCACTTCGTTGAGGGCGACATCAGTATCCATAACGAGTGGATCGAATATCACATCAAAAAATGTGACGTGATCCTGCCGTTGGTCGCGATTGCTACACCGATTGAATATACCCGCAATCCATTGAAAGTGTTCGAGTTAGACTTCGAACAAAACCTGAAGATTGTGCGTGACTGCGTGAAATATCAAAAACGTATCGTGTTCCCATCCACTTCAGAAGTGTATGGCATGTGCAACGATAAAGACTTTGATGAAGATACCTCTAACCTGATTGTTGGCCCGATCAACAAACAGCGCTGGATTTACTCGGTGTCTAAGCAGCTGTTAGACCGAGTTATTTGGGCTTACGGTGCGAAGAACGAGCTTAACTTTACGCTGTTCCGTCCGTTTAACTGGATGGGACCACGTTTGGATAACCTGAATGCGGCGCGTATCGGTAGCTCACGTGCGATCACCCAGTTGATCCTGAATCTGGTTGAAGGTTCTCCGATTAAGCTGGTAGACGGCGGGGCGCAGAAGCGTTGCTTTACCGATATCAGCGACGGTATCGAAGCGCTGTTCCGCATTATTGAGAACAAAGACGACAACTGTAACGGGCAGATTATCAATATCGGTAACCCTGATAACGAAGCCAGTATTCGTGAACTGGGTGAAATGCTGTTGGATTGCTTTGAGCGTCACCCACTGCGTTCTCACTTCCCGCCATTTGCCGGTTTCAAAGAGATTGAAAGCAGCAGCTACTACGGTAAAGGCTATCAGGACGTTGAGCATCGTAAACCAAGCATCACCAATGCGAAACGCCTGCTGCATTGGGCTCCAACGGTTGAAATGCAACAAACCGTTGAAGAAACGCTGGATTACTTCCTGCGTACCGTAGATCTCAGCGGCGAGGCACAATGAAACGGGTTGGCCTGAGAATTGACGTTGATACGTTTCGCGGTACCCGTGATGGGGTGCCGCAGTTATTAACCATGCTACAAAAGCATGACGTCTTAGGGAGCTTTTTCTTTAGCGTGGGGCCAGACAATATGGGACGCCATTTATGGCGCCTACTGAAGCCGCGCTTTTTGTGGAAGATGCTTCGTTCTCAGGCCGCTTCGCTGTATGGATGGGATATTTTACTGGCCGGCACCTGCTGGCCAGGCAAATTAATTGGCAAGCCTCACGAGCTTATCATTCGTCATACCGCAACATCGGGACACGAAGTGGGGCTGCATTCATGGGACCACCACGGCTGGCAAAAGAACGTGGGTCGTTGGTCTGATGCGCGACTCAAGCGTGAGTTTGAACGCGGTTTAGCGGAAATGCAGCGCATTTTAGGCTATGCGGTAGATTGCTCTGCGGTGGCGGGCTGGCGTGCCGATCAGCGCGTTGTGGATATGAAGCAATCCTACGGCATGCGCTACAACAGCGATTGCCGCGGGACACAGCCGTTTATTCCTCAACTTAGTAATGGTCAACACGGCACGGTGCAAATCCCCGTTACGTTACCGACTTACGATGAAGCGGTAGGGACGTTAACCACCGATGCTCAGTTTAATGATTTCATCATTGATGCGATCAAAAACGACAAAGGCACTCCGGTCTATACCATTCATGCCGAAGTGGAAGGGATCGTAAAAGCTGAGATGTTTGAGCAGCTGTTGATCCGATTAAAAGCCGAAAACATTGAATTTTGCCCGTTGTCTGTGCTGTTGCCAAACGATAGGGCACAGCTCCCAACGGGACGTATCGTTCGTTCATCATTTGAAGGGCGGGAAGGCTGGCTTGGTTGTCAGGCTCCTGCTGTAGAAAACCCAGCGGAGACGTCTTTGTGAGAGTGATTAAAACACTGTCCGGCTTATTGTTCGCCTTGCTGTACCTGTTACCTCTGAACTGGCGTCCGCTCTGGCAGCCAGATGAAACCCGTTATGCAGAAATCAGCCGCGAGATGCTTGCCCGCGGCGATTGGACCGTGCCGCATTTACTGGGGCTTCGCTATTTTGAAAAGCCTGTTGCAGGATATTGGATTAACAACATCAGCCAATGGCTGTTTGGTGACAATAACTTTGCCGTGCGTTTTGGTTCAGTATTCTGTACCGCGCTAAGCACGCTGTTAGTCTATTGGCTGGCCATGCTTATTTGGAAAAACAGCCGCACGGCGATTTTGGCGGCGGTCATCTATTTCAGCATGTTCTTGGTATACGCGGTTGGCACCTATAGCGTGCTAGACCCGATGATCACGCTGTGGATGTCGGCGGCGATGGTGAGTTTCTATCTCACCTTGAAGGCAACTACGCCGAAAGCCAAAGTCGGTGCCTACGTGCTGCTCGGTATTGCGTGTGGCATGGGCTTTATGACCAAAGGGTTCTTAGCCTTGGCGTTGCCTGTTATCAGCGTTCTGCCGATTGTTATCCAACAAAAGCGGGTGAAAGAGCTGTTTTTGTTTGGGCCTATCGCGGTGGTGGTGGCGGCGATCCTGAGCGCTCCGTGGGCGTGGAGTATTTATCTGCGCGAGCCTGATTTCTGGAATTACTTCTTCTGGGTTGAGCATATCCAGCGTTTCGCCGAGTCGGATGCTCAGCATAAAGCGCCGTTCTGGTACTATTTCCCGGTGCTGGTGGCCGGTGTAATGCCGTGGTTAGCGCTATTGCCGGGAGCCATTCGTCACGGCTGGCGCGGTTTCCATCCGGATAGATTCTTCCTGCTCAGCTGGCTGGTAATGCCATTCCTGTTCTTTAGCATCGCGAAAGGCAAGCTGCCCACGTACATTTTGCCTTGCATGGCTCCGCTGGCCTTGCTGATGGCGCATTATGCTTCCGAGCTGGTGGCAAAAGGGCAATGGCGAACGTTTAAAGTCAACGCGGTGATTAACATCCTGTTTGGCGTAGTGGGTGCGATTGCCGTATCGGTTATGGCGCTCGGCCACTTTGAGTCGCCACTGTATGGAACCGGTGAGTTCGGTGAGTTGAGCACCATCTTGATCGGCGTGGTGTGCTTTGCTGGCTGGTCGATATTTGGTGTGATTGCGCTGGTGCGAGGCGGCAAAAACTGGCTCTGGTCGGCAGTGTGTCCGTTGGTGTTAGGATTGCTTATCGCGCAGGCTATTCCCCAGAAGATCGAGAATAGCAAAAACCCTCAGGCTTTTATTGACGATATGATGCCGCAGTTAGCCAGCAGTCGCTATGTATTAAGCGATGAGGTGGGTATTGCCGCTGGGCTGGCGTGGGAACTCAAACGCAGTGATATTCTGATGTTTGATTATTCGGGTGAGTTGAGATACGGCCTAGGGTATCCTGACGCTAAAGGCCATCGCATCAATAAAAACGAATTTGCTGGGTGGTTAACCAACGCGCGCAAAGAGGGCAACGTGAGCTTGATGATCCATCTCTCCAGAGATGAAACGCTCGATCACGAAGGCTTACCTAAGGCCGATAGCGTTGAACAACGAGGTCGTTACGTCGTGCTGTTCTACAAGAAAAGCTAATAATGAGTTATTTGCTCCTTCTGCTCGCCAGCGTTTTTACCTGCGGCGGGCAACTTTGCCAAAAACAAGCGGTGGTGTGCTGGCAACAGCGCCCACCGTCTTCACGCCTAGCCACAACGTTACGCTGGTTACTCGCTGCCTGTTGCTCGCTCGGTATCGCAATGCTGCTATGGCTGCTGGTTCTACAGCGGCTGCCGCTGGGCGTTGCGTATCCGATGCTGAGTATTAACTTCGTGCTGATCACGCTGTGCGCGCACTATTGGTTTGGTGAAAAAGCGGGTGTGCGGCATTGGTGTGGGGTGGCGTTAATTATGCTGGGCATTTATCTAATGAGTCGTGGACTGTGATGAAAAAAGGCTATGTTTGGGCCGCGTGCAGCATTGTTTTAGTCAGTGTGGCACAGGTGCTAATGAAGTCAGGCATGGCGGATATTCCTATTCTTTCGTCGCTAGAGATTGAGCCGCTGACTTTACTCATTGCCTATGCAACCCCCTTGCTGGTGGTGAGCCTAGGGATTTTGGGCTATGTGATGTCGATGGTGTGCTGGTTTTGCGCTCTACGCTATTTGCCGCTTAGCCGAGCTTATCCGCTTTTAAGTTTAAGCTATGCATTGGTTTACGTGGCGGCTATTGCGTTACCTTGGCTGAATGAAACCGTGAGCTGGACGAAAACGGCAGGCGTGATCGCGATATTGGCGGGCGTTTGGTTAATTACTAGCGGCAAACAGGAGACTCCCCACCCGCATGAGCAGGGAGTCGGGTCGAAAAGCGATTAGCGCAAACCGCGAGAATGGTTGTTTTTAGACCAGCTAAAGGTTTCGTCGCTAGGCACAACTTTCTGTTTTTTCTTCTCTGCGCGCACTTTCTTAGCTTCTTTATCCATTTCTAACGCAATTTCTTTCAGCATCTCATCTTTGATTTTGCCTTTTTCGGCATTGGTTAGCGGGCGATCTAAACTTTTTCTGGCCTGAGCCTGTCTTACTTGTACTCGTTGTAGTTGGCTTTCATTCAGGTCTTTTAAAGTCAGTTTTTTCATCGTGCGCACCTTGAGTCAGATTTCATTAGCGTCAGTATTACACAGACATGCGTATTTACAGTTAATAAATGCGGATATTCTAAAATTCCCGCTGACGTAGCAAAAAAATCACGCTAAATTTGCATAATTCTGACTTAGCACGTAAATATGTAGATAATTCGTACAATTTACCAATGAGAACGAACCTAGGTTATGGCTAGGTAAATAAGATAAGCAAAAGGGAAATTATGCGTCTTGGCTTTTTAATGGTAGTGGCAAGTTTGGTGTTGGCAGGCTGTAGCCATAATGCGCCGCCGCCAAGCGGAAAATTATCTGATTCAATCGCCGTGGTGGCGCAGTTGAACGATCAGCTACGCCAATGGAACGGTGCGCCGTATCGTTACGGCGGGTTAGAGCGTAACGGCGTTGACTGCTCGGGGTTTGTCTATCGCACTTTCCGCGACCGTTTTGAAATGCAGCTGCCTCGTACCACCAAGCAGCAAACGTCGCTGGGTACGAAGGTCGATCGCGATGAATTAATGCCTGGCGATCTGGTCTTTTTCAAAACCGGCAGCGGTGAAAGCGGTTTGCATGTGGGTATTTACGATACCGATGAAACGTTTATTCACGCCTCAACCAGTAAGGGCGTTACCCGTTCTTCATTAGATAATGTTTATTGGCGTAAAGTCTATTGGCAGGCACGGCGCTTATAGTTATTAGCCATCTAGTTTTTTAGTTATAATCCTAATTATTCACAAGCGCCCATTTATGGGCGTTTATTTTATATCCGTCATACTTCAAACTGCTTAAAATATGACGGATATATTCCTACCGCAGCCAGCGCAGCGGGATGTTATTATATTGACTATGCAAAGAATAACCGGAATTGACGGATGACCACTTTACGCTTATTGATTTCAGACTCTTATGACCCTTGGTTTAATTTGGCGGTGGAGGAGTGCATATTTCGTCAAATGGCACCCACGCAGCGGGTGTTATTTTTGTGGCGTAATAACGACACCGTGGTGATTGGACGGGCGCAAAATCCGTGGAAAGAGTGCAATACCCGGCGCATGAGCGAGGATGGCGTGAAATTAGCCCGCCGAAGCAGCGGCGGAGGTGCGGTATTCCACGATTTAGGTAATACCTGCTTTACCTTTATGGCAGGTAAGCCCGAATACGATAAAACAATTTCAACCGGCATTATTCTTAATGCGTTGCGCAGCCTCGGCCTTGCTGCCGATGCCTCTGGCCGTAATGACTTAGTGGTCACCACCGCTGATGGCGAGCGCAAAGTATCCGGTTCAGCTTACCGTGAAACCATGGATCGCGGTTTTCATCATGGCACACTGCTGCTGAATGCCGATCTGAGCCGCTTGGCTAATTACCTGCATCCCGATCCGAAGAAGTTACAGGCGAAAGGGATTACGTCGGTGCGTTCCCGCGTGGCCAATCTAGTAGAACTGATGCCTGATATTACCCATGAGAAAATCTGCACGGCGATCGCCGAAGCGTTCTTCGCACACTATGGCGAGCGCGTTGAGGCTGAACATATTTCACCGCGCTATGAGCCAGATATGCCTAATTTCAGCGAACAGTTCCTGAAGCAAAGCAGTTGGGCATGGAACTTTGGTCAAGCGCCATCGTTCACGCATCAGTTGGATGAACGCTTTGTATGGGGCGGCGTTGAGCTGCACTTCGACATTGAACGCGGGCTGATTACGCGCGCTCAAATGTTTACCGACAGCTTAAATCCCGCGCCGCTAGAAATGCTTGCCCAGCGTTTGCACAACGTGGCTTATCGTAGCGATGAAATGGGTGCAGTTGTGGAACAGTTAGCGCAGGAATTCCCTGAACAGCAGGCGGAACTGCATGAACTGAAGCAGTGGCTATCGCAGCAAGTGAAATAAACCCGCCATACCCGCACAGAGTGCCGGTGTTTATATCGAGTCATGCCCTCTACACTGTAAATAAATGCGGTGAAAACAAGAGGGCACATGACTCAGTTTATTAATAGCTACCACGATGAGCTTGCGGGTTTTTATACCGAGCTAAAGCCAACGCCGCTTAAAGATGCGCGCCTGCTGTATTACAGCCAGCCGTTAGCCGATGATTTAGGCCTGAGCCCTGATTTTTTTACCGGTGAATCCGCCGCCGTTTTGCGCGGCGAGGCGCTATTACCGGGCATGAATCCTATCGCTCAGGTTTACAGTGGGCACCAATTTGGCGTTTGGGCGGGGCAGTTGGGCGATGGTCGCGGTATTTTGCTCGGCGAACAACAGCTACCCGACGGGCGCAAATATGACTGGCATCTCAAAGGTGCGGGCCTAACGCCTTATTCAAGAATGGGTGATGGCCGCGCGGTATTGCGATCGGTGATCCGCGAATTCCTTGCTTCCGAAGCACTGCACCATCTCGGCATTCCGACGACCAGAGCGCTAAGTATAGTCACCAGCCAGCAGCCAGTTTTCCGCGAACAGCCAGAGCGCGGTGCCATGCTGATGCGCATCGCGGAAAGCCACCTGCGTTTTGGCCATTTCGAGCACTTCTATTATCGCGAACAACCTGATGAAGTACGAAAACTGGCGGATTACGCGATTCGTCATCATTGGCCGCATCTGGTGGATGAAAAAGATCGCTATGCACTTTGGCTGCGCGATATCGCCGAGCGCACGGCGCGGCTGATTGCGCTGTGGCAAGCGCAAGGGTTTGCGCACGGGGTGATGAATACCGACAACATGTCTATTCTGGGGCTGACCATTGATTTTGGCCCCTATGCTTTCCTCGATGATTACCACCCCGGTTTTATTTGTAACCACTCGGATTATCAGGGGCGCTATGCGTTTGATAACCAGCCTGCGGTGGCCTATTGGAATCTGCATCGCCTAGGTCAGGCGCTTTCTGGCCTGATGACTGCCGATCAAATTCGTGGCGCGCTTGATGCCTATGAGCCCGCGCTGATGGTGGCTTTTGGCGAGCAAATGCGTAACAAGCTGGGTTTCTTTAGCCGAGACAATCAAGATAACGATCTGTTGACCGAACTTCTCAGCCTGATGGCCAAAGAAGGGCGGGATTATACGCGCACATTCCGCCAGCTAAGCCACGTAGAAGTGGCTGAAAACCAAATGGCTCTGCGCGATGATTTTCTCGATCGTGACGCCTTTGATGCATGGCACCGCAAATGGCGCTTACGTTTGCAACAGGACAGCGTGGACGACGCAACGCGTCAGACACAGATGAAATCGGTGAACCCTAAACGGATCTTACGCAACTATTTGGCACAGAACGCGATTGAAGCCGCGGAAAAGGATGACATTAGCGTGCTCACCCGTCTGCATCAGGGGCTGTTAAATCCATATGAAGACGATGCTGCGTTTGATGATTTAAGCGCGCTGCCGCCGGAATGGGGTAAGACGTTGGAGATATCGTGTTCGAGTTAGGGGGATAGGATTAAAATTTCGAGTACATAACGATATGTTCATTTAGTGTAAGGTTTCGTTCGCCCCAAACTCCGCCGGCACATCCTTGTACCGGCGGCTCTCTCAGCCAATACTTAAACAATCAATAAGACAAGATTATATTTTGTCTTTTCCGTGTTAGATGAAATGCATTTTAGAGCCGCCAGCAGGGACGCTGGTGGCAGGTCGAGGGCGTACAGGATGTACGCTCCGAGACCGGTCGGCCAAACGGCTCAGTCAAAAGCGCGAGAGTGTAGAGGTTGCGCGCTGGCAACCTCTACTCGGACGCCTACGCCAGCCGTTTCATAGAAACGTATTTGTTGATTGGCGGACGAAAACCTTCACCGTCTTAATATGAAGGTTTCAGATGAAGGCGACGCCGCCTGCGCTGGGTTAATGTAGCGCGCTAGCGCCTCAAGTATACCTGCGGTTCCCCACACTCTGGATGCGGCATAACGCCCAGATCAGCATGATACCAACGGGTTAGCGTTTCACCGTTTAACACTTCTTGTGGTGTGCCTTGTGCCACCAGTTGGCCTTGATGCAGCAGCAGAATTCTATCGGCATACAGCGCGGCCAAATTCAAATCGTGCAGAATACAACAAACGCCAAGTGGTTCGCTGCGGGTAAGCGACTTCAGCAATCTTAGCGTTTGCTGTTGATGATAGAGATCGAGCGCCGAGGTAGGTTCATCTAGGAATAGCCAACGCGGTTGCGGCTCTGGCTGCCAAAGCTGGGCCAATACGCGAGCCAGTTGAACGCGCTGCTGTTCGCCGCCGGAAAGGGCGCGATAATCACGGTCGGCTAATACATCGCAGCCGGTTTGCGCCATCACGTGTTCAACCGCACGCTGATTGTGCTCGCCTTCGCGTCCTTGGTTTGGATAGGGGGAACGGCCCATCGCAACCACTTCGCGTACGCTAAACGCAAAAGCAAGATCGCTATGCTGACGCATAACGGCACGGGTGCGCGCTAACTGGCGCGGGCTCCATTCTGCCAACGGTTGCCCCTGCAGTTCACAGATGCCTTCGCTCGGTGGCAAGAAGCCGGTCAGCAAGCGCATCAGCGTCGATTTACCGGCGCCGTTAGGGCCGATAATCGCCACCATCTCACCGCTGTGTAAAGCGAGTGAAACCTGCTTGATCAAACGACGCTGACTCAGATGATAGCTGATGCTATGCGCCTGCAACGCTGCGGGGGTAAGACAGATTTCAGATTGCTTATCCAACGCTAAACTCCTTTTGACGTAGAATCAGCCATAAAAAGTAAGGGCCGCCGATCAAGCTGGTCAGCATGCCAACGGGCATTTCCGCTGGAGATACAAGCGTACGAGCCAGCGTATCTGCGGTTAATAATAAACAGGCGCCACCCAATGCCGAGCAGGGAAGCAGCCAGCGGTGGTCGGCACCTAAACGCATGCGTACCAAGTGGGGGATCACCAAACCGATAAAGCCAATCACGCCGCTGACCGCCACGGCTGCGCCCACTAAGACCGCGCTTAGTAGCAGAAGCTGACGCTTGGTTTTAGGCACGTTAATCCCTAAATAGTGAGCTTCTTCATCACCAAGCTGTAAAAGATTCAAACGGCGCGCCATCAGCAGGGCGGCAAGGCTGGCAGGCAGGATCAACGAGGCCGCCGCGAGCAGTGTTCCCCATTGCGCTTGTCCTAAACTGCCCATGCTCCAGAGGGAGAACTGGCGCAGCTGCTGGTCATTACTGACATAGCTGAGAACACCCACCAAGGCGAAGCACAGCGCGTTAATGGCGATACCGGCTAACAGTAAGCGAGACAGCGAACCGTGTCCGCCACGGCTGAGGCCGTAAATGAGTAGGGAGATAAACAGGCTGCCGCCAAAGGCCGCTAGCATATGGCTATACAGTGCCAGCGTAGGCGCTAGCGTCATCGGCATCACAATCACTAGGGCAACGCACAGTGATGCGCCGCTGCTGATGCCTAATAAGGTTGGATCGGCGAGCGGATTGCGAAACAGGCCTTGCATGATGGCACCGGACACCGCCAGCGCAATGCCGACTACCGTGGCGAGTAAAACGCGCGGCAGACGAATATTCAGCCAAACCTGCCACATCGCATCATCTAGCGGTGTTTCCCACAGAGTATGAAATGAAAGGCGTAGGGCGCCTAAGTTGGCAGAGCCTAAACCCAGCGCCAGCAACAGGACGATGAGTACGCTGAATGCAATGCGTGGCGATACTTTTGTCATCTTTGTGCTCGCTCCGCCGCTTCACGCAGCGCCGCTAATGCCGCCGGTGTCTCTAAGCTAAATCCTAGCAGGGCCATATCGTCAACCACCAGAAGCTGTTTGTTTTTAGCCGCAGGGGTTAATGCCATACCCGGCAACGCCCAAACTTTATCCACATTGCCCAAGGTTTTGAAACCATCACGGGTGATCAGAACGAGATCTGGCGCACTGGCCACGACGCCTTCTTGCGACAGCGGGCGATAGCGAGAGAAACCTTGCATGGCATTTTGCGCGCCGCTGGCCTTGATGATCGCATCGGCGGCGGTGTCTTGACCGGCTGCCATTGGGGTCATGCCGCCGTGGCTAAGGATAAACAGCACCTTAGTTTTGAGCGGGGTACGAGGAACGGCGGCCAGCTGTTGCTCATACTTTTGCGTGACCGCAGCGCCTTGTTTTTCAAGATTAAGCGCGCTGGCGACTTGCTGAATTTTATGCGGTACGTTATCGAGTGAAGCTTCTCCGCTGACGGGAACCACTTTCACACCCACATCTGCGATTTGACGCAAAACAAGAGACGGTTCAGCCAGCTCGCTGGCTAACACCATGGTTGGTTTTAGGGAAAGAATGCCTTCAGCGTTGAGTTGGCGCATATAGCCAACGTCAGGCAGATTTTTGGCAGCGGGAAGGGTACTTGTTGTATCTCGTGCAACCAGACGGTCGCCTGCGCCCAGCGCATAAACAATTTCAGTGACGTCACCACCGACGCTAACGATGCGGTCGGCTGCGACGGCGTTCAGAGAGAATACAACCATCAGCGGTGCAGAAAGCACCGCCGCAAAGCGGCGGGCTAATGTCATGCGGCAACTCCATTTAGACGTGGCAGGCCATTAATCTGGGTGCGCCACTGTTCTTGTTCTGGCTGGCCTTCGGTACGTTGGCCGAACAGCTGTGCGATCTGGGTGCCATCTTCAGCAAACAGTTCCAGACTGGTGACAAAACCGTCTTTGGTTGGTTTACGGGTGATCCAGCTTTCTGCAATCGCAGTTTCGATTAAGTGCAGCGTGAAGCGGGCGTTAAAGATATTGATCCATTCGTGATGTGGAACCACGCGTTCGATTTGGCCGGTGAAAATCTGTACACAGCCACGGTTGCCCACGAAAACCATAATCTCGTTTTGGTCTGCTTTGGCAGTGTTCAGCAAGTGGGTCAGCGCGCTGTTATCCACGCGATATGCGAGATCGTCACCGACGGCGGCAAAGGCCTGCTGGCGAGACAGGTTGTGGCGTCCTAGCAGCTGGAAGAATTGGTGAACGTCGGTCATAGCGCGCCATTCAGCGTCGATAACCTGATTATCCACGTTGCTATTTTTGGCTTCGGAGGACGCTGGAACGATCGCTAACGCAGGGTTTTCGTCGCTGACAAAACGGCCAATCAGATCGTTCCAAGCAGCAATGTCGGTGTTCGGTGTAGTATAGACTTTATGCAGCGCATCACCCTGAGCATCAAAGAACTGGATGCAGTGGCGCTCGCCGTTGCGGCTCTCTTCGGTTAGCGTGAAGGCGCTGGTCCAATGCTGCAAGAATAAGCGCAGATCGATGCTGCCCGGATTGAGGATCAAGCCCGCATGGCCGTGCAGGTGTTGGTTTTCGTAGCGACCCAGTTGTTCGTGAACGGCATATTCGTTACGCGTAATCGCTTTAACTTCGCCCACGGCTTCAAGCGCCGCCAGCAAAGTGCGAGCATCGGCATGTAAACGACGTGCGTCATGGCCCACGCGGGCATGGGTTAATTCAGCCTCGCTCACGTTCAGGATAGCGGCCAGATCGCGGGCATATTTTCCACTGTTCTGCTCTTTGGCAGTCAGGTATTGCTCATAGAGTGCAGGTTTCATCTTGTCTTCCTTTATAGGGTGCTTAAATCAATCAAACGGGTTGTGCCTGTTTTATATGTGCTAAACCTCCCCCCTTATTGGGGGAGGTTTTTATCGTTGCGATGCGTTCATTACCACTGATAGCTGACCAGTACCTTGCCGTTGATACCGTCCTGAATAACGCCCTGCGACGAGTAATATTCTTTGTCGAAGGCGTTACCCAGCACGACGCTGGTGGTCATGCCGTTGAACGAATCCTTACCTTTGTAGCTGACGTAGAAATCATTCACGCCGTAGCCAGCCTGCGGTGCGGTACCAGTGTTAACCTGATTGTTACGATCGGCGAAGGTGCCGACCCAGCCCACAGAGAAACCGGTATTGCTGATAGGTACATTCAGCTGGCTGGTGACGGTGTCTGGGTTGATGTTGTCGAGCCATTCGCCGGTTTTCTGATCTTTACCGCGAGTACGGTTGTAGGCCAGATTCCAACCGAACCAATCGGTTTGGTATTCCAAGGCGGCATCCCAGCCCCAGATTTTGGCGCGATCGATGTTGGTTGACGTGGTGCTGCAGTCGATACAACCAAATCCACCGTTGACGAAGCCCATATCCATGGTGACTTGCGTTTTGATGTAGTCTTTGGCTTTGGTGCCGAAGTAGCTGGACTTGAACTTCAGGGAGTCATTCGCCATCAGCACGTCATCAAAGCGCAGACCAAAACCAACTTCCTGAGTTTCATTGGTTTCTGGCTTCAAATTCGGGTTTGGCTTCCAGTAGTTCGCCATGCCTGGGCCCATCTGGAAGTGCAGGGAGTCGTTATACATCTCACCCATGGTTGGGGCGCGGAACGCCTGTGCATAGCTACCAAACACCATCAGCCAATCAGTCGGATTAATGGTCATGGCCGCACGAGATGACCATTTATCCGCGTTGACGTCGTCATAACCGTCGCTGCTGCCTTTGTAGTTGTCGTAACGGGTACCGGCAACGATATCAACAGGCAGATCGCGCAGGGTAATTTCATCCTGCAACCAACCAGAGGCAAATTTGATGTCAGCCTGTGGGAAACCGGTGGTTGCGCCGCCCGGGGTTTGTTTCTGCTTGTAGGCTTCGGTGCCGTAAGTCAGCAGGTGAGACGCAAAACTGTCAGCAAATAAACGGCTACGGTTTTCTAATTTTGCACCGTTGGTGGTTTGCTTACGTTTCTCATAAGACGTGCCGGTTGGGCTGGCGTTGATTTTGACTTCAGAGGTATAGCCGGTCAGCTTGGCATCAAGCCAATCTTGCCCAACCGGTTTTAAGCTGTAGCTCGCCTGCGCATCACGCTGAATGGTGGAGCGGTCGGTCATCACGTTACCGGTGCCCGCGTCTTCAGTCTGCGGGTTTTTAGGCTCGCGTGCGGCGTTGTTGTAGTAACGCAGATCGCCAGACAATGACTGGTTTTCATCGATGGTCCACGTGCCTTTGGTCAGCACGTTGCTGATGGTTTCATCGTTAGGAGAGTCAAAACCGTTGCTCATGCGCAGATTGCCGCGATCGCGGGTACTGAATGAGATGATGCCGTCTAAATCATCGGTTTTACCGTAGGCGCTGGCGCCCATGCCTAGACTGTGATCCTGTGTGCCAGCGGTGCCAAACACGCGGTAACCGGTGGTTTTACCCGGCATCAGCAGGTCTGCTGCATCAACGGTTTCATAAGAGATCACGCCGCCCAATGCGCCGCTGCCATACAGCATTGCCCCTGGGCCACGCACCACCTCAACGCGTTTGATCAACGCCGGATCGAGGAACGTGCCATTTAGGTGGCCGGTGTCAGTACCTTGGCGTACACCATCAACCAGAACCAAAACGCCACGACGATCGTAGCCGCGCATGCTGATGTCTTGTCCGTTTGCACGGCTACCACCGGAAATAGTTACGCCTGGGATATGGCGCAGCATGTCGGGTGCAGAGCTGGCGGTCAGGGTTTCAGGATCGTTGTTTTCGAGAACGGATACCATCATTGGTGCTTCGAAGCTGTCGCGTTCGTTACCCGTGGCGGTGACCGTCATCGTGTTTTGCTGTTTGCTGTCTTTGCCACCGGCCGGGGTATTCCCCGTGTAGGCAATTTCTTGCGATGTCGATCCTGAGGTTGTCTCAACCAAGGCTTCAGCATGCGCAAAGAGCGGTAGGGCGCAAGCAACAGCAATGCTTAAGCGAGAAGGGCTAAAGGTTGAACGAGCCAGCCTGGCGCGGGTAGAACAAGACATGGGGCAACACTCCGTATGTACGAAAACATAGCATCAGGGTTGCTGGCTGCCTTGCCTCAATGAGGCTGGGTGGCTGGCAAAGTTAATGTTTAAATTAAATGAATGATGTACTGATTATTTGGTCAGGATCAGCTTGCCTGATTTTGTTTGGCGCAGTTGGTACTGTTCACCTTGATGCTGAATAATGACTTTTCCTTCATCACCTAGGAGTGTGTGGCTATCGATGATTGCCGCAGCCGAGGTAAAAAACGTGGGGCTTTGGTGGGTCGATAAACTCAACAGGTCAACAGATTGAGGATCAATATTCGGCTTTTCCATGTGCGCTCTTTCTTACAAGAAGTAAGTAAATGTTAATTGTTATCACAATGAGAATCATTATCATGAAATGTGCATGGCACGGCAAGATAATTTTTCAAAAAATGTGAACCTTTTTACGCTTTGAGCATCGGGTCAACCAGAGCGAAGGTTTTCCCGTATGAATTATCGTCGTCGATGAGTTTTTGAATTAGTAGAGCCACATCGGCGCGGCGAATTAAACCGTGGGCTTCGCCTTGAATACACTGCGCATTTCCGGTTGAGTCACCGTTGAAAAGTCCACCCGGGCGTAAAATACAGTGACGAAGTTGGCTGGTTTGTAGCCAGCTTTCCGCCAGTGATTTCTCGCGCACGGCTTGGCCAAAAGCTTTCTTCGCGCGTTCTGAAAGCGTCGGCCAGCTGTCACCACAGCCGATAGAGGTGACTAAAATCATATGCGTAAGGCCACAATGTTCAGCGGTGTCGATGATCAGGCGGTTGCCTTGATAGTCACCTTCGCGGCCGCCAAGGGTTGAAACAACGCGGGCATGTTCACCGGCTAAACGACAAACCTGTTCTACCTTTTCTACATTGAGGGCATCACCCTCAACAACCTGCACACCTTTATCGCGCAATATCTGCGCTTGCTCGGGATTTCTCACCAGTGCAAAAAGCGGGCGTTTCTCACGCAGACCCAATGTGACTAATTCCGCCCCAACGCCGCTGCCGGCACCGAAAATCAACCAAGGTGTCATGCGGTAGTCTCCTGTTGAGCCGTCATTTTGCTCGGTAACGCGCGGAAAGCGGCTAGCTGATCGGCGAGCAGTACGCGATGGCTATCACGGCCGACAAAAATTTTCATCATCGCCAGACCGGCGGCGTTGATGAACCAAACGGAAGCGGTATCCATGCCCATAAATTGACGTTCAACCAGCGCAATATGCACGCAGTGAGTGGCGCGAATATGACCACTCAGGCCTTTTTTGCCTCGCAGATTGAAGAAGCCATGACGGTGCGTTCCGCTCGGTAATTCACCATGAAATTCAAGGATTAGGTCATCGTTATTCACCAGCGTAGTCACATCACCCCACTGGGTAATATCATCCCAAACCGTATCAAACTGTGCGCCATCAAAAACCTGCGCGGTGGGAATTAAACGGATAACGTCCAGAGGCGTTACGTCATAGCGCTTGGCGATATCTTCGACCGTGCCATCTGGGTTAGTGCTCAGAAAAGCGATCAGGTCGTGCTGCTGGGCGGAAGAGGTATGGCTCATGGTGTTGGCTCCAGTTGAATAGAGTGAGTGGATTGTGTTTCTAACAGTTGTGGCACGAGCGTTTGTAGCGCCTGCATGATATTGCTCGCCCAAAAACGGCCAGCCGGAGTGAGGCGAAAACGAGAACCGTTGACGGTCATCAGCCCGCATGTTTGCCACTGTTGCAACAACGGCTCCAGCGGAGCAGGGTTGGCAAGAACGCGAGACAGATCGAAATATCCCACTTCGATACCGCCCTGTAAGGTGAGGCGCCAGCGATACTGATCGCTGCGCGAGGTCATCATCATGATCGGCTTGCGGCCTTCATCCAATTTTTGATAATAGCGCTCAAGGCTCCGTTCCATCATGTATGACTGACCGTCTAAGTTGCCGCCTGCGCAGCTGCCAAAGGCTAAGCAGTCAGCGCCTTGTTTGATCAGCAGGTTATACAGGTTGCGCTCACGCGTGGTGCGAGCCCAATGACTGTTGCTGAGCTGGCGCCAGCCTTCGTCGGCGAGAAATGCTTCGCCGGTTAGATAAAAGTCTCTGCGCTGGGTAACATCCGGCAGGGTGACGCGTTCGTTCTCGACCGCTTTGCCGAGCGGGGTGGACGGTAAAAGATTAAGGGCGTAGAGATCGACACCGTCTAAAGGCAAATCGCTGACGATATCGA
The DNA here is from genome assembly GCF_964063325.1 of Hafnia alvei. Classification (NCBI taxonomy): domain Bacteria; kingdom Pseudomonadati; phylum Pseudomonadota; class Gammaproteobacteria; order Enterobacterales; family Hafniaceae; genus Hafnia; species Hafnia alvei. Next base: position 2,287,291 of record NZ_OZ061315.1, read on the forward strand.
GGTCGGTTTGCCAATCCTGCATGGTTTGGTCGGGTAAACCAAACATCAAATCACAGACCACGGCGGCACGATCGCGTTCGGCCAACTGGCGCATGAACGCTACGGCTTCTTCGCCGGTTGCGCGACGGCCCATACGCTGACGGATCCGCGTATTAAAGGTTTGAATGCCGATCGAGAAACGGTTAGCCCCCGCTTCAAGACAGGCATCAACGCGCTCATCGTCAAAATTAAGAATGCGGCCTTCAACCGTAATTTCGCAGTCTGGCGATAGCGGTAGCAGACGTTTTAACGTGCTGATAATTCGATGTAGTTGAACGGCAGATAACGCGGTCGGCGTTCCTCCGCCAAAATAAACGGCGTGAATTGGCGATGATTGATGTAGTGGGCTAGATGCTTCCATCTCGATCTCGCGAACCAAATAGTCGCAGTACTCTTCCGTTGCTTCTACTTCAAGTTTGTTTTGATAAAAGCCGCAGAATTTGCAGTGCGTAGCGCAAAATGGGATGTGCAGATAGAGCAGGCGTTTGTTGCCGCTAACGCGATGGTTAAGAATGTTTTGCCAGTGTTGGTCAACGCTTTCTGCAGCGACTGGCTTTTGGTTTCGCCACGGCATAATTGCCCATCGGTCACGGAAAGGGATGCCTTCTTCCGCGGCGAAATAGGGCGCTAGATCCAAATTCATGCGCAAATTTCCTTGGTGACTTTTTGATAAAGGCCAACATTAAATGATAATAATAATCATTTGATCAATAAGAAAATTACGTTTGGATGATCTGAATCAAAACGAAATGATAATTAATACAAATAAATGGCTAAAAAAAAGCCGACTCGAAGGTCGGCATTTTATGTCGGTATAAGACTACAATCGGGCGCTTACCGCATCAGCCAGTAGCTCAAGCAGGGTTTCGGTATCCTTCCAGCTTAGGCACGGATCGGTAATCGATTGGCCATAGGTTAACGCTTGTCCCGGAATATTTTTCTGCGTGCCTTCAACTAAGAAGCTTTCGGCCATGATGCCGACTATCGCATTGGAACCATCGCGAATTTGTTGCCCAACATTGGCCGCAACATCCAACTGGCGACGATGCATTTTCTGGCAGTTACCGTGGCTAAAGTCGATAACCAGATGCTCAGGCAAATCAAATTCTCGCAAACTGTCGCAGGCGCTAGCGATATCGTCGGCATGGTAGTTTGGTGTTTTCCCACCGCGCATGATGATGTGACCGTACGGATTGCCGCTGGTTTGGTAAATCGTCATCTGCCCATGTTTATCAGGTGATAGGAACATGTGGCTAGAACGCGCAGCTCGAATGGCATCGATCGCGATGCGCGTATTACCATCGGTGCCGTTTTTAAAGCCTACCGGACAGGAAAGCGCAGACGCCATTTCACGGTGAATTTGGCTTTCCGTGGTGCGTGCCCCGATAGCGCCCCAACTGATGAGATCGGCGATATATTGACCGGTCACCATATCTAAAAACTCGGTTGCGGTTGGCACGCCCAATTCGTTCACTTTCAACAAAAGTTCACGCGCTAAGCGAATGCCGTGGTTAACCCGATATGAACCATTGAGATCGGGATCGGAGATCAGTCCTTTCCAGCCAATAACTGTGCGCGGTTTTTCAAAGTAGGTGCGCATGACAATTTCCAAGCGGTTTTGGTATTTGTCGCGCATAGCGGCTAGGCGCTGAGCATAGTCAACAGCAGCATTAGTATCATGGATAGAGCAGGGACCAACGATAACCAACAGGCGTTTATCATCACCACTCAGAATTCTTTCGATTCGCTTACGTGACGCTGTCACGTTTTCTGCAACCGTCGATCCAACAGGCAGTTGTTGCGCCAGTTCTTCAGGCGTAACAAGGGTGTCGATGCGCGCGGTTCGCAATTCATCGGTCTTATGCATAACCATCTCTAAATCTGTTCTTCGCTACGGCAGGAGTACCGGGAAGTGATGACGATCACAATAAAGCAATTGACGGACAAATCAAGAGTGTGTTGTTCGTTTTATATACAAATAACGTACTTTTTTACTAGTACATGTGTACATGGTGATGTGCATCATGTCTGAGTGTCTATTTTATCGACAAAAACACGCCGTAATGTTCTGCTGAAAGTATGACTTCTTTGCGGATTACGACCACGATAAAAGCGTTTCATTCGTCACCAGCATGAACTTCAACGCGCCGAGGATAAATGTCCAACAAGGTATTCTATTATTAGAGGCTGTTGGCAGTTTGCGGTGCAATAAGTAACGGTTTCAGGACATGTGTCCTGTCTTTAGTCAATGAGAGGAAATATAGTTATCACCATGAAAACCGAGAATAAAAACAATCAGTGGTTGAGCGTTATTGAGTTGGTGACAAGCGACCAAACGCTTTACTCGTTGCTGAAGTATTGTCCTCTGGAAATTTTGCGCTGCTGGCAATTAAGCCAATTTTCTGCGGGTGAGTTAGTTTGTCGGCAAGGAGATATTTGTGGAGAGTTTCATCTAATCGTACAGGGCGAGGTGGATGTATTTACCACCGCTGATGATGGCCGCAAATATTCACAGGCTCGGTATAACAAAGGCGATATGTTGGGCGAATTAGAAATATTTGAGCAACGTCCTTATATCTGTTCTGTAGAAGCGATAGGCAATGTGACTTTGCTAACGTTAACTCGAGAGGCGTTTTGTTGCTGGCTGACGTTAGATAACTATTTTAATCAAAAAATCTTGCAGTTATTTAGTCGCCAGTACTATCAGCTGTCTAAAAAGGCCGGCGAGGATACGCTTTATTCGTTACATCAACGTATTTGTTTAGATTTACTACAACGGTTCCAACACCAGGGATCCGATAGCAGCAAATGGATGCTATTTAATAAACAACAGCTGAGCGAACAATTTGCGGTTGCACCACGCAGCATCAACCGTATTTTGTTTGAACTCCGCGAAAAAAATATTATCGCGATTAACGGTGAGCAGCTTCAGATTATCGATCCTCAACGCTTACTAAAACAGTCAGAGCAATAACGAGTGATTCATAGGGATATATTATGACTCAGCGGCAACCCCATATTCAGTTAAGCCAAAGTATGACGCAGGCGCGTTATGCATTATTGCCTGGCGATCCAAAGCGCGTAGAACACGCAGCGCATTTTCTTGAAAATGTAGAGGAATTAGGCTGTCATCGAGAATACCGCGCATTGCGGGGTTGGTTTCGAGGTGTGGAAGTGCTGGTGATGTCAACCGGCATGGGGGGACCTTCGACGGCGATTGCGGTTGAAGAACTCAACCAAATCGCTGTGACAAATTTAATTCGTATCGGAAGCTGCGGCGCGATGCAGGACCACATGCGTCTTGGTGATTTGGTTATCGCCCACGCAGCGGTACGCGATGAAGGCACCAGTAGTGCCTATGTTAAACCCGCGTATCCCGCCTGCGCAGATGTGAGCTTGGTTAGTACGCTGGTTCAGCAGGCCAAGCGGTTGGAATATACTGCCCACTGCGGCTATGTTCGTAGTCATGATAGTTTTTATACCGATCATGAGCAGGAAATAGACCATTATTGGTCAAATAAAGGTATCTTAGCCGCTGATATGGAAACCGCGGCGCTGATGGTTGTTGGCGCACTGCGCCATATGCGAACGGCATCGATCCTGAATGTGGTTGTCGAACACAATGCCTGTCTTACTGAAGGGATTAATGACTACCAGCAACAAGAAAAATCAGCACAGCAGGGTGAGTCTCGTGAGATCCTACTTGCGTTAGAAACTGTGTATCAAGATAGTCTCGAAGGGAGGCAATAATGGATTTTTTTAGTATCACAAATGTGATGGTTAATATCCCGCTGGGCGAGGGTGGCTATGCGCTCTCATGGATTGAAGCCATCGGTACCATATTCGGTTTGCTATGCATCTGGTTTGCTAGTAAAGAAAAAATCATTAACTACTTATTTGGGTTAATTAACGTTACGTTATTTGCCGCAATCTTTTTCCAAATTCAGCTATACGCAAGCTTATTGCTTCAAGTTTTCTTCTTTGCCGCCAATCTCTATGGCTGGTATGCATGGAGCCGTCAGAACGAGGCTAATGAAGCCGCATTAAAAATACGCTGGCTGCCACGCAATAAAGCCATAACGCTGGCGTTAGTGTGCATCGTAGCTATTGCATTGATGACGTTCTTTATCGATCCGGTATTTGCGGTACTCACTCGCATTGCAATAAGCCTGATGCAATTCTTAGGTCTTTCCGTTGTGATGCCAGAACTCCAGCCGGATGCATTCCCGCTATGGGATTCTGCGATGCTGATCCTCTCTATTGCGGCAATGGTATTGATGACGCGGAAATACGTTGAGAACTGGTTATTGTGGGTGCTCATTGACGTGATTAGCGTAGTGATTTACGCCATCCAAGGCGTCTACGCGATGTCATTGGAATATATTCTACTGACTGCTATCGCCATCATGGGCTCAGTGGCTTGGATTAAGAGCGCCAAAGCGCATGGCTCTTCGCCATTGAGTTCTTAGACGATTAAATTGAATTGATTAAAGTTTATCTTAGTGAAAAGGCTCTATAGGGATAGGGCCTTTTTTGTTTTCTATATGATGTAATCTGTTTTTATTTTATCAATTGTATTTTAAGTAGTTCTCTTGTTTCCATTAAAATTAGCCCAAGCATGTTTTTTCCTGAGCCGTCGCCTCCGTCCGCCCAGTAAGCGTCGTTTGATGTATGCTCTACTAAATGAGCATCATTTGTTGCTAATAATAATTGTCCTATTTCTTTGTTTTGACTGAATTTGTTAAAAACAGCAGCACGCATGACATCATCTTTGATGCTTTCCCAGTCATCACGAAGTTTATTTCTCCTATCTCGTCCGATTTTCGCCGCCTCCATGGGAGACTGTGTTTGTAGAATCGACAATTTTACAGTTTGATCTAGGAATTTAGCTGCTTGAAAATAATGTTCAACAGTTGGCCAAAAAACATCACCTAAAGCAAATCCATAAGGAGCGAAATTAGAAAGATAGCCGTAACTATCATTGTTTCGATAAAATTTTATCAGGCTCATATAATTCTTGGTACTCCAGGTTTACGATCGTCAATAGATTCACCTATGATAATAAGATTTAGGCATTTATCTAATTTTTTTCCAATTTCCTTGAGGAAAATGCTATCAACACGTTATGCCTCTGCATTAATTGAAATTGACGAAGATACTATTTCTTGCAGTATCTCTTTATCAATAAATCTATCATTTTTCAAAACCCGCGTGCTTTCTTCTAAAAAGCAAACTAATTGTTCTAGAGCAAACTCCTCTATTTTTCTTTCAAGAATAATCTGAAGTAATAGAGTCATTTTTTGCACTAATTTCTTTAGTGGTTATCAATGATTGCATATCATTTTCGATAATGAGTAATCCTACAATACCGGCATCCTCCGCAGCTAGAGGTTGTGATGATAGTACACATAAGAAAAAAAAGATGAAAATATGTTGTTTCAGTTTAATCAACATATTGATTCACTGCTCAGTTCTGATATTTTTAGGTGTTATTGAACACTAAGAATAAATCTTATCCATATGATAATAATGGACTAATTTTATTTGTTTTGTGACGGTTGGCGTATAAAAACAAACTTCACCCATAGAAAAATTAACGGTGCTATCAACCAACCCCAAAATAAAGTTATTTGGTCTAATATGAAATAACAAAGCCCATAACGATCAACTGTATTCATGTATAGCATTCTCCAACGTGGAAAATGAGAGAGTGATAAGCTAATAGATATCAAAGAAAGAATTTCTCCTAGTATTATTCCTATAATAATTAATTTAATGATGTTCTTATGAAAAATAGTCTCTTTGAAGAATACCACTGAGAATATAAGCAATGAAAACCAATATAAATGATAAACGGCAGTAAACTGTGTTGTTTTTGTTGCCATGCAAATGAAAATACCATTGATGGAAATAGCAATCAGGATCAAAAGTGTAAAAACTACATCACTAGCTTTCTTGAGTTTCATCATTTTTCCTTCTCTTTTTCCTCAACAGCATCGTGTAAACTAGATGGTTTTTTGTAAATATTTATGCCATATGGTGTGCTTAGTACTGTTGAAACATTTTCTGCGCAACTAAAGCTGCCTGGCTCACCCTGCTCAACGGCTCTGTCCAAGATATCTTGTGCAACTGAATCGGTCACTGATAAATTGGTTTTTTCTACTTTTGTACTTACAGGCTTATGGTATGCAATAAACTTAGAAATATCAGCTTCTTCATCTGAAAATATAGCTCCAGAACCTCTTTTTCCTTCTAAATAACTACCGCCAGGGTCGTATAGATATTGCTTAATTTTATTATCCTCCATAACTGATATATAAAGGGCTGAGTGATCAGCCATTTCAATAAAAGCATAGCTGCCATAAGTTGTAATTAGTATAACTGATGATTTTCTCTCATCCTTTTTAGGGGTGCTCTGCGCATACTGAGTAATATCCTCATCACTATTCTTACACTCTTCACAATAGGGGGCTTCGGCTTCAAATGTTTCTAACTGGGCCGGCGTCAGCGGTGGCGGCACGGCTAATTTCAGCGCCTCGAGAGGGGATTTTATCGAGAGCGCAGAGCCGCTTCCCGCGGAGCCCGAGCCGATGTGTACCCCTGCTGACATATAGATCCCAGACGGGTTGAGCGTGATAAATTTCCCACCGGCTTTGAGGGTTAACTCGGTTCCTGCGTCAATGACTACTTTGCTGCCTGCGCTGTAGTGAATTTCTTTACTGGCCTTCACGATGTGTGATTTGCCGATTTGTTGTTGCAGGCTCGCCCCCATCTCAAGCGAAACATCACCGCTGATTTTGCTGCGCATTTCTCCTTGAATGATTTCATGGCGGTCGCGGGTTAGCTCGGTGATCTGGTCTCGTTCTATTTTGTGGTGCTGGTCGCGCAGAATTTGCCATTGCGCATCGTTTTCAACGCGGGCGTGAAAGTCTTTTTGGGCGCGTAAATAGAGCTCTTCTTTGCCTGAGGTATCTTCGAAAGAGAGTTCGTTATAGCCTTGGCCTTTTAGCGTTTTACTGCGCAAAACCGTTTTGGTTTTATTGGCAGGCAAGGCATACGGGGGATGATTGAGCGCGTTGTAGGTCATCCCGGTGACGATAGGGCGATCGACATCGCCGTTAAGGTAAGAAACTATTACCTCTTGCCCGATGCGCGGGATCGCCATCATGCCGAAGCCGCTGCCGTTCCAGCCTTGTGATACGCGTATCCAGCACGAGGCTTTTTCATCTGCGGGGTTGTAGCGATCCCAGTGAAAATGCACGCGAATGCAGCCATCTTCATTAACGTAAATCTCTTCACCGGCCGGCCCCACCACGGTCGCCACTTCATCGCCATCGGCGGTGGGTTTGTAGCGGTAGGGCGCGCGCCAATCAGTTTTCCCCGGAATGAAGCGAAAATGATTCGTCAGCGTGGTTCCTTGATGACGCTCGCCGTTATCTTGCTCAAGCGCTTCAGGCATTTTGCCATGATGTTCAATGGCGATGATTTGCCATTTGTCGTTCATCGCAGCGACGGGATGCTCGGTAAGCGTGAAGATTTCGCCGGGCATCAGGGCGGCGCAGTTAGACTGACCGGTTCCCGTGCGGCTGTCGGCTTGCAGCTGCTCAATACGATATTTGGTTAACGGGGTTGCCTCGCCGTCGTTTTGAAAACGGCCATAGCTTTCAAACACTGAGAACGAAGTGGGTTTACGCGCGCTGCCGCTAGGCCAGCCATCGAGCTGCAAACGGTCGGCAGGGTTGAGATAGTTACGGTCTTTTTGCACGGTTTTTTGCGGGCGCATGTGGGCCCCAAAGCGCCATTGAGAGACGATATCGCCAGAAACTGCGCCTTTGGGATGGGGGTTATAGGTCAGCGTGCTGCCCGTTACCATGCCTAAATAGCTGTCGCTATAGCACAACCCTTTGGGTTCAAACCAGAAGACAAAACCTTCTTCTGCTGCCATGCGGGTGAAGAACTCGAAGCCCGACTCGCGTTTTTGTGTCACATACTCATGAACTGGATGGGTATCCTTCATCATCACGCAACTGGCCTGAACGCAGTGCTGCTTGAGTAATTCCGTTAGCAGGTCAGGTACGGATTTTTGGTGATAAATGCGGCTGTCTTGGTCAAGCGTCATCACCCACATGGCGGGGCGTACGGTGAGATAATAATAGGTGCGGCGAAAACCAGAATCGCCCTGTTCGGCGCTGGTGACCACGCCGGTGACGATGCGTTTAACATCGCCATCTACGGTAATGGTCAACACGGCACTTTGTAGCAGTTGTGACTGCATATCGATGCTATCCGACGTGCTGACCAACGTGAGGGTGAGCGTGAACAGCTCAGATAGGCCCTCGCTCAAATTGAATTCAGCGACGTCAAACGTCTCAATCGGCAGGTCGCCGATTTGACAAGAAAAATAGAGACCCGTATCCATTGGCATGGTGCAACGTTCCTTATAGAAACTCTATTGGGGAAGTAGAAAATCGTGAGGGGGAAAATATCGTGCTTGGTGGGCTTTGTATGTAGTTAATTAATTATGCTAATGAGTTTAACTATTTGATTGTAATGAATATTAATGATTATTTAATACAGATTTAAAGAAGGGGATGGCAAAGACAGGAACGCCGAGCAGCTAACCTCGGCGTTTTTATAGAATAGATGAACTAATACATCCGCCGGCTCAGCCCCAGCGTATCGAGAATCTTGGTGGCAATCTCTTCAACCGAGTGATTGGTGGTGTTGAGGTAGCGGATTTGATTTTTACGATACAAGGCTTCAACTTCGGCTAATTCTAGTCGGCACTGGCGCATTGAGGCATAACGGCTGTTTTCTCGGCGGCCTTCGCGAATCGCAGCTAATCGGTCAGGGTTTATCGTTAGGCCGAAAAGCTTATGTTGATGGGCTTTAATTGCAGGCGGCAGTTGGAGGTTATCCATGTCATCGGCGGTAAAAGGGTAGTTTGCGGCGCGGATACCGAACTGCATGGCGAGATAAAGGCTGGTAGGGGTTTTTCCACAGCGAGAAACGCCGAGTAAGATGACCTGAGCCTGATCGAGATTACGCAGTGAAATGCCATCATCGTGCGCTAACGTGTAGTCAATGGCGGCGATACGGGCATCATACTTTAATAAGTTATGCTCAGTCAGACCGTGGGTGAGATTGGCGACGTGAACCGGATTCATCCCTAGTTCATCTTGCAACGGCGCCACCAGCGCCCGAACGATGTCCTGACAAAACCCTTTGCTACTGTGAATAATTTCGCGAATTTTGGGTGAGACAATGGAATAGAACACCAGCGGGCGTGATCCGGTGCGCTGGTAGATATCGTTAATTTGCTGGCACACGGCTTCGGCGCGAGTTTCAGTTTCTACAAAGGGTAAGGTAAATGAGGTGATGTCGACGGGAAATTGTGACAGTACTGCGTGTCCGAGAACCTCGGCGGTGATTGCCGTACCATCTGAAATATAAAATACGCTTCTTTCCACTCCGCGCTCCTGTAGGGACTTTTCTGACGTAGTTCCTACTCTAGCGCACTCACATTTTATTTACATATTTTATATTTCAAACTGCAGGGTGCGAAAGCATGCTTTAGCGCGAGGCTTTTAACCGAAGAAGCAGCCAAATTCATCGCGATCGACAATACGCATGGCAATGCTGAAAGACGGTACGGCATCGTCTTGATAAAGATGCCACTCGGCATTAGGGCGCATCCAGTAGAGGGTCCATTGTTTGGAGTCTTCTACATAGGTCACCTTTATAGAAGGCTGTTCAACCATTTTGGTTTTTTTACCTTCGTCTGAGGCGTGTAGCTCAAAAATGTCGATGTCATGGCCCGTAATCCGATATGAAAGGTCGTTTTCATGGCGCAAATTTTCTGCAGGGCGACGCTTCGATAAAAATAAATCCATACAGCGTTTAATATCTTGGAGCTCTAAATCGGTAAAAATCATGGCAATAACCTTAAATGTAAAATCTTTTGCTGTGATGTTTAAATAGCTAACTCGATAGAACGGGATAAAAACAGATACGGGTGGTGACGGACCGATCAGCCAGAAGGATAACGTTCGAGGGGAAAACGTGTCAGGAACTCATTCACTGATGATAATTATTGAATGCGTTTAATTACTGAAATTGACTAATCACGCAGTAAATTAACACTAAAATTGATTAATAGCTATCCAAAGCCATCTGTCCTGTGGTTTTTCAGTTTTATCTGTTTGGATATGGACTAATTAACCAAGGAAATCGTTTGCTTGTATCAAACCGATTGTCCTTCAGCTTTCTATGGCTTTTTGCTGACGGATTTCAGCCATCCTGAGTATAAAAGTGCGGTTTGAAGAAAATTCATGATATTCACCAATAGGTGGATCGATTCACCTGTCTTGGCGAAACCCCACATTGTGCTAGTCTGAAAACGCCGGATTTACGGCCACAATTATTTTCTGTACCCATCTTTGAATGTGAAAAGGATTGTCTCGATGTCTAGTAATGGCCCTGACTTGCATAACGTGCTTTGGTACAACCAGCTCGGCATGCACGATGTTGATCGGGTGGGGGGCAAGAACGCCTCTCTGGGAGAAATGATCACCAATCTGTCTGAACTTGGTGTTTCGGTGCCTAATGGTTTTGCTACTACCGCACAGGCATTCAATGATTTTCTGGAACAAAGCGGTGTTAACCAACGTATTTATGATTTGCTGGATAAGACAGATATTGATGACGTGACACAACTGGCCAAAGCGGGCGCACAGATCCGTCAGTGGGTAGTAGAAACGCCATTTACTCCAGCCTTAGAGCGTGACATTCGCAGTGCCTATCAGCAATTGGCACAAGACAATGCCGATGCCTCTTTTGCCGTCCGTTCATCTGCAACGGCTGAAGATATGCCTGACGCATCGTTTGCCGGTCAGCAAGAAACTTTCCTCAACGTTCAAGGTATCGACGCGGTGATGGTCGCGGTGAAGCATGTTTTTGCCTCGCTGTTTAACGATCGCGCCATTTCTTATCGCGTGCATCAAGGCTATGACCACCGCGGCGTAGCGCTTTCGGCGGGTGTTCAGCTGATGGTGCGTTCCGATTTGGCGGCTGCGGGTGTGATGTTCACCATTGATACCGAGTCAGGCTTCGATCAGGTTGTTTTCATTACCTCAGCCTACGGTCTGGGTGAAATGGTGGTGCAAGGGGCGGTAAACCCTGATGAGTTTTACGTTCACAAACCGACGCTGCAAAAGGGCAAACCGGCGATTGTGCGTCGTACGATGGGATCGAAGAAAATTCGGATGGTGTATGCCGCAAGCCAAGAGCACGGCAAACAGGTTCGCATTGAAGATGTTGAAGAAAACGCACGTAATCGCTTTAGTTTGAACGACCATGAAGTGGAGCAGTTGGCGCATCAGGCGCTGATGATTGAGCAGCACTATGGCCGTCCGATGGACATTGAATGGGCGAAAGATGGGCACACTGGCAAGCTGTTTATCGTTCAGGCACGGCCAGAGACCGTTCGTTCCAACGAACAAGTGATGGAGCGCTACCAACTGACGGGTCACAGCGAAGTGCTAACCGAAGGCCGTGCCATCGGTCATCGTATTGGTGCTGGGCCGGTAAAAGTAATCCATGACATCAGTGAAATGAACCGTATTGAACCGGGCGATGTGCTGGTGACGGATATGACCGATCCTGATTGGGAGCCGATCATGAAGAAAGCATCGGCCATTGTCACTAACCGTGGTGGACGTACTTGTCACGCGGCGATTATTGCGCGTGAACTGGGTATTCCTGCGGTGGTGGGCTGCGGTGATGCCACGGAACATCTGCGTGACGGCCAGAAAGTCACGGTTTCCTGTGCCGAAGGCGATACCGGTTATGTTTACAGCGATATGCTGGACTTCACGGTGCATAGCTCTCAGGTTTCAACCATGCCCGATTTGCCGTTGAAAATCATGATGAACATCGGTAATCCCGATCGTGCCTTTGACTTTGCTCGTTTGCCTAACGAGGGCGTTGGTCTGGCGCGCTTGGAGTTCATCATCAACCGCATGATTGGCGTGCATCCGCGTGCGCTGCTCGAGTCTGACCAGCAAGACGCTGAGACTCAGGCCGAAATTAAGCAGATGATGCAAGGCTATGATAGCCCAGTCGAGTTTTACATCGGCCGTTTGACGGAAGGGATCGCGACGCTGGCGGCTGCATTCTGGCCAAAACGCGTTATCGTGCGTCTGTCTGATTTTAAGTCCAATGAATATGCCAATCTGGTTGGCGGCGAACGTTATGAGCCACATGAAGAAAATCCAATGCTGGGGTTCCGTGGCGCTGGCCGTTACGTTGCAGAGAGCTTTAAAGACTGCTTTGCGTTGGAATGTGCAGCGGTAAAACGCGTACGTAATGAGATGGGACTGACTAACGTTGAAGTGATGATCCCGTTCGTTCGTACGGTGGCGCAGGCCGAAGCGGTGGTTAAGCAGCTGGCTTCGGAAGGGCTTAAACGCGGCGAGAACGATCTTAAGGTCATTATGATGTGTGAAATCCCATCAAATGCCCTGCTGGCGGATCAGTTCCTTGAACATTTTGACGGTTTCTCTATTGGTTCCAATGATATGACTCAGCTAACGCTGGGGTTGGATCGCGATTCCGGTGTGGTTTCTGAGCTGTTTGATGAACGCAATGATGCTGTTAAAGCATTGCTTTCCATGGCTATCAGAGCGGCTAAGGCTCAAGGGAAATATGTTGGAATTTGCGGGCAAGGGCCTTCAGATCATGAAGACTTCGCACGTTGGTTGATGGATGAAGGTATTGATAGTTTATCCTTAAATCCAGATACGGTAGTTCAAACTTGGATTAATTTGTCAGAGAAATAGATTCGGCTATAAATTAGACGAATCTAAAATCGAGCGACTGTTTTATACAGTCGCTTTTTTAATTTAAGATGTTTTTGATGATTTGTTAGGCTGGGAAAATAATAAAAAAAAAGCCCATCATAGGGAGATGGGCAAAGACTACACACAGCAATTCGGTAAGAAGTTACGCTTGAACAAAGCGGCTCCTTTAGGGGTACTTAGCAATCTAAGTTACTGAACATGATAGGTATGCTGGCTTAGATCGTCTTTAAGAATCATCTGAATCAGAATGGGTTATATTATATAACCCATTTTTAGTTATTACGATAGTTTGTTTTTGGCATATTTAAGAATAATCTCTAATGGTTGGAAAATTAATCATAAATAAAAAAGACAAATATTTATTTATGATTAATTTAAGAGAGAACTTAAGGATATTCTTAATTGTGTCGCTTGCTGTTGCAAATAAGCGTTATGCGGAATCTTAATTAAAAACGGGGCCATTGGCCCCGTTGCAATATATCTGCTATTAACTGTTGTTACAATTGGTCTAATTCACGTGCCACCTGTTCGGCGTCTTTTACCGGCTCCGGTGCTTCATGTACCCATGCAGAGACCAAGCGATAAGAAACGGCAAGCACCACCGGACCGATAAATAGTCCTATCATACCGAAAGCCAACAGGCCGCCGATAACGCCAGACAAAATGAGGATCATTGGCAAATCTGCACCCATGCGAATAAGTGCAGGACGCAGGAAGTTGTCCAGCGTACCTACCACACAGCTCCAGACTAATAGCACCGTCCCCCATGTGGTATCACCGCTCCAATATAGCCAGATGATGGCGGGGATCAGTACTAACAACGGTCCAAGCTGCGCCAAGCAGCAAATGAACATGAGCACCGTGAGCAGCGTGGCGTAGCCAATCCCGCTAATCGCCAAGCCAATACCGCCGAGAACCGATTGAACAAGGGCGGTAACCACCACCCCGAGCGCAACGGCGCGGATAGCTTGAGCTGCAAGCACCACCGCCGCATCGCCACGTTCTGAACCTAGACGAACCGCAAAGTGGCGAATACCTAAGGCGACATCTTCGCCGCGGCTATAGAGCAGTGCGCTAAATAGCAGCATAAGTGAACAATGCAATACGAATGAACCGACATGCGCGGCCTGCGCAACAAACCACGTGATGGTTTGGCCAATGTAAGGCTGTATTTTGGCGATAATAATGCTGCCGCCACCGGCTAGCATTGAATGCCAGCTGTTATACAGTTTGTGCCCAACGGCAGGAATGCTTTTTAGCCAAAGCAGATCGGGAATAGACCAGTTTTTCGCGGACGATGCCCACTCAAGAACAGGGCCGCTATTATCGATAAGGCTGCCTATCACGAGTGCAATAGGAATAATGAAGAGTAGCAGTAATAATAATGTCATGAGCAACACTGCAATCCAGCGTTTGCCCCAAAATATATTCTGCAATTTAATGAGCACTGGCCAAGTTGCGATAACAATCATGCTGGCCCATGCAAATCCAAGAATAAATGGTCGTACCACCCAAAGGCAGGCGACAATCATTAACGATACAAACAAAACCCCGAACATAATGCGGGGGAGATCGTATTTGTGCTGCGGTTTATACATTTGAAATCCATCCTAAAATAGAACATTGAGTTCCCTATGCCTATGATGACCCATCATGGGTAAAAACCCTAGCGTCACTATGTAAGAAAGCATAGCAGGTGGATGTTATTTAAGCGTGGATATTCAATCTAATAAGCCTATACCTCACTGCAGATTAATGCGATGAGCGAGAGACTCCCTGAGTTGTCATTTAGTTGCTGGTGAAATAATGGACGATAAACGCCACCGTAGTGACTGCTGCAAAAAGCTGAGCACAAAATTCCACAGAGGTTTTAGGGAAATAAGACATAAAATGCACCTAATGAGATAATCAGAGTTGCATTATCCATTTCGAACCTTAAAGAAACATTAAGAAAACTGAGATTCCGATTTTATATGCAAAGTGAGAAGGCGCAGGCGTTCAGTCGAATGTTCGACTAAGCTCCCGCTTAGCCAGTGATATGTTTTGCATAGTTGCAATCGCATTGTTATCAAAGGGTAAATTTTGTTGCTACTGACATCGGCATCCACGCTTTTTTTGTGATAGCTTCTAAGGCTCACGCTTCGTACTTAAGCCATTCAGCGAAGCGCATGAATAATAAAAAAGGGTGGATCTGCCTTTCAGATTCAGGAACTGCGCATAGGTGCAGACAGTTTTGATGTGAGCAAGCTTTGATAAGCCTTATTTGATAAGCAACCATGACAGGGTTGAGACGGATGATCCCACAAATTTCGCAGGCACCAGGACTCGTTCAGCTGGTGCTAGATTTCTTGCAAACGCTGAAAAATAACGGTTTTACCGGCGACATGGACACCAGCTATGCGGCGCGCCTAACCATGTCCACCGATAACAGTATTTATCAACTGTTGCCCGATGCGGTGTTGTTTCCGCGCTCCACGCCGGATGTGGCATTGATTGCTCGCGTAGCAGGAGAAGAACGCTATCGTTCGCTGGTGTTTACCCCGCGCGGCGGCGGTACGGGAACGAACGGACAATCGCTAAACCGTAGCATTGTGGTGGATATGTCCCGCCACATGAACCGTATATTGGAGATTAATCCGCAAGAAGGGTGGGTAAGGGTTGAGGCTGGGGTTATCAAAGATCAGCTTAATCAATATTTAAAGCCTTTCGGCTACTTTTTTGCCCCCGAACTTTCTACCAGTAATCGTGCCACACTCGGCGGAATGATAAACACCGATGCTTCAGGGCAGGGTTCACTGGTGTATGGCAAAACCTCTGACCATGTATTGGGGCTGCGAACCGTGTTGCTAGGCGGTGAGCTTCTCGATACAGCCCCCGTTCCGGTTGAGCTGGCGGAAAAACTTGCACAAAGTGGCTCGCAAGGAGGAAGAATCTATCGCGTAGTGGTGGACTCCTGCCGAGAAAACCGCGCGCTGATTATCGATAAATTCCCCGTGTTAAACCGCTTTCTAACGGGCTACGATTTGCGTCACGTGTTTAGCGATGATATGCAAACGTTTGACCTGACACGCATTATCACAGGCTCTGAAGGAACCTTGGCGTTTGTGACCGAGGCCAAACTCGATATTACCCCGATCCCGAAAGTGCGGCGTTTGGTGAATATTAAATATGACTCCTTCGATTCTGCGCTGCGTAACGCTCCCTATATGGTTGAGGCGAAAGCGCTGTCGGTAGAAACCGTGGATTCACGGGTTTTGAATCTGGCGCGTGAAGATATTGTTTGGCACTCCGTTAGCGAAATGATTTTAGATGTTCCCAATAAAGAGATGCTGGGACTCAATATCGTTGAGTTTGCCGGTGACGATCTCATGTTGATTGATGCGCGTGTTGCATCATTATGCCAACGCATGGACGAGCTGATGGCGGCACAGCAGGCCGGGGTGATTGGCTATCAAGTTTGCGAGGATCTTGCGGGTATTGAGCGTATCTACGCGATGCGGAAAAAGGCGGTGGGATTACTGGGAAATGCGAAGGGGCAGGCCAAGCCGATCCCTTTCGTGGAAGACACCTGCGTGCCACCACAGCATCTGGCCGATTATATTGCTGAGTTTCGCGCGTTGCTCGATAGCCACAATTTAACCTATGGCATGTTTGGTCACGTGGATGCGGGCGTTCTGCATGTTCGACCAGCCTTAGATATGTGCGATCCTCAGCAAGAAATGCTGATGAAAACGCTATCCGATAAGGTCGTTGAGCTCACGGCCAAGTACGGCGGCTTGCTGTGGGGTGAGCATGGTAAAGGTTTTCGTGCTCAATACAGCCCTGAGTTCTTTGGCGACGCGTTGTTTACCGAACTGCGTCGTATTAAAGCCGCATTTGATCCTGACAACCGCCTGAATCCGGGGAAAATTTGTTCTCCACTCAACTGCGATGAGCCAATGATGCAGGTCGATGCCCAAAAGCGTGGAACCTACGACAGACGCATTCCGCTTCAGGTACGAACAGAATATCGTGGTGCGATGGAGTGCAACGGCAATGGCCTGTGCTTTAACTTTGATGTGCGTAGCCCCATGTGCCCGTCGATGAAAATCACCGGCGATAGAATTCATTCCCCTAAAGGCCGAGCAACGCTGGTGCGTGAATGGCTACGGCTGCTTTCCGAGCAGGGAGTAGACCCGTTAACGCTTGAGCAAAAATTGGGTGAGCGCTCTACAGTACGCGGAATGATCGAAAAAACGCGTAATTCTTGGCACGCCAAAAAAGGCGAATACGATTTCTCGCACGAGGTCAAAGATGCCATGTCAGGCTGTTTGGCCTGTAAAGCCTGTTCAACCCAATGTCCGATCAAAATTGATGTTCCCGGCTTTCGAGCCAAGTTTTTACAGCTGTACCACACGCGTTATCTGCGGCCTGTACGCGATTATTTGGTCGCCGGTGTTGAAAGCTACACACCGCTGATGGCGAAGGCACCGAAAGTATTTAACTTTTTCTTCAGCCAGCCGTGGCTACGTAGTATGAGTGAAAAACGTGTTGGCATGGTGGACTTGCCTTTGCTGTCGACGCCGACGCTTAAGCAGTCGCTAGCAGGGCACAGTGCCTATCAAACCAACTTGGAACAGCTCGAAAAACTGGGTGAGCAAGATCGTCAGCGCCATGTGTTGATCGTGCAAGATCCCTTCACTACATACTATGACGCTCAAGTGGTGGCCGATTTTGTCCGCTTGGTTGAACGCTTCGGATTTCAGCCCGTTCTGCTACCGTTTTCGCCGAATGGCAAGGCGCAGCATATCAAAGGCTTCCTGACTCGTTTTGCAAAAACCGCACAAAAAACGGCAGATTTCCTCAATCGCGTTGCGCGCTTGGGCATGCCAATGGTGGGTGTCGATCCTGCTTTGGTGCTGTGCTATCGCGATGAGTATCGTGAGATTTTAGGTGAGCAGCGCGGAGATTTCAGCGTGCAGCTGGTTCATGAGTGGCTGCAAAAAGCGCTGCCTCAGCCGCAGGAAACACCGCCACAAACGGGTGAGTCGTGGTATTTGTTCGGTCATTGCACTGAAACGACGGCCTTGCCCGCCAGCACACAGCAGTGGCAGAAAATATTTGCCCGTTATGGCGCGACTTTGGAAAATGTTAGCGTTGGATGCTGTGGAATGGCGGGAACTTACGGCCATGAAAGTAAGAATCTGGCTAACTCGCTGGGCATTTATGAGCTATCGTGGCATCAGGCACTGCAACGCTTGCCGCGTCAGCGCTGTCTTGCTCCGGGATATTCTTGCCGCAGCCAGGTTAAACGCATTGAGGGAAATGGATTACGCCATCCTTTACAGGCACTTTTGGAGATTGTTCGATGATTTGGAAACGTGCAGCAACGCTTGAGCAGCTTAATCAAACCGGTGCGGATTGTATGGTCGGCCATCTTGATATCCAAATTACCCGCATGGGTGATGATGAACTCGAAGGAACGATGCCGGTCGATCGCCGTACGACGCAGCCTTTCGGTCTGCTGCATGGCGGGGCTTCCGTGGTATTGGCCGAAACGCTAGGCTCGCTGGCTGGCTATCTGTGCAGTGAAGGCAAGCAGCAGGTAGTTGGGCTTGAAATTAATGCCAACCATATTCGCTCGGTGCGTGAAGGTCGAGTTCGTGGCGTGTGCAAAGCAGTGCACGTTGGCCGACGCCATCAGGTATGGCAGATTGACATTTTTGATCAGCAAAATCGCCTATGTTGCACGTCTCGGCTAACGACAGCGGTGATTGACCCTGCCTAAAGAATGATAATTATCGCTACGCCCTTTAGCCAAACTGAAGGGCGTATTTATTTGCGTGATATGTTGAGCGAAATTTCTCTGAAGGTTTAAATTTCAAAACGTTAAGGCTAGTATTAGATATAGTTTTTTTGCTACTGAAAGAGGATGCCGTGACAGATACTAATGTCATTTCGGGTGAACAGTTAAAAATTCAGGATGCTGTTTATGCTTTGCAGCTCGACGGCAAAGGCGGCAGCGTTCCTGTTACGGATCTCACGCAGGCGACCTGCGAACATCCTTGCTGGCTGCATTTGGACTATGCTCGCCAAGAAACCCAGCGCTGGCTGACAAACTCTGTGCTGTTACCTGACTCCGTTCGCGAGTGTCTGGCTGGTGAAAGCATGCGTCCACGGGTGACTCGCTTGGGCGATGGCACCATGATTACGCTGCGTAGCATTAACTTTAATAATGATTCGCGCCCCGATCAATTGGTGGTAATTCGCCTGTATATGACGGGCAAACTGGTGGTGTCGACCCGCCATCGTAAAGTGTATGCCATTGACGAAGTGCTGACCGATCTGCAAAACGGCACCGGCCCGGTGAGCAGCGGTGATTTGTTAGTACAGGTCGCCGATGCGTTAACTGACCATGCCAGCGAATTCATTGAAGATCTGCATGACAAAATTATCGATCTTGAAGACAACCTGCTCGATCAACAGGTTCCTGAGCGTGGACAACTCGCGCTGATCCGTAAGCAGCTGATTGTGCTACGTCGCTATATGGCCCCACAGCGTGACGTTTTTGCCCGCTTGGCCAGCGAACGTTTGCCGTGGATGACCGATGACGACCGGCGTCGTATGCAGGATATTTCAGATCGTCTTGGCCGTGGCTTGGATGATTTAGACGGCAGCATTGCGCGTACCGCAATTTTGGCCGATGAAATTTCGAACCTGATGGCGGATGCGATGAACCGTCGCACCTATACTATGTCGTTGCTGGCCATGCTTTTCCTCCCCACCACGTTTTTAACCGGGTTGTTTGGGGTGAACTTAGGCGGTATTCCCGGTAATACTTCGCCGGTTGCGTTTGCCACGTTCTGCTTTTTGCTAGTTTTATTGTGTGTTTTCGTTGTGGTCTGGTTAAAACGCAGTAAATGGTTGTAAATACTCTCGGCGGAATTTTTGTGGCAAATCAAAGAAATCGGCATGAATGACCAAAACAGCCCGCGATATTGAGCCATATCAACATTTATCCTTTAGAGGTAGGGCAAACTTCATTTCGCAGGTGAATGCAACGCCAAGCGATGGGCGTTGCGCTCCATATTGTCTTACTTCCTAATTTTTTGAATTATTGCATAGCACATTTAATTCGTAACATGCCGACTTTTAGTCGGCATTTTTTTTGCCTGCACGGAGTAACTGTATATAAACACAGTTGCCCGAGAAAAAGAGACAAACAACGTTAATTTAGCTCTTATTACGCGCGGTTTTGAATTTTAAGCATAAAAAAACGCCACATAAGCGGCGTTCACTTTATCAAAAAGTCTTTATTTCACTTCAACGACGTCCAAACGTACCGCGTTGTCAAAGTTTGGTGCATCTTCATCATCGGCTAATCCAACGGGGATTAGCGGCAGTTCTTCGCGGTCAAACGCCAAATCACCGCCGTCGACAACTTCGCCGCCGTGCTGAATACCTTTAAAATCAAACAGATTAATATCAGCAAGATGCGAAGGTACTACGTTCTGCATCGCGCTAAACATGGTTTCGATGCGGCCAGGGTGACGACGATCCCAATCACGCAGCATATCTTTGATGACCTGACGCTGTAGGTTCGGCTGTGAGCCACACAGGTTGCAAGGAATGATTGGGAAAGCACGCGCCTCAGCGAAACGTTCAATATCTTTCTCGCGGCAGTAAGCCAGCGGGCGAATAACAATGTGTTTACCGTCATCGCTCATCAATTTAGGTGGCATACCTTTCAGCTTGCCGCCGTAAAACATGTTTAAGAACAGCGTTTGCAGCATGTCATCACGATGATGGCCTAACGCAATCTTGGTAGCGCCCAGTTCGGTCGCGGTGCGGTATAGGATCCCTCGACGTAAGCGAGAGCAAAGTGAGCAGGTGGTTTTACCTTCTGGAATTTTTTCTTTCACTATTCCATAGGTATTTTCTTCTACGATTTTATATTCCACGCCGATGCTGTCTAAATACGCAGGCAGGATATCTTCGGGGAAACCGGGCTGTTTCTGATCAAGATTCACAGCGATCAAGCTGAAATTGATAGGGGCGCTTTGTTGCAGGTTACGCAGGATTTCCAGCATGGTGTAGCTGTCTTTACCACCGGATAAGCAAACCATAATACGGTCGCCTTCTTCGATCATGTTGTAATCGACGATGGCTTCACCCACATTGCGGCGCAGGCGTTTTTGTAGCTTGTTGAGATTGTATTGTTCTTTCTTTGTAACTGACTGATTCTCTGGCATTTAACTGTATACTCAATTCGAAAAGGGGCACCACAGGGGCATGGCATTCTATAGTGCGAGTTTAGCGTTTAGCATGTTGATCTGCTCGTTATTCATATCTTCAATCCACGTACCGTAGATTTCATAAACCATCTGTGCATTTTCATGACCCATCTGAGATGCGATAAATGATGGGTTTGCACCGGCAGACAATAACCAACATGCGTAAGTGTGGCGTGTATGGTACGGATTACGGCGACGAATTCCAGCGAGTTTTACAGCTTTGTTCCACATAGCTCCGATGGTTGTAAGCGAATAGCATGGCTTCTGCCCATGAAGCGTCGCTCTTGGCATGAAAACAAAATGCAATTTTTGAGTTTCAGTCTTACCGTATTCTCGATGATGGAACGTTACATCAACCTTTGGATGCAATGCTGTTAATTCTCTTTGTGCCTTCAATGCCTCGATAGCCGGCTTTAAAAGAGTGATTGTGCGATTACCTGCAGAGGTTTTTGGTGGGCCAAACATACCTAGCACATTCAAGTTGCGGCAAATACGAACCGTACCAGCCTCAAGATCAATATCCTCCCAAGCAAGCGCCGCCAATTCCCCGTGACGGATCCCCGAGTAGATAGCAAACTGCCATAAATTTTTCATCTGGCCACTTAGCGCATTTTTTAGTTGTTCGAATTCTTGCTTGAGAAGCGGATCGGGTTTCACTCGACTTTTTTGCAGCTTTTTCACATTTTCGTATGGCTTGCTCGTGATGTATCGAGAGCGATTAGCAAAACGGAGTAGGGAGCCTAGCAATGAAACATAGTTGTCTACGGTTCTCACGCTTCGCCCAACATTATTAGTCCTTCGTGACTCTTTATAAAAAGTGCCGCCATGAAGTAACTCAGACCGATAATTTAAAATATCGTTATTGGTGATTGATTCGATCGGGGTGGATTCACCGATAATTTTTTTTAGCGTTTTGAGTTGAGAAGCCGTTTTTTTTAGCGTGTTGGCTGTAAGCTCCACTTCTCTGCTTTTAATCCATCCGTCAGCCAGTTCGCCAAAGGTTTTTATCACGATCGTTGAGTCGAGTTTTTTTGCAGTTTTCGATTCAGGGAATCGGTGTTTGTAATCGAACTCACCCAGATTTATTTCACTGACAATCATAGACCGGAGGTTTCCGGCCTTTTTGATGTTTGTGGCCGTATTTGCCCAGCCTTTAAGAATTTCACGGCAACGCTTACCGCGGTAGATAAACCAGATGCAGATGCTATTGCCTCTGATCTCTACTCCTGTGGGTAATGTTGCCATTTATGCCTCGCTAATAACCTGGTTTATCATTGGATAGTTGTACCAAATGATCCCGCGCTTCGTTTTTTCACCACTTGGCGATACACGCTTAAAGTGAATCCCTTCAATCCAGCATCCTTGCCTATATTTCTCAATCTGACGGTCGTCTAAACCGGTTTTAGATCTGAGACCATCCTCTACCATCCATTCCTCGATAAAGACAACCTGCGCCATAGGCACCCCACGAACTATATCGAATCACTTATCTGTAAATTGATTTTCAAGAATCAGATCCAACGATCATGATTTCACTTCAACACACCGAGCGTTATTAATGCTGGGTATTGTTTCGGTCCATGTTTTGGATGTTTCTGTTTGAGCAATATCGATAGCTTTTAAGGCCGCTTGGCATTGAGCCATATCCTGCATTGGTTCTATCTGCATGCTCATGCTTTGGCTGCTAACGACAACGATTAGAAATATGTACGCCATCTATTTCTGCTCCTATGCTGCCATATAAGCCCCTACAAACGTTTCTGCGACTTCCGCGCAGATGGCATTTCCGTAGGCGCGCAATCGTCCCACTCTTGCGGTAATGCCATTAGCCAACGGCTTAAGTCCGGGTTTAACTGGCCTCCACTTTCCATCATGGCAGAAGAGCCAGTCAGCATCTTGCCAGAAGCCGTTAACCTGATGGGGCCAATCATTTTTGATTGCTGGGTCAGACTGCTGCCCGTCATCGCCGGAGTGATCCCCCTCCCGCCCCTGGTTCCGTCCGATGCACTCGGAGTTGTCCAACCGGATAACTGTGCTGTCACATCCAGCCGATCCGTTGGCAGCTTCCCGTTGCGAATCCTCCCTCCCTGATACCCCCCTTTCCCATCCGTTGCTGTTGGAGTATTCCACCCCGCTAGGCAGGCAAAATCTTGCAGATTCGACTGCCTGCCCGCCATCATTCTGGCTATAGCTTTCAATGGATCCTGATACGCGTTTTTGACGTTGCTCGCGTTCGGAGTGGGCAACCCAGAAAAGGCGCTGTCTGATATGCGGAGCACCGACGCCCGCAGCGCAGATATCGACAGCTGTTGCGGCGTAGTTCGCTCCTTCCAAGTCAGCTTGTACAAGGTCGAACCAGCCAAGGCCGTCTTTGCTTGCAACTTGCTCACCAAACACGACCCGAGGGCGGCACTGTTCGATGAGATAGTGGAAATGTGGCCATAGGTGCCGCTCGTCATCAAACCCGCCGCCTTTGCCTGCCGCGCTGAAAGGTTGGCATGGGCATGAACCTGTCCATACTGGCTTGTCATCTGACCACCCAGCTCGGCGCAGAGCGTAAGACCAGACTCCGATTCCAGCAAAGAAGTGGCACTGTGTGTAGTTTCGTATGTCATCTGGAGTTACATCCTCAATAGAGCGTTCATCAACATCACCGGCTGCAATATGGCCAGCTGCAATAAGGTTTCTTAGCCACTGAGCAGCGTATGGGTCTATTTCGTTGTAATAGGCCGCCATTATTAGCTCTCCTGTGCAGGTGCGCAGAATATGCCGCACTCGAAATCCATGTTTTTCATCGGTCGCCCGATTGCATCTTCTGGCAGTTCATCAAGAAACATACGGACACCCTTGTAGCGAACTAGACGAGCGCCTATTCGCCGCGATTGCTCTGCGCGCTGCTGGAAAATTTTTGGGTGAACTTTTCTTACGTGATTCCAGTATGTTGGACTGGTCGCCTTCACACATCCAATACAGTTGGCATTTGGATAACCGAGCATGTAGATGCGAGGGAGTACAATGCCAGCCTCCATCAGAATTTTGAAGCAGTCACCCTTTGTTAACCCAGCATCTACAAGAACCGGTAATAGATTGTGTGGCTCATTTTGTCTGAAATTATCTACGCGATGCGCTTCATCTGCTGTAAATCCAAGAACAATGTGATCACTCTTGTTTGCTTTTTCCCAGTACTTGCGCGCCAGCTTCTTGAGTTGCGTAGTGCATGGGGCGCCAGCAGTACCAGACATATATTGCTTTAGCTCCCACACCTCAAAAGCAGAGCATTCAGGGAACATTGGGTTTTTCACTATTTCTATCTGTACACCGAGCCATTTCTCTACATCATTAAGAAACCTAAGATTATCCTCATCTTCTTCTACGACTGGATTGTTGAGAATCCGAATTTTGTGAGTTTTCCCGTATTTTTCAAGTGTCAACTTTGCAGCAACTGCACTTGCTGCACCGCACGAAAACCAAACTGCGATAACTGGCAATTCCTCAGATGATTTAGCCATTATTCGCTATCCTGTGCAGGTGCTGCGATAAAAGAAACTTTTTTCCCGCATGATGGACAATATTTCAGGCCATTTTCATTTGGGCCATCATCAAAGAATGTCCAAGTTAAACCGCAATCACCAAGCCACAGACCTTCACCATCACTTATCCAAGCGCATGCTTCTGGAGACTTAGCCAACTTGTAAGGCTCGCTTACAGGTTGGGCATTGACAGGTGCAGTTGCTGAAATCAGATAATCACCAAAATCAGTGATATAGCTAATTCGACCTGAGCGCTGTAACGCTCCAACTTTTTCAAGCCGATGCACCTGTTCTTTTTCCAGATCGTGACCGCCTGATTCTGGGTCGTCACAGCACTCAGCAAAGCGGTGTAACGCTGCAATGTCTGAGTCAGTAACAAACGAACGCAACTCACGCTGTATTACAGGTTGTACGGACACCTCGTCGCTAGGTAAGGGCGGCAAGTCAGGAACAGTCACGCCAAACAATGCAGCTAGGGAGCGGTAATTCTGTTCGGAGTGATAGCGGCCTTTACAACGAACAAGCTTCTCGGCTGCTTTGACGATTTTGGCAGTCTTTCCCTCATCCGCAAGGGTGACATCAGCGTTATTCTCGGCAACTTCAATGCATAACACCGGAACGCCGTTGCTATCGCTTGTGCCGACGATTTCACCGAATAGGCGATGGCCAATATTATCGGAGCCAGTATCAATCGAAACTTTCATGCCAATTAATTCAGGCTGTTTAGGTAATACCGGTGCTGCGTAGATTGGAATATTTCTACCCTGCTTAGAATCAGGGAACCCACGCATATATAAGCCTGTAGCGTTCATATTTGATATTTCACAAGCCTCTGTGAAAGCAACCGGATTCTTGGCTGCTTGCTCGTATGCCAGAAGCTGTCTAGCCATCAACTGTGCTTCTTCAGCAGGAATCATGACATTTGCACCATTCCCGTACGTTTCACGCCATGTGGCGATAGTTTCTAAACGCTCAGTTGTTAACTTAGTCATTGCTCTGCTCCCGATATCCTTCGCATAAATAATCATGACAACCGTCAAAATCGTATGGGTTGTATTGCCAGCTAATTTTTCCGCACGTTGGGCAATTCCATCTGACTTTGCCTGATGCTTTTTTTCTGCGTTGTCTTTTGATGTGATCTGGTGTTTTTAATCCGGCGCCCTGAATCATTCGGCGGCGGTCGAGCAGGTTGATGTTGAATGTCCGACGCTTAACAGCATCTGCAATATCAAACGGCAGCCAAACAATTCCTTCACTATCGCTCGGCGATTCAAACGTTGATGCTTTGCTGAAATCTGTCGTCGGTAGGGATCCATTACTGAGCCAATAAAGGTCATTGCCGTCCCAACGGCCTTTAACAAAACCTACGTATTTGAGGCATTTTGGCTGGATGACCGTGCTCACTGAAACGCGTTGGCAATCGACATGAAATACAGATAGAGCATCAACATGATCTGCGGAGATTGGCAGATCGATTTCACGTCCCAACTCCCACGCTCTCTGTGCTTCTTCTCGTGTGTACACGTGAGCCTTATCAATATCAGAACTGTATCCGCAGCCATTCAAGCAGTGAAATGAAGCATTTGTGCCAACTGTTTCTCGGGTACAGACGAGATAAAACTTGTTGCCGCGCTCTTTGCTGTTACTGTGCATCATTAACGAAGCTCCCATGATGAATAGCGACGTGCTGGTGTGCGTGAAACTTGCACTTTTGGCGCGCAGTATAATTTCCATTCGGCGTGGCAATGATCATCACAGAACTTTTGATATTGTTGGTGCTGACCGACTTTGATCAGCTTCCCGATCATCGCTGCGGCTTCTTTCGATTTACCGCACCAATAGCAGTGGCACTCAGTTTCTGGCGCACTAGGCGCCAGTGGGGTAGGAGTAAGCATCATTTATCCCCCTTGCAAGCCAGAAGGAATTTCACACCCGCGCTAACAAAATTACTAAATAATTGCTGGTGGGCTTTCAGTGCTTGAATCTCGGCCTGCAGATCTTCAACGGTTGGCTTTAGTGGCTTCGCTGATTTTCCCTCTCTATCGCATTCGGCTTCATGTTCTTCCCATTCTTTTTTGTATTCAGCGATCTGGTTAGTGAAGAATTGGACGCGCTCAGATGAATCGGTAATAAATTTAGGTGCCACATCGAACAAATCCATCATGAGACTGCCAATAGACTCGTTATCAACCTCACCACCTAGCTCGGCTAGCTCAATTTCATTGGGTAGCCATTCAAGCAGGTAAGCGGCGGTAACATTGGATTTTTGCAGCGTAGCGGCGATCCCTTCGGCTGAATCTAAATTAGTCTCGCCATTGATTGCGCTTTGTAGCGCTGCTTTGATCTTTTCGGCGCGTGGGGATAGGGTTGCGTTGATTGACAGATCTTCATTTTCCCGCAAAGCCTCAGCATTCGTAGCTGGTGAGCTATTTTCAAGAATTTGGCTAATGTCAAACTTCCCGCCGCCCATGTTTACCACTTCGCCTCCGGTCACTTCCGGTTTTTCCCCCTCAATTGAGGACGTATAGCCTGCTAATTCTTCGCATTGAGGATGATCGGCTAAGCGGGTTTTGATGAAGTCCAGCAGGGCGGTTTTATCATCAATGACTTTTAGGTTTTTGAGTAATTCCTGAATGATTGCGTGGCGGGTTTCTCGTTCAACCTCGGTTATGCCCACGATTGTGCGGAAAGCCGATACAATTGAGCGCCACTTCGGATCATTTTTCTCTATCAAAACTTTAGCTACGCCAACATCTGCAGCTTTTGCGTCAGCCGGGTTTTTACCCATCAGGGATAATGCAGCATCCAATTCCATGGCATAAAAAATGGTTGGTATGCCGCAACTCGCGTCTTTAAATGGTGAGTCTGCTTTTTCAGTTTTAATAGCTGGCGCCGGGGTGTTTTTCTTATCGCGATATATGGAAACGATATTTGCTAGCGCTTCATCATTACTGTGACCATCTACAGAGCATGCAACAGCACATGAACACCATTGCTTCACGAAATTACAGATCATTCCCAGTTCGGCTGGCTTATCCGTTTGTGGGAAGGCTTCTTTAATTCCGTTAATCAGCGCCCCGAGCTGCGTCATGTTCGCGCCTTTAACATAAGGCTCGCTGTGTACCGCCAAGATAATATCTTGGAAAAATTTATTATCGGTATCCATCTTCAGGGCGATCACTTGGCTTACTTGTTCGCGGGTAAGGCGCAACTCTTCCACGCCGTGTAAGAAGATAGAGGCGATGCGTGATTCTAACTGAGGCATAGCTGAAACGATTGTTAAGACTTCACTAGAATCATTTTGATCCGTCAGATTTGTTTCTGGTGCTGGTTCCGGCGCTGCAATCAATCGCCATGTTTTTTTATCGTCAGCGAGTTCGTACTTTTCACACCATGTTGTACTGAATTCATTTTCTTCCGGCAGATCATCAACAATAGGTGTATCAGTAGTAACTGGTTTGAAATAATTAGACAGGTCGATGCCATTTTGCTTAGCTAAAAAAGAAATAGCGAAAGGGCATTCTTTAGCCGTTTCAACATCAACTAAAATAACGGTATCTTTTGCGTCAGAGCTTTTTTTAGCGCTCAAGAAATTAAAATATATGGTCATGCTTTTTATCTCCTTAGTAATTGAAATGCGCCCTAGGCAAACGTGTCCGACGACGTTGATTAGATAACCCAAGACGCATATCAATTGGCTTTTGGACAAAGCCAACAAAATTAATGGTTGTTGATTACCGAACATCCGAATTCGAGGTTAATAACGCTGGTGGCTTGCTTCTTATCGC
The DNA here is from genome assembly GCF_964063325.1 of Hafnia alvei. Taxonomy (NCBI): domain Bacteria; kingdom Pseudomonadati; phylum Pseudomonadota; class Gammaproteobacteria; order Enterobacterales; family Hafniaceae; genus Hafnia; species Hafnia alvei. The sequence continues at coordinate 2,315,781 of NZ_OZ061315.1, forward strand.
CATCAATAATTGTTTCATCGCCATACATGCGGAAATTCATATCGGCATCGTCAATGCTGAAAGAGGACCAGCATTCGGAACGCTCAAGTCCAGAGGCTTTAACTAGGCGAGGCGTGGTTAAATCAGAGAACGCGCAGCGCATTGCAGACATAGCAGAAGCCCATTTATGCCCAGCTTTTTGGCATTTGAACGCAACGTACGCTAGCCCGCGATTAATCATCATGCGGTGCTGTATTGGATTTAATTTCATTTCTTAACTCCTGAATTTTGGTTGCAGAAATCCCACGGCAAAATGCCGTAATAAATTTCGATTTAAAAAAATGGCGGTATCAGTTTTCGCTAATGCATCGGTTAAAGGATCCGATACCGCCTAAGTACTTCACTGGTATTGGCGTATTGTGGTTTATTTCCTTACCACAACCGGCTGGATACTCAGAAATGCCCCTAAATCTAAATACCCATGCGGTTGTGTGCCTGTACTGTCTTAACCACCTCAGGCGGTAGTGGTATCCTTGCGGGAGTTCAAACCAAGCAAGGAATTAACTATGGATCTGAGATTTAAATGCCCGCATTGCGGCAGCCGTCGTTTCGAGAGGGATGATTATTCTGGCGACGAACATATCATCTGCTCCAGATGCCTTAGGAGAGTCAATGAGGCTGACCTCACTGAACACCGCTCGAAAGCAGTCGAAAAAATCATCGAGGCCTTCAAAGACTTCAGGGATAAGTAATCCAATTAGGTCATTAACTTGCTGATCTTCGACTTGTAGCACTAGCGGCTTTCCTCGTAATTCAGCCATTTTGTTTATCTCCGTCTTAATTCTCTTATCACCTTACCCAGCATTGGTTAACCCAAGGGCTAAACGATGCTGGCTTTTGCGTTCTTTCACGCCGTCAGAACCTTGCTAAGTTATCGCGCAGTGTTGTGCGTCGATGTGATAAATATTATTTATATTCATATTCCAACACAAGGTGTAAATTCATTAAAAATTAATTTTCGCATTAACTAAATGATTTTTATTGATAAATAGTTTGGATTTTTGCTTGGGCGGAAAACGAACAGCAGAAAAACCCGCCTAATGCGGGTTTGAGGGAGGGGGATTGGTATGCGTGGATAAAGGAGTTTATCGCTGCCTTTTTTGTGCGGCTAGTATGTTTTCAAAGGCCTCTTTATACATTTCATTAAGGCCTCGCAACTGCGTTAAGTGCTTTTTCTTTTCTGCCTCGGGTAATATCTCAAACAGATTTAGAAGCTCAGCTTGTTCAGAGGTGACAAGGCGCCAGCCTTGACCGTCAAAGCCATTATCGTACGTACCTGATGACCTGACATAGTTCATCAAGTCAGCCAAGTCAGGGCGCAGATCCTCTGGTTTGACACGTAGTAGTGCAGCAAACTTCAATGCAGCGTCAGTATTTAATGGTGCCTTCCCGCTTAGGTAGTGGCTCACACTAGACTGAGTCTCAAACCCCATCAAGTCAGCGGCGAGCTCCTGAGTGAGTTTTAGCTCCTTCTTTTTCGCATCCCAAGCATCACGTAATCGTTGAGTGTCTTCAGGGGATGCGATCTCTTCGCGTTTTTTTCTCATACGTTCATTTTATGAATAAAACTAATATTTAAAAACTGATATAGATCTTGATCGTAAATATGAATATAAGTAATATCTTTGAGGTAAACAAAAATAGAGGTGTTCAATGGATCTTAAAACGTACTTAAAAAGTAATCGAATTACTCAGCAGCAATTTGCTGACATTGTCGGTTGCTCACAATCATCAATCAGCAGTGTCATCAAAGGGAAATCAAAGTTTGGTCCTGAGACGGCAGTAGAGGTTGCCGCTGCAACCAATTATGAAGTTACTCCCCACGAACTACGCCCAACAATTTTTATCAGACCAACAGATGGCATCCCTGAAGAACACCAGAATACCACCAAGGAAAACTAAGGACTGAATTATGGAAATCAAACACGAATCTATCCGAGAAACATTGCGGGCATGGGCTGTTGAAACTAATCGTGAATACGTTGGTGGGCTGGTGGCCGGTGCATATTTTGGCCTTGGCGGTACTGAGCTGTTCATGCAAATGAATGCACCGACAGCATTCCATGTTAACCAACAGAAATTATTCCGTTGGCTTGATAGCTACACACCAGCTGCGCGCCAGAAGGTCCGAGAGTTGCTGCCAGCCATCTTGGAAGTGTTGCCTTGGCAGCGTAAGGCCAAGCTATTAAGGATTGCAACACACGAATATCGGCTTAGAGCGCGAGCAGTTGAGTTCACGAACTCAGAAGCCAAAGCCTACGTTGATGCATTCAGTGAGACGGTACTTAGCGCATATCAGGTCAATGAATCGCTTACTAATCAGCCCCGAGTTTTCCATTGAGGTGTAGCTATGTTGCAGAGCGAGCAATACATGCACAAGTCGATAGTTGAATCATTGTTGGCGGGAAAGGTATCCGCGTCAGCGGCTATTGCGGCGGCTGATTATGCAATTCAATACGGGAGGAGCAATAAGAATGCGAGCTTTTCTGTGCTATTGGATAAGGCAAAGTTTCACGCCAAGCACAACAAGGCCGCACCGGCGCCAAGTATTAAGCGTGAAATCCGACAGGCTAGATTGCCAAATATGCCCAAGTGGTATGTAGAACCGTGACATCTATCTCGGCGAGGTGGTTATGAGCAACTTACAAGAGCGCCTGCGGTGCGCTTTGCGGCGTAACTTTAAAGGGGAAACCCCATCAAGGGGCTATATCGAGGTCAAGAAAGGCCAGCGATTTAAAGATCATCGTGGCGCAACTGTAATTGTTCAGAGGTTGGTTGGTGGCTATGTGGTTTATCTGCGTAGCGGTAAAGATACGGAAAGCCAAATGCCATTGCGATTGTTTTCTAAGAAGTTCACAGAGGTAAGGGCGTGAGTCGTATTTTTGAGGTCGTTCAATCGTTATCAGGGCAAAGGAACAGTATTACGATCCCTAGGCCTTACTTAGCCTTTTTCTCAGGTGATCAGCAATTCTTCCCATTGGCAGCAATATTGAATCAACTTGTCTTCTGGTCGGGTTATGCAACCCAACCAGGAGGATGGTTCTATAAGAGCCACGAAGAATTAGGCGAAGAAGCAGGCGGGCTGAGTGAGGAACAGGTTCGCCGACTCATTAAGAAGATAACGCAGAGATATTTACCGAATATTGTGCAGGTCGATATTCGTAAAGTTAACGGCACTCCAACGAAGCACTACAGAATTAATGGCGATGCGCTAATCAGCAAAATATTCCCGCCAGCACTGGAAACGGCGGAAGTGCGGAATGGAAACGGCGAAGTCGCGGAATCCGATAACAACGGAAACGGCGAAGATGCGGAATCCATTCGGCGAAAGTGCGGAATGGAAACGGCGGAAGTGCGGAATCATGGAAACGGCGAAGTCGCCGAATCCTTTCTCTATACAGATCTAGACACAGATAGAGACTTACAAATTTATTGTCAGGCAGACGAGCTGCCCGACGAACCACACGACGACGAATCTGATCCAGTTTTGCGGGTGTTAAATCACTTCAACCGAGTGACCAACTCAGAATTTCGGGATGGGGCAACGACGCGAGGTTTTATTTCCGGCGTGCTACAGGGCGAATACGTTGCTGACGATCTCATGCTTGTGGTCGATTACATAGCCAACGAGTGGGCTGGGCAGGACAACATGAGTTTCTACTTGCGCCCCAAGACGATATTCAGCCAAGAGAACTTCGAGGGATATTTCGACCAGGCGAGGGCATGGCGGCGCAACGGCAAGCCGCAAAAGATCGCCGAGCCAGCGAAAGTGAATATCGACCTACAAAACCAAGATTACTCAGGAAAACCCAAAGGGTTTAGGACTTAAAAAATGTCTGGAATTAGAGAAGTTATTGTTTTTCTGGAAAATAATCCAAAGTCAAAATTTAGCGATATTGCCAAGACGCTCGGTCTGTCAAACACATCAGTGAGAAGGGAATTAGATTTTCTAAATAGCTTGGGCTGTCTAATTAAAACTGGGTGCAGAACGAGATATCGCTACTCGATCCCTGAGGCAAGAGAATTTGGCAAAACAAAATCGCCAGTAAAAAAATACACATCCCCAGTAAAACTGACTGTGGTTCCGAACGTAGAGGCGAAAAAGCAAAAGATAGCCGAGCTGATTGAGAAAAGACTCTACAACCGCGCCCAAACGGCCATATCTCAGCTCATAGCAGAATCAGGTGATCAAGATACGGTTAACTGGGCTTTAGACAAAAATGCGGCGTGCGGCGCCAAGATTAAATATTTCTGAGGGAAGGTAAAAAATGGCATTAACACTGAAAACGGTAGTATCACAAATCGAGCAATACGGTGCATCAAGCTGCGGGGATCTGGCTGCGTTACTTGGGGTGACTCCAAAAGACATGGCCGCATTTCTTTCTAATGCCGTAGAGCACAACGAGCTGATTTGCGTGAATGGCCTGTATGCAGAATTAGGGGGAAAGCGGGTGCAACGGAATCCAGCTAAGCAGCAACAAAACACGGTAAAAGCGCATCAAAATCCACCTAAACCAGAAATTAAGGCAACAAAGATGCCGAGCAGTGCAACAAAACCGACTGTAGGCCTGCTCCGAGAACTGCTTACTGAGCACGGTGATATGACTGCCGCCGAGCTGGGCCAACGGACTAAAATCGAAGGGCGCATGATTGGCCCTATGTTGGCGAATGATAAAAAAGCTGGTCGTATTACGCTGGTGGAACGCAACGGAAAAAATTACTACCATCTGGTCAAAGAGGGTGAAGCGGTGCAACCACAAAACGAGCCACAAAATATTCCAAAAACTATTCCTGCTGGTGATGCTGCAAAAGACATCGCCAAAGCAAAAGAAACTGTGCCCTCTATGCTAAATAAGCCCGCTATCCCGTCGCACATGATGGAGCTTATCGTTCCAACGCCGGAATACCTGAATCTTGAGTTGCGCCGTTTGCGTAGTGAGATTCGTCGAGTTGAGGCGCTAAAGAAGGCGGTAAGTGGCGCTATGCGGCAGTTGGCCAAGGGTGGGTGCTGATATGGGCGTGTTGAAAGAGGTCAAATGCTATAAGTGTGGTGCGAATGTTGGCCTTGGCCGCACAATAACTGATCCGAAAACTATAGTGTGCTTTGATTGCTGGCTCAGTGAGTCCAAGCGTAAAGAGTTAGAGCAGGATTCTAAAAATTAAGGAATAAATAATGAATCACTTAATGATTGACCTCGAAACAATGGGTAACAAACCAACAGCGCCGATTGTGGCTATTGGCGCTGTATTTTTCGAGCCCGAAACTGGCGCCTTGGGCGAGCAGTTTTATATTGGCATAAAGCTCGAGAGTGCCATGCTGTTGGGTTGTCAGCCTGATGCAAGCACCATACTTTGGTGGATTGAGCAAAGCCGAGAGGCTCAGGAGGCGATCACCTCATCGGATAACGTCGATATTAAACTGGCCTTGGGTATGCTTTGTGACTTTGTGTATGACTACTGCGAATCGCCAAAATACCTAAGCGTGTGGGGTAACGGCGCTGCTTTCGATAACGTTATTTTGCGTAATAGCTACGAACTGGCCGGTATCAAGGCACCATGGAATTGGTATAACGATCTAGATGTTCGTACGGTGGTTAAGATGGGTAGAGCGATTGGCTTTGATCCGAAGCGTGATATGCCATTTGATGGCGAACGGCATAACGCATTAGCTGATGCTGTTCACCAAGCTCAATATGTTTCGGCGATATGGCAGCGAATGACTGGTGAATAACTGGCGAAGTGTGGACGATGCTCCATATTTAGAGCCACATAAAGCTTGCAAGAATCGATGCCCGCCTGTGCGGGTTTTTTTATGTCTAAAAATCTAACCCATTGAAAATAAATAAACATTAAACAAACACACCTCAATAACTACGTTAATCGATGAAATGGTCGAAGTCGTCATATTGTTTACTCTAACTCCTTGGTAGTAGTCATCTTAACCTTCATAGTGGCCAATGCGCGCATAGGTGACACGGATGTGATTCCCGCAAGGGTCTATAAATCTATCGAGTACAACTATATGAATTTAGATGAATTGATTTGCAGCTTTCCAATTGATGGATTGATCATGATACGTTTTATTTCTGGAGTTCCGGTCTTTGTGGTTCAAGTTCCTGACGATCATCTAATCCTCTCACCTGAAGCTTTTTTGGAATATATGCAACGAGCAGGCTATACGATCACAAAAAATGATTTATAATAATCATCTCAGGCTGAACCCCTGACAGCTAAGTTATCGCGCCAAACTGGACTATTAGAATGGCGCAAACAACGAAACACCGCACTACTGCACTGACCGCTATAGAGGTTGGTGCTTTCTCATATCTATCATCCTGCGGGGTGATAGCATGATAGCAATTCTCACCGCAAACACTCAGCCACGGCTTGGGCTTGTCACGTTCCAGGCAGGCAGAAAAATCAAATTCCGTGATGGTATGCGTTACGCCATTATTGAGCTTAACTCGGCTCAAGAACACTTAAGCTCTGGCATCGTACCAGCTGTTAATCAAATCGAAGCACTAAATCCCCACTTCCAAGGCTTATATGATAATGATCGTGCATTTGGTCTTTGTGGTGGAACTACATCGCTTGATCACTACGTTCTCTGGTTAGGCAAATGCCAGTGGGTAGGATGTGAAGCGAAATTCTACGAACCATTCCCCGTTGGCGATAACGGCTCTGTCTGTGTATGCCGCTCCTGCAAAAACAAACTCAACATCCAAGAAACCCCGCGCCAGTTCGCAGAGATAGCCCGGCAGAATCGTATTGCTTTCATGCTCAAGACTATCAGTGAGCAAATGGGCCAGCCAGATGATCGGCAGCTCAGCGAGGCTGATATTTTCATGTGGTGCTTGCGCAATAACCTCCAATCCAAATTACCTACTGACTTGCTTCATAAACTTCTCGGCACAAAGGCTTACGAAAGCACTGGCCGTGAGTGTGACGTAGTGCCCTCGTATGACCCACTGGAATTACTCGATAAGCGCTTGTCGGAGGTGGGGCAATGAAAAAGGCCGAGCGTTTACACTTATCCCGCGTAGCCGATTTGGGTTGTATTGTCTGTAATAATCTTGGCTATGAAAATTCACCTGCTGAAATACATCACGTTCTTTCAGGTTGTGGCATGGGCCAGCGTGCCAGTAACTACGACGCAATCCCTTTATGTCCAATACACCATCGTCACGGCGGCAATGGTACGGCTATTCATGCCGGGCAAAAGTCGTTTGAGAAAAATTTTGGCTCTGAGCTGGATTTGCTGCTTCAAGTTCACTTAGCCCTTGGCATTAAAATACTCGAGGAAAATTTGAAATGATTTATCCAGATAGCATCGGTTTGGTTAACACTAAAGAAGCGCGATTACGTACGCTCGAATCTATCTGGATTCAGGGAAGGCTACGGATGTGGGGAGGGTGGTCCTACGTGAGAAAGGGCGGAATAGCCCCCGGCGTTCTCTCACGCCTGTGCGGTGGGACTAAAATAACAAAGACGGCGATAACAAAATTACTACAATCACTCAAAAAAAGTGGCTGCGATAAGGCTGAATTAGAAAACTTTCTCAATGACATTCTGGCTAATAAAGGCGGTAACTTATTCGGATGCACCGATAAAGATGCTGCCAAAATGGATCGTGTCGTCGCTAGTACGCTAATCGATTTCCCTGCACTAATTGACATTCTGCATGAACGATATACCCATAAAAAAAGTAAGCGAGCGATGGCCGAGGATGTACAAGAACAACACCCAGAATGGTGTTATGCCACTTGCCGCAATCGGGTTGATATGTGGTTAAGCACTGCGGAATACATGCTTTACCGTCCCATGAATGAGGCGCTTAGCCTTAACCAAGAGCGGTTTTATGGTTGACGGAATATTTCAGGGGCGTTACATTTCTCATGCAGCGGCAAAATCCGCTGTCGGGTTTCGCAGCCCGCCGACTTAACAGACGCATAGCCGCGTTAGCGGTTTTTTTATGCGATGAGCACGCTCACATCAAAATTATGGTGGGGTGTGCGGGGGAGCCGAAAGGCTCGCCGGGTTTTCTGTTAACCGGTACTGCGAACTCCGTACATCTCACCACCCCGAGTTTCGCAGCAAAAGGTGGTGACTTCTAAATTAACAGGGGTCATATCATGACAGCATCAATATCCATTTCTGGAATATCAATTCATCAAGATAGCGAAGGCCGTTACTCAGTTAACGATCTGCATAAAGCATCTGGTAGTGAGCAGCGCCATCGCCCAAAATACTGGCTAGAGGCTCTGCAAACCAAAGAATTAATCACGGAAATTACAAAAGGCGGAAATCCGCCCTTTTCAAAAAATAGCGGAATCTCGCTATTTTCCCCGATTGAGACCAAGCGTGGTTGCAAAGGTGGAACCTACGTTTGTAAAGAGCTGGTCTATTCTTATGCTATGTGGATCAGCGCCGCATTCTCCCTGAAAGTTATCCGCGCATATGATGCTTTGGTTAATGTCGTAAAAGCGCAAGAATCAAAACCCCAGACAACAACCAATGATCGCACGCCACTCCGTGACGCCATTAACATGCTGGTGGGCAAAAAGGGGCTAATGTATCCAGAAGCCTATACGCTAATCCACCAGCGCTTTGACGTTGGACATATTGACGAACTAACACCGCATCAAATTCCTCTAGCAATAGAGTATGTCCACAAACTTGCTTTAGAAGGCGAGCTGCTCGAACGGGACAGGATCCAGACCCAGCCACAATCAATATTTAACCTATCTGCAATCGATCAGGATGGTGAGTGGCGGTTAAGCATTAAAAATGGTCGAGTGACATCAGCGAGAAGATTGGACGATGGAGAATATATTATCAGCGTTGCTTCGTTTGGTGAGCTAATGGAGAGAGCTGGTAATATCATCATTCACTACACGGAGTTACAGCGCATGAACCCATCTGAACTGGTTGGGCTGGTGGATAAAATGAGAAAGCACCATCATCATTGGCAGCTGATAATGAACCAGAAAAATAAAATTGCTTGATTTTAGCCAAAAAGTAGCAATAATTAGGTACGCTTCGCAAAGCTGCGCCGGATGGCAGTGAGCATAAGCAACCATACTTAAAGAAACCCGCCGCTGTGCGGGTTTTTGCGTATCTGGAGGGTGATGAATTGAAATACCAACGCGGTTAACCCGTGCTCTCTATCTATATGCCACAGTCATGATGCGGCCCCGAGTCCACTAGATGGAGCCAGAAGCAGGTCGAACTGCACACACGCTGGTTAGGGTTAACGAGGAAGAAGATGTGCCGGTAAAGCATTATGCCTGCCAAGCATATGCCGGTTATTAGCGGCGATGAAGCGACGCAATCCCAAAGGCATGGGCGTGGCCACTACGGTTAGTGGCAATGCTCAGACTGAAAGTGAAGCATTAGCGCTTACATCTGAATAAGATAAACAAAAAAGTGTATATTTCCCCTTGCTTGTATAAACAAAAATGTTTATAATGATTTCAAGTTAAACAAACAGGAGGAGGAAGTGAAACAACGCGAGTTCCAGCGTTGGCTTGCGGCACAAGGGGCACAGTTTTCAAACGGTACCAACCACTTGAAAATTTACTTGAACGGCAAGCAGACGATAATGCCAAGGCATCCAGCGAAAGAAATACCGGAGCCGCTTAGGAAAGTAATTCTTAAGCAACTTGGCCTGAAATAACAAACCAGCCCTTCGGGGCTGGTTACTCGCGGAGATTCACTTAGCCAAATATGCGATACCCAATAAAATTTGAGCATGACGAAACCGGGTGGTGTATCTCATTCCCCGACATCCCTGAGGCATTAACGGGCGGTGAAACAAAAGAAGAGGCGCTATCATTAGCGCAAGATGCACTGGTAACGGCGTTTGATTTCTACTTTGAAGATCAGCGCCCCGTTCCTATGCCAAGCGCCGATGGTGATGACTTTGTTGATGTGTCTGCTAGCGTAGCTGCTAAGGTGTTGCTGCTTAATACCATGATCGCAACCGGCACTACGCAGGCAGAACTAGCTCGTCGTTTAGGCACTCGACCGCAGGATGTAAGCCGTATCGTTACGTTGGGACACACCACTAAAATTGATACGATTGAGGCTGCGTTAAAAGTGCTCGGCAAGCGGCTAGAAATAACCGCGTTGTAAATATTACCCAACTATCTAAAGGCTACCTCCGGGTGGCCTTTTTCATATCTAGCGCTCAGCCAACAACCATCCACACATTAAACACTTTCTAGCTGAGAGTGGTTACGGCTGGGCGCTATCCACTATATAACCCCGCCTCGCTGGTGGAGGTGAAGGATGAAAAGAATGTACACACGTGCTGCCGATAACACCTTGCTCGCCGGTGGGCTTTCGTCATGGCTATTCAGCCTGATTAATTACTTCTCACCCAATGAGTGGATGGTTGTCGGCATTATTGTAGGCATTTTTTGCACTCTAGCGGGCCTTATCTCAGGGATTTATTTCCGCTGCCGTCGTGAGCGCTTATTGCGTGAGTGGATTCAAAGCCGCCAGGTTATGGCTGCTGCTCCGTTGGATGAGGAGCTAGACATGCTGGAGCGGGATTGATGGGGACTAAAACCAAACTCAGCGCTACGGTTCTAGCATTAATCCTCACCGGGGCCACAGCAGATAAAATCCTTGATCAGTTTCTGGATGAGAAAGAGGGCGTTCGAACTATTGCGTATCAAGATGGGCGTGGCATTTGGACAATATGCCGTGGTTTGACGCGCATTGAAGGGAAACCAGTCACCCGAGGGTTGAAACTTTCATACAGCCAGTGCAAACGTTATGACGCCGTAGAACGTGATAAAGCCATCGCTTGGGTTAAGCATAATGTGACAGTGCCATTATCAGAGCCAGCCATCGCGGGTATCGCTTCTTTCTGTCCGTATAACATCGGCCCCGGTAAATGCTTCCCTTCAACGTTCTATAAGAAGTTGAATGCTGGTGATACGAAGGGGGCTTGCGATGAAATCAAACGTTGGATATTCGACGGCGGTAAAGATTGCCGTATTCGTTCTAACAATTGCTTCGGACAAATTGAGCGGCGTGATCAGGAAAGTGCGCTGACTTGTTGGGGATTGGATGAATGAGCAAGATTAACCTAACGCCTGTATTCATCATTATCATCGCCGCCCTAGCATTTCTAACCGATTGCTATCACTCAAACGCAACTGAATATAAAAAACAGCGTGACGACAAAGTTAATGAGCTGAAGACGGCTAATGCCACCATCACTGATATGACAATCCGGCAGCGCGACGTTGCTGCTCTGGATGCCAAGTACACAAAGGAGTTAGCCGATGCGCAATCTGAAACTGACGCTCTACGCCGTAGGCTTGATGCTGGTGGCCGGGTGCTCGTCAGAGGCAAGTGTCCAATGTCCGCCGCAACCCAAACCGCCCGCCCCGCCCGCATGGGCCATGATGCCACCGTCGAACTCTCTCCTGCTGCTGGACGAAACGTTCTCGGTATCCGGGGCGGAATTATCAGCGACCAGGCAAAAATAAAATACCTTCAGGATTACATAAAGACACAGTGTGTTCCCTGAAATCTTAAATCGGAGGACAGACGAAATATTAGTTGTGATTTTTATCCACTCATCTTAGAGGAAGAAATAATGTACAAATCGATAAAGCTTTTGCTGGGGGCTCTTGTTGCGTCGGTAATGCTTATTCAGTCAGCTGCAATGGCCGCCCCGCCTAAATTTGTATACAGATTTGATACCCGACCACCCAGCGATATTTTTGTAAATGGGTTTACCAGTTGGGGTAATAATGAAAATGTTTTTGCTCATATAGGGGGTAGATCATGCATTCAGGTTGAAGGTTCGGAACGCGACTCAGCATTTATTGCCACAAGTTCAGATATCACCTGGAGTACTGCCCGGGCACTTCAGTTATCCATGCAGTCACCAGATCAACCGGTTTATCTTTACCGTATTCGTGCTGATGCAGGTTTTTATCCTGGCATGGAATCCCTGGATGCTTATGCAAGGGATAACCCTGAGGCCCGGATAAGTCCTGCAAATCGTACTGTTCAGGAAGAGGCTCATGAATATTTAGCTTTAAATCGTATTCTCCCGGAGAATATTGAAAGTGCAACCCGTTTTTATCAATGGCAAAATGAGGTATATCCTAATTCTGGCTATATTGCCAGAGATACTCATGCGAATAACTCTGCTTTCGGCTCGCAATCAGATGGCGTGATACACCGGTTTACGTGGGTTCTTCGTGCCATGCCCACGGTAGGTGCCTGCTTTGGTTTTTTTAGTGATAAGTCTCGTAACGATAATTCAGATAATGTGATTAGGCTTGAATCCTTACTTATTCCGGCCATTGAGTAGCATTACTGTGTATACAAATCAATGATAAAAACTTGTTGACAGTTAACCTAAGAAAAGTTGCCACTTTTCTATTGTCAAACTCGAAAAGCTTTTAATATAACTCCCGCAAGTTAAAACTGATGGTTTTACGTGGTAAATCATAAAATGAATCTTTTATTCCACCCGCCCTTAAATATCCAGTAAACAGAGGTATGTCAGATATGAAAATCGCTAAAATTTTAATTGCCTGTATTGCTCTTTCTCCATTGGCTTCATTTGCTGCCAGCACTGTCAGTCCGGACAGATCTACTGATCGCGCATGTGGTGCGTATGTATCCGAAATACGCGCCTACGCGGGTGACTATAGATATACCCTGGTGGATAAGGAAGGGAACAGAATAAGTGGATCAAACGTTGGCAGTTATGAAGCTACTGACGCGAATATAATTAAAATACTGAATATGTCTTATGTTTTAAATAAGTCTGTTTGTATTGACTGGGTTTATTATTCTACATACTGGCATATTGATGGAGTCGAAATTTTAAAATAAGACTCGTTCATCATTAATGTTTTATTGTTGGATTGATAAAACCGCCAGCGACTTTTTATAGCAATTCTATTTAGTATTAGTTTTTACGAGACTTCATCTTGTGTTGATAGCCTCGCATTCGCGGGGCTTTTTACATCTGCATTTCACCGCGCTTTCTCCGCGCAATAAAAAACCAAGAGCCTTTCGGGGTTGAGCTTGAGATAGGGCAGTGGTTATCGCTGACCGCTCTAGGGCATTACAGCAGGCATTCACTGGGTGCTTGTGATAATGTCGAATTGTGGTGAATGCGCAGGCTGCGGGGTTCCCAAGAGGCCATTAAACGCAGATATAACTTGCGGCAATCCTAAAGGACTGAATGCCGGAGAACAGCGCCGGCCACCACACCTAATTGAATTATCAGTGGATAGGGTAGCTCCTGAAAAGCGGCATCGTCACCGCCTGTCACTGATAACATGACGAGTAACTTAGACGAGGTTGTTATGAAAGCTCAGCTATTCACTCACGAGAATGAAGTTCTCGCTATGGCCCCTTTAGGAGAAGATGATCGAAACCTCTTCTCAACGCAAAGCGTTCAGGTGATTGAAAATGGCTTGAACGAAATACAGTGGGACTTCATTTTGCCAAACGGTAGAGATTGGCACTTCCGGCAGAAGGTTAGCTTACTGAGCGATGAATCAAAGCTAAGCGCATTTAAAGATTATATTCGCCGTATCCTAATGAACGCTTCTCGTGAAACCATGCTGGTCCTGATAGATGGGAAAGAGGTTTCTGTACCTTTCCATTATGAAGTGGAAACAGGAGGAAGGATGATTAAAATTCCTGAATTAGATGGCGAGTTTCACGACGCCACACAGCTCGGTGAATCTATACCGTCATTTGTCAGCGCTCGGCGCTAAGTAAATTTCCAAACACCATCAAGGTCGCTCAGGCGGCCTTTTTTATTGCGCCTCGCACGCGCACCATGAAGAGAGTCTTTCAGTAGTGAGCTTGGGTAATGCCGTGTGTTGTGGTTACTCTCGGCGGCGTTGCCGTGCGACAGGCTCACGTCTAAAAGGAAACGCACATGAAATATCAGCTCGCAAAATTATATCGCGGTGATCGTTTCTTCGGATATGGCATTGCAGTGGGTGGTTTGCTGCTTGAGGGGCAAGTTTCAACAAAAATAGAAACAGCTCCAAATGAGCTACCAATCGTTAATGCAATATTCAATCTCAGCAATGAGCATTCTGAAAATCAGCCGCGGATTGATTTAAACAATCCCAATGCATCAAATGAATTTCAAATTGCCATCCATTCCGATAAGCCACTGACCTTACCTCAGATTAATGAGCTGCGTGATACGGTAAATGACTTTCTTACTCGACATAACTTGTCAAAGGGTAGCGGATGGACGTCTTGATTGAAGGTGTGCGGTATGTCCCCTCAACATGCAATACCGCCCTTGTTGGGATAGTCATCACCACTCATAACCGCGCCGATGTTCTTTGTCGGGCATTGGAACAACATCACAAGTATTTACCTCCTGGTGCGCTGGTGGTTATTATTGATGATGGCTCAACACCTGCCGCCCTAGTTCCTGATGGTGTGAAGCTTATACGGCACGAAAAATCCCTCGGTATTGTGGCATCCAAGAATCGAAGCCTTGAAGCGCTGATGGATGCCGGGTGTGAACATCTATTTTTATGGGACGATGATGCATGGCCCATAGCTGATAACTGGCATATCCCTTACATCGAGTCACCTGAGCCTCATCTGGCTTATCAGTTTAAAGATTTGGCAGGGTCGAAGAAATTGAACGATATGGCCGAGCTGTATCGCGACAATATGCACGTTGCTTATACCGGTCAGCGCGGCGTGATGCTGTATTACCATCGCTGCGCCATCGAGAAGGTTGGCGGTTTCGATCCTATCTATGGCCGTGGTATGTATGAGCATCCTGATTTGGCGTTGCGCATTCATAACGCAGGATTAACCACATGGGCCTTTGCTGATGTAGTCGGCTCGGAAAAGCTGATTTATTCGCTCGATGAACATGAGCAAGTTAATCGTTCAGTCCCTCGGCCTGAGCGTGAGGCGTTGGTGAAACGCAACGTCGGCATTTATAACGGCCGCCGTGATACCGGATACACCGGTTTTGCATCTTACTCTCGAAATCCGAATCTAGTTCTCACCACGTTACTGACGAGCCAGCCAGACCCTCAGCGTGTTGTCAGTATGAAAGCGGATCCGCAACTGTTACAGGCGTGGGCCGATTCTATATCCGGCGCGCTGCCGATTGTCCTTGCTGACGAGTTGAAAGAATCGCCAACTGGCGCTGGCCTATTCGAGGTTCCTGCTCTGCGTATGAGTCCATACTTTGCTCGCTGGCTCCACATCTATCAATTTCTCCGTGCGCACCCTGAGTATCATCTTGTCTGGTGTACCGACGGTACCGATGTCGAGATGTTAAGTGAGCCATGGGATGAGATGGATCCCGGTAAGATTTACGTTGGTTCCGAGGCTAAGACATATTCGGAACCATGGATGAAGAAGAATCACCATGGGCAGACGTACCATTCATTCTTCGATAAGCATAAGGCTGACACGCTGCTTAATGCTGGCCTCCTTGGTGGATGCCGTAAAGATGTTATGGAGTATGCTCATCGCATTATTCGCCTGCACTACCGCATCGAAAGCCAAAGGTTCTGGGGTATTGAGAAAGCACCGCCTACATCCGTTGATATGGGCGCGTTCGGTATTGTCGCTAAGTCGTTTGGCGAACGTGTCGTTACCGGGCCACGCGTGCATACCGTTTTTAAGACCGATGGACTAGGGAAAGAAGTAGCTTTCTGGCGCCATAAGTAACCTCTATTAAATTTCTTTATTCCTCTTCGTGGAAGGGTTTCCTGTGCCTAAAAAAAGACCCATTGAAGAAAGGTTCTGGGAAAAGCTTGATAAGCGTGGTGCCGATGAGTGCTGGGTTTGGCTCGGCGCAACCATTAAACCGGGTGGCGGAAGACATATCAAACCTCAGATTTACGGGAAAATAGCGGGTTCGAGAACGCCTGCAGGTCGTGTTTTTTGGTCTTCTCACCGCCTTTCTTGGTTTCTGAAACATGGTGATATTCCGCCTGGCATGCTCGTTGACCATAAGTGTCATAACACTCTTTGCGTCAATCCCTCTCATCTCAGGCTCGTAACTCCAAAGCAAAACAGCGAAAACCGAGAGGGTCCCGCTATCACAAGGAATTCATCTGGAAAGCGCGGGGTTAGATGGAATCCTCAGGTTGGAAAATGGCACGCGTACTACAGCAATAACGGAAAGGCGCACTGCGTAGGCTTCTACGATGATCTTGAAGAGGCTGCTGAAGCTGCACGACGAGCCCGTAATAAGGTGTTTACCCATAATGATGCAGACAGATATTAAGTTTGTGGTAGTTGGGCATCACTCTCGCCGAAAAATGGCTCAACGACTTTATTCGTCTCTTGGCGCACATCATATTTTAACAGACGAGATTGGTGTTGGAGCAAATGAAATGCATCGCCGTGCGCTTGAGTGGGCCGCAGAGCAACCTTGCCGGGTGGTAGTGTTGGAGGATGATGCGCAGCCTGTCGGTGGTTTTACTGAGCAGGTGGGTGAATGGTTGGTACGTTTCCCTGATAACCTCATCAGCTTTTATCTGGGCACTGGCAGACCACCACAGTATCAGATGGAGATAGCCACTAAGCTGATTGTCTCTGATAAAACCAAAGCGGACTTCATCACCATCCCTAGGCTGATCCACGGTGTGTGCTACAGCGTCCCTCAACAACATCTCGCACGCGTGCTGGCAAGATGGGATAGCAGCAAGGCAGCAGACTATGCAGTAGGTGATGCCCATGGCGGTTCGGTGGTCTATCCGTGTTACTCACTCGTTGACCATGCAGACGGCCAGTCCGTTGAAATTCCACACGACAATATGCCTCGCTTGGAGCGGCGCAAGGCTTGGAGGCTACATGGCAAGATTAACAACGTTGAAGCCTCGACTTAAGGCTATCGATACATGCCGCCTAAAACCTGTATCAGGCGAGGCTCGTCGTATTAGTGGGAGCGCGAGAGTTGGCATGAAGCGCAGGATATATAAACGCGATGGTGGTCACTGCTGCATGTGTCAGCGCGTGGTTGACCTCTACGGTAGCCAGCTTGACCATCGCATCGCACTTCAATTTGGTGGCAGTAATGACGAGACAAATCTTTGGTCACTCTGCACTGATTGCCATGAGGGGAAGTCGGCGCGTGAAGCGGCAATGGGTCAGCCTGATGAGATGGCGCTCAAACTGCCGACGCCTGAAGCGATTACCCAAGGTTTTACAATCATCTGAGGTCATGGCTTCATAGGGCATTTTCAACCCTCGTGCCGTGAGCACCCAGCGCCATTAGCCCCCCTTGTTAGAGGCTATAGGGTGGGGGGGTATTAACAAACAACATCCCCTCTCGGTCTGGACACCTCGCCTTCTCTCACGCACAGAAAAAATCCCCTTATGGGAAAAGTTACACACCTAAAAAAGAGGTTGAAAATGATGCGATGTTGACAACCAAAAAAAAGAAGTTTGCTAGCGCAATTAAAAAAGGGCTTTCGTCAACCGAAGCCGCTATTTATGCGGGCTACAGTGAGAAAACCGCGCGAGTAAAAGGGTGTCAACTTGCAAAGGATATTGATGTAAAAAGATACCTAGAGCGGGTCAATAATTCTGTAACTTCTACGGCTAAAAAAGTTACACCAAAAGTTACATCAAAAGTCCCACCCCATAAGTCCTCAGCATCACGTCTTGAGATGACACCAGAAGGCATTCCTGATCCCATTAAGGCGATGGCGCAAATTCTGGAAAGAAACATTGATGTCGATCCCAAGCTGGCGCTCGATGCTGCCTTTAAGCTCGCGCAGTTTACGGTTCGAAAACCTGATCAGATGGGTAAAAAAGAACTCAAGAACGAGAAGGCTAAGACAATCGCCAATAAGTTTTCAGCGTTGCCAGCGCCTCAACTCACTAAACACTAGGGATATCAACGATGACTAAAAGTTTAGATCCAATTGATGTGCTAATGGGCATCATGAATGATAAATATTAGCCTATTGAACTACGACTCCAAGCTGCCGTGGCACTTATGCCGTATTTTCATATACCTCTTTCACCGATTGAGCCTGAGGGTGAATAAAACACTGGGTAGTCCAAGCAAGGCGCGGGCTAAAAAAAGGATACGTATTATGCTGTTGCAGGGGTGCTGCCACATAAACTTGCTGTAAACAACAAGGTGTGACCTATGACTGAATGGACTACTGCCTGCCATGACTGGGGAAAGCGTCTCGTTGAAAAAGCATCGATTATTCCTCCTCCGATATTTTCCGATCAGGCTGAATACGCGCTAGGTATATTTAAAGAACTTCGGGTTTCGGATTTGCCGGGCAAACCGACATTTGGCGAGTGCTCCGAACAATGGGTGTTCGATTTCGTCAGGGCTATTTTTGGCGGATATGAAGCTGAGACGGGAAAGCAGCTCATACGGGAATATGGTCTGCTTATCAGCAAAAAGAACACCAAATCGACCATCGCTGCTGGAATTATGCTGACCGCGGTGATCCTGTGTTGGCGTGAAGATGAAGAGCATCTCATTCTGGCGCCCACGAAAGAAGTTGCCGATAACAGTTTTAAACCCGCTGCTGGGATGATCCGCGCCGACGATGAATTATCCGATATGTTTCAAATTCAGGATCACATTAGAACCATCACCCACCGCAATACCCGCAACACGCTGAAGGTGGTTGCCGCCGATACCGATACGGTTTCGGGTAAAAAAGCGGGTCGCATTCTGGTAGATGAACTCTGGCTGTTCGGTAAGCGACAAAATGCCGAAGCCATGTTTATGGAAGCTCTTGGTGGTCAGGTATCGCGTGATGAGGGATGGGTTATTTTCCTCACCACCCAAAGCGATGAGCCGCCAGCGGGGGTTTTCAAAGAAAAACTGCAGTATTGGCGTGATGTTCGTGATGGAAAAATACCAGATCGTAAAACGCTGGGCATTCTCTACGAGTTTCCCGATGTGATGGTGGAGAGCAAAAAATACCTTTTGCCTGAAAATTTCTACATTACCAACCCCAATATGGGGCGATCGGTGAACGCGGAGTGGCTTGAAGACCAACTACGTAAAAACCAGACCAAGACAGATGGCACGCTACAACAATTCTTAGCCAAGCACCTCAATATTGAGATCGGCTTAAATTTGCGTAGCGATCGTTGGGCTGGGGTCGATTTTTGGGAGCAGCAAATACAGAAGGTGAGCTTTGAGGACATTCTCCTTCGGGCAGAAGTCATTACGGTGGGCATTGATGGCGGTGGCCTTGATGACTTACTTGGCTTTTGCGCGATGGGTCGGGATAAAGAGACCCGAGAATGGCTGTGCTGGTGTCACGCATGGGCGCATAAAATCGTGTTGACGCGGCGCAAAAGTGAAGCCTCACGATTATTGGATTTTCAGCGAGAGGGGGATCTGACGATTGTGGATATCGTGGGACAGGACACTGAGCAACTGGCCGATTATGTTGGCCGTATTCATGAGGCCGATCTCTTAGATAAGGTGGGCATTGACCCGTCAGGCGTGGGGTCAATACTTGATGCGCTTACCGAGGTGGAAATACCCGCTGAATCCGTTGTCGGTGTCAGTCAGGGGTGGCGACTCGGCGGGGCGATTAAAACCACAGAGCGTAAATTGGCTGAGGGTGTGCTTATTCACGGTGGCCAACCGATGATGGCGTGGTGCGTGGGTAACGCGCGCGTTGAGCCCAAAGGGAACGCCATACTGATTACTAAGCAGGCCAGCGGCAAGGGAAAGATAGACCCACTCATGGCGTTATTTAATGCTGTATCGCTGATGGCCTTAAATCCCGAGGCGAAAGTAAAAGATTATCAGGTACTTTTCATATGATAGACAGAATGATTAACGACCCGCTTATGGCGGGTTTTTTCATATCAGGAGGCAGTTAAATGACGCTTAATCGCGCCTGTACCCTCATGACGGTGAAATCGGTAAACGAGGATGAAAGGGTTATTACCGGTATCGCCTCTACGCCATCACCCGATCGGGATGGTGACATTCTTGAGCCAGAAGGGGCAACGTTCCGCAGTGATACACCGTTTCTTTGGCAGCACGATCGCCGTCAGCCCATTGGCACCTGTACACCTAAACGGGTGAAAGAGGGCTTGCAGATAACCGCAAAACTCGTCAAACCCACTCCCGATATGCCCTCTCAGCTTGTCGCCCGACTCGAAGAAGCATGGGCGTCAATTAAGGCCGGCTTGGTGCGTGGTTTATCGATTGGCTTTCGTCCCATTGAGTATTCCTTTTTGGACGAGGGAGGTATTCGCGTCCTGTCTTGGGATTTGCTTGAGGTCTCGGCGGTCACCATTCCGGCCAACGCCGAGTGTTCTATCCAGACCGTTAAATCGTTTGACCGTCAGTTTCTCGCCGCGACAGGCACAGGGAAAACGAGGGTCACCCCAAACCCATCAGCTGGCGCTACAGCAAAAAAAACTATCGAAATTAAAGGAAAAAGTATGAATATCGCAGAGCAGATCAAGAGTTTTGAAAATAAGCGTGCTGCGCTGGCGGGCTCACTCAATGACATCATGAGCAAAGCCGCTGATGAAGGTCGCACCCTCGACCTTGAGGAAACCGAGCAATACGACAATGTTTCCGCTGAAGTGAAATCTGTGGATGAGCACTTAAAGCGACTTCGTGATATGGAAAATAACATGGCTTCGACAGCGAAGCCTGTCGCTAAAGCGGCGGGAGGTGAGGTTTCCGTTGTGGATAACCGTGCGCCAGCCATTATTAAAGTTGAGCCGAAGCTTGAAAAGGGTATTGCATTTGCGCGCTTTGCAAAGGCACTTGCTGCCGCTAATGGAAGTCGTTCAGAAGCCTTGGAAATTGCAAAGAAACAGTATCCGCTTGATTCAAAGCTTCATCATGTATTGAAGGCTGCGGTGGGGGCAGGGACGACAACAGATCCTGCTTGGGCGGGTAGCTTGGTTGAATACCAAGAATATGCCAATGACTTCGTTGAGTTTTTGCGCCCGCAGACCATCATCGGTCGCTTTGGGCAGGGCAGCATTCCGTCTCTACGTCAGGTGCCGTTCAATATCCGTATCCCAGCGCAGACCTCGGGCGGCTCGGCTAACTGGGTCGGTCAAGGGAAAGCCAAGCCACTGACCAAATTTGATTTTGAGTCGATCACCTTCGGGTTCTCTAAGGTAGCCGCCATCGCGGTGCTCACTGACGAACTGATCCGCTTCTCCAACCCAGCCGCAGATGCGCTGGTACGAAACGCATTGGCTGAAGCGGTCATTGCACGCTTGGATACTGATTTCATCAACCCCGCTAAAGCTGAAGTCGCCAACGTATCACCGGCGTCCATCACTAACGGTATTGACGGTATTCCTTCCACCGGCGACCCGGACGCAGATGCCGAGGCGGCCTTTGGTCAGTTTGTGGCGGCAAACCTGCAGCCAACGGGTGGGGTTTGGATCATGTCCAGTACAAACGCGCTGGCGCTTTCAATGAAAAAGAATGCGCTAGGTCAGAAAATGTACCCAGAGATGACGCTGTTGGGTGGCACATTCCAAGGTTTACCCGCCATTGTGTCTCAGTATGCGGGTACTAATCTGACCCTGCTGAATGCGCCGGATATTTATCTGGCTGATGATGGCGGCGTGGCGGTGGATATGTCACGTGAAGCGTCACTAGAGATGGAAAGCGATCCTACCGGTGACAGCGTGACACCAACAGGGACTGAAATGGTTTCCATGTTCCAGACTAACAGCGTCGCTATTCGTGCCGAACGCTGGATCAACTGGAAACGCCGCCGTACCGCCGCTGTAGCCGTCATTTCAGGCGTTAACTACGGCTCAATCGCGACCAGCTAACCAATCGGGAGGGCGGGGAGCACCCCGCCATTTTTATGGCAAAGATCAGATACCGTCAGCGCACCCATGACGCCGCGCCGGGTGATGTGAAAAACGTTGATGATCCGTGCGCGAAGGTGCTGGTGCTACTGGGAAAGGCTGAGTACATCTCCGCCCGACGCCCTGGTGGTCAGAAAAAGAAGAACGTTAACGCGGAGGCTGGCTGATGTGGAATCCCTTTAGACGAAAAGAGAAAGCGTTACAGTCGCCCTCGTCCCATGGCTGGATGACCCTATTCTCGTCGCCGAAAGAGCCATTTCCGGGCGCTTGGCAGCAGGGGGTAGAGGTCAGTAACGCCTCAGTGAAGGCTTACTATGCTGTCTTTTCGTGCATTTCGTTAATCGCCAGCGACATCTCAAAAATGTCGCCAAAGCTGAAAGCAAAAGGCTCTGATGGCGTATGGAAAGACACGCAGGATACCAAGATAGATAAGCTTTTTAATAAACCTAATGCATTCCAGAACCGTATTCAGTTTTTGGAGGCGTGGATCAACGCCAAGCTGTGTCATGGCAATACCTATGTCTTGAAGGTGAAGGACTCCCGGGGGCATATTCTTGAATTGCGTATTCTTGACCCCGATAAAGTGACACCTCTGGTGGCTGATGATGGTTCTGTTTTCTATCAAATCAATCCCGATAATATCAGCGGGCTGCCTGCTCAGGTGACGGTTCCCGCGCGTGAAATCATCCACGACCGTTTTAACTGTCTGTTTCACCCTTTAATTGGGGTATCACCGATTTATGCCTGTGGCATGGCGGCGATGCAGGGCGAGAGCATCTTAACCAGTTCGGCCTTTTTCTTTAAAAATGGCGGAAAGCCCAGCGGTGTTATTACGGTGCCGGGCAATATTAAAGATGCCGACGCCCGTAGAATAAAAGCGGAGTGGGATGCGGGTTACACGGGTGCCAATGCGGGTAAAACGGGATTGATTTCCGGTGGTGCATCTTATCAGTCCGTCATGATGAAAGCCGTTGATGCACAAACCGTAGAGCAACAAAAACTTTCCGCTGAAATGGTGTGCTCTACGTTTCATGTTCCCGCTTATAAAGTGGGCGTGGGTGAAATGCCGTCCTACGACAACATCGAATCCCTCGAACAGCAGTATTACTCGCAGTGCCTGCAGGTCCTGATCGAATCGATAGAAGTTCTTCTGGATGACGCCTTTGAGCTTGACGGGAAAAGAGGTGTTGAGCTGGATATCAGTTCGCTGCTGCGAATGGACAGCGAGCGTCGAATGAAAACCCTCGGTGAGGGGGTGAAGAACACCATCCTAACGCCAAATGAAGCGCGTAGAAAAGAGAATCTACCACCTGTATTAGGGGGCGATTCGCTGTATTTACAGCAGCAGAACTTTAGTCTTGAGGCGCTAGCGCGCCGTGATGCATCAGACCACCCGTTTGAAAGTCCAACCAGTCAGCCTCCTACGCCGCCTATTGAGCCTGAAACCAAGGCTATCTCTGATATAGAGCTGATGGCGGTGAAGGCGATGGTGAGGGGGATTATCGCAAAATGACAGAACGTGAAATCGCTATACTAAAAGCCATCAGTGAAGAATTTAGCACCGCGCTCTCGGTATTCCGTGAGGATATGGAGAGTAAATTCACTGCGCTAAAAAAAGAGGTTGAGGAGGTGCACTTAACGCTGCATAAGGCGGTTGCGGATATTGATATACCGCCTGAGCCTGATATTTCTGCACTGGCGAAAGCCGCCGCTGCGCAGATTGCCTTACCCGACACACCGAGCATTGAGGAGATTATTTCACAGGTTCAAAAAAATCTTGAGCCTCTACCTGCATCCGCTTTGTTGCCGATGTCGGACGCGCTGAAAGCCGAGGTTGAGGCGTTGGTTGTTGAAGCTGTAGCAAACATACCGCCGCCATCGGTGCCCGAGCTTCCTGATATCCAGGGGTTAATTGACGCAGCTATAGCTCAGCTTCCTCCACCTGAGGCGGGTAAAAGCGTGACGCTGGAGGAGATTAAACCTTTGCTTGAGGAGATGGTGTCCAGCGCGCTCAATACCCTACCGATGCCCAAAGATGGCAAAGATTACGATCCCTTGGTGCTCAAACAGGCCGTTGCCGACGCGGTGAGTGAAGCCGTTGCCGTCCTACCCGCTGCCCTGCCGGGTAAAGATGGCGAAGACGGTCGTGATGCGCTGGCGCTCGAAATTCTTCCGTTTATCGATGAGGCGAAAAACTATCCGCGCGGGACTTATGCAACCCACCTTGGTGGACTCTGGCGGGCATTCGAAAAAACTCACGGCATGCGCGGCTGGGAGTGCGTCGTGGATGGTGTGGCGGGAGTGGAGATCAATCGCGCAGAAGAGCGCGGTTTTACACTCACGGTTAAGCGTGCCAGTGGTAGTTGTGAGACAAAATCGTTTGATATGCCGGTCATGATTTATCGTGGTGTATTCCGTGCAGAGAAGGATTATCACCCGGGGGATACGGTCACTTGGGGCGGCTCTTTATGGCATTGCGATGAATATACACGAGATAAACCCGGCGATATTGACGCGAAAGGGTGGACGCTCGCCGCGAAACGGGGCCGTGATGGGAGGGATAACCGATGATTGAATTAGTGGGCCTTGACGAGGTTAAGGCGCATTGCCGTATTGATGGGGATGAGAGCGACGATGATTTAGTAGGCAAAATACGTGCCGCCAGTGCGGCCATTATCCGCTATTGCCAAGGTAGTCGAGACGATATCGTGGATAAAAACGGGGAGCTCATTGACGGCGAGGCATTGTGTTTGGCCCAAGAGGCCACGTTGAGGTTAGTTGGGCGTTTGTATCGCGATCCGGATGGACGGGATACGGCTGATCTAAGTCGAGGCGAACTGCCAAACGATGTCACGATGCTGATTTATGATCTGCGTCGGCCCACCATTATTTAGAATTTTGTCATTGCGTACTCGTTCAGCCATCCCTTACCCGTGGAGTTTATCGAAGATGAAAACACTGTCAGCCAGTGAGTTGACGCACCGGATCACGCTGCGTCGCGTGGAGCAGCACCGTGGTCCTTTGGGTGAACCATTACCGAGTGAACCCATTGATGTTGCTACCGTATGGGCGAATGCGAAGGCCATGTCAAACCGCAAGATCCGCACCGCTGACCAACAGCAAGTTATCGAAACTTATCATTTTACCCTGCGACCGCGTGCGGATGTGGCGCAGGATTGGCAAGTGGTATTGGGTGGTCAGATTTTTACCGTGCGCACCACCGACAGAACGTCACCTGACCGGCTAGTGCTTAAGACGGAGGCTGACGTGCGTCATGATAGAACTGGCCATTAAAACCGCATTAGAGCGTATTACCGGGTTGATCGCGTATCCGCTGCTACTGCCTAAAAGCGCAACGACCGGGGTCACCTTTCAACGTATTTCCGATCCAGAACTCAACACTGGGCTTGTGCGTAGCGGGGTGGTTGAAGGGCGATTTCAGATAACCCTGTATGTGGTCGATAATTTTTCGCAGCTGGCTGCGCTCGATAAGGCCATTTGGCGCGACTGGCACAGTCTCGTTCACGGCAATTTGGAGGGCTATCCGGTGCAATACATCGAACGCGCTGGTCTGCAAGATAGTGCGATACCTCTTAACGATGGCTCCACGCTCTACCGTCGCGCCCGCGATTATCTCATCACGTTTTCGGAGTAGCCCATGGATATCACGATGCAATTCCCTTCCGGGAAGGACTTCGATCGCCTGCTGTCTGAGATGGAGCAAAAGGTAGGAATCAAAGTGTTGCGCGACGCGGGGCGGGCGGCGTTGGCCGTGGTTGAGGCCGATATGAAACAGCATGCGGGCTATGACGAAAATAGCCATGATGAACACATGCGCGACAGCATTAAAATCCGCAGCACCAGTCAGATAAAAGACGATCGCTATGCCACGGTGGTCACCCTCAAGGTGGGACCGAGCAAGCAACATCATATGAAAGCGTTGGCGCAGGAGTTCGGCACCGTCAAACAGGTGGCTAAGCCGTTTATTCGTCCTGCACTGGATTACAACAAACAGCAGGTGCTTAAGGTCTTGGCGATAGAAATACGTTACGCCTTAGAAAATCGTTAATCCGATGCCGCCGCCGTGCGGCTTTTTTATAGAGAGAAAAATCATGCCTGATGAACAGATTAAAAGTCCGTCCTCGTTTGCCACGCTGCCTGCCGGTACGCGCGTGCTGTATGGCCCACTGGGGTCAACTATCGATAATGCTGACCTGCTGCAAAACATCACTACGCTAGGTGCGACGGGCAGTAAAGGGACCTATATCGAGGTCACGCGCCTTATCGATACCGAGCCCAAATATATGCAGGACATGGCCGAAGGCGAGGATAAAACCTTTGTCTTTCTTGATGCGCCAGATGATGACATTCAGGAGGCGTTTATTGACGCGGCGGATGCCAAACAAACGGTGCTGCTGTTTATCGAGTTCCCGAACAAACGTATTGCCACCCAAGAGCTGGCACTGAACGGCCACAGTATGCAGGCGGTCGACTCCCCCAAGGGGAAGGTGCTGCAGGTGGAAGTTTACGCGAAGCAAAACAGCGTGAAATGGTCTAAGAAATCCTCAACGCCGGAGAGTAGTTCATAATGACGTACAAAAATCTGTTACTTCAACCTAACAACGCAACGATTTCCCTGATGCTACTGGGGCAACCCGTCCACATTCGCCGCTTGTCGGCGCAAGATATGCTTGATTACAGTGCGCAAATTGATGATGAGCGTGCGCAGGGCGGAAACTCGGCGCAGTTAGCCAAGGCGGGCGTGGCGCTAATTATTCGTGCGTTAGTGAATGCCGATGGCAGCCGTCCAGACAACGTGGACTTACCGACGCCGGAGGCGATTTTACAGGTGCATTCTCAGGCCGACATTATGCAAGCGCTGACCACGGTACAGCGTCACAGCTATGGCACGCTTGAGGAGGCGGAAAAAAACTAACCGACTCGCCGTGGCTATGGTCAATCTTTTCATTGGCTGACCGCCTCGGTGAGTCTGACCCACGTAAAATCGCCGTACTGCCTGCCGATATGTTGCTGCACTGGCAGGCATACCTGAAAATGCGTGCCGAGCAGGCGGTGTCTGCCTCGGCGCTCCCTCATCACGCTCCTTCTGCATACCCGGCTGAAACGGACGATTTTGCAGAATGTTTACGGATAATAGGCCATGGCTGATGTTGCTTCATTAGCGGTTGCGTTGCATCTCAATGCCGCCAGCTTCAAGGCGCAATTTGTTGACGCGATGAAAACCGCCGATACCAGTGCGCAGCAGTTTAATCAAAAAGCCCAAACCGAAAACCGAAAAACCAAGCAGTCGTTTGTGGATTTGGGGGCAGGGGTTCGGGGCGTCGATGCGGACTTTGGGCGCGTCAATAACAACGTTAACACCAACATTAAGGGCTTTGGGCAACTACGCTATGCGCTGTCCAATTTAGCGGCGGGCGGGAATGTCGCCAGCAGCACGCTGACCAGCGCGTTAATTCCGGCGCTGGGTACGGGGCTGACCTCTGCCGTTTCTCAGGGAACACAGGGTATTCACCAGCAGCGTGAAGCGATGATAGCGCTGGCGACCTCACAGGTTAACGGGGCGCAGTCCATTATTGCCAATGCGCGTGCCGCCCGTGAGCAGGCACAATCCCAGTTTGCCGTGGCACAAAAGACCATCGAGGCGGCAAAGGCACAGCGTGAGCAGGCATTTTCCCTCGATGAGTATTATGCCAAACAGGTGGAGGTGAATAAGCAGTTTGGCGTGACGGTGAATTACCAGGAGGAGCATGCTAAAAACGCCCGCGCCATTACCGAAGCGAATCTGGCGGAAGCTGCCGCAAAACAAAAGATTGCCGCCGCCGCGAAAACGGTACTGGAGTCGGATGTTGCCGAGTCTAACGGCAAGCGCACGTTAACCAGCGCCACGCGAGACCTTGCTGCCGCGAGTCAAGAGCTGTCCGTGGGGCAACGGATGGCGGCAACCAGCGCGGGACTGATGCGAACCGCCATGGCGGCGATGGGTGGGCCAATTGGCATCGGTGTGATGATAGCAATAGCCAGCGCAAAAGCCCTTTATGGCAGCTATGAAAAGGCAGAGGCCGCCACCAAAGGCTATACCGCTGCCTTACAAAAAAGCGGCAATCAATCCGCCATTGCCGTCAAAGATATCCAGTCGCTGACCTACAGTCTGGGCAATACCGAAGGGGCGATTAAGTCGGTGACGGCGGCGGTCGGTGCGGGCTTCGGTGGCAGTATGCTTGAGCAGGTCTCCGCACTCGGCAGTCGTATGGAGGAGGTCGGTCAAAGCTCGGACGATTTGGTCGGTATGTTGTCGAGTCTCAAAGGCGACCCGTTACAGGCGATGGAGAAGCTCACCGAGCAGGGGATTTTGCTTAACGGTAGTCTGATTTCACAGATTGTGACGCTCACCCGTCAGGGTAAAACCAGCGAAGCCACCGCGCTGTTACAAAAAGCGGCGATGGATGACGTTAACCAAAAAGTGACCGAGCAAGAAAGCCAGATTAGCGGCCTTGAAGGGGCATGGAAGTCCCTCAAGAAAACGGTCTCCGATGCGTTTAACGTAATGGGTCAGGCGCACATTGCCACCGCACAGGCGCAAGCCGCTGCCGCAGGCGTCAAGATGGAGGTCAGCAATAAACCCGCCGAAGAAGCCAAGGCCGCCGCCGAAGCGCGTTTTGCGCAGCTGCAAAAAGAGCGAGAAGCCATCACCCAACGGCTCAAGCTCGAAAATGAAATCTCGGGGCTGATAAAGTCAGGCGCTGACCCTGCCAAGGAACGCACCAGACTGACCGATGAGCTCAACCGGAAACTTAAAGCCGGTGAAATCGACGCCCAAAACTACGCGCAGGCGATGAAGGGGCTCAATAAGCAGTTTAAAGAGCACACCCAAACTCGCGCCAGTGCTTATAAAGACGATGAGGCCACGCGCCGCCTGCAAGAACTGCGCTCACAGGAAGCGGTATTGCGGCAGCAGGCCACGCAGACAGACGAATTAAACGCAGCAGAAAAGAAGCTGTTGGCGTTTAATCAGGAAATCGCGGAGCTGAAAGAAAAGCGTATCTTGACCGCCGGTCAACGCAGCGTCTTAGTGTCGGAGGCGCAGCTTCGCGCGCAGCTCGCGATCAACGTCAGCCTTGAGAAAGCCAACGAACAACGCAAGGTTGCGCTGCAGGTGCAAGAGCAGATGCGCGATGTGGCCGAGTCCACGCGCAAGCTGCAGCAGGAGTACGACAATAAAGCCGCTCAGCTCACCATGAGCGCGGCAGCCTATGATCAAATGGTCGAAACCCAACGCATTCAGGAGGATTTTCGTAAGCGTAGAGAGGTATTGGATAAGTTATATGCTGATAAAACTGATTTAGCTTACAAAATTAATGTGGAGAGGTATCGAGTAGCAGAGGAGGAGCAAATTGCCATCGTCCAAAGCGGTGCCGATAAGAAGGCGGCAATAGAGGCTGATGGCTTTGCCGGAATGGAAAAGGGTCTGTCTGACTGGGCGGAGGCTGCCGGTAACTCCTTTGCGCTGGCGCGTGACGCCGCCACCAACACCATGAGTACCATGGGCGACGCCTTTGCCAGCTTCGTGGTGAAAGGCAAGGGCGACTTTAAGTCGATGGCTTCTTCTATCCTGACGGATCTGGGGATGATGATCGCAAAAATGGCCTTCTTTAACGCTATTAAGTCAGGCTCCACGGCGATGGGAGTGCAAGATCTGTTCGGCTGGGCGGACGGGGGCTATACGGGACCGGGCGGCAAGCATGATGTGGCGGGCGTCGTTCACCGGGGCGAATGGGTGGTGCCACAGGACGTGGTGAAAAAGCCCGGCATGTTGAGCTTTCTCAACGAGCTGACCTACGGGGCAGGTTATGCCGATGGCGGCTTGGTGGGTAGTATTACGCCACGCAATACGGCGTCGTCTGCACCCGCACAAACATCCGCCCCCAGCCCCGCACGCGAGCTGCATGTGCATATCCCGATATCGGTTTATAAAGAGCAGGGCGGGCCTGCCAGTGAGGGCGATGATTCGGTCGGGGTTACGGATGATTTACGGCGCTGGGTGCTGGGAACGGTGGAGTCTCGGTTGCAGGATTCGATGCGCGACGGCGGCGAGCTCGATCAGTTTGTGCGTGCCAGGACTTAACACGTTTTCGCTGTTTGTGTCAGTATGTCTCAAAATGACATGAAGGGAGAAGACGATGAAACGCATTATGCTCGGGGTGCTGTGCTGCACACTGCTCGGGACTACTCTGCCCACGCTGGCACGTGACCTGACGCCGCCGGAGAAAAAAATCATTATGGACGTGATTAATGACCAACTAAAAGATCCTGATAGCGCCAAGTATTATTGGTTGAGTGATCTAGGTGGGGATATATATTGCGCTAACGTTAACTCCAAAAACTCCTATGGTGGCTACGGAGGAAAGATGCCAATCATTATGGGAGTCAAAAGGGATACCAATGGACATATTAACTGGGCGCAGGGCATGGTCACTGATGATTCAATACTGTTTCCAACCTGTACGGAAGCGGGCTATAAAATTTAGCCCTTACATTGTTTCGCTGAACCCGCTTATGGCGGGTTTTTTCTTTTCTGGAGGTTAAATGGAAACCTTTCACTTTTCGCCTCGCCCCGGCATGGGGGTGAGCACCAAGCCCAACGTGACCACGGTTAACTTTGGCGACGGCTACGAACAGCGTCGGGCAGCGGGGATCAATGCGCTGCTGGAGAGCTACACGCCGACCTTTCGTATTGCCCCAGGGGAATTGCCCGCCATCGAGTCTTTCTTTCGGCGGCATGGCGCGGTGAAGGCGTTTTATTGGCGCTCGCCGCACCGTCACGTCAGGTTAAAAATTGTCTGTCGTGAATGGTCTCACGTGGTGAATAACCGCTATATCGACGTGAGCTGTAAGTTTGATGAAGTGGTCGCTTAGGAGATGCTATGCAAGATATTCCCCAAGGTACGCTTAACCAGACCACCGAAATTGAGCAGGGGCCGAATCTCGACCTGTGGGAGCTGGATTTAACCGCGCTCGGCGGTCAGCGCTTTTTCTTTCACGACGGCCTGAACGAAAAGGGCGAGCCGGTGGTGTGGCAAGGGCGTGTTTATTCTCCGTATTCGGTGCTCGGTAACGGATTTGAGTTTAACGGCAAAGGCCCCGCCAGCCGTCCTTCCATCAAAGTCTCTAACCTCTTTGGTCTCATAACCGGTATGGCTGAGGATTACGATGGCTTGGTGGGCGTAAAGGTCGTTCGGCGTCAGGTGTACTTGTGCTTTTTGGATGCGGTGAACTTTATCGACGGCAACCCGCAGGCCAACCCAAGCGAGGAAGTGATTTCACGCTATGAGATTGAACAACTCTCTGAGCTGACATCTGAAACCGCCACCTTTACGTTGTCTATCCCCACCGAAACCGATGGGGCGCAGTTTCCGTCCCGTACCATGCTGGCGGATATTTGCTCATGGGCGTACCGCTCAGCGGAGTGCGGCTATACCGGCCCCGCCGTGGCGGATGAGTTCGACCAGCCCACCGCTAACCCCGGCAAGGATAAATGCGGTAAATGTCGGCGTTCGTGCGAGCTGCGTAACAATATCGGTTCGTTTGGCGGCTTCCTCTCCATTGGCAAACTTGGCCGTTAAATCGGAGTCCTTCATGCTTGAAAACGCTATTTTGGCGCACAGTTTGCGTTGTGCGCCTGCCGAGTCATGCGGCTTGGTTATCGCCAGCGCTGACGGGCCGCAGTATGTCCCGTGTATTAATCGCAGTGCCAGGCCAGACACCTTTGATATTGCCACCGATGATTATTTGCAGGCACAACGTGTCGGTGAAGTGCTTGCGGTGGTGCACAGCCATCCCGATGGGATGCCCTATCTCAGCGAGGGAGACCGCGCCAGACAGGTCGCCAGTGCGCTCCCTTGGTGGCTGGTGCACGATGGCATAATTACCCGCTATCGCTGCGTGCCGCCGCTTCTCGGGCGTCATTTTGAGCATGGCGTGATGGATTGCTACAGCCTGTTTCGTGATGCCTACCATCTGGTGGGGATTGAGATGCCCGATTTTACCCGCGCCGATGATTGGTGGCGCCACGGTGAAAACCTCTATCTCGACAATATGCGTGAGACGGGGCTTTATCCGGTTAAGGGAGACGCGCAGCCCGGCGATATTATCCTGGTTTGCTACGGCTGCTCGGTAGCAAACCATGCCGCCATTTATCTGGGCGACCAGCGCATCCTGCACCACCTTCCCAATCAACTGAGCAAACGCGAGGAGTACAACGGCTCATGGCAACGACGCACCCACAGCATTTGGCGACACCGGGATTGGCAACCTTCGTCCTTCACGGCGATTTGCAACGATTTGGCCGCCGCATCTCCTTACACGTAAGCAGCGCCGCCGAAGGCTTACATGCCCTGCTAACCCAAATACACGGCCTACGAGCCCACCTGCAAAACGGTTGGTATCAGGTGCGCATTGCCCAGCATGATGTCGCGCCCGTTGAGCTTGCCCAGCGTATGAATGACCCCTTACCCAATGGCGCGGTGGTGCATATCGTGCCAAAGCTTGCGGGGGCAGCAAAAGGCGGGGTATTCCAGTTTATCGCCGGTGCAGCGCTGACCACGGTCGGCTTACTGACCTCATGGACCGGAGTGAGCTCAGTGTTAGTGTCTGCCGGTATTGGCATGATGTTGGGCGGGGTGGCGACGATGTTGACTCCGACGCCCAAAACCCCCAAGTCGAGCCAAACCGATAATGGCACCGGCAACAGCTATTTTTCCAATCTGGAGAATGCGGTTTCGCAGGGCAACATCATTCCCGTTCCCTATGGGGAAATCTTAACCGGTTCGCGGGTGATTTCGCAGTCCACGAGCATTTGGGATGGTGACGGGGAAAGTGACGTTGACCTTGGTAAGGTGGGGCAACAGCTGTCTTAACCGAACTTGAATCACTCTATTTAAATCCCTGAATTTGAATCACTACGACCTCCTGATGGGGGTTTTTTTTGTTTAAGGAGTCCCCATGGGTAAAGGTGGTGGTAGTCAACATACACCGTATGAGCAGCCGGATAATCTCATCAGTAAGCAGAAAATATCGATTATTGACTGCCTCGGGGAAGGCCCCATTGAAGGGCCTGTGAACGGCCTGCAGAGCGTATTACTAAAAATGACCCCCGCCGTTGATGCGCAGGGGAATAGCAACGTGAATGGCATGAACCTACAGTGGGTTGCCGGTGAGAATGAACAGCCCGCGCTCAGTGGGTTTGAGGGCTCGGGCGTTGAAGTCCCGGTGAACACCGAAATCAAGCACGGTGCACCGCTCACCCGGACTATCACGGCCACCAATATCGACCGCCTGCGCTTTACATTTGGCGTGGCGGCGTTGGTGGAGGCGCGAGATAACGGTGATCGGGTTGCCAGTAGTGTCGCCATGCAGATCCAAATTCAGCGTGATGGCGTGTGGGTGACCGAGCGTAACGTGACGATTAGCGGCAAAACCAGCGGGCAATATTTGAATGCGTTGGTTATCGACAATCTTCCCCCACGGCCCTTCAACGTCCGTATGGTGCGTGCCACGGCGGATAGCACCAGTGACCGACTGCAAAATAAAACCCTGTGGGCAAGCTATACCGAAATTATCGAT
This sequence comes from Hafnia alvei, assembly GCF_964063325.1. NCBI lineage: Bacteria > Pseudomonadati > Pseudomonadota > Gammaproteobacteria > Enterobacterales > Hafniaceae > Hafnia > Hafnia alvei. Next base: position 2,349,306 of record NZ_OZ061315.1, read on the forward strand.
GTGAAGCAGCGTTACCCCAATACCGCCGTGGTGGGCTTAACGTTTGACAGCGAGCAGTTTGGGAGTGAGTTGCCCGCGCGTAACTACCATATCCGTGGGCGCATTGTTCAGGTGCCCAGCAACTATGACCCCGCAACCCGCACCTATACCGGGATTTGGGACGGCGCATTTAAGCCTGCTTATACCGATAATCCGGCGTGGTGCTTGTACGATATGCTCACCCATCCACGCTACGGACTTGGGCGGCGTATCGGTCTGTCCGATGTGGATAAATGGGCGCTGTATACCTTGGCGCAGTATGCCGATACGTCTGTTCCCAATGGCTATGGCGGGACAGAGCCGCGCATGACATGCAACGGATATATCACCACGAAACGGTCGGCTTATGATGTTATCAATGATTTTTGCTCCATTATGCGCTGCATGCCGGTATGGAATGGGACGCGATTAACCTTTGTGCAAGACCGACCCGCCGATAAGGTGTGGACCTATACCAACGCGAACGTGGTCAATGGGGATTTCACCTACACCTTTAGCCCTAAAAAGTCGCGGCATAATGCGGTGTTGGTGCGTTGGATAAACCCCGATAACGGCTGGCAGGAGGATTTTGAATATGTCTCCGATGATGTGGCCATTGCAGAACAGTCTTTGAATCAACTGGAGGTCGATGCGTTTTGTTGTACCAGCCGTGGGCAAGCGCACCGCCTTGGTCTGTGGATTTTAACCACCGAGAAATACGAAATCCAAACGGTCGGATTTAAAGTGGCAGCCGAAGGGTTGCGCCACTTGCCGGGGGATATCTTTGAGGTGGCAGACAATGACTATGCCGCCAGCATGATTGGCGGTCGCATCTTATCCATTGATGCCAAAAACCAACAGGTCACGCTAGATCGGGCCGTGACGCTTCCCTCGGGTAAAACAGTCATCAACCTCATTGCGGGGGATGGTCAGCCGGTGAAGGTGGAGGTGCGCTCACAGCCCAGCCCTGATGTGGTGGTGCTGAAAACGCTGCCCGTAGGTATCAAACCACTCTCAGTCTGGTCTCTCACGCTGCCGTCACTGCGTCCGCGCTATTTTCGCTGTTTATCGATTAAAGAGGATAAGCCATCCGGCACCTATGAGGTGGTGGCCTTGCAGCACGTTCCTGAGAAAGAAGCGATTGTGGATAACGGGGCGTCATTCGATCCGAAGCCCGGCACCGGGAACAGCACCATTCCGCCCGCCGTAGAGCACTTGACGGTGGAGGTCACCCCTGACGAGAGCCAATATCAAGCCGTCGCGCGTTGGGATACCCCTCGGGTGGTGAGCGGAGTGCGTTTCGAGCTGAAGCTTAATCTCGGTGACCGGGTTGTGGGTACCGAAACCACGTCTGATGGGGAGTATCGCTTTACCGACCTGCCGCTGGGCGAGTACACGCTGACGGTGCGGGCGCTCAATAACATGGGGCAACGCGGTGATCCGTCGACGGTGACCTTTATGATTAATGCGCCGGAGGCACCGGCTTTTATTGAGCTGACGCCGGGCTATTTTCAAATCACGGTGACCCCTCGTCAAAGTTACTACCAGTCAGGCACGCGCTTTGATTTCTGGTTCTCAGAAAAACGCATCACCGATATACGGCGGGTGGAGTCGTTGGCGCAGCAACTCGGTATAGCCAGTTATTGGGTGAAAGACCGTCTGATGCAGCTAGGCACTGATTACTTTTTCTATGTGCGCAGCGTGAATACGGTGGGGAAATCCGCCTTCGTTGAGGCCATTGGTCAGGTCAACAGCGATGCGGAAGGGGTGCTGGATATTCTCAAAGATCAAATCACCGCCGACCAAATGACGCAGGACTTCCTGAAAGGCATCGATAATAACCTGGTCAAAGACGAGTTTGAAAAGGCGCTGGCGGATACCGAGGCCAAAGTTGACCAGAAACTTGAGGTGCTTGAGTCTTCGGTCGGTGAGTCCACCGCACAGCTGCAAGAGCTCAAGCAAACCGTCGCCAAAGAGGGGGAGGCCCTTTCTCAGCGCATCGACAACGTTAACGTGAAGGTCGAGGACAATGAAGCTGCCGTGCAAACCATCAGCAAGGCGCAGTCCAACCTTGAGGGGGACGTGTCTGCGATGTGGACGATGCAGGTGCAGACCACGAAAGACGGTAAGAAAGCGATTGGCGGTATTCAGGCCACGGCGGAGGGGGGATTTAGTCAGGTACTTATTCTGGCAGACCGTTTTGCGGTGATGAACCCGAACGATGGCAGCGTAGATTTACCGTTTGTGATACAGAACGGGCAAATCATTATGGATGAAGCCTTTATGAAATCACTCAATATCAACGGGCGATTTATCGTGACACCGACTGGGGAGCTGTCTATTCGCGCCGATGCGAACAGTAACGTGGGGCTCAAAATGAACAGCTCGCTTATTCAGATTAACGATGAAAAATCACAGCCTGCCGTCAAGCTGGGGTATCTCAATATCACGCTGTGATTTAATAATTAGGAGAATGTATGGGCTACGGATTGGAGGTCAGAAATCGCAGCACGGGGAAAATGTTTGACCTGTCGAATGTGGCAAGTGGCCTAATGTCATTTGTCACCAAGCTGGAGTTTAATGTGGATTACAGTAACGCCAGCTCGATGACGTTTAATGTCTTAGGTGATGTCCCAGCCTCCTCGGAAATCGTGGTGATATACAACGTCTCTACGGCGGCCTTGGATGCGCCTTCCCCGTACTTTGGGGTGGACTTTATCAGCGTGACGGGGTTTTCCCGCAGTGGCAGTAACCTGATTATTCACTTTAACCATAAGCTCAATATTCGCGGCTACCAGCAAGCCCCGCTGTCGATAAGCGTCTACCAGATAACGGGGTTTCCCAAAAATACCGATGCCTATGGCATTGCGTTCTTTAACGGCACGTCGCCGCAGGCCATCACCGACGGCACCAAGCTGGGCTATGTCAGGGAAAGCGCCATACGCACTATCGGTGCCAATGCTGTCATTAGTATTGCCGACATGGCGGGGGCAGGGGATGTGGTGTTTGGGTGGTGGAGTAATCCATCAGCCGTAGTGGAGATGAATCACGCCGATAAAACGATTTCCTCAACGGCTGCCACCACACTTTATCTCACGACATTTGGAGAAATAGCGAACCTAACCCTGCCTAAATATGGCTTGGCTATTTGGAATAAATCGAGAAGGCTGGTGTATACCAGCGCACACATTCCCTTTTCTAAAGTGACCACCAAAAATATCGGCACGTCTACCGTGGATACGGGAGTGAATAAGCCCATGATACCGCTCGGGCGCTACGGCTATGATGCGATAAATAACGGAACATGGACGATACCCATTCGTGGGGCCACGATAAATGGTCGCAACGTGGGCTCAGGACGCTCGGCGCGCAATCAATACAACCGGTTGAACACCGGGGGAACGACGCCCAACATTTCGAATCAGCCCTTACCCTGTCCCATATTGGACGCCACGTTGTATCACAACGTTTAAAGCCCCTCTCAACCAAACTCTTTAATCCGCTTCGGCGGATTTTTGCTTATGGAGGCACCATGTCCGTAAAAATTTCCGGTGTAATTAAAGACGCAATGGGGAAACCCATTCCAGATTGCATCATCGAATTAAAAGCTCTGCACACCACTGCCACTGTTATCACTAAAACCGTGGGCAGCCTACAGCCCGAAGAGAACGGCAGCTACAGCATGGATGTGGAGCTGGGCAAATACAGCGTTACGCTGTGCGTGGAAGGGTATCCGCCGAACTATGTGGGCGAGATTTACGTTCACAGTGAATCGGTTCCCGGCACGTTGAATTATTATCTGGGACTGCCAACCGAAGGGGACCTACCGCCCGCCGCTATCCAGCAGTTTGAGGCGATGGTGGAGCTGGTTTCACAGCAAGCAGCTCAGGTAGAAAAAGATAAAGCCGCTGCTGATGCTAGCGCCAAGGCCGCCAAGTTATCTGAAACCAATGCCAAGACATCAGAGACGAACGCCGAGAAAAGCGCCGCTGCTGCACTCGCTAGTGAGAAAGCTGCGAAAACCTCAGAGACCAATACGGCAAAGGGGATTGAGGCCGCTGCAGCCAGTGCGCAGGCCGCAAAGTTATCTGAAACCAACGCCGATGGCAGCAAAAAGGCTGCACAGGCGAGTGCGACAGAGGCTTTATCGTCTCAAGGTGCTGCGAAAACATCAGAAACCAACGCAGGTAACAGCGCCAAGGCCGCGTCTGGCTCGGCGGATAAAGCTAAATCTGAGGCCGACCGCGCTACCGTGGCAACGGATGGCAAACAGGATAAAAACGCCTTGCTCACGGCGATTTCGGCACTCAATACCGCCGCCGACCAGATTATTACACTGACGGGAAAGAATTCGGTTGCGACTGCTGTTCTGACAAAGTTTGCTAAAGATATGTTGGCGAAAACTGATGCGGCAGGTGTTCGTGAATACCTCGGTTTAAAAGAAGCGCTTATTAGAGGTGATTACGGGGTTGGGGCAACTCATTCACCAGTCATTGGCGGTTCAAATGCAAGTGGTAATAGCGTTAGAGAGCCTAATGGGATGTATTCGGCGCTTGCAGACTATAACGACCTTAGTTCTGCGTGGGGTATTGGCGGCCAAGCGGTTGGCCTAATTAACTTAGGAATGCATCCTACTGCATCCGATAAGTTTAAGAGCCAAATAGCAACATCCTATTCGACTAACGGTCGTATGTTTTTCAGGTGCTCACTTGATGGAACATGGAGGGCATGGAAAGAAATAGCGACAACTGGAGCGGCAGGTTTCGAACTTGGCAATAACTCTAAGATTGTTGGAGTTAGTGGTCAAACTGGGTTTCAGATTCAAAACCGCGCGAGGGCTGAGAATGATTCCTCTGGATCATTAACCATTGCAATACCGATTGGTGCAAATGAACGGCCATTTTTATATCAGTCACCACGCAGTAGTAATGACGGAGCTGTATTAAATAGACTGCCGAGTGTGACAGGTGATCTACTGGCTGGAAACGTAACACCAAAAAATATGGTAAATCAGAACTTTAACAATCACTCTCTAACTAGTTTTGATACGTTTATTTCTGGAGGTACAACGCACGGGGCAATGAATGGCCCAAATGTTGGTTATGGAAACCTGCTTACATTCGGAGTAAATACAGCTGCCACTGGGCAATATTGCACACAGATAGTTACTGATAAAACAAATGCCGCTACCTATATTAGATGCCGTGGTGATGGCTCCACTCCCGTTTGGACTGGATGGCAAAAGGTGACAGTAGCCCCAGTATCTGATGAAAATATGAAAGATATTCGGGGCAATCTCAGTATTGAAGGTGCGCTAGATAACGTTAACCGCATGGAATTTAAAATCTTTGCGTTTAAAAATGATGAATCGCAACGTTATCGCCGTGGCGTAATTTCACAGCAAATTAAGAAGATCGACAAAGACTATGTGTCTCAAGTTGCGGATCACCTATGTCTAGACCCAACACCAATGATGTTAGATGGCTTAGCCGCAATCAAGGCGTTGAGAGCGAGGGATGAAGAAAATAAAAAAAGGATTTATAAGCTAGAGGGGGAAGTTGAACAACTTAAATTATTGGTAGCTTCACTTATTGATACACCTGCTGACACACTTAAACTTTCATAAAAACAATACAAGCAGAAATGGAACAAGAACAAATCGCAGAAGAGTAATCTGTTTTGCGCCGGAGCGTATGCAAGACTCCGGCGCAGTGACAATACCAGTGGATCGCTAATGCGTTTAAGTGATTCAAATGGATATTGTCAGGCGCGGATTGTACGGATTCAACCCGAGATAGCAAATATGATTAGTCCGTAAAAATCTTGGGTTTTTATGCCCGAGCATCAAAATAAAAAAGGGGCATAAAAAGGGGCATATTTAGAAAAAGGGGCACGAAAAAGGGCATTAAGTATGTAGTTAGAGGTAGCTTACGGTAGATAGGATGGTTTTATAACTGGTTGTTTTAAAATGAAAATACATGATATTCAGAGTGTTAGGTTTTCTAGTCCAATACATTGAGATTGTATTGTTCTTTTTTGTTGATGGTTTGTTCTTCTGACATTGAATATGTATCCGGTGTTATGAGGCTCGCAGGGCTAGGCTCCCAACGCGCAATAGTCATTTTCTGGTCTGGCAGGCTCAGGCTTGATAAGCAAAGCCCGAAGCATCCAACCTACGCGGTTATCGCCAGTTCTACTTCGTGGCCTGTATGGTACGGATTACGGCGACGAATTCCAGCGAGTTTTACTGCTTTGTTCCACAAAGCACTGATAGCAGAAATGGAAGCGTGCGGGTTTTGCTTGTGTATGGTTGGTCTGAGCATCATTTTTAAACCCCAGAGCTGTGTTATTCGCCGTGTTGGAATGCTATCTCTGTCTGCGGGTGCTGCAATCAATGTCCACTATCGGTGAACTAACATCGATCTGCCTAAGTAAATGCTGCACTGCTTCATTTGTTTTCGGTACATCGCGGATAATTAACAAAAAAATGCCTACACAAAAATGTATAATTGGGCTACTAGCAATAGCATGGTTGTCATATTAATATGATTTATAGGGTTTTAGTTATATTGCTAACGTTGTTTACACTCAGCGCTTGTATCGTACAAGAGCCTAAAGATATTTCGCTAGACGATGCTGCAATTATGGTTAATGACACTGATGTGAAAAATGACGGTATGGTAAAAAATCAATTTGGTGTGACAACGGGAGCCCGTTGTTTAGAGACTTTAAGCTTTTTGATAAATGAAGATCCAAAGAAATACAATGGGCTTGCTGGGGCCTACCATGACCTAGCTGAGAGATATCGATTTTTAAATGAAAACAGCGCTGTTATGGATCCTGATGCTCGTGAAAAGTACTCGATGTCACTCAGTATGAGAAAAGACTTACTTTGCTCTAAGCTGAGATTTGAAGGTTATCAGCTTATAAAAGATAAAATAAATTTTTAACAATATATGCCATGCTCAATCAACTAATATGAAAACAATAAAAATTCACTACTAGGCTTTTGTTAGATGTAAAAAATCCAACGCTGATGTTGCTGGTACTGACAGATGTCTTGGGGCTTTAATGGGGTAGGCCCTTGCGGCAGCGTTGGATTTTGTGTCAAAAATGCAATTAATTCCTTGCAAGGAAAAATACCCTAAATGTATTTAATCCTAAATTCACCGGATGCTGTGAGGCTCTTATACTAAATTTGCATTTTTTATTTTTTTGGACATGGAATCTCGCTTACTAGAGCCACCATAGTTAGCTGAGCAGGAGATAAATCAGTCCTCTCTTTTGGATGTTCTCTAAGGTAAATTCCGACAATATCTGCTTCTTGGCCTATTGTGATGTTTTTATTGCATATCACTTCAATTGTTGACAAAGTCCCTGCGACACCAGCGACGTATGTCATATACATTAAGGCCTTCTGGTAATCTGCGTTGTTAAGATAATCGAATCCTCTCTCATATAGCTGATATCCCTTGTATAGCGAATTTCCATCTATAGATAAATTTGAATTGGCAAATGAGGAAAGCGGAAAAAACATGAGTAAGGAAATAAACTTATATAATTTTTTCATTATGCTACTCCAAAACCCTCCCGCAAGAGGGCTTATGTATGTTACGCGCAATACCCGCCTTTATGATGAGAACCTGAACCACCATACGGATGTTCGCCTTTTGGGCACGCAATTGCTGATGCAGAAGCGGTTCCAAGGATTGCTACGATCAATAATGCTAAAACTTTTTTCATTAATCCGTCCTTAATTAATATCGAATTCATTTGCAATGGATATGTTTTATTACTAACTATAAATATCCACACAATGAGTGTATAGATTTATTGCTTAGCAATCGATTAGAAAGTAGTAAATAAATTAATATTTAGTTATCTAATTTAAGTGGTGAAATCATTGATCACTCATAAATTAATTCTTGTGGTGAATTTGTTATCACGATAATTATTGTTAAATGGATTAGTTACTGTGGGGTAATAAGAGCAGTGCTCGGCTACATAAGCTTACTGAATAACAAAATGGAGAGAGCGATCGTTGTTTGGTGACATCCAATTACTGACGTAAAAATAGATAAAATGTATAATTTAAGTGTTTTTTATATAACTCACACAGAGAAACACACCAATGACCATAACGCTTCGTCATGAAACGCCGCAGGATATCGATACCATAGAATCAGTCACTGCCAGTGCATTTTTAAACGCGGAACATACCGATCATAACGAACATTTGATTGTTAACGCACTCAGAAATGCTGGGGCACTCACGCTTTCGCTGGTGGCGTTGGATGCTCAACGCATTGTGGGGCATGCTTCTATCTCGCCTGTCATCATTAGCAGCGGTGATTCAGGTTGGTATGGTCTCGCTCCGGTTTCCGTTGTCCCAGATTATCAGGGGAGAGGGATTGGCTCTGCGCTGGTTGAGCAAATTCTGAGTGAGTTAAAATTCCTCGATGCCGCAGGGTGTGTTGTACTCGGCGATCCAGCGTTCTATGGCCGCTTTGGATTTGTTGCCGACGATTCATTGGTCTTGCCTGGGGTTCCGGCTGAATATTTTCAGGCCTTGGCATTTAAAGGACGGGTTCCTGCTGGCGACGTTGAGTTTCATCCTGCTTTCAGCGCAACGAACTAGATTTATCCGAACTTACGCGCCACAAGGCCTGAGCGGTGGCCTTAGGGCTTATTTCAACATAATGTTGAAAATATGATTTTTCGTTGATATTGTATTCATCATTCTCTGTATGCGTCTCGGCGCTATCTGGTATTAGCCTCTATGAAGACTTCGGTTAACAATGCTTGTATTTCTGATGTCACTGATCCTGTCATCATCAGTGAACGTACACTAGTTGTTAAAGTATTACGCAGTGCGTTGCAAATGCTGGGGTGCGTTGTTGGGCGCAATACCGAAGTCGTATTGCATGATCTGACGAATCCTCAGAACTCAATACTGGCAATTGCGAATGGACATGTTTCTGGGCGTCAAATTGGCAGCTCTGTTTTGGCTGGGCCGCAAAATGACAGGGGCTTTTCTGCCGTGATGCAGGAGATCCAGGATGTTTCAAACGATGAGCCTTCTGTGGTGGGGGGTTATGATACGTTGACTCGTTCTGGCAAAAAGCTGCGCAGTGCAACTGTGGTTTACCGTGACGCCCAGGGACATCCATTTGCCAGTTTGTGTGTTAATTCTGACATTAGCGGTATTGAAGCGGCTCAGGCGTGTTTAGCTCAGCTTTTAGCGACTGGCATGCAGCCTGAAAATCAGGTGTCGGAACCGCCCGACATGGAATATCTGATGACGGAAATTATTCAGGGTGCAATGCAGCATAGTGGCACTAAAAACGGTGTCATGAATAAGAAGGCCAAGCTTGAGGCTGTTCGCCAAATGCAGGATCGCGGCATATTTATCGTGAAAGGTGGAGTAGAGAAGGCCGCAAAGGCGCTGGGCGTGACTCGCTATACAATTTATAACTATCTGGAAGAAATCAGACAGAGCCAAACTGTCGCCAAGACTCAGACATCATCGAGGAAAAAATAATGCAAATTGAAATCTTTCAGGTAGATGCTTTCACTGCTCGTGCGTTTGGGGGTAATCCTGCAGCCGTATGTCCGCTAGAAGAATGGCTGGATGACAACACGTTGCAGCAGATTGCGACTGAAAATAATTTGTCTGAAACTGCGTTTTATGTGCGTAAAGATGAAATTATAGAGCTTCGCTGGTTTACCCCGTTGGTTGAGGTTGATCTCTGTGGCCACGCGACGCTAGCGACGGCTTGGGTCTTATTCAACCAGTTCGATGAAAAAAGCCGTGTATTGAATTTTTCAACGCGCAGCGGTGTGCTGAGCGTGACCCGCGACGGCGATTTTTTAGCAATGGATTTTCCTGCTAAGGATCCTATTCAGGTTGATATTCCTGATGGGCTTGCTCAGGCACTCAATCTATCCGTGCCTATTCGTGAAGTTTACAAAGCAGATGACTACATTGTGCTGGTGGATTCGCCAGACGATATTGAAACCCTTGAACCAAACTTTTCTCAGCTCGCTAACTATCCCGTGCGCGGCGTAGTCGTTACGGCGCAGGGAAGTCAGTTTGATTTTGTTTCGCGTTGGTTTGGGCCCAACGTTGGTGTCAATGAAGATCCTGTCACCGGCTCTGCGCATACGTGTTTGGCTCCGATTTGGGCTCGGAAAATGGGTAAGAGCGTACTGACAGCTCAGCAAGGCGGAAAAAGAAAAGGGCAGTTACGTTGCCAATTGCATACCCACACCAACGGAAAGCCACGCGTTATTATCAGTGGGCAAGCGGTGCTTTATCTTCATGGGACGATAACAGTTTAATTTCTAACTTGCCTATAGGTGAAAACAATGACGACAAATATTCATCGCTTTGCCAGTGAATTGCCTTTTCCGTTCGCTAAAGCCGTACAAGCTGGGGATTTTCTGTTTTTATCTGGACAGGTATCGATGTCTGCAGAAGGCAAACCGGTTTACGGTAGTGTTGCTGAACAAACTGAAAATATCATGCAAAGCATCGTGAAAACATTAAGCGAATGTGGCTCAGATTTAGATTCAGTGGTAAAAGTGACAGTCTGGCTATCAGATATGAAACATTTTGCAGAATTTAATCAAGTTTACGCTACCTATTTCAAGCACGGTTTCCCTGCTAGATCGGCAATAAGCTGTGATCTTGTTATGGGATTAGATGTTGAGGTCGAAGTACAGGCCGTCGTTAAAAAGTAATCGATAATTAAAAAATAAAGGTCTGCTAATTTGCAGGCCTTTATTTTTTGGTGATGCTATTTATAAACTGAAAACTTCTTGGTAATAGGTTTTAGTGCTTCAGTATCACCAAACAATGCAATCGCAATAAAGTCTAACTTATCAAGTTCAGTATTAAGCGTGTCTGAAATCTGCTGTTCAGCGGAGTGGGAAAGCATGGTGCTGGTGAAGAAATTATAAGTAATTCCTGCTTCGTTAGCCTTTTGAGTTGCCGTGGCGAGTTGACTGCTATTTTTAGCCTGTAAGACAACCACTGGATAATGGCTCAAATTAGCTTTTAATCTGCTGCTGGCATTTTGATATTCATCAAAAATATTTTCATCGGTGCAATTCGTGATACCGGAACTAAGATGGCAGGCCGCATTCATCAATGTGCTGACTTCATGGTTTCGATTAAGAATAACATAAAGCTTCTTTTGGTTATCTTCGTACATTTTGTTTTCTCATCTAGATATATACCATTAAATATATACAATCAAATGAACTCATTCAATTGTTATATTTAAATTCTCATTGATGAAAACTTTATCTTGGATGTAAGAACGAGGTGTTTTAAAAAGGATAATCGTTTTTAGTTAGAATGTTAGTAGGGGGATATAACGGTGTACAAAAAGATAATCCGCAGCAAATATAGGATATAAGCTGCGGCATAAAATCAGCCTTGATGTGGCATCAATGAGGGATCTGCAACCACGGCGGGTTTATGGCTAGTCAGAGACTGCTCATCTTGAGCAATACTTCCGCTATTATCGGCCCAGGTGCCTTCCATTGTTTTTGTAATGTTCTGATGCTGGTAGTTTAAATCTTGGTTTTGGGCTGCAATGTGCGTGCTTTCTGTACCGCCGCTGTTATCAGCCCATGGGATCTGCATGTCTGCGGCGAAGGCGGTACTGGCTGTTACTGTAGCGAATACCACAGATAAAATGAGCTTTTTCATATAATACCTTATTTTCGTAGTTACAATATATTTACAAGGCATCCATTGCTGTATTAAGAATTTCCGTATTTGATGCGTTTATTTTCGCGCTTATCGACTATGAATAAAATCCATTAAGTGTAGCCTTGTGTATGTATTCGTTTCATTTATGAAATATATAAGTCTATTGTATTTTTAAATCTAAAACCCATTGAGTATTTGTTTAGGTAACGCAGCGAAAATAAAAAAGCCACCCGAAGGTGGCTTTTAGTCGAACGTAGGAAATAGGTTAGAACTGGTAAACTAAACCAACAGCGACGACGTCATCGGTAGAAATACCGTTGTCTTTGTAGAAGCTATCGTCGTTGTCCAGCAGGTTGATTTTATAATCAACATAGGTAGACATGTTTTTGTTGAAGTAATACGTTGTACCCACAGATACGTATTTCACCAGATCTTTGTCGCCAATGCTGTTTGCTGCTGATTGCGTGTTGGCGGTGTACAGATCTTTACCTTTTGACTGCAGGTAGGAAACTTCAGGACGCAGACCAAAATCAAACTGGTATTGTGCGGTGACTTCAAAGTCTTGAGTTTTGTTTGCAACCTGATTGGTGTCGCCATCGCCATATGGCGTCATGTTGTTAGTTTCAGCATACATAGTTGCTAAATAGACGTTGTTAGCATCGTATTTAAGACCGACAGTCCATGCATCAGCTTTGTCGCCGCGAGCGGTGGATAAGTTACTTTGCTGGTCAGTACGATCGGAAGAAGCGTAGCTTGCGCCAGCGCTAATACCCATACCGAAATCATAGGTTGTTGATAAACCGTAACCGTCGCCGTTTTGGTGCTGAACATCACGCGAGTTGTTGCTCAGTTTTTCATTGTCATTGTTAGTACCGTCGTTTTTACCTTGGTACTGTACAGCAACGTTCAGGCCATCGGCTAAACCGAAGAAACCGTTGTTACGATAGGTTGCAACGCCGTTTGCACGACCCGTCATGAAGTTATCAGCCTGAGTATAAGAGTCGCCCCCGAACTCTGGCAGCATATCGGTCCAGCCTTCAACGTCGTACAGCACGCCATAGTTACGGCCATAATCGAATGAACCGTAGTCACCGAACTTCAGGCCAGCAAAACCCAAACGAGTGAAGTTGCCGTCGCTGCCGTTGCCTTCCGTATTATTAGCCTGAACGTTATATTCCCACTGGCCGTAGCCGGTCAGTTGGTCTGTAATCTGAGTTTCGCCCTTGAAGCCAACACGCACATATGACTGGTCGCCATCTTTGCTTGAGTCATCAGAGAAATAGTGCAAACCATCAACTTTGCCGTACAAGTCTAATTTATTGCCGTCTTTATTATAAACTTCTGCTGAGTGAGCTGCGCCTGCTGCCAACAGAGCGGGAATAACCATCGCCAATACTTTTCTTTTCATGATAAAATCCTTGTTATTTTTCGTGTGAATAATAAACACTTAATCATAGGTTTTAATAAATCATTACAGCCATTAGATGCTAACGATTAAGTTCCATTTATCTGAAAGTGTAATTTGTAATAAGATAGATGAAAGTAATAATGAAAATGTCATTAGTTACCTTGATTGATTTAATGAATGTTTTAGTGCTAATTAATTAAGAGATAATTTTTAGTTAATTCAATGTGAATTTATTCTTGATTGCAAATAACTTACTTCTTATTTTTGTATTCTTGGTCACAATTTATTTTTATTTTGACAATAAAAAAGCAGACCGAAGTCTGCTTTTATTTAGTATTGAAATGTAAAATTAAGCCGCATTTTCTGGCGTGATAATAGGGCGCTGAACAGGAACGTTTAGATACGTCATTATACCGTCAGCGGCATGCCGACCTTCGGCAATGGCTGTTACAACTAGGTCAGCACCGCGCACCGCGTCACCGCCGGCAAATATTTTTTTATTGCTGGTTTGATAAGGAATAGCGGTCTCGACGCTGGCGATAATTCGGCCCCATTGGTCCAGTTTTACGTTTTCTGCTTCGAGCCAAGGCATTTTATGTGGATTAAAACCAAAGGCGATCACCACGGCATCGGCAGGCATGACGAACTCGGAACCAGGGACCGGCTTAGGTCGACGACGTCCTGCGGCATCAGGCTCACCCATAACGGTTCTTAGCATGCGAATACCGGTGACGCTTCCATCATCATCGATTTCAATGCTCAGCGGTTGGACGTTAAATTCAAATTCAACGCCTTCTTCACGGGCATTTTTAACCTCTTTTTTCGAACCAGGCATATTGGCTTCATCACGGCGATAGGCGCAGGTTACCGTTTCTGCCCCGTGGCGAATGGAGGTGCGCACGCAGTCCATTGCCGTATCTCCGCCGCCCAGCACCACAACGCGCTTGTTTGCCATATTGATGTAGGGCTCTTCTGGGAGTTCAGGTAATCCCATAACCTGTTTAGTATTTGCAATCAAGAAAGGTAGGGCATCGTATACGCCTGCTGCGTCTTCATTTTCCAAACCGGCTTTCATTGATTGGTAGGTGCCAGCACCGACAAACACCGCATCGTAGCTCTCGAGTAATTCATTGAGTGTAATGTCGCGGCCAATCTCGGTATTTAAATGGAACTCAATTCCCATGGCCGTAAAAATCTCACGGCGGTGCGCCAAAATAGATTTATCCAATTTGAACGAAGGTATGCCGAAGGTCAGCAGCCCGCCGATTTCAGGATGGCGGTCATAAACGACGGCTTTAATCCCGTTGCGTGCCAGAATATCCGCGCAGCCTAAACCCGCAGGGCCTGCACCGATAATCGCAACACGCTTATCCACCGGTTTTACGTATGAAAGGTCGGGCGTCCATCCCATTTCAAACGCTTTGTCTGAGATGAAACGTTCGATGTTGCCCACGGTGACTGCTCCGAACTCTTTACCCAGCGTGCAAGAGCCTTCGCACAGCCGATCCTGTGGACAAACTCGTCCAGTGACTTCTGGCAGACAGTTTGTTTGATGCGAAAGCTCAACGGCTTCCAAAATACGGCCTTCTTTAACCAGTTTTACCCAGTGCGGTATCCGGTTGTGCAATGGGCATGTCCATTCACATACACTATGACTTCCGCATGACAGACAACGACTGGCTTGCCCGCTGGCTTCTTCTTCACTGAAGGTGGGGTAGATCTCAACGAACGTTGCCTTGCGTATCGCAATCGGCTTCTTCACCGGATCATGACGTGCAGGAGTGTTCAGCATCTGCGGTACTTTGCTGGGTTTTGCTGAGCGATTCGGCATCACGATAGGCGCTGCTGATTGGAGTGCTTTACTGGCGCTGCCGTCAAAGAGTAATCCTGAGTCATCGTTCATCATGGCGCGTAGCTGGCGCTGGCGACGCAGATTATTCAGCGTTTCATCATCGATCAGCTTTAATGCATTGCTTGGACAACTGGCGACACAGGAGGGGGCATCGGCGACGCCTGCGCACAGATCACATTTGTGGGCGTTAGCGATAACGCCGTCGGGTAATGTTTCTGTGGGCGCGGGCTGGGTAATCACTTCCATGGCGCCAAAGGGACAGGCCACGACGCAGGTTTTACAGCCAATGCACTTCTCTTGAATAACTTGAATACTGTTGTCGCGCTTTTCGATCGCGTGGTTAGGACACACGTTGGCACAAGGCGCATCTTCACAGTGACGGCATAATACCGCCGTGTGTTTGTGCTCAAGTTTGAGCACGTGAATTCTTGGTTGGAATTGTGCAGGGGTTAGCACATGTTCGCCGTGATTATGTGCCATGACACAGGCAACCTCACAGGCCCGGCAACCGATGCAGTTTTTAGCATCAGCAATAACAAATCGATTCATAACGACCTCACCCACGTCCGGTTAAAATTATTAGTTTTGTTCCGGTGATGCACATAGCATGCAAAGATTAGGGAAAATGACTTATTGAAGGCTAAGGAATTAGCCAATTGTGCAACGTATCACATTTACCCTATGCGTATCGCTCAAAAGAACAGCAATAACCTAGCGAAGATGCGCTGAATCAATTTTCAATCGCAATAGATTTGGGATTTGTTTATTTGCGCTATCAAAATGACACACCAATGTCATGTGACGTGCAGCTATTGATAATCAAAACAGATAATTAATTATTTCAGACTGAAACCTTTCAGCCGTGAAATAATAAATAGGAATATTAGGAAACTCGGCTGTGGTTTATTAATTCATCTTCATGATGGTAATAAAAAAGCGATGCCAAAATGACATCGCTTTGGTATTTATTAGCCAACGAATGCTTATTCGTCGCTATCCGAAATAGGTTTACCGGCCATTTGGCTTAAGAACTCAAAGCGTTTTTTCAGGTCGGCAGCGGCATCGCGGTACAACTGCTGAGCGACTTCGGGCTCTTGCGTATTCAAACGGCGGAAACGCTGTTCCTTGAGCAAGGTGTCGGCTAGATCGATGGACGGCGGGCGAGAGTCCAACGCTAACGGCAGCTTGCCTTCCTCACTGCGGCGCGGATCAAAGCGATACAGCGGCCAGAAGCCGGTGGCGGTGAGCTGCTTCATTTGCTCATGGCTGTAGGCGAGATCGTAGCCGTGTTCTTCGCAAGGGCTGTATGCAATGATCAGGGATGGCCCCGGATAAGCCTCAGCCTCCTGAATGGCTTTCACCGTTTGGTTAAGCTGCGCACCCAAAGAAATTTGTGCTACGTAGACATGACCATACATCATCATACTGACGCCCAAATCTTTGCGTGCTTTACGTTTGCCGTGTTCACCAAACTTCGTCACCGCGCCCAACGGCGTAGCCTTGGACTGCTGGCCGCCGGTGTTGGAATAGCATTGCGTATCCAGCACTAAAACGTTGATGTTTTCAGTCAGGCTTAACACATGATCGAGCCCACCAAAGCCAATATCGTAGGCCCAGCCATCACCACCGATAAGCCAAACCGATTTATCAACCAGATAATCGGCGTCGGTGATTAACTGACGAGCGTCAACGGAGTCGATTTTTTGCAATTCGGCGCGCAGTTTTTCAACCTGAATACGGCGTTCTTCGATCGGCAGATCGGGCTGATGTAGCTCATTGAGCAACTCTGATGGCAACTGCTCAGCTAAGCTGTCTAACAGTCGGTTAACGCGCTGGCGATGCTGATCGATAGTTAAACGGAAGCCAAGACCAAATTCAGCATTGTCTTCAAACAGCGAGTTTGCCCATGCAGGGCCGCGGCCATCCGCGTTAGTGGTGTATGGCGTGGTAGGCAGATTACCGCCATAAATCGATGAACAGCCCGTTGCGTTAGCAATCAGCAGGCGATCGCCATACAGCTGAGTTAGCAGCTTAATGTAAGGCGTTTCACCACAGCCGGAACACGCACCGGAGTACTCGAACAGCGGTGAAATCAGCTGTGAAGTACGGATATCAATACGTTCGATTTTGCTGCGTTCGATTTCTGGCAGTTCTAAGAAGAAGTCAAAGTTCGCTTTCTCTTCGGCCAAATGCTCTAAGCGCGGCTTCATGTTGATCGCTTTAATCTCAGGATTCTGGCGATCTTTCGCAGGGCAGACTTCGACGCACAGATTACAGCCGGTACAGTCTTCAGGCGCGACCTGCAACACGTATTTTTGCCCACGCATGTCGCGTGCTTTGACGTCCAGCGAATTCAGCGAGTCAGGCGCATTTTCCATCTCATCAGGAGCGACGACTTTGGCACGAATCGCTGAATGCGGACAGGCTGCAACGCAGTGGTTACATTGGGTACACAGCGGCGCTTCCCAAATCGGGATCTCTTCGGCGATGTTGCGTTTTTCCCAGCGAGTGGTGCCCGTTGGCCAAGTACCATCAGGCGGGAAGGCTGATACTGGCAAAGCATCGCCCAAGCCAGCCAGCATAGCGGCGGTAACGGTTTTCACAAAATCAGGTGCTTCATCGGAGACTACCGGTGGGCGCATTGCGCTGGTGTCATCGATTGGCTGTAGCGGAATTGCCGTTAATGCGGTGCGCGAAACCGCCAGTGCCTGCCAGTTACGCTCAACGATTTCATTCCCTTTGCTGCTGTAGCTGCGTGTGATGGCGTCTTGCAGCAGTTTAAGCGCGTCGTCGCTCGGTAACACGTTGGTGAGATGGAAAAATGCCATCTGCATAACGGTATTGATGCGGGCTCCGAGTTTACATTCACGGGCAATTTTCGCCGCATTGATGATGTATACCTTGGCCTGACGCTGATGCAGCAATGCTTGCACGTCTTTAGGCAGGTTATGCCAAATTTCATCGGCGCTGTAAGGCGTATTGATTAGGAAAACGCCGCCCGGTTTCAGACGTTCAACCATCTGATATTTTTCAATGAACTGCCACTGATGGCAGCCAATGAAATCAGCTTGGCTAATCAGGTAGGCTGAGTTGATCGGGTTATCGCTCACGCGCAGATGAGAAACCGTCAAGCCACCGGCTTTTTTGGAGTCGTAAACAAAATAGCCCTGCGCGTAAAGTGGGGTACTGTTACCAATGATCTTGATGTTGTTCTTGGTGGCGGAGACCGTGCCGTCGCTGCCTAAACCATAGAAGAGCGCTTCCAAACGCGTGCGTTGTGGTAGAAGTTCGTCGCTCAGCGGCAGTGATAGTCCGGTCACATCATCAAATATGCCAACGGTAAAGCGCGGACGTGGGTTATCGAGTTTCAGCTCGTTAAATACGGCTAACGCGCAGTCTGGGCCAAACTCCTTGGAGGAGAGCCCGTAGCGCCCGCCGATAACGCGAGGCAATGTCTCACGCTCGCCGCGGCTAAATGATTCAGCCAAGGCCGTCATCACATCTAGATAGAGTGGCTCAGCCAATGCGCCTGGTTCTTTGGTTCGATCCAATACCGCAATGCGTGTTGCGGTGTTTGGCAGCACTTTCAGCAGATGTTCGGCAGAGAACGGGCGGAACAAGCGCACTTTCAGCACACCGACTTTTTCATCTCGGCCTAGAAGGGTATCAACCACTTCTTCACAGGTGCCAATGGCGGAGCCCATCAGGATCACGACGCGCTCAGCTTCGGGGTGACCGTAATATTCAAATGGCTGATAGTGACGACCGGTCACCTCACCGAATGCCTGCATGGCATTGGCGACGTGCTGATAGGTTTCTTGGTAATAAGGATTGGTTGCTTCGCGTGATTGGAAATAGGTATCCGGGTTAGCTGAAGTTCCGCGGATCACCGGATGATCCGGCGTTAAAGCCCGTGCGCGGTGTGCATCGATGGCGTCTTGCGGCATCAATGACTTAATGGTGTCGTCCGAAAGCGGAACGATTTTATTAATCTCGTGAGAGGTACGGAAACCATCAAAGAAATGAATAAAAGGCACACGGCTGTTGAGCGTTGCTATATGGGAAATCAGCGCGAAGTCTTGGGCTTCCTGTACGCTATTGGCGCACAGCATGGCACAGCCGGTTTGGCGAACCGCCATGACGTCTGAATGGTCACCAAAGATAGATAATGCGTGTGTTGCAACGGTTCGCGCTGCCACGTGCAGGACGAATGGAATAAGCTGTCCCGCCACTTTGTAGAGATTGGGGATCATCAGCAGCAATCCCTGCGATGAGGTAAACGATGTCGCCAAAGCGCCCGTTTGCAATGCCCCATGAACGGTGGCTATTGCGCCGCCTTCAGACTGCATTTCAACGACGCGTGGGATGTCGCCCCAGATATTGCGGCGTCCATCGCCTGACCAAGAATCTGCTTGTTCCGCCATGGTTGAGCTTGGCGTAATAGGGTATATAGCAATAACTTCACTGGCTCGAAAAGCCACTGAAGCCACTGCGTTATTACCATCAGTGGTGATCATTAAATGTACCTTTTGTTGCTCACAACGTAATACCGTCGGTCATTCAAATGGCAAGCGCAGGCTGCTCTTGAAATCTCTAAGATATATTGCACCGGACGCAGCAATGACAATCGAGCCACGTCTCATCATGGCATGATGATAGCAAAACATAATTAGCGAGCTTGTCAGTTTCATGGCATAGAGATGGATGCGAGAAGACAAAAAATAGGGGAAAGGAGGGCAGGATTAATATTAATTTACATTCTGTCACGTTCTCCAATAAGGTGATTAAAAAACGCTTATTGGAGAACGAAATAACGTGAAGTGGCGAGATAGGCGGCTAGCGAATATCAATAAAATGCACACCATCGACCTGCTGTAGTTTTTGATAAATCTCGCTGATATCCTGCTTTGGCCGCAAAGTAACATCGAGCGACATTTCGCACAGTTCAGTATCAGCATCGTGCTGGTTAACGGTTAAATAGCCCGGTTTGAGCCGCATTTGTTGTAACGCTAATAAAATGCCGGACACGCTGGCAGGTACCAGTTGAATAATGATGGAGTGATGATGACCGATCAGGCGATTACTCAACTGACGGAAAACTTCGAGCACAATCAACGTCATTAATGTGCCGTAGATGCCAATCTCATACATGCCGCTCCCGATGACTAAGCCGATGGCGGCGGTAACCCACAGCCCTGCGGCAGTGGTTAGTCCTCGCACGACCTGTTTTTGGATCATGATGGTGCCTGCGCCAAGGAAGCCCATTCCGCTGACCACCTGAGCCGCAATACGACTTGGGTCTAATCCAACATGTGATTCCATCAGAATGTCATTAAAACCGTACTTAGAGACAATCATAAACATGGCGCTGCCAATACCGACCAATACGTGCGTACGCAATCCGGCCTCTTTGGCTCGCAGCTGGCGTTCAATGCCAATCAGGCCGCCAAGAAATCCTGCTAATACGACGCGTAGCAATAAATCAGTAATCATTTGTTCCTCTCGCTGTAATTTTATTGTTTTGCAGAACGATTAAGCGTAAAAACGAATAATTATTTCACCGTACGCCCAGCTTGATGCAGCCAGCAATTTTATCTTAACCAGCCTACGAGAAAAACAGCCTTAAAGGCCATATTTTCGTGCTATTAGCTTTCTGTAGAGATTCAGTTGATAAATTAAGCTGACATACGGTGAACCTGTGTAAAAATGAGCCCCAAGCAATAGCCAACATTGATCGACATATTAAAATCTTGGAATAAAACTAGGCGAGAGGAGTGAGTAGAAATGATAGCAAAGTTAAGTTTAGCCCTTGCGATAGGTCTTTTGCTGTCGGGATGTAGCAGTGAGCCTGAGCAGCAGGCAACCAGTGCCAACGTTCATCAGCGTATCGGGATGTCAAATGCGGCGGCTGAAAATTGCGCGTTGGCGGGGGGGACTCTGGCTCTTTCTAGTCAACTCGATGGTAGTTCGGTCGGCATGTGCCAATTACCGGATGGCAAACGCTGCGGCGAATCCGCATTGATGCGTGGTGCCTGTCCCGCCAACTAATCTTGATTTACGCTTTCGCTATCAATCGTTGAGATCGACAAATGCTGATGCCGGCTATGATTTCAGCCGGCAGGGCCTATTCGCGAAGTTACATCCAATCTCGCTGCTGGTACACCAGCGTATGCTTGGCATTTTTCATGACCAGTTGCCCCTTCACTAAAGAAATATCCGCACCTTTACTCAATACATCGCTAATAATGGGATCTAACTCTGCACGAGCGGGATCGATACACGCCATACGGGTTGAGGCTAAATTCGCCACCTTCAATGTATTATTGTTCAGCTCACCTTGGCCCATAAAGCGGTTACACATCGCCCCAGAAACATGCATTTTTTCGCCAAACTCAATTCCGGGTTCCATACGCGTTTTTGCACCGGTGATGACTTTTCCATCTACGCTTTGTAAGACAAAATGGCGATGTAAAAGATCGCTTTGCTGCAACGGCTGTGGTGCCTGAGTCGTACATGCGGCAAGTAAAACTGAACTTAATGCCAGAGATAGTGTTTTAAATTTCATTGTAAAGGCCTACTTATTCTTGCGAAAACGCACATCAAGTTCGTTTTCTAAACTATTGAACCGTTAAAAACTTCTAATTCGCACTGGTTAGGTCTCGTGCCCCGCAATCGAAATTATTTTAGGCTTCCCGCATACCGTACGTATGACGCTTGCAGATATGACATCTGTCAACATCCTCTCGCCAGCTGGCGAATGTCTGTTGGCATGAGGAGCACGTTGCTTTGAAAACGGCATAATTTCTTGGGAGGGCAGTGGCAGAGAGTTTAACTTCTATTGCCTTTGGAAAACAGACGTTTTCACAGGCTTTACAGCCGTTGCAGCGGTGCGGGTCGAGCGTCAGTTCTTGTTCTGATAGCGTAATTGCCTGCTGTGGGCAGATTTTAGCGCATGCGCCGCAAAGGTAGCAGCTGTTGGTGTCCATGATGATAGCCAGCGTTGCCGTGGGTGAAGCGGCAACGGGTGAGACAGCCTTAGTGCCAGCCGTTACCCGATTAATTTGCAGCCAGCGGCGGCGTCCGGCATTGATGTTGTTTTGCGGTGGCGGGGCCAGAGTCCACATCGTTTCACCAACGAGATCCAGATGCCGGTTGAGTTCAGCAATGGATACCAGCCAGCCATGGTGTTCATCGGGATGAATTTCTACCGAGCGGATGTGATGCTGGCTGTGCCAGAGTCGTAGTTCTTCAGTTGTGGGGGGAATAAGACTTAAAGGGGCGACCAGAGCGCTGTCCCGATAAGCGCGCTGTGGAGGAGCCAGATTCTCAATCGCGGAGGCAGGACAAACGAAAAGACATCTCGCACAACCGATACAGCTATCTGCATCAATGCCTGCCGACCCGTTATTGAGACGGATTGCCCCAAGCGGACAGGCATCCTGACAGGCTTGACACTCGCTATGGCGAAGTCGGTTTCTTAAACAAGCCCGCCCCACGGAAGGACGGGCTTTTTTGAGGGAAAGAAAATCCATCAGCTCAGCGTGAAAAACACGACGCGCAGTAGGACTTCGGCAACAATTACCGCACAGCCTCCCAGCACCACCATAGAGCGGCGTTTGCAGGCGTAAATCGACATGCCCATCAGCGCAATACCCACTAACAGCAGCACCCACGAAGCGAAATACAAGGTGCGTAGTTGGTCAAAGATAACCAGTGGCTGGTGAGGGAAGGTCACAATCTGGTTGATCTTAGCCTGAGATAGATAGCTGAAATAACTCATCTGCTCCAGCAGTCGCACCAAGATGCTGACGGTCATAACCGCCAGTGCAGCCGCGGTGACACGCTGACGAAACTTATCGTTCAGCTTGGTAGACAGCCAGATACCCACCGCCGAGCCAATACTCAACACGGCCCCGAAGAACATGAACCAAGTGTTTAAATGGGTCCACGTTGCGATGGTGGTATGGATATAGATCGCCCCCATGCAGTAAACGTCGATTAAGCCCAACACGGACCCGACCAGCAGCAGTGGCAGGCACACTTTCCGCAGAAATAGCGCCAGCACCGCAGCGATACCTACGGCTGCCAGATAGAGGCTGGCAAAAATAATTTCCCGGCTTAGCCATGAGCTGCTGAAGTGACGCAGCGCGTTAAAAGCGTTGAGCGGATAGCCAAGGTGAAGGGTGGAAGCAATCAATCCACATCCACCAGCCGCAACGGCGATAATCAGCGGTGCCAGCAGGAAACGACGGCGTTGGGCTTGGTCTAATGAGTGACCAGCAAACAGCAGGATTAACGACAGCAGTACGGTCGTACCAACGGAACCCTGTACCAGTAACGTAAAGAAAATCAGTGGCCATTCTTGCACAATCATTTACCTCCCTGTTCTGCACCCTGATGCGGTTTGATCACCAAATTCGGATGTGTAATGGACGAGTCTGGCAGCCCCTGAACGTCGCAAATATTGCCATACTGCGCGCGAAGTTCGTCAATTGGCCCAAATTTGATTGCCCCTAATGGGCAGGTTGCCACACACATTGGCTTTTCGCCTTTTGTCTGCAGATCGACACAGAAATCACATTTCGACATTTGACCCGTCTGTGTATTCATCTGCGGTGCGCCATAAGGGCAGGACCAGGCGCAGTAGCCACAGCCGACGCATTTGTTGGTATCGACCAGCACGATGCCGTCACCGGGACGCTTGTGCATCGCTGTAGTTGGGCAGTTTTTGGTGCAAATCGGATCGCTGCAATGGTTGCAGGAGATGGAGAGGGTATAGGCGTAAACGTTATTCAGCATCCCGCCGTTACCGGTTGGCGTGAATCCGCCGCCTTTTACTTCATAAACGCGACGAAACCGGCGACCCACTTCCAGATTATTTTTATCCTTGCATGCCACCTGACACGCTTTGCAGCCGGAGCAGCGGGAAGAATCAATAAAGAAACCGAGTTGTTTGGTGCTCACCGGAGCCAGCTCTATAAATTTGCTCATGCTTTTGCTACCTCAACCAGCATAGTCTGATGTGAATTTCCTTTTGCCAGCGCTGTGATACGTGATGAACTCAGCACGTTGGCGCAGCCTCCATGGTCTATACCGTTGGCATCCGGCTGCCACCAAGCCCCGGCCTGCATGGCGACCACACCCGGCATAATGCGGGGGGTGACTTCAGCCGGTACCAGACTGATGCCTCGATCGTTGTGAATCTTCACCGTGTCGCCTTGGACGATGCCACGTTTTTCAGCATCCAGCGGGTTAATCCACAGTCTCTGGGTCTGCACTTCCTGCAGCCATGGGTTGGCATATTGCGTGGAGTTAGCACGGTTTTTACCTTTCCAGGTGATCAATTGCAGAGGATATTTCTCCGCCAGCGCATCTTCAGGACCTTCGTGTGCGGGAACGTAGTGGGAAAGCGCAGGGATTTCCGGGTGGTGCATGTCGTAAAGACGTTTAGAGAAAATCTCAATTTTGCCCGACGGCGTTGCGAAAGGATGATTATCCGGATCACGAATATTGTCTTCAAAAGCAACGTATGGCTTACTCTTAAATAGATGACGACGCTGTGTCTGCAGGGCCGCAAAGGTCGGCAGATTTTCATCTGGCATTGACATCCGAGTCGCCTCCCAGATTTGTTCAATCCACTGCTTTTCATCGCGGCCAAGGCTGAATTTTTCCTCAACGCCTAGCTTAGCAGCGACTTCACGTAGCCAGTTATAGTCGGTCCGGGCCTCGAACAGAGGCTCGATCAGCTTTTCTGAAAGCACCAGATAGTTGCCGGTTCCCCAGGTTTCGCCGATGTTCCAGCGTTCCATAAAGCTGGTTTCCGGCAGCAGCAGGTCGGCGTATTTTGCACTTGGCGTGAGATACAGATCGGTCGCCACGATGAATTCAATTTTCGATTCATCCTGCAAAACGCCAATGGTTTTGTTGATGTCCGGGTTTTGATTTGCCAGATAGTTACCGGCATGTGAGAACAAAATACGAATATTGCTGTTGAGCTTATCGGCCCCGGTTAGACCATCCTGCTGAGTGACTTTGCTAGCGTCGTCGGCGGCCTGAACCCAGTTCATGACGGAGATTTTCTCTTTCACTGGATTGTCCGGCATCTCCGGGCCTGTCGTGAATTTCCGGTTACCGATGCCGCCGTAGCCTGCCGCCCATCCGCCTTTCACACCGACGTTGCCGGTCAGCGTCGCCAGCAGCGTTGAGCCTCGAGCAGTGCGTTCGCCGCAGTTGTGCCTTTGTGGGCCCCAGCCTTGGATAAGAACAGCAGGTTTAGTGGACGCATAATCTCGTGCCAACTGGCGAATAGTTTGCGCTGGGACGTGAGTGATGCGCTCGGCCCATTCAGGGGTCTTCTTAACGCCGTCTTTTGCGCCAGTCAAATACGCAACCAACGATTCGTTCTCAGGAATGCCTTCAGGCATTGAGCTTTCATCAAAACCAAGGGTATAGCGATTAATAAAGGCTTGGTCGTGCAGATTTTCAGTGACGATGACGTACATCATCGCGTCCATCATCGCGTTATCCGTGGACGGACGTAGCGGGATCCACTCATCGGCAAGAGAGGAAGCGGTATCCGAGTAACGAGGATCGACCACGACGAATCGCGTCCCGTTTTGCTTCATCTGCTGAAAATAGTGGTTGCTGTGGCCAAATATAGTTTCTGTGGTGTTATGACCCCAGAGAATAACCAGCTTGGTGTCGGTGAGCGTATCTAGGCTGCTGCCGCTGGCGGCGACGCCATAAGTATAAGGCGTGGCGGCTGCGGTGTTGCCCATACTGACGGAATGATAATACTGGAGGTGTCCACCGGTCAGGTTTAACAGGCGGCGCACCATAGCATCGCCGCTAAAGGTGCCACCGCTGACCGCGGTGCCAACATGCACGTAGCGTGAGGATGGGCCGTACTTCTCCGTGATGCGTTTAAGATTGTCTGCAATCAGCGTTGTTGCTTCATCCCAACTGATACGCTCGAATTTGCCTTCACCGCGTTTACCTACGCGCTTCATCGGGTATTTCAGGCGGTCAGGATGATAGACGAATTTACGATAACCGCGTCCGCGAACACAGGCTCGCATGATCGGCATTTCTTCATCCAGTTCGTTATCGGGACGTGTGGTGATACGTGTTACTACACCGTCTGCAACATGCGCACGAATATCGCATTTACCGCCGCAGTCAAAAGTACTGCATGTAGGAACCACACGCTCTTCCGGTGCTGAAAGAACTAGGTTGGGGCTGGTCTTAAGTTGCGAAGCGGTGGCGCTACGATTAAAAAACAGTGGCGTTGCAGCCAAGGCTGAGGTCGCTTTAACAAAATGTCGACGTGATATCCCTGACGGTGTTTTATCTGTTCCTGACATGACATTGACCCAAAAAAAAAGAAAATCATTCTGGCAGAATTTTTTTTTGGTTCGTTGTTTTATATCAATACCCCAAGGAGGAAAAATCATACTAATTTAAAAGTAAGTATCTCTTAACTCATCGTTTCCCCGTGTGATACATCACTGACTAAAAGAAGTTTTTTCTTTGACTTCACAAAAGCGCTTTGGTGATAGGTTTTTTGTTTGCCTGCCACGTTTCTTTCGGTTTATAAATCATCAGAAGTAAAAAAAGAAAATATCCCATAAATAAGATATTGAAAGATAAACATACAGAGGATGTTATGGTGCTGGATACGCCGGTCTTAATGACCGATCGACTGGTTTTACGGACCCACCGGCTAGAGGATTTTCCCGACCTTTGCGCCATGTGGTCAGATCCTGAAATTGTGAAATTTATTGGTGGTTCGCCACAAACTCCCGAGCAAGTTTGGCAGCGTCTGTTACGCTATACAGGTAACTGGGCACTTTTCAATTATGGCTACTGGGCCGTTTTTGATAAGAGCACACAGCAATACATCGGCAATATTGGCCTCGCTGAAAATCATCGTGAAATTGAACCTAGCCTACGCTATCCCGAAATGGGATGGACGTTTATTCCTTCTTTTCATGGCAAAGGTTACGCGTTAGAAGCTGCAAAATGCGTTCTTGCTTGGGCGGATGAAGTGCTAAAAACGCCGGTGTGTTGCATCATCGATGAAGAAAATGTTCGTTCGGTTCGCTTAGCTGAAAAATGTGGTTTCACGTTACGTAAAGAGACGGGTTATCACGGCAACATGATTTATATCATGGAGCGCAATAATGTGATCTCCCGCACGGTCTAGATTAACAAACAAGCACGCAGTGTTCAGTCTCTAGCGCCTGAGTGGGGGATACTAAGTCAACGCAGCATATTAGCCTTTTTTCATAATCAGAAAGAGGAGTGTGCCAGATGGTAAAGACTACCGCACAGCGTGTTTCAACGAGTGATGGAAACAATTTTGGCGAAAATAATATGGATTTTTTAGCCAGCAGCATTGCATTAATGGAGTCTCAAGGACGTGAGATGGATGCCAGCAAAGTGTGTGGCAACATGTCGACCAAGCAGCGAGAGCTGTTTAATCAGCGTTTAGCTCATTATCGTCAGGCACTGCTGGTGGAGCATATCGCCTAAATTCGACGAGGGTTTTATCGCACTGTTAGTGCGAAGCTTTCAATAGACAACCTTAAACAGAAAACCCCAGTTTGCACTGGGGTTTTGTTTTGGTAGCGCGGCAATCAAAACCTATGCGGTGATCTGATTTTCACAGTGCTCACCGTTGGCCAGCGTGCGAATGTTATTCAGCGTGGTTTCAGAAATACTGGTCAGCGCCTCTTCGGTCAAGAAGGCCTGATGGCCGGTAAACAACACGTTGTGACAGGCCGACAGGCGACGGAATACGTCATCTTGAATCACGTCATTAGATTTATCTTCAAAGAACAGATCGCGTTCGTTTTCATAAACGTCCATTCCCAGCGAACCAATTTTCTGCTGCTTCAACGCCTCAATCGCCGCATCTGAATCGATCAGGCCGCCGCGACTGGTGTTGATGATCATCACACCGTTTTTCATCTGGCTAAACGCAGACGCATCCAAAAGATGATGGTTTTCTGGCGTTAACGGGCAGTGCAGGGTGATAACGTCAGATTTCTCATACAGCGTTTTCAAATCCACATACTCTGCGCCTAATTCTAACGCCTGTGGGTTTGGGTATGGGTCATAGGCCAGCAGTTTCATGCCGAAGCCTTTCAGGATACGCATGGTAGCCACGCCGATTTTACCGGTGCCAATCACGCCCGCGGTGCGGTTATGCATATTAAAGCCAATCAATCCTTCCAGCGAGAAGTTGGCGTCGCGGGTACGTTGATAGGCGCGATGAATGCGGCGGTTAAGGCTCATCATCAACCCGACGGCGTGTTCTGCGACCGCTTCCGGTGAATAGGCCGGTACGCGTACCACCTCTAAGCCAAGCTCTTTGGCTGCGCCAAGATCAACGTTATTAAAGCCAGCGCAGCGCAGCGCGATAATTTTAACGCCTAGCGCAGCCAGTTCGGTCAGCACTTCGCGGCTCGCATCGTCGTTGACAAAAATACACACGGCTTCGCAGCCCTGTGCCACTTTTGCCGTTTTAGGGCTTAACAGAAAGTCAAAAAACTCCAGCTCGAAACCGAATTCTTTATTTACTAGTTCAAGATATTTGCGGTCATACTGTTTAGTACTGTAAATCGCGAGCTTCATAGGGGTTTCTCCACCAGAAAAGTGTGATCATGATAGCAAAAATGAACAAAACAGACAAAGCGAACGACATTTAGTATGACAAATAAGCTGATGGCCTAAACGTGCACTTTCGCTGAACTAAAATTCAACACAACGACTAGATTTATCTAGGATTTTGCCCGATTCGTTCAGATGTATCCATTATTATGATATGTTGCGGCAGATTATTAAAAAGCAAGGCGAATTATGGTCAAGTGGCTCAAAAGGTTATTTGCAGCGCTGATCGCCATATTATTGGCATTAACGTTTCTCTGGTTAACGGTGGCGCATTGGCTGCCGTGGGTAATTAAACAGTGGCTTCCTGCCGGAACGCGCGTTGAGTTTAGCGCTCGTCCGTATTGGTCGAACGGTGCATTGCATCTGCCGGGGCTGAGCTATCTGGCGGAGGATTGTCGTTTGGGCGATCTGTCTGCGGCACGCTTACGCTATCAGCAAGGTCGCTGGCAAATGCTGGCAGACACGCTTGACGTAAATACCCAGTGTTTGGAAAAGCTCCCTTCATCTGATACTCCCTCTGCACCGCTTGAGCTGGATAAAATTCAGCGCTCTTTACCGCTGTTTGACGTGGCGATAAACCATCTCATCGTGAGCCCATGGCAGGACTATGCCGGAGCCATCAGCGTGGTCAATAACGCCGATGGGCAGACGGTACGCTACCGTAGCGACCGCCTTAGCCTTGATGCACGTCTCGATGACACACAAAAACTCACGGTTAAAAAACTATCGCTAAAGGTTCCTCAAACAGATCAGCCAATAGAGTTGGATGGTGAGTTGCAAATACCGCTGGATGTAGCTTCACTACCGCGCAGCGGCAACATGCAGGCCCAGCTCAAAACGCCGTTTGTTGACCAGCCTCTGCTGTTGATTTCTGAATGGAAGAACAAACAAGGCAATTTGAAGATTGTTGCTAAGGGTGATAAAACGCCGTTGGCCGATTTGCCGTGGACGGTGAGCCGCCATGAAATCCACGTTAATCAAGGTCAGTGGCGTTGGCCTTATGCGCAGCAACCGTTGCAGGGCGGTATCGATCTCACCCTGACCAACTGGGATAAAAATTACCAGCAAACACAGATTGAAGCGCGGATGAACGTGCTCACGCAGGGCAACCACGGGAAGGGTAACGTGGTTGTCAATCTCGGCCCAGGCAAGCTTAGCGTGATCGATAGCAGTATGGCATTCCGCGTGACCGGTCTTGTTAACAGTCAAAACCTGTCTTTAACGGCCTCGATCCCCGGTCTACTAACCGGCAGCGTGCTAAATCCGTTGCTGACGCTAGATAGTGGATCGCTACTGCGGGCATGGGGGCGTTTAGACGATCAAACTACGCTGCAAGAAGCGCGTTGGCCGCTGGCAGGCATTAAGCTCAACGCGGAAGGTGTTACCGGTCGTTTACAGGCCATCATGAAAGTAAAAGACAGCTACTGGGGTAATTTCAAATTGCACCTCGATGGCCAGGCGCAGCAATTCTTGCCTGATAAAGGACAGTGGCAGTGGCAATATTGGGGTAACGGTGATTTACCCCCGCTGGCGGCGAAATGGGATGTGGGTGGCCGTGGTGAATGGCTAGGGGATACTATCCGCCTTAATCAGCTTTCGACCGGATTTGATAAAATCCACTATGGCATGATGACGGTGGTCAAACCGCGTTTAACCATCGGCCAGCCGATCGTTTGGGTTAGGGATGAAAAACAGCCGAAATTTACCGGTGCTTTTATTCTTGATACCAATAAGGTGGAGTTGGAAAACGGCGGTTATCTCCCGCATGCCATTTTAAACCTTGCTGCTGCGGGAACTGCACCGGATCAGTTCTTATTAAAAGGCGATCTTCACGCCGAACGTATTGGCCCCATCAAGCTAAACGGCCGCTGGGACGGGGAACGACTGCGCGGCGAAGCCTGGTGGGCAAAACAACCTACGGCAGTATTCCAACCGCTGCTATCGCCTGATCTGAATATCACGCTGCGTGACGGTGATTTTTATGCACAGGCCGCATTCTCGGCAGCGCGAGAACAGGGCTTCGAAGCGGGCGGGCACATGGTGGTGAAAAACGCCGGTATGTGGCTGAAAGATGGGGAGATGAGTGGCTTAGATTTCATCATGGCCTATCGTCTGAAAAATGATGTGTGGCAGTTAGGTGCTAAGCAGCCGATTAGCCTGCGGATTAAACACCTGTCTAACCTGTTTGAGATGAGTAATATTTCGGCTGACCTACAGGGCTACTATCCCTATAGCGATCGCGCCCCGTTGGTGCTGTCAAACGTCGGTGTCGATATGCTGAAAGGCCATATTGGCTTTGATGCACTGCGTCTCCCGCAACCGGCATCAACGGTCTTGAGACTGAAAGATATCGATCTCAGCGTGCTGTTTACCGCGCTAAAACCAAAGCAGTTTGCGATGTCGGGCTGGGTAGACGGTGAACTGCCGTTATATCTGAAAGATTCTCAATGGCTCATTCGTAACGGCTGGATTGACAACGCGTCTATGCTGACGCTGCGTCTCGACCCTGATATGGCTGATGCAATGGCTGCCAACAACATGGCTGCGGGGGCGGCGATTGAGTGGCTGCGTTATATGGAGATAAGCCGTTCGCGAGCCGAAGTGAATTTAAGTAATTTAGGGGTGCTCACCATGGCGGCGACGATCCGTGGTGTGAATCCTCAGCAAAGCGCACACCGTGAGGTCGTGCTTAACTATCATCATGAAGAAAATATTTTCGAGCTTTGGCGGAGTTTACGTTTTGGCGATAATTTACAGGAGTGGTTGGAGCAAAGCCTCTCAACCCCTGCGAGGAGTGAGCATGAGCAACCTTAAGGTTTGGCTACTGGCAACGGCAGTCTGTGTACCATTGACGGGATGCATTCCCCGCATTGAGGTAGCCGCGCCAAAAGAGCCGATTACCATCAATATGAACGTCAAAATTGAACACGAAATTCATATCAAAGTGGATAAAGACGTCGAGAATTTATTAAAAACCCAATCGGGGCTGTTCTAAGGAGAATCCGATGAGAAAGTCGTTAATCGCTCTATTGGGTGCCGGTTTACTGTTTAGCAGCGCCGTTTTTGCGCTCACCCTCGATCAAGCCAAACAGCAAGGCCGCGTGGGTGAAACCTTGAGTGGCTACATTGTGGCTATTAAACAAGACAAGGAAACGTTGGCGCTGGTGCAACAAATCAATACCGGGCGCGCCGAGAAATATCAGGAAGTGGCAAACAATAACCATATTAGCCGTGAAGACGTCGCAAAAATGGCAGGGCAAAAGCTGGTGGAACGCGCCGCTTCTGGTGAATATGTGCGTGGTATCAACGGACAGTGGCTGAGAAAACCCTAGTTTTAGCGATAGAAACAATAACCACAAAAAAAACCACAAAAAAACGCGCTTCTGCTTAAACAGAGCGCGTTTTTTGTTTCTTGCTTACGACGTTATCCAGACACAGGCATCAGAGGATAAGCAATACAGATAATACTTAAGCTGTGGCCAGCTGATTAATCAGTGCCTTAGCATCTTGCTGCGCTTTGGTTGCCATATCTGGACCGTAAGCGATCCCTTCTTCAAACACGAATTCAACGTCGGTTAAACCAATAAAGCCTAAGAACACGCGCAGGTAAGGGGTGACCAAATCGGTATTGGTATCTTTGTGGATACCGCCACGGCTGGTCAGAACATACACTTTTTTGCCTTTCAGCAAGCCTTCTGGACCTGCTTCGGTGTAGCGGAAGGTCACACCGGCACGCGCTACTAGGTCAAAGTAGTTTTTCAACTGAGTGGAAATGTTGAAGTTATACATTGGCGCTGCAATCACGATGACGTCTGATGCTTGCAGCTCTTCAATCAGCGTATTGGATAATTCCAACGCATCCTGCTGACGTGGCGTCAATGGCGCGTCTGAAGGGCGCAGCGCACCGACTAATTCACCATCCAGCACCGGAATTGGGTCTGCGGCAAGGTCACGCACCTGAATGTTGTCATCGCTGTGCTGCTGACGCCATTGGTCAACAAAGTAATCAGCCAGAACGTTAGACTGAGAGTAGTTTGCCAGAATGCTAGATTTAAGAACCAATACGTTGCTCATGGTGATTTCCTTGTGACCTAATCTCTTAGGCTATTTCAGACTATTTGTTGATATCAGGACGTTGTGTCCATCGCATAGAAGACACTTTATTCATAAAATCCCACCAGTGATAGCGCAATAATTCGAGCCCTTTGTTCAGTTTTATTGAATGTATTTATGCGAGGCTAACATTCACATAAATAGGGGACGTATGCGGTGACGAGAGAATGCTTGCCTCAGGCTGCTGACAAACGCAGGCCTGTGGTACAATTACAGACAGAATCCGTCATTAGAATGACGTTATTAAAAACAACAAATAACGATGGTTTTACATTTTCACCTGTTGTTCGCCATCCGTTTCAAGGAATATTGATTGTGACATCCCCGCTAAGCGCCATCGCCTCGCAGCTTGATGAACTGATGCTGCGCGATAAACAGCGTCTGATGCTCCGCATACAGGGCGCCAAAAAGGTCAAAAAAACCGAAAGCCAACAGGCGATTGCCGATACCTTGGCTATCGATCTTGCCAACGCCATGCAACGCGTTGAAGCGCGCCGTGCTGCCTGTCCTAAAATTACTTACCCAGAAAGTTTACCGGTTAGCCAGAAAAAAGATGACATTCTGGCGGCTATCCGCGACCACCAAGTGGTCATCGTGGCGGGTGAAACCGGTTCGGGGAAAACCACCCAGCTACCGAAAATTTGCTTGGAATTAGGGCGCGGAATTAAAGGGCTGATTGGCCATACCCAGCCGCGTCGTCTGGCTGCACGCTCGGTCGGCGATCGTATCGCCCATGAGCTGGATACCTCGCTCGGCGGTGCCGTTGGTTATAAAGTTCGTTTTAACGATCAGGTGAGTGATACCACGCTGGTTAAGCTGATGACAGACGGTATTTTGCTGGCTGAAATTCAGCAAGACCGCATGCTGATGCAATATGACACGCTGATTATCGATGAGGCGCATGAACGCAGCCTGAATATCGATTTCATTCTCGGCTATCTACGTCAGCTGTTGCCTAAACGTCCCGATCTGAAAGTGATCATTACATCGGCGACGATTGATCCCCAGCGTTTCTCTCGTCATTTTAACAACGCGCCGATTATTGAAGTTTCAGGCCGAACCTATCCGGTAGAGGTGCGTTATCGTCCGGTGGTTGATGATGCCGATGATGTCGACCGTGACCAGCTTCAGGCCATTTTTGATGCCGTGGATGAGCTGGGACGTGAGAGCCCCGGTGACATTCTGATCTTTATGAGCGGTGAACGTGAAATTCGCGATACGGCTGATGCACTGACCAAGCTAAATCTGCCGCATACCGAGATTTTGCCGTTATATGCGCGCTTGTCTGCCAGTGAACAAAACCGCGTCTTCCAAAGCCATCACGGGCGACGCATCGTGCTGGCTACCAACGTGGCGGAAACGTCGCTAACCGTTCCTGGGATAAAATATGTTATCGATCCGGGAACGGCGCGTATTAGCCGATACAGTTTTAGAACCAAGGTTCAGCGCTTGCCGATTGAACCTATTTCTCAAGCCTCGGCCAATCAGCGAAAAGGCCGCTGTGGACGTGTTTCTGAAGGTATCTGTATTCGGCTCTACAGCGAACAAGATTTCCTTTCACGGCCAGAATTTACCGATCCAGAAATTCTTCGCACCAACCTAGCTTCGGTTATTCTGCAAATGACGTCGCTGGGACTCGGCGATATCGCGGCCTTCCCGTTTGTGGAAGCGCCAGATAAACGCAATATTCTTGACGGCGTACGTCTGCTGGAAGAGCTTGGCGCGGTAACCACCTCAGAACAGGGGCACCAGCAGCTGACGCCAATGGGTCGCCAACTGGCTCAGTTGCCTATCGATCCCCGCTTAGCGCGTATGGTGCTGGAATCACAGAAGCATGGCGCGGTACGAGAAGTGATGATCATCACCGCTGGGCTGTCGATTCAAGATCCGCGTGAGCGCCCAAGTGAGAAGAAGCAGGCTTCTGATGAAAAACATCGTCGCTTTGCTGACAAAGAGAGTGATTTTATGTCGCTGGTGAATCTATGGGATCACCTGAAAGAGCAACAAAAAGAGCTCTCTGCGAACCAATTCCGTCGCCAGTGTAAAACCGACTACCTTAACTATCTGCGCGTGCGTGAATGGCAGGATATTTACACCCAACTCCGGCAAGTTGTTAAAGAGCTGCGTATACCGATTAACTCGGTACCGGGTGATTTTCGCGGCATTCATTGTTCGTTGCTCAGCGGTTTACTCTCGCACATCGGACAAAAAGATGCGGATAAACAGGAGTTCACCGGGGCGCGTAATGCCCGATTCGCGATTTTCCCTGGCTCGGCATTATTCAAGAAACCACCAAAATGGACCATGGTGGCAGAGCTGGTGGAAACCTCCCGTTTGTGGGGGCGTATCGCGGCACGTATCGATCCTGAATGGATCGAACCGTTAGCACAGCATCTGATCAAGAAAAGCTATAGCGAACCGCATTGGGAGAAAGCCCAAGGTGCGGTGATGGCAACGGAAAAAGTCACGCTATATGGCCTGCCAATTGTGGCGGCGCGTAAGGTGAACTATGGCAGTATCGACCCGCAGATCAGCCGTGAACTGTTCATTCGTCATGCGCTGGTGGAAGGTGATTGGCAAACGCGCCATGCCTTCTTCCTAGCGAATCAGCGCCTGCGCTCAGAGGTTGAAGAGCTTGAACACAAGTCACGTCGACGCGACATTTTAGTCGACGACGAGACATTGTTTAGTTTCTACGACCAACGCATTGGCCATGATGTGGTTTCTGCTCGTCATTTTGATAGCTGGTGGAAAAAAGCCAGCCGCGAAGAGCCTGAACTGCTTAATTTTGAAAAATCGATGCTGATTAAGGACGGTGCGCAAGGCGTCAGCGCGCTTGATTATCCTAATTTTTGGCATCAAGGTTCATTCAAACTGCGCCTTTCCTATCAGTTTGAGCCCGGCACTGACGCTGATGGGGTCACGGTACATATTCCGCTGGCGATCCTGAACCAAATTGAAGAGTCTGGTTTTGATTGGCAAATTCCGGGTATTCGCCGTGAGCTGATTATTGCGCTGATTAAATCATTGCCAAAACCGATCCGCCGTAATTTCGTGCCAGCGCCGAACTATGCAGAAGCCTTCTTGGGCAGGGCGACACCGCTTGAAATGCCGTTGCTAGAGTCGATGGAACGAGAACTGCGCCGCATGACCGGTGTGACAGTGTCACGTGAAGAGTGGCAGCTCGATCAGGTTCCCGATCATCTGCGTATGACGTTCCGCGTTATTGATGACAAAAAGAAAACGTTAGCGGAAGGTAAATCGCTGGAGGCGTTGAAAACCGAGCTTAAAGGGCAAGTACAGCAGACGCTGTCGGAGGTCGCGGACGATGGCCTCGAGCAACAAGGCTTGCACGTATGGAGTTTTGGTTCTCTTCCACAGAGCTATGAGCAAAAGCGTGGCGGTTACGCCATGAAGGCGTTCCCCGCGTTGGTGGATGAAAAAGACAGCGTCGCTATTCGTCTTTTTGAAACCGAGCAGGAGCAACAGCAGGCAATGTGGCAGGGTTCACGCCGCTTATTACTGCTGAATATTCCTTCTCCAATTAAGTATTTGCATGAAAAACTGCCGAATAAAGCCAAGCTAGGACTGTACTTTAACCCTTATGGCAAAGTTTTAGACTTGATTGATGACTGTATCGCCTGCGGAATTGACTCGTTGATTGCCAAACATGGCGGGCCTGCATGGAGTGAAGAAGGGTTTACCCAACTTCATGAGCAGGTACGTGCGGAACTCAACGATGAAGTGGTTTCTATTGCGCGGCAGGTCGAGCAAATCCTGACAACGGCGAACGGCATCAATAAACGCCTGAAGGGGCGAGTTGATATATCGCTGGCGTTGGCGCTGTCTGATATTAAAAATCAGGTGGGCAACCTCATCTATCGTGGCTTTGTCACTGCGACAGGGGCGGCGCGTTTACCTGATGTAGAGCGCTATCTGCATGCGATTGAACGACGCTTAGAGAAACTGGCCATTGACCCACATCGGGATCGTGCGCAAATGTTGAAAGTGGAGCAGGTGCAGCAGGCATGGAAGCAGATGCTCAACAAGCTACCGACGCAGCGAGCCAACGAGCCCGAAGTGAAAGAGATTCGCTGGATGATTGAAGAACTACGGGTGAGCTATTTTGCGCAGCAATTGGGTACACCGTACCCAATTTCAGAAAAGCGCATTATGCAGGCTATCGATCAGATTCTGGCTTAGCGTTTTGCTGCATCAGGCGTTTTAGGCCGTCACTGAAAGCGGTGACGGCCACTGCTCGATTGTCAGCCAAATCACGATTCTCAGCGGCAGGCGCCGAGCTTTGAATCGCTATCAGTCGCCAACCTGTATCCGTTGACATCAGCAGCGGAGAACCGCTGTCGCCAGGCAGCGTATCACACTGATGGCTCAGCACGCCTGTTTGCGCCCAGCCCGTCACCAAGCAGTTCTCATGGCTATATAAATCATCCAGATGATCCTGCGGATATCCGGCCTGCGTCACTAAGCGCTTGTTGGTTTTCAACGCCGCCGTGAGCTGTTTGCTGGTGCCTTGCCATAATGGTAACGGTTCAATCGCCGGTAACTGGTCGCTTTCGATTTCAACTAAACCATAATCTTGCTGAGCAGCAGAAGAGGGAACAATCCATCCTTCGCCGTCGGCTTTAAGCCGTTTACCTAATTTAGGATCAACCAGCGTGCGCAACTGGGTAATTTCGTAGCGCCATTTTTGATTGTGAGAAGAGAAACGCAGCGCAATCGCTGGATCAACTTTTCCTGGCGGCGCTAATAAGCAATGTCCCGCAGTCAAAACCAGACGTGACGTAATCAGCGTGGCGGTGCATAAATTCCCGCTCTCGGTTTCGATTTGCCCTATAGCATCCCAAGGGGAGTGGGTCACATTGGTAATTTTGACGCGGTTATCTTTGCCATAAAAGAGTTGAATTTGCTGCGCGGGTGTTAAAACCTCATCATCAGCGACAGCAGGCTGGGCGGTAATGGCACAATATAAAACCGGAACGCATAACGTAACAGTACGTAGTAATCGCATAGAGCGGAACCTAATTGCAGTCATCCATTTACCCAGTAGTTTAACCAAATGATTGATTACGGCGAGAAATATTTGCGAAGCAGATGTGAAATTCAGTTTTTTTCATGCACGGCCCGCTACAAATAGAAGTATGCAGTGATAATTCCGCACAGGATCAGCGATATTAGAAGAAGTTCAAAACCATAGCGTCGAAACATATGCCATCTCCGAACCCTTCACGGCCGCTGAAACCTATTATTGTAATGGCGCGTACGGCTGAATTATTCTCAAATTCAATAGATGATTTATCTTAGAGGATAGCGGCTATAAAGGCTGTGAGTGATTGGTTTCGGCATGTAACGCTTTGTACTCAGGATGAAAATATTTCAATAGCTCGCTATTGAATCGCTCTAGATGCCTAACTATAGTGAAAAAAACATCTTCTATACAAGTGAATAGCCGGAGAGTGCATGACCAATAAGCAAAGTCACCATAATGCCGTCGATCGTCAATTTGCCGAACAGGCGAACGCTTATCTCAGCAGTGCGGTACATGCTCAGGGCAACGATTTGAAACGTCTCGCTCATTTACTCGATGGTGACGAGTTTGCTAGCGTGCTCGATCTCGGTTGTGGGGCCGGCCATGCAAGTTTTGCGGTGGCGGCTCTGGTTAACGACGTTGTGGCTTACGATCTCTCCGAAAAAATGCTCGCGGTGGTAAAACAGGCGGCAAGTGATAAAGGGCTGACTAACCTGAGTACCGCGCAGGGCGTTGCTGAATCGCTGCCGTTCGAGAATGAATCCTTTGATGTGGTTATTAGCCGCTACTCGGCGCATCACTGGTATGACGTTAGTAAGGCACTGCGCGAGGTGAAGCGCGTACTAAAACCAGGGGGAAGGGCGATCTTTATGGATGTTGTTTCGCCTGGTCATCCTCTTTTAGATGTTCATCTGCAAACGGTAGAAATACTGCGCGATACGTCGCACGTGCGTGACTATACGCCGGGGGAGTGGTTAACATTTTTCACCGAAGCTGGGCTACAAATCCAAACCGTAACGTCTGACCGTTTGCACCTCGAGTTTGGCAGTTGGATTAGCCGCATGCGCACGCCTGAACCACTGGTTACGGCCATTCGGATGGTACAGGAAAGTGCATCAGAAGAGGTGAAACAACACTTTGAAGTACAGCCCGATGGCTCGTTTACCAGCGATATCATGATGTTCGAAGCGATTAAAGCATAAACCCCAGCCGGAGCAAGTCTCCGGTTTAATTGCACATCAATTTAGTTACAACATACATTGTATGCGTTATTTAAATACCATGAGACTTCAGTGCAGCTATTGAATAAAGCAGAATATGAAAACACGGGTCGCCTAGCAAAACGAATAGCCCCTCACAAACGAGGGGCGTGAGAGATTAGCCTAAATAGCGCTGCTCTAAATGACGGCGGAAGAAGCTAGGGTTGAGCGTTTCCCCGCTGGCATTTTGAATCAACGTATCGGTATCGAAGCGCGAGCCATGCTGCCAGATATTTTGGCGTAACCAACCAGAAAGCGCAGAAAGATCGCCGCGCAAGATCTGTTGGTCGAGGTCTGGTAGTGCATTTCGAGCAGAGGCGAACAGCTGTGCCGCATACATCGCACCTAAGGTGTAGGTTGGGAAATACCCAAAGGCGCCGTCGGTCCAATGAATATCCTGCATGCAGCCATCGCGGAAATTACCTTGGGTATTTAAGCCGAGGTAAGATTGCATTTTTTCATTCCACAGTTCTGGAATATGCTGCACCTCAATCTCGCCCTCAATCAGTGCACGCTCAATTTCATAACGTAAAATGACATGGGCGGGGTAGCTAACTTCATCGGCATCAATACGTATAA
The DNA here is from genome assembly GCF_964063325.1 of Hafnia alvei. Classification (NCBI taxonomy): domain Bacteria; kingdom Pseudomonadati; phylum Pseudomonadota; class Gammaproteobacteria; order Enterobacterales; family Hafniaceae; genus Hafnia; species Hafnia alvei. The sequence continues at coordinate 2,388,978 of NZ_OZ061315.1, forward strand.
AACCGGCCTCAACACGCTGATTCATGCGCAGGAAATTACCTTGTTCAAAAGCGGGTTGATCGCCGAACGTTTTTTGCACATAAGGACGTAAAAACGCGAGGAAAGGCTCGCTACGCGCCAGCTGCATTTCAAAAAATAAGCTTTGTGACTCATGGATTGCCGTTGAGCGAGCTTCGCCAATCGGTTGACCGGCCCACTGTTTTGGCAAGTTTTGCTCATATCGGGCGTGGCCGGTTTCATGCACGATGCCCAGTAACGCGCTGAGAAAATCATCTTCTGTGTAACGCGTAGTTATACGAACATCCTCAGGCACGCCGCCACAGAATGGATGCGCGCTCACGTCTAATCGACCGTGATTAAAATCAAAACCGAGTACCTGCATGATTTCTAAGCCCAGAGCGCGCTGTTTATCAATAGCAAAGGGCCCCTGCGCGGCGCGTGTTGATTCTGTTTTCTGTTTTTCGACGATATTTTTTAATAAATCGGGCAGCCAGCTTTTTACGTCAGAAAAGATCGTATCCAGTCGAGCACTGGTCATGCCGGGTTCATACAGATCGAGCAAGGCATCGTAGCGGCTGACATTGGTTTTTTCAGCGCGTATTTGTGCCTCTTCTCGGCTTAATTCCACGACAGGGGCGAAGTTTTTTACGAATCCATCCCAGTCGTTATTAGGACGCTGAGTACGCCATGCGTGCTCACATTGCATACCGGCTAATGATTTCGCCGAGACAAATTTTTCCGGCAAGATGACAGCCTGCTGATAGCGACGTGCGATTTCTGCGAGATTCGCCTGCTGTTCTGCATTTAAGTCTTCACTTTTTGCCTGCTCGATCCAGTCAGCAACCTGAGGAGCGGTTAACGTTTGGTGCATCAAAACGCTTAATTCGGCTAACGCTTCAGCTCGTGCCTGACTTCCGCCGGCAGGCATTTGTGTTTGCATATCCCAACCGGTAATGGCCGAAAGATGTGAAAAGCGAGATAGGCGAGTAAATGTGTCGCGAAGATGCTGATAGGCGTTTGTCATCGTAGGCTCCAAATGCCATCTATACCCGTCAAACGCGGTTATAAAGGCAATAAAATTATAAATGGTTATCGCTGGATGTATTGATAACCGGCAAGGTATCAACCTGACGGCGTGGCCAAGTAAATAGCATGGAAGCACCACCCAGAGAGCTACCGTTTACTGAGATAGTGCCTTGGTAAGCTTGAGCAATGCTGTACACAATCGCGAGTCCAAGCCCACAGCCACCGGTTGCCCGATCGCGGCTTGGGTCTAAGCGAACAAATGGCTCAAAGACTCTTTCGCGTTCTTCTGGCGGAATCCCAGGACCATCATCGTCAACCTGCAAACAAGCGACATCACCATCCAGCCAGAGTCCAATGCGCAGTTTTTTCTGGCTGTAGCGTAGGGCATTATTGACTAAATTATCTAATACACGCTCCATTAGCCGCAGATCGACCGCGCCGAAGTCGCCGACGTGAGGAATATCGAGCGTAATTTCATGTTCCGGATGAATCATTTGAAAGTCTGTGATGCGTTCTGCTAACCACTGAGGCAGATCAATGGCTTCTAAATTGGTTTCGACCTGAGGACGGTCAAGTCGAGCATAGGTCAGCAGTTCGTCTATAAGCCCTTCGAGCTGCGCAATATCACGATTCAACGCGGTTTGTTCTGATTCAGACAGATTTTCACTCATCGCTAAGCGGTAGCGCAGACGAACCAACGGCGTACGCAGCTCATGGGCAATGCCATCTATCAGCTGCTTTTTGCTGATAATGAGCGTGTTGATATTGTCGGCCATTTGGTTGAAAGCCACTCCCAGCCGATGCAGGCTCGACGTAGGTTCAAAATGCGTTCGCTCTTCGAGATGGCCTTCACCTAAACGCTGAGCCGCATTCTCTAATTTCAGTAAATCCTGCCAATGTGGGCGCATCCAGAGAAAAACTGGCAGGGCTAAAGACAGTCCGATGAACAGCAGTAAAGCCAAATCCAGCAGGCGCATTTCATGCAGATAGAAAAGGTATGGAATCGGGCCGACGGCTAAAACGTAGTGGCTACGCGGGATACGTTGAATAAATGAATATTCGCTATCCAAAGCCACAATTTCGCCGTTTCTCAATTTTTTTTCTAAATCGGAAGGGAGCTGACGTTTACCCAATGGTTCAATATGGAATTTAAACGAGAGATTCCAATCGAGCTTGTTGATGGTTTTATTCCAATCACGCGGGGGTATTTCTCGTAATTCGCTGCGGATGAGATAGAGCGAGCTTTTCATCAGGTCATCCATTGATTGACGTCCGGCGCGCTCGGCGGTGACTTTGTAAACCAATCCAACCAACATGGCCATAACCAGAAAACAGACAAACAACAACAGGTAAAACTGAACAAAAAGCTTTCTCATTGAAAATTATTCCCACGCATTCGGCGCAAACAGATAGCCTTTATTGCGCACGGTTTTAATACGAAACGGGGCGATTGCGTTGTCATCCAGTTTACGACGCAGGCGAGAAATCGCCACGTCGATGCTGCGATCCATGCCGTCATAGCTCACACCACGCAGGGTGAGCAGCAGGGCGTCGCGATCCATAATGGTTCCTGCATGGGTGGCCAGTTCCCACAGCAGGTCGAAATCGGAGGTCGAAAGGTTAATGTTCTTATCTTTCAACGTGACCTGACGATTTACTGGGTCAATACGCAACTGCCCAAAATGAATACCGTTGCGAGTATTCACCGGTGCAGCTTCGCTTTCCACCGGCTGTGGCTGGTGCTGGCGTAAATGCAAACGTAATCGCGCCAGCAATACAGCCGGTGGCGTCGTTTTCAAAATATAGTCATTGGCCCCCATCTCGAGCGACAAGATGTGATTCATATCGCTATCGAGTGAGGTGAGAAGTACGATGGGGCCTTTGTACACAGGGCGCAAATCGCGGCACAGCGTCATACCATCTTTACCGGGTAACATGATATCCAGCAAAACCAAATCAGGATTAAGGCGAGTAATCGTTTCCATTGCCGTATCACCGCGTGGCTCGATGGTGACATCAAGGTCGTGCTTGCCAAGGTATGCCGCAATAAGTTGCCCAACCTCTTGATCATCTTCAACAAATACAATGTTGTTCATAACGATTTCTGTGCCTTCGCGTGATAAAACGATTTTATATGAGTCTTGCAAATTAACGCAGTGGACGCCCACCATCCACGCTAATAGTACGTCCAGTCACGAACCTGCTGTTCAACAGAAACTCAATGGTATTCACTATTTCATGCTCGCCCGGCGCTATTTTCATCAATGATTTGTCGAGCGCTTTTTGACGGTACTCATCATCATCCAATGAGTTGAACATGATTAGCGCAGGAGCAATCGAATTCACTTTCACTTCTGGCGCTAATTTAGCCGCAAAAGAGCGGGTCATATTGTCTAATGCCGCTTTACTCGCTGCATACGCGATATGCTTGGCACTGCCGCGTTCCACCACATAGTCTGTGATATGGATAATATCGGCGCCGGCTTCGCCTTGCCCAATCAGCAATGGCTCTAACAGCTGATTAAGAAGATAGGGGGTGTAGACATGAATTTGCAGCATGGCGGCTAACGTTTGCTCGGGCGCGGTCTCTGGTGACTCGGCTAGCCATGCACTGGCGTTATGAATAACCGCGCGCAGCGTCGGTGTGTGAGCTTTTACCTGTTCGGCAAAACGATAGATTTCGTCAGTTTGGGTGAAATCACCTTGAATGCACACCGCACCCGCGTTGCGCAATCCTTCTAGCGCTGGATATTCGCTGCGATAGGCCACAATCACAGACGTTCCCTGTGACAACAATGCATGCGCTAATGCCAGCCCGATTCTGCGGGCACCTCCAGTGATTAAGACGGGGGAGGAGTAGGCATTGGTCATGTATTCGGTCCCTATGTTTATTGGCTTGGGCATAATGCAAATGTTGCCACAGATTATGCCACTTGTTGCAGTTGTTAGCACATAGAGAAACGTATCTGGAAAACTCATGGCGCTGTTTTTAATCGTTAAAAATTCCACTATAAACCGCGCAAGACGCCGATAGCTTTTCGCGCTCTCCGCTGCTGGCTCCCGCGTTGTCCATCGCCGTTCGCTTTTCTATCTAATGCTCCTGTAAAAAAAGAAAATACTGCATATCAGGATTTCGAATTTATAGAACAAACTTATTATGTCTTGAATCTAGTGATATTCACTTTAAAAAAATACTCTGACGGGAAAGTATAGTGCTAATTAAATATAAGTTGGGTGAATTAAAATAAATGTTTTATTGGGTTGAATGGAATCACCGCGCGCAAAATTTATTTTATATAGCGAGTAGTTACTTAACGTTATAAAAATTGAAACTCAATGTGGGTAAGCTGAACTCGAGTCAAGCCAGACAGCGCCTGATGTCACGCAGAGAAAGGCTTTCGACGTTACCCATAACATCCGCAGTTTCACTGGCGCGCTCACTGGTACTATGAAGGTAATATATCAAGTGTTAATAATGTAAAATCAAATTAACAATTAAGTTAAATTTTTAATGAGAGGATAAAATAATGAAACGACGATGATGATATTTATATTTATTATATTAAGTTTCATTTTGCATATGGTTTTCTATTTCAGAAAATGCCATTATGGTTTGGTCGTTAACATATAAATATGACTGATTTCGTCTGCATTTTTAAAAATTAAATTATTCTTTGTGCGTATGTGTCGCTGTCTTATAGAGGGGAGGCTAAGGGAATGTCCGGTATTCATTCGACCGTCGGTGATAGAGAAACGCTCTGTTTTGATTATACTCGGTTTCTGTCAGCCTCCTGTGACAAACACTGGAGCTTTTTCGACGCAATCTACGGCGTGATGCCGTTATTTGGTATGGTAACGCGCTCCCAAAATCGCTGTTCAGAATTCAAATCGATCGAAAACCTTAATGTGCAGATCCGACAGCTCGCGATGCAGGTGCTTTCTACGCAGGTTAGCGATGAAACCAATATTGTTCGTCTCATTGAGCTGGTGAAAAGCCAAGGGCTGCAGGAACTCGATATCCAACTGCCTTATGCGCTTGAAGATGAACAGCTAAAAGTGATTAAAGCCGAGTGTCGTAATGCCGTTAGCATGACTCAAGATGACGAGCGCTTACACGTTGTTATTGCGGAAAATATTACGGCAAAATGAGCGAACAATAACGAGATTTCCCCAAATTAAAAAAGGTGGCCTGAGCCACCTTTTTGCGTTTTTGCGACAGACCGATTAGCCAAACATAAACCAAGCGGCCGGGAAGGTTGCAAGTAATAGCAGGAAGATACCCATGCGCTCCATTCCACACAGATCTTTCTTGCTCTCTAAACCACGGCGGGCAAACATAAAGACCAATAGACCGGGGGCATACAGCATCACAGACATCAGCAGGTGAGCAATGCCGGAAGCATAAATCAGCCATAGACCATAAGCACAGGCACCGTAGGCAGCAAACATAATTCGTTTATCTTGTTTCTGACGCCCGACTTTCAACAGGAATGCACCGACTAAGAAATAAGGCACCAAAATCATCTCTGAGGCGATAGTCAGCAAGTTATTATAGTTCGCGCCCGTCAACCAGATGATAATCAGCGTAACTTGAACAGCACCATTAGTCAGCCAAAGTGATGAGGCCGGCGCTTCCTTGCTATTTTGTTTACCGAAAATCTTAGGGAACGCCCCATGCTGAGAAGCCAAGAAAGGCACTTCCGCAGCCATAATCGTCCAACTCAAATAGGCACCGCACACCGATACAATCAGCCCCGCGGCAATAATAATTTCACCGACTGATCCCATCATGTTCACCATCAAACCGGCCATCGATGGATTGCGAATTTCGGCCAGTTCAGCGCGAGGCATTACACCCAGTGAAAGCAGGGTAATGAGCAGGTAAACCACCAACGCAGAAATCACGGCCAGCATGGTGGCTAAGCCAACATCTTTCTTATGCTTAGCGCGTGCAGAAACGACCACTGCGCCTTCAACCCCGATGAATACCCATAACGTGTAGAGCATCGTGTCTTTTACCTGTTCCCAAACAGGAACGCCCAACTTCATCCCGGTAAAATCAATCTTGAAGGTATCAAGCTTGAATGCCATCGCAGCTAAAACCACAAACAGGCCCAACGGCAACAGTTTAGCCAGCGTGGCGGCAAGGTTAATACCCGCTGCTGTTTTCACGCCGCGCAGGATAAGGAAGTGAACCACCCATAGCAAAATAGACTCGCCAACAATAGCCTGCCATGTATTACCGTCGCCAAAGACGGTATGACCCGCCGAATCAGTAAAGAAACTCAGGGCGGCAAATACAATCACCAGATACGATACGTTGGCAATAACCGCGCATAGCCAATATCCCCACGCCGAGCAAAAACCGATGAGCTCACCGAACCCTTCTTTGGCGTAGGTAAAAATACCGCCGTCTAAGTCTGGTCTAAGTCTGGTCAGTAGCAGCATGGCGAAGGCGAGGAACAAAATGCCAACGCCGGTAATCGTCCAACCGATCAGCAATGCTGCGGGACTGGCTACGGCAGCCATATTTTGCGGCAGACTAAAAACGCCAGCCCCCAGCATAGAGCTGAGTACCAGAGCCGTTAGGGCGGTAAGTCCGAGTTTTTTATCCAATGCGAAGTCCTGAAACCAGTGTAATTAACTGTTTGATAACATATGATTAGTTTAAATACGGTTATGCGTTCAAATACGCAAAACATTAAACCGTAAAAGTGGCGCAAATTGTACGAGTTGAGGGGGGGGGGTGCAATGGATGAATATGCGTTTTATGCAAAAAAGTATGCAATTGTTAGCTAATGTTTTTCGCAGATACGTTTCGTTGCGATCGCGTGAATAATTGCGCCAATAAGAAAGGGCAGCCAATGGCTGCCCTTTGAACGACATATGAAAGATTTATTATTTGAACAGATCAGCACTAATGGTGAGGTTACCGCCGCTTTTGTTCTGCCACTGACGCGTAATGTGGTAGTACTTCGCCCCTTTCTTCGCAGCGCGCTTAGCCACTTCAGAGGACACATCGGTCATGCTGTTGAAGTGACCAGTAAAGGTCACAGAATCAAATGGAACCATTTGAGCAGCGGTGGTGTTATTCACTTCCTGAATTTGCGTACCGTCTGGCAACGTCACGGTATAGCGCTTACCGGTAGAGGACTGCGTTTCGAAGAAACGACCTACGCCAGTGCTTGGCGTGCCTGATGAAGCCACACCTGGGATCTCTACGTTGGCAGCTGCAGCGCCACCGGCTGCCAATGCAGCTTTACCTGCTTCAGAATCGGCAGGGATGGCATCTGGGCTCTGTACCTGACGCTTCGGCGCATCGGCTTTATAAATGTAGGCCGTGATGTATTGGTTGCCGCCGCTGTTGGCGTCAATCTGACGAACGATAAAGTAAGAGTCGGCGCCTTTCTTGGCCGCTGCACGGCTAATGGCATCGGTCACATCTGGCTGGCTGCGGAAGAAACCGCTTACGGTCACGGTGTCATAAGGCTGCAGCAGGTAAGCTTCTGTCTTAGGCAGTTCTTTTACGCCGTTGAATACGCGGTAGCTCGTGGTTTCTTTTACGGTCTCAGCATCTTTCTTATACACATCTGCCGTTACGCGCCAGTTACCGCCGTTATTACTGTTATTGATATCTTGGATATAGAAATAATCAGCGCCCATGCTATCAGCACGACGAGAAACCGCGCTTGCCGCATCGTTGATCGCATTAAAGCGTCCGCTGATGGTTACTCGTTCAAATGGCTTCAGTTCGGAGGCTTTCTCTGGTGTGAGTTCCTGTGCAGCCTGAACAGACAGCGCAGTAAGAGACAATAACGCTGATGCAATAATGGTGGTTTTCAGCTTCATAAAAAATCCTTTACGCCTTTTTGCATTGACGAGTATTGCAGGCAGAACCGTTTCATCTTTTAACAGTTGTTTCTGCTGATGCTCAACTTATCGTAGTGATAATGTATGTAAAAAATAATGGGGCAGATTATTACATGTAATAAGTTGTCATGCCTCAGTAATTTATGCGTACTCAGTGATATGGTTACCAAATCGCATTTTTGCTTCATGTTGGATTACGCTGAATAAATCAGCACGGCGTCCAGAATAGCACTCAGTGTTAAGTTTGTGTTAACGAGAGATTCAAGTTCATGATTAAACGGCCCCATATTAATAGTTTGGCTAATATCTACCCACTCTTTTGACCGTGAAATCAAGATATTAAGGCTCGCTTTCACAATCTTTCTACTAATCCTGAACATAAAGCGATAAATTTTATTAAATATGGCCTGCAAACGCATGGGAATAGTGGATCATCGGTTCTATTTTCAGTAGGTTATAGGTAGCTATGTATACCTAAAGTAACGAGAGTTTCTACTCTGTGTAAAAAAGGTATAGCAAACACTGAGCTGTAAGGCTCTGTCGGTCATTGCTTACTCAGGATGACGCTAATCTTATTGACAGGTGAAAAGGGAAGATTATGCGTATTGGTATACCCAGAGAGCGGTTGGCCAATGAAGCCCGTGTAGCAGCCACGCCGAAAACGGTAGAGCAGCTACTAAAATTGGGTTTTACCGTGGCGATCGAAAACGGTGCTGGCAAATTAGCGAGCTTCGATGATGCGGCATTCCAGCAGGCTGGAGCCGAAATTGTTGGTTATGAAGATATTTGGCAATCTGACGTCATTTTAAAAGTGAATGCGCCAGAAGATGAAGAAATTGCCCTGATGAATCCGGGCAGTACTTTAATCAGCTTTATTTGGCCTGCACAAAATCAAGATCTGCTACAAAAACTGGCAGAGCGTCAGGTTACCGTCATGGCGATGGATTCCGTGCCGCGTATTTCTCGCGCCCAGTCCCTCGATGCCCTGAGCTCCATGGCAAACATCGCGGGTTACCGTGCCATTGTTGAAGCCGCACACGAATTCGGACGCTTCTTCACCGGACAGATCACCGCCGCAGGTAAAGTTCCTCCTGCCAAAGTGATGGTCATCGGCGCAGGCGTGGCCGGTTTGGCGGCGATCGGCGCCGCAGGAAGCTTAGGTGCCATCGTTCGCGCCTTCGACACCCGTCCTGAAGTGAAAGAGCAGGTACAAAGCATGGGCGCCGAATTCCTTGAATTAGATTTCGAGGAAGAAGCGGGCAGCGGCGATGGTTACGCGAAAGTGATGTCTCCAGCGTTTATCAAAGCCGAGATGGAACTGTTCGCCGCTCAGGCAAAAGACGTGGATATTATCGTCACCACGGCGCTTATTCCGGGCAAACCAGCTCCGCGTTTGATCACCAAAGAAATGGTTGAGTCGATGAAACCGGGCAGCGTGATTGTCGATTTAGCGGCGCAAACCGGCGGTAACTGCGAACTGACCGTCGCCGATACGGTAACCGAAACGCCAAACGGCGTGAAAATCATTGGCTACACCGATCTGCCAAGTCGTTTACCTACGCAGTCTTCTCAGCTTTATGCCACCAACCTGGTAAACCTATTAAAACTGCTGTGCAAAGAGAAAGACGGCACGCTTAACGTTGATTTTGACGATACCGTTATTCGCGGTGTTACCGTCGTCAAAACGGGTGAAGTGACATGGCCAGCACCGCCAATTCAGGTTTCTGCTCAGCCAAAAGCGAAAGCGGCTGAACCTGTGGCGGCCAAAGAGCCAGAGAAACCGGCCTCACCATTCAAAAAATATATCATTCTTGCCATCGTCATTATCTTGTTTGGGTGGCTGGCGAATGTCGCACCAAAAGAGTTTCTTTCGCACTTCACCGTTTTCGCGCTTTCATGCGTGGTCGGTTATTACGTTGTGTGGAATGTCAGTCACGCACTGCATACGCCATTGATGTCGGTCACCAACGCGATTTCAGGGATTATCGTGGTGGGGGCGGTGTTGCAAATTGGCCACGGCGGCTGGATCACATTCTTTGCCTTTATCGCCGTGCTGATTGCCAGCATTAACATTTTTGGTGGATTCACCGTGACTCAGCGCATGCTGAAAATGTTCCGCAAGAACTAAGGGGTAACACATGTCTGGAGGATTAGTTACTGCAGCATACATTGTTGCCGCAATCCTGTTTATTTTTAGTCTGGCGGGTCTGTCTAAACACGAAACGTCCAAGCAGGGCAACATCTTCGGCGTGGTCGGGATGGCCATTGCGTTGATCGCAACTATCTTTGGCCCCGACTCCAGCAACGTTGGCTGGATCATCGTTGCCATGGTGATCGGTGGTGCCATTGGTATCTATCTGGCGAAGAAAGTCGAAATGACCGAAATGCCAGAGCTGGTTGCCGTATTGCACAGCTTCGTTGGTTTGGCGGCCGTACTGGTTGGCTTCAACAGCTTTATCGAACACCAGCCGGGTTCGATGGAACACGTGATGGAAAATATCCATCTGACCGAAGTGTTCCTTGGTATCTTCATCGGTGCGGTCACCTTCACCGGTTCCATCGTCGCATTTGGTAAACTGCGTGGCACCATTTCATCGAAGCCACTAATGTTGCCAAGCCGTCACAAGCTGAACTTGGCTGCGCTGGTTGTCTCTTTCCTGCTGATGGTATGGTTCGTTAATACCGGTAGCACCAGCGTTCAGGTCATGTGCGTGCTGCTGATGACCATCATTGCGCTGGCGTTTGGTTGGCATTTGGTGGCCTCAATTGGCGGTGCAGACATGCCGGTTGTGGTTTCTATGCTGAACTCCTATTCCGGTTGGGCCGCAGCGGCTGCGGGCTTCATGCTCAGCAACGATTTGCTGATCGTGACCGGTGCGTTAGTGGGTTCTTCCGGTGCTATTCTGTCTTACATTATGTGTAAGGCGATGAACCGCTCGTTCTTCAGCGTTATAGCCGGTGGTTTTGGTACCGATGGCTCTTCAACGGGTGAAGATCAGGAAATGGGCGAGTACCGTGAAACCACGGCTGAAGAAGTGGCTGAGCAGTTGAAAGGTTCTTCTTCTGTCATTATCACCCCAGGCTACGGCATGGCCGTGGCTCAGGCGCAGTATCCGGTGGCAGAAATCACCGCGAAGCTGCGCGCCATGGGCGTGAAAGTTCGCTTTGGTATTCATCCGGTTGCCGGTCGTTTGCCTGGACACATGAACGTATTGCTGGCAGAAGCAAAAGTCCCGTATGACATCGTGCTAGAAATGGACGAAATCAACGATGACTTTGCAGATACCGATACCGTTCTGGTTATTGGCGCGAACGACACCGTAAACCCAGCGGCAATGGAAGATCCACGCAGCCCAATCGCCGGTATGCCGGTGTTGGAAGTGTGGAAAGCGCAGAATGTTATCGTGTTCAAACGCTCAATGAACACCGGCTATGCTGGCGTTCAGAACCCATTGTTCTTCAAAGACAATACCCAAATGCTGTTTGGTGATGCGAAAGCCAGCGTAGAAGCCATTTTACGCGCGCTGTAAACACCCTCTGGTGATAAACAAAAGGGCCGCAGTTCAAATTGCGGCCCTTTTTACATCTATTTATATATCGTCTAGCTACTCATCATCATGTTCATCGTCGTCATCTAACTCCACCGGCGACTGGAAGCCATCAGGCTTAATGGCTAGCAGGTCACATTTCAGATGATCGATCACATGTTCTGCTGTATTACCGATGAATGCCGCGGAGATACCGGTTCGCCCCAGCGTACCAAGCACCACAACACCGGCGTTCAGATGTTCGGCAACGTCAGGAATCACTTCTTCAGGCAAGCCTTTTTCGACATGCGTACATTCTTCTTTCATGCCAAACTTCTGCCTTAACTCCTTCATCGCCAGCAGATGCTGTCCGCGAATCGCATCGTTATAGATACTTGGATCAAAGTCAGGCAGTTCGATGGCGATATTAATTGGCGTAACCGGATAGGCTCCAACCAGGTGCAGAGAGGTATGGTCCACATGTTCCGCCAGTTCGATCGACTCCTTCACTAATTTGATGTTTAGCGGGTCGTGGTAGGGCTCTTCGCTCGATAGATTCACCGCCACCAGCGCCGTACCGTGCTGTGGCCATGGCTGATCTTTGACCATCCATACAGGGCAAGGGCATTTACGCAATAAATGCCAATCGGTCGGGGTGAAAATAACGGATTCCAAGCGATCGTGCTGATGCGCCATCTTGAGCAGCAAATCGTATTTACCGCTGATGACTTCTTGAATAATCGCTTCAAAAGGGCGGTTATGCCAAACCACCTTGATATCAATCGGCACGCCGGCTTCTAAATAGTAGCGGCACTGCTCTTTGATCCACGCCGAACGCTGACTGATTACGCCCTGACGCATAGAGGTGCGCTCATTTGGCGACAACAGCGTTGTCATTTCGTAGGAGAAATCATAGATAGACAGGAACGCGGTAATGCGTCCACCGTTTCGTTGGACCAGATAAACAGCACGACGTAACGCCGGTTGATCATCCTGATTGGGGTCAATAGCCACCAGAAGATTCTGATACTTCGCCATACCGCCTCCTCGCTAACCCAAAAAATGTGCGCAGGGCACTGTTTTATCGTCCAAGGGACAAAACCATACAATAGGCCTTACTTGTTAAGAGTAAACCATGATGGACAAACAAAGTAGGGGAAGGAAGAGAACCGGATCAACTAATCAGAAAAAATGCTTTTAGAATAATGATCCGGCTTGACGTTCTGAGGATTACTCGGTGGTTGAGCGAGGATTACCTGCCAACAGCGAAAGGGCGTCTACGTCTTGAATGGTGATGTATTTGCCTTTAACGCTTAAAATTTCACTTTTCTGGAAACGGCCTAGCAGACGGCTGATGGTTTCAACGGTCAGACCCAGATAGTTACCAATGTCGCCACGCGTCATGGTCAAACGGAACTCACGTGGAGAAAAACCACGCTGGGCAAAGCGGCGAGAGAGGTTATAGATGAAAGCAGCCAAACGTTCTTCGGCATTTTTCTTCGACAGCAACAGGATCATGTCCTGATCGCCTTTAATTTCGCCGCTCATTAAACGCATCATCTGCTGACGCAGGCTTGGCATTTTACCGGAGAGATCGTCCAGCGTTTCGAATGGGATCTCACACACCATAGAGGTTTCAAGTGCCTGAGCAAAACTAGGGTGTTGTTGGGTACCGATAGCATCAAAACCAACCAGATCGCCCGCAAGATGGAATGCAGTAATCTGTTCATCACCTTGTTCGGTAATGGTGTAGCTCTTGATGGTTCCGGAGCGAATAGCATACAGCGATTTCAGCTCGTCACCGGCTTTAAACAACGCCTGGCCTTTCTGAATCGGCTTTTTACGCTCAATGATGTTGTCGAGCTGATCCAGCTCGTGCTCATTAAGCGTAAAAGGAATGCACAGCTGACTAATGCTGCAATCCTGACAATGGATCGCACAACCGCCAGACTGGATACGACGAATGACGCGCTTTTCCGGAATCATAGGTAATGCCCAAGCAATATTGATATTGGTCAATTTTAACATCTTTTAGGGTAGAGAATAAACCCTGTTGTTGATCCAAACGATAATTCGACGATTAAGTTGGCCTAAATTTTAGAAATGTGACCGGAATTAAGTTCTTTTTATGTGACGGTGTCACTCAATAAGAATAGTTTTGTTGTCATTGTGTGGGTTTATTGTTCTTGATGTTAAATTTTAGCAAAGGAAATAACTGTTTAGTTTTCTGCATGAAGCCAAGGTTTCACCGATGAAAGTCAATGGTGGTGCGGTTTTGCGCTTAACATGAAAAACCGAAAGGTTAATAATTTGTCTCCATGCGTGGAATGTCGGCAGCCAAGCCTAAATGAAGTTTAAATAATTTCACTTAATGAGCATTTTTTTCGTTTTTTGCGAAGTCGCGACAAAAACGAACAAAAGAGAAACGGGAAACATGACTGTTTGGTTCACGTTTAGCTTACTTAGCTCAATCAGCTATATCAGGCCATTTTTGATTATTTGGCCTGTTCAGCAAAACGCTTTAAAACTGGCGGATGTTTTCTCGTTTAAAGACCAATCATGAACTTCCAACAACTGAAGATCATCCGCGAGTCGGCGCGTTGCAACTTCAATCTCACCGAAGTCGCTAGCATGCTCTATACCTCCCAATCGGGAGTAAGTCGCCATATTCGTGAGTTAGAAGATGAACTGGGGCTGGAGATTTTCGTGCGCCACGGCAAGCGTATTCTAGGGCTTACAGAACCAGGGAAGGCGCTACTGACGGTGGTTGAACGAACGTTGGATGAAGCCAGCAATATTCGGCGCATTGCAGAGGATTTCACCCAGCAATCGTCTGGCGTTCTCGTCATCGCCACCACGCACACCCAAGCGCGTTACAGTCTACCGCCGGTATTAAAAAGTTTTCGCCAGCGGTTCCCGCAGGTACGCTTAGTGCTCAATCAAGGCTCGCCGCAGGAAATTCGCACCATGCTACATAACGGCGATGCGGATATTGGCATTGCCAGCGAGTGTTTAACGCAGTCGCCTGCCATTGCCGCTTTTCCATGGTTTAACTGGCAACACGCACTGTTAGTTCCGCGAACGCATCCGTTGGTTGACTTGCCGATTACGCTGGAAAATGTAAGCCAATTTCCCTTAATTACCTATCGACAAGGTATTACCGGGCGCTCACGTATCGATCAGGCGTTTAGCTCTGCGGGGTTAACGCCCGATATCGTACTGAGCGCACAGGATTCAGACGTGGTGAAAACCTACGTCGAGCTGGGTTTTGGCGTTGGCATTCTTGCTGAACAGGCGTGCCAGCAGAACGAAAATCATCCGTTGACAACGCTTGATGCCAGCGCTCTTTTTGCACCTAATACGGCGTGGATTGGGGTAAGGAAAGGGCAGATACAGCGTGATTATGTTTGGCAGCTCATCGAGCTGTGCAATCCGTCGTTGACCCCTGCGCAAATAAAAACGCAGGTGATGCAGTTTGATGATCCTACGGTTATTGATTATCAAATTTAAAATAGGTCATTAAGCAGCGCGATGATAACTCGTATAAAAAAGTTATTACCGCGCTTTTCTTATTTCAAACCATCTAACGATGGTTTAACCGCTTCGACAGTTTGTCACCGCTAAACTGCAATACGGTGACCAATGCAACTAGCGCCACAATCACCGTGAACATCACCTGCGTATCAAAGCGCTGATAACCGTAACGATAGGCTAAATCACCCAGCCCACCGGCGCCGATGGCACCGGCCATGGCGGAAGCGTTGATCATGGTCACCAAAGTGATGGTGAAACCACTGACAATGCCCGGCAATGCCTCAGGCAGCAAGACGTGCCAAATGATGTGCAGTCGTTTGCAACCCATCGCCTGTGCAGCCTCCACTAAACCATGATCAACTTCCCGCAGGCTCACTTCTGCGATACGCGCAAAGAAGGGCGTTGCGGCCACGGTCAATGGCACCACGGCGGCCCACACGCCGTAGGTTGTTCCCACAATCAAACGAGTGAACGGGATTAGCGCCACCATCAGAATTAAGAAAGGCACGGAGCGAAATAGATTCACAAACCAGCCTAACACCTGTTGTATACGCGGTGCTTCATAGAGTCCGTTACGGCTGCACACCACCAAAATAACAGCAAGAGGAAGGCCAATCAGCAGCGCCAACAGTGATGAAACGCCCACCATCAATAGCGTATCGATAAATCCTTGCCATAAACGATCAAGCTGAATAGACATAGCCTAATGCCTCCACGCGGGTAGCCACTTTTTGCGCTTTGTTAATCAATGCCGTAGCCCCAAATTGCGGGATAGCAGTCAGCAAAACGCTGCCGACGGTACGCTGTTGGATAACATCCAGAGAGCTGCTGATAATCTGCACATCATGGCCTAAGGCCTTCACCAACGCGCTTAGGTTTGGGCGACTGGCTTCAAATCCGCTGTAGCTGAGCCGCAATAACAGCGCGTCACGTGCGGATTTAGGGTGCGGATGCAATTGAGCTTGGAGATCCTCCGGCAGATTCTGTCTCCTCGGCGTAAGCAAAGTTTGCGTGACTTCATGCTGCGGCTCACCAAAAACCTGCCAAACATCGCCAGACTCAATCATTTCACCGTGTCACCGTGTTCGAGCACAACCACGCGGTCGCAGATTTCACGGATCACTTCCATCTCGTGGGTAATCAGTACAATCGTGAGTTTTAACGTTTGGTTGATGCTTTTAAGCAAGGCCAGAATGGAATGGGTCGTTTCAGGATCGAGCGCCGAAGTGGCTTCATCGCACAGCAAAATTTCGGGGTCATGCACTAAGGCTCGGGCGATACCCACGCGCTGCTTTTGGCCTCCAGAAAGCTGCGCGGGGTAAGCATTATGCCGCGCTTCCAAACCGACCAACTTCAGCAGGCTATCGACCTTTAATTTTCTTGCCGCTACGCTCACGCCCGCGACCTTGAGCGGCAGCTCGATATTTTCACGTACGGTCTTAGCTGAAAGTAAATTGAAGTGCTGGAAAATCATGCCGGTACGGCGTCGAAAGGCAACCAGCTGATCTTCATTTAATGCGCCAATATTGACACCGTTCACCGCTACGGTTCCCGATGACGGATTTTCTAAGCGATTCAGCGTGCGAATCAGGGACGATTTTCCTGCTCCGCTGCGGCCGATAATGCCGAATATTTCACCGCGCTGGATAGTCAGGTTAATGTCTTTAAGCGCATTCACGCCGTTGGCATAGGTTTTATTCAGATCCGCTAAAACAATATGATTGTAGGGAACCTCAGGCGTGTTTTCGGTCTCACGAATTTCCTGCTGTTCGAGCACAGCAGGCTCACGCAGACTTTCTGCCAGCATCGCGGTGTTGAACATCGAGAGTTGAAGCGCCGATAGGCGAAGCATCGAAAGATTCATCATCGTTATGCGCTCCAGCCTGGCTGATACAGCTTGCCGTAAAATGCGTCCAGCTTGGCGCGCACAACCGGAGAATGCTGATAGATATCAACGAACTTGCGCAGTCTCGGGTCGGCCTGATGCCCATCGCGGATCACGAATTGAATGATGTACTGTGGATGGTCAATGCCGTCAAACAGCAGGGCGCTTTCCGGAGCCACGGTATTGGCCTGACGCAAATAGCTAGGATAGCCCTGAGCTAAGTCCACGTCGTCGAATGAACGAGACAGCTGCACGGCTTCGATTTCTATAATCTGAATTTTCTTGGGATTACTGATGATGTCATCTTGAGTCGCTTTATAATCCACGCCGGGTTTCAGCGTAATCAATCCCGCTTTCTGTAACAGCAATAACCCGCGTCCGGCGTTTATTGGATCGTTAGCGATAGCGACTTTAGCACCCACCGGAAGATCGGAAATCTTGCTGTATTTTTTTGAATACAGGCCAACGTTATTAATAATCGCGGGCGCGTACGGCACGAGATGCAAACCCCCTTGCTGATTAGCATTTTCCAAGAAAGGCTTGTGCTGGAAGAGATTAACGTCGATATCACCATTTTCTAAGCTGACGTTAGGCGCGATCCAATCACTGAACTCGATCAGCTCAACGTTTAAGCCCTGTTTTTTGGCTTCGGCAACGGCCACTTCAAGCGGCGGTGCGAATGCAGCCGTGGTGCCTAGTTTTAACGGCCCTTCGAACTGCGCGGCGGCAAATACGCTCTGAACACTCAACAACAGCGTAACGGCAAATGTCCCGAGTTT
Organism: Hafnia alvei; assembly: GCF_964063325.1. Classification (NCBI taxonomy): domain Bacteria; kingdom Pseudomonadati; phylum Pseudomonadota; class Gammaproteobacteria; order Enterobacterales; family Hafniaceae; genus Hafnia; species Hafnia alvei. Next base: position 2,406,599 of record NZ_OZ061315.1, read on the forward strand.
TACGTGCGCTAACTTCATGATCCCACCCCTGTAAATACCAAAATTAAGCTGCTTGTTTTAACCTGCAAAAGCTTGCAAAGGCTGCGGTTGATAACGTCGTTTCGCGGCTGGGTGCAATGAATTAAGCTGCGCACCTTGGCCAAAAAGTTTGTGGCGCAGCGCGCCTTCGGCATACTTGGTTTTGTAGACGCCGCGTGATTGCAGCTCGGGCACCACTAAATCGATGAAGTCGCGGTAGCTGCCCGGATTAACGATGCGCGTGAGGTTAAAACCATCCACGTCGGCCTCATCAATCCACACCTGCAATGCATCCGCGACCTGTGACGGCGAGCCAATAATCACGGGATATCGCGCCCCTAGCGCATGTTGTTCAAGCAGGCGACGTTTAGTCCAGCCGCTGAAAGCCTTGGTCACCGACTCGATAGCCTCAACGTTTCCTGCCACGATAGGTTCATCCAAATCAAACGAAGCCAAATCGATACCGGTTGAGCTGGAAAAATGCGCCAATCCGGCTTCAGGGCTGGCATAGCGCAGGTATTCCTGATGCTTTTCTTTCGCTTCAGCCTCGGTTTTAGCCACGATAACGCCCACGCCCATAAACACTTTTAGTGAATCTGCGCGACGGCCCGCCGCAATAGCGGCATGGCGCAGCGTATTGACCTGAGCTTTCATCGCCTGCGGCGTAGCGCCATTTACAAAGGTGCATTCCGCATGGCGAGCCGCGAATTGAATACCGCGTTTGGAACTTCCCGCTTGATAAAGCAGCGGGGTGCGCTGCGGTGATGGCGAGGTGAGGTGATAACCTTCAACGTCGAAGAATTCACCATGATGTTGAATACAGTGAATTTTATCGCTGTTTGCATAGACTCGGTTTTGACGATCGGCCAGCAACGCATCCTCTTGCCAACTGCCTTCCCAAAGCTGGTAAAGCACGTCAAGGTATTCATCAGCCATGTCGTAGCGGCGGTCATGCGGGATCTGCTGAGTTTGCCCCATCGCCCGCGCAGCGCTGTCGAGATAACCGGTCACAATATTCCATCCGGCGCGTCCTTGGGTCAGATGGTCAAGCGTGGACATACGGCGTGCGAATAAATAGGGCTGTTCGTAGCTAAGATTGGCGGTGACACCAAATCCCAAATGTTGCGTAACGCTCGCCATGGCGGGCACCAACAGCATGGGATCATTCACCGGCAGTTGTATCGACTCCCGCGCCGTTAAACCAATACCCTGCTGGTATACGTCGTAAACGCCCACGATATCGGCAATAAACAGGCCGTCAAACAAACCGCGTTCGAGCAGTTTCGCCAAATCGAGCCAATAGCTCAGGCTATTAAAATCAGTAGAGCGATCCTCGGGATGCGTCCACATACCGTGATGAATATGCCCAACGCAGTTCATGTTGAAGGCATTCATCAAGATCTGTTTTTTCGGCTGGCTCATCAGATTGTCCCTCGGCGCGGTGGGCGTTGCCCATTGAGATAGAAATTCCCAACCGCATGGTATTTCCAGCGCACTGGATCGTGCAGGGTATGGGTACGCGCATTACGCCAATGGCGATCGAGGTTATATTCGCGCAGCGTGGAACGGCTCCCGCCTAGCTCAAAGAGAAGGTTACTGGCCGCCAGCGCCGCCTCAGTGGTATAAGCACGCGCCTGTGCAACATCGATGGAGGCCTGCGCCACGCTATCCGCCGTTGGGTTATGTTGGGCGGTATCAACCGATAAACCAGCGATTTCCAACAGCGCATCACCCGCGCTCAGACGAGCGGAGATACGTCCGATGCGCTCCAGCGTTAAAGGGTCGTCAGTGGCGGCACTCACCCCCGAGTCAATCCACGGGCGCCCATGTTCACGCACAAACGCCAGCATATCTTCATACGCTGCGCGAGCGATGCCTTGATCGATGGCGGCATGCAGCAGCTGTGCAAATGGACCAACGGTGGTTGGACGCTCAAATGCGGTGTGGAAAGGCACCACGTCTTCAATATAAACCTCACAATTATTGAGCAACACCGTTCCGCTGCCGGTGGTGCGCTGACCGAAACCTGACCAGTCATCAATAATGGTCAGCCCTTCAGTCTCTCTAGGTAAGAAAATCAGCACTTCGTTGCCGTCTTCTCCCAGGGCCAGAACCGGAATACGCTGCGCATAAATTGCGCCGGTGGCATAAAATTTGCGCCCAGAAAGTAGCAATTTACCGCCGCTGCGATGCAGATGAGTACGACGCGTATGGGCATTCGGTGTGCCAAACTCAGCCAAGGCATTACCCAGATGCACGCCGTCTAAGACTTCTTGATAGAGCCGTTGCTGCTGTGCCGCAGTGCCATTGATACGCAAAACTTCCAAGGCATAAAAATGATTTTGCGGCACTTGACCAATAGAGCCGTCGGCCTGAGCCAAACGGCTTACCACCTGTGCCAGTGTGGCACAGGACACATCGGCGCCGCCGAATTGAGCGGGCACGGTAATACCGCCTAAACCACTGCTGAACAGCGTATGCAGTTCACTATCTGGAAGGCGTCGCTCCCGGTCACGCAGCGCCGATTCGAGGGCAAATGACTCGGCTAAGCGTTGTGTGAGTGCCAATATTTGGTCTGTAGTTTCTAATCTGGTCGCAGGCGTTTGCGGCAGCACGTGTGTTGTCATAGCAAAATCATCCTATGGTCGAATTAAATCCAAGAGTGGCGGGCAGGGAAGATGCCGTTGAGGCGATACTGACCAATGGCGTGAAACTTCCAGCGCACCGGATCGTGCAGCGTATGGGTGCGCGCGTTACGCCAGTGACGATCTAAACCAAATTCGGCCAGCGTCGAGCGACTGCCCGCCCACTCAAACAGTTTTTCACTGGCCGCGAGGGCAATATCCGTGGTCAAGACTTTGGCTTCTGCCACCGCAATCGAGGCAAAAGCGGCGCTTTCTGCCGTTATTGGCGCGGATTGCGTTTGATCCAAGATACTCGCGGCTCGTTTCAACAGGGCGTTGGCGGCATTCAGTTCGATAGTTAAGCGGCCAACGTCGGCAATGATATAAAGGTCGTCGCTGTTACGTTCTACGTTGGCATCAATCCAAGGGCGTGAGCGTTCGCGCACAAATGATTTGGCTTCTTCTAAGGCACCATGGGCGATACCCGCGTCGATAGCCGCCTGAATAAGTTGAGAAACGGCGCCTTGGATATTGGGCTGCTGTGAAATAGGGGCGAGGGCGATCACGTTCTCTGGGGCAACTAACACGTTGTGCAGCTTAATCGTTCCGCTGGCGGTAGTGCGCTGTCCCATACCTGACCAATCATCGACGATGTGCAGACCTTCCGTGTGTTGAGGAATAAAAGTGATTACCGGTTGTTGGTTATCATCGATAGCTTTAATCGCCACCCAATGAGCAAACAATGCACCGGTAGAATAAAATTTCTCACCGTTTAAAACTAAACCCGCAGTGGTTTTGGTCAGACGCGTGCGCATGTCTAAAGTATCTTTCGTACCACGTTCAGGGCCGCCATTGCCAATTCGCCACCCCGCGAGGACAGAACCATACAACCGTTTTAATTGTTCTTCTGAGGCCGTAATACTTAATAGTTGCAAAATGCCAAAGTGATTTTGTGGTATTTGACCAAGCGCCGGATCAACGGCAGAAATAAGACGAAATACCTCGGCAACGGTGGTAAAGGAGAGCTGAGGCCCACCAAATTTCTTCGGAACAGTGATGCTACCAAGGCCGCTATGCGTGAACAAATCGAGCGCCGCGTGCGGTAATACGCGGTGCTGATCGCGGTGCTGAACCTCTTCTGCGGCAAACTTTGCTACCAGCTTGGCGGCTTCTATCGCCTCGCGCTCAGTGGCCATTATTTTGGCTGGAAATACCGCCGAATTGGTTTGGTATTTATTTTCATCAGGCGTTAATACGGGCATATATTATTCCTTGTGGTTCTTATCCAAAATTTAGGCAATAGCAACCCGCATATTGAATATATGAAAATTTAAATAACGCTAGATATTGGGTTATGACTTATTACGTTTGGTTATTTCTCTTGCATTAAGCTTATGCCGCACCACGAACTCTTAATTCGATAAAGATATAATTAACGTAATAATGTAATCGGATAGTAATAAGTATTAACGCTTTATGTAAAGCAGTTGCTTAGCCTTATTTCAGCAATGCTTAGTTAATTTTTGATTTTAGATTGTGTGTTCGCTTAAGATTTTGTTCACAACACATGACTTCGCGATGGGCAAAGATCATCGGTAAGGGCCGTTATGACGTCTCCTGCAGACAACATTATTCCGTTATACCAGCAAAATTCCGCGTTCTGGGACTCCCAGCGTAATGGTTCTCAGGGGGATTTGCCGTGCAGTGAAATTCCTTGGCTAGAACGGTTTCTCGCTTTGCTTCCGGCCAATGGTCATATTCTGGATATTGGCTGTGGCACCGGAGAGCCGATTGCGGGTTACTTTATTCGGCAGGGATTCAATGTCACGGGCATCGATGGCGCTTCAGCGCAAATAGCGCGCTGTCGAGCACGTTTTCCACAGCAACGCTGGTTGGTTAACGACATGCGCGAATTAGATTTAGGTACGCGCTTTGACGGGATCATCGCCTGGGATAGTTTTTTCCATTTGTCTCAGGCTGACCAGCGCAAGATGTTTGCCGTATTTCTCGCACATGCCGCCGATAGAGCCGCACTGATGTTCACCAGCGGGCCAGATCACGGAGAGGCGATAGGGGAATTTTGTGGAAAACCACTTTTTCATGCCAGCCTTAGTCCAACAGAGTATATAAGCCTGCTTCATCAGCACGATTTCAGCGTGGTAGAGCACCGCGTTGAAGATCCTGAATGTGGTTTTCATACCGTTTGGTTGGCGGTTCGCGGCGTTTAAGCTGAATAAATCACACATTGTGAGCGGGGATTTCTTGTGATGTGCGAATTCCCGACTACAATAGCCACGTTTTCGCCTTTTCACTAAGACGGTTTATTCATGCTACGAAGCGATGTTTTGCCTAAAATTACTCATAAAAACAAAATTGAATTATTAAGTCCCGCACGCGATGTTGCTATTGCTCGCGAGGCAATTCTACACGGCGCAGATGCTGTTTATATCGGCGGCCCTGACTTTGGCGCACGCCATAATGCAGGCAACTCGCTTAGCGACATCGCTGAATTGGTGGGGTTTGCCCATCGGTATGCGGCAAAGGTTTTTGTTACGCTAAACACCATTCTGCATGACGATGAACTGAAACCGGCGGAACGTTTGATCCATCAGCTTTATGAAGCCGGCGTGGATGCCCTTATCGTTCAGGATTTGGGTATTCTCGAATTGGATATCCCGCCGATTGAGCTACATGCCAGCACTCAAACCGATATTCGTAGCGTTGAAAAAGCCAAGTTTTTATCTGACGTCGGCTTTTCGCAAATCGTTTTAGCCCGCGAGCTCAACCTGAATCAAATTAAAGCCATCAGCGATAACATTGACGCCACGGTTGAATTTTTTATTCACGGTGCGCTATGCGTGGCTTATTCCGGCCAGTGCTATATCTCGCATGCCCAAACCGGCCGCAGTGCGAACCGGGGCGATTGCTCGCAGGCATGCCGCTTGCCTTATACGCTTAAAGACGATCAGGGCCGCGTTGTCGCTTACGAAAAACATCTTCTGTCGATGAAAGACAACGATCAAAGCCAAAACCTGATCGCATTAATTGATGCCGGCGTGCGCTCATTCAAAATTGAAGGGCGCTATAAGGATATGAGCTATGTGAAAAACATCACGGCTTACTATCGCCAGCACCTTGATGCGATTATGACGGCAAGGCCAGAGCTGGCTCCGGAGTCAATGGGGCGCACCGAGCACTTTTTTGTCCCGTCGCCTGATAAAACCTTCCATCGCGGCAGCACCGACTATTTTGTTAACCAGCGTCAAATGGACATCGGCGCATTCGATTCACCGAAATTTGTGGGTTTGCCTATTGGCGAAGTGCTAAAGGTCGGGAAAGATCACGTCGATGTGAGCGTAACGGAGCCATTGACCAATGGCGATGGTCTGAACGTATTGATTAAGCGTGATATTGTCGGCTTCCGCGCCAGTAAAGTGGAAAAGATTGCCGCCAATAGCTTCCGGGTATGGCCAAACGAAATGCTGGATGCGCTGAAAAATGTGCGTCCGCATCATCCGTTAAATCGCAATCTGGATCATAACTGGCAGCAGGCGTTGCTGAAAACCTCAAGCGAGCGTCGAATTGGCGTCAAACTACGCCTGAGCGGAAATGAAAATCAGCTGATGTTAACGGCCACTACGGCAGACGGCGTTAGCGTTACCCAAACGCTGGAAGGCTGCTTTGAGATTGCCAAACAGCCGGAGAAAGCCTTCAATAATTTGCACGATGGTCTGGCTAAACTAGGGCAGAGTATCTATTTCTCTGAGGGCATTGAGATTAACCTGCCAGCGGCGTATTTCGTGCCTAATGGCTTACTCAATCAGCTGCGCCGCGACACCATAGACATGCTGACCGAAGCGCGTTTGCATGCCTATCAGCGTGGCAGCCGTAAAGCGGTTTCAGTGCCAGCGCCGGTTTACCCCGAAACACACCTGACGTTTTTAGCTAACGTATATAACCATAAAGCGCGTGAGTTCTATCAGCGCTATGGCGTGCAGTTGATTGATGCGGCCTACGAGGCGCACGAAGAGAAAGGCGATGTTCCGGTGATGATCACCAAGCACTGCCTGCGCTTTGCCTTCAACCTATGCCCTAAACAGGCCAAAGGCGTGCAGGGTGTGAAAGGGCGAGCGTCACCGATGCAGCTGGTGCATCAGGATGAAGTGCTAACGCTGAAGTTCGATTGCAAACCGTGCGAAATGCACGTGATTGGAAAAATCAAAAACCACATTCTGAAAATGCCGCTGGCTGGCAGCGTCGTGGCATCGGTAACGCCTGACGAATTGCTGAAAACGTTGCCGCGCAAGTCAGCGACCGCGCCTAAAACTAAAGCTCGTCGCTAGCTATTTGCGCTAAATTGGGCTGCGTTCCATAGAACCTTGATAAGAGCCTCTCCACCCACCGGAGAGGCTTTTTTGATAACTATTTTCTCTGGCGGGTTATATGGTCAATATCCGCGCAGGATAGGCCAATATCTTTCAGCTGCTGCGCACTCATACGATGTAAATCGTTATACGCTTTTCTCCGCATACGCCACGTTTGCCAATGTTGGTACAGCCCCATGAAAAACAGATAAAACGGCGACTGTAAAAACGGTTTTTTGGCTTGGTTTTCGTCATATCCCATCATGCTACTCCTCGCGGTTTCGATACCAATATCATTGCGCGAAGCCAGCACACATCACAGATACAAAAATAACTTTTATTTAACATACAGATTGCGCATTATGCGATCTGAATGGTCAAAATCGTGGCCAACTGTACTGGTTTTCGCCTGAAATTTTAGCGAATAACGATCTTAAGCAATGATAGAGAAGGGCAACCATGACGCGCTATCAGCATCTCGCCGATTTATTAGCACATCGAATTGAAGCTGGGCTGTATCAAAGCGGAGAGCGCTTGCCCTCGGTTCGCACGCTGAGTGAGGAACATGCCGTCAGCATCAGCACCGTGCAACAGGCATATCATTTGCTTGAAGATAGACAGCTCATCACGCCGCAGCCACGGTCGGGATATTATGTTACCCTCCGCAAACACACGCCGCCCGCGCCGGCGATCAGCCGACCCGCCCAACGTCCGGTTGAAATAACGCAGTGGGGATGTGTTCTCGATCGCCTTAATGAAGAACCCGATAACGATGCCATTCCTTTCGGCAGCGGTTCGCCGGATATGTGCCAGCCCACAATGGCTCCGTTATGGAAAGCGATGACTCGACTTATGCAGGCGCAAGACAGCCGCGTCTTGAATTACGATCCGGTGTACGGTTCTCAGGCCCTGCGGGAACAGGTTGCGCGCTTGGCCATTGATTCGGGGTGTCATTTAAACCCTGCTGATATCATCATCACCCATGGTTGTCATGAGGCGCTGATCGTGGCAATACGCGCGGCGTGTCAGGAGGGCGATATCGTGGCGGTGGAATCACCTGCGTTTCATGGGATCATGCAAAAGCTGCGTGGTTCCAAAATAAAAGTGATCGAAATTCCGACGGACTCAAGCACCGGTATTAGCGTTGAAGCCTTAAAATTGGCGCTTGAGCAGTGGCCGATTAAAGCAGTGATGTTGGTGCCTAACTGCAATAATCCGCTGGGATTTATCATGCCTGAGCAACGCAAGCGGGAATTATTGTCGCTGGCGCAATGCTACGATATCGCCATTATTGAAGACGATGTGTATGGCGATTTAGCCTTTGAGTATCCTCGCCCGATCACCATTAAATCACTGGATACCGATGGCCGCGTATTGCTGTGCAGCTCCTTCTCTAAAACGGTTGCTCCGGGGCTTCGCGTTGGTTGGATTGCACCAGGGCGCTATTTTGATCGCGTGGTCTACATGAAATACACCGGAACCGGCGCATCAGCTTCCCATCCGCAGTTAGCCATTGCGGAGTTTATCAAGTCCGGGGGGTATCAAACTCATCTGCGCCGCATGCGCAAATATTATCAGCAGAATCTCGAGAAATTTACCTGTCGAGTGAGAGAGTACTTTCCCTGTGGCATATGCGTTAGCCGCCCGCAGGGGGGATTCATGATGTGGATTGAGCTCCCTGAACATTTTGACTCCGTGCGTTTAAGCCTCGAACTCAGCGAAGCCAAAGTGCAGTTTGTCATTGGCTCAATGTTCTCTGCGTCGGGGAAATATCGAAATTGTTTGCGATTAAATTACGGACTGCCTTATAGCGATAAAGTCGATCAAGGCTTACAAAAACTGGCTAAGGCGATTGAGTGCGCCATGTTGGAATGTCAGATGCAAATAGCGGCGAAAGGCTAAAATGGCGTTATCCTAGGTAGCTTCGGTGAGCTGTAATAAAGTAAGTTATTCACAGTACAGCCAAGAAAAAATGATAGGGTGTTAACCTGATTACTGGCTCGCTTCGTTATGAGTTTAATGAGTTTAATGAGTTTAATGAGTTTAATGAGTCGTTTATGTGATCAAGGTGGTTATATGTCTCTCAATATTGAAAATAGTTTTAATACCGCTAATGTAAATACCGAAAGGATGATTAATACCCAGCACAATACAAATCTTCCTGAGACGAATTTATGGGCCGGAGTTAAAGAATTTTTCTGTTCTACCCATCAGGAAGAGGCCAGAGAATGTATTTATAAAATGTCACATCACGATGAGCTCCATTTGGCTCCAGAAGAAATTAAGGATATTTTTACCAAACTATCGAGCTTAATATCTCCTGGGTGGAAAGGGCAGCTTCATATCGACAGTAACTGCGCCTTAAATGAATATACTATCCGCGAGAAAAATGGTGGGGTACTGCACGCCGTTAAGGTCTCTGCTCCTGAAGCAATCCAGAGTGAAACATACACGGATACAACGTCATCCTTCAGGCTAGCCAAGGAAATACTCAAGTTATATCCTATTGATACCAAAAACTCTTTAGATAATATAGATAGGCTGATCGTGTTTGGCGATAGCCTCTCTGACACAAAAGGCAGAATGTTTGAAAAAACACACCGCATCTTTCCTTCCTATAGTCAATATTATGAAGGAAGATTTACTAATGGATTTGTCTGGAGCGATTTTCTTTCATCCCCTTCATTTTTAAAAAAAGAGATTATTAATTTTTCTGAGGGAGGAAGCACTTCGGCAAGCTATTCATGTTTTAACGTTGTCGGGGATTTCTTATCAAATTTAGATAAGCAAATGAAATCTTACTCACCGTCAAATAAGGACCTGGCTATTTTCTTATTAGGCGCAAATGATTACATCACACTGCATAAAAGTAATGTGGTGACAGTGGTTGAACAACAAATTCACGATATTGAAAAAATATTATCTCGCGGGGTTAAAAATATTCTTATTATGGGATTGCCCGATTTATCTGCTACGCCTAGCGCAAAAATATCTGGTGATAAAGAGATAATGAAAGACGCGACGGTAGCCCACAACGCATTATTGCAAAGTAAAGTTGAGGAATTGAACAAAGTATATCCAAAAAGTACTGTTTTGTATTTTGATACATTCTCAGCGTTTAACAAAATAACGAAAGTCGCCCATGAGATTGGTTATGATACAAACCATGCCTATACTGAGCATGGCTACATTCATCGTCTTGATGAAAAAGATCCCAAGTTAAATATCAGGCCGCAATATATTTATAATGACCATGTGCATCCGACGCAGGAAGTTCATCATTGTTTTGCGACTATGCTAGAGAGTTTTATACTCAATAATTATGGTACTGCGACACACATAAAGCCTGAGACTCAAAAAACACGCTAATCGCTGATGAAATCTAAGTCTTGTGCATAAAAATCAATGGCTTTGCGAAAGGCTAAAATGGAATCATCCTGTGTGGTGCTGGTGAGCAGTAATAGGGTATCACGCAGGGCGCTTTTAGCATCGCCCACGCTGTATTTAGCCAAGGCATAAAACACCTGTAATGCTTTATCATCAGGAAATTCGGCGGTTGCACGCGTAAGCAAATCCAACGATTGCTGATAGTGTCCGGTCACGCGATAGGTGCTACCGAGTCCAAGATAGGCTTCCTTTAAATCAGCCTCAGGCAATCCTAAGGCAATCGCTTTTTCATAATAAGGGATCGCGCGATTCTCTTGCCCCAAACCATCACAGGCCCATGCCGCATAGTAGTGCATTAACGCGGAGTCCGGCTCGATAACTAATTGCGCGATAGCGGCATCTAATGCAGATGCATAGTTTTTGTTTTTCAAGGCCGATAGAATCATATTTCCTCGCAGGTTAATAACCTTTTGCCAAGATCTCTGCATAGCGGCGGAAAATAAAGATGCACCACATCAGAGAAACCAGTGCCAGAATAGCGCCGATATAACCAATATTTGCCATGCTTAAATGAATACTCACCTGATTTCCCAGTAACGCGCCTGCGCCAATGCCGATATTAAAGATGCAAGAATAGAGCGACATGGCCACGTCAGTGGCATCCGGCGCCATTGCCAAGACTTTCACCTGCATGCCAAGGCCAATCGTCATGATGGCGATCCCCCACACGACACACAGTAAAGCAATCCACATTGGGCTTGATGCAGCAGGAAGCAATAAGACTAAGCTCAATGCCAGCAGCACAATGGCACCAATGATCAGCGTGGCAGGGTGCTTATTTCCTAGCATGCTAAACAGTACGCTGCCGATGATCCCTGCGGCCCCGAGCACCAGCAACAGCATAGTGGCGAAGCCTTGGCTCATCAGCGCAACGCTCTGAATAAACGGCTCAATATAGCTGTATGCCGTGTAGTGCGCTGTGACCACCACGACGGTGAGTGCGTATAAACACAGCAACGCCGGGCGCTTCATTAAGATTGGAATGCTTTTCAGTGAACCTGAATGCTCGCTAGGAAGTTTAGGTAATAGCTTAATGACACAAATCAGCGTCATGGTAGCCACAATGCCAATCACCATAAACGTGGTTCGCCAGCCTAAATACTGCCCGATAATGCGGCCAAGCGGCAGCCCAAGCACCATCGCCAAGGCCGTGCCCGTGGCTAATAAACTCAACGCCTGCGCTTTCTTACCTGCTGGGGCTAAACGAATAGCCAGCGATGCGGTAATTGACCAAAACACCGCGTGAGCCAATGCAATGCCGATACGCGAAAGAACGAGGATCCAGAAATTCCACGCCACCACCGAAAGTGCATGGCTGGCGATAAACAGGATGAAGATCTTCACCAATAACCCGCGCCGCTCCATTTGGCTGGTCATCAGCATGAACGGCAGTGACATCAGCCCAACAACCCAAGCATAAATCGTCAGCATCAGGCCGACCTGCGCGGTGCTCATTGAGAAACTGGCCGCGATGTCTGAAAGCAAGCCAACGGGAACAAATTCAGTGGTATTAAAAATAAAGGCGGCAACGGCAAGCGTAACCACTCTTAACCATGCGGTTTTACGGGAGACTGGAGTTGGGTTCATGGCACTTACTAAGGTTAGGAAAACAGGGGAACTTTGCTGGGACTAGCATACTGCGAATTGGTCACAATTTATAGCGCCTAGGCCAATGACATCAAGACAAAGATATCAACTACTTAGCTATCTGATAAATAGTCATTAATTTATTTATAGCGTAAATAACTCAAGTTTTATTTATTCAAGCCGTTATCTAGTGTGCTGTTTCAATAAAAAACATAAGTCTGGCATATCTCTCTTCTAATCAGGGCAAGCTATCATGTTCGACTCTATCCGTTCACGTATTCTGGCAGCTTCTACCGCCATTGTTATTTGCTCTCTTTGTATCAACACCTATCTTAATTACTCAATTGCGAATAAATACAATAATAGCGCAATTGATAGCACGCTTGAGGCCGTTTCCTCCAGCCACAACCGCGCAATTTCCGATTGGGTGGCAAGCAAAAGCCGGTTGGTTGCATCCCTTACGCCGCATGTCACCTCTCCTGACCCAATGCCACTGATGGTGCAAACCGCCAACGGCGGCAACTTCATGGGGATTGATATTGGTTATCCTAATAAGATCGATATTTCATCGGTGCCTAACAGCGTTCCCGAAGGTTATGATCCCACTACGCGACCTTGGTATATCCAAGCCGTAAAAGCGGGTAAACCCATAGTCACTGAGCCTTATGTTGACGCTAACACCAAGAAAATGGTGGTCACGTTTGCCGCACCGCATATCGAAAATGGCATTCTAAAAGGCGTGGTGGAAGGGGATGTGACCATGGACAGCGTGATTGAAAACGTGCGTTCTATACATCCAACGGAAAACAGCTTTGGCATGCTCATTGATGCGGCTGGCAACATTATGGCGCATCCCGATGAATCGCTGACCCTCAAGCCGTTATCTGACATTGCACCTAACCTAGAATTGTCCCGTTTGCTGAATGCTCGTTCACCGATTGAATATGACGTTAACGGCAGCGCCAAACTGTTGCTGGCACAGCCGGTTGCCGGAACGCCGTGGTTTACTGTGGTAGCAATGGATAAAACCGAGGCCACGGCAGGAATGCGTTCGTTGCTGACCACGTCATTGGTGACGCTGTTGGTATTGATCGTCGCCGCCGCCGTGATTATCGGCATCATTGCCCAGCGCGCGCTAACACCGCTGATTAAAATTCGCGATGCGATGGATGCCATCAGCTCAGGCACGGCAGATTTGACCCAGCGCTTGCCAACCAACGGCAAAGACGAGGTTTCACAAATTGCCGGTTCGTTTAACCGCTTCATTGATAAGCTTAGCGACGTGATGAAGTCTATCCGTAGCAGCAGTGAGTCCGTGCGCGTTGCGGCCAATGAAATTGCATCAGGAAACCAAGATCTCTCCAGCAGAACCGAATCTGCGGCGGCCAATCTGCAGCAAACGTCCGCAGCGTTGGAGCAAATCTCTTCCACGGTGGCGCAGTCGGCAGGTGCCGCGAAACAGGCAAACAACGCGGTTCATTCAGCCTCTGCGGATGCCTCTCGCGGCGGTGAGGCGATTGCCAAAGTGATCAGCACCATGCAATCGATTGAAACCGCCTCCGGCAAAATTGGTGACATTACCGGCGTCATCGACGGCATTGCTTTCCAAACCAATATTCTGGCGCTAAACGCCGCCGTGGAAGCGGCTCGAGCGGGTGAGCAAGGACGCGGGTTTGCCGTTGTGGCTGGTGAAGTGCGAACTCTGGCGCAGCGCAGCGCGCAAGCGGCTAAAGAGATTAAATCTCTGATTGAGTCGACGGTGCGCAGCGTCGCTTCCGGCTCAACGCAGGTGCGTCAAACCAGTGAAACCATGACGGATATCGTGACCAGCGTTTCCGCCGTCACTACGATAATGTCGGAGATCACCAACGCCGCCGATGAGCAAATGCGCGGCATCAATGAAATCAATAAAGCCGTTACCCATCTTGATACCATGGTGCAGCAAAACGCCGCGTTGGTAGAGGAATCAACGGCGGCCTCCGGTGCGCTGTTGTCGCAGGCCAACGATTTAGTCGGCGCGGTAGGACAGTTCAACGTATAGCTTGGTTCTTCATTCGGCTTAACATCCCCATCAAAACGGGGATGTTAAGCTAATCCCTCATTCCAAACGGCATCGCGTATGCTTATTGCTTTCGGCATCAAGCCTAACGCATAAAACCGGTCGGCGATGGTTTGCTGATCGCGTATCACGGTTCTATTAATGGCACGCGGCTCATGTTGACGGCGAGATAATGCCAGCGCCAGTGAAGCCTGCGGCAGGCCTAATTCTTGCGACAATAATTGTGCCGCTTTTTCTGGCTCGGCGGCAATAAACATCCCGGTCTGTTTAAGCTCATCCAAGACAATCTTGATCAGATCGGCTGAACGTTGGGCAAAATCGCGGCGCGAGAGATAAAATTGCTGATTGAGTACCTTGCCGTGACCATCTTCAATAATGCGCATATCGCCGGAAATCTCAGCATCGCTCAGCAAAGGATCCCACATCATCCACGCATCCACAGAATGAAAGTCTGACGGAGTCAGGGGATATCGTAGCGGCGTATAGCTCACGCGCACGTCGTCGAGGGTTAACCCATGTTCATCCAACATTTGCAGCAACAGATAGTGCACGTTTGAACCGCGATTCACCGCAATACGTTTTCCGCGTAGATCTGAACAGTGATGAATAGAACTGTCTTGAGCAACCACCATTGCTACGCTGTGGGGAGACGGCGGTTCGTAGGCGACATAGATAAGCGAGCTATTTTGCGCCTGAGCCAATACAGGGGGAACTTCGCCCGTGGCACCGAAATCGATCTCATTGTTCTGCAGCGCGTGCAGCAACTGCGGGCCTGCGGGGAATTCGCTCCACAGCACACTTATACCCCGTTGCGTCAGTCGTTTCTCAAGACTCTGTCGAGCTTTGAGCATGCCTAAATTACCGAACTTTTGATAGCCAATGCGCAGCTCGCGTTCGGCTGTTACGCCCTCAAACGCAGCGTGGCTGCGCGGCGGTAAAGTCTCTTTTCTCCGTGATTTGATAAGCCCTTGATTCGCAAGATGAGTGCGTAACGTATTGCGACTGATGCCCAACATAGCGGCGGTTTGTTGCTGGTTGTTATTGTTCATACTAAACGCATGATGTATCAGCGCATCAGTGATTTGCTGAAACAGCTTTGGCGTCTCTTTTTCAAGCTGCGAGCGAATAAAAAGGGCAATTTCATTCTCATCATTAGCTTCGATATTAGTGACAACGTCACTTTTTAGCGGGGCGAGTTTTAATGCATGGGGGAGTATCTGTTGTTCTTGGCTGAGCAGCACCGCGTTGTGCAGCGTATTTTCGAGCTCTCGCACATTGCCCGGCCAGCGGTAGTCGGCTAACGCCTTGAGCGTATTATCCGCTAAGGTGAGCTGCGGTCGCCCTAAACGGTTGGCATATAAAACTAGAAAATGCTGTGCCAGCGCAGGGATATCCTGTGGACGCTGGCGTAGAGGCGGCAACGTGACTGCGGCAACGTTGAGGCGATAATAGAGATCTTCACGAAAGCGGCGCTCTTTAATCGCATCGGCTAAGTCAACGTGCGTGGCTGCAATAACGCGAACGTTGATAGGAATCGGCGTTCGAGAACCCACGCGGGTGATTTCTCGCTCTTGCAGCACGCGCAACAGCTTGACCTGCAACGACAGGCTAAGTTCGCCAATTTCATCCAGCAATAAAGTCCCACCCTCAGCGGCTTCAAACCAGCCCTGATGCCGATTTAGCGCCCCGGTAAACGCGCCTTTCTCATGCCCAAATAACTCGGCTTCGGCCAGACTTTCACTTAATGCACCGCAGTTAACCGCCAAGAAAGGCCGATCGTTGCGTAGGCTATGATGGTGAAGATAGCGGGCCACGACTTCTTTGCCGGTTCCGGTTTCCCCAACGATCAGCACGGTGGCATCGGTGGGCGCAAGTTTATCCAGCACATTTTTAAACGCGATAGAGGCGGGGTCGACCAACACCGGCTGTGATGAAAGTAACGGCAACGGCATAACTCATTTCCATAATGAATGCGTGATGCAATCGAACATATCTCATCGATGCTCTGGCGGCGAGATGCAGCAAACCGCGTTCTGCTGCAAATGCAGCAGCTTAGGTGCCGATGCTGTTGCATTTGCAGCAAGCCTGAGAAACCGAATTTGTCATAATTAATTGATTTTAATGATAAATAAAAACCAAGCATGTTGGCATATCTTGTGCAGAAAGATTTATAACCAAAGAAGTTATTTCAATAGATATTCTTTAAATATGGTTATAAAGGAAAAGCATAATGAGCGAACAGCATCAATCTGGCATTAACGTTTTTTGGTTCCTTCCAACCCATGGCGATGGCCGCTATTTGGGTACCGCTGAGGGAGGACGCTCCGTTGATCTTCAATATTTACAACAAATTGCGGTAGCGGCAGATTATCTTGGCTACTACGGCGTATTGATTCCAACGGGGAAAAGCTGTGAAGATTCATGGCTTGTCGCGGCGGCATTAGCGCCCATGACGAAACGCCTACGGTTTTTAGTCGCGGTGCGTCCCGGATTGCAACCGCCCAGCTTGGCTGCGCGCATGGCTTCAACGCTCGACCGGCTTTCTGAAGGGCGGCTGCTGATTAATGTTGTCACCGGTGGCGATCCGGTTGAAAACAAAGGTGACGGTATATTCCTGAGTCACGCCGAACGTTACAACGTCACGAATGAATTTTTGCACGTGTACAAAAAATTGCTGCAAGGTGAAAAAGTCGACTATTCCGGAGAGCATATTCAGGTTGAAGGCGCGGAATTGTTGTTTCCACCCGTTCAGCAAGATGGCCCTCCGCTCTATTTTGGCGGTTCATCGCCTGAAGCTATCGACGTTGCTGCCAGCCAAATTGATACCTATCTTACGTGGGGAGAGCCGCTAGATTTGGTGGCTGAAAAACTCGCGACCGTACGCCAGCGCGCTGAACAAGAAGGGCGAACGCTGAAATATGGTATCCGTCTACACGTTATTGTGCGCGAAACCGAAGAGGAAGCATGGGCTGCCGCGGAAAAACTGATTAGCCATGTGGACGATGAAACCATTGCCGCCGCGCAGAAAATTTTCGCCCGTATGGACTCATCGGGGCAAAAACGCATGAGTGAGCTGCATAACGGTTCTCGAGACAGTTTGAAAATTGGCCCCAATCTGTGGGCGGGGGTGGGATTGGTACGCGGCGGCGCGGGCACCGCGCTGGTTGGAAATCCGCAGCAGGTTGCCGACCGCATTGCTGAATACCAAGCGCTGGGCATCGATAATTTCATTCTGTCTGGGTATCCGCACCTAGAAGAAGCGCATCGTTTTGCCGAACTGGTGATGCCGTTGCTGACCTTAAATCACACGCCAGCGCAGCGTGCTCAGAGCATTAACACCGGTCCTTTTGGTGAAACGATAGGAGGCGCTAAACGTCCAACGGCCAAAAAACCGGATGCTGTAAAGCTCTGATTACCGCAAGCGGCAAAATCCACTGACGTGCAGGGAAGCATTTGTGGGTGGAATAAGGGATAATTACCCGATTAATTCTGGTAATTGATATGGACACGCTAATGAATTCTGAAACAACTCACATGACACGCGACAGCGATTACTTCACGAAGAAATATGAACTGACGTCGACGCACTCTGAGGTAGTGAATGCCGCTAAGATCGTTCCTGTTGGGAATGCATTAGATCTTGGCTGTGGCCGTGGTCGCAACTCGCTGTATCTGAACCTGAAAGGGTTTAACGTTACCGCGTGGGACAAAAACGTCATGAGCATCAACAGCCTGAATGACATTATTCAGGCTGAGGGGCTAAAAAACATTACGGCAGAGCAAGTTGACCTCAATACCCATCGCTTCAGTGGAGAGTATGATTTCATTCTTTCAACGGTGGTGTTTATGTTCCTGGGGCGACCAGAAATTCCGGCCATTATTCGTAACATGCAAGACAGCACCCGCATCGGCGGTTACAACCTGATTGTGGCCGCGGTAGATAGCCCTGATTATCCTTGCAACGTTCCGTTTTCATTCACCTTCAAGCCCGACGAGCTGCGCAACTATTACAGCGGTTGGGAGTTTGCAAAATACAACGAAGATGTAGGGGAGCTGCATCGGGTTGATGCCGACGGCAACCGCATTAAAATGCGCTTCGCCACCATGCTGGCGAAAAAAATAAGTTAAAAAAACGGTTAATACAGCGAGAAAGGAGCTTTAGTGATAAAGCTCCTTAATTGATAGGCATTAATAAGTTTGTCTGGCTCAGTAATAAACACACTCGTGTTTAACCTCTGGATTTTGGTGCATGACGGCCAGAATCGCATTCAGCATATGCTCAACATTTTGCGGCGGATCTCTCTGCTCAATTCTGCGCACCCATTCTTTGCCGTCGATATGTTCTCCCGGGCGCACCAGAAAACTGTATTTCTGCACCGCAAGCTGGAAGCTCTCTTCAATATGATCGTATTGCGCACAGTGGCAGCAGTCGACAATCAAAATTCCTGCAAAGGTACGCGTTAGCCCGAAAGTATTCATAAGACACCTCAGAGAGGAATAAATGATTACTCTTTAGGTATAGCATTTTCATATGGCATTTGTGTTACAGGCAATAAATATAGAGCCATTGATAACAACAGCGCGATAGGACACCGGTTGCTAGACGGCTGCGGGCTTGGCCTTTATCGTTTTCATCAGCAATATCGACAAGAAGATCAGGATAATACCGCTCCATTGAACGACAGAAAGCCGTTCGCTCAGGATGATAAAACCGAGTAAGACTGCGGTAACAGGGTTAAACAGCGATATCATTGACATGGTATGCGGGCCAAGAAGCGTCACCGAACGTGTCCAGCACCAGTAGGCAAATGCGGTGTTACACACCACTAACCACGTTAGGCCAACCCAGGTTTTTGGGGTAGGTAGAGCGGGTATTCCCGCAAACATGAATGCAAAGGGCAATAAAAGAATACCGCCAAGGAATAGCTGCCAGGCCGCAAGACCAAGCTGGTCGTTGGTGGGCCAACGTGAGATCCACAGAGACGTTTGCGCCATCAATAACGTGCCCAACAACGCCGCAGCCACGCCGATAATGTCTAAATTAGCCGAAGGATTCAGCAGTAACATCACGCCAACCAGCCCTAATACTGCGAGTCCAAGCTTAGATAACGCCGGTTTTTTTCCCTCCTGAATCCACTGTAACAGCAACACCATCAACGGCAGCGTTGCGCCCAATGTGCCAGCCACAGAGCCGGGTAATCGATGCGCGGCAATAAACAAAAGCACAAAGAAAAGAGATATGTTACAAATGCTTATTGCAAACATTCGGCTCCATTTTAACGGTGACTTGGTGGGATGGATCAGCAACAGTAAAATACCGGCAGGCAGGGCGCGGAAAACCGCAATCCAGACAGGCGGGATGTCTTGCAGGAAGTAGCCAACAACGGCGTAGGTACTTCCCCACAGCAGCGGAACCATAAAAGCGATGAGTATGTTCATATTTATCTTTTTGAAAAGTTACTTTTGTAAAAGACAAGTTAGTAGCGAAATAAAAATAAAACAAGTATCTTTTTAAAAAGATATCGTGGAGGAGCGATGACACAAGATCACGTAGATAAAATTATCGCGCAGTGGCAACGCGAGCGACCAGACCTCGACTGTTCTCCGATGGGGATTATTGGCCGAATGGCGCGTATGGGGCAGCTGTTATCGGGCAAAGTCACCTGCGTTTATGAGCAACACGGTTTAGACACCATCGAATTTGATATTTTGGCTACGCTACGCAGAAGCGGAGAATTGATAACGCCAACCGACCTCTATCAAACGGTCATGCTCTCTTCCGGTGCCATGTCGGTGCGCCTCGAACGGCTGGAATCGCGGGGATTGGTGTTCAAGCAGCCGAATGCGCATGATAAACGCAGCTGCAAAATAGGGCTGACAGAAGAGGGCCTGAATGTGATAGATCGGGCGCTAGAACATCACGTTCAGAATGAAAAAGAGATCCTTGAACCGCTTACAGCGACCGAAAGGCAGCAATTAGCCGATCTCATGCGGCGCTGGTTGCTGCATAATGAACCCGCTGAATAATATCAGCGATAAGCAAAAATTTACGAGTAGACCATACTGTTAAACCTGCGCTTTTCGAGTCATTAAGGGGATATTTTGAATAAATCACAAGAGACTATGCATCTCACGGCATCCGAAGCACTTGATCGACTTGAATTACTGTATGAGTCAGCGCTGTCCGCACTGCGTACCGCCATCAGCGATTATATCCATGAGGGGAAATTGCCAGACGTAGGAGAAAGGGCCAAAGGACTGTTTTCTTACCCGCAGCTGAGCGTTAGTTGGGATGGGAAATTTCGCGAACACCTAAGAACACGAGCCTATGGGCGTTTTTCGCGAACAGGCCAATACAGCACGACGGTTGCCCGCCCAGCACTATTTCGAGAATATTTATCGGAGCAGCTAGCATTATTAGAAACCGAATACGGCGCGAGCTTTGAAGTGACACCGTCACAACAAGAAATGCCGTATCCGTTTGTTATTGATGGTTCTGATCTTATTCTGGATAGAACCATGACGGCAGGATTAGCGCAGCATTTTCCAACCACCGATCTGGCCAAAATTGGCGATGGGATCACCGATGGTTTAGAAACGGGGAGTGATGTCTTCCCGCTGTCACACTTTGACGCGCTACGCACCGATTTCTCTCTGGCACGCCTCATACACTATACCGGTACGCCAGCCGAACATATTCAGCCCTATATTCTTTTTACTAACTACAGTCGCTATGTTGATGAGTTTGTTAGTTGGGCATGCGAGCAAATTCTTGATCCGAATAGCCCTTACGAGGCGTTGTCCTGCGCCGGTGGCAGCTATATCACCGCTGAAACGGCCGACCCAGAGAAAACCACTTCTGATTTGGCGTGGAAGAAACACCAGATGCCAGCCTACCACCTGATTTCATCGACAGGTCAGGGGATCACGCTGGTTAACATCGGGGTGGGCCCTTCAAATGCGAAAACGATCTGCGATCATCTGGCCGTTATCAGACCACACGTCTGGTTAATGATTGGCCACTGTGGTGGGCTGCGTGAAAGCCAAGCCATCGGCGATTATGTTTTGGCGCATGCTTATTTACGTGATGATCACGTGTTAGACGCCGTTTTGCCGCCTGATATTCCGATCCCAAGCATCGCTGAAGTACAGCGTGCATTATATGATGCCACCAAGGCCGTAAGCGGAATGCCGGGAGAAGAGGTGAAACAACGACTTCGTACCGGTACCGTGGTGACGTCTGACGATCGCAACTGGGAGCTACGTTTCTCCGCGTCGGCGCTGCGTTTTAGTTTAAGCCGTGCGGTAGCGGTAGACATGGAGAGCGCAACGATTGCCGCGCAAGGCTATCGTTTCCGCGTTCCTTACGGCACGCTGTTGTGCGTCTCGGATAAGCCTCTGCATGGTGAAATTAAGCTTCCAGGCCAAGCTAACCATTTCTATGAAGGCGCAATATCCGAGCATTTGCAAATCGGTATTCGCGCGATTGATTTATTGAGAGCCGAAGGCGATAAGCTCCATTCGCGTAAGCTGCGCACCTTCAATGAACCACCGTTCCGTTAAGATTTTTAATATGCTAAAAGCCCACGTCTGTGGGCTTTTTTATATTCATGGGTGGCCCATTTGCGAAAAATTTATCTCACAGTGAGCCCATGTTTAGCTTCAATATTTACACAATACGGTATGTTCGATACTATTTGACCGAATTTGCCGTAAGGAAATCAGGTATGAACCTTCCACATTTACCTCTGCTAAAACACCCTCGAATCTCTAATGACAGTAATTATCTGAACGAGTAATTACTGCCACGAAATAAAATCGTTCCGTGGCTCTTATATAGAAAAGGATGAGTCATGAAAGAAAAACATTGGTCAAAGACCGAGCTGTTGCACCTCTCGGTAACCAACCCGAATATCATTGTTAAAGGTACCCACAGTTATTACAGCGATTACTGGGACGGCGGATTTGAACGCTCGGTGGTTCGGTATCTGCACGGTGACGCTGTTAGCCAAAATTGGGAACCCCTAGGGTATATAGATAAACTGCTGATTGGTGATTATGTCTGCATAGCCGCAGAATGCGTGATCTTAATGGGTGGGAATCACAATCATCGCACTGATTTTATAAATCTCTATCCCTTCATGGAAACGATATACGACAGCTATCAACACAAAGGCGACACCGTTCTTGGCGATGCATGTTGGTTAGGAATGCGCAGTATGTTGATGCCCGGCGTTAACGTGGGCGAGGGTGCCATTATTGCTGCGGGAAGCGTCGTAACCAAAGATGTTCCACCGTATGCCATTGTTGGTGGCAATCCGGCAAAGCTGATTAGGTACCGGTTCTCTGACGCAGATATTGTTCGGATTTTAGCGTTGAATATTTATAGCAGACCTGAAGCAGAGATTGAGAAGATTAAGCTATTGCTCAGTTCAAACGATCTCGACGCATTGGAACGCGTATTGGTTTAGCTATCTGACATGTCGTAACAGTTTCGTTAAAACGAGATCAGCCGTAAAACGCAAAATGAAAAGCCTAGCAAGTGACGCTGGGCTTTTTTGTCTGCTTTATATAGGTTTCAACTGACGAAATCTGGCCGGTAATCCTACTGCTAAATGCTCAGATTTCACGTAGCGCAAGCAGTTGAAATAAGTTAAAAGATGATGAGGTAAGGTGCGCTAAAGTAGCATTAAGTGCGAACGATAGTTATTTGAAAAAATTTAGGGTTCGCACTTGATACGACGTTTTAGATAAAATACTCAAACTGTAAAGCGTTAGTTATAAATAATGGCATCGACATTGTATACGCTAGAATCACCAGCGGTTCCCAGTGCAACGATGTAATAGTATCGCGCCCCCGTTTTATCAACCTTGGCATTAAGCGCATTTCTTGCATCCTCAGGGGAAAGAATTGTCGTATCACCATGTATAGACACATGGCCGACTTTATGTAACGTAGTTGTTTGACTTTTACTCACTTCAACGGCAGAAAGTGAATAGGAGGAGAATAAAACCAAATACAATAAAAAAATATACTTTTTCATACGATTTTCCTTGTTTGTTAATTTATATCTTTCTTTGCATGAACCGAAACCGTAAACGGTTTCTTTTTCTATATACAAACTCGCCAATGGCCAAATAAAGACTTCCAAGAATAATAAGGATAACGATTTCTTTTGTGACGTCCGCAAGTGGCATAGACATCTGGTTCATTCCGGCCATTGCTTTTGTGGCCCACGTTGACGGCAGCATATAGGAAATAAAACGGACAGTAGATGGCATTGCCTGAAGTGGCCAAATAGTTCCAGAGATAAAAAATACCGGAAGAGTGATAAAAGGGAGTGTAAGGTAGATTAATCCCGAGTGAAGAAGACACTCGGTGATCACTCGGCTAAGGCCAATAACCGCATAGATAAAAGGAATTGTGACGGCTATTAGACTCGGAATGTCGGCGGTTTGCCTGTAGCCTAAGATATTTGGAAGAATGACATAAACCACAAGCGATAATATGATCCATATAGGAAACGTTGCGCTCACGCCGCCCATGTACTCACTGAATAGCATTAAATCGCCATCTCGGCGCTTTAACCCTAAAGTAATTGTCACGCAGGCAACCAGAAGCGATTGTTGCAGTATCATTGATACAAGCCCTGGGAAAATAATGGCAGAAAAACTGATCCCTGCATTATACAGCTCTACCAGAGATGCGCTGATGGGCTGTTCATATGAAGCGAAGTCTTTATCACTCCAGTTATTTTTCATAGCCAGCGTTTTATTATAATTTGAAATAGTATCTTCATATACAGACAGTATATCTTTCTGAATTAACCCATTAGGCAAGCGGTTTGTTGCGTCACCATAGGCTTGAATCGAGATTCCTTTACCATTAAGCGTATTTTTTTCCGTATCCTTGGGAAGAATAATGACAGCAAAGATCTTCTTGTCTGCCAGATCCTTTCTTGTTTCCAGTTCGACAGGGTAATGGATGATCTCCAATCTCGACATAGCATTGAGTTTTCGCGCTAGCGCACGACTCATATTGGAGTGGTCTAAATCAACTAATCCAACGGGTAGTTTCCAGACATGATTTCCATAAACCAAACTCATCATGAGCAAAGAGACCAAAACTAGCAACCACAATGGCTTTTTTATCAAATGCATGAATATATGGTAGAAAGTATGGTAATACTCACGCATAGTGACCTCTAGGATTTCGTTTAATTCTAAGATAAAGTCTGCGACGAATAAGGATAAAAGTTATGATGGGGTAAATAGTGAGTATTGCACATGATTTCAGCACTGTTTGTGCTGAAATATGACGTAAGAATATATCAAACATCGTTTTTAACGCATGGGTTAGCGGCTCCATTTCAGATATTACTTTTCCAATAATCGTCAGTGAAAACTCCGGCATTGCCAAACCAGAGAAACTTAGTGCAATACTGACCAGTAACCCAATCAGAGTAAACGCCATATTTGTTGACGGCGTGAGGGTATAGAGAATTAACCCTAAACTTTGAGCTGCAAGAACATAGCAGAAGCCAACGCATATAATATAGAGCGGATTTCCATTCACTTTGGCGCCAGAATGAGTGATGAGTATCGCCAACTCAACAACGAGCAATAGTGTAAATATCACTGTATATGGAATGATTTTGCACATAATCATCATATTGAAGCCAATAATTGAGTTTGTTTTTAGCGTCCCCCCGAGAATATAAATAGTTGTCGTTATAACAAACAGTTGTAAAAGATGTATTGTTGCAGCGAATTGCTGATAATAAACAAAACTCCCGCTTGGATTGAAAAGACTGCTATAAACGAGGTGAAGCGCGGATAGTTTTATTCCTTGGTGCTCATTCTGGGCATTCACGATAGGGCGATAAGTGCTATTAATCTCAGATATCAGTCCTGAAAAATCCTGAGATGAATAGCTACCTGAGGCATAGAAAAGCGCATTGTATAAAAACAGAACGCTTGGACTTTTTCCTGCTAGAACATTTTTTTCAAGATCAAAAGGAATATACAGCACGGCATAAACATCGCCATGTTCAAGAGCCAACTTTGCCTGTTCCAAATTATCATTAAAGGATTTTATCTGTGCATGAGATGCAGCATTAAGCTCACGTGTGATTCTTTTTGATAACGGGCTGTGATCAATGTCGACCACGGCAACAGGAATATCTAATAGTGTTCCACTGGAAAAACTTGCATTAAGCAGTGTGAATAACAACAAAGGAAAAATCCAGCATAGCCAATGGTATATGGGTTTTTTAAACGCTATTTTTATTTCCTTTATTGATAAATAAAAATATATTCCAAGATTGGTTTTTATAGTTTCCATAACCATAATACACTCATCCCTGGGCGTAGCCCTTCAATGGATTCTGATGGATACAATCTGATCTCGAATGTTTTTAAGTCAAAATCGCCGGTCGCTCGCGTGGCTCTTTTTGTCGAAAAATCGCCAAGTGGAGAAATATATCTCACTTGGGCCGTAACTACTTTTTCGTTTAGCGCAGGGATGCGTAGACTGACATTATCGCCTTTATGGATACCGGATAGGATATCCTCACGAATATCAAACACGAAATATGACTGTTCGAGGTCAATTAAAACTAAAAGATCGGCAGACTCGACATCTTTGGGTGTTGCTCAATCAGCTCAGCGGTGCGGGCAACAAAATCTGGATGCCATGCGGTTAATTCAAATGAGTCTACGTAGTTAAGTAGGGCATAGAGCAGCTCTTGAGTGAAGATCTCGCCAGACTCAGCCCGAGCGTTCATTGGTTTGTTGCAAGCACACCACGGCATCGCTATTGCTGATAGCTGCGGTGGCGAAATATTGCCGATGTAGCATTGATTTGGCGGATAGTTGACGGCGTGTTCAAAGTTGCGCAGGTGGTGATTCATCTCATCAAGATATGGGTGAGAAGGTTGTTGCTCCCGTATCTGTTGCGCGGTAGAACCGTGCCAAACCAGCAAATCTGGTGCGTGAGCCAAAATGTAGCCCGTATTCAGAATCACTGCATGTCCCATAAAATACTCCCAATATTGGATGGTGACCCCAACCACGCGAACCTTTGCGCCTGATTCATCCACGCAAAGCCACCGTTCCGGTTGGGGGAACGTCTATTGATTAAGGTACTTACAGTATTGCGCTCGGTATTGGCTCACTTCCGCAACGATAGAATCGATATCGAGAACCATCTCCATCATGCCAACCTGCTGTTGATAAACGTCATTGCTGACGGCCTGTTTAATTTCATCTTCAACGATGTGATAACACAGGAGTCCCAACTGAACTCCAGCCAGAGGGCCTGCAAAAGTCGGATCGCCGTTAGTGACAGTTTCACATGCCAGACCAGATGCCTCAGCTTCTGCGCCACCCAGAATTACGACTAAATCTTGTGGTGGGTATTTTTCTGTCAGTGCTTTAATACGACGCTGATTTTCCAGATCCATTGCTCCGGCGCTGGTTCAGACAAAACATTCCGTTGTGCTGAACACGACCTCTGCGCCTGCCGACTTCACGCAGGCTTCGATTGCAGGGCCTGGCACACCATCTCTATCACCTAGCATTATGATTTTCTTGCTTTTTAAATCCACTTATAACCTCCAGTTGTTGTAAGTAACGCTTAGAGTCAAGGCTTAAAGGTCAATGCAGACCTAAGCCAAAAGTGTTGTTATTGCCTGTTCAATTTGCTCCCGGTCGAGTGTTTCCCCGCTGATATGCTGTATACGCTCGCCATTTCGATAAAAGACGATGGAGGGTAGTCCCATCACTTTCTGCTGCATCGCCAAGCGGCGATTCCCCTGAATATTCAGGCTGCAAAATGTCATTTTGTTGGCGTATTTTTCTGCAAGCTGATGTATATCGGGCATTAGCTCTTTGCATCGGGTGCAGTTTTCGCTCCAAAAATCGACTAAAACAAGTCCGTTAGCGGTCTGTTCAGTGAAGTTATCTTTATTCAATTCAAGCATTGAGTGACTCCTCTAATAACTCGCTGAGTTCTGATTCATTGGGATCTTCGAAACGCCGCGTTTCTTTGCCGCGCTCTAGGCACACTAGCGTCGGTAGCTGACAAACGTGATAACGGTTAGCTAAACGCTGGTTTTTGTAGGTATCGATCGGGACTAACTGCCAGTGTGAATCATCGTGAGTACGTGATTCGAGCTCAGTCATTAACGCGACGCTTTCAGGTTGCAACGGTGACCAGAACAGTACTAATGAGCATTTTTCTGATTGCAGAATATGGTGCGTCCAAAAATCTTCTTGCTCAATGTATTGACTGGCTGCCACGGCGGCGCTGGCACCATCACCAGCGGCGGTAACGACCTGACGAAGGAATTTCTGACACACATCACCCACGGCGAAAATGCCAGGCAGCAGGGTTTCTTGCTGAGTATTGACTTTGATATAGCCCGCAGAAGTCAGCGGCAATTGTTTTCTGTGCGGTTCAAGCCAATCTGTTTGTGGAACGGTGCCTACAAACATAAATACGCCGTTGGTCTCAACAAGACGAGTGACGCCTGTTTTAACATTTTTAATTTCCACACTCTGTACCAACTCATCGCCGATAATGGCCGTGACCACGCTATTCCAGATAAAATGAATTTTAGGGTTCGAGAATGCTTGCTCTTTAGCAATCAGATCCGCATCTAAATGTCCTTCAGCATGAATAACAATGAGCGTAACTTGGTTGACATAGCGAGTGAGAAATACCGCTTCTTCAATAGCCGTATTGCCAGAACCAACAACAATAATATCTAGGTCAGTATAAAAGTCGGCGTCACAGGTTGCACAATAAGAAACACCGCGACCCGCAAACTCTTTTTCTCCGGGAATACCCAATGTGCGTGGCCGAGTACCAGTGGCAATAATAACGGCTTTACTGATAATGCTTGCACCGTCTTTAAGTTTGAGGACCTTTTCTTGTCCATCCTTATTAAGGTTGAGTGATATCACTTTGCCTAGTTGAAATTTAGCGCCGAAGTGAACGGCATGTTGATGGAATTTATCCATCAAACCATGACCACTGTCTTGCAATATACCAGGATAATTTTCTAACTCAGCGGTGGTACTACATTGGCCACCCATTTGGCGTTTTTCTTCAATGACCAATGTTTTTAAACGGGCTCTTGCAGCATAAATCGCCGCACTAAGTCCTGCTGGGCCACCACCAATAATAACGATGTCATACTGTGCTTCTATTGCGAATGCTTTTCATCTCTCCTTTGGCGTCAGTACCTGGATTGTGGGATTGTGCATCGCGATACTCGTTGGCTTGGTTGTGGTGGGAGGACTGCACTATATTGCAGCATTAAATGAAAAACTCGTGCCGCTGAAAGCAACGGTTTATGTGATTGGGGCCGTGCTTATTTTATTGCTTAACTATAACTATGTGTTTCCTGCATTACATATGATTGTCGTTGCTGCGTTTAATCCGCAGGCCGCACTAGGTGGTGCGATTGGAGTTTCAATTCAACAGGCTGCACGTTTTGGTATTGCTCGCGGATTGTTCTCGAATGAAGCGGGAATGGGTTCCACACCACATGCTCATGCCGTAGCAAAAGTTAAAAATCCAGAGGATCAGGCGTTCATTGCCATGACAGGGGTGTTTACCGTCTGCGTGATCGTAACATTAACCGGATTGGCGATAGTCAGCACTGGGCTGAAAATGTTGGATTTACAAGGACTACCGGTATCAGAGTTTTTACCGTTCATGGGGAAACATGGGACAGGTATCGCAGTAACGCAATATGCGTATACGCTGATTTTTGGCTATTGGGGTGGGGTGTTTATCACTGTTTCCCTGATGTTTTTCGCTTTCTCTACGATTATTGGTTGGTACTACTACGCAGAAACTAATATTCGCTATCTTTTTGGCTCCCCGTTATCACTGCGTATATTTCAAGCCTTAATGCTGTGCGCGCTGTTTGGCTCATCTGTGTTTAAGGTCGATCTGATTTGGAATATGGCAGATACGTTTAATGGCCTGATGGTTTTGCCTAACGTTGTAGCGCTAGCGCTGCTTTCACCAATTGTGATTAAGTACACCGAAACTCATGTTTACTTGCGTCAGCCATAACCAAGTCATCATGATAATGTCAGCGATGAGACAGGCATCAAGATTGATAAAACCCATGAGAATTGATTTCAGTATTGGTAGCGCTCTGTAAATTCTAGGCGGGTGATGTACCCATACTTTTTTAGATTTCACAGAGCGCCGCCAAAATCTAATCTACTGATTTCGAGGATCAGCGAGGCTAAGTTAAACAAAATAAGTATGCAACAAGAAGGAAATGAGTGGGGGGTAGGGAAATGCTGTTTGGACTCCTTATCAGCCAGATATTCAATTTAACATAATATACATTATACGAACTATGATAAGGATAGGTAGAATTTAAAGGTTTTTGGTCATGGTTGGACTCATCTGCTAATACGTCGCCGGCGTACCTAACCCGGCAAATTTTCGGGCACATTCTTCGAACCTAATGATAAATGTAAGTTAAGTTGTTGAGCTGAGGTTCAGAGCAAGGCTACTCAAAATCGTTACAATAGTGACACCATCACCAATAGGAGCTTATCAATATGTATGAATCAAAAAATATGCCCGTGATTTCACTTGGTGCGTTTTTAAAACGTCTCTCACTACATTTTGGTGGCGCTCTTGTTCTAATAATCACTACCTTACTTATTGGCGTCGTAGGACACATGGTTTTTGATACCAATATCAATTGGCATGATGCGACATTAAATAGCGCGTTTATCGCCAATGGCATTGGCCCATATTTTATTCCTCAAAGCTTGGCCGGAAAGGTCTTCTTTGCGTTTTATGGGATGTTTACCAGCCTAGTATTTATGACAACCTTAGGATTAGTGCTGGCACCTATTGCTCATCGGATATTGCATCAGTTTCACTTGGATGCTGAAAATTAAGTAATATGTAACAAGAAACCCAATCTGATGATTGGGCCTCTTCATTCAAGAATGCTCTATCCGTATATCATCAATCCTTCTTCGCTTTGTTGGCAAAGAAAATGTCAGACTGAATATCTTTGGTGCGGATGGTGAAAATTTCATTGGTGAGATCTTC